>NZ_JBHZAE010000002.1:377626-877535 GCF_042754105.1 Embleya sp. NPDC059237 | reverse complement strand
CGGACGCCGGCAGCGGCCCATCACGGACTCTGATCAACCCCGCACCGGCCACCCGCAACCAAAGGCGCAACGCACGCCGAAACAAACCCGCCCCACTCGGAAACGCACGACCGGCGGAACCCAACCCGACCCCCCACCCCGCCACCCGCCGCTGGTCGCTTTTCACCCCGACCCGGGCACCCGCCTCGACGAAACCCCACACCCCGAAGCCCCCACCGGCGGCGGCCAACCCCACGACCCGGACCAGCCCCACACCAGCCACCCCCAACCAACAGCACAACGCCCGCCGGAAACACCCGACCCACTCGGGAACGCCGCCCGGAGGACTCGACCCGATCACCACCCCGCCGGCCGCTGCCGGCCGGTTTCGCCAATCAACACGCTCGCCTCGCCGGGCGCCCCAAGGCTCGGAGCCCCGCGACCGGCCCCGCGACCGGCCCCGCGACCGGCCCCGCACCAGCCTCCGCAGCCGAAAGCGCAACGCGTGCCGGAAGCAGCCGAGTTGCCCAACAGGTGCCGGAACCCGACCGACCCCTGTGCCCGCCCGTCCAACGCGCCATGTGGGCCTGGGCATCCGCGGCGTGCCCGACGGTTCGGGGTGTGGGGCCGGGTTGGTCTCGGCCGATGCTTGTGGAAGTCCAGCCTCCGCACCCGGCGTAACGGGTGGGCGGGTGGGCAGCACCACCCACCCGACCCGCCCCACCCGCCCGGCGAGGCCATGTGGCCGCGAGCACGGCATGATCGGAGGCGTGAGTTCCATCGAATACGTTCTCCCCCTCGTCGCCCACATCGAGAAGGACGAACCCCCGGCCCGTACCGACGCGCTCGAAGCCGCGGCGCGGGCCGTCCTCGTCCTGCTTGCCGACGTGCGCTCCACCGACCCCGAAGGGGAGTGGCACGACGTCGTCGAGGCCTGGCAGGGGCATCGGATCCGCAAGGTGGTGCGCCGGGCGCGCGGCGGTGAGTGGCGTCGTGCCGGGGCCCTGCCCGGGATCACCGTGGTCCGCCGCACCGCCGAGGTCCGGGTGTACCCGCCCATCCCGCTGGACGGATGGCCCAAGGATCTGGCCAAGTTGCAGGTCTCCGGCACCGACCTGGACGAGCCGGTCGCGCCGCCCGCCGCCGATCCCGGGCAGCCGGTGTTGTGGTTGAACCCGTCTCTGGAGATGACCGCCGGCAAGGCCATGGCGCAGGTCGGGCACGGCGCGCACATCGCCTGGATGGGGCTCGGTCCGGGCGCGCGGAAGGAGTGGGCCGCGCGGGACTTCGACCTCGCGGTTCGGGTCGCCGACCCCACCGCATGGCCCGCGCTGGCCGGCAGCGGCCGGCCCGTGGTTCGCGACGCCGGCTTCACCGAGATCGCGCCGGGGTCGTGCACCGTGGTCGCGGATGTGCCGTGGCCGACCCGCTGAACGTCGCACCGCCCCCGCCGCGTTGCGAGCCGAGGTGACGGCAGGTGACGTTGCGTCATCGGCGCGGTCGATCGGGCGAGCGCCGCCACTCCGGGAAGGGCCCGGGACGATCCGTGTACGCTGCAACCGAGACCCGTACGTGACCGGATCGTCACTGCCCCGGTTCCTGCGGCCCACTACGGTAGGTCACAGGCCGGGCCGACCACCCGGCTCCCGAGCCACGTGTCCAGGTCCCGCCCGGATCCGTCGGTGCCATCCGCTGGGGGGACGGGTCCGCCGATCGCTCCGGCCGCCCTGTCTCGCGCGGCTCGGGACACCATGGGCGAGGGGACTGCCGGCGCGTGACTCTTCAGGTGATCAAGGACGATCTCCAGGGCTGGACCGTGCTGCACGTCCTCGGGGAGGTCGACTACGCCGTCGTCCCCGAACTCCGTGAACACGTCAGACGCGCGGTCGCCGAGGGCGATCATCGGATCGTCCTCGAACTCACCCGGGTCGAATTCCTCGATTCCACCGGCATCGGCACCCTCGTCGCGGCCCGCCGACTACTGCGCTCCACCGGCGGCTCGTTGCGGCTGGTGATGCCCGGCAACAACGATCACCACGTCAACCGCGTCTTCACCGCCCTGGGCCTGCGCCGCCTCTTCGACGTACACCCGGACCTCACCGAAGCCCTGTCCGAAGACGCCCCCACGGACGAGGACCTGAGCGCCGCGGGCTGACCGGCTCCGGCACCGCCCTACAGACCCCGCCACAAACCCCGCCCTCCACCACCGCGCCCTACAACACCGCCCCGGCCGCCGTCAGTGTGGCGCTCGCGCCGGGGACGTGGGTCAGGCGCGTGGCGAAGGCCCGGTAGGCGGCGGCCAGTGCCTCGCTGGGCACGCGTCGGTGGCCCAGTACGTCGACGAACCACCGGGTGAAATCGACGAACAGCGCGTCGTCGTCCAGGAACAGCGAGACGGCGAGTGTGTCGACCGCACTGGCCAGGCCGTCGCGCATGGTGGTGTCCGAGCGTTCACCCTCGATCGAGGCCAGCGCCGACATGCCCGCGGCGACCAGCGGGGTGCGCAGCAGGCCGACGCCGTCGTGGGTCGGGTCGGACAGGTGGCGCAGGCGCGGGGCCGGCGTGGTGACGGTCGGCCAGTCGGGGCCGGTCAACATCTCGGCGGCGCGTTCCGCGTCCGGCGCCCAGCCGTTCGCGCCGACGACACCCGCCCAGCGGCCGTTCGGGCCGAAGCCGGGACCGCCCACCAGCACCGGCACGCCGACCCGGCGGGCCACCTCCACCATCGCCCGCGCGCCCGGTAGTGCGGTGGAGACCGTACAACTCAGCACCACCGACCCGGCGCCCGAGTCGGGCACCACCCGGGCCAGTTCGCCCGCACCCGTACCCGGTGGCAACACCGTGGTGTCGATCCCGCGCAGCCGCAACAGCGCGGCCAGGATCCGGGACGCGAGCCCGTGCCAGTCGCCCTGTGCGCAGCACACCACGATCCGGGTCTGCGAACGCGGCCGCGGCGTCGCGTCCGCGACCAGGTGCACCACCCGACCCGTGACGTGCGAGGCGGAGTGCTCACGCGCCACCGTCCACTCGCCCGTCGCCCACCGCTCGCCCACCACCCGCAGCGCCGGGATCACCAGATCCGTCAACACCTCCTCGCCCGGCACCCCCTTGCCCAGCAGGTTGCGGACCAGGTTCAGTGCCTCGACCTCGTCGGCTCGGCCCAAGTGTGCGAGGAACAGGTCGAGTTCGTCGGAGACCACGTGCGTCATGCGCCGTCCGGATGCTCGTCGGGACCGGGACGACCCGGCTCGGCCAGGATCGGCAGCGCCTCATGGTCGTCCCGATAGGGGATGTGAATGGCCAACAGCACCACGTCGTCGATCACCGGGGCGTCGCCGAGATGCGCCAACAGCCGCTGTTCCAGGCGCTCCACCAGCGCCTCCACCGGCATGCCCGCACACGAGGCGAGGTCGTGCCGCAACGCCTCCACCCCGTACGCCTCGCCGTCCGCGTCCCGCGCCTCGGTGACCCCGTCGCTGTACAGGAGCAGCGTCGACCCGGCCGGCAACGGCAGTTCCCGTTCGCCGAACACGGTGCCCGGGATGCCCGCCACCAGCGGATCGGTGAACGCCATCGCGGCCACCCGCCCCGCCGGGTCCATCCACAGCGGCGGCGGATGCCCGGCGCAGGTCAGCCGCACCCGGGCGGAGCCGTCCGGATGCACCGAGCAGTCCCCGGTGATCGCGGTCAGCACCAACGAGGGATCGCCGAGGGTGAGTTCCGCGTCGAGCAGCGCCATCCGATGCGCGGGAGCGCAACCCGCGCTCGCCGCCGTGCGCAGTATCAGCAGCGAGCGCGAGCTGAACATGCCCACGGGCGTGCCGCGTCCGCACACGTCGCCGACGGAGAACGCCCACGTGCCGTCGACCGGGGTGGGATGCACGGCGTAGAAGTCGCCGCCCAGACCGTTGGTCAGCGACACCGGCCGATAGCGGGCGGCGATCCGCGCGCCGGGCACCTCGGGCAGCGGGCCCGGGACGAGGGCCCGGGCGAGCAGCAGGGTGCGCCGGTCCTGCTCGACGTACAGCCGCGAGGTGCGCAGCGCCACGCCCACCCGTTCGGCGTAGTCCACGGCGAGTGCGATCTCCTCCTCGGCGAACGGCTCCGAGGTCGCCGAGCGCACGAACGTCAGTACGGACGGCGCGTCGTCGTCGGTGGGCACCGGGACCACGAGCGCGCACCGCGCGTCGACGGCGAGCAGGTCCGCGACCGCGTCGTCCGGCACCAGGCGGCCGAGCAGTTCGCGATCCATCAGCGGATGCAGTTCCTGCCTGCGGGTACGCAACACCCGGCCGACGCCCGCCGGGGCCGTCCACGCCGTGCCCAGGCCGGTGGTCACCCGGGCGATCGGGGTGCCGGTGGCGGGCGCGTAGGTGGTGCGCATCCGGCCGTCCTCCATGCTCGGCACGGACAGCGCCACCCAGTCGGCCAGTTCGGGCGCGGGCAGCGTGGTGACCAGATCGGTCAGCCGGCGCGGGTGAGTGGTCGCGGACAACATCCGGCCCGCCTCGGCGAGGAAGACCTTGCGCCGCCGCTCGGCCAACAGCGCGTCCTCGCGCCGCCGTTCGGCCGTGGTGTCGCGGACGTACCAGGCGTAGTGTCCGCCGCTCAGGAGCGCTCGCCGCCCCTGCACGCGCCGATCGTCGACCTCGCCGCGCCAGGTGGTCCCGGTCGCGGGCAGGGTCGGGAAGGCGGTGCCCACCGCACAGTCGGGCAGCAGGCGCGCGGCCGCGGGGTTGACGTGGCACACGGTGCCCTCGGCGGTGAACACGATCACGCCGGTGTCGCTCTCGTCGAGCACCTCGGCCGGTGACCAGCCGGGCGGCGCCGTCTCGTCGAGGGCGTGCGGTGGCTCGAAGCCGTTGCTCCGCCGAGCGGCGGCCGGCTCGTGAGTGTTACTGCCCCGCTCATCGCTTGAGGGGCGTGGTCCGGTCATGGCTACGGAATCCCTTGCGTCCGTGCGTTTCGAGCCGACTCGCGCCGGCGCTCGCGCAACCTTCACGGTACGACCGCCGGGGTCGGCCGCGGGCGGCTTCCGACGGAATCACACCTATAGGGGAAGACGGTCCACGAGCGACCGATGCGGCGAGTAGGGTGCCGATGCGGTCCTGCGTTCCGGGATGGATGTGGGGGTTCGTCCCGGGCCGCGCGCATCGTAGCGAGCGGTCGCGTGCCGCGCGACCGAACCGACACTCGACCGTGTGGAGTGATCCCCATGAGCCTTGACGATCTCCCGCCGGACGACGTGGATCACACATCGTTCTCGGCCAGACCGTGCGTGGTGCACACGGCCCTGGAGGCCGACCTCGGTGGCATCGTGTCCGTACACGGCGACATGGACATGACCGCGGCACCGGCCTTCCGCCAGGCGGTGGACCGCCTCGTCGACGAGGGCGCGCGCAGCCTGCGGATCGACCTGTCGGGGGTGCCGTTCATCGACTCGTCCGGCCTGGGCAGCCTGGTCTACGGCTACCGCCGACTGCGCGACCGGGACGGGGGCATCGTGGTGTGCGGTGTCGGTCCGCAGCCGGCGCGGGTGTTGCGAATCACCCATTTGGACCGGATCCTCAGCGTCGAACCGGCGGGTGTCGTCCGGAACCGGTGAGCGCCGAACGCCGAACATCGATTGCCGAGCGCCGATTGCCGAGCGCCCATTGCGGCACACGGAGTGCCGATGCCGGTCGATGAGTACACGCGTCCCCGCGCCCGTCCCGCCAGGCGCAGTCCCCGCGCCCGTCCCACCACGTGCGATCCCCGCACCCGTCCCGCCCGGCGCAGTCCCCGCGCCCACCCGCCCCGAGGGGCGGACTCACCGGCCCAGGCCGGCCTCCAACTCACTCGCCGTACGACTGCGGATCAGGTCGTTGACCGCCTCACCCGGTCCGACCTGCTCGAACAGCGTCGGCGGCCGGAAGGTGACGTACATCGTGCGCCGCCCGCCCACCCCGGCGGGCGGCGGCGACGCGTGCAGTACGTCGGCCACGTGCACCGTCACATCGCCCGGCTCGGTCGGCACCGCGACATAGGGCAGGCTCGCCAGTTCCTCCTGCGTCGGTTGCGGGCAGGTGCGCCCGTGCGAGCCGGGGATCGCCTCCAGGTAGCCGGTCTCGGCGGAGGAGCCGGTCAGTTGGATGCCGATCGCCACCGACGGGCACATGATGTGGTGGCCGCCGAGACCGCAGTCGGTGTGCCAGGGGATGTTGGCGAGGCCCTTGAGCCGACCCGCCGGCTTGAGCAGGACGGAGACCCCCTCCATCCGGTCCATGGACGCGGCCAGGTCGTCGTGCAGCAGACCGGCCAGCCGGACCAGGCGCGGATCGCGGGCCAACTCGCCGATCGGCGCCGACCGTTCGCTCGCGTACACGATCCGGCACAACACCGCCTCACCCGACTCGGTCTCCGCCCACCAGGACCGGTCGTCGTCCGGCCGGGCCTCGGCGGCGAGCCGGTCCACCTCCGCGTTCAGGACCGCGATCTCGGCGGCGGAGAACACCCCGCGCACCCGCATCACCCCGGTCGCCTCGAAGTGTTCGGCGAGTTCCCGATCGGAGCGGTCGAGGGTGAGTTCGGCCGCCGGGTCCACCGGTGCGCCGTGCCGGTCGTACAACTCCGGGCCCTGCGGCAGGTAGATCTCGATGCCCTGGTAGAGCGCCCGCAACGCCGGTTCCCAACGGAACAGGTCGAGCACCGTGCCGTGTTCGGTGTGCACCTCGCCCGCGATGGCCAGCGCCGCGGCGGTGCGCAGCAGGGTGACCAGGTCGGTCCAGGCGTCGGGGGACAGTCGCACCACGCAGCCGGCGTCCGGGTCGATCCCCTCCACGACGCGCAGTCGGGAGTCGTCCGCGCGATAGGTCCACGCGCCGGCGCCGATCCGCAGACCGAGCGGGTCGAGCCCGGCGAGGCCCGCCTCGGCCCGTTTGCCGTGCGCGCCGATGAGCAATCCGGGGACGATGTCCCGGTGGTAGGTTTCCGCGTCGATCCGGTCGTGCCCGAGCATCCTCGCGACCTCCTGCGCTGTACGTTGCCGCGCAGTATGCCGGGCCGGAGCGCCGTGTCACCAGAGCGTTGCGCGCTTTGCCCGAAGTCCGCGCGAGCGGGCCGCCGACAACCCACCCCCGTCGCCGACCCGTCGACGGATCGCCTTATCACACGCGGTCGATGACGGTTCGTCAGCTATTTGGGCCGGGCCGTTGACGGTTCGTCAGTTCTCCGGGGAGGGTGCGTCTTCGCGGACCCGGGACACCTGCGGGTAGGCGCGGCGCAGATGCGCGGCCACCGCATCGGCCGCGGCGCGCGGGTCGCGGGCCACGATCGCGGCCAGGATGGCCCGGTGATCCGCGCGCAACGCGCCCGTGTCCGGCCCCAGTTCGGCCACCGCGCGGCGCTGGTGCCGACGTACGGTGTCGCGCAGCGCGCGCATGAACGTGGTCACCAGCGCGTTCCCCGACAACTCCGCGATCGTGGTGTGGAACTCGGTGTCCAGTTCGTTGAACCGCTCCGGGGACAGGTTCGGGTCGTCCATCGCGGCCACGATCGCGCGCAGCCGGTCGAGGTCGGCCTCGCCCGCATGTCGCGCCGCGCCCTCGACCGCCCACGACTCGATCAGCAGCCGGGTCTCCACCACGTCGTCCACGGCGAAGTTGGCCAGTCCCAGGTGCAGCCCGAGGACGCCGGTCAGCGCCGGGCCCGCCGAGCCGGCCAGGATCGCCCCCGCCTCCGGGCCGCTGCCCGGGTTGGCCACCAGCACGCCCATGGCCTCCAGGACCCGCATCGCCTCGCGCACCGAGGGGCGGCTGACCCCGAGCGCGGCAGCCAGCGCGCGCTCGCCGGGGAGCTTGTCGCCGGCGCGCAGTCGGCCGCTCGCGATCTGCTCCTCGATCTGCGCCACGACCTCCTCGAATGCGCGTACACGCTTGACCGGACGCCAGTCGGGGCCGTCTGTCACGGGGGCTCCTCGGATGCGGGCGTCGCGAATCGCGAATCGGGGGGTGTCTTGTGGCCAAGGATGCCATGCCCTTAGCGTGAGCACACCACAGTGTGGTCAGACCACATGATTCGACAGTCGCGAGGAGGCCGCACGCATGCGCGTCGGGCTGTTCATCACCTGCGTCAACGACACGCTCTACCCCCGCACGGGGCAGGCCGTCGTCCGCCTCCTGGAACGGCTCGGCTGCACCGTGGACTTCCCCACCGCGCAGACGTGCTGCGGCCAGATGCACTGGAATACCGGCTACGGAAAGCGGATCGAGCCGATGGTGGCCGGGTTCGCGGACACCTTCGCCGGCTACGACGCGGTGGTCACCCCGTCCGGGTCCTGCGGCGCGATGATTCGGGACAACCACCCGCGCGCCGCGGCCCGCGCGGCCGATCCCGGGTTGTCGGCCCGGGTCGCGGCCGTGGTCCCGAAGGTATACGACCTCACCGAGTTCATCGTGGACGTGCTCGGCGTCACCGACGTCGGCGCCTACTTCCCGCACCGGGTCGTCTACCACCCCACCTGCCACTCCCGCCGCCTCCTGGGCCTGGGTGACCGGCCGACCGCGCTGCTTCGCGAGGTGCGGGGTCTGGAACTGGTCGACCTGCCGGGCGAGGAGGAGTGTTGCGGCTTCGGCGGCACCTTCGCGGTGAAGAACCCGGACGTGTCCACCGCGATGGGCGCCGACAAGGTGCGGCACGCGGCGGGGACGGGGGCGGAGGTGCTGTGCGCGGCGGACAACTCGTGCCTGATGCACATCGGTGGGCTGATGGATCGTCAGCGGACCGGCATGCGCGTTGTGCACCTGGCGGAGATTCTCGCCTCGACGGCGGGTTAGGGATTGTTTACCCGCCCGCTCCACCCGTTGCTTCGGTCGTACCGGCTGCGGTTTTCGGGGCAGCGGTGCGGCCTTTATGGCCTGTGAGCCGAATTTCCTCGACCCGTTGATCGGAAAGCTTTGGTTATGACCTCATCGCCTACGTTTTTGGGTATGCCGCCGTTTCCCGAGGCTGCTCGATCTGCCGTGTCGAATCCTCAGCTTCGGCATAATTTGCGCAAGGCCACTCATACCATTCGCGACAAACGAGCCCATGTGGTCGGTGAGCTTTCCGACTGGGGCGAGCTTCGGGCCGCCGGGGCGGCGATCAAGGATCGTACGTTGCGTCGGCTCGACGAGTACCTCGTCGCCGCCGAGGCGGCCGTCACCGCCGCCGGAGGCACCGTGCACTGGGCGGCGGACGCGGCGGAGGCGAATCGCATCGTCGCCGATCTGGTTCGGGCCACCGGGGAGACCGAGGTGGTCAAGGTCAAGTCGATGGTCACCCAGGAGATCGGGCTGAACGAGGCGTTGGCCGCCGAGGGTATTCGGGCCTACGAGACCGATCTGGCCGAGTTGATCGTGCAGTTGGGCGACGACCTTCCGTCGCACATCCTGGTGCCGGCCATCCACCGCAACCGGGCCGAGATCCGGGAGATCTTCGTCCGGGAGATGGCCGAGTGGGGGGTACCGGCGCCGCCCGGGCTGACCGACGAGCCGGCCGCGCTGGCCGAGGCCGCGCGGCGACACCTGCGGGAGCGCTTCCTGTCCGCGAAGGTCGCGGTGTCCGGCGCGAACTTCCTGGTCGCCGAGACCGGCACGCTGGTCGTGGTCGAGTCGGAGGGCAACGGGCGGATGTGTCTGACCCTGCCCGAGACGCTGATCTCCGTGGTCGGCATCGAGAAGGTGGTGCCGACCTGGGCCGATCTGGAGGTGTTCCTGCAACTCCTGCCCAGGAGTTCGACCGGGGAGCGGATGAACCCGTACACCTCGATGTGGACCGGCGTCACCCCCGGCGACGGCCCGCAGGACTTCCACCTGGTGCTGCTCGACAACGGCCGTACCGACGTGCTGGCCGACACCACCGGGCGGCAGGCGTTGCGCTGCATCCGGTGTTCGGCCTGCCTGAACGTGTGTCCGGTGTACGAGCGCACCGGGGGGCACGCGTACGGGTCGGTGTACCCGGGGCCGATCGGCGCGATCCTGGTGCCGCAACTGCGGGGTGTGGCGACCGGGAAGGTGGACCCGCAGACCGCGTCCCTGCCCTACGCGTCGTCGTTGTGCGGTGCCTGCTACGAGGTGTGCCCGGTCGCCATCGACATCCCCGAGGTGCTCGTGCACCTGCGCGAACAGGTGGTCGAGGGCGGCGGTCACCGGGCCGAGTGGGCGGCGATGCGGGCGGCCGAGTGGGTGCTCGACGACGCGAAGCGGCTGCGTACCGTACAGCGGGTCGCGGCCCGCTCGCGTCGGTTGTTGCCGCGTCGCGCGCCCGGGCCGGGTGCGGCCTGGTCGGACAGCCGGGCGCTGCCGGAGGTGCCGGCGCAGTCCTTCCGCGACTGGTGGGTGCGCGAACGCGGCGCGCTGCCGCAGCAGCCCCCGGCCGCTGCAGCGCAACCGCCGGCGGAGAAGAACCGGATCGAGGAGGACGACCGATGAGTTCGCGTGCAGCGATCCTGGCCCGGGTCCGCCGGGCGCTCGCCGACGTGCCGAGCGACGACGACTCCCCGGTCGTGCGCGACTACGCACGGGCGCATGTCGCCGAAGGTGTGCTCGACCTGTTCGTCGAGCACCTGCGCGACTATCGGGCCGTGGTGCACGAGGTCGCCGAGGATGCCCTCGCGGACGCGGTCGCGGCGGCGGTCGAGCGGCGCGGGGCCCGCACCCTGGTGACCCCGGCGGGGCTGCCGGCGGCGTGGACGGCCGGGCTCGCCGAGGAGGTGTGCCTGGCGGACGGCTGGGTGTACGGGCAGTTGTACGACAATAGTATTAATAACAGGCCCGAGATCGTCAAACCCGCCGACATGCTGACCACGTCGGCCCTCGACACCGCCGACGGTGTGCTCACCGCCGCCGCCGTCGGCATCGCCGAAACCGGCACGATCGTGCTCGACGCCGGGCCCGGCCAGGGCCGTCGGGCGTTGACCCTGGTGCCGGACTGGCACCTGTGTGTGATTCGCGCCGCCGACGTGGTCGCCTCGGTGCCGCAGGCGCTCGAACGACTCGACCCCGGTCGACCGCTGACCTGGATCTCCGGGCCGTCCGCGACCAGCGACATCGAGCTGAATCGGGTCGAGGGGGTGCACGGGCCGCGCACCCTCGAAGTCCTGATCGTGCGGTGACGGGCCGCCGATCATTTACAGTCCATAGGCGTGGCACCTGATACGAACGCACTCGTCCGCTCGACCAAGAACCTGATGGAGATGGTCGACCTCCTCGGCAACACCAGCCCGCCGGAGGCGTACGACGCGATCGCCGAGCAGTTGGCGAACACGCGGCGTCTGCTCGGTCAATTGACCGCGCCGGCGCCGACCACGCTGTGCAACGAGCATCCGCACGGCCCGGTCGACGAGGACGCGCGGGACAAGTGCCTGTTCTGCGAGAACCGGCGACGGCGCGGCCGGGCCCGGGACGCGGCCGACGCACGGCCGCGTTCGGCGCCGTGTCCGCGACACCCCGAGCGCGGTCTGCTCGCGCTCGGCGAGACGTGTCCGCTGTGCGGTGGCCCCGAGGGCGCGTCGATGTCGCGTCAGGGCGTGCCGAGCGTGCGCGACCCGCGGCCGGCGCCGTTGGCCGGTGTCCGGGGCGTCGACATGCGGCTGACCGTGCTCACCCGGCAACTCGCCGGGATGGCGGGCGAACCGGGCCAGGACGCGCGCGGGGAGGCGTTGCTCGCCGCGGCGGTCGACGCGCTCAAGGGCGCCCAGGGGCTGATCCAGGCGGCCAACGCGTTCTCCGAGGGGCGCGGCGACGAGGCGTACAACACCGCCACCCGGGTCGCGCGGGGTCTGCGCGCCACGGCCGCCGAGGTGCTGGAGGACCTGTGAGCCGGGTGGGTCGCGGGGCGCGGGGGCGTCAGTCCTCGTAGGTCGAGGCGATCGGGTCGTGCCCGTTCCACACCACGAAGACCGACGAGGTCTGTCCGTGTCGGACGAAGTCGACCCGGATCCACCGGTCGCCCGGCCACACCTTGACCGCCCAGCCCGAGTTGGGTGTGGCGGCGATCAGCGTCGCGGTGGTCGCCTGGTACCGGAACGACGCCCGACCGCCGCGCACCTCGAAGCTCTGCACCGCCGCGGCCGGTTGCTCCCGCAACTGCGCGGGCGGCGGCGCGGGCGGGGCCTTCGTGGTCGGTGGGGTCGTGGTCGGGGGCGGGGACGACGAGGTCGGCGGCGGAGTGCGGTTGACCGCCGAGATCAGGTCCGGCGCCTCGGAGGTCGGTGGCGCCGAGGGCGTGGGCGGCGATGTGGACACCGAGGGCGGCGGTACGTTCCCGGCCACCGGGCTCGGCGGCCGGGGCGGCTCGAACACGGTCTCGCGCAGCACGCTGCGCACCCCCCACCAGGAGAGCGCGACGGCGACCGCGGTCACCGCGAGCCACACCGAGATCGACGTGATGATTCTCCGCACGAGCCCTATCCTCCCGCCCCGGGCCCACCCCTCCCCGGCGGGGTGGGGGCGAGGTCGCGGGCCCCTCCCGGGCTGGACGGAGTGGACCGTACGGGCCCCTCCCGGGCTGGACGGAGTGGACCGTACGGGCCCCTCCCGGGCTGGACGGAGTGGACCGTACGGGTACGGTTCCGAACCATGGCACAGGTGCTCGTTGTCGAGGACGACCAATTCGTACGTTCGGCGCTGATCCGCTACCTCACCTCGTCCTCCCACGCGGTGCGCAGCGTGGGCACCGCCCTGGAGGCGCTGCGCGAGGTGGCCCAGTACTCGTTCGACGTGGTCATCCTGGATCTCGGCCTGCCGGATCTGGACGGATCCGAGGCATTGAAGATGTTGCGCGGCATATCCGACGTTCCGGTGATCATCGCGACCGCCCGGGACGACGAGGCGGAGGTGGTCCGGCTGCTCAACGCCGGCGCCGACGACTATGTGACGAAGCCGTTCTCCGGGGAGCATCTGGGTGCCCGGTTGTCGGCCGTGCTGCGCCGCGCGCGCGGCGGCAGTACACCCGAGGTGTTCACCACCGGCGGCCTGCGGATCGACACCCGGCGCCGCGAGGCGCACCTGGACGGCCGCGAACTGGAACTGACCCGGCGCGAGTTCGACCTGCTGGCGTTCCTGGCCGCGCGGGCCGGTCGGGTGGTGCCGCGACGGGAGATCCTGGCCGAGGTATGGGGTCAGGCGTACGGGGACGACCAGACCATCGACGTGCACCTGTCGTGGTTGCGCCGCAAGCTCGGCGAGAAGGCGCGGGAGCCGAGGTATCTGCATACCGTGCGGGGTGTCGGGGTGAAGCTGGAGCCTCCGGCGTGAGACTGCGCTCGGGCGGGCGCGGGGCGACGGGGCGGCGCGGGGAGGGCCGGTCGGGTGGTCGGGCGGCGGGTGCGGCGGAGCGGGCCGGCGGGTCCGTCCGGGGCCCGAGGTCGGAGCGCGGCCCGAGGCCGGCCCGGGCGCCGAGGGGGCTGCGCGGCACGCTGGTCCGGGTCTCGTTGGCGGTGACCACGATGGTGGCGCTGGCGTTTCTGATCCCGCTGGTGCTGGTGATCCGGGAGATCGCCGCGGACCGGACCTTCACCGATGCCGAGCGGCAGGCCGCCGCGTTGCAGCCGGCGCTGGTGATCACCACCGACCGGGCCGCGCTGGAGCCGGCGATCGCGAGTGTGCCGGCCGGTTCGGGCGGGCGGATCGCGATCCACCTGCCCGACGGGTCGGTGCTCGGGCGACCGCGCGCGAGCGAGCACAACGTGGCGGGCGCGCGCGAGTCGGCCCGCTCGTTCCGGGTCCGGGCGGGCGGCGGCTGGGCGCTGTTGCAGCCGGTGGTGCTGGATCAGGGGCGGATCACGGTGATCGAGGTGTACGTCCCGGACGGCGATCTCGACCACGGCGTGGGCACCGCGTGGCTGGTGCTGACCGGGGTGGCGGTGGTCCTGGTCGGCGGTTCGGTCCTGGTGGCCGACCGGCTCGGCGCGCAGGTGGTGCGCTCGGCCCGGTCGTTGGCCGCCGCCGCGCGGTCGCTGGGTACGGGCGACCTGGAGGCGCGGATCGCCCCGCAGGGCCCCTCCGAACTCCAGGAGGCCGCCACGTCGTTCAACACGATGGCCGATCGGGTCGAGCAACTGCTGGCCAACGAGCGCGAGATGGCCGCCGACCTGTCGCATCGCCTGCGCACCCCGCTGACCGCGCTGCGGCTGAACGCGGCGGCCCTCGGCGAGGATCCGGTGGCCGAGCAGACCCGGCACGCGGTGGCGCAACTGGAGCGCGAGGTGGACGAGTTGATCCGCGGCGCGCGGCGGTCCAGCGCGAGCATCGAACGGGTGGGCTGCGACGCGGCGGAGGTGGTGCGGGCCCGAATGGACTTCTGGTCCGCGCTGGCCGAGGACGAGGACCGCCCGTGGCAGCTGGTGGGCGCGGAGGTGCCGGTACGGGTCCCGGTGTCCCGGGGCGACCTGGCGGCCGGTCTGGACGCGATGTTGGGCAACGTGTTCCGGCACACCGAGGAGGGGGTGCCGTTCTCGGTCACGCTGCACGCGGGCCGGGAATCGGTGATCCTGCTGGTCGCCGACGGCGGCCCCGGCATCGCCGACCCGGAGACCGCGCTGCGGCGCGGGCACGGCCAGGGCGGCGACGGCTCGACCGGCCTGGGCCTGGACATCGTGCGCCGGCTCGCGGAGGCCACCGGGGGAGAGGTCGGCCTGGGCCGCTCGGTGCTCGGCGGCGCGGAGGTGAGCGTGCGCCTGGGTGCGGGCCGTACGGACGCGGTCACCCGGCGCAGTCGTCGAGCCGGTAAGAGTCGGCGCGGCCGGCGCCGGACCGGTGTCGGCTGAGTGACCCGGCGCCTTCGGCCGGTTGTCGACGGCGCCGATCTTCTCACTGTGAGTCACTGGTCGTGTGCCCCCCGGAATCTCGGCGACGATTCACTCTTAAGAGGGCCTTAAACCCTCGTCCCGGGCCCAATCCGGTCGGGTCGACAGGTGTTCTTCGGCCACGGTTTTCACTAGCCTTCAGAACGACGGTCCATTCGGAACCAACGGGACTCCCCCCTTTCCGAGTGGGCCAGGCGCAGCCCAATCCCCCCCAGGGTCTGTAGCCGTTCGGGGATCTGATCCCCGGCCGTTCGTGTCCCCACCCCCACCCGGGGCACGACGGCACCGGCCCGAGAGCGTGAGCTCTCGGGCCGGCCTTCTTTGTGCGCTCGTCGGTGCCGATCGTGGGGCCCGCGGTCGCCGGACCCCACGACGGGGAGCCGATCGTCCTACAGCGCGCCGACGCCGTGCAGGAATGCCTTCGTCTTCTCCGGCTCGTACATGAACTCCTCGAACTCCGCCGGGTTGTCGAACGCGCTCATGATCGCGTCGCACACGGCCGGGCAGTCGTTGCCCGCGCCCATCAGCATCTGCACGTGCTCCGGCGGGGCGCCGAGCAGGGCGGTGGAGAACTTCACCCCGTGCCGGGCGCGCTCCCAGAACGTGGCGAAGAGCGACTCCATCCAGGCCGCGTCGAACGGCCGGTCCCCGTGCGCCACGATCGCGTTCAGGTACAGGTCGGCGGCCCGCGCCGCGTTGTTGGCGCCCTGGCCGCTGAGCGGGTCGTTGGTGACCAGTACGTCGCCGATGCCCAGGGCGACTCCACCGGAGGGGAGTTGGGCGACCGGCTTGCGCACGACGGGGGAGAAGCCGCCGCTGAGCACGCACATCGGGTCGGTGAGTTCGGCTCGGCTGATCCGATCGTGATCCCACGGCGCGAACTGTCGGACCACGTCGCGCATCAGCGTCCAGTAGGCCTGCGGGTCGCGCACGCCGCCGAATACGTCCAGCGGTCCGCCGGGGATCGCCTCGAGCAGGATGATGTCGCACGGCCCGGACAGGGTCAGGCCCGGGAACATGATGATCTCGCCCGCCTCGGGGATGGCGTTGACGTGCAGCGCGTCGTGTCCCACCGCCGGCCTGGGCGTCGCGCCGTGGAAGTAGGCGACCGCCAACTGCCGCTGTGGGGTGGTGAATTCGGACTTCTCGTGGTCCCGGTCGAACATCGACACCAACTCGCCCTTGCCGGCGGCCACCACCACGAGGTCGTAGGCGCGGGTGAACCAGTCGATGTCGGACACCGCGACCGGGTGTACCACCAGGTTGCCGCCCCGGGCCACGAACAGCTCCATCCAGGCGGGCATCTTCATCCGCTGGTCCACCGACTGCGCGCCGCCCAGGTCGCCCAGCCAGTCCACCACGGGCGTGCCGTCCGGGCCGGGGATGGTGAAGCCCGCCCGGTCGATCGGCGGCACCCGGTCGGCCCACAGGTCCAGCCCGTGCGGCCGTTCGAGGGCGATCGTCGACGGCATCATGATCTGCGTCGAGGTCACCCGGCCCGCGCGTATCTCGTCGGGCGTGCGCTCGGTCATCACGGTCACGTCGTAGCCGTGGGCGAGCAATCCCAGGCCGAGCTGGAGCCCGGATTGGCCGGCACCGACGATGAGGATCCTGCGCATGGCTGAAGTCCCTTCCCCTGATCAAGTCGCATGCATCGTATGGCTCGCGCTGCGTGTTCACGGGGGCACCGACGGGAACTCGGGGGCCGCTGACCGGAGATCGGGCCACGGGGGTCGGGGGAGCGGGAGCGGGGGCGGGCCGGGAGGGCGGGGCGCTTCGGGCGTCGACGTCAGGGGTGGGGCGCCGTCCAGCGCTCGCGGGTGCTCCAGCCGGAATCCCGGTCCCGGTCGTCCCGGATCCGCACGCTCCAGTAGTACGTGGTGCCCGATTCGTAGCGGAACCCCGACGGCCGCACCCCGGCGTGCTGCGCGGAGTGCACGACCCCGCTGTCCCACACGTCCGGGTCGACGCCGCCGGCGAGCACCGTGTCCAGCGAGACCGGATCGGCGGAGATGACCAGCCGGTAGGTGCGCTGCGCGCGGTCGTGGCCCAGGTCGCCGTAGCGGACCGCCCAGCCGATCCCGTACGCCCCCGTTCGCGCCCGGTCCGACACCGCGACCACGGTCGGCGCGCGTCGGGACGCCGGCGATCCGGAGCGGGCCGCGTACCCGAGCAGGCTGCCCGCCAGTACCACACCGGTGACCAGCACCAGGCCCGTGAGCAGCACCGGGCCCACGCGTCCCACGCGTCGTGCCGACCCCACGAGCACTCCCCGTCCCAGGCGGCGGATGATCACGCCACGCTAGACATGTGACACGCGTCACCGGAAGCCCCCGTGACCGGCGCGCGGAGCGCCGCCGCCGACGCGCGGGCGAGGTCGTATCCGGGTTGCGTCCGGGACGGGGTCGGCGAGCAGGCAGGATAGACGGGTGACTCTCATCGATCTGCTCCCCGCCGAGGCCGACCCCGACGCTCTGTACGAAGCCTTCGCCGCGTACGCGGAAGAGCGCGGCCTCACCCTGTACCCCGCGCAGGAAGAGGCGCTGATCGAGCTGGTCTCGGGCAACAACGTCATCCTGAACACGCCGACCGGCTCCGGGAAGAGTCTGGTCGCCGCCGGCGCGCACTTCGCCGCGCTGGCCCGCAAGGAGCGCAGCTTCTACACCGCGCCGATCAAGGCGCTGGTCTCGGAGAAGTTCTTCGACCTGGTGGCCCAGTTCGGCACCGAGAACGTCGGCATGATGACCGGCGACGCCTCGGTCAACGCCGGCGCGCCGATCATCTGCTGTACCGCCGAGGTGCTGGCCAACATCGCGCTGCGCGACGGCGCGGACGCGGACGTGGGCCTGGTGGTGATGGACGAGTTCCACTTCTACGGCGACCCGGACCGGGGCTGGGCCTGGCAGATCCCGCTGATCGAGCTGCCGAGGGCGCAGTTCCTGCTGATGTCGGCGACGCTCGGCGACATGGACCACTTCCAGGCCGACCTGAAGCGGCGTACCGGCCGGTCCACCACGATCGTCAAGTCGGCCACCCGCCCGGTGCCGCTCTACTTCTCCTACCGGGTCACCCCGCTGCACGAGACCATCGAGGAGTTGCTGACCACGCGTGAGGCGCCGGTGTACATCGTGCACTTCACCCAGGCGTCGGCGGTCGAGCGGGCCCAGTCGTTGATGAGCATCAACATGTGCACGCGCGCGGAGAAGGACCAGATCGCGTCGGTGATCGGCCGCTTCCGGTTCACCACCAAGTTCGGCCGCCAGCTCTCGCGCTGGGTGCGGCACGGCATCGGCGTGCACCACGCGGGCATGTTGCCCAAGTACCGCCGGCTGGTGGAGCGCCTTGCCCAGGCCGGGCTGCTCAAGGTGATCTGTGGCACCGACACCCTCGGCGTCGGGGTCAACGTGCCGATTCGCACGGTGTTGTTCACCGCGCTGTCGAAGTACGACGGCCAGCGGGTGCGCCGGCTGCGGGCGCGCGAGTTCCACCAGATCGCCGGGCGCGCCGGGCGGGCCGGCTTCGACACGGTGGGCAACGTGGTGGCGCAGGCCCCCGAGTACGAGATCGAGAACCTCAAGGCGCTGGCCAAGGCCGGCGACGACCCGAAGAAGCGCCGCAAGGTGGTGCGCAAGAAGGCCCCGGAGGGTTTCGTCGGCTGGAACGAGGAGACCTACACCAGGCTCCAGGAGGCCGAGCCGGAGCCGCTGGCGTCCCGCTTCCGGGTCACCCACGCGATGCTGCTCGCGGTGATCAACCGGCCCGGCAACGCGTTCGAGGCGATGCGACACCTGCTGGTCGACAACGACGAGCCGCGCGCGCAGCAGTTGCGGCACATCCGGCAGGCGATCGCGATCTACCGTTCGTTGCTCGACGGCGGCGTGGTGGAAAAGCTCGACGCCCCGGACGAGGAGGGCCGCATGGTGCGGCTCACCGTGGATCTCCAGGCCGACTTCGCGCTCAACCAGCCGCTGTCCACCTTCGCGCTGGCCGCGTTCGACCTGCTCGACCCGGAGGCGCCGACCTACGCGCTCGACGTGCTCTCGGTGGTCGAGGCGACCCTGGACGACCCGCGGCAGATCCTGGCCGCGCAGTTGAACAAGGCCAAGGGCGAGGCGGTCGGGCAGATGAAGGCCGACGGCATCGAGTACGAGGAGCGGATGGAGCGGCTGGCCGACATCCAGTACCCGCGTCCGCTGGAGGAACTGCTCGAACACGCCTACGCGATCTACATGCGCAGCCACCCGTGGGTGGGCGACCACCCGCTGTCGCCGAAGTCGATCGTGCGCGACATGTTCGAGCGGGCGATGACGTTCGGCGACTACGTCGGCTGGTACGAACTCGCGCGCACCGAGGGCATCGTGTTGCGCTACCTGGCGAGCGCGTACAAGGCGCTGAACCAGACCGTGCCGGACGACGCCAAGAACGAGGACCTGCACGACATGATCGCGTGGCTGGGCGAACTCGTCCGCCAGGTCGACTCCAGCCTGCTCGACGAGTGGGAGAAGTTGGCCAACCCGGACGCCACGCAGGAGGAACTGGACGACATCGAGGGGCGGACCACGCCCGTCACCGCCAACGAGCGCGCGTTTCGGGTGCTGGTGCGCAACGCGCTCTTCCGGCGGGTGGAACTCGCGGCGCTGCGGCGCTACTTCCAGCTCGGCGAGTTGTCCGAGCAGGAGGGCGACACGGCGTGGGATGCGGAGCGCTGGCAGGACGCGCTGGCGGACTACTGGGACGAGCACGACTCGATCGGCACCGGTCCGGACGCGCGCGGGCCCAAGCTGGTGCAGATCACGAAGGAGGACTCGGCGTGGCGGGTCCGCCAGGTCTTCGACGACCCGGCGCAGGACCACGACTGGGGCATCACCGCCGAGGTGGACCTGACCGAGTCGGACGAGACCGGGCGCGCGGTGGTGCGGGTGGTTGCGGTGGACCGCATGTGAGGGATGGCGGCGGCCGGGACGGGACGCGCGGGGGCGCGGGTGATTGCGGCCGATCGTATGTGAGTTCGGGCAGACTGGGCCGATGACCAAGAAGCGGCTCGCCGTCGACGCACACGGCTCGATCCTGTCCCGGAACTCGCACAACTCGGTGTTGTCGATCGGGTCGGAGGGTTCGGTGCTCTCGATCGGTTCGGTGGGCTCGGTGTTGTCGATCGGCTCGGTCGGCTCCGCGCTGTCCTTCGGGTCGGTCGGCTCGACCCTGTCGTGCGTGTCGATCGGCTCGTTTCTGGGAGTGGCCTCGGCGTTCTCGGCGCAGTCGGTGTGGTCGGCGTTCTCGTTCCAGTCCAGCGGGGGCCTGTTCGACGCCCACAACCGGCGCCGCAACGCCCGCCGGGCGGCCCTGCCGGTGGCGGTGGCCGCCCTGGCCACGACGGTGGTACTGACCCGCCGGTCCCGCTGACGGCTCGGACGCCTCCCGGGTCTACGCCCAGACCTCGGCCCAGGCCCGGGCCGCGGGGGCGATCTCGGCCGCGCCCCGGACGCCGTCCGCCGCGTCCTCCTCCCATCGGCGGGCCTCGGCCCGGGTGAACGCGCGTACGCCCCGCGGCGTCGCCGTACGCCATCCCGGGGTTCGGGCTGCCCATGCTCGGGCCTGCTCGGGGGTGTGGCCGCCCGCCGAGACCAGGCGCATGCCCCACAGGGCGGGATCGATCCAGGCCGGGCCGCGCGCGGGCCAGGCCCAGTCGACCAGGCGGGCCCGAGCGCCGTCCACGAGGACGTTGCAGGCGGCCGGATCGGTGTGCATCAGGCACGCACCGGCAAGGAACGGCTCGTCCGCCGGATCGCACCAGTAACCCCAGCGATCCCACGCGGTCGGCAGCGACAGACCCGGCGTCGGGCAGCGCGCCACGTCGGCGAGGGCGGCCGGCACCAGGGGCAGGTCCGGTGACCCGGGCGCGTAATCGGCGTGCCGGCCGTCGATGCCCTCGAACGCGAGCAGGTGCCACCCGGCGGCGGCAAGGCGCCACAACACGCGCGGCGCGCTCGCGGGCAGGAACGGGTTGACCCGTTCCTCCTGGGCGAGTTCGTCGAGGGGACCCCACGTCGGCCCCCACCAACCGGGATCCTGGTGCGCGCCGTCGGCGGCGGGCACGGGGTCGCGGTCGCGTTGCCCCTTGACGAACACCGTGTGCCCGTCGGGCAGCGTCAACACCGCCGAGACGCCGCAGTTCGCGCCGGCGGGCGTGTCCGCCGCCACGAACTCGACCCCGAGCCGCCTCGCCACCGCGCCCCGCACCTCGACGGGAAGCCCGGTCCACGCCACGCGGTCGATGTTCACGTTTCACGACCCCGGCGGTGGCGGATGCTCCGGCGGCGCAGGCGGGTTCTTGTCCGGGGACACCGGCCCGGGTGGGCCTCCCGGGTTGTTCGGCGTGGACGGACCGCGAGGAGGCTTGCGCGTTTCACGCATTCCCGCAGCGTAGACCGCCCGGCCGCCCGGCGCAGAGAGTCGAATGACGATGCGTCCCGGCGGCCTCAGCGGACCCTGGCCGCGGCCTTGCGGAGTACACCGGGGACCAGGCGGCGGTGTACGGCGGACAGCGGGGGCCAGATCAGCCGGCCGAGGGTGCGTTCGTAGCGCAGGAAGGTCCCGAGTGAGACCCGCCCCTCGCTCGTGCGGACGACGAGGTTGGCGGTGAGGTACGGGGACGCCGTCTCCAACCGGATCCAGTCCTCGCCGCGTTCGGCGACACGCCAGCCGGCCACCGTGTCCGACGAGCGCCCGCGGGTGAGCCGCAGGCCGAGCAGGCCGCGCCAGATCAGGCGTTCCCCGGGGTCGGGGACGTCGCCGAACATCGCCCGGGCCCACTGCTCGGGTGTGGCGTCGCCGGCCGCGTCCGTGGCGAGGGTGAACACGTCGACGTAGTCGAAGTCCGGCATCGAGGTGAGGGCGTGGAACGACGGGGGCATGTCCTTCCGGCCCACGACGCCGTCGACGATGCCCGCCGGGCTGCCGCCTTCCGGGCTCGGGCGGCCGTACTCCCGCCAGGCGCGTTCCCATTGCCGGGTCAGCGCCGGATAGACGACGACATAACGGAACGGCGCGATGGCGGCCATGTACAGCCGGCCGAAGGTGCCGTTGGGCTTCACCAAAACCGCCATGCGCAACTCGTGGTCGCCGCTCGCGGTCGGCGCCCATCCGAGGTGCAGGATCGTGTGGACGGTCTTGTTCACCAACTCGCGGGCGCACTCGGTGTCCAGCTCGTACACGGGAGTGAGCGGCATCTCCTCGGACTCGAAGCCCGGGTTGTCGCGCAGGTCGGTGGGCAGGCGATCGCGCAGCGACGGAACCCGTGCCCCGAGGCCGGCCTTCGGCTCGTCCCAGCCGAGCAGGGCGCCGATCTTCCAGCGGGCGGCGAACAGGAACCGGGCCGGCGCACTCTGCTTCGCCAGTCCGCCGGCCGCCCGCAGCGCGGCGAGCATGGTCGGGAAGTCGTCCGGCCCGGCGCCGGGTGTGCGGAACGACCACACGTCCTCCACCCGGAAGTCGCGGGTGAGTTCGTGGATGCGCCACGGCTGATCGGTGAACGCGGTGCGGGGGAGCTTCATGGGCAGAACCGCCTCGAATGCGCGATATACGGGTGCGTATAGAATGAGGCTAGCCGTTTTATACGGCTCCGTACATCAGCAGTGAAAGTGAGGTGGGGCACATGGTGGGAACGCCGCGCACACCGCGGGACCGGTGGGTCGAGGAGGGCCTGCGTGCCCTGGCCGCCGGCGGTCCGGACGCGGTCCGCGTCGAAGCGCTGGCCAAGCGGCTCGGCGTCACCAAGGGCGGGTTCTACGGCTACTTCGCCGACCGCGGCGCCCTGCTGGAGGCGATGTTGGAGACCTGGGAGCGGGAGAGCACCGACGAGGTGATCGACCGGGTCGAACGCGAAGGCGGAGACCCCAGGACCAAGATCCAGCGCGCGGGTGCGCTCACCTTCTCCAGCGACCGCCTCCTACCCCTGGACCTGGCCATCCGCGACTGGGCCCGTCGCGACGAGGCGGTCGCGGAGCGGCTGCGGCGCGTGGACGCCCGGCGCATGGCGCTGCTGCGCGAGATGATCGGCACCTTCTGCCCCGACCCGGACGAGGTCGAGGCCCGCAGCCTGATGGCCTTCGCGATGGCGATCGGCACCCACTTCCTGGACCTGGACCACGGCCCCCGAACCAAGGCCGAAGTCCGCGCCCACGCCGCCGACATCCTCCTCGTCCGCCCCAGACCCAAGCCCTGACGCGGACCCGCCCACGCGGAACGGGCCGCGGTATCGCCCGCATTCGTCCCTCGTGCGCGTCGTCGCCTGGGTAGGTTGCCGTCAGGGGGTCGGCCGGCCCCGGGGAACTGGGGGCGACATGCGATTCCTGGAGCGGGAACGTGCCACGACGGCGAAGCTGCTGCCGGGGCTGGACGAGAGCCTGCGGGCGGTGCCGCTCATGGAGTTGGAGGGCCCGGACGCGCCCGGCATCGAGCTGTTCCGCGACAGCGGCGGCCCCGGGCTGGTGGCGCCGTCCGCCAACCGGGGTCGGGGGGCCACCGCCCTGGACGCCCTGCGGGTGCAGCGCGCACTGGGCAGCAGGTCGCCGTCGTTGGCCGTGGCCACGACCACGCACCACTTCGCGATGGCCCTCCTGGCCGGTCTGGTCACCGACCAGGGCCTGGAGTGGATGCTGGTCGAGGGGCTGGCCGCCGACAACCGCCTCGCGGCGACCGACCTCGCCGAGGAGCGCCCCGACGCCGGATTCCTCTCCGCCTCGACGACGGCCACGGAGGGGCCCGACGGGGTGCGGATCAGCGGGGTCACGCGCGCGGGCGCCCTTGCCCGGTCGATGGACCTGCTCATCGTCGGTGCCACGATCGCCCGCTCGGACGGCTCTGGCGACGAACTCGCGGTGGCGCTGGTGCCGGCGGAGAGCGAGGGGGTGAACGTCGGCGAGACGGACGCGACGAGGGAGCAGGTCACCCTCGACGACGCCCTCGTGCCGCCCGAGTTGGTGGTGCGGGCCTCGGACCTCGGCGGGCAACTCGACGCACGGCTGGGCGCGGCCTTCGCCTGGTTGCAGGTCCTGATCACGGGCAGTTGCCTCGGGGCCGCCGACGCGCTGGTCGAGCGGGTGCTGCTCGACGGCCGGGTGCCCGAGTCCGAGCGGGTCCGGCTGGTGGCGGAGGTCGAGGGCGCGATGTCGGCCGCGGAGGGCATCGCCCGCCGGATCGACGACGGCGACGCGGACGCGTCGACGCCGGCCCACTCGCTGTACGTCCGGTACTGCGTACAGGACGCCCTCTCCCGGGTGGTCCCGCGTGCGGCCGAACTCCTCGGCAACCTCGACTCCGCCGCCTCCGCAGAGGTCGCCCACCTGACCACCTGCGCCAACGCACTGCCCCTGCACCCACCGACACGCGCCCGGACGACCGGCCCACTGGCGGCGTACCTGACCGACGGCCGCCTCCCCCTCACCTGACGGCGCGCCGCCGTCGCTCAAACGGGCCGGGTCATGGGCCCGGCCCGGTACATCTCGGCAGCGGGCGCGGTGGCGGTCTTGTCGGCGAGCGCGCCGTAGTCGCACTCGACCATCCACCGGTCGCCGTCGTGCCACACGCGGGTGATGGTGCCGAGGTGGTGATGCCGCCCGCCGTCGAGCTTGCGCCACAGGTGCTCGCCGACGGACCAGGGGGGTGAGGTGGACACGAGTTCTCCTAGAACGCGAAACGGAACCAAATCGGTGGCGGTACGCGCACGGTGCAGAATCATCCGCACATAGCCGGGCGAGAACCCGACCGCGCAGGCAATGACTTCAACGGACACCCCGCCCCGGTACGCATTACCGACCGCGCCACGAAGCGCCGCTCCGGCGACCCGGCATGCCCGGCGATGCGCATCCCGTCGTCGGCTAGGCGTCCTCGCGGGGTCCGGCAGCCACCTCTGAAGCTGCTCACGTTCGGCTACGGCGGCGACGAGGCGCACGAGGACGGCCGGTCGTGCGGTGGCAGGCGTGCAACCCTCCTCGCAGGCGCTGTCGGGCATGGTTCAGCCGCCCGAGTTCGAGATCCGGTCGATCCCCGTGGGCGGCAGCGTCCGCATCAGGCGCATCCGGGCCTCGTGCACCAGCGCGGTCAATTCAGCGCGTGTCACGTCCAGTTCCGGACGGCCGGGCAGCGCGATGCGGTGGGGGTGGGTCGAGTCGCCCGATTCGGCGACGCTCACCCGGACGACGATGTCGTTGCGCGGCACAGAGACCGCCTCCATTCCGTTGAGCACCCTCGACTCGAGTCGTCGAGGGTGTGTACTGGGAACCAGCTTGTAACCAGTCAGCGGGCCTGACCCCCTCGACGTCCATGACCTGATCCGGACGCTCGGGCTGTCCGCTTCAGCGAGGACGAGGACGACATGCCGTATCCCCTCCGCCCCCTCGACGGCTCCCTGTCCCCGCGCCACCATCTCGGCGCCGAACTACGCCATTGGCGCAAACGCGCCCGGCTCAGTCAGGGCGCGTTGGGCGCGTTGGTACACGTCAGCGAGGATCTGATCGGGAAGATCGAGAAGGCCACGCGGCGCTGCGACGAGGACTTGGCCACGCGTCTCGACGAAGTGCTCGACACCGGGGGCGTCCTCGTTCGAGCATGGCGTCTCGCCGCCGAAGCGGACAGGCGGGCCGCTGAAGCGGACAGTCCCAGCTCGCCGGCATCGTCGTCGTCGACGCTGGAGCAGCCATCCACGACTGCTCCGGACGGGATCAACGTGCTTCGCAGGGACTTCATCTCAGGTGCTGCCGCCCTCACCGGAACCGCCGCCGCTTTGGCGCCACCTGCCGCACCGACGCGTCGCCCGATGTCACGCCGACCCGTGGACCCCGCGCTTGTCACCTATTTCCGCGAGCAACTGCAAGGCCACTACCGGGCAGACATACTGCTGGGCCCACACCAACTCGTCGCCACCGTCACCGCTCAGCACCAACTGATTTGCGAACTCTCGGCGAACACGACAGGCGACCTGCGACGCAACCTCCTGCGGGTCGGCGCTGCCTACGCCGCCCTCCTCGGCTGGCTCCACCAAGATGCCGGCGACCACCCGTCCTCGATCCGGTGGCGCGACATCACCCTCGACATGGCCCACCGAGCCCGCGATCACCAACTCGTCGCGTACGCCCTCGCGAACAAGGCATCGTTGTGCGTCGACTTGGGTGACGCATCCGGTGCTGTCGACCTCGCGGACGCAGCCCTGGCCGACCCGCGCGCGCTCGCCCCGAAGGTTCAGGTGATCGCCTCCGTCCACGGCGCCCATGGCCGCTCCCTCACGGGCGATCGCGCCGGCGTGGATGCCCTCCTCGGCGGGGCGCAGGAACTTGTCGAACGGATCGAAGACGACCTCCCCTGGGGCAACGCCTGCCGACGCACCCCCGGATACATCGATATCCAACGCGCCACCTGCTACGGGCGCCTCCAGGATCGCGACGCCATCGACGAGGCGGACCGCATCTGGACGCGAGTGCTCGCCGCGATGCCCGACGCCCATCGAAGGGACGTCGCGGTCTTCCGGGCCCGGCACGCTGCCGTCGCAGCGGCGGCCGGCGAGCCCGAGCGCGCGCTGTACCTCGCCGGACGCGCAACCCTCGTCAGCACGAGCACCGGGTCTGCGCGCACTCGCGCCGAGTTGGCGATACTCCGCCGGCGAATGCTGCCCTGGGCCGATCATGCATACGGCCGCGACCTCACCGAACTCCTGGCTACGATCGGCCTCTGACGACATGGGGGTGGACATGGGACTCACGCCGTTGGCCGACGATCGGATTGCCGAGCTGCTGGCCGAACTTCCCGGCTGGCAGCGCGTGGGCGACGCGATCGAGCGGACCTACACGCAGGCGTACCACGAGACGCTGCACCTGGCGATGTACGTCGGCGCCAAGGCCCGCGAGATCGGCCACCACCCCGACATCCACATCACCTGGCAACGGATCCGCTTCTCCGTCACCACCCACGACGCCGGAAACAGGCTCACCGAACGCGACTTCGAACTCGCCCGCTGGATCGACGCCATCGCCGAGGGACACGGGGCAACCCCGAGCAACTGACCGCCGTCACCTCGACAGACCCCGCGCGGGCAGGCGACAGCCGATGGGAACTGACCGCATGGGCGTGGGGAGCTGCGCTGCTGGCCTCGGTCATCGCCGAGGCGGAGGGTGCCGATCCGGCGCGGGCGGCGTTGTTGAGTGTGTGGCACGACACCGGGGAGAGTCGCACCGGGGATCTTGCGCACATCAGTCAGAAGTACGTCGGCAAGGGTGACGCGGTGGCCATCGTCGCGGACCAGTCCAAGGGCATGCCCGCCGGGTTGGGCGCGCTGATGCGGTCGATCGTGGGCGAGTACGAGGCGCGGGAGACGCCCGAGGCGGTCTGTGCGGGTGACGCGGACAAGTTGGAGTGCCTGGTGCAGGCGATCGAGTATCGGGACCGGGGGTACGTCAACGTGGAGCGCTGGATCGTGAATTCGCAGAAGCGGATCCGCACCGAGTCCGCCAGGCGCATCGCGGCCGAACTCCTGGAGACCGGCTCGCTCGACTGGCTCCGTGAGGCCATGGGCGAGTCGTAGCCGGACGCGCAGGGTTCGGACGACTGACCGGAGGTCAGTCCAGTTCTTCCGCCGGCTTCGGGGTCGGGTGCCACGCCGGGCCCGGGGTGCGCTTGGTGCCGGCGAAGGCGGTCAGGTCGTAGGCGGATTCGGCGTGCACCGCCAGGTCTAGGCCGCGTTGTTCGTGGTCGGCGTGGGCGCGGAAGCCGATGGTGCGGTCGATCACCTTGGCGATCGTGTACGTCACGCCGAAGGAGAACGCGGAGACCACCACGATCGCGACCAACTGCTTGCCGAGCAGCGCCGCGCCACCGCCGTGCAGCAGGCCCGTCGGTCCGCCCGTGACGTCCTTCGCCGCGAACAGGCCGATCAGCAGCGTCCCGACCACGCCGCCGACGTAGTGCACGCCGACCACGTCCAGCGAGTCGTCGTAGCCGAAGCGGTGCTTCCAGCCGACCGCGAAGCTGCACAGGACGCCCGCCACGAGGCCGATCACCATCGCGCCGGGCAGGTCCACCACACCGCACGCCGGGGTGATCGCGACCAGGCCCGCGACCGCGCCGGAGGCCGCGCCGAGGGTGGTGGCGTGTCCGTCCCGGCGCTTTTCCACCGCGAGCCAGCCGATCAGCGCGGTACATCCCGCCGCCTGCGTGTTCACCAGCGCCTGCGCGGCCAGCCCGTTGGCGCCGAGCGCGGAGCCGCCGTTGAAGCCGAACCACCCGAACCACAGCAGCCCCGCGCCCAGCACCACCAGCGGCAGGTTGTGCGGCCGCATCGGATCCCGCTTGAAGCCGATCCGCGGGCCGAGCACCAGCGCCACCGCCATGCCCGCCGCGCCGCAGTTGATCTCCACCACCAGGCCGCCCGCGAAGTCGAGCGCCCCGAGATGGTGCGCGATCCAGCCGTCGGGGCCCCAGACCCAGTGCGCGAGCGGGACGTACACGCAGGCCACCCACACGGCGCAAAAGAGCACCCACGCCTTGAACCGCGTCCGGTCCGCGATCGCCCCGGAGATCAGCGCCACCGTCAGGATGGCGAAGGTCAGTTGGAAGGCCATGAACAGCAGTTCGGGCACCGTGCCGTGCAGGTCGGTGGGCTTGGTGCCGGCCATGAACACGCTGTCGAGGTCGCCGAGCAGACCGCCGCCCACGTCGCCGCCGAAGGCCAGGCTGTAGCCGAAGGCGATCCACACGACGGTCACCACCGCGATCGCCACGAAGCTCATCATCAGCATGTTCAGCACGCTCTTGGCCCGCACCATGCCGCCGTAGAAGATCGCCAGGGCGGGGGTCATCAGCAGCACGAGCGCGGTGGCCACGAGCAACCACGCGGTGTCTCCGGCGTTCAGGGCGTCGGGGGCGACGGCGACGGTCATGCGGCTCCCTCATGGGCCTGATGGGGTTTCAGGTCAGGGTGCGCAGCGCGGGTTTCCTGGCGTATACCTCGGTGTTACGCGCGGGTTAAGTAACCGGCCGTGTGTTACGCCGGCATTGCCCGATGGTGAGCGGGCGTGCACGGGGTGAGCGTCCCGACACGCCGGTGAAACACCGATGGCCGACCCGGCTTCACTCCGGCGCCCGGCCGCTTCACTCCGGCGCCCGCCCGCCCGAGCGCCGGGTGACCAGCCGGGCCACCGCCCCCAACCGCTCCCCGTAGTCGCCCACCCGACGGCCCGTCACGGCCTTGAGGCCGTTGAGCGTGAGGGCGACCGCGACCCGCCCGGCGGCGTCGAAGACCGGGGCGACCAGGGTGGAGATGTCGTAGGTGGTCTCCGGGTCGACCCCGATCAGCTCGTACTCCTCCTCGCCGAGCGCCGCGACCAGTTCGGCCAGCCGGTCGCGCAGCAGCGGCGCCTCGCGGGGATGTTCGGCCATACGCTCCAGCGTGTCGCCGATCCGGGTCCGGGTCGGGCTGTCCAGGGTGATCGAGTAGCCGCGCTCGCGGACCGCGCCGAGCGTGGCGGGCAGATGGATCCGGGCCGTGCCGCGTACCCGCTCGTCGAGCCGGTCCAGCCAGGCGTCCACCTCCGCCGGCGTGGACCAGGCGTGGAAGACCTGCCCGAGCGGCGGCACCATGCGCAGTCGTTGTCCCACCCGGACGTCGGCGGACGCCAGTTGCGGCCGGCCCTCGACGGCCAGGATCACCACCTCGTCGCCGATCGCCACACTCGCCACCAACTCGGTGTCGAACTCGCCCGCCAGCGAGCGCAGTTCGGCCCGAGCCAGGTCCACCGCCCGGTTGCCGCGCAGCGCCGCGTCGCCCAGCGCAATCGGCGCCGGCCCCAGCTCGTACGTCTTGCGGCGCGGATGGCGCACCAGGTAGCCGCCGTCCTCCAGCGCCTGGAGCACGGAGAGCGCGGAGGCGAGGTTGATGCCGAGCGCGGTGTGCAGCTCGGACAGCGTGTACGCCTGGCCCGGGTGGGCGGCGAAGAAGTTCAGGATCTCGACCGCGCGAGCGGCGGCGAGGGCGGGACGAACCATGAGGGCGACTCTCCGACCCGGCGGGCATCTTGTGGCCGATACCTCGCGGGGCCACACTCGGCAACACGAAATACGGGATTCGGAAACACTTTTCGATATATCGAAACATACCGGCCCTGACGCCGCCCCCGGGAGTCGCCCCATGAAGCTCGACGTGCTCTACGAAGTGGACGTGCCGCGTCCCTGGCCCGGCGAACACCCGCACGGCCAGCGGCGCGCCGAGCAGCGCGCCTACCGCGAGGCGGTGGAGCAGATCCGGCTGGCCGACCGCATGGGGTTTCACACCGTCTGGGCGGTCGAGCACCACTTCCGCGAGGGCCGCTCGCACATGCCGGCATCCGAGGTCTTCCTCGGCCACCTCGCCGGCCTCACCGAGCGCATCCGGATGGGCTTCGGCGTCACCCTCACCCCGTTCGGCTTCACCCCGCCGCAGCGGATCGCGGAGAAGGTGGCCACCGTGGACATCCTGTCCGGCGGCCGGGTGGAGTGGGGGACGGGACGCTCCACGCCGATGGAGCAGACCGCGTTCGGCGTGGACATCGCCCGCTCCCGCGACGACTGGCGGGAGGCGATCGAGATCGTCACCGGCATGTGGCGCGAGGAGTACTTCGAGTACGCGTCGGAGCGCTTCACCTTCCCGCGCCGGATGGTCACTCCCAAGCCGTTCCAGGACCCGCACCCGCCGTGCTGGATGGCCGCCACCTCGCAGGGCTCGGCGGAGATCGCCGGTCGGTACGGCCTGGGCATGTTGTCCTTCTCGATCATGCAGCCGCTGGAGACGATGGCCGCCCAGGTGGCCGCCTACCGCGCGGCGGCGGCAGACCCCACGCCGTTGACCGACGTGACCACGAACAAGGTCGCCGCGTACACGCTCGTGCACACCACGGCCGGCAAGCGGGTGGATCGCCGGGTCTGGGACTCGGTCGCGTGGTGGTACAAGAACCTGGCCATGTTCACCCTGGAATGGGAACTGCCGCACCTGACCCCGGAGGAACGGGACCGCACCTTCCCGCTCCTGAAGCCGCTGTTCGAGGGCGAGGTCCCGGTGGACACCTTCGACGCCGCCGACATGATCGTGATCGGCGACGTGGACACCTGCGTACGCAAGCTCAAGCGCTACGCGGACCTGGGCGTGGACGAGCTGATCTGCTACGTCCAGTGGGGCTTTCTGGAACACCGGGAGATCATGCGCACCCTCGAAATCCTCGGCAAAGAGGTCATTCCGGAACTGGAGAAGTATCGACCAAACAAATAGTGGGCGGGTGTGGTCGGTTGCTGGTATTTCTTGGCGCCGTGAGCACCTCCATATTCGTGTCGCGAGCGCGACGCATCATCCCCGCCGGCCTCGTCCTGGCCCTGGCCGTCGGCTGCGGCGGGTCCGGCGGCGGGTCCGATTCCAAGGCCACACCCAGGGCCGAGGCCAAGACCCAGTCGCCGGCCACCGGCACCTCCGCGCCCGCCGGAACCACCCCGCCGACGGCCAAGCCGATCGGGGCGGACGACCCGGCGCTCAAGGAGTTCTACGGTCGGCGACTCACCTGGGCCAAGTGCCCGGACGACAAGCTCACCAAGGCGGACGAGGGCATGCTCGAATGCGCGAAGTTGCCCGTGCCGCTGGACTACGCGAATCCCTCCGCCGAGACGATCGAGCTCCAGGCGTACCGCAGGAAGGCCACGGGAGAGCGGCTGGGCATCCTCGCGGTCGACCCCGGCGGCCCGGGGTCGGGGGTGCAGGGCATGACGGCGGGCTTCGCGCAACGCCCGGCGCTGGGCGAGCGCTACGACATCGTCGGGATCGACCCGCGCGGGACCGGCGGAAGCAACCCCGTGACCTGCGTCGACGACGCGGGCACGGACCGGTACAAGGGCATCGACCCGACGCCCGACGACCCCGCCGAACTGGAGCGGATCACCGCCTACTTCAAGGAGTTCGCCGACGGCTGCACCGCGCGCAGCGGCAGGATGCTCGCGCACCTGGGCACCGAGGACGTGGTCCGGGACCTCGACGTGCTGCGCGGGGTGCTGGGCGAGGACAAGCTCAACTACTTCGGCTACTCCTACGGCACCTTCCTGGGCGCCGTGTATGTGGAGAAGTTCCCCGCGCACAGCGGCCGGGTGGTGCTGGACGCGCCGATGGACCCGGCCCTGGACCGCGTCGCGGCGGCGCGCAGCCAGGCGCAGGGCTTCGAGCGGACCTTCCGGGCCTTCCTGACCGACTGCCTCAGGCAACGGGACTGCCCGCTCGACGGCACCGTGGACGAGGCCACCGGGAAACTGGCGGATCGCCTGCACCAGTTGGGCCGCACACCCCTGACGACCGCCCAGGGTCGCACGATCGGGGAGGGCGAGGTCGTCAACGCGATCTCCCAGGGCATCTACAGTGACCGGTTCTGGAAGGATCTGCGCATCACGCTGCGCGCCTACCTGGGCAACGACGCGGCCAAGGCCGCCGCGGAGACCGACCTGTGGCTCGGGCGGGACCGCAACGGCGCCTACCCCCGCGACCACACCGCGGCCAACCTCACCATCAACTGCGCCGACGGGCGGTCGTTGACCATCGCCGAGGCCGACCGACTGGCCCGAGAGGTGGAGGCCACGATGCCGATCACCGGGCCCGGAGTGGCCTGGTCGTTCGCCGCCGACTGCCGGCCCGCCGGAACCGACCGGGTCCGGCCGATCCAGGCGCCGGGCGCGCCGCCGGTGCTGGTGATCGGCTCCACCGGGGATCCGGCGACGCCCTACGAGCAGGCGCAGGCACTCACGCCGCAACTGCCCGGCGCGGTACTGCTCACCCGTGAGGCCGACGGGCACGGGTCGTACAACAAGGGCAGCGCCTGCATCGACGGCGCGGTGGAGACGTATCTGGTCAAGGGCGAACTACCCGCCGCCGGCACCCGCTGCCGCTGACGCGACCCGGTTCGGGGGGCGGGACGCGGATCACGATTGCGGCTCTCGTCCCCCTGCCGCGTCCGCGCGTTGTACGGTCCGTGAGTGACAGTCACATCACTCGCGACGTGGCCCGTCGACTACCCGAGCGACTACGCGGTGGTCGACGTGGAGACCACGGGGCTGCGGAGTTCGGATCGCATCGTTTCGGTGGCCGTGGAGGTCCTGGATCGACACGGCACCGTCACCGATCGATGGTCGACGCTGGTGGATCCCGGGCGTGATCCGGGACCGGTGCACATTCACGGGCTGACCGCCGAACGGCTGGCCGGGGCACCGACGTTCGACCGCGTCGCGGAGGATCTGGCCGAGTATCTGGCCGGGCGGGTCCTCGTCGCGCACAACGCGCCGTTCGACTGGCAGATGTTGACGTCGGAGTATCGGCGGCTTGGTACGGCGTGGCCGATGGAGCGTCGGTTGTGCACGATGGCGCTCGCGCGGCACCTGGAACTGCCGGTCGGCGACTACCGGTTGGCCACCCTTGCCGAGTACTACCGGGTTCGCCGACTGCGGGCGCACGACGCGGTGGACGACGCGCGGGTGCTCTCCGAGATCTTCCGGTACGGCCTGCACGAGGCGGCCGGCGCGGGCCTGCCGCTGCCGCTGACCGCGCCCGGCGACGAGCCGGGGCAGCGCCGCGCGGCGGTCGCGCGCGGTCGCGACGCGGAACGCGGCGCACCGGCCAAGGCGCCGTGTCCGTGGGTGAATCCGGGTCGGCTCGATCTCGGCGTCGGGTTGGTCCAGGGGATGCGCGTGGTGTTCACCGGCGAGACCGACCGGCCGCGGGAGGCGTTGGAACTGCGCGCGACCGAGGCCGGGTTGTACGTCACCGGTTCGGTCAGCGGCAAGACGTCGGTCCTGGTCACGAACGATCCGCGAAGCGGCAGTGGCAAGAACCGCCGGGCGGCGCAGGCGGGGACGCCGGTGATCGACGAGGCGACGTTCGTCGAGCTGGTGGGCCGGGTGCGGCCCGGCACGGCGCGGGTCGGGGTGGTGCCGGCGCCGCGTGGGGAGGGTGGGCCGGTGGTGGGCGCGGACGGCTCGGCGGGGGTGGTGGTCCCGGAGCGGGCCGACACCGGTGCCGCGCTCGACCCGGCCCGAGCCGCGGGCGTTCCCGCCGAGGCTGTCGCCGCGCCGGATCCGACCCAGGCCGCCGCTGCCGCGCTCGAATCACCCCGCGCCGGCGCCCGTACGGCCGTGCGCCAGGTCCTGGTCCTCCAGGGTCGCGACGAGCACCTGGACGGCGGCCGGGTCCGGCAGCTCGTCCTGGACTCCGGGGCCCGGCTTCGGATCAACCTCACCTCGACCGTGGACACCGTGGTGGTGTTGCCCGGCGCGGCGGGCGACCCCCGGATCGCCCGGGCCGAGGCGTTCGGCGCGGTCTGTCTGACCGAGGCCGAGTGGTCCGCATCGCCGGCCGCGACCCCGGCGGCGCCCTCGACGCCCGGCCGGCCGGACACCGGCCATCTGCCGCGCGGGGGCACGGTCGAGCTGCCCGGCGGCGCCAACCCCGGCCGGTGGACGCTGAACGCCTCGTGGGCCTGGGATCGCCCCGACGAGGAGATCGACATCGTGGCCTTCCTCCTCGACGAGCACGAACGGGTTCGTGGCGACGCCGACTTCGTGTTCTGGAACCAGCCGGCCGCGCCGCTGGACCTGGTCGTGCTCGACGCGTCGGGGCCGGCCGAGCAGACGGTCACTCTCGAACTGGACGTGCTGCCGCGTGACGTACGTCGCGTCGTGATCGCCGCCGCCGTCGACGGGACCAGTACGTTCGACGCGGTCGGGCCGATCGAACTGGACGTCGCGCCGTTCCAGGGCACCGCGTTCCGCCGCTCGGTGCTCGACGCCGCGACGGTGGAACGGGTGCTGCTGCTGGGCACGTTCTACCGTCTGGGCACGGGTTGGAAGTTCCGCACCGAGGGCCAGGGCTACGAGTTCGACCTCGCGGGCCTGGCCGCCTCCTTCGGCGTGGACATCGCCTAGAACCGGTCCGACTCATCGACATGACGACCACCCGACCGGCCGGTAACCGGAGTGCGATTCGGTCGCCGGGCGGCGGAGTGGTTTGCTTGACCCGGCCGACAGCAATCGAGGGCAAGGAGTGGTCATGGCGCAGGTCAGGGCAACCGCACACACGACTGTGGCGGCGGAACCGGAGGCGGTTTTCGCGGCCGTCGCGGATTACGCGGACGTGCGACCCAAGCTGCTCACCGAGCACTTCTCGGAGTACGACGTGCGCGAGGGCGGCAAGGGCGCCGGTACGGTCGCGCACTGGCGGCTGCAGGCCACCAGCAAGCGTTCGCGGGACTGCCTGGTGACGGTCACCGAACCGGCGCCCCTGACGCTGGTGGAGACCGACGCCAATTCGTCGATGGTCACCACGTGGACCGTCTCGCCCGCCGGCGCGGGCAGCCGGGTCGAGGTCGTCACGGTGTGGAACGGGGCAGGCGGCATCGGGGGCTTCTTCGAGAAGACCTTCGCGCCGGCCGGGCTGAAGCGGATCTACGACGGCGTCCTGGCGAAGCTGCCCGACGCGCTCTGACGAGCCGGAACGGGTCACGCGCGACGGAAGAGGCCGCCGGCCCCACCGCGAGGTGGGGCCGGCGGCCCCGGCGTGTTCGGGTCGGCCGGCGGGATCAGGTGAGCAGGGAGCCCGCGCCGATGCCGAGGGCGGCGGCGGAGACCAGCCCGAAGAAGCCGACCCAGAACGCGCCCGGTATCCGGGTCAGATCGGCGAGTTGGTCCGCGTCCGACCACGGCGCCCGGCCCCGGCTGCGCATCTGCTGCAACTCCAGGACCGGACGTACACCGGACACCAGCAGGAACCACACCAGCAGATAGGCGAACGCCGCCTGGATCCGGGCGCCGGCCAGCCACGAGATGGCGAAGATCACCCCGCCGGTGACCAGCAGTACCAGGGCGCCGAACAAGTTGCGTATCGCGATCAACATCAGTGCGAGCAGCACCAGCGCCACCCACAACACCATGGTTATGTGCGCGCCCGCGAGCAGCGCCGCCCCGCCCGCGCCCAGGATCGACGGGGTGATGTAGCCGGCCATCGCGGTGAACACCATGCCCAGGCCGGTGGGTTTGCCCACCGAGACGGTCACCCCGGAGGTGTCCGAGTGCAGCCGGATCCCGGACAGTCGGCGCCCCATCAGCAGCGCCACCATCGCGTGCCCGCCCTCGTGGGCGATCGTCACCACCGTGCGCAGCGGTCGCCAGGTCGGGCGGTACAGCACCACCGCGACCGCGACCGCCCCCGTCACCAACGCGAGCCAACTCGGCGGATCCGGCTGGGTCCCGACCACCCGGTCCCACATGTCCTGCAACGACACCGTGTCGACGTTGCTCACGCCGCCCCTCTCGTCCTACGTCCCGACCGCTGCCCCCGCCGCGAACGCTACCGCCCGCCGCGCACCCCCGATCGCTCGCGCACCGTCCCGTGACGCGACTGTCGCCGACCCGGGGCGCGCCCGGACCGGGCGGTCAACCGCCGGCTGCTTCGGTCGCGGTGGCGATCCGGTGGTCGGCGACCTCCACCCGGACCCCGCCGCCGAGCACGAGCCGATCACGCGGGGCGAGGATCACCTCGGCGTCCGTGGCCAGCGGCCGGCCCGGCTCGTACGTCGCGCCGTTCCAGCGCTCCACCTCGGTGCCGTTGGCGGAGCCGAGATCGACCGCGACCACGTGTTCGCCGGCCCGTCCCGACGCCAGGCGAAGCAGTACGTGCTGTCGGCTCACGTAGCGCACCGCCTCGCCGAACCGGTGCCCCCGACCGCCCAGGTCGTAGCCGTTGTCGATGCGCCCCCGGCCGAGCACGAGGGCGTCGCCCACCTCCAGCGGAAGCCGCTCGATCGACGCGCCGCCGGCATGGTCGGCCAGCGCCACCTCGCGCAGCGCCCGCCGCGCCCCCGCCGCCCGGAGCGCGCTCGCGCAGCCCGGACAGATCGCCTGCCCACCGTCGTCCACGCGCGGCCACACCGGCAGCCGCCCGCTCCAGGTGCGCGCGTACACACACGACGCCTCGGCGCATCGCCACCGGGTGCGCACGATCTCCGGATGCCGCGCCGGGTCGGGACAGCGGTCGTCGACGTCGTCCTCGGTGCGGGTGGCGGGCGCCTCGGGCCCGATCCCGGCGGGCACGAAGCGCACCACCCCGTCCGCATCACGCCGCCAGTGGTGGAACCGCTCGGGATGCGCCTCGATCCACGGGTGTCGGCGGCGAAAGTCGAGGTAACGATCCCCGCTCAGCACATGCAGCCCGCCGGCTTCGGCCCGCTCCAGGATCACCGTGTCCGCGACCGGCACCAGACTCGCCTCACCGAGCCCGACCAGCCGCCGCAACGCCTGCGCGTCGGCTGGACTCAGGGTGTACAACAACGCCCGGTCGACCACGAGTTCGACCCGTGCATCGGCCCCGTGGCAGGCTCGCCAAGCCGCCTTGGCGGCATCGACCCGAGCCAGAACCGCGCCCTCCGCGCCGGCCGGTTCCCACTCCTCGGAGTGACACACATCGGCCACATCCACGATCGCGTCCCACATACCGTCCCCCTGCTCGAACCCTGCCCCATTCCTATCCGAAACCCGCCCACCCCGCCGCGCCACACGCCGCCGTACGCGGGGGATCACCGAGGCAGGTTCGGAGGCCGCCGGTAGTCGATCTTGGGGTTCGGTGCTGGTTCGGTGATCGTCGGCCGAGGAAGTGCGTGACGTGCGGCGGCGGCGAGAGCAGTGGTGCGCTACCGCGTGGGCCCGGCGGAGCGCTGTTCCCATCGGTCCCAGTGCAGGACGTGCTCGCGGGGGATTCGGCGGGCAGGCTTGAAGTCGGTGCCGATGGTGTAGGCCAGCGGGATGAAGGCGGCCAGCATGATCTCGTCGTACGGAACGCCGAGTGCCTTGGCCAAGTCCTGCTCCAGTGGTCCTTGCGCTGTCGTCCAGGTGGTGCCCAGGCCGCGTGCCCGGGCGGCCAGCATGAAGCTCCACACCGCCGGCAGGATCGAGCCCCACGCCCCCGCTTGCACGGTCACCGGAGCGTGGTCGGTACGTCCTTCCACCCCAGGGATGACGAAGGCGGGCACCCGGTGGATGTTCGCGGCCAGGTGACGCAGGCCGTCGAAGACACGCTCGGTGGAGCCGGCGTGGTAGTTCATCCGCCACGCGTCGCGTTCGGTCAGGGGATGTCCGGTGGCCCTCGGTAGGGCGCGCAGGAAGATGTCCGCCACGGCCCGCCGCTGGGCGTCTTCGGTGACGACGATGAAATGCCAGCGCTGCCGGTTGCGACCGGTCGGCGCCTGCGTGGCCAGATCCACGCACTCCTCGATCAGGGATCGCGGGACCGGGCGGTCCAGGTCGAGGCGTTTGCGCACGGCGCGGGTGGTCGACAGGAGTTGGTCGGGGGTCAGATCCAGGGTCACGGCCGCTTCCTTCGCAGATCTTCGTCTTTGGACAGACCATCTGCCATCAGATGATTGGCGAGCATACAAATCCAATGAGTGGTGCGCAAACAATCTTGATGCAGATTAGTTTTGGTAGGGTCGACGAGTGACCGCCGTACACGCAGAGGAGGTGGGCATGCCACCCAAGACCGCAAACCGCGAGGCCGGCTACTTTTCGAGGCTTGCCGCGGAGCGCCCGGACATCGCGCTGTGCCGGGCCTCGACGGTCGTCGCCCGCGCCGCGGAAGCCCGGGCAAACGAGTCCGGGATCGGCGTCGGGCAGCATCTGGTGCTCAAGATGCTCGCCGAGGTCGGCCCCGGCTCGCAGCGAATCCTGAGTGACCAACTGCGCATCGACCGCAGCGTCATGGTCGGCATCTGCGACGGCCTGGAGCAGGCGGGCCACGTACGGCGCGAACGCGACGCGGGCGATCGCCGCGCCTACGCCGTCACGATCACCGACTCGGGCCGCCGGCTCCTCGCCCGCGCCGAGGACGCGGTACCCGAATTCCTCGACGCCACCTTCGCGGACCTCACCCCGGCCGAACGCGAGCAACTCTCCGCGCTGCTCGCGAAAGTCCTGCGGCTCCGCCCCTGACACGGACCCGGTCGTCTTCGAAGAGGACCCGGGCACCTCCATCCACCGCGGCCCGCACCCGGGGCTGAAGGCCGCCCCGACACTCCCCCGCCGAGATCGACTCCCGGCGGCTTCCGGGCCTGCCTCGGCGATCCCCTACTCGCGTGGCCGACGGTTGGCATCGCCACTACTCGGTGATACTTCATAGTGGTACTCGGTGTCACTCAGTACCAGGGGAAGCCGAGGAGAACTCGCGATGGACGACTTGACGGAGATGTTGAAGGGCACGCTCGAAGGTTGCGTGCTCGAAATAATCGATGGCGAGGAAACCTACGGCTACGCCATCACCCGTCGGCTGAACGAACTCGGCTTCGCCGACGTCGTCGAGGGGACGGTGTACACCATCCTGCTGCGACTGGAGCGCAACGGCTTGGTCCAGGTGACGAAACAACCGTCCGGGGTCGGTCCGCCGCGCAAGTTCTACGCGCTCAACGACGCAGGACGCGAGCAACTCGCGAGGTTCTGGGCGAAATGGCAGTACGTCTCGTCACGCATCGACAAGCTCAAGGAGGGCGGCGGATGAACTTCCGGGAGACCATCACCGGCAGCGATCTCACCAGGGAATGGAAGGCGTTCGAGGCCCGGGCCGAGGCCCTCCCGGACGACCACCGGGCGGCGTGGGAACAGATCAAGGTCAACCTCTTCCCCTACGGGGACTTCACCGGCCGCAACCTGATGCCGATCCTCGACGGCGCGCTGGGGCTGCTCGAGGAATCGGCGGCGGATGGGCAGAGCGCCCACGAGGTGCTCGGCGACGACATCCCGGGCTTTTGCTCGGCCCTGGCCGGCGGCGAAGGAGCCCGTACCTATCGCGACCGGTGGCGCGAGCAGCTGAACAGGAACGTGGCACGGAAACTGAGCCGGCTGGGAGGCTGACGTGAGCATCCGGGACATCATCGAGGGCAAGAAGCAGTGGCGGGCGCACATGGCTCGGGTCAAGGCGCTCCCGCCGGACTACCGCATCGTCTACAAGGAAATGCAGACGTACCTGTTCAAGGTCGGCCCGCTCGACCTGCCCGACGGGCCCCTACTCCCGGGAATCGTCGACTTCTTCGAGGAGGGCGCCGCCGCGGGCAAGGGAGTCCTCGAACTCATCGGCACCGACGTCGCCGCGTTCTGCGACGAACTGATCAAGGGCTCCCGCACCCATGCGGACATCCTCCAGGAGGCCATCGGCGGTCGACCCGGCCCGGCCGAGCGGTAGAACCACCCGCCTCGCACCGGTTGCCCCGGTCCGCAGACGCGGAGCGCAGAGACCGTGCGCAGCCGTCACGAACCACACCGCGCCTGGCCGTCGAAGTGGCCCGCTGGAACCCGCCCGGTGGGCATCGCCCCGGGCAGCACTCGGCGGCTTGCGGCGAGCGGCACGACAGGGCCAACGGTTTCCGAGCCGGGTTGCCATGATCGCCGATCGGGGCGTGCGGGTGGTGGAGGTATGGGTCCGGTCAGCCGCCGGTGGCGTGCTCCGCGAGCGTGTCGAGGGCGAGGTGCCAGGGGTAGGTGGGGATGCGGGTGTTGCCGGTGCCGGGTGGGTGTGGGGTGAAGTGGGGTTCGCCGTAGAGGACGTGCACGCCGCAGGAGCGCAGTGTGGCCACGGCGCGGTCGACGGCGGGGTGGGCGGCCTGGGCGGTGTTCCAGAACGGCAGCGCGGCGATGGGCAGGCGCAGGCCGATGGCTTCGGTGAGGACGCCGAGCGCGTAGGTGTCGGCGTGCCCGTCGGCCCATTTCGTGAGGGTGTTCATGGTCATGGGCGCCACGGCCACGGCATCCGCCTTCGGCCACCGCCCGGCCTCGTCGGCACGCCGGTAGCGGTGCCGAACGGCCCGCCCCGAAGCGTCCTCGACGGCGGCCACATCAACGAACCCACCACTCTCGGCCGCCGGCGTCGCGATGGCGCACACATCCCACCCCCGCCCGACCGCATCCCGCACCAAGGCCACAACACCCGGCGCAGGCCCCGCCGCACAAACCACGAGATACAACACCCGACTCACGGCAGCCCCCGATCACACAGCCGGCCAACACGCTTTCGAACCCCGCGCGTCCGGCTACGACTCGCCCATGGCCTCGCGAAGCCAGTCGAGCGAGCCGGTCTCCAGGAGTTCGGCCGCGATGCGCCTGGCGGACTCGGTGCGGATCCGCTTCTGCGAATTCACGATCCAGCGCTCCACGTTGGCATACCCCCGGTCCCGATACTCGATCGCCTGCACCAGGCACTCCAACTTGTCCGCGTCACCCGCACAGACCGCCTCGGGCGTCTCCCGCGCCTCGTACTCGCCCACGATCGACCGCATCAGCGCGCCCAACCCGGCGGGCATGCCCTTGGACTGGTCCGCGACGATGGCCACCGCGTCCCCCTTGCCGACGTACTTCTGACTGATGTGCGCAAGATCCCCGGTGCGACTCTCCCCGGTGTCGTGCCACACACTCAACAACGCGGCCCGCGCCGGATCGGCACCCTCGGCCTCCGCGATGACCGAGGCCAAAAGCGCGGCCCGCCACGAATGCTCGGCCACACTCTCCGGATCCTTGACCCCGGCGATCCACCACCCGGTGCGCTTGTGATTCTTCAGCGTCCCCGCCTCGAAGAGGAAGTTCGCCACCGCCCGATCTCCGCCGGCCACACCATGCTCCTTGCCGTGTCTCGTGCCCTCGCAGCGTGTCGTGCGCTTTCGGGCGCCCGGCGCTATGCGTTGACGATCTTGTCGATGGCGTCGGCGAGCTTGAAGTCGAGTTCGGTCACCACGCCCCCTGCGGAGTAGGTGGTCAGGCTGAACCGAACCTGCTGCCAGTGCAGTTCGACATCCGGGTGATGCTCCATTTCCTTTGGCGACCTCCGCAACCTCGACGATCAGTCGCACGCCGTCGTGATAGTCCACGGCGTAGGACTTCGAGATGCGCGTCGAGTCTCCGGACCAGCCCTCTCGAACCGCCAACCGAGCTGTCACGTCGGCGGCATCGAGGGGTGTGCGCTTGCCCATGAGATCCGTCCTCCTCTGTCTTTTCCCGGCCACCGCCCGGGCCGGCCACTGGGCACTCAGCCTGACGCACCCGAGGTTCGCGACGCCAGGGTCCGAGCCGCCGCCAGGAGTACGGTGGCGAGTCGGCTACGGGACGACTTCCGCGAAGCGGTCACGGAACTCGCGCACCGACGGCACCGACTCGTGCCGAGCGAGCCGATCGGCCAACAGGGACAGCCGGGCGTGGCTGCGTGCCGAGTCGATGCCGGCCGCGATGTCGAGTACCCGCATGGCGATACCGGCCGCCTCGTCGACTTCGCGCGCCTGGAGGTACGCCTCGGCCAACCACGACAGGTAAAGGGACACTTCCCTCGTGTGTCTCGCGTCGTACCGGTCGACGGCGCCGCGCAGCAGCGGCTCGGCACGCAGCGGTCTGCGGAGTTCGGTGTAGCAGCGGCCGGCCATGACGTCCATCTCGTTGCGATTCAGCCAGTACACCCACTCGGGCTCCTCGTCGCCCGGTCGGCCGCGCTCGAACGCGTCGTCGGCGGCACCGAGTGCCCGGTCGCACTCGCGGGGTTGGTCGGCTCGGGCGTGGGCCCATGCCACGCGTTCGAGCAGGAGTGCGCGCACGTCGGCGGTCGCCTCCCTCCGGCCTCCCGCCTCCGCCGACCGGGCGACCAGGACGGCCTCGGCTTCCCGGCCCGTGTTGGCCATTTGGTACGAGAGCGTGGACAGAAGATTCGCCGCGAGGGGCCGGTCGCCCGCGCCGTGCGCGAGCCGCACGCCGGCGAGGTAGTCGCGCTCGGCTTGTGCATGCATCCCGAGATCGGACGCCACCCACCCGGCGAGCTGGGCGAGTTCGGCCCCCACCGTCAACAGGGCCCGGCCGGTTTCGTCGGTGTAGGCACCTTCGCGGAGCACGCGGAGGGTGTCGGCGAGCTCCGTGGCGATGACGGGGTAGAGGTCGGTGCCGCCGACAACGTCGTCCATGCGTCGAAGGCGGTCGCCGCGGAGTCGGATGGTGTCGGCGAGCGCGGCTCCGACACGCCTCCCGGAGCGCATCTCGTAAACCTGGGGCGCGTCCGCGAGCAGCCATTCATGCGCCACCCGCGCGGCGAGCCCATCGACGTGATCGGCGGTGAAAGCGTGGGCGACGGCCTCCGCGTCGGCCCGAGTCCATTGCTCGGTGCACCACGGTGCGGCCGAACTCGGTGTCGTCGATCCGAGGTGGCCGCGGCGCCCGCGCAACGGGGCGGCAGCGACTTCGAGTTCTTCCCGGCTGATCCCAAGGACGGTCGAGATCCAGGGCAACCATCGGGTGGGCAGGCGGGTGCCACGCTCCCAACGCGAGACCTCATGCCTGGTGACCGTGGCGTCGCCGGACGCCGCGCACAGCAGATCCGCGAGGCGTTGTTGGGTCTTGCCTTGTTGCCGCCGCACGCGCGCAATCAGCGCGCCGACGGGCTCGTGCTCGTGCATGGTCGCCCCCGACATAGTGCACATGTCGTACTGCCGGCCCCCAGTGTGGCCCACCCAAGGGCCCACATGGAGGCTCCTTGCCGAAGCCGTACGACGGAGTTCCCTGGTCACATGCAACCTACGGCGATCAAAGGAGCAGAGACGATGGCGACACAATCCCCCGACCGAGTGCATGTGGGACCGTCCGGCGACGAGGCTCGTCCGATTCGGATCCTCGCCCCGGGCCGTACGCCCATGGATGTAACGCGCGCCGAGTTGGCCATGTTGCTGACGGAAGGCCGTGGATATCTGGTGCGAACACTCCCCACGCCACCAATGGGCCGGATCTCGAACTCGGGCGGCTGAACCACGCCCGACGGCGCGGCCCGTCCCGCGACCGTTTCCGGCGGCCGGCGCCGGCCCCCGAACCACCGCGTGCAAGGAGAGGACCATGCTCTTGTCATCCCACGACCGGCCGGCCGCCCTCGTGCGCCTCGTTGCCGCCGTTGCCGAGCGCGAGCGGCTTCACGGTCGGCTGCCGGACCCCGCGACGACGCCTCGCCAACGGCGGGACGCGCACCGCCGGGCATGCCGCGCCGCCGGAGCGGCGCTTCGAGGCGCGGTCGATGATGCGTACCGGGCCGGGGTGTCCGTCGAAGTCGTCGCCCGTGTGGTCGGGTTCTCGCCCGGCTACGTGCGGATGATCCTGCACCTCGCGCGCACCGCCCCCGATCCGGTGCCCTTCCATGTCCCAGGAGAACTCGTGTCCACCTCACCTCCCTGGTCCGTCGGCGAGCACCTGTGGCGCAAGCTCGACGGCGGGCGGCATCACCATCTCGGCACCATCACCCGCGTGTGGCACGACGGCGACCGGTGGATGGTCGAATACGACTACGGCGCCCTCGCCGACAAGACCACCACCGCGCCCGCCGCCGAGATGTATCGGGCCGGGCCCATGACCCGGCCCGTTTGACCATCGCACGCCGCCGAGGCGGTTCGACGCTCTGATTTGCGTCGTCAGGGCTGCAGGTACCAGAAGTGGTCGTTCCAGGGGCCGCAGCCCCAGGTGATGGACTTCGCGCCCGGGAGCATGCTGCCGCCCGGTATGCCCATGCAGTTGTAGTTCGAAGCGACCTTGAGCTGGAATTTGTCGCCCTCGGGAACGAAGGCCCACAGCTGGGACTGGTAGGTGGACGCAGACTGTTCGGTCTCGCAGTAGCCGAGGTAGTTCGTGTCACCGGCAGTGGAGCCGGCGGTGATGCACAAGGAGGGATTCTCCGGGTGGCGCAGGCGGAGCCACATGACCATGTACATGCCGACCTCTTCGACCTGCCACTTGGTGTGGCCGGAGCCGCAGTCGACTTGCACGACGCTGTCCCAGATCACCGGCGCTCCCCGTTCGGGTTCCAGGCACAAACCGGTGCCCTGGTTCCGGATCTTCAGGGTGTACGTCCCGGCGTCGGCCGGCGGCGCGGTGACGGCGAACAGTGCAGCCAGTGCGACGGCGACGAAGGGTAGCCTGCGGAAGAGCTTCCTCATGCGCGTGTCCTTGCCTCGGTTGACGTTCTTCGGATGGGAGAGCGACCAAGGTTGTGCCTTGCACGGACTGCGCCCACGATGGGGCCGGGGCAGGTTATTGGGAGCCCGCGAAACAATCAATCGTTTCGCAGGCCGGGTGGGCTGCGGGGCCGCCGCGTTGCGCTCGGGCGGGTCGCCGGGCAGCCACCGAACCGGCATGAGGGCCGACTGCAACGGGATTCGCAAAGCTCAGGAGTCTTTGTGCCCCCCGTCCGCGTCGTCCGCTCCGTCCTCGTCTCCGCGCGGCCAGATGGCGATCGCGACGAGGACGGCGGCCCAGATGCCGAGTGGTGCGAGTGGCCAGTAGGGGGCCGGTTCGCCCTTGAGTACGGAGCGCGTTCCCCATACGGCGGTGAGGATCACCGCGCCGCCCAGCCAGTAGAGCCATTCCCTCAGCCATGCGCGCAGGTCCCGGCGATCTCGTTCCGCCCGCGCGGCCGGGGTCGCTCGGTTACGTGTCGACGGCGCGGGCAGATCGGCGGTGAGCGACGCCAGTTCACCGAGCAGCGTGGCGGTGGCGGCGCGCGTCGCGCGCTCGTCGTACTCGCCGCGGTCCAAGCGGCCCTCGGCGTAGCCGGCGGCGAGTCGCGCGAGTGTGGCGTCGCGGTCCTGGTCCGACGCGCGCATCGCGAGATCGAGTCGAGCATCCACGACAATCTCCTTCCGGGCGGTCTTTGAATCTTTAGAATACAGTCGTATCCGAAACTTGTCGGGAGGTCCGATGCCCAAGGTCGTCGACCGTGCCGCACAACGTCGCGCGATCGGCGCCGCGCTGTTGGATCTGGTGTCCCGCAACGGCCTCGACGATGTCAGCGTGCGCACCGTCGCCGCCGCCGCCGGCCGCTCCGCCGGTGCGGTCCAGAAGTACTTCCGCACCAAGGACGAAATGGTGCGCTTCGCCGCCGAGTTGGCCGGCGAGCAGGTGGAACGGCGGTGGGCCGAGGTGGACGTCACCGGTCCACCGCACGAGGTGTTGCGCCGCCTGGTGCTGACCACCCTCCCGCTGGATGACGCCCGGCGCGCCGAGGCCACCGTCCGCTTCGCCTTCGTCACCCGAGCGGTCCACCACCCCGGTCTCGCCGCCACCCAACGCGAGATCGACGTCGACGTCCGTACGGCCCTGGCCGACTGGCTCCTCGCCGCCGCACTTCCCACGCACGAGCGCGCCGATTGCGAGCAGCTCGCCGACGCGGTGATCGCCCTGTCCGACGGCCTGGCCATGCGCCTGCTCTACACCCCCGACGCGCAGGACGAACTGATTCCCGGCCTCGACCGGGCATTGCGGGCACTCCTCACGCACCACTGAACCCGGCCGCCGCACGCAGGAGGGCGGAGCCGCGCGAACCGCCCGTCGGCACCGGCCGGAGTAACGTGCGTACGTGTCCTCGATCTTGCCCGGTACCCTCGCGCTCTCCGCCCAATCCACCACCACGGCCGCGTTGTTGGCCGAGGTCGCCGTGGCGCGTGGGATGGCGGTTGCCGTGCTTACCGGGCCCCTGCCCGATCTGCGGGGCGTAGCGGCCTACTACGGTGGGCCCCTGTTCGGTGACACCGTTGCCGCATCCCTGGACGTGGCCCTTCTGGAGCCCGCGGACGGCTGGTTGACCGCGTTGCCGGAGCGGTGGACGCGGCGGGGGATCGCCGCGACGACGATGGGTGAGGCACGGCGGTTGCGGGTGCCCGCGTTCGTGAAGCCGCCCAGCGACAAGTCGTTCGAGGCGGCCGTGTACACGGATGGCACCCGGTTGCCCGCCGGTGTTCCCGACGCCACACCGGTGCTGGTCGCCGAGATCCGGACCTGCGTCGTCGAGTACCGGCTGTTCGTGCTGGACGGCGTTCCGCATACGGGCTCGCGCTACGCGATCTTCGGCCGGCTCGACCCGATGCCGCTGATCGACGATCCCAGGGCCGGGGAAGTGTTCGCCTTCGCCCGCGACCTGCTCGCCGAGCACGGCGCGGGGTTGCCGAGCGCGGTGGTCCTGGACGTCGGCCTGGCCGGCACCGCGGACAGCGCCGAGGAGCACTGGGTGGTGGTCGAGCCCAACATGGCCTGGTTCAGCAACATCTACGCCGCCGATCCGGCCCGCTGCCTGGACGTGATCGTCGCCGCCGCCGGCCCCCGCGTCGCACTGCGCCCGACCGACACCCGCTTCACCCGAGCACGACCCGACACGCCCGCCCACCGGCTGAACCACCCCCACCTCCCCGCGATTCGGTGCCCGTTCGCCTACGCCCCGCCGGAGGCACAGGCCCTCGGTGTGTCGGCCTCGGCGGTCAGGTAGGCGTCGGCCAGCGTGGTGACGCAGGTCAGGTTCGTGCCGAGGCCGGGGCGGATGATCCAGGTCATCGACGAGCCCGGGTGCGGGCGCGGCCCCGGGAGGGTGAGGCAGCCGCCGTGGCCCACGTAGTGGTAGCGGGTGCCCTTCGCCGGGCCGACCGCGCCCTGCCAGGCCTCCGCGCTGCCCGGTCCGACCAGGTACGCCCACTTGCCCGCGTGCTCCTCGGCGATCACCGTCCCCACGGGCGCGCCCGCCGCGACCAGCAGCGCCAGCACCGCCCGGCCCAGATCGGCCCGCACCACCACGGCGTCGAACAGCCGGCCGGTGTCCGCGGCGCGGCGTGCGCCGGGGTTGGTCAGCCAGGTGTACCGCGTGTCGCGCGGATCGCGGGTGGCGGCACTGATCCACGCGATCCCGGCCTGATTCACGCCGGCGTCTTGCTCCCGCAGCACGATTACTCGCCTCCCAAGGTTCGGGACACCGGCGCGGCCCCGGGCGCGACCGGACCCCCACGAGCCCTTCGGCAGGTGCTCGACGGGTCGCTGTAAGTAGCGTCCTCGGTACGGGCATCAAGTGCAAGTCAAACAAGTCACCCGACTTGCATCGTGTCGGATATGAGTACCATGACGCCCACTCCTCGGGGCGAACTCCCGGAATTCCGCAGAAAAGCCCTGAGTATTGCGAAAAGACACGGCAGTGGTCGGTGCGGATCGGGATCGGATCGGATCGAAAGCGGGAGGAACCATGGGCGCCGAGCAGTACCCGACGGTGCGCAGGCGCGTCCTGGGTGCCAACCTGCGTCGGCTGCGTGAGGATTGCGCGCTGCTCCTGGAGGACGTGGCCGACGCCCTCTCCTGCCATCCCGCCAAGGTGAGCCGGATCGAGTCCGGCCGCAGCGGCATCCGGGCGCTGGACCTCAAGGCGTTGCTCGATCTGTACGAGGTGGCCGACCCGGCCACGCGCGAGGGCTGGTTGGCGCTGGCGCGCGAGGGTCGGCGGCAGCGCTGGTGGCGCGACCTCGCCGACCGACTCCCGCAGGACTTCCTCGACCTGATCGGCCTGGAGGCCGAGGTCGCCTCCTGTTTGGGCTTCCAACCCAGCATCATCCCGGGGCTGTTCCAGACCGAGGCGTACGCGACCGCCGTCATCCGCGGCGGCACCGTGGGACCGCTCGACGAACAGTGCCGGACCCGGGTCCGGGTGCGGCTGGATCGGCAGCGCGTGCTGACCCGTGAAGAACCGGCGCCGATGCGGGTGTTGATGGTCATCGGCGAGGCCGCGCTGCGCCAGGAGATAGGCGGCCGGCAGGTGTTGCGCGAGCAACTCCTGCGCTTGATCGAAATTGCCCAACTTTCGAACGTGACCGTGCAGGTACTACCCTTTTCGGCAGGCGCCTATCCGGGCGGCCCCACGCCGTTCTCGATCTACGGGTTCCCTCCCCCCTCGGGGATGGAAGTGGTTTCGCTGGAGAACTTCACCAGCCACGCCTACCTGGAAAGAGCCCAGGACACCGCTCACTACGGCAAGGTTTTCGCGGACTTGCGGGGAATCGCGCTGAGTCCCATCGAGTCCGAGGCCTTCATCGCGTCCAGTGCCAAGGAACTCGCAGGCCGATCGTCCTGCGCACCGACCACCTCGCAGCCCCCTCGCGGCCCCACCGACTCGCGGACCGAAGAGCCGAGCAGTCCGGTACCCGAGCAGCCGAATAACCGAGTAGTCGAGCAGCCGAGTAGTCGAGTAACCGAGTAGGAAGAGTGCCGATGCCTGAGAACTCACCCCTTTGGGTCAAGAGCAGCTACAGCATGCAGAACGGCGACTGCACCGAGATCCGTCCGCACCCGGACGGCCGCACCGACGTACGCGACAGCAAGGACCCGGCGATCGGGCTGCTGACCCTGACCCGGGCGCCCTGGGCCGCGTTCGTCGCCGCACTGCGCGCCGACGCCTGACCGATCCGCCCGCGTACCCGCAGCACCCGACCGGCCCCGGCGAACACCCGACCCCCCGAGGGGCGTTCGCCGGGCCCACCCCGCCCCGCCCCGGGCGACCCACCGCGACCCGCCGCGACCCACCACCACGAAACGAACAATCGGTTAGAGCCCCGCCCCCTCGCCCGGTACGCTCCGGGGGCATGGTTCCCGCCTCTGGTTCCCCCCGCATGCCCGACAAGCCCACCCTCGACGGGCTGGAAGCGAAATGGTCGCGCGTCTGGGACGAGACGGGCGTATACCGCTTCGATCGCACCCGGACCCGCGACGAGGTCTACTCGATCGACACCCCACCCCCGACCGTCAGCGGATCGCTGCACGTGGGCCACGTCTTCTCGTACACGCACACCGACGCCATCGCGCGCTACCGCCGCATGTGCGGGCGCGAGGTCTTCTACCCGATGGGCTGGGACGACAACGGCCTGCCCACCGAGCGACGGGTGCAGAACCACTTCGGTGTGCGCTGCGACCCGGCGCTGCCGTACGACCCGGACTTCGTGCCGCCCGCGCAGCCGGCGAAGCGTCAGATCCCGGTCTCCCGACGCAACTTCATCGAACTGTGCGAGGAACTCACCCGGCAGGACGAGCGTGCGTTCGAGGAGTTGTGGCGACTGCTCGGGCTGTCCGTCGACTGGTCGATGACGTACCAGACCATCGACGCCGTCTCGCGCACCGCGTCGCAGCGGGCCTTCCTGCGCAACCTGGCCCGCGGCGAGGCGTATCCGGCCGAGGCGCCCACCCTGTGGGACGTCACCTTCCGCACCGCCGTGGCGCAGGCCGAGCTGGAGGACCGGGAGCGTCCCGGCGCCTACCACCGCCTGACCTTCCGCGCCCCGACCGGCGACGCGCTGGAGATCGTCACCACCCGGCCGGAGTTGTTGCCCGCGTGCGTGGCTCTGGTCGCGCACCCCGACGACACCCGCTACACCCACCTGTTCGGCTCGTGTGCCCGCACCCCGCTGTTCGGCGTCGCCGTGCCGGTGTACGCCCATCCGCTGGCCGATCCGGAGAAGGGCTCCGGGCTGGCCATGGTGTGCACGTTCGGAGACACCACCGACGTCACGTGGTGGCGTGAACTGCGCCTGGAAACCCGGCCCGTGCTCGACTGGGACGGCAGGCTCCGGGCCGAGCCGCCGGCCGGGATCGAGCGGCCCGAGGGGATCGAGGCGTACGCCCGCCTCGGCGGCGCCACCGTGTTCACCGCGCGCGAGCGGATCGTGGCGATGTTGCGCGAGAGCGGCGAACTGGTCGGCGAGCCCGAGCCGATCACGCACGCGGTCAAGTTCTACGAGAAGGGCGACAAGCCGCTCGAGATCGTCACCACCCGGCAGTGGTATCTGCGCAACGGCGGACGCGACGCCGATCTGCGCGGCCGACTGCTTGCCCGGGGCGCCGAGTTGGCCTGGCATCCCGCGCACATGAAGGTCCGCTACGACAACTGGGTCGACGGCCTCAACGGCGACTGGCTGATCAGCCGGCAGCGCTTCTTCGGCGTGCCGGTGCCGCTGTGGTACCCGTTGGACGAGGCCGGCCTGCCGCTCCACGACAAGCCGCTGTCGCCCGCCGAGGCCGACCTGCCGATCGACCCGTACACCGACGTGCCGCCGGGATACACCGAGCAACAGCGCGGCGAGCCGGGCGGGTTCGTCGGCGACCCGGACGTGATGGATACGTGGGCGACGTCCTCGCTGACCCCGCAGATCGCGGGCGGCTGGTGTCGGGACGAGGACCTGTTCGCCCGGGTCTTCCCGATGGACCTGCGGCCGCAGGCGCACGAGATCATCCGTACCTGGCTGTTCTCCTCCGTGGTGCGCGCCGACGCGGAGCACGACAGCCTGCCGTTCGCGCACGCGGCGATCTCCGGCTGGATCCTGGACCCGGACCGCAAGAAGATGTCCAAGTCCAAGGGCAACGTGGTCACCCCGGTCGACCTGCTCGCGCAGCACGGCTCCGACGCGGTGCGCTACTGGGCGGCGAACGGCCGGCCAGGCGTGGACACCGCGTTCGACGTCGGGCAGATGAAGGTCGGCCGGCGGCTGGCGATCAAACTGCTCAACGTGGCCCGCTTCGTGTTGTCGATCGGCGCGGCCGAGACGCCCGGGGCGGTGACCGAACCGCTCGACCTGGCGCTGCTCGCCGAGTTGGCGGAGGTGGCCCGGGCGGCGGGGGAGGCGTTCGAGGACTACGACTACGCACGGGCGCTGGAGCGGACAGAGCGTTTCTTCTGGTACTTCTGCGACGACTACGTCGAGTTGGTCAAGACCCGCGCGTACGGCGAGGCCGGCGACGAGGCGGGCGCCGCGTCGGCCCGGGCCGCCCTGGCCGGCGCGCTGTCGGTGCTGACGCGGCTGCTCGCGCCGGTGTTGCCGTTCGCCACCGAGGAGGTGTGGTCCTGGTGGCAGGAGGGCTCGGTGCACCGGGCGGCCTGGCCCGCCCCGGCCGCACCGCCGGCGGCCGACCGGGCTCTGCTCGGCGTCGCGTCCGGCCTGATCGCCGAGGTGCGCCGGGCCAAGTCCGCCGCCCAGGTGTCGATGCGCGCCGAGGTGGCCGCGCTGACCGTCACCGGCGACGCCGACGAACTGGCCCGCATCACGCCGATCGAGACCGACCTGCGCGCGGCCGGCCACATCGCGCGGATCGACCGGGTGTCGGGGAGCGGGCCGCTCACGGCGGAGGTCGTGCTCAAGTAGCCCCCGGCCCTCAAGTCGCGCCCAACCCCAAGTCACGCCCAACATTCATTGACTCGGCCAAGTACCCGTAGTACCCGTTGGCCATGACCACTCACCACCCCGACGACAGGTTCCACCCGCCGACCGGCGACGACCCGTACTGGTCGGAGACCTCCTGGTTCACCTTCACCGTGCCGCACAAGCGGTTGTCCGGGCAGTTGTACCCGTTCTTCCGGGCGAACCAGGGGGTCGCGGCGGGCGGCGCGTACTTCTGGGACGACAGCGGACAGCACCCGCACGACGCGGTCTACGCCAAGAACTTCTGGCATCTGCCGATCCCCGACCAGGACCTGACCGACCTGCGCCTGCCGAACGGCTTCCGGGTGCGCTGCGTGGAGCCGCAGCGGGTGTACGAGGTCGGCTACGACGATCCCGACGGCGGCGACGAGATCCACGTCGACCTCACCTTCACCGGCCTGCTGCCGCCGCACTACCTGGGCGAGAAGCACCTCGACCAGCCCGGCCGCTACACCGGCACGGTGGTGCTGCGCGGCGAGGAGATCCCGGTCGACTCCTACGGCTTCCGGGACCGTTCGTGGGGTCCGCGCTCCCAGTTCGGCCCCGGTCTGATGCAATCGCCCGCCCGGCGCGGCGGATACAGCTATGCCACCGCGTCCGAACACGACGCCTTCCACAGCATCACCATGGACTTCGGCCAGGGGTGCGTGTCGATCCACGGCTATCTACTGCGCGACGGCACCTGGGCGAAGCTGGCCCGGGGCTGCCGCGAGGTGGTCGAGCGGGACGACGCCACCGGCTGGGCGACCCGGGTGGTACTGACCGGCGTCGACACGCTCGGTCGCGAACTGCGCGCCGAGGGGCGGCTGTACAACCGCCTCGGCTTCTTCCTGAACCCGAATCTGTTCACCGTCAACGGCCTCACCGAGTGGACCTTCGACGGCGTCACCGCGTGGGGCGAGGACCACGAGAACTTCTCCGCGGCCGAGATCCGCCGACACAGCCGGGACTGGCGCGCCCGCCGCGCGGCCGGGTGAGCGGTGGGTGAATCGTGGGTGGGGCGGGGGGTTCGTGTGACGTTGTCCACCCGACACGGGCTTGAGTTAGGCAAGCCTTACCTTTAAATTGCCGGGTGAAGGAAGGCAAGGCTTGCCTGACTTCGCCGGCTCCGGGTCGGCCCACCCCGTGCACGAAAGGCCGCCGGATGCGTCTGCGCCGAACAAGCTTGAAGCCGGCCGCGGTCGTCCTCGCCATCATCGCGTTCGCCACGGCGTGCGGCGACGACGACAAGAAGTCCGACGCGAAGACCGCCAAGGGCGACCAGGCCGCCGCCGCGCTGCCCGCCACCGTGGACACCACGATGGGCAAGGTCACCGTCAAGGACGCGAGCCGCATCGTGCCGCTCGGCGGCGACATCGCGCAGACCGTCTACGCCCTCGGCCTGGCCTCGAACGTGGTCGGCGTGGACACCTCCGGCGCGGTCCTGCCGGAGAGCAAGGGCAAGCCCACCTTCGGCAATTCGCGCAGCCTCAACCCCGAGGGCATCCTCGCCCAACGGCCCACCGTCGCGATCGGCAGCGCCTCGGTCGGCCCGCGCAGCGCGGTCGACCAGCTCAAGGCGGCCGGCATACCGATCGTGCTGGTCCCGGACAGCGGCAAGCCCGAGGATGCGATCACCCGGATCACCACCGTCGCCACCGCGCTCGGCGTGCCCGACAGGGGCAAGGCGCTGGCCGACCGCACCGCCGGCGAGATCGCCGGCGCCAAGGCCAAGGGCGCACAGGCCGCCACCAAGCCGCGCGTGGCCTTTCTCTACATCCGCGGGCAGGCCAACCTGTACCAGATCGGCGGCAAGGGCCTGGGCCCCGACAGCATGATCAGCGCCGCCGGCGGCATCGACGCCGGCACCGAATTGGGCGTACAGATGTCCGCCGCGCTCACCCCGGAGGCGATGGTCGCGGCCAAGCCCGACGTCATCCTCGTCTTCCAAAAGGGCCTCGAGTCCGTCGGCGGCATCGACGGCGTGCTCAAGCTGCCCGGCGTTGCGCAGACCCCGGCCGGCCAGAACCGCAAGGTCGTCGCGATGGACGACCTGGAACTGGGCGGCGGCGGCCCGACCGCGGGCGTCGCGCTGAACAAGCTCGTCGACCTCCTGCATGGCTAGGCCCTGTCCGGCGGATCTTGGTGGATCAGGCCGCGTCGGCCGGCCCGAGGTCCACGCCCCCCGGGTGTCGGACGGGCCCGTCCCGCCCGTCCGACGCCCGAGGACCCACGACGCGAAGACCCAGGGGAGCCCGTGGCCACGGTGACGGAGCGTCAAGAACCCATCCGCGAGCCGAACGAACCCCCGCCCGTGGTCGAACTCGGCACGCCCGCCCCGGTGCCGGCCGCGCCGCGCCGACACGGCCGTTGGCTGATGCCCACCCTCGTACTGCTCCTCCTGGCCACGAGCATCGTCTCGGCCGGCATGGGCGCCTTCGAGATCCCCTCCGACCAGGTGCTCTACTCCGCGCTGCATCACCTGGGCCTGGACGTCGGCCACGTGTCCGAGGCCAACGAGGCCGTGCTCTGGAACATCCGCTTCCCGCGCATCGTGCTCGGCATCATGGTCGGCGCCTGCCTGGGCTGCGCCGGAGCCGCGATGCAGGGCGTGTTCGGCAACCCGCTGGCCGAACCCGGCGTGATCGGGGTCTCCTCCGGCGCGGCGCTCGGCGCGGTCGGCGCGATCGTGTTGGGCGTGTCCACCTTCGGATCCTGGACGGTGACCGCGTTCGCCTTCATCGGCGGCCTGCTCACCACCCTCTTCGTCTACCTCCTCTCCCGCTCCGACGGCCGCACCGAAGTGGTCACCCTGGTGCTCACCGGCATCGCGATCAACGCCCTTGCGGGCGCCGCGATCGGCCTGTTCACCTTCGTCGCCGACGACGCCGAACTGCGCAGCATCACCTTCTGGAACCTGGGCAGCGTCGGCGGCGCGAGCTGGAAGATCATCGGCGCACTGGCCCCCTTCGCGGCGATCGGCCTGCTGATCCTGCCCCGGTACGCCCGCGCGCTCGACATCATGGCCCTCGGCGAACGCGGCGCCCGGCACCTGGGCGTGGACACCGAACGGGTACGCGTCGTGGTGGTCGTGCTGAGCGCGACCCTGGTCGGCGCGGCCGTCGCCGCGGCCGGCGTGATCACCTTCGTCGGCCTGGTCGTACCGCACATCATCCGCCTGATCGCCGGCCCCCGACACCGACTGCTGCTGCCCGCGAGCGCGGTCCTGGGCGCGCTGGTCACCGTCGCCGCCGACCTGGCGGCGCGCACCGTCGCGATGCCCAAGGAGGTCCCGCTCGGCGTGCTCACCGCGCTGATCGGCGCCCCGTTCTTCCTGTGGTTGTTGCGCCGGACCCGTTCCCGGCAAGGAGGTTGGGCCTGATGAGGCTGCTCGCCCGCAGCCGGTCGGCGATCGACCGGAGCACCCCCGAGATCGGCACGATCGGCGTCGAGGCCGAAGACGTCACCTTCGCCATCGGCGGCCGCAACCTGGTCGACGGCGTCTCGCTGACCGTGCGCCACGGCGAGATCGTCGCGGTCCTGGGACCCAACGGCGCCGGCAAGTCCACCCTGCTCGGCCTGCTCACCGGCGACCTGACCCCGCACCACGGCACGGTGCGCATCGCCGGCCGCCCGGTGCCCGACTACGCGCAGCGGGAACTGGCGCTGCGCCGAGGGGTGTTGCCGCAGAGCGTGACGTTGTCCTTCCCGTTCACCGTGGACGAGGTGGTCCGGATGGGCCGCGCGCCGCATGCGGGACTGCCGAGCGAGGAGTCCGAGGACACGATCGTGGCGCGCTGTCTGGCGCAGACCGACGTGGCGCACCTGGCCGACCGCAGCTACCCGTCGTTGTCCGGCGGCGAGCGGGCCCGGGTCTCGCTGGCCCGGGTGCTGGCGCAGGGCGCGCCCGTGCTGTTCCTCGACGAACCCACCGCCGCGCTCGACCTCCGGCACACCGAGGACGTCCTGCGCCTGGCCCGCACCCGGGCCCGGCTCGGCGACGCGGTGGTGATCGTGCTGCACGACCTCAACCTCGCCGCCGCCTACGCGGACCGGATCGCGCTGCTCGCGGGCGGACGCCTGGTCGCGTGCGGCGTACCGGACGCGGTGTGCACCGCGCCGGTGCTCTCCGACCTGTACGGCCACCCGGTCGAGGTGTTGCGCCGACCCGGCACGGACGAACTGCTGATCCTGCCGTCCCGCTGAGCGGCGCGACCGGGCGCCACGCGCCGCAGGCGCCCGCGCCGCCGCCCGGTCAGGGGTGCAACGCCCGGTGCAGCGCCGCGAACGAGCCCGTCGCGCACTCCTCGCAGCGGGGGACCAGGTCCACGAAGCTCATGAACCCGTGCACCATGTCGTCGAACGACTCGTACTCGACGGTGTTGCCCGCCGCGCGCAACCGCTCGGCGTAGTCGGCGCCTTCGTCGCGCAGCGGATCGTGGCCCGCGGTCACCACATGCGCCGGAGCCAGGCCGGACAGGTCCTCGATGGTGCCGATCCGGGCGTACGGACCGAGGTCGGCCGGCTTCCGGTCGCCGAAGTAGTGGCCGAGGAACCACGCGATCGAGGCCGCGGTGAGCAGCGGCGCGTCGGCGTTCTCGACCTGCGACGCGGTGCCCGCGACGCCGGTCGTCGGATACCAGAGCATCTGCAACGCCGGTTGTGGAAGCCCGTGTTCGCGGGCCAAGAGGCACACGGTGGCGGACAGCGTGGCGCCCGCGCTGTCCCCGGCGAGGGCGATCCGGGTGGGATCGGCGCCCAGTTCGCCGGCATGGTCCAGCAGCCACCGGTACGCGGCGAACGCGTCCTCGGTCGCCGCGGGGAAGGGGAATTCGGGGGCGAGCCGGTAATCCAGGGACACCACCACGCAGTTCGCGTGTCGGGCGATCCGCCGGGCCAGCGCGTCGTGGCTGTCCAGGCCGCCGATCACGAAGCCGCCGCCGTGGAAGAACAGGGTCACCGGCAGCCCGGGTTCCTCCGACGGCCGGTACACCCGCGCCGGCCGCGCGTCGACGGCGCCGGGGACGGTGCGATCCTCGACCCGCGCCACCTCGGTCAGTACCGGCAGCAGTGCGACCCCGGCGTCGATGGTGGCCCGCGCGGTCGCCGCGTCCCCCACGAACAGGTCGTCCGGCAGGACCCCCAACAACTCCACCAGCTGCGGATCGATGGTCACCGTGCCCCCTCCGTCGAGCCCCCCATACCGGCCGGTACGGAATGTGTGTCGTACATTCCATGCCGGCCGGTACGGAATGTACGACGCATGCCCCGAAGGCGGAACCCACATCGGTGCCGCACTCGGGCCGCCCGGCCCGGATCAGACCTCGGCCCGCGGTGACGCGCCGGCCCCCGTCGGCGGACGCCAGGCGAGCACCGGGTCCAACGGGCGCAACGCCGCGTCCGGCGCGACCCGGCCGGCCACCCGCAGGAGCGTGTCGCGCGCCGCGACCGCGCCGCGCCCGTGCCACTGCGCCATCGCCCCGATCCGACGCGACTTCCGGACCACCGCCGAGGTCCGGGCCACCCGGCGTCGGCTGTATCCCGGCAGCGCGTCGACCACCCCGGTCGCGCTCACCCCGGAGAGTACGTCGGCCAACTCGATCGCGTCCTCCAGCGCCTGGTTGCCGCCCTGGCCCAGATTCGGCGTCATCGCGTGCGCGGCGTCGCCGATCAGCACGACTCGCCCCCGGTGGTGGGCCGGCAGCGGCGTTGCCATCTCGTGCACGTCCAGATGCAGGATGCGCTCGGCCGGCGCGGCGGCGATCAGGTCGCCGACGGGCGCGTGGAAGTCCCGGTACAGCCGCAGCAGTTCGGCCCGTTCCCCGGCCGCGTCGCCGTGCGTGGTGCCGGCCGGCCGGTTCGCCGTCGCGTACCAGTACACCCGCCCGTCGGCCAGCGGCATCGCCCCGAAGACCAGTCCGCGTCCCCAGGTCTCGCCCGGTGTGATGTCCATGGCCGGGACGATCGCCCGCCACGTGGTGAAGCCGGCGTAGCGCGGACCGGGGTGCTCGGGGAATACCGCCTGCCGGATCGGCGACCGGATCCCGTCGGCGGCGACCACCAGGTCGGCGGTCAGCGTCTCGTCCGCGGTGGTCACCGTCGCGCGCCGATCCGCGTCCCCCGGGGTCACGGTGAGCACGGTCGTCCCGGTCCGCAGCGCCTCGGCCGGCAGCCTCGCGAGCAGCACCCGCATCAACTCGGCTCGCGCCGCGAGCACCATCGGCTCGCCGAACCGCGCGGTGAACGCCTCCCCGCTGGTCGGCGCGAGCACCCGCCCGTCCGGCCGGCGCAACGTCGCGGCGCCCCGGATCGCGGCGAGCGCGCGCAGCGGCACACCCGCGTCGATGGTGTCCAGGGCGCGCAGCCCGTTCGGCGCGATCGCGATCGCGGCCCCGATCGGCTCCAGCGTGGCGGAGCGCTCCAGGACCACCACGGACCACCCCTTCCGGTGCAGCGCGCCGGCGGCGGCGAGCCCGCCGGGGCCGGCGCCGACGACGATCGCTTCGGGCTTGATGACGGACATGGTTTCCCCCGAGGTCGGTGGGTGTCGACTGCGTCGACTGCCTGATGCCCACTACAGGTGTAGAGGACCTGGCCATGACTCTACAGCTGTAGTGGCCCGAATCTCTACACCTGTAGCGGATTGATCTCTACAGCTGTAGCGAAATCGCTAGGCTGCCCCCGTGACGACCACCACCAAGCGCAGCCCCGACCGTCCCGACCGCCTCGTGCTGATCGGCGACACCGCGATCCGCCTGCTCGTCGAGCGCGGCATGCGCGGGCTGACCCATCGCGCGGTCGACGAGGCCGCCGGGCTGCCGGCCGGGTCCACCTCCTACTACGCGCGCACGCGCGTCGCGCTCCTGGAGGTGGCGCTGGCCCGGATGACCGTCCTGGAGGCGGGGGAGTTCGCCCCTGCGCTGGCCGACGGCGACCTGCCGCCCGCGCTGCCCCGCGACGTGGACGGGGTCGCCGACATGGCCGCCACGATCGTGAGCGAGGCCATCCGCGAGGGGCGTGCGCAGAAGATCGCCCGCTACGAACTGGCCTTGGAGGCGACCCGGCGTCCCGAGTTGCGCGGGATGTACGACAGCGCCGGGGTCGCGTTCCGGGAGGCGGCCGTCGCGATGGTGGCCGCGCTCGGCTCGCCCGAACCCGCGCGGCACGGCCGATTCCTGGTCGCGTGGTGCGAAGGGGTGATGTTCGACGCGATCGCCGGCTCGGGCTGGGCCACACCCCCCTCCCGCGCCGACATCCGTACCGGAATCGCCGAACTGCTGGCCGGGATGCTCGGCGATAGCGCCCGCCGGCCCCGCCCGACAGCTCCGCCCGAAAGCCCCAACGAGTGACATGAACGACTCGTGCGATCGTTCCCGACCCCTTTGGTCAAAAGTCGTTTCATCCTGACTTAGTCTGTTCACTTGTGAGTCATGAGCACGTGCGCCAAAGGGGCGATAAGCACCAGCACCACCTGGTAGGGGAGTCGCACTACCTGCCGGAGTCCGATCTCCAGGACAAGGGGCTGAGCAGAAATTCCATCGGCCTGCTGGGCAGCGTGGTCGTCGCCATCTCCACGGTGGCGCCGGTGTACACGCTCACCGGCGCGCTCGGGCCCACGGTCAACCAGGTCGGCACCCACATGCCGGCGATCTTCCTGGTCGGCTTCGTGCCGATGTTGCTCGTCGCCTTCGCGTACCGCGAACTCAGCAAGGCCGTTCCGGACGCCGGCACGTCCTTCACCTGGACGGTCAAGGCGTTCGGTCCGCGCGTGGGTTGGATGTGCGGCTGGGGCCTGGTGATGGCCACCATCATCGTGCTGTCCAACCTGGCCGGCATCGGCACGTCGTTCTTCTACCTCGCGCTGGGTGAGGCGTTCGACAGCGACCGGATCCGCGACCTGGACGACAACAAGCTCGTCCACGTGCCCACCTGTCTGGCCTTCATCGCCACCGCCACCGCGATCAGCTACCGCGGCATGACGGTGACCAAGCGGGTCCAATACGTGCTCGTCGCGCTCCAACTCGCGGTGCTCGCCCTGTTCGTCGTGATGGCCATCGGCAAGGCCGGCGCGGGCGACGTGCCCACCTCGATCCCGTTCTCCTTCGACTGGTTCAACCCGTTCAGCATCGGCAGCTTCGCCGCGCTGACCGCGGGCCTGTCGTTGTCGATCTTCATGTACTGGGGTTGGGACACCGCGCTGAGCATCAACGAGGAGACCGCCGGCGGGCCCAAGGTTCCGGGTCGGGCCGCGATCATCTCGGTGTTGTGCATCGTGGTGGCCTACCTGACGACCGGCGTCGCCACGCTGATGTACGCGGGCACCGGGACCACGGGACTGGGCCTGAACAACGACGAGGACGACAACATCTTCGCGAAACTGGCCGATCCGGTGATGGGTTCGGGGCTCGGCGTGCTGATGTTCGTCGCGGTTCTGGCCAGTTCGGTGGCCAGCCTCCAGACCACCTTCATCCCGGTCGCCCGCACCCTGCTGTCGATGAGCACCTACCAGGCGGTGCCGAAGGTGTTCTCGCGGGTGCATCCCCGGTACAAGACGCCGGGGTTCGCCACCATCACCGCGGGCGTCGCGACCGGCGCGTTCTACACGGTGATGACGATCCTGTCGGAGAACGTGCTCACCGATACGATCTATGCGCTCGGCCTGATGATCTGTTTCTACTACTCGCTGACCGCGTTCTCCTGCGTGTGGTACTTCCGCAAGGACCTGTCGCGCAGCGTGCGCGAGGCGATGGTCAAGGGCGTCATGCCGGCCCTCGGCGGACTGATGCTGGGCGCGATCTTCGTCAAGACGCTGGTCGACGTGGCCGACCCGAACTACGGCGACGGCAACCGGGTCCTGGGCGTGGGCAGCGTGTTCATCATCGGCGTGGGCCTGCTGGTGCTGGGCGTGGTGCTGATGGAGATCCGCCGGATCGAGAGCCCGGCGTTCTTCCGGGGCGAGGTGCTCAAGCGGGACACGCCCGTCCTGGTGCCGGACGAGGACTGAGCGCACGCGGCGCACCGGGCACGACCGGCCCGCCGCCGGCCGGGTCGCTGGGGGACCCGGCCGGCGGCGGAACGATTCAGCGGTTCTGGATGGCGTCCATGGCCACCGCGACGCAGATCGCCAGTCGGCGGTCCATCGTCGGGTCGGGGAGCGAGACCAGGTACTGGTCGCGCAGCTTCATCTGCCGCTCGACGGTCAGTACCGGCCGGCCGCCCTCGTCGACGAAGTCGAAGTGGTAGGTCGGGGCCGGCAACCAGTCCCCGACCACCGGTATGAGGCCCCACAGGCGGCGCACGATCGCCCCGGTGAGGCTGCGCTCCTGCCCCGTCGCCCGGGGAGCGTCCGGACGTTCCAGGTGCCACGTGGAACGCAGCAGCGACTTCTTGAAGTCCTTGGCAAACATGCCGAGGTTGCTGCCCTCGACACCGGTCACGTCGTGCTGGGACCGGATGTCGAGCATTTGGCGCGCCTTGAACCGGGCGAGTTCGGTGGTCTTGGTGTCGTCCGTGTAGAGGATCACCTCTTCCTTGAGCTTGCCGCGCTTTTGCTGCGCGAAGGCGATCACCGGTCCGTGCTTGCCGTCCGGGCCGACCAGGTGCACCACGTATTGGTTCACGATCGGGCGGAAGTTCTGCCGGATGATCAGCTGTGTTTCGTTCTGGAACGGCATGGTCATGACGTGCGCGATCCCCCCGGGGATTCATTGGATTAGCAGGCACGGGGCCTTGGGCCGCACAACCTACCGGTGTTCCCTCACGAGCGCTCGTACTCCTCGACCAGCAGACGTTTGTACAGCTTCCCGGTCGGGTGGCGAGGAAGTGTGGGACGGAAGTCGACGGAGCGCGGGCACTTGTAGTGGGCCAGTCGGGCGCGGCAGTACGCGATCAGTTCCTCGGCCAACTCCGGTCCGGGCGCGGCGCCTTCGGCCGGCTGCACGACCGCCTTGACCTGCTCGCCCAGGTCCGCGTCGGGCACGCCGAACACCGCGACGTCGGCGATCGCGGGATGCAGGGCGAGCAGGTTCTCCACCTCCTGCGGGTAGATGTTCACCCCGCCGCTGATGATCAGGTGTGATTGACGATCCGTCAGGTACAGGAAACCGTCCGCGTCCAGGTGTCCGATGTCGCCGAGGGTGGTCCAGCCCCGGCCGCCGGGATCGCGGCCGGCCTCGGTCTTGGCCGGATCCTCGTGGTAGGAGAACTGCGGCCCGTCGGCGAAGTAGACCACGCCGTCCTCGCCCACCGGCAGTTCGCGGCCCTGCTCGTCGCACACGTGCGGCGTGCCCAGGATCGCCCGCCCCACGGTGCCGCGATGGGTCAGCCACTCCTCGGATGTGCAGGCGACGTAGCCGTTGGCCTCGGTGCCCGCGTAGTACTCGTACAACACCGGCCCCCACCACTCCAGCATGCGTTCCTTGACCTCGGGCGGACACGGCGCCGACGCGTGCACCGCGTAGCGCAGCGACGACAGATCATGGCGATCGCGCACCTCGGCGGGCAGTTTGAGCATGCGCACGAACATGGTCGGCACCCACTGACTGTGCGTCACCCGGTATCGCTCGATCGCCGCGAGCGCTGCCTCGGCGTCGAAGCGCTCCAGCACCACCACGGTGTGCCCGCCCCGGAGGAACTGCATGCAGTAGCGCAGCGGGGCCGCGTGATACAGCGGCGCCGGGCACAGGTAGACGTCGCCGCCGGCGCCCGAGGTGTCCATCCCGTACAGCGCGCCGAGCAGCTGATAGAGCGTCACGGCCGGTCCACTGCCCAGCGGATGGTCCTCGCGGCGGGGCAGTACACCCTTGGGTCGGCCGGTGGTGCCGGAGGAGTAGAGCATGTCGGCGCCTTCGAGTTCGACGGCGATCGGCGTGCTCGGGTACGGCCGCACCGCCTCCTCGTACGCCTCGAACCCGGCTCTCGCGCCGTCGAGCATCAGCCAACGCTCGACCCGGGGCGCCCGTTCCCGGACAGCGCCCGCGAGTTCGCCGACGCCGGCCGAACAGATGAATACGCGGGCGCCGCAATTGTCGACCACGTAGGCGAGTTCGTCCGGGTGCAGGCGCACGCTCACCGGCGTGTAGATCAGTCCGGAGCGCTGTGCGGCCCAGGTGATCGCGAGATAGAGGGGATGGTTCTCCAGGGCGATGGCCAGATGGTCCCCGGGACGCAGCCCGGCGTCGTACATCAGGTGGGCGAAACGATTGGATTCGGCGTCCAACTCGGCGTAGGTGACGACCCGGCCGGAGCCGGCCAGGATCACGGCGGGGCGGTCGGGGTGCGCGGCGGCGATGACACCGGGATGCATGGGCGATCCTCGTCTCGGTGCGGCGGTCCACCGCCCGGGCGGGCGACGGGCTGCTGAGCTTCCGTTCGGATGGCGCCGCAGAAGTCTCGCACCGTACGCAGCCGCGTTGAAGGACCGGCGGCCACCGCTCAGTGCAGCGGGCGTCCGCCCGTGAAGGCCGGTCCGCGTACCTCGCCCTGCTGCGCGGTGGCCGCCGCGAGTTCGCGCCCCAGCCACTCGAACGCCGCGGGCAGCCCCCTGGCCCAGGTGCCGAAGTTGTGCCCGCCGGACGACTCGATCTGTACCTTCACCGTGTCCGTGGGCCGGAACCTGCGGGCGAACTCGCGGGCCTCGCGCACCGTTTTGCCCTCGCCCTTGGCCGCGAACAGATACATCCGCACCGGCGCCCGCCGGGGGTTGTCGATCGTGTACTGCGGGCTGTTGGCCCGGCGCAGCCCGTCGTCGCCCCTGTACAGATCGCCCGTGGTCATGTCGGTGATCGCTTTGAAGTAGCCGGACAGGCTGGCCGCCGCGGTGTAGCGGTCGGGGTGGCGCAGGGCCAGGTTCGCCGAGCAGAAGCCGCCGGTCGAGTAGCCGAGCAGCCCCCAGCCCGCCGGCGCGGGCGCGGTGCGGAAGTTGGCCGCTATCGCGTCGGGCACGTCCTGGCCGAGGTAGGTGTCGGCGCGGGCGCCGCCGGGCGCGTCCACACACTCGCTGTCGCGGCCCTCGATCGGGTTCTGTGCCGCGATCACCACGATCGCCGGCGGCATCCGCCCCGACTCCATAAGGCCCGCCAGCATCTGGTGCACCTTCATCCGGCGCAGCCAGGTGTCCGGGGTGCCGGGGAAGCCCGAGGTCAGCTGGATCACGGGGAAGCGGGTCCGGGCGTTGTCCGGGGTGAAGTAGGCGGCCGGCAGATAGACGAAGGTGTTCAGTTTGTAACCGGTGCGCGGGCCCTGGATGCTGGTGTTGACCAGCACGCCGTGCTTGGGGTCGGCGCCGCGCCGTGGCGGATGCGGCGGGCGCGGCTGGTCGGTCAGCGGGGGCTTGGTGACCATGAACGGCAGGCCCTTGCCGTCGTCGTCGGAGAACGGCACGGCCGGCTTGGGATCGAGGTGCTTGACCTTCACCGTGGACACCGACACGTCCGGTACGGACGGCCCGTCGGCGATGTGCATCAGGTCCGACAGGGTCGAGTAGAAGTACATCTGCGCGTTGACCGCGGCCAGGATGGTGAAGGTCACCATGAGCTGGGTGAACAACAGCGTGCAGATCCGGCGGGTGCGCTGCAGCGTCGGGCGGTTCCAGAACCAGACGGTGGCGAAGGCGGTACCGGCGGTGGCGACCGCCATGCCTATGACGAACCACACACTCGTGATGTCCACGTCCCAGACGGGCCGTCCCGCCAGCACTTGATCCAACGCTCCCACTGCCTTCTCCGCCGAGCCCGACCGATGGCGCCGGTCCCGGACGACGCCCCGCACGGTCGCGCCGGGAGCGGTGCAGCCTCTGTCTATTTTGTGCCCGACGGGTTGCCGGCGCGTCGATCCCGAGTCCCGTGCCGAGTCATTCACAAGTCGCACGCAAGTGCGCCGACTCCTCCGGCCGCCGATCGGGGATCAGTACGAACGTGGCAATCCCAGTGTGTGCCGCGCCACATGATTGAGGATCATCTCCCGGCTCACCGGCGCGATCCGCAACGTGCGGGCCATCGCCCACAGGGGGATCAGCCCGTAGTCGCGGCTCATCCCGTTGCCGCCGTGGGTCTGGATTGCCGCGTCGACGGCGTGTACGGCCGCCTCGGCGGCGGCGTACTTGGCCATGTTGGCGGCCTCTCCGGCGGCCTTGACCCGCGCCTCGCCCGCGTCGTGCAGCCGGGCCGCGCGGTAGGTCATCAGCGCGGCCAACTCGACCTCGATGGCGGCCTGGGCGAGCGGGTGGGCGATCGCCTGGTGGGTGCCGATCGGGCGATCCCATACCTCGCGGGTCCGGGCGTAGTCGGCCGCGCGGGCGAGGGCGTATCTCGCGATGCCCACGCCCAGTGCCGCCCCGGTCACCCGCTCGGGGTTGAGGCCGTGGAAGACCTGGCGCAGCCCGTCGCCCTCGGTGCCGATCAGCCGGTCGGCGGACAGTGGTACGTCGTCGAAGAAGAGGGTGAACTGGCGTTCCGGGGCCGCTCCTTCGATCGCCAGTGGGGTCGCGGTCAGTCTCGGGTCGGCGGTGTCGACCAGGAACAGCGAGAGCCGGCCGTGCCCGGAGCCGGGGTCGGTGCCGGTGCGGGCCACCACGAGGACCGCGTCGGCCTCGTCGACTCCGGAGATGAACTGCTTGGTGCCACGCAGCAACCAACCCTCGCCGTCGCGGCGGGCCGTGGTGGACAGTCGATGGGTGTTGGAACCGGCCTCCGGTTCGGTGATCGCGAACACGATCTTGTGGGTGCCGGCGGCCAGGCCCGGCAACCACGCGGCCTGTTGCCCGGCAGTGCCGAAGCGGGTCAGCACCTCGCCGGCGATCGCCCCGGACACCAGGAGCAGCAGCAGCGGGCAGCCGTGCGCGGCGACCTCCTCGCAGACGATGGTCAACTCGACCAGACCGCCACCGCCGCCGCCGTATTCCTCGGGCAGGTTGACGCCGATGTAGCCGTGCCGGCCCAGTTCCCGCCACAACTCGGTGGTGGGGCGGCGCTCGCGGCTGTGCTCGGCGAAGTAGCCGGGGCCGAATCCGTCGGTGATGGCACCCACGGCGGCGCGTAGGGCCCGGTGTTCGTCGCTCTCGTCGATGCTCGGGTCGAAGCCTTCGTCGCGGGTTTCGTCGCGGTTTTCGGCAAAGCGCATGGATCACCCGTCCAGCAGCGTCGTGGGGATGTCGGTATGGCGGGACCGCACGTACTCGCCCAGGCCCTTGGCCTGCGGATCGGGTCGGGTCGAGGAGCCGACGCCCTCACCGAGCAGGCCGGTGATCACGAAATTCACCGCGCGCAGGTTGTCGAACACGTGGCGTTCGATCGGCAGGTCGGCCGCCTCCGGCAGCAGCTCGCGCAGCCGATCGACGGTCAGATGTACGCGCAGCCAGCGATACGACGCGTCGTCGCGCGTCCACAGGCCGAGGTTGGCGTCGCCGCCCTTGTCGCCGGAGCGGGCGCCGCAGACCAGGCCCAGGGGGGCTCGGCGGGTGGGGGTCGGCGGGCGGGCGGGTCGGCCCGGCGGGTCGAGGCGTGGGGGAGGTAGGGGGTCCGGGCAGCCGTGGGGCAGCGCGGCGGTCAACTCCGGCGGCGGGATCGGGCGGGCGGTGCCGTCGGGGAGCACCACGGTGTGCGCGACCTCGCCCGCCGGGATCCACGCGGCGCGGAAGACGGCGTAGGCGGTCTCGGCCGTGGGCGGGGTGGTGGTGTGGAAGCCGGGGTAGCCGGCCAGGGCCAGTTCGACGACCGCGCCGGAGAAGGCGCGGCCGACCCTGGTCGGGTCCGGGTCCTTGACGGTGATCCGCAGGTGTGCGCCGGCCTGCTCGTTGGTCGGCGCGTCGGGGCGGTCGTAGCGGATCAGCCGCACGTCCACCTCGGCGAAGCGGTCCCGGCCGCCGAGTGCGTCGAACAACATGCGCTCGGCGTGCGCGGCCTTGGCCTCGATGTCGAGGCCGGTGAGCACCATCGTCATGGTGTTGCGGTAGCCGCCGAGTTCGTTGACGCCGACCTTGAGGGTGGGTGGTGGCGGCAGGCCCCGGACGCCCTGGATTCGGACCCGGTCGGGGCCGGCCGGACCTATCCGGATGGTGTCGAAGCAGGCCACCGCGTCGGGGTTGGCGTAGGCGGGGCCGCCGATCTCGTACAGGAGTTGGGCGGTGACCGTGCCGATCGAGACGGTGCCGCCGGTGCCGCGGTGTTTGGTGATCACCGACGAGCCGTCGGCGGCCACCTCGGCGATCGGGAAGCCGGGTCGGCGGCTGTCCAGGGCGAAGTCGGCGGTCCGGCCCGGGCGTTGCCGTCGTGTGGGTTCGCCGAGGAAGGGGTAGTTGCCGCCGGTGGCCTGCGGGCCGCACTCGATCACGTGGCCCGCGACGATCGCGCCGGCGATGCGGTCGTGGTCGGTGCGTCGCCAGCCGTGCCACCACGCGGCGGGGCCGACCACCAGGGACGCGTCGGTCACGCGCGGGCAGACCACGATGTCGGCGCCCTCGGCCAGCGCCTCGGCGATGCCCCAGCCGCCGAGGTAGGCGTTGGCCGTCACGGTGCGCGGGCCGGCGTCGATCCGGTCCAGTACGTCGTCGCCGGTGATGTACGCGATCTTCGGGGCCAGGCCCAGGCGTTGCGCGCTCGCGTGCAGTCGCTCGGCCAGGCCGGCGGGGTTGAGGCCGCCCGCGTTGGAGACCACCCGGATGCCCCGGTCCAGGCACGTGCCCATGACCTGTTCGAGTTGGGTTACGAAGGTGCGCGCGTAGCCGGCGCTCGGGTCCTTGGCGCGGGCCTTCCACAGGATGGACATGGTCAGTTCGGCCAGGTAGTCGCCGGTCAGCACGTCGATCGGGCCGCCCTCGACCATCTCGTGCGCGGCGGAGAGGCGATCGCCGTAGAAGCCGGAGCAGTTGGCGATCCGGATCGGGCGGCTGTCGGTCCGGCTCATCCGACCGCCTCCTCCGGTGTCTCGGCGGGTGGATCGGCGGGTGGATCGACGGGTGGGTCGGCCGGCTTCGTGGTGAGCCCCGACTCCTCGCCATCCGCGGCGCGGACGACCGCCAACACCGCGCCGGTGTCCACCGCTTCGCCCGTGCCGACCGGCAGGTGGGATACCACGCCCGGGTACGGGGCGGTCACCTCGTGCTCCATCTTCATCGCCTCCACGGCCAGGACGAGTTGCCCGGCCGTCACCCGTTGGCCCACGGCGACCGCGACCCGCACCACCGTGCCGGGCATCGGCGCGAGCAGTGACCCGGCCGGTGCGGTCTCGGCCGGCACCGGCTCGGGCAGGCGCGGGAGTTCGGTCAGCACGCTCGCGCCGAGCGGGCTGTCCAGGTACACCGTGTCGCCGACCCGGTGCACGTGTACGGTTCGCCGGACGCCGTCGGCGGTCAGGTCGACCCGATCGGCGTGCGCGGCGTGGATCACCAGGCCAGGCAGGGGTTTTCCGTCGATCGCGACGTGGTCCGGGACGCGGTAGGACACGGTGGTCCGGGTGTCCGGGTCGGATGTGTAGGTCACCTGCTGGTCGGCGTCGCGGACATTGCGCCAGCCGCTCGGGATGCTCGTCAACACGCTTGCCCGGGAACGGCGTTCGGCCTGTCCGGCGAGCGCTGCGGCGGCGGCGTGCACGGGCGTCGCCGAGGGGTCGGCGGCACACAGGTCGGCGGCGGCATGCCGATCCAGGAAGCCGGTGTCCACGGCGCCGGCGGTGAATTCGGCCGAGCGCAGCACGCCGACGAGCAGGTCGCGGTTGGTGCGTACGCCGTGCACCCGGGCCCGGGCCAGTGCGCGGGCGAGTTTGCGACACGCCTCCTCGCGGGTCGGCGCATACGCGATCACCTTGGCCAGGAGCGCGTCGTAGTGCGCGCCGATCCGGCTGCCCGTCACCACCCCGGCGTCCACCCGGATTCCGTCCCGCTCGGACTCGGGGAGTTCGAACCGGTGCAGGGTGCCGACCGAGGGGGCGTAGTCCCGGATCGGGTCCTCCGCGTACAGCCGGGCCTCGATCGCGTGCCCGGCGGAGTGCGCCTTCGCGGGCAGCGCGTGGCCCTGGGCCACCAGGAGTTGCAGGCGGACCAGGTCCAGGCCCGTGGTCAGTTCGGTGACCGGGTGCTCGACCTGGAGTCTGGTGTTCACCTCCAGGAGGTGGAAGGCGCCGGCGCGGTCGAGGACGAACTCGACGGTGCCCGCGCCGAGATAGCCGATCGCGCGACCGGCGGTGACCGCCGCCGCGCACAACTCGGCGCGCAATCCGGGGTCGATGCCCGGCGCGGGGCTCTCCTCGATCAGCTTCTGGTGTCGGCGCTGGATCGAGCAGTCCCGCTCGAACAGGGCGATCACCCGACCGTGCGTGTCGCCGAGGATCTGCACCTCGACGTGCCGTGGATTCACGACCAGTTGCTCCAGGAACACGGTGTCGTCGCCGAACGCGGCGGCGGCCTCGCGACGGGCGGCGGCGACGGCGGCGGGCAGTTCGTCCGGGGCGCGGACCACGCGCATGCCCCGACCGCCGCCGCCGAACGCGGCCTTGACGAGGAGGGGGAAGCCGATGCGGGCGGCCAGTTCGTGCACGGATTCGGGCGCGGACTCGGGGGCCACGACGCCGCCCGGCAGGACCGGGACGCCGGCGCGGCCGAGGAGGTCCTTCGCGGCGAGTTTGTCGCCCATCGCGGCGATGGTCTCGGGGGCCGGGCCGACGAAGAGCAGCCCCGCCTCCGCCGTTCGGCGGGCGAAGTCGGCGTTCTCGGACAGGAATCCGTAGCCGGGATGGATCGTGTCGGCGCCGGTGGTCCGGGCCGCCTCGATCAGCAGGTCGCCGCGCAGGTAGGTGTCCGTGGCCGCCGCGCCCGGCAGCCGGACCGCCTCGTCCGCCGCCGCGACGTGCGGGGAGTCGACGTCGGGATCGGCGTACACGGCCACGGTGTCGATCCCCATCGCGTGTGCGGTGCGGGCGATCCGGACCGCGATCTCGCCGCGGTTGGCGATCAACAGCCTGCGGATGAGCGGCATACGATCCCCTCGGTGTGCGGGTGGCCGGTGGGGGTGGTCGCGGGGGCAGGTGCGGTGGCGGGTGCGGCCCCGGCGGAGGTCGGGCCTACATGCGGAAGACCCCGTAGCCGGTGGTACCCGCGACCGGGGCCGAATGCGCGGCGGACAGCGCGATGCCGAGCACGTTGCGGGTGTCGCGGGGATCGATCACCCCGTCGTCGTAGAGCCGCGCGGTGACGAAGAAGGCGTGCGATTCGCGCTCGATCTGCGCCTCGATCGCGGCGCGCCGCAGTTCGTCCACGTTCTCGTCGAAGGCGATCCCACGAGCGGCGGCGGCCTGGCGGCCGACGATGGACAACACGCCCGCCAGTTGCGCGGCGCCCATCACCGCGAGTTTGGCGGTCGGCCACGCGAACAGCAGGCGGGGATCGAAGGCACGTCCGGACATCCCGTAGTTGCCCGCGCCGAAAGACGCGCCGATGTTGAGGGTGAGGTGCGGGACGGTGGAGTTGGTCACCGCGTTGATCATCTTGGCGCCGTCCTTGACGATGCCGCCCTGTTCGTACGCGGTGCCGACCATGTAGCCGGTGGTGTTCTGGAGGAACAGCAGCGGGGTGTGCGCGCAGTTGGCGAGTTGGATGAACTCGGCGGCCTTCCTGGACTCCTCGCCGAACAGCACCCCGCGCGCGTTGGCCAGCACCCCGACCGGGAAGCCGTGCACCGAGGCCCAGCCGGTGACCAGGCTGGTGCCGTGCTCGGACTTGTACTCGTCGAACCGCGACCCGTCCACCACCCGGGCCAGCACCTCGCGCGGATCGAACGGGACGCGCAGGTCCGTCGGCACCAGGCCGAGCACCTCGTCGATGTCGTACAGCGGCTCGTCGGGCGGTCGGCTCGGACCCGGACCGTGCTTGCGCCAGTTCAGGTCGGCCACGATGCGCCGCCCGATCCGCAGGCAGTCGTACTCGTCGACGGCGTAGTGGTCGGCGAGTCCGGACACGCGCGCGTGCATCGCGGCGCCGCCCAACTCCTCGTCGTCCGCCTCCTCGCCGGTGGCCATCCGGACCAGCGGTGGCCCACCGAGGAAGACCTTGGCCTGGCCGGCCACCAGGACCGCGTGGTCGCACAGGCCCGGGATGTAGGCGCCGCCGGCGGTCGAGTTGCCGAACACGAGGGCGATGGTGGGGATCCCGAGCGCGGACAGCTCGGTCAGGTCGTGGAAGACCCGGCCGCCGGGCACGAACAGCTCGGCCTGGGTGGGCAGATCCGCGCCCCCGGACTCGACGAGGTTGACCACGGGGAGTCGGTTGCGGCGGGCGATCTCCAGCGCGCGCAGATTCTTGCGCAGGGAGTACGGATTGACGGAACCGCCGCGCACGGTCGGATCGTTGGCGATCAGCACACACTCCACGCCGGAGACCGGACCGATACCGGTGACCACGCCGGCGCCCACGGTGAAGTCGGTGCCCCACGCGGCCAGGGAGGACAACTCCAGGAAGGGCGCGTCCCGGTCGAGCAGCAACTCGATGCGCTGACGGGCGGTCAGGCGCCCGCGGGCCCGATGTCGTTCGACGTAGCGTTCGCCGCCGCCGGCCCGGGCCAGGTCCAGTTGTTCGTGCAGCGCCGCGAGGGCGGCCAGTTGTGCGGTGCGGTTGGCCCGGTAGGTGTCGGACCGGGGATCGAGACGGGAACGCAGAACGGGCACGACCTCGACTCCTCGCCTGTCGACGCGAAGGCAGCTTCCGGATGTTAACGGCCGGTCACTTGGCTATGGAAGGCCCGAGCGCAGCGGGGGAGTCGCGGGCGCCGGCGCCGTACCCGGGTCGGTCGGCGCACAACGACGCCGACGCGACCCCGGATGGGGGCCGCGTCGGCGGGTGGGATCAGCCGTGGTGCCCGTGGTGCCCCGCGTGCGGGTCGGCCTGCTCCGGCGCGTGGGCGTGCGGTGCGGGCTTGCCCGCCTCGACGGTGAACTCGGCGGTGCGGACCACGCCGCCGTGTTGGAAGTCGAGGAAGAACCGGTACGTGCCGACGCTGGGCAGTTCGGTGTGGAACGCGATCTCCGGACCGGCCGGGGTGACCCCGTCGCCGGGCGCGCCGCCGGGGTGCACGTGCAGGTAGGCGAGGTCGCCGTCGCGCAGCACGACCAGGTGGCCGAACGCGGCCAGGTAGGGCTCCAGGTCGGTGACGGGCACGCCGCCCCGGGCCACCGAGAGGGTGATGTGCGCGCCCTGTCCGGCCGCGGGTTCGCCGGCGAGGGTGACCGTGTAGCCGTCGACCTCGGCGGTCGCGGCCGGGGCGGGCAGCGGCACGGGCCGGAAGTCGCCCGCGACGTGGATGTCGACGCCGAGGGTGAGCGGGGTGCCGGTCGCGGCCGGGGCGAAGTCGGTGAAGACCCGGTACGTGCCGGCCTCGTCGAGGGTCAGCTCCTGGGTCCAGACGCCGTCCTCGCCGAGGACCGGGTGTACGTGCCGGAAGCCGCTCAGGTCGCGGCGCACCACGATCAGGTGCAGGTCCTTGTCGTGTTGCGGGACGTACTCGCGCACCGGGGAGCCGTCGGGGCCGTCGATCCGGAACGCGAAGGTGCCGGCGGGCGCGGCGACCGGGACCAGGGTGTAGCCGTCGCGGGAGACCTGAAGACCCTCGGGGGTGGCGGGGGCGGCTGCGTGGTGGGCGTGGACGGTCATGACGGTCTCCCTGAGCGATGTGCGTGCTGTTCGAGGTGTTCGGTCTCTTCGTCGGCGGCCGGTGGTGCCGGCCACGAAGACGAAGTTATACCCCTGGGGGGTATCAGGCAAGATCATTGGCGAGGCTCCCCGAAACTTCTTCGCAGCGTGACGGCCGATGCCGGTGAGTCGCCGGGCCGGAAAACGGGATTCGCATCGGGTGCGCGGTGTCGGATACTGCGGGCTCGGGGGACGGTCACGGGGAAGCGAGGTCGGCGGGATGCGTACGTTGTTGATGGGGGTAGTCGGGTCGACCGCCTACGGGTTGGCCACCGAGACCTCCGACGAGGACCTGCTCGGCGTCTTCCTCGCGGATTCGCGGGAGGTGCTGGGCCTGGACGGCGCGGCGGCGGCCGGCCGCTCGCGGGTGACCACGAAGCCCGACGTGACGATGCACGAACTGGGCAAGTACTGCTCGCTCGCACTCAAGTGCAACCCGACGGTGACCGAGCTGTTGTGGCTCCCGGAGTATCGGGTCGAGACCGAGGCCGGTCGTCGACTCCGGGCCCTGCGGGGGAAGTTCCTGTCCACGGAGTACGTCCGGTCGGCCTACGGCGGCTATGCGCTCCAGCAGGCCAAACGCCTGCTCGGGCGACACGAGGCGGGCAAGGACGGCTTCTCCGCGGACACCGCCCGACGCACCGCCAAACACGGCCGACACTGTCTGCGCCTGCTGATCCAAGCCCAACGCCTGCTCGCCACAGGCGAGTTGATCCTGGATGTGAGCGCGCAGCGCGAGGACCTGTTCGCCGCGGGCCGGCTGGCCGTCGAGGACCCGACCGCGTTCGCCGCGCGCTTCGAACACGAGAAGGCCGGCCTCGACGCCGTGGCCTCGGTGCTCCCCGACCGCCCGGACCGGGCGGCGATCGACACGCTGGTCGTGGAATTGCGGATGGCCGCCCTCACTCCCTGACCGAGGTCGAATACGCTCCGTGTGGGTAGGTATCGACACGGACCGGAACCTTCGAAGGGAGGCGCGATCATGGCGCAGGAAAACGACCCTCCGCGAAAGAGCAGGCCGCCCCGGAAGGACTGGAAGAACTCCTTCGAACACTGGGACGCCACGCCGCACGACTGGCACGCGGAGGGTCCGGACCTGTTCCAGTGCGGCGAGTGCGGCTTTCGCTCCTCCGCCGTCCCGGTACCACCGACGCGATAGCGGCCGCCGCGGCGGCGCCGAGCCTCGGCGCCGAGCACACCCGCGTCCGCGTCCGGTCGGGGGCGCTCCGGGACCCTTGCGGTATGGCTCAAATGTGTTGACTTTCGTGGTGATCACCTTGGTACGGTCCGGCCGTGTTCACACTTGCCGAACCTCCGCTCTTCGCCCGCCTCCGCGATGCTCGCTCGGTGTTGATCGCCGGGGCGGGCGGTGGCTTCGACGTGTTTGCCGGGCTGCCGCTCGGCATCGCGTTGACGGATCTGGGCAAGCGGGTGCACTTCGCCAATCTGTCGTTCGTGACGGTGGATCACCTGCCGTCCTCGGTACGGGTGACGCCGGGCCTGGCGGCGGTGCGGTCGGATACCCCCGGGAACGACGACTACTTCCCGGAGCGGGCGCTGGCGATGTGGTTGTCGCGCAACGGTTTCCCGGACACGGTGTACGCCTTCGCCAAGACCGGGGCGAAGCCGCTGCGGGCGCTGTACCGGCGCCTGGTCCACGACTTGGACATCGACGCGATCGTGTTGGTCGACGGCGGGACCGACATCCTGATGCGCGGCGACGAGGCGTCCCTCGGCACGCCGGAGGAGGACATGACCAGCCTGGCCGCGGTGGTCGGAGTGGACGTACCGGTCCGGTTGGTGGCCTCGCTCGGGTTCGGGATCGACGCCTACCACGGGATCTGCCACGCGCAGGTGTTGGAGAACCTGGCCGCGCTCAGCCGGTCGGGCCACTATCTCGGCGCGCTGTCCATCCCGCGCGAGTCGCGGGAGGGCACGCTGTTCCTGGACGCGGTGGCCTACGCGAATCGGGTCACCCCGCGCCGCCCGAGCATCGTGCAGGGGTCGGTGGGCGCCGCGCTGACCGGTCGGTTCGGCGACGCGCACTTCACCGAACGCACCGGGAACAGCGAGCTGTTCATCAACCCGCTGATGAGCGTCTACTTCACTGTCGACCTCGTCGGTCTGGCCGAACGTTCGCTCTATCTCGACCGGTTGGAGAGCACCCGCAACATCTGGGAGGTCTCGTCGCGCATAGCGGAGTTCCGCGACGAGTTGCCGTCGACCCGGCCCAGGCGGGCGATCCCGCACTGAGGCCGATCGGCCGTCAGGTCTCGCGCAGCGGGCGGTAGTCGTCCGGGCCCAGGCCGAACGTCCAGGCCACGCCCGCGCGGGCGGTCTCGGTGTCGGGTGGCACCCGCAACCAGTAGGTGCGGACGCTGCCGTCGGGCTCGGGCGTGGAGTTGCGCACCTCGACCATCACGATCGGCTCGTCGTCGTCGAGGTCGATCTCCCACAACACGCCGGTCTCGTCCCGGTCGAGCGGCTGCGCGCCCACCTCGCGCAGATAGCGGTCGTAGCCGTAGATCTCCAGCATCACCCGGCGCAGTTCGGCGTTGTGTTCGTGCCGGATGGCCCGTGCGGTCAGCCTGCTGCCGCCGGGACCCAGGCCACCGACGAAGTCGGCCGGCACGGGCATCCCGCGCCACGCGTGCAGCGCGAAGCCGTCGGCGTAGGTGAGCGCGGGGCCGTCGCCGTGGTGCAGCCGGGAGTGGTCGTCACGGTGCATGACGATGGGCCGTTCGCTGACGAGGGCGACCCGCTCGTAGGGCCACCACCAGCCGACGTGGCGGGCCACCTCGCCCAGTTCGGCCACGACGGGGAAGTCGAACTCGGGGAAACACCTGCGCAGTCCGTCGAACACCGCAAGCCAGGCCCCGTCGAACTGGCCGCCGAGGGCGCTGTACGTGGTCGCGCGGACCTTGTCGGCGACATCCCATCGGCCCGGGACGGAGGCGGCGCGCCTGGTGGGGGTGCGTACCGAGGGGTCCGTCGCGCCGACGCCGGCGTGTACGGCCTCGCGGATCCGCTCGGTCAGCTCGCGGGTGGGTTCCCACAGCCGTGACGCGCCCTCGTTCCAGGCGAGTTGCCAACCGGCCGCGCCGAGCGCCGCGCTTGCCCCGGCCTTGGCGGCCTGCCACGGCCCGCTCCACAACCGCTCCTGGACGGGCCGACCGGGCCGGCCGGGCACCTTCACCGACAACCGCGTGGCGGCCAGATCCGCCGGCCGGCACGTACCGGAGGCCACCGCCGCCGCGACCGCCGCCGTGAGTGGCGAGTCGTACCAGACCACCCGCTCGGGCTCCGCCATCCCGGCGGCCCGATACACCGCCCGGATCGCCCGCTCGGCCGCCTCCCGATCCGCCCCGCCGGTGGCGGAGACCACCTCGCCCCAGTGGTCGGCGGCCTCCTGCAACACCACCCGGTCCGCGTCCCGGAGCACTCGGGCCGGCCCGCGGCGGGGCCCGGAGGGCGCGGGAGTGCGCCTCGGGGGTGGGGCGACGGGGGCGGAGACGTCCGTGCGGACCGCCGTTGCGTCGTGTGGAGCCTGCGTCTCGCGGGCCGTACGCGCCTCGCGGGCCCGGAGCGCGGACCAGGCCGCGGCGGCCGGATTGGCGGGCAGCGCGGGGCGGGGCGCCGGCTGTGCGTCGTGCGGCCTGCGGGGCAGCGCGATGCCGGGCAGTCGGCGGGGCGGCGGGGCCATCGTGTCTCCCAAGACTCGCGGTTCGCCCCGAGACGCTAACGCCCCCAACCGACACGCCCACCCCACCCGAGTCCCACCGCACCCGCGCCTGCCGGTGATTGCGCCTGCCGGTGTCCGCGTCCGCCCGTTCCCGCGCCCGCCGGTGCCTGCGTCCGCCGGTGCCCGTGCCCGCCGGTGACCGCGCCCGACTGCGTTCGCGCCGCGCCGCCCCCCGACCGGGCCCGTGCTGCGCTCGACCGAGCTTGCGTCGTGACCGGCCAAGCCCGCGTCGCGTCGCGTATGGGCTCAGTATCCCGTCGGGCGGATCAGGCCGGATTCGTACGCGTACACCGCCGCCTGGGTGCGATCGCGCAGGGACAGCTTGACGAGGATCCGGCCCACGTGGGTCTTCACCGTCTGTTCCGCCACCACCAGGCCGGCGGCGATCTCGGCGTTGGACAGGCCCTGGGCGATCAGGGACAGGACTTCGGTCTCGCGTTCGGTCAGGTCGCCGAGCCGGCCCTTGACGGGAAGCTTCGGGGCGCCGGCCAGGCGGGCGTACTCGCCGATCAGGCGTTTGGTGAGGTTGGGCGCCAACAGCGCGTCGCCCGCGGCCACCACCCGTACCGCGTGCGCCAGTTCCTCGGCCGAGGCGTCCTTGAGCAGGAAGCCGGACGCGCCGGCGCGCAGCGCCTCGTACACGTACTCGTCCAAGTCGAAGGTGGTCAGTACGAGGACCTTGGCCGCGGCGTCGGCGGGGCCGGTGATGCGGCGGGTCGCCTCGATGCCGCCCAGGCGCGGCATCCGGATGTCCATCAGCACCACGTCGGGGGCCAGTTCGGCGACCATCGCGACCGCGTCGAGGCCGTCCACCGCCTGGCCGACCACTTCGATGTCGGGCTCGGCGTTCAGCAGCACGGTGAACCCCTGCCGGACCATCACCTGGTCGTCCGCGATCAACACCCGCACGGTCACGAACCGTTCCCCCTCACGAATCACTCCCCAGCGGCAGCCGCGCCACCACCTCGTAACCGCCGCCGGGAATCGGCCCGCCGGCGAACTCGCCCCCCAGCATGGCCACCCGCTCCCGCATGCCCAGCAACCCGTGCCCGCCACCTGCTGTCCCCGCCCCGGCGGTCCCGGCGACGCCCCCCGTCGTCGGCGGCGCCGTATTGGCCACCCGCAGTGCCAACCCCGTGGCCTGATACCCCACCTCCACCCGGATCGCCGCCCCGGGCGCGTGCCGCAGCACATTGCTGAGCGCCTCCTGCACGATCCGGAACGCGGACAACTCGACCCCCGGCGACAACGCCCGACGCTCCCCGGTGATCCGGGTGTCGACCTCGACGCCGGCACCACGTACGTTGTCGACCAACTCGTCCAGCCGGTCCAGGGTCGGCTGCGGGACGTGCCGCATCGCGGTCGACAGGTCGTCCTCGGAGCGCAACACTCCCAGCACCCGGCGCAGTTCGGCGAGCGCGTCCACCGCGTTCGCCCGGATGCCGATCAGGTTCTCGCGCAGCGCGTCGGACGGGTTGTCCACCAGGTGCGGCGCGACCTGCGCCTGGATCGAGATCACCGACATGTGGTGGGCGACCACGTCGTGCAACTCGCGGGCGATCCGGGTGCGTTCCTCGAGGAGGGTGCGCCTGGACCGTTCCTCGGCGGTGAGTTCGGTCTGCGCCAGCAACTGGTTCCGGGCCACCCCCCGCGCGCGCAGTGCGGCGCCGACCAGCACCGTGACGCAGAAGATCAGCGTGGCCTGATACAGATCGGGGTTGTGCACCGGCGCCGCGGCCACCGTGCACACCGCGCCCACCAGGACGCTGATCCCCAGCGCCTCGGCCGCGATCCGCGGCCGCATCCGCAGCGCCAGGATGAACAACGCCGCGGCGTGCAGCGCGAGGCCGCTGCCGGTCCACGGATACATCTGCGGCCCGTGCGGCTTCGCGAGCACCGCGACCAGGACCATCGCCACCGTCACCGCCCACCACGCCGGCAGCGGCCGTCGCACCGCGTACACCACCGCCAGCGGCGGAATCGCGCCCAGCACCACGCCGGGCCCCTGACCCAGGCCGTACTGCCAGATGGCCTGGTTGATGCCGAGGATCCCGGTCGGGAACACCGCGAAGGCGACCAGCAGCACCATCGCCGGCTGCCAGTCGCGCCAACCGGGCGGCAGCGGATCGGGCCGCGCCGTCCACAGGTCGTCACGGAGCGTACGGGTCAGTGTGCCCAGTGCCGCGCCGAATCGGCCCCCGCTGCCCTCCCGCACAGGATCAACCCTAGGCACGCCGTACCTCCGCCGTCCGGGCGGGTCGATGCCCGACCCGGCCCCGGCACCGAAGCTACGCACCGCCCCCACCGGCGCGCATCCCGCCGCGGAGCCGCCCTCGCGACTGGCTCGGAGGTATTACGGGTATGACGGCCGGCATTCGGCCGCCGCACCCCTCAACCGGGCTCCTTGACCCCCGCCAGCATGCCCTCGATGCGGTCCGGCGGGCCCGGGCGGGAGAAGTACCACCCCTGCCCCGCGTCGCACCCGATCGCCCGCAGCCGCTCCGCCTGGACCGCCGTCTCGATGCCCTCGGCCGTCACGGTGAGCCCGATCGCGTGCGCCAGCTCGACCAGCGAGGCCACGATCCGCCCGTCCACCGGGTCCGAGTCGCCGGGCTGGCGCAGGCCCTCGACGAACGAGCCCGCGATCTTGAGTTCGCACACCGGCAGTCGGCGCAGATAGGCCAGGTTCGAGTAGCCGGTGCCGAAGTCGTCGATCGCGATCCGGATGCCCATCGCGGCCAGTTCGCGCAGCCGTTCCAACGGACCACCGTCGGTGGACATGATCTGACTCTCGGTCAGCTCGAATTGCAGCCGGCCCGGATCCAGGCCGGTCTCGGCCAGTACCCGCTCCACCTGCCGGACCAGGCCCGGTTCGCGGCACTGGCGTTCGGCCAGGTTGACGCTGATGAACGGTGCGCTGTCCGGCTCCAGGTCCTGCCAGCGGCGTGCCTCGCGGCAGGCCTGTTCCAGCACGTGCATGCCCAGCGGCACGATCAGGCCGGTCTCCTCGGCCAGGCCGATGAAGCGGTCCGGTCCGACCAGGCCGTTGCGCGGATGGCGCCAGCGCACCAGCGCCTCGACGCCCAGCACGCCGCCGTCGGCGAGGGACACCAAGGGCTGGTAGTCGACGTAGAACTCGCCGTGATGCAGCGCGGCGGGCATCTCCGCGGACAGCGTGTAGCGGGCCACCTCGCGGTCGTTGCGGTCGGTGTCGAACACCGTCCACCGGCCGCGGCCGTCGGACTTGGCCCAGTACAGCGTTATGTCGGCCGCCCGCAGCGTGTCCGCCGGGCTGGTGCCGGCCACCGGCCGCTCGACGATGCCGATGCTCGCGGTGACGGTCAGATCGTGGCCGCGGATCCGGAACGGCTCGCGCAGCGCGGCGAATACGCCGTCGGCGAGCGCCACCACCTGGCCGGTCCCGGTGGAGTGCTCGACCAGGATGACGAACTCGTCGCCGCCCATCCGCGCCATCAGATGCCCGGCCTGGCCCGCGTACCGGCTCAGCCGCCGGGCGACCGCGACCAGCAACTGGTCGCCCACGTCGTGCCCGAGACTGTCGTTGACCACCTTGAACCCGTCCAGGTCCAGGTAGCACAGGCCGACCCGATCGCCCGGGCCCGGGTGTTCGAAGGCCGCGGTCAGTCGTTCGACGAACAGCGCGCGGTTGGGCAGCCCGGTGAGTTGGTCGTGCATCGCCTGGTGGCGCAGTCGGGTGTGCAGGCGGTGGCGGTCGGTGACGTCCTCCAGCATGCAGACCTGGTACTCGGGGTTGCCCTTGGAGTCGCGGACCAGGGAGAGCGACAGGTGTGTCCACAACGTCTCGCCGTCGGCGTTCTCGAACTGCTTCTCCAGCGCGAAGTGATCACGCTCGCCGGTGACCAACTCGTCGTAGAGCTTCCACATGTGGTCGGTGTCGCCGGCGTGCATGAAGTCGCGGACCTGCCGCTTGCACATCTCCTCGACGCTGGCCGCGAACATGGTCGTCATCGCCTGGTTGACGTCGATCACGTTGCCGTCGACGTCGCCGATCCCGATGCCGATCGCGGCCTGGTCGAAAACCGCCCGAAAGCGCGCCTCGCTCGTGTGCAGCGCGTGTTCGGCGTTGTCCCGCGCGACCAGGACGGCGGCGTGGATGGCCTCCTGCTCGTCCAGCGTGCGCCGCCGCAGCGCCTCCGCGTAGCCCGCCGCGAGCGCCCCGGTGAGCGCGGAGACGCGCTCCAGCCAGACGTCGGGATCGTGGCCCTGGGCGGCGGCCTTGGCGCGCAACACGGGCCACCAGGGGCCGACCAGGCCCAGCGTGCGCTCCAGCGTCCCGCTGCCGGTGAAGTGTTGCCCGACCAGCGACGCGCCGACCTCGCGCGCGATCGCGGGGTCGAACGGCTCGGAACGCAGCGCGTGGGCGAGACGCTCGGCCTGCCCGCGCAGGTACTCCTCGATCTCGGCTCCGCTCAACGGGACGAAGCTGGTGCCCTCGATGGTGCGGGCCCAGTCCCGGGCGAAGCGGCTCAGCGACCCCTCGGCCTCGTCGAAGCGCGCGTCGTCCGTTCCGCCGCTCACGCTCTGCTCCCCACGGTGGTCCGGGCGCGCCGGCCGGCTCCCCGGCACGCCTGGAGCCACATGCCCGGCGCCCACGATGGTCGATCCACCGCCCCACCTTTCCTCCTCGGGGGCGATCCGCCACCGCGCAATGTCGGTGCGGTCGCCTCTCGGACGAGCCGGCCACAATCCCCAGCGGCCGTGTGAACGAGCCACATCACCCGTTATCACCCGTTCGGACGAGCCGGATGGTACGTCCGGCACGTCCCGACGATCGCGTGATCATCGTTGACGGTATCCGCCGCGGCGCGGAAACGTCTTGCAGTTGGACACGGCGCGAGGAGCATCACTCCGGAGAGGGACAGGTGGTGCGCGCGGGTCCGTACCGAATTGTGGCGTACGCCCTCGTGCTCCGGCGCACGCAGGGCGCCCGACGCGATGACTGACGGACCATCAGGTTGTCGCCCCCGGGTAACGGTACGCTCTACCGGCTCGCGTCGGCGAGTCGGGGCGCCGCCGCGACCGGCGTTCGGCGACCCGTCCGGAGAGAGGATGTGGTCCCGATGATGGTCGAGTTGGCGGTGGGCGACGCGTACGGCGCCGGGTTCGAGTACGCGGAGCGCTCGTTCGTCACGCGAGGCAACACACTCGCCGGTTATGTGCAGCATCCCCGTCATCGTGACGTGCTGCCGGGTCGATATACGGACGACACGCAGATGAGTATCGCGGTCGCCGAGTGGTTGCTCGGCGACGATCGCGGAATCCCGGCCCTGGCGGAGCTGTTCGTGCGGGCGTACAAGCGGGATCCGCGCGCCGGATACGCGCGGGGGTTCCGGGGCGTACTCGAGGAAGTCGCGGACGGCACACGGCTTCTGGAGGTGCTGCGGCCGGAGAGCGACAAGAGCGGCGCGGCGATGCGGGCGGGCGTGATCGGGCTGCTCCCGGACCGGGACGAGGTGCGGCGCACGGCGGCGCTCCAGGCCCGGATCACCCACCGCACGCTCGGCGGGATGACCTCGGCCACGGCGGCGGCGCTGGCGGTGCACTACTGCCGGTACGGGCTCGGCCCGGTCGCCGAGCTGCCGGCATGGCTGGCGGCGAGCCTGCCCGCGTCCACCGGCCCGACGGTGTGGACCGAGCCGTGGCGCGGCAAGGTCGGCTCGGCCGGGATGGACAGCACCCGCGCGGCGGTCACCGCGCTCGCCGCGCACACCGGCACGGCCGCGCTCCTGCGCGCGTGCGTCGCGTACACCGGCGACGTGGACACGGTGGCCACCATCGCGCTGGCGGCGGCTAGTTGCTCGGCGGAATACGCCCAGGACCTGCCGCGCGAGCTGCTGACGGGCCTGGAGGACGGCCCGTACGGCCGGGAACATCTCGCGGGCCTGGACGCGCGGTTGACGGCGCGATTCGGCTGAGCCGCGCGCGGGGCGAAAGTCCGGCGAAAGATCGCCTCGGCCGCGTCCCGAGGGGTGGGCGGCCGAAAGACGGGAAGCCCCCGGCGAAATACGAGAGGCCCCCGGCGAACCGGGGGCCTCTCGTCTGCCTGGAGCCCCAATACGGAATCGAACCGTAGACCTTCTCCTTACCATGGAGACGCTCTACCGACTGAGCTATTGGGGCCTGCGCGGCGAAAACTTACCGGATCTGCGTTCGGTCTGCCAACTTGATCCGTTCGGGTCGCCGGCCCGGCCCGGGAGCGGTTCCGCGCCCGGGCTCGCGCCCGGCCCCCGGGGCGGTGCTCACCATTCGCCGGGGCTCATCGTGAAGTGCGCGTAGGGCACCGTCCAGACCACCTCGCCGGCGGCTTGCGCGACCTCGTCGTAGGCCGTGCCGTGGTCGCTGGTGACGATCGCGAAGCACGGCCGGCGGCAGCTCATCGCGCGAAACAGCCGGCCGATGTGCCGGTCCACGTATTCCAGCGCCGCCGCGTGGGTGTCGCGGGTGTCGCCGTCGGCGGCGGTGGCGCCGGGGGTGTGGAACCAGTTCGGGTGGTGCACGGCGGCGACGTCGACGAGCAGGAACAACCGGCGATCGGGGTCCAGGCCGCCGACCACCAGTTCGGCCCGGGCGACCTGGGCCTCGAAGGAGATCGGTGAGGTGACGCCGAGTTCGGGGTCCCAGTGGCTCTCGGCGAACATCGCGGGCAGCACCGAGTCGAGCGCGCCCTGCTTGTCGAAGCAGCCGACCCCACCGATGCACGCGGTGTGGTAACCGGCCTTGGTCAGCGCGCTGGGCAGGTCCGGGGTGTCGAACAGCCAGGTGTGCGGGCCGGTCGTCTCGGTGTCGCCGAGGCGGGAGGCGAACAGGCGCGGGTGTGGCCCGGGTCCGTCCGGGGTGGGCAGGTAGCCCGCGAGGAACGCGGTGTGCGCGGCGAAGGCGAGCCGCGCGGGGGTCTGCCGGCGCTGCCAGCCGCCCTCGGGCAGGACCCGCGCGAGGTTGGGCAGCCGGCCGGCCGCCGCGAGCTCGACGGCCACGTCGTACCGCAGCGCGTCGAGCGTGACGAGCAGTAGGTCCTGCTCACCCACGACGGCGTTCATGTCGGGATCGGTCATATCGGACATGCCACCTGCTCCGCATCTGCTCGGGTGTTCGGGGCCGCCGCCGGTGGCCCGCACGCGGGCGGCGAGTGGATCGCCCATGCCTACCAGAGGGAGGGGACTCTTCGAGGGATAACCCCCTCGCCGGTTCGGATCCGGCCGTGTATGTTGTTCTCAGGTTAAGAAGATCTCAATCGGAGAACAACCGTCGAGTCGGTGTCGGGAACGTGAACCGACAGGGCTGCGTCGGACGTGCATCGCCATGAGCGCATGGGAGGGATTCGCGATATGGCCGACGCCGCCACCACCGAACGCGACTGGCTCGCGTCCTACGACCCCAGGGCCTTCGAGCCGATCGCGGTGACCGTCGACATCGTCGCGCTGACGATCCGTCAACTCGGCCCGCCGGTCGGGGCGTCGGTCGATCCGGAGGGCGACGCGGAGGCGGGGGCGGAGCCGGGGGCCTGCGGGGGAGCCGGTGAGGGATCCGAGAGCGCCGCCAAGGCGCTGCACGTGCTCCTGGTTCGGCGCGGCGAGATGCCGTTCGCGGGCCGCCTCGCACTGCCCGGCGGCTTCGTCCGCCCGGTGATCGACCCGGACGGGACCCGACACGAGGAGGACCTCGCCGAGGCCGCCGAGCGCGAACTCGCCGAGGAGACCGGGCTCGCCGCCGGCACCCGGCTCGACCGGCTCCACCTCGAACAGCTGGGCACCTACGGCACGCCCGGGCGCGACCCGAGGATGCGGATCGTCTCGGTCGCCCACCTCGCCTTCGCCCCGGACCTGCCCGACCCGACCGCCGGCGGCGACGCCGCCCACGCGCAGTGGGTGCCCGTCGCCGACGTCGACCCGGCCGAACTGGCCTTCGACCACGCGCGCATCCTCGCCGACGGCCTGGAACGCGCCCGCGCCAAGCTCGAATACTCGCCGCTGGCCACCGCGTTCGCGGGCGAGGAGTTCACCGTCACCGAACTGCGCGAGGTCTACCAGGCGGTGTGGGGCCGGCCGATGCACGCCGGCAACTTCCACCGCAAGGTGCTCTCGGTACCCGGCTTCGTCCGGGACACCGGCGCCACCACCGCCCGTGGCGGCGCGCGCGGCGGGCGCCGCGCCCGGCTGTACCGCGCGGGCCCCGCACGTCTGCTGCACCCGGCGCTGCTGCGCCCGTCCCCGGAGGAGGACTCCCGATGACCAGGACGCCCGGCACCACCACGACCGGCCCCACCACCTTCGACGACGCGCTCGATCTGCTGACCGGCGCGCCGGACCCGCAGGGTGTCTTCGGGCCCTACGACGGCACGCCGGAGGCCTGTCTGCGGGCGGGCAACCGCACCTATCGGCTGCTCGCGCGCCTGCTCCACCCGGACACCGCGCCGGCCGACCGCCGCGCCGAGGCCGCCGCCGCGTTCACCCGGCTCGGCGAGTCGTGGAACCGGTATCAGCAGGACATCACCGGGGTGACCGGCCGTCAGGTGGTGATCACCACCAAGCGCCGGGTCTACTCGGTCGGCGGCGAGCGGGCGAGCGGCGACATCGCCACGCTCTACAAGGTCAACTACCGGGCCGAGGACGACGGCGAGGCGCGGGCGTTGCTCAAGCTGCCGCGCGCGGTCACCGACAACGACCTGATGGAGCGCGAGGCCACCGCCCTGGAGCGGATCGCGCGCGAGGGCGACCCGGAATACGCGAACTACGTACCGCGGCTGATCGAGACGTTCCGGCATCGCGACGCCGCGTCCGGTACCGAGCGGCGCGCCAACGTGATCGAACGGGTGCGCGGCTTCCGGTCGTTGGCCGAGGTGCGCGAGGCATACCCGGACGGCCTGGACGCGCGAGACGTGGCCTGGATGTGGCGCCGGCTGCTGGTCGCGATCGGATACGCGCACCGCGCGGGTGTGGTCCACGGCGCGATCACCCCCGACCACGTGCTGATCCACCCGCGCGAGCACGGCCTGGTCCTGGTCGACTGGTGCTACTCGGTGCTGCTCGACGGCCCGGCCGACCCGGCCCGACCGGAGGCGATCCTGCGGGCGAAGGCGGTCGAACACGTGCCCGCGATGATCGACCGGCACGCCGACCTGTACCCGCCGGAGATCCCGGCCAAGCAACCGCCGGAGACCGCCGCGGACGTCTACATGGCGACCCGCTGTGTCACCGGCCTGCTCGCGCCGGACGCGCCCAAGCCGCTGTTGCGCTTCGCCCGGGGCTGCTCGCTGCCCGCCCCGGCACGCCGTCCGCACGACGCGTGGAAGTTGCTCGGCGAGTTGGACGAACTGCTCGGCAAGCTCTACGGCCCGCGCCGTTTCCGGCCGTTCGCGATGCCCACGCGTCGCGAGTCGTAGATCCCATCCGACGGGAGCGGCGGCGGTCTCCGCCTGCTCCCGTCGCACCTTCGGTCGGCCTGCGCGGCCGGCCGAACATTCACGCACGCATCCCAGCGTCCCGATCGGGGAGTGAGCACCATGGGTAGTGGCAATTGGTCCACCAACGTCTACGACGCGGCCCAGAGTTACAACCGGGCCAGCGGTCGCAGCGCGTTCCACTACGACCACGTCACCAAGAACAGCACGCCGCACAGCGCCTGGAAGGCGCACGTCGACCTGGATCCGGCGCTCGCGGGCGTCCGGGAGAGCCGGGACAGCGACGAACACCCCATGTCCCTGGCCGTCTCGGTGTTGTTCGACGTGACGGGCTCGATGCTGCGCGTCCCGCAGACCCTGCAGACCAAGTTGCCCGAGTTGTTCGGGCTGCTGCTGCGCAAGGGCTATGTGCAGGACCCGCAGATCATGTTCGGCGCGATCGGCGACGCGACCAGCGACCGAGTCCCGTTGCAGGTAGGCCAGTTCGAGTCGGACAACCGGATGGACGACCAGCTCGGCAACATCCTGCTCGAAGGGGGCGGCGGCGGACAAAAGCGCGAATCCTACGAGCTGGCCCTGTACTTCATGGCTCGGCACACCTCGATCGACTGCCACGAGAAGCGGGGGAAGCGCGGCTACCTGTTCGTGATCGGCGACGAGATGCCCTACCGCAAGGTGCGCCGGTCCGAGGTGCTGGAGTTCATCGGCGACGACATCGGCGAGGACATCCCGATCGAGCGGATCCTGGCCGAACTGCGGCGCAAGTTCGAGGTGTACTACATCCTGCCGGCCGGGTCCTCCTACGTGGGCGACAAGGAGGTCCTGGGCGAGTGGAGGGGCCTGCTCGGGCAGCACGTGATCGAACTCGACGACCCCGACGGGGTCTGCGAGACGATCGCGCTGACCATCGGCCTCGCGGAGGACGCGATCGATCTGGACGAGGGCCTGGAGCACCTGCGCGACGTGGGTGCCGACGCGCAGGTGGCCAACGTGTCCAAGGCACTGGCCTCGTACGCCCGTTCCGGCGGCGCGGTGGCCGTCTCCGGTTCGCTGCCGGGCCTGGGCGAGGGCGACGGCGCGGGCACCACGCGCCTGTGACACCTCGTCATGTCGCGGTCGTCGACCTGGGGTTCGGCGACGCGGGCAAGGGCACCACGGTGGACCGGCTGTGCGCGCGGGGACGCGCGCAGGGGCGGCCGGTCCACGCGGTGATCCGGTTCAACGGGGGTGCGCAGGCCGCGCACAACGTGGTCACCGACGACGGGCGGCACCACACGTTCGCCCAGTTCGGCTCGGGCACGTTCACCCCGGGCACGCGCACCCACCTGTCCCGGTTCGTGCTGGTGGACCCGCTCGCGCTGGCCGCCGAGGCCGAACACCTGCGCGCGCTGGGGGTGGCGGATCCGCTCGGGCTGCTCACGGTGGACCGGGACGCGCTGTTGACCACGCCGTACCACGCGGCGGCCAATCGGGCCCGGGAGTCGGCGCGCGGGGCGGGGCGGCACGGGTCGTGCGGGATGGGGGTGGGCGAGACCGCGGCCTTCGCGCTCGCCCATCCGGACCTGGCGCCGCGGGTGGGGGACTGCGGCGCGCCCCGAGTTCTGCGTCGGCGACTGAGCGCGGTGCGGGAGGTGTTGAGCGCCGAATTCGGGACACCACTGGGACCCGACGTCGAGGCGTGCGTGGCGGCGTTCACCGCCTTCGGGCGGGCGGTGCGCGCGGTGGACGAGGGGTATACGGGCGAGCTGCTGCGGGCCGGGCCGGTGGTGTTCGAGGGGGCGCAGGGCGTACTCCTCGACGAGTGGCACGGGTTCCACCCGTACACGACGTGGTCGACCACGACGTTCGCGGGCGCGGAGGCGTTGGCCGCCGAGGCGGGGGAGGGGGTGTACCGGCTCGGCGTGCTGCGCACCTACACCACCCGGCACGGGCCCGGGCCGTTGCCGAGCGAGGACGCGGGGCTGACGGCCGCGCTGCCGGATCCGCACAACGGGACCGGGCGGTGGCAGGGGACGTTCCGGGTGGGCCACTTCGACGCGGTCGCGCACCGGTACGCGCTCGCGGTGTGCGGGGGTGTGGACGGGCTCGCGCTCACCCACGCGGACGTGCCCGGGCGGGTGCCGGGGCTGGGCGTGGTGCGCGCGTACGCGGGGCCCGAGCCATGGGCGAGCCCCGTCCCGGACCTGGCCCACGCGGAGCGGTTGACCGCCTTGATGTCGGCCGCGCGGCCGGTGGTGGAGCCGGCCCCGTCGGCCGCCGAGTGGCCGGATTTCGCCGCCGCCGAGCTGGGTGCCCCGGTGACCTTGCTCTCGTTCGGTCCGCGCACCGGTGACAAGCGCGAGCGGGCGGTACTAGGCTCCTATTACTCTCCGGTAACATAGCGGTTTCGGGTCGATGGTCGGAGTCTTTTCCAAGACCGCGTACTCTCGGAACCAGAAGTTGACGGACCGTCAGAACTGAATGTGCCCTGTGTCACGCGTGTGCCTGCGCGCGGGCGTGGCATCGTGGCGCGAGATCGATGGATCTTGGGGCCGGAACCGTGGGCCCGTCGTGGACCCCGACGGCGGGCATGACACCCTCGGACCGGCACCTGGGTGACCGGACGACCACAGGAGAACTGTTGTGAAAATCGTTGTCTGCGTGAAGTACGTACCCGACGCGACCGGGGACCGGGGCTTCAACGACGATGGCACCACCGATCGCGAGTCGGTCGACTCCCTGCTGTCGGAGCTGGACGAATACGCGATCGAGCAGGCTCTCAAGATCGTGGAGTCCGGCGTCGAGGCCGAGATCACGTACCTGACGGTCGGTCCGGACGATGCCAAGGACGCGCTGCGCAAGGCGCTGGCGATGGGCGGCGACAACGCCATCCACGTCAACGACGACGACATCGCGGGCACCGACGCGCTGGGCACCTCGCTGATCCTGGCCAAGGCCATCGAGGACGCGGGCTTCGACCTGGTCGTGTGCGGCATGGCCTCCACCGACGCGTCGATGGGCGTCGTGCCGGCCATGCTCGCCGAGCGCCTGGGTGTTCCGCAGGTCACCTACCTGGACGAGATCACCGTCGAGGGTGCGGGCAAGGGCGGCGGTGTGGTCAAGGGCCGCCGCGAGGGCGACGTCGCCACCGAGCTGATCGAGGCCCCGCTGCCCGCCGTCGTGTCGGTCACCGACCGCACCGGCGAGGCGCGTTACCCCTCGTTCAAGGGCATCATGGCGGCCAAGAAGAAGACCGTCGTCTCGAAGGACCTGGACGACCTGGGCATCGAGTCGGACGAGGTCGGCCTGTCCGCCGCCTGGTCGATCGTGGACACCGCGACCAAGCGCCCGCCGCGCGCCAAGGGCGAGGTCGTCGAGGACGAGGGCGAGGGCGGCGTGCAGTTGGCCGCGTTCCTCGCCGCCAAGAAGTTCATCTGAGTCGGTCGGCAGAACCGGACTGTTTCGACACCTTTGACCGGCCGCCCCCCGGGGCGACCGAGCATCGCAACCCGGCCGGAGAGATCCGGGCTGTACCGGAGTAGGAGAGAACAACCATGGCCGAGATCCTCGTTCTCGTCGACCACGCCGACGGCGCGGTCCGCAAGCCGACCCTGGAGCTGCTGACCCTGGCCCGCCGCCTCGGCGAGCCGTCCGCGGTCTTCCTGGGCAAGGGCGCCGAGGGCGCCACCGAGACGCTGGGCAGGTACGGCGCGCAGAAGGTGTACGTCGTGGACGCCCCCGAGGTGGACGACTACCTCGTCGCGCCGGCCGTCGACGCGCTCGCGCAGATCGCCGGGGGCGGTGAGCCGGGCGCGATCCTGGTCGCGTCCTCGAACGACGGCCGCGAGATCGCGGCGCGCGTCGCGGTGCGGCTGGAGTCGGGCCTGATCACCGACGCCGTCGACGTCGAGGCGGGCCCCGACGGCCCGGTCACCGAGCAGTCGGTGTTCGCCGCGACCTACCAGGTCAAGGCGCACGTCACCAAGGGCACCCCGATCATCACGGTCAAGCCGAACGCGGCCACCCCCGAGGAGGCCCCGGCCACCCCGACGGTGGAGGCCGTGACGGTGGACTTCACCACCGCGGCGACCGGTACCAAGGTCGTCTCGCGCGCCCCGCGCGAGAAGTCCGACCGCCCCGAGCTGACCGAGGCCGACATCGTCGTCTCGGGTGGTCGCGGCGTGAACGGCGCGGACAACTTCCACGTGATCGAGTCGGTCGCGGACGCGCTCGGCGCGGCCGTGGGCGCCTCCCGCGCGGCGGTCGACGCCGGCTGGTACCCGCACAGCCACCAGGTCGGTCAGACCGGTACCCAGGTCTCGCCGCAGCTCTACATCGCGGTCGGCATCTCCGGCGCGATCCAGCACCGCGCGGGCATGCAGACCTCCAAGACGATCGTCGCGATCAACAAGGACGAGGACGCCCCGATCTTCGACCTGGTCGACTACGGCGTGGTCGGCGACCTGTTCAAGGTGATGCCGCAACTCGAAGCGGAAATCAACAAGCGCAAGTAGCCGCCGCCGGCGCCCCACCGCACGCGCAACGACCCCGCACCGGAAACCCGGTCGCGGGGTCGTTCCACATCAGAGCGCACGATCCCGAGCCCCCCACACCGGCGGGGCCGGTCGACGGTGGTTTCGCTTGTCCGCGAGCACGCCGAGGTCGAAGGCACCGTCCTCGACCGCCGCCCGCAACCGGGTGAGCGCGAGTATCCGGCGGCGACGTTCCGAGGTTTCGCCGAGGGTGGGGTCGCCGGGCTGGTTGGCACCACGGGCGCCCGGGGGCCGGGGCATGGCGGCGAGGGGATCGTCGTCGGGGTCGGTCGCGGTCCCAGCCATCGAATGCACCTCCGTCGAGACGGGCATGTGGTTCGGGTATACCGCCGGTGCGCCGTCGGTGCGCCGTCGGTGCGGCGCGGTCCGGCCTTTTCGGTGGGACGGTGCGGTGATCCCGACCCCGTGGTGTTCGTCCGGGACGCGTTGGGCGGCCCGGACGAACGTGGGGGCGTCCGCCGGGAAACGATCCGGGCGAGAGGGCGGCCGCGGCCATCGGTTGCCGTCCTCGTCGGCCGGATCGGATTCCCCCGGTCCCGGCGGAGCCGGTTGCACGCCGGTCGTTGTCCCCCCTTCGGCGTGCCCTGCGATTACGACGTTAGGTCGACGGGCGCAGGGGTGATACCCCACGGGTGTGGGGTACGTGCGGGTCGGTCAGTCGGCCGTCCAGGGTGAGCGGGCCCGGGCTCGGGCGCGGCAGGTAGTGGCGAGAGAAGAGCGCGGCGGGCAACTCGCGGCGGCTGCGCACTCCGACCTTGTCGAAGATCTTCTCCAGGTGGTCGTTCAGCGTGTTCCGGGTGATGTGCAACGCGGCCAACACCTCTTCGCTGGAGTGGCCGTGCATGACGAGTCCGGCGATGCGCTGCTGTTGTTCGCTGAGACCGTACGCGGCCAGCACCAGCGGTACCAGCAGGCTGGGTTCGGCCGGGCCGATCGACACCATGGTCACCGGCCGCGGTTCGGTGAGCGAGTGCCAGGCGTGCAATTCCAGCCAACGCCCGTCCCGGGTGCGGACCCGGGAGCGGGCGGTGGTGCCCGGCCGTCCGGCGCGAGCCGCCGCGGCCACCGCGTGCACCGCGTAGGGGCAGGACGTGGGCCGACCGATCGGACCGGCGTCCTCGATCCGGGCCATCATGCGCTCGGCGCTGGGACTGCACGCGATCATCCGCCGGGCGTGGTCGAGGACGAGCACGCCCGGCCCGTCGGTGATCGACGCCTCGTCGACGCCGCCGACGACCAGGGCGCGGCGGACCGCGCGGGTGGCGGGCGTCGCCAGGGTTCGTGCGGCGGCCAGGTCGCGGGCGTCGAAGGGGGCGCTGTCGGTGGCCCGACACAGCACCAACATGCCCCAGGTGCGTCCTCGTTCGCGCAGCAGGACGCGCAACTCGTCGGCCAGATCCAGCGGTTGCAGGATGTCCCGGTAGTAGCCGCTGGTCTCGAGCGCGCCGCCGGTGGACACCCGGAGCGAACTCACCGGTGTCGACCGCCGGGTGAGCGCGCGCAGGTTGTCCACGTCGTCCTGCTCCACGTGTTCGATCTCGAACAGGCGGGGCATGACGTGCTCCGGGAACCCGGCCCGGTGCACTCCGCCGGTGTCCAGCAGGGTCGACGGATCGAGCAATACCGCGCACCAGACGTCGGCCGGGACCACCTTCAACAACCGTTCCGCCGCCGCTTCGACGACATCGACCGCGCCGCTCCCGGTCTCCACCACCTTCTGCAGGGCCCGGTCCAACCCACCGAACCGGTGCCTCGAACCGCCAAGACTCACGCCTCAACGCTACCGATCGCGGGGCGGGCGCGGGGGGCTCTCGGCCGACCGGGATCGGCGGCTTCGAGGCCGGGCGGGTCAGGGCCGGGTGGCCGGGATCACGGCGGGGTGGACGGTGACCGCGGGTGTCGGGGGCGGCGTCCCGGTCCTGCGGGGCAGGCTTGCCAGGGCTATGCCGGTCAGGACGATCGCGGCGCCTACGGCCTCGATCCAGGTCGGGCGTTCGCCGAGGACGGCCCAGGCGGCGAGGATGCCGACGATCGGCACGAGCAGGCCGTACGGGGCGACCGCCGAGGCCGAGCGGCGGCCGAGGAGGGCGAACCACAGGCCGTAGCCGAGCCAGGACGACAGCACGACGGTGAAGGCCAGCCCGCCGACACCGGTCCAGGAGGCCGAGGTCAGCGCGTCGACGTCCCGGCTCGGGCCCTCGACGGTCAGGGACAGCGCGAGCAGCGGCAACGGGGCGGCCAGCGCCGACCACACGACCAGGCCGAGCCCGCCGGGGATGCCGGCCTTGCGGGTCAGTACGTTGCCGAAGCCCCACGACGCGGCGGCACCGACCACCAGCAGGAACGGCCACAACGACGCGCCCTGGCCACGACCGAACGCGATCACGCCCATCCCGACCGCGGCCACGCCCAGCGCGAGCACCCGGGTACGCCCGGGGATCTCGCGCAACATCACCACCGCGCACAACACGGTGAACATCGCCTGGCACTGGATCACCACCGAGGACAACCCGGCCGGCATGCCCGCGTGCATCGCGCTGAACAGGAACGCGAACTGCCCCATGTTGACCGTGAGTCCGACCCCGATGATCAGCTTCCAACTCGTCCGCGGCCGCTTGACGAACAGCACCGCGGGAAACGCGACGAGCGCGAAGCGCAGCGCGGCCAGCAGGAACGGGGGGAAGTCGTCGAGGCTCGCGTCGATCGCGACGAAGTTCACCCCCCAGATCACCGTGACGAGCACGGCCCACAGGGAATCGGTACGGGTCATGCCGAGAAGTGTGTGCTCGGGCCATCCATGGAGTCCAGCTACATTTTTCGGATCTCAATCGGTAGTTTTGCTACATGGAGATCAAGCGGCTGAACATCCTGCGCGCGCTCGACCAGCACGGCACCGTGGTCGCCGCCGCCCAGTCGCTGCACCTGACCCCGTCCGCGGTGTCGCAACAACTGGCGGTACTCGCAAGGGAGGCCGACGCCGTACTCCTGGAGAAGCACGGGCGCGGCGTCCGGCTCACCCCGGCCGCGCATGTGCTGCTCGGCCATGCCGACGCCATCGCGACCCGGCTGGAACAGGCCCGCGCCGACCTCGCGGCGCAGCGCGACGGCCGCATCGGGCGGGCCCGGATCTCCGGCTTCCCGTCCGGTATCGCGGGCCTGATCGCGCCCGCGCTGGCCCGGCTCAAGCGGACCCACCCGGGATGGCGGTTCGAGGTCGTCCAGTACGAGACCGAGCTGGCGCTGCCGCTGCTGCCGGCGCGCGAGCTGGATCTCGCGGTGGTGATGACGCATCCGGACCTGCCCGCGCCGGACCACCCGCGGATCGAGCTGCACCCGCTGCTCGACGAGCCGTTCGAGATCGCGTTGCCGGCCGATCACCCGCTGGCGGGGCGCGCCGAGGTGGCCCTGGCCGCCGATCTCGTGGACGCCGACTGGATCATCACCGCGCCCGGGACGGCCTGCCACGACGTGCTCCTGACCGCCTGCCACCAGGCGGGCTTCCAACCGCGCCTGGCCCACACCTCGACCGACTTCGGCGCGCAGCTCGCCCTGGTGGCCGCCGGCCTGGGCGTGACGATCATTCCGCGCCTGGCCCAGCCCGAACTCCCCCGGGGCGTGGTGCTTCGCCCCATCACCGCCCCGGCCCCCCGCCGGCACCTGATGGCCGCCGTGCGCCGGGGTCAGGGCCCGACCCCCCTCCTCGACACCCTGCGCACGGTGGGCGCGGAACTCGCGGAGCGGGGCGCCCCCCGGCTGACCCGCGCGAGCGCCTCGCAGCGCCCCCGCGGCTGTGGTCAGGTGCGTGATGGGGTGCTTTCGGGGCTCTTGTCCGGTGTGGCGGAAGGTTCCTGCGCGTCGTGCTTGCCGAAGTAGGCGACGGCCACCGCGCCGGACACGGCGAGGATGAAGCCCAGGACCGCCAGCCAGGCCAGGCCCGCGCGGGAGGTGTCGCCGAGCCACAACACGCCGACCGCGCCGGGGACCACCGTCTCGCCGACCACCAGGGCCGCCGTGGCGCCGTTCACCGAGCCGATCTGCAGCGCGATCGTGTGCAGGTACATGCCGCCGATGCCGCCGATCAGGACCGCGTACAGGGCCGGGTCGGCGGCCAGCTTGCCGAGGTCGAACGGGTCGACGCCGTCCAGGATGCGTACCCCGATGCCCAGGCCGCCGAAGCCGAGACCGGACAGCAGGCCCGCGACGATCGCGCCGTTGGCGCCGAGGAAGCGGACCAGTACGGTCCCGCCGACGATCACCACGAACGTGACGATCAGTACCCACCAGTGCGTGGCGCGCGGACTGTGCCCGTCGCCCTCGGGCCCGGCCGCGATGCCGAGCAGGACCAGCGCGCCGCAGACCACCCCGATCGAGGTCCAGTCGGCGCGATGCAGCTTGATGCCGAGCAGCTTGATGCCCAGTACGGCGGTGATCACCAGGTTGGCGCTGATGATCGTCTGGGACAGGAACAGCGGCAGCAGCCGCGCCGCCAGCGCGCCGAGCGCGAAGCCGACGAAGTCGAGCAGGGTGCCGACGATGAACTCCCACGTGACCGCGGCCTTGGCGGTCGAGGACAGGCTCGGGCCCCCGTACCCGGTCACCTGTGCGGTACCGCCGCCCCGCGCGGCCTGCTTGGCCGCCTCCTCGCGCGCGGATCGCCGCGACCCGACCGCTTGCAGTACCGACCCCACTCCGTAACAGGCGGAGGCCGCGACAGCGGTGCCCAGTCCGACGATCACAGAAGACTCCCTCTCACTCTCACCAGGATTCGTGCCTCGTCCGAGGACGACCGACGGCGCATGGCCGTGAATACCTCGCCGGTTCACGCGTGCCCGCCCGGGCCCGACCGTACCGGCACGGCTTCCCGCCCCGCCTCGCCCCGGCAACGATCACGTCGCGCGGGCGGTTTCCGATTCGGCGGTGCCCTTCGTATCCCATACCTGCGACGTATGCGGGCCGTACGCATCTCGGTTGACGGTCGCGGGTGCGAATCCCCGGGAGAGGCATTCGGGGGAACCTTCCGCGCGCCTTGTCCGCATTTGTCGTTTTATATCCCAATGTTTCAGAAATGCACAGGAAACCGAACGCCCGGATCCGCGCGACGGGCCTCGCGCTATCCGGAGTCGTCACCCTCGGCGGCGTGATCCTCGTCTGCGTATTCGCCGTGATGGGCTTCGCCAAGCCGCTGCCCGGCGGTCTCGGCCCCTGCATCCCGGGCAGCTGTCCGGCTGTGGACCTGGAGCCCAACAACGGTCCGATCCAGGGCCGGGACAACGGCATCAACATGTTCGTCGGCGGCAACTGGACCGTGAGCGGGTCCGCCGCCGAAGCCGAGGGCAAGCTGGTCACCCTCGGCAACTTCGACATGAACAAGACCTCCGGCTCCAGCATCTACAACGTGGGCATCGTCGGGGTCGGCTCCCGTGTGCCCCCCGACAACGGCACCGACTTCCTCACCGTCGGCGGCAACCTGACCGTGGCGGAGGGGCAGACCCTGATCGCCGAGGAGGGTGCGGTCAGCGGCGTCGTCCGCTACGCCGGCACGCTCAGCGGCACGGTGACGCCGGATCCGGTCAAGGACGGATCCGCCGCGGCGCCGTACACGGCGCTGCGCCCGCAGCTGACCGACTCGTCGAGTTGTTACGCGTTCCCGGACGGCCGGCTCCGGCAGGCCACCGGTACGGCGGTCAACGTCGGTTTCGAGACGTTGTTCACCGGGGACGGCACGTCCGCGCTCCAGGTGTTCAACGTCGACTTCGACATGGTGAGCGTGAACGGCGGGGACCAGGGCCTGAGCTTCCTCGGCATCCCGAACGGCGCCACGGTCCTGGTCAACCTGACCGGGACGGACCGGACGATCGCCAGCTTCATCGGCAACACCGCGATCCCGACCGGGCTGCGCGAGCGGCTGCTGTGGAACTTCCCGGAAGCCACGACGGTGACCATCAGGGGCAGCGCCCAGTTTCAGGGGAGCATGCTGATCGGCAACCCGGCGAGCACCACGACGGTGTCCGTGCCGGGGATGAACGGCCGGTTCTTCACGGCCGGGTCGCTGATCCACCAGTCGTCGTCCGGGTCGGAGTTCCACCGGTACCCGTTCAACGGTGACCTGCCGGACTGCGGCGGTACGTCGCCGTCGCCGTCGACCTCGCCGTCCACGTCGCCGTCGGCTTCGCCCTCGACGTCGCCCTCGACGTCCCCTTCGGCCTCGCCTTCGACGTCCCCGTCCGCGTCGCCTTCGGTTTCGCCGTCCATGTCGCCGTCCGCGTCGCCCTCGGTCTCGCCGTCCATGTCCCCGTCGGCGTCGCCCTCGGTCTCGCCGTCCGCGTCGCCGTCGATGTCGCCTTCGGCTTCCCCGTCGGTCTCGCCCTCGGCGTCCCCGTCGACTTCCCCGTCGGCGTCGCCCTCGGTGTCGCCATCGAGGAGCCACTCGGCCTCGCCGTCCGCGTCGCCGTCAAGGAGCCACTCGGCCTCGCCGTCCGCGTCGCCTTCGGTGTCCCCGTCGGCCTCGCCGTCCCGTTCCTCCTCGGCCTCGCCGTCCGCGAGCCACTCGGCCGTGCCGTCCGGTGCGCACACCAAACCGCACGGCGGTGGGCACGGCGGCCACGGCGACGGCGGTAACGGCGGCAACGGCGGAGGTCACGGCGGTGGGATCGGTGGATCCAACGGATCCGACCAACTCGCCCACAGCGGTATGCCGGGCAACGTGGCCTTCCTCCTCGCCGGCAGCGCGTGCGCCATCGGCTTCGGACTGGTCCTGATGTTCCTCTACCGCGCGCGCGGACGTAACCGCGCGTAGTCCCCATCCGATCCGAATGGCCCACGAACTCCCCGGAGTTCGCGGGCCATTCCTACGTCCGCAGCCGCCCCGTCGGCTCAACCACCCGCCCGCCGCAATCAGCAGCCCCCGCACACCCGTCCCGACGATCGGCTCGATCACCCGGGAAGCGCCCGAGCCGGCCCGCTCCGGGGGCCCGTTGACTTCGGAATATGTTCCGAAGTATTGTGTCGGATATGTCCACACCGACTGTGTCGTTCTCCGACTTGTCAAAAAACTCCAAGCGTGTTGCCGACACCGTCGAACAGGTTCGGCGCCTCCACGTCACGCGCCGGGATGGTGAGGACCTGTATCTCACCACCGAGCGGCATGACCGTGAGCGCGAGGAGACCGCCGACGTCACCGCGCGACTGTTCGCTGCCCTGATGGGCAGCGATGAAGGCGCGCGAGCCATTTTTCTGGCGCTGCCCTCGGTGTTCCCGTGGACGCGGCACCTCTCGGCCCGGGAGGTGCGAGAGTTCGCGGTCGACCTCGTGGACGCGACCCGCGATGTCGTGGAGTTGGACATACACGCCAACCTTCACCGCGTGATCGTCGAGTGGCGGGCCACCGCCCGGATCCTCGCCGACCCGACCCTGGCCGAAGCCCTCACGCGGCCCCTGCCGGGCGAGAACCACGGCGAGGTCATCGCCCCATGAGCCCGAAGCGCGGGGACGACGTCCCCCCGCCCCCCGTCGGCACCGAATGGCGACTGCGGTTCGCCACCAGCGAAGCCGCCAAGGGCTGGAGCGACCTGTGTGCGGAAGCGCCGGGAAACACCCGCCGCTGCTTCGAAGCCCTGCGCGCCGCACCACAGTCCACCGCCGACCCGGATCGGCAACATCGCCTGCACGGGCGACTCGGTGTCCGGGCTCTGGGTGGCGACGAGTTTCCGCAATGGGAGTACGAGGTGACCGCGGGCGGGCGGGTGCGCTACCTCGTCGACGAGCCTCGACGGATCGTGCATCTCGTATATGCGAGTACCCGGCATCCGAAGGACACCGATACCTGAGTGACCGAGGCCCTGCCGCCGGCCGCGCCCGGGGATGTGGGGGCGGCCGGCGGGGGTGGGTTTACTTGGTGATGCCGAAGCGGGTGAGGCCGAAGGCCTTGATGGCGTTGGTGCGGAAGAGTTTGTCGCATTCGGCCTGGGTGAGGCCCGCCTTGGTGGCGATGTCGAGGGCGACCTTGTGGGTGTTGGGGAAGGTCGAGTCGGCGTGCGGGTAGTCGACCTCGAAGCAGATCTGGTCGATGCCGATCACGTCGCGGTTACGCAGGCCGATCTCGTCGTCGAAGATGCAGCCGTAGATCCGGTCCTTGATGTACGAGCTGGGCTTTTGGGTGAGCGAGGAGCCGAACGCGTTGTCGTCGCGCTCCTCCCACAGCTTGTCCGCGCGCTCCATGACGTAGGGCATCCAGCCGACCTGGCCCTCGGCGTAGGCGATCCTCAGCTTGGGGAAGCGGTCGAAGACGCCGGAGAAGATGTAGTCGACCATCGAGCCCATGGCGTTTTGGAACGTGAGCACCGAGGAGACGATGAACGGCGCGTCGGGGGAGGTCGAGGGCATCTTCGAGGACGAGCCGATGTGCATGCACACGATCGTGTCCGTCTCCTCGCAGGCCCTGAAGAACGGGTCCCAGAACCGGTCCTTCGAGTGCACCGACGGCAGGCCGAGCGGGACCGGGTTCTCCGAGAAGGCGACCGCGAAGGAGCCCTTGGCGGCGCAGCGGCGCACCTCGGCGGCGGCCAGGTTCGCGTCCCACAGCGGGATGATCGTCATCGGCAGCAGGCGGCCCTTGCCGTCGCCCGCGCACCACTCGTCGATCATCCAGTCGTTGTACGCCTGCACGCACAGCAGCGCGAGTTCCTTGTCCTCACGCTCGTAGAACGCCTGGCCGCAAAAGCGCGGCAGGATGTTCGGGAAGCACAGCGAGGCGTCGACGTGGTTGGCGTCCATGTCCTTGAGGCGCTCGGACTGGATCCACGCGCCCGGCCGGATGTCGTCGAAGGTGACCGGCGTCACGTCGAGGGTGTCGAAGCCGACCGCGGCGGAGAGCTTGGGGAACGGGTAGACCAGGTCGTCGTACAGCCACCAGTCGCACCACTCGCCGTCCTCGACACCGCGCTCGTACGAGAAGACGCCGCCGATGAAGTTGAACTTCGCCTTGTCGCGCACCACGCGCGGACCGCGATCCTTGTACTTGGCGGGCAGCCGCGAGGTCCACAGGTCCGGCGGCTCCACCACGTGGTCGTCCACGGAGATGATGCGCGGGATCTCGAGCGTCATGACCTGCTCCTTAGTGCGACTTCGGTGCGGCTTCGGTGCGATTGCGGCGCGGCTGCATTGTGGCTGCGGTGTGGCCGCGGTGCGATTGCGGTGCTCCCAAGGAAACCTGCTGACGGGGCGTCAGCCAAGCCCCTGTTGTTGCTAACGTTATGCCGACACGGCATAGGTGGGTTTCCATGGAACTGCGCGACCTGAGATGTTTCCTGGCGGTCGCCGAGGAGCGGCACTTCGGCCGGGCCGCCGCCCGGCTGTATCTGTCCCAACCGATGGTGAGCAAGGCCGTCCGCCGGCTGGAGCAGCAGCTCGGCACCCGGCTCGTGGACCGCTCGTCGCTGCCGGTGGCGCTCACCCCGCTCGGCGAGGTGTTCCGCAGTCGGCTCGACGAGTCGTTGCGGGTGCTCGACGACGCGTGCGCGGAGGTACGACGGCGGGCCACCTGGGACGCCGGGCAGGTGCGTGTGGGGTATACCTCCGGCCTGGGCCCCTCGCTCGTGTCGGCCGCGATCTCCGCGCTGCACATCCGCCACCCGGCGCTGCGCGTGCAGTGGACCAGCGAGCCGACCGCGCGCCAGGTGGCCGACGTGCGCGAGGGTGTACTCGACGCGGGCCTGGGCTGGCTGCCGGACCTGGGCTCCGGCTTCGAGTCGGCCCGGGTCGGCACGTTCGCCTTCGTCGCGCTGTTCCCGCAGGAGCACCCCTTCGCCGAACGGCGCTCGGTGGACCTGACCGAGCTGGTCGGCTGCGGCGAGCCGATCGTGGTGTGGCCGCGCCAACCGCATCCCCGGCTGTACACGCGCGTCACCGAGGCGCTGCGGCGCTCGGGCGCGACCGACATCGTCGAGGCGTACGGCAGCGTGGACGACGTGATCGCGCGCGTCGTGGACCGCCAGGGGGTCGGCCTGTCGCCGCGCGGCTGGGCCCGACAGCGGCCGGTGCGCGGGGTGGTCCAAGTCCCGCTGACGGGGGCGCCGGACGTCGCGGTGACCGCCTTCTGGCGCGCCGACACCGACCACGAGGGCGTCGACGTCCTGGTGGAACTCCTGCGCGAGGTCGCGGCCGACAGCGACTTGGCCGACCAGCTGTAGGCCGGGGCATTGGCGAGGCCCTCCACCGTCCCCAGTGAAGGGCCTCGCCAGGTCAACGGCCCGAGCCCGCCGTCGGTTCCCGCTACTGCAACAACCGACCCAACCGCCCCGGCAGATTCGGCAGCCCCGGGATGTTCTGTGCCCCCGGCGGCTGGTTCTGCTGCGCGGTCTGCGCCGGGATCAGATTCGGGTCGATGGAGATCTCCGAGGACTGCATCAGCACCGTCCCGGTCCCGACGAAGTCGTACTGGTGCTCCTCGCCCGACGCGCCGCCGATCCCGGTCAGCCGCCGGGCCATGCCGAGCGCGCCGCGCATGTACTTGGTGTCGAAGTGGTGGCACGGCGTCGGACAGTCGGCCCAACCCAGCAGCGCCTCCGGGTCCACCCGGATCGGCGGTTCGACGAAGTGCACCGCGCCGTTGGACGCGGCGACGAACTTGCCGGTCCCGATCAGCGTGACGAACCCGGGCACGATCGACTGCTTGAGGTCCAGACCCGGCTGGAACGCGAGCAGGTTGGCCGCCCGGATGGTCAGGTTGCCCACCTCCAGGTCGTACGAGTTGACGTCGAACCCGCGGTCGGCGAGCAGCAGTTGGCCCTTGCCCTGGGCGACGATCCAATCCTGGATGTACAGCGGCGAGTTGAAGTTGGCGGTGACCAGCCGGTCCAGCGCTCCCACGCCCAGCGCCTCGAACTTGATCCGCCCGTAGTAGGCGATCATCTTGCCCTTCTGCACGAACCACTCGCCGTCGAGCGCCACGCAGAAGGAGTAGGGATTGACGTTGTCGTCCTGCGGCAGCGAGCGTGCGTCGTACACGGTCGTGCCGGAACCCGGGCCGCTCACAGCTTCTCCTCGCTCGCCTGGACGTAGACCGTGCCGGTGCCGGACAGTTCCAACTGGAACGCCTCGCCCGAACCGCGCCCGATCACGTCGCGCCAGCCGACGTTGGCGCCGATCCGGTTGTCGAGTTGCCCCCGGTGCGCGATGTACGCCTGCGGGTCGACGTGGATCGACCGGCCCGGCTGGACCGGCAGTTCGATCACCCCGCCGTGCGCGAGCACCGCGCACCAGCCGCGCCCGGTCAGCGTGGTGGTGAACAGGCCCTGGCCGGTCACCTGGCCGCGGATCATCCCGCGGACGCCGCCCTGCGAGCCCATGAACATCGTGCCCTGCTGGAGGCTGTCCTCGAACACCATCAGCCGGTCGGCCTCGATGTGCAGGGTGTCGCCGGTGATCTCGATCAGGTGCACGTGCCGGCCCGCGTAGCCGAACATCACCCGGCCGTCACCCTCGGCCTTCATCAACGGCACCGATTCGCCGGCCAGACGCCGACCGATCATCCCGCCGACGCCCTGCGCCCCGGTGCTGGTCGGGGTGAAGGAGACCTCGCCCCGGTAGGCCAACATCGCGCCGCGCAGGCAGTACAGCGTCTGCCCGGGCCGCACGGTGGCCTCGATCATCTTGGAGTTGAGCTGGTCGAACGTCACGTCTGCCCCCCGATGGTCTGCCGCTCGGTGGGCTGTACGTACACCAACCCGTCACCCTCGAAGCGCAACTGCACGCTCTCGCCGGATCCCTCGCCGATCAACGTGCGCCAGTTCACGTCCTTGACGAACTCCTTGCGGAGCTGCCCGGTGTGCGCGACGTACGCCCCCGGGTCGACGGACAGCGGTTCGCCCTGCGACACCCGCAGTACGATCGCCGGCCCGTCGGAGGTCACCGCGACCGTGCCCTGACCCGAGACGGTCGTGGTGAACAGGCCCTGCCCGCTGGTCGCGCCGTGCAGCCCGGTGAACTCGGTACCGGTACGCAGGCTCTGCTCGACCGCGAGCAGGTTGCTCGACTCCACGTGCAACGTCTCGCCGCTCAGGTGCACGAGATTGATCTCGGTGGCCCGGTCCGCGAACCAGCACGTGCCCTCGCCGCTCACCTCCATGAGGGTCATGCCCTCGCCGGTGAGCCGCCGGGTCACCATCCCGCGCAGCCCCTCACCCCCACCGGACAATCGTTTGAAGGTCATTCGTCCGTCATAGGCGATCATCGTCCCGTTCCGGGCCTTGACCGCCTCTCCGCCCAAGCCCACCGCGAGAACTCGCGTGCCCTGCATCACAAAGGTCGCCACGGTGGGGAAGTTAGCAGCGGGTCAGCCGTGGTCGGAGGGTGGAAACCCCTCATCTTGCCGGGGCTTTACCGGCGGCGCGGCGGGCGGCACGATCGGCGGCGCAGCGGGCACCGGCGGAACCCGGGGCGCGGGCGGCATCGGCGGTACGGCCGGCACCACCGCCGTCACCGGTCGATCCTCGTCCGCCGGCGCCGGCGCCGGCGCCGAGGCCGAGGCCGCGACCGCCGCGGCGTGCTCGTCCGCGGACCCTTCTCCGCCCCTGCTCTCCCGCTCCTCGCCCCCGTCCGCGACCCGCGCCGCGGCCTGCGCGACCGCCTTCACCGCGGCCCGCGCCACCGCCGGATCGCGCGGCTCCGGCCCGCCCCCGCCGTTCGGGAAGTTCTCGAAGAAGCGCAACATCTCCACCGGGAAGGGCATCACCAGCGTCGAGTTCTTCTCCGCGGCCACCTCGACCACCGTCTGCAGCAGCCGCAGTTGCAGCGCGGCCGGCGACTGGGACATCTCGTCGGCCGCCGCCGCGAGTTTCTTGGACGCCTGGAACTCGCCGTCGGCGGTGATGATCCGCGAGCGCCGCTCGCGCTCCGCCTCGGCCTGGCGCGACATCGAGCGCTTCATCGACTCGGGCAGCTGTACATCCTTGAGCTCGACCCGGTCGATCTCCACACCCCAGCCCACCGCCGGGCTGTCGATCATCAGGGCGAGGCCCCGGTGCAGTTCCTCGCGGTTGGAGAGCAGGTCGTCCAGGTCGCTCTTGCCGATGATCGAGCGCAGCGAGGTCTGCGCCACCTGCTCGATCGCGAACACGTGGTTCTGCACCTCGACGATGGCCCGCGCGGGGTCGTGCACCCGGAAGTAGACGACCGCGTCCACCCGCACCGTCACGTTGTCCCGGGTGATGCCCTCCTGCGCCGGGATGGGCATCGTGATGATCTGGATGTTGACCTTCCGCATCCGGTCGAAGAACGGCACGATCACGTGGAATCCGGGCTGGCGGACCCGCTGCCTGACCCGGCCGAGCCGGAACACCACCCCGCGTTCGTACTGCTGTACCACTCGTGCGCCCTTGGCCACCACGATCAGCATGGCGACCACGATCCCGATGACGAAACCCACCGCGATGTCCATGCTTCGATGCTAGGAACCCGAGGTCGGAATGGGACCGGGGAACTCCCTACGCACGGTGTGATCGGCGTCAAGAATCGGTCATGTGACGCCACGTCAGTCACGTCGGAGGGCGTGGCGGAGCCCACCCGGCCCCGCTCGTATCCCGCCGACCGGCCCCTCTTGTAACTTGAGGGGGCGGCCGGCGCCGGACCCGGCACACCGGCCGGCCGCGATCGCCCGCGAGGAGTGCACCACGATGACGATGTTCGCCTCGCCCGAGGACGCCCGTACCCGGCTCGGCGCGGTCGACTACCTGACCGACCCCGGCATCGCCACCGCCGTTTTCCTGGCCGACGCGCTGGGCAAACCGCTGCTGATCGAGGGACCGGCGGGGGTGGGCAAGACCGAGTTGGCCAAGGCGGTCGCGGCGGCCACCTCCTCGGCGCTGATCCGACTCCAGTGCTACGAGGGCCTGGACGAGTCCCGGGCGCTGTACGAGTGGGACTACCGCAAACAACTCCTGCGCATCCAGGCCGGAGTGGACGGCTGGGACGAGGCGCGCGCCGGCATCTTCGCCGAGGAGTTCCTGCTCGCCCGCCCGCTGCTCACCGCGATCCGCCGGGACGAGCCCACCGTGCTGCTGATCGACGAGACCGACAAGGCCGACGTCGAGGTCGAGGGGCTGCTCCTGGAGGTGCTGTCCGACTTCCAGGTCACCATCCCCGAACTGGGCACCATCACCGCCTCGCAGCGCCCGTTCGTGGTGCTCACCTCCAACGCCACCCGCGAGCTGAGCGAGGCGCTCAAGCGCCGCTGCCTCTACCTCTACATCGACTACCCGACGCCGGAGCGCGAGCGCGACATCGTGCTCACCCGGGTGCCCGGGATCCGCGCACACCTGGCCGAACAGGTGGTCCGCACCGTCGCCTCGCTGCGTGCCCTCGAACTCAAGAAGGCGCCGTCCATCGCGGAGAGCCTGGACTGGGCCCACACGCTGCTCGCCCTCGAAGCCGACGACCTGGACGAGGAGACCATCGCGCGCACCCTCGGCGTCGTGCTCAAGCACGTCGCCGACCACACGCGGGCCGCGAAGGAACTCGGCCTGCCCGGCCTCGGCGGCTGACCGCCGATGTCGCTGCTGGATCGACACACCGGGTTCGTCCGGGCGCTGCGGCACGGCGGGTTGCCGGTGTCGCTCGCCGAAGGGCTCGACGCCGCACGCGCGTTGACCGTGCTCGACCTCGCCGACCGCGAGACGCTGCGCGCCGCCTACGCCGCGTCGCTGGTCAAACGCCACACCCATCGGCCGGTCTTCGACACCCTCTTCGAGCTGTGGTTCCCGCTCGGGGAGAGCCCGAAGAGCCCGGAGCAGATGCCGCAACCACCGGCGGCGGCGCCGGCCGACAGCGCCCCCACCCCGGATACCCCCGCCCCGGACACCGACGCCGCCGATGCCGAGGCATTCCGCGACCGGCTGCGCGAACTCCTGCTCACCGACGACGAGATCGCGCTGCGCGCGCTGGCCCGCGAGGCGGTCGGCCGGTTCGCCGGCTTCGAGGGCGCGTCGGGATCCTCGTGGTCCGCACAGCTGGTCGGCCGGGCGCTCGACCCCAAGACGCTGATGGCCGGCCTGCTGCGCGCGGTACTGGGCGGGCAACTCCCCGGCGGGGTCGCCGAACGCAACGCCCGGCGGATGATCCAGGCCCGGGTGGACCGGCTGAACGCGCACATCCTGGCTGACGTACGCCGTCGCCTCGCCGAGGAACGCGGCATCGAACGGGTTGCCGAGACGGCGGTGCGGCCGGCCGTGGAGAACCTGGACATCCTGCGCGCGAGCCGGGCCGACCTGGTGGCGCTGCGCCGCGAGGTGCAACCCCTCGCGCAGCGCCTGGCCACCCGACTGACCGTCCGACAACGTGCGGGCCGCAGCGGCCGATTGGACTTCCGCCGGACGGTGCGCGCGTCCTTGTCCACCGGCGGCGTGCCGCTGACCACCCGACACCGGCCGCGCCGACCGCACAAGCCCGAGTTGGTGGTGCTGTGCGACGCCAGCGAATCGGTCGCCTCGTTCGCCCACTTCACCCTGCTGCTCGCCTACGCACTGCGTGAGCAGTTCGCCCGAGTGCGGGTGTTCGCGTTCATCGACACGCTGGACGAGGTGACCCGCTTCTTCGAACGGCCGGGCGGCGACGTGGGCGAGGCGATGCGCCGGCTGACCGCCGAGGCGAACCTGGTGCGGCTGAGCGGACACAGCGACTACGGACACGCCTTCAAGGTCTTCGTCGAGCACTACGGCGACGTGATCGGCCCCAAGACCTCCCTCCTGATCCTGGGCGACGCCCGCAACAACTACCAGGACCCGGCCCTGTCCGCCCTGGAGGCGATGGTCGCCCCGGCGCGGCACGCCTGGTGGCTCAACCCGGAGCCCGAGCGCGACTGGGACACCGGAGACTCGATCGCCGGCGTATACGCCCGCCACATCCCCCTGATCGAGTGTCGCAATCTGACCCAACTGGGCAGATTCGTAGGGGAGTTGGCCTGACCACATGGACGCGCACCGGATCGCCGTGGAGTTTTGGGACGACGCCTACGCGGATGGGATGTACGCCGACGCCGAGCCCGACGTGTTCACGGCGCGGATCCTGGAGGTGGCGGCGCCGGGGGTCTCGGGGGTGGAGATCGGGTGCGGCAACGGGCGGAACCTGATTCCGCTGCGGCGCGGTGGGCTGGATCTGGTCGGGGTCGATCCGTCCCGGATCGCGCTGGAGCAACTGGCGCTGCGGGAGCCGGGGGTGCCGTTGGTGCACGGCACCCAGGATGATCTGCCGCCGGGGCGGCGATACGACCTCGTGGTCGGCATTCAGGTGCACCAGCACGGCACCCGCGCCGCCGCCCGGGACATGGTGCGCGGTTCGCTGGAACGGGTGGCCCCCGGCGGGCTGTTCGCGCTGCGCACCGCCTCCGCCGAGACCGAGGCGGTCGACGCGCACGAGGACTTGGACGAACACCCCGACGGGGGGCGGACCTTCCGCTACCTGGAGGGCTTCAAGGCGGGACTCGTCGTGCACTACTACGGCCGGGCCGAACTGGAGGCGCTGTTGGCCGACTTCGAGCCGGTCCTGCCCCTGCGCGCCGAATACAGCCCGCGACTGGACCCGCCGGCAGGCCGCTGGGCCCACTGGGAGACGATCGTGCGCCGGCCGCGCTGATCACGCCTCGACGTCCGCCGCCTGCCCACCCGTCATCCGCAGCAACTCCGCGTACGTCGTCGGATACATGTGGTTGTGGTCGCCCGCACCGGCCCAGACCACCTCGTGCTTGTCCAACCACGTGTCGATCAGCGTGCGGATCGGCTGCGGATGACCCACCGGGGCCACCCCGCCGACCTCCTGGCCGGTCGCGGCGAGGACGAACTCCGGGTCGGCGCGCCGCACCTTGCGCACGCCCAGCAGCCGGGCCACCACGCGGGTGTCGACCCGGTGCGCCCCGCTGGTGACCACCAGGAGCGGTCGCCCGTCGGCGGAAAAGATCAGGCTGTTGGCGATCGCGCCCACCTCGCAGCCCAGTACCTCCGCGGCCGCCGCCGCGGTCGGCACCGTCTCGGCGAAGGCGCGGATCCCACCCGTGGCACCGAGCGCGCGCAGCGCCTCGGCGACGTTCTCGACCGGCGTGTTCATGGGGTGAGGTTAATACCGGCGCACCGCGGCCACGGCACCGATGCCGCCGACCTGCGGCGTCGGGCGAGCAAAGTCCGCGCGGTGCTACCTTGACCGGCCATGACAGCGAATCGTCGGGTGCTCGTGATCAGTGGGTCGCTTCGTGCGGAGTCCACCAACTCCGCGGTGGTGCGGACCGCTTCCGTGGTCGCGCCGGAAGGGGTCGACGCCGTCGTCTTTCCCGGCCTCGCCGAGCTGCCGCACTTCAACCCCGACGACGACCACGAGCCGTTGCCGCCGGCCGTCCTCGCGCTGCGCGCCGCGATCGAGGGCGCCGACGCGGTGTTGTTCTCCACGCCCGAGTACGCCGGCGCGCTGCCCGGCTCGTTCAAGAACCTGCTCGACTGGACCGTCGGCGGCGTCGAGACCAGCGACAAGCCGGTCGGCTGGATCAACGCCTCGACCAACCCCGGCGGCGCGGCCAAGGCGCACGAGTCGCTGCGCACGGTGCTCGGGTACACCGGGGCCGACGTGGTCGACGGGGCCTGCGTACGCCTGGGCGTGGCCCGCGACGGGATCGACCCCGACGGCCTGATCGCCGACCCCGAGGTGCGCGAGGGCATCGCCGCCGTGCTGACCGTACTCGCCGAGGCGGCCCGACTCACCCGGGCCTGAACGCGCCGTCGACGGATCGTCGGGAGTCCCCTCCCGAGCGGGATTCGCCGCTCTATGCTGACCCCGCCATCGAGACGGGGGTTGCGCGTGCCGATGATCGTGATCGCTCTGGGAATCGTCTTTACGGTCGACATCCTGCGGGTGTGGCTACCGTCGCTGATCACCGTGTACGGGGACGCCGGGTCGACCTCCGCGGCCCAATTGGGCCTGTTCGCCATCGCCTGGTTCGTGGCCGCCTTCGCGGTGGTGCCGCTGTGTCGCCGGGCCGGCGGTCGGCCGGTCGCGGTCGTGGCCGGCGTCGCCATGGTGATGGTGCGGCTGTGGACGCAGTTCACCGACGGCGGCGACCGGCAGCTCTACCTGGCCTGCGTGGCCCTGGTCGCCGCGCTGTGCTGGCTGGTCGCGGTCGCGCACACCGGGTGGGACGCCGGCGTCGCGGTGCCGGCCGGCCTCGCTGCGGCGGTGGCGCTGCACGCCGGGCTCGGCACGCTCGACCCGATGTGGCTGGAGGTCTGGCGCGGCTGGGCCGTACTGGGCGTCCTGGCCGTGTTGTTCGTGGCCGGCCAGGTGTGGATCCAGGCGCCCACCACCCCCGCGCCCGCGCCGGTGTTGTGGGCCGTGTTCGGTCCCGTGTTGTTCCTGACCGGCGTGCTGTTCGGCAACGTCGGCGTCGGGCACGCGGCGGCCGGCGAACCCCGGTGGGGCGTACCGGTCCTGGTCGCCGCCTGGGCGCTCGCGGTGCCCGTGTCGCGGCTGCGCGGCGTGTGGGTGCTGCCCGTCGGCCTGGCGCTGGTCGTCGCGGGCGTGATCGGCGCGGGCTACCTGGAGACGAGCGCGCACGACGGGATCGTCGGCCTGGCCCCGACCGGCGCGGCGGCGTGGCAGGCGGTGGGCGTGCTGGGCCTGGGCCTGGTCCTGGGCGACGCCGCCGGGCGAATACGCGCCGAGGTGCGGTGGGCGCCGGCCTGGAGCATGGTCGGCTTCTTCGCACTGACCTTCCTGCACTACGCCCGCTACGACATCGAGATCGGCGTCCTGGCCCGCGGCCGGGTGCTGCTCCTGGGCGTGGTGGCGATCGTGGTCGTCGCGGGCACGGCGGCGATCCGCGACCTGCGCTCGCCCAGGCGGGCCGAGCCGGACACCCCGGCCCGTGCCCAAGCCAAAAGCCAAACACAGACCCAACCCCACACCCGAGCCCGTGGGCGCACCGTCGCACACGCCGCCGGCTCCAACGGCCCCCGATCCGACGTCCCGCTCGGCGCCCGCACCCGCGCCGGCCGCTCGCCGCAACGCCCCGGCCGCAAACCCGGCACTCGCCCCGGCGCCAAGCCCACCCCCAAGCCCACCCCCAAGCCCTCCGCCGGCCGCCCGGGGGCGCCCACCCCTCCCGGCACGCCCACCCGCAAGGCGGACCGCGTCGCGCCCCCGCCCTCCCTGTCCGAGCGGGCCGAACGCCTGCACCTCCCGCTCGCCTTCGCCACCGTGTTCCCGGTCCTGCTCGCGTTGGCGGCCTTCGGCCTGCGCCCGGGCCCCGGCTCGGCGCCGGTGCCGGACGCGGCGGCCGGGACGCTGCGGGTCGTCACGTACAACATCCGGATGGGCTACGGCCTCGACGGACGGTTCGACCCGGATCGCACGGCCGACACGATCCGGGCGCTGCACCCCGACGTGCTGCTGCTCAACGAGGTGGACCGGGCCTGGTTCCTCAACGGCGGCCACGACGTACTGACCCTGCTGGCCCGGCGGCTCGACCTGCCCTACCGGTTCGCGCCCGCCGCCGACCCGCAGTGGGGCGACGCGGTGCTCACCCGCAAGCCGATCCGGCACCTGGAGTCGATCGCGCTCCCGGCCGGCGGCGCGCCCACCGGCGCACAGGCGCTGGGCGTGGTGGTCGAGGCGGCACCCGGCAAACGGCTCGGGTTCGTGGCCACCCACCTCCAGGACGCGGACGACGAGGTGCCCCAGCGGCAGGCGGACCGCGCCGCCGCGTTCGCGACCGGCCTGGCCGAGCGCGAGGCGGTGCCGGTGACCGTGCTCGGCGACCTGAACGCGGCCGTGGACAGCCCGCAGGTGCGGGCGTTCACCGCGCGCGGGCTGGTGGACGGCCTGGCCCGGGTACGGCCGGTGCGCACCTATCCCGCGGACCGGCCCCGGCGCGAGATCGACCAGGTGCTCGTCGACCCGAGGTTGCGGGTGCTCGCCGTGGAGGCACCGCCGTCGAAGGCCTCCGATCACCTGCCCGTCGCGGTGACGCTGGGCTACTGACCCGCGCCCCGGCGACCGGGGTCACCCGGGCGGGCGCCTTGGCCCCGGGGGATGTGGGCATCGTCCCTCGGATGGTCGCCGACGGGGTGGCCGTGCGGGAGCGGCCGAGAAGGGGCGTGGGAGCGTGACGCACGATGCGCCCGACCCGCATCGGTGGCAGGCGCTCGGGGTCTGTCTGATCGCGGGGTTCATCACCCTCCTCGACGTGTCGATCGTCAACGTCGCGCTGCCGTCGATCCGGGCGGGCCTGGGCGCGTCGGAGAGCGACGTGCAGTGGGTGCTGTCCGGCTACGCGCTGACCTTCGGCCTGGTCCTGGTGCCGGCCGGCCGGATCGGCGACGCGCGCGGGCGCCGGGTGATGTTCATGACCGGCCTGGCCCTGTTCACCGCCGCGAGCGCGCTGTGCGGCGCCGCGCAGACGTCGTTGTGGCTGGTGCTGGCCCGACTGCTCCAGGGCATCGCGGGCGGCATCCTCACCCCGCAGGTGTCCGCGCTCATCCAGCAGATGTTCGCCGGCCACGAACGCGGCCGTGCGTTCGGCATGTTCGGCACCGTGATCGGCATCTCCACCGCGGTCGGCCCGCTCCTGGGCGGCCTGATCATCAAGGCCGCCGGCGCCGAGGAGGGCTGGCGCTGGGTGTTCTACGTCAACCTCCCCATCGGCGTGCTGGCCCTCGTCCTGGCCCGGCGGCTGCTGCCGGGACCGGACCACGAGAACCGGGCCTGTCTGCGCGACCTCGATCCGGTCGGGGTGCTCCTGCTCGGCTGCGGCGTGCTGCTGTTGCTGCTGCCGCTGGTCGAGGAACGCCAGTGGCAGGGCTCGACCAAGTGGCTCCTGATCCCGATCGCGGCGGTGTTCCTGGCGGTCTTCGTGCGCTGGGAGATCCACCAGACCCGGGTCGGCCGCAATCCGGTGGTCGACCTGGCCCTGTTCCGGGTCCGGTCGTACACGCTCGGGTTGTTGGTGATGTTGTTCTACTTCGCCGGATTCACCTCGATCTTCTTCGTCTTCACCCTCTATCTCCAGTCCGGCCTCGGCTACAGCGCGCTGCTCGCCGGACTTGCGATCACCCCGTTCGCGGTCGGCTCCGCGGTCGGCGCATCGATCGGCGGGCACCTGGTGAACCGGTACGGGCTCGCGCTGGTGACCGGCGGGCTGCTGATGGTTGCGGTCGGCCTCGGCGGCGCGATCGTGGGGGTGTACGAGGTACCCGGGCGCGATATCGGTTGGGTCCTGGTGGCGCCGTTGGCGTTCGCGGGGGTGGGCAGCGGGCTGGTGATCTCGCCCAACCAGACGCTGACCCTGGCCCGGGTGCCGCCGGCGCAGGGCGGCAGCGCGGGCGGGGTGTTGCAGACCGGGCAGCGGATCGGCTCGGCGATGGGCATCGCGGCGGTCGGCTCGATCTTCTTCTCCCGACTGGCCGCCGACCAGGGCCGGGACTGGGCCGGGCCGCTGCGGCACGGCCTGGTGGTGTCGGTGGCGTTCGTGCTCGCCGCGTTCGTCGTCGCGGTGGTGGATCTGCACCGGGGACGGGTGCCCGGGACGCGGTAGCGTCCGGCCATGACCTTCGACATCCACGCGGCACTGCCCGCCGCGCTTGCCGATCGGGCCGGCGCCTGGGAGTTCGTTCGCGCCTTCGCCGCCGACCGGGGCCGGGCGATCGGGCCCGCCGACGGGTACACCCCGGCGGAACTGGACGCGAGCGCGGCGCGACTGGGCGTCCCGCTGCCGGCCGCGCTTCGCGAGCTGTACGAACTCCTGGGTCGGCGGGCGGACCTGACGAGCAATCACGACGTGCTGCTGCCGCCCGACAAGCTCTACGTGGAGGACGGCCTGCTGGTCTTTCGCGAGGAGAACCAGGGCGTGGCGTGGTGGGGCGTGCGGCCGGACGGCGACGACCCCGAGGTGTTGGTGAGTTTCAGCATGGCCGAGCCGGTCGAGGAGCCGTGGAGCCCCTGGCTGCACCGGTTCTCGCTCGCGGCCGTGGAGATCGTGCTGTCCGAGACGCTGCTGTTCGACGACGACCTGGTCGAGGCGGTCGAGCTCGACGCGGACGACCTCGACCTGCTCCCCGAGACGATGCGGGAGTTGGCCTTCCCGGGCTACCCCGAGGGGGAGCCGGCCGGCAACCGGGTCCGCTGGTTCGCCGGTCCCGACCTGCTCGGCCGGCACGACGGCACGATGATCGTCTTCCGCGCCCGCACCGAGGACGACCAGGAGGCGTTCTTCGACGCGGTCTGCGGCCCGGACCAGGACGACGAGGACGAGCCCGACGCCCGCATCGGGTGAGCCGGGCCGGCCGCTCGGCGTCCCGAGCGGACGCCGAGCGGCCGAACCCGTCGCTCAGGAAACGCTGTTGCGGAACGGCTCCTTCGGCCGGCCCAGGTTCGGCTTGCCCAGCACGTCCTTCGCGGACAGTGCGTAGATGCCGTGATTGGTCAGCACCCACACCACGTTGCGGTCCCACTCGACGTAGACGCCGTGCGTCTGGTTGCCCATCGCCCACTCCGGGAACGTGCCGTCCTCGGTCGGCCAGTCCCGGGTCTTGGTGCCGAACGCCTTGGGCACGAAGTACGCCTCGATCTCCGGCCGGGCCGGGTTCTTCACGTCGAAGACCTGGGCGCCCGCGTTGTAGAAGCCGTAGACGAGCGTGCCGTCGTCGTGCCGGCCCGGGTTGGTGTAGTAGCCGGTGCGCTTGGGCCCGAAGCTGCCCCGGCGCTGGCAATAGTCGGTGATCCCGGCCGACTTCGGCGGGGTCGGACGCGGCAGTCGCCCGACGATCCGGGGGTTGGCCGGGTCGCGCGCGTCGATCTGGTAGATCGGCTTGTAGGGCTCGTAGCAGTCCTCGGTCAGCGGATAGCCGGAGACGTAGATCATCCCGGTGCGCCGGAACTGCGACACGTCGATGTTGTCGCCCTCGGTACCCGCCACCGACGGCGGCAGGTCCACGTGCCCCACCTGGCGCATCCGGGCCGGGTCGGAGATGTCCAGGACGGTCATGCCCAGGCCGCCCTGCACGGCGAAGCCGTACCGACCGCCTTGCTCCACCGGCGTGGGCACGAACAGCGACATCCGCGCGCCCAGCCAGCTGGTCCGGTTCCCGCAGCGCGGATTGCGCGCGTACGCCTCGTCCTCGCCGGTGACCTGTCCGGGCAGGTGCCAGGTGTCCAAGAGCTTCGGCGCGCTCGGGTCGGACATGTCGTAGGACTGGTAGCCGGCCGAGTGCAGGTTGGTCGGGTACTCGGTGTTGGCGTACGTGTCGTTCGGCGCGACCGCGATGAACATGTACCTGCCGCCGTCCCAGTACGGCACGTCCAGCGAACCGGAGCCCTGCTGCGGCCGGTTCGGGTCGCTGTGCAGCGCATCCGGCTGGGTCGAGTCGGTGCTGACGGTCGAGATCAGCTGCCAATCGGCCTTGCGGGGACCGTTCAGGCGATACACCTTGAAACCCTTGAGTCCGGGCTTGGCACGCAACTTTGCCACGCCCTCGGGGTTGCCGTACTTGTCCTTGCCCGGCTCGTCGCCGAGTTCGGTGATCTGGCGCTTGTCCTCGAAGGACTGCACCATCACGTAGGAGCGCAGCCGGTCGTTCCACTGGATCGTGGACGCGCCCCAGTAATCCCCGGCCGCCCAGGTCCCGTTGGCCTTCGACTCGTCGCCGCCGACGTCCTCCCGGGACATCTTCTCCACCACCGTGACGTGCTTGACGTCGGTGATGTCGTAGACGCGGCCCTCGGAGCGGTCGTACTGGAACATGTAGCGGCGGCCGTCGAAGTCGACGATGTTCTGCCAGGTGTGGAAGAAGTCCGGGGTGAAGTCGTAGCCCTCGTAGGCGGCTTCGACGGTCATGTTCTTCACGTACTGCCGGCCGTCGTAGTCGGCGCGCCGGCCCGGGAAGGGGTGCGGGTTCTCCTCGTCGAGCGGGGTGGACGCCGGGGCCAGGAACGAGCCGTCGAGCTGCATGCCGTACGCGTTCGGATCCGCCGCCCGCGGGCGACGCTCCTGGCAGACCGACGGGATGTTCGGATCGGTGCCGGCGGCGCCCGCGGCGGTCGCGGTGCGGTGCGGGGAGCCGGCGGCGGGGGAGCCGGCGCGTGGGGCGCCCGCGTAGGTACCGGCGGTGAGCGCCACCAGGGCGGCCACCGCCAGTGCGCTCGATCTGCCGTATCTGCCGGTGCCGTTGCGGAGGAGGGGAGTGCGGCGCATCTGACGAACCTTCCGACCGGGACGATGACGGGGAAGTACACGACCGGCGGCGACGGCGCCGGGCGGGGACGCGGCACGCGCCTTCGCGGGGCACGACACGAACGGAATCCCCGATCGCGCCGTCGACCCGTGACCGCCTCGCCGGCGACTCGTACATCCGGCGAGGGGCACATTCGGCGAGTGGCCCGACCCGGCGGCTCCGGAAGCTCCGATGCCACCGCGCGTCGATCCGCCCGGGGCCGCTCGCGCGCTCGTGCGGCCACGGCGGCGGCTCGTCAAGAAGCCGTCGCCACGTGCATGATGGCTGCGCCGGTGCATGTCCATCCAATGCCGATCCGGCGCCATGGCATCACCAAACAGGTATGCGTCCTGTCGGGGGGACGCAGCACCGAATCGGTACGGGAGCCCGCGTGGACCTGCTCGACGGACGGCTGAAGTTTCGCCACCTGACCCTGATCACGGCGATCGCCGAGCACGGGGGAGTCAGCCGCGCGGCCGAGGCGTTGCACCTGACCCAGCCCGCCGCCACCCGCACGCTGCGCGAGCTGGAGACGATGGTCGGCGTGCCGCTGTTCGAGCGCGGCCCGCACGGGATGAGCGCGACCCTGTACGGCACCGCCCTGGTCGCACACGCACGGGCGATCCTGGCCGAGGTGCGGCGCGCCGGCGACCACCTCGCGAGCCTGCGCGAGGGCCAGACCGGCACGGTCGTCGTCGGCACCCTGCTCGCCGGGACCAGCGTGCTGCTGCCGCGTGCGGTGTCCGCGCTCAAGCGGGAGCGGCCCGGGATCACCGTGATCGTCCGCGAGGCCACCCACGACGTGCTGCACCCGCAGCTGCTTGCCGGCGAGATCGACGTCGTGGTGGGCCGGTTGGGACCGGCCGCGGACGGCGGGCGGGTCCGGCGGACCGCGCTGTACCGCGAGCCGATCCGGCTGGTCGTGCGCCGCGGCCACCCGCTCCTGGACAGCGCGCGCGAGCTGGCCGACACGATCGCGCATCCGTGGATCCTGCCGCTCGAACAGACGGCGCTGCGCAGCGAGTTGGCCCAGCTGTTCCTGCGCAACGGGCTGGCCCTGCCGGCCGACCGGGTGGAGTGCACCTCGATCCTGACGGTACGTGCGCTGCTGCTCGGCACCGACATGATCGCGGCGCTGCCCGAACTCGTGGTCACCGGTGACGACCGCCTCGCGGTATTGCCGGTGCCGCTGGAGTCGGTGCGCCGCACGGTGGGCACCACGCTCCTCGCGGACCGGCCGCCGACCCCCGCCATGGGCGCCTTCCTCGCCTGCATCGGCGAGGAGGCGGCGGCGTTGCGGGCCGCGCTGGGCGAGGAGGCGGCGCTCGATCCGGACTGACGCGCCCGCGGGGGTGTACCGGGCCGGCGTCCGCAACACCCCGCTGTGAGTCGGCCGCACCCCGGACGGCCGACGCCGCAAGGCATAACCCGCGCAGCCCCACCACCGGAGACAGCCCCCACCCCCACGCCCGGCAGCGACCCGCCCGCCATACCCGATCACACCCCGGTTGTCCATGGGGTGCGGCCCCCGGATGGGGGAGGTGGAGATGCCCCCGCATCCGGGGGCCGACCGGCTCGTTCCCCGCGCGGGTGATCAATAGCGTCGAGTTACGCCCGGTCGGCGTGCTCGACCGATCATCCGCAACCTGAATTCGGGGACGCCCCATGACCATGACCGCACCGATCCTGGATACCCCGGAGGCCGCCGCCCCGCGCCGGGGCAGCGACTTCGCGCCGCTGCTCGCCGACCTCAAGGCCGCCGGCCTGCTGGAGCGGCGCACCGCCTGGTACGCCCGCTCGATCGGCCTGAACCTGCTGCTCCTGCTCGGCTCCTGGGCCGCGGTCGTCCGGGTCGGCGACTCGTGGTGGCAGCTCGCCCTCGCGATACCCGTCGCGCTGTTCACCACCCGCGCGTCCTTCGTCGGCCACGACGCGGGCCACCAGCAGATCGCCCGCAGCGCCCGCACCCACCGCGTGCTCTCCCTGCTGCACGGCAACCTGCTGATGGGGATGAGCTGCGGCTGGTGGAACGCGAAGCACAACAAGCACCACGCCAACCCGAACCACCGGGAAAAGGACCCGGACGTCGCGGTCGGCGTGCTGGTCTGGGACGCCGACCAGACGGGCGGCCGGACCGGCCTGATGGGGTGGCTGACCCGCAACCAGGCGCGGCTGTTCTTCCCGCTGCTGCTGCTCGAAGGGCTCAACCTCAAGGTCAACGGCCTGATGGCGCTCAAGGAGCGCACCCCGCGCGAGCGCCGGGTCGAGGGTTCGGTGCTGGCCCTGCACTACGCCCTGTACATATCGGTCCTGGCGATCTCGATGTCGCCGGTCAAGGCCCTGGTCTTCGTGCTGCTCACCCACGCGCTGCTCGGCCTGCACCTGGGCATGGCGTTCGCGCCCAACCACAAAGGCATGCCGATGCCCGAGCCGGGCGTCAAGTGGGACCACCTGCGCCGCCAGGTGCTGACCTCGCGCAACGTCACCGGCGGTCCGGTCACCGACTGGCTCCTCGGCGGGCTGAACTACCAGATCGAACACCACTTGGTGCCGAACATGCCGCGCGTGAACCTGCGCCGCGCACAGCCGATCGTGCGCGCGCACTGCGCCCGGCTCGGGGTGCCCTACCTGGAGACGAGCGCGGTCACCTCGTATCGGCAGGCGCTCGGCCACATGCACCGGGTGGGCGCGCCGCTGCGCAAGGAGCGGGCAAAGGTGTCCGCAAACGATTGATGTGTCGTACATCTATCCCTAGGGTGGGGCCGACCTTCCGCCCTCTCCCACCCGGAGCGTTCGTGACCGGCCCCGCCTCGACCCCGCACGACGCGCGACGACGCTTCCTCGTACCGGTCCTCGGCTCCTGCGGCATCGTCGCCGCGCTGATGCAGACCGTCGTCGTCCCGCTCCTGCCGGACCTGCCCGCGCTGACCGGCAGTTCGGCCTCGACGGTGAGCTGGACCCTGACCGCCACGCTGCTCAGCGGCGCGGTCTGCACCCCGCTGCTCGGCCGGGCGGGCGACATGTTCGGCAAGAAGCGCATGCTGGTCCTGGCCATGGTCGTGCTGTCGATCGGCTCGCTGATGTGCGCGCTCACCTCGGACATCGGCGTGCTGATCGTCGGCCGCACCCTCCAGGGCATGGCCACCGCGGTGGTCCCGCTGGGGATCAGCATCCTGCGCGACGAACTGCCGCCGGCCAAGGTCGGCGGCGGCATCGCGATGATGAGCTCGACGCTCGGCATCGGCGCCGCCGTCGGCCTCCCGCTGGCCGGCCTCGTGGTCGACCACGCCGACTGGCACGTGATGTTCTGGGCCGCCACGGCGCTGGCCCTGGTGGTGCTGACCCTGGTCGTGCTCGTGGTCCGCGAGTCGCCGGTCCGCACCCCCGGCCGCTTCGACGTGATCGGCTCGCTCGGCCTGGCCGCGTTTCTGGTCTGCCTGCTGCTCGCGGTCTCCAAGGGCGCCGCGTGGGGCTGGGGCGGCGCCCGGACGGCCGGCCTGATCGGCGCCGCCGCGGTGATCCTGCTCGGCTGGTGCCGGCACCAGTGGCGGGCCCGCACCCCGCTCGTGGACCTGCGGGTGACCACCCGCCCGGCGGTGCTGCTGCCCAACATCGCCGCGCTGTTCATCGGCTTCTCGTTCTACGCGAACAGCCTGTCCACGGCCCAGTTGGTCCAGACACCCGAGGCGAGCGGCTACGGCCTCGGCCTCTCGGTCGCCGCCGGCGGCCTGTGCCTGCTCCCCGGCGGGGTGATGATGGTCGTGCTCTCCCCCCTCTCCACCCGGCTGACCGCCACCCGGGGACCACGCTTCTGCCTCGGCCTCGGCGCCGTCCTGCTCGGCCTGGGCTACGTCGTGCGCATCTTCACCAGCCACGACCTGTGGACCGTCATCGCCGGCGCCACGGTCGTCGCCTCCGGCACCGCCATGTGCTACTCGGCGCTGCCGATGCTGGTCATCCGGGCCGTGCCCGCCGCGCAGACCGCCGCCGCCAACGGGATCAACGCGCTGATGCGCACCATCGGCCAGGCGGTGTGCAGCGCGGTGGTGGCGGCCGTGCTCACGTCGTACACGATCTCCGCCGCCGGTCGCGAACTACCCGCGCTGCACGCCTACATGGTGATATTCGTGATCGCCGGCGCGGTGGCCGGCTGCGCGCTGATCGCCTGCCTGTGCATCCCCGAACCCGGCGGCCCCACGGCCGTGCCGATCCCCGCCCCGGCCGCCCCCGTCGCCGAGTCGCGCCCGCTCGCGATCAGGCCAGACCCAACCGGTCGAACATGATCAACCCGTCCTCGAACACGGTCAGGTCGACCACCTTGGCGTTCTTCGCCCGGATCGCCGCGGTGAACGCCTGCTCGTAGGCGAACATCGGCACATCCTCCGCCAGCGCCCGCTGCACTTCGGCATAGGCGGCCCGCCGGACCTCCGGATCGGTGGTGGCCCGGGCCCGCTCCAGCGCCCCGTCCACCGCCGGGTTCTTCCACTGCATGTGGTTGTCCTGCCCCTTGGAGTGCAGGAAGTTGTACAACACCGGTTCCGGGTCGTCGAAGGACAACACGAACTCGCCCGCGTCGAACTGCCGCTGGATCTGCACCTTCTGGAGGTACTGGGTGCCCTCCAGGAACTCGGTTTTCATGCTGATGTTCTTCATCGTGGCGAGCTGGGCCAGCCAGTATTCGGCGGTCACGTGCGAGCCCGGGCTGTTGTACGTGCTGTAGGTGAAGCTCAGCGGCTTGCCCTCGGCGGCGAGCGCGTCGAGCAGGCGCTGCGCCTCGACCCGGTTGTTCGCGGGCAGCGGCGCGTCGGAGGCGACGAAGTCCGAACCCGGGCGCAGGAACGTGCTCAGCGGCTTGCCGGCGTCGTCGGTGACCACCTTCGTCCGCGCGGCCGGATCCATGATCAACGCGAACGCGCGCCGCGCCCGGGGATCGTCGAAGGGCGGTCGGGCCGTGTTGAACAGCGTCATGAAACCGCCGCTCTTGCCCTCGGTGACCACCGGCAGCCCGGCCTTGCGCGCGTCGCCCATCAACTTGGCCTGCGCCGTGGTCAACACCTGGGCCTGATCGGCACCCAGCATCGCCAGCCGCTGCGACTGGTCGACCACCGGCTTGAGGATCAGTTCCTTGAGCGGCGGCCGGGAGCCCACCTGCCAGTACTTCGGGTTGCGCTTGAACACCATCTGCTGGTCGCGCACCCAGCTCTCCAGCCGATACGGCCCGGCCCCCACCGGCTTGGCGCCGAACCCCTTCGGATCGGCCTTGATCGCCGTCGGCGAGCCGATGAACGCCAGGTTGTGCGCGATCACCTTGTCGAAGTGCGCGTTCGGGGCCGGCAGCGTGACCCGGACGGTCCGGCTGTCGGCCACGGATATGCCGATCCCGGCGACCACCCGCGCCTGGAGCGACTTGTTCGCCGGATCCGCGTGCCGCTCCCAGTTGAACTTCACCGCCTCCGCGTCCAGCGGGGTGCCGTCGGAGAACCTCAGGTCCGGCCGCAACCGCAACGTCCAGACCCGACCGCCCTCCGCCGCCGTCGCGCTCTCCGCCAACTGCGGCTGGGCCCGGCCGGTCTTGGGATCGATCCACAACAGCACGTCGAAGACCGCCGCGGCCTGCGTACCGCCGGTGATCTGGGACAGGCTCGCCACGATCGGGTCGAGACTGCGCGCCTCCTGCGTGACCAGCACGGTCATCGCGTCGCGGGACGAACCGCCGGCGGCGGAGTCGTCGCCGCACGCGGCGGTGGTCAGGGTCGACCCGAGCAGCGCGGCCACGAGGGCCGGCCGCCGGGAGAGCACGGATCGCACGTGGTCGCTCCTCGCACGGGCCCACCCCGGTCCGGGCGGACCACGGTCTCCGGGCAGGCCGGATCCCCATGGACGGTGAGGGCTCAACCTAAAGTCACTCCTGACTCACGGTCAACAAGCGTTTCCGGATCGGTGACCATCCGGGGCTGCGAGCCGGTCGGGTGATTCGCGCGATTTTCCTGCCGAAGCGGGCATAGGACGGTGTGTTTGCCGATGCCGTGAGGCCTGAACGCACGCCAGGAGACCGCATGACCACCGCCGCCCTGACGCCGGACCTGCTCGCCGAGCTGCGCCGTCCCCGCGCGTACCCGCTGGTGTCCCTGACGCTGCCCACGCACCGGCACCGCCCGGAGAACCAGCAGGACCACATCCGGCTGCGGAACGTGCTCACCGAGGCGGAGAAGCGGCTGGCGGCGGACCCGGAGGTGACCCGGGAGGTACGGATCAAGACGGCGGAACGGCTCCGGGCCGCGGCGGCCGAACTGGATCCGGAGAGCTTCCTCGACGGTCTGGTGCTCTACGCGTCGGCGGACGAGCACTACGCCTTCAGGATCGAGGCGCCGGTGAGCGAGCGGATCGTCTTCGCGACCACCTACCTCACCCGCAACCTGGTCTCCGCGGCGGAACGGCTCACCCCGTACTGGGCGCTGGTGCTCAGCGAGCAGGAGGCACGGTTGTGGCGCGGCCGGGGCGAGCACGTGTACGAGGCGCGCGTCGACGGGTTCCCGGTCACCACACCCGCGCCCGAGCCCGACGGCCAACTCCGGCGCGAGGGCGGCGGCATGGGGGTGAGCGAGGAATTTCGCCGACTGCTGAACGAGGCCGACGAACACCTGGCCCACGCGCTCGTCGGGCCCAACCGCGACGGCAAGGTCGTCCTGGTCGGCCTGCGCCCGCAGGTCAAGGCGTTCCGCGAGGGCAGCCGCAACGCCGGGCACCTGGCCGAGCGCGATCTGGAGGTCGGCGGCCTGGTCGACGCCACGGCCGCGCAGCTCGCCGAGATTCTGGCCCCGGCGCGGGCCGCGCTGGCCGAGGAGGCGACCGCCGCCGCACTGCGGGCGCTCGACGACGCGCGCAGCGCCAAGCGGTACGCGGGCGGCATCCAGGAGGTGTGGACGCCGGTCCGGGCCGGGCGCGGCGCACTGCTCGTGGTCGAGGAGGGCCTGCGGGTCACCGGCCGCCTGGTCATCGTCGAGGCGACCGGGGAGATCGCGCTCCAGGTGCTCACCGGCCCGCACGCGGAGGACGCGGTACTGGCCGGTCGAGCCGAGGACGACATCGTCGACACGGTGGTCGAGGCGGCCCTCGAAGGCGACGGCAAGGTGGTCTTCGTCCCCGACGGCACGCTCGCGGACGCGGGCGGCATCGCCCTGGCGCTGCGCTACTGAGCCGGCATCACGCACGTCCGGGTGCGGGGGCGGCCTCCGGAAAGGCCGCCCCCGCACCCGGACGACCCGTGCGTCGGTCGGTGCCTCGATCAGTGCAGATCGCGTTCCAGGGCTTCCAGGTCGTCCTCGTACGCGGTGCTCGTCTCGAACCGGTAGATGATGCTGCGCGGATCCGCGTCCTCGAAGGGGGCGTCGAGCCATTCGCCCGGTTCGGTCGGCTCGATCGCGGACACCCACAGGGTCGAGTCGCCCGGTTCCAGGCCCAGTTCGTCGGCGCGCTGGGCGATCTCGTCCGGATCGTAGACGTCGAAGAGCACCGCGACCGCGCTGGACGCGCTGTCGGCGCCGGTATCGCGCGGCGAGACGGCCGGTTCGTTCTCGCCGGCCTCCGCGTCGGCCCGGCGGGCGTGTTCGACGAGCGTGATCAGATCCTTGATCACGTAGTCGCGACGGATCAGCACGGTCACCGCCTCGGGGTTGGTCGGCCCCTCGTATTCGGCTTCCTCGCCGCTGCTCGGCACCTCGAACGGAGTGACCTCGTCATAGGCGTCGTACAACAACTCGTCGTAGGCCTCCGCGGCGGCCGCGAGCGCGTCGTACGCGGCGAAGACGGCCGGGTCGCTCTCGCCCTGGCGGGCTTCGACGGCGGCCAGATGGTCGTCGATCGCCGATTTGAGAACGTCCGCGGCGGCACGGACCTGCTCTGGCGTGGGCTGCGCAACACCGGTCATGGGGTGACGTTATCCGCAAGAGCCCCACGCGCGCACAATGGTTCACTGATGGCGGAGTCGTTGGCCTACCAAAAGGCCGGTCACCGCGCCGGCGGCGCGGGCGCCGGGGAATGGAAACATGGCGGACTACGAGTTTCGGCAACTGGACATTCCGCGCGGCACGTCCCGAGGGGACGCGTGTCGGATCCTGACCGAGCAGGCGGAATACGGATATTGGGAGCTGGACCGGTTGCTCCTGCGCGGCGACGGCAGCCGCCGGGTGGTGCTCCGGCGCCGGATCATCCGACAGGTGCGCACCATGTGAGCGATGCGCACCATGTGAGCGAGGCGAAACGCGGACTGCCCGCCCCTGTCCTCCCAGGGGCGAGCGGTCCATCCGGGCGTGCGTCGGGGTGCGTCGTGCGCCCGGTCGATGTGGGTCGGTCCCGTGGGTCGGGATCAGTCCCGGGCGGGCCGCGCGCGGCGGTACAGGACGAAGCCGCCGAGCAGCAGTGCGGCGCCGATCGGGGCCACGGTCAGCGCGTCGGAACCGGTCTGGGCGAGGGCTCCGCCGCCGTGCGAGGAACCGCCGGTCGAGCCGCCGGTGCTGCCGGCCGAGCTACCACCGGTCGTACCGCCCGTGGTGCCGCCGGTGGTCCCACCCGTGGTTCCGCCGGTCGTACCGCCGGTGTTGCCGCCCGTCGACCCGCCGGTGTTGTGGCCGGTCGAGCCGCCGCTGGTGCCGCCGGTGGTGGGCGGGGACGTGGTCGGCGGCTTGGTGGTCGGGGGCTTGGTGCTCGGCGGGCACGTGGTCGGCGGCTTGCTGGTCGGCGGGTGCGTCGTCGGGGGCTTCGTGTGCGGCGGCTGGTTGGTCGACACGTTGGCGCAGTGGTTGCCGAAGGCCGGGTTCAACGCACCGATGACGTTCACGGTGTTGCCGCAGATGTTCACCGGGACGTGGATCGGCACCTGGATGTTGTTGCCCGACGCCACGCCGGGCGAGCCGACGGCCGCTCCGTCGGCCCCACTGCCGGCGTTGGCCACGCCGACGGCCGCGGACGCGAGTGCGCCCGCGGTGGCGACGACGACCAACAGCCCCTTCTTGGCGAGCTGGTGCATGTAGGTACCCCTGTGTCTCTCTCGCGAGGGGCGGGGGACGTTGACCCCGCACGGTCGTCCAACGAGAGTCGACACCGGAGGTCACCGGGGTGACGGCGATTCGCTCGTATGGCTGAGTTTCAGCCTTCCTTGCAACCGTGTTCCGATTGTTTTCGCCCGCGCTTCGGCCCGGACGGGCGCTCGGCTGAACGAAGACGACCGTCGATGCGCCGACGCCGCCGGGTGGGAGTGGGCGGCACAGCGGGACGGCCCCGAGACCGTGGCGGTCCCGGGGCCGTCCACACGCCATCGAGGGCGTGGGCCTGGATCAGGCGTTGATGCAGGTGTTGCCGAACGTGGGGTTCAGGATCCCGACGATGTCGATGCTGTTGCCGCACAGGTTGATCGGCACGTGGATCGGCACCTGGATGTTGTTGCCCGACAGCACACCGGGGGAGCCGACGGCGGCACCGTCCGCCTCGGCGTCGGCCATGGCACCGCTGGCACCGGCGAGCACGAGACCACTGCCGGCCGCGACGATGAACGCGGCCTTGCCCATCTTCTTCATGATTCTTCCGTCCTCCTTGTAGACACCACGACGCGCATGCGCGCCGCACAAGAAGAAACGACCGGATCAGTCGCAGGCTACGTGCTCCACGAGGTATTCACTCGTTCGGGCCCGATGGCCGGGAAACCCCGGGCCGGCGGTGCCGACGGGCGCGCGACGCGACCTCGGGATCCCCTCCCGGGCCCGGCCGCGCGCCCCCGCTCGGCGATGTCTCACGCGTTGTCGAGCAGGTGATCCAGCACCCGGACACCGAACTTCAGCCCGTCCACCGGGACCCGCTCGTCCACGCCGTGGAACATGCCCGCGAAGTCGAGGTCGGCCGGCAGCTTGAGCGGCGCGAACCCGAAGCAGCGGATGCCCAGATCGGCGAAGGACTTCGCGTCGGTGCCACCCGACAGGCAATACGGCACGGCGCGCGCGGCCGGGTCGTGCGCGCGCAGTGCGGCCGACATGGCCTCGACCAGGGCGCCGTCGAAGCCGGTCTCCAGGGCCTGGTCGGTGTGGATCGTCTCGCGGCGTACGCGCGGGCCCAGGACCGCGTCCAACTCGGCGTGGAACTCGTCCTCGAAGCCCGGCAGGAACCGGCCGTCCAGGTGGGCGGTGGCCTGCCCGGGGATCACGTTGACCTTGTACCCGGCGTTCAGCATGGTCGGCTGCGCGGTGTTGCGGATGGTCGCGCCGATGATGCTCGCGATCGGGCCGAGCCGCTCGATGGTGGACTCTATGTCGTCCGGGTCGAGTTCGATGCCCAGCGCGTCGGAGACCTCGTCCAGGAACGCGCGCACGGTCTTGGTGACCCGGACCGGGAACTTGTGCCGCCCCACCCGGGCGACCGCCTCGGCCAGTTCGGTGATCGCGTTGTCCTTGGCGATCATCGAGCCGTGGCCGGCGGTGCCGTCCACGATCAGCCGCATCCAGTCCATGCCCTTCTGGGCGGTCTCGACCAGGTAGAGCCGCAGGTCCTCGTTGACCGTGAAGGAGAAGCCGCCGACCTCGCCGATCGCCTCGGTGACGCCCTCGAACAGGTCGGCGTGGTTGTTCACCAGGTGCCGGGCGCCGAACACCCCGCCGGCCTCCTCGTCGGCCACGAAGGCGAGTACGACGTCGCGCGCGGGCGGCCGGCCGGATCGTACCCGGTCGCGCAGCACCGCGAGCACCATCGCGTCCATGTCCTTCATGTCGACCGCGCCCCGACCCCACACGCAGCCGTCGGCGATCTCACCCGAGAACGGGTCGTGGGTCCAGTCGGCGGCGTTCGCCGGGACCACGTCGGTGTGGCCGTGAATCAGCAGGCCCGGCCGGGACCGGTCGGTGCCCTCGATCCGGACCACCGTGCTGGCCCGGCCGCGCTCGGATTCGTAGATCTTCGGCTCCAGGCCGACCTCGGCCAGCTTTTCGGCGACGTATTCCGCGGCGGCCCGTTCACCCGGCCCCGATCCGTCGCCGTAGTTGCTCGTGTCGATGCGAATCAGGTCGCGACACAGGTCGACGACCTCGTCTTCCGCGCGGGTGGTGGGCTGGGGACGGACAGCCTCCGTCATGACGGCTCCTCGGGGAAGGCGGAACGGCACGTGTGTACGGGTGTACCACCATCCTGCACCCGCGAGCGGATCCGACCGAGCCCGGGCACCGTTCTGACGATCAGTCAGTCGAGTGGGGTCGGTCGCGGGGTCGGTACGGGGCCGCCGGGCGAGCGCGCGGCGACCGCTCGGCGACGGTCCCCGGAACGTAGGGAGATGCCTCTGACCGGGGGGATTGGGCCACTGCTACCTTCCGGATCAGGGTGAACAAGCCGCACACACCCGCGAGTCGGACCATCGGGAGGAGACGTCACATGAACGGCACGGCGTGGGGTCTGACGGGTCCCGAATTTCTCCGCCTCTACGGCGGGATCGCCCTCGGACTCGTGGTCCTGGCGATCGTGTTGCGGATCGTGCTCGCCTGGGCGGTCCGCGGCCAGGCGCGCAGCGGGCCGCTGGGCGCGTACGACGCGGCCTACCTGGCGGGCGGCCCGATGCGGGTGGCCGACACCGCCCTGGCGTCCCTGATCACCGAGGGCTACGTACACGTCCAGCGGGTCGGTCGGGTCACCGCCGCGACCGGATCGCGTCCGCCGGAGCCGGTGGCCGCGGCGATGCTGGACGTCGTCCGCACCACGCGCGGCACCCGACTCGCCCTGCTGCGAGGCTGGTCGCGCACTCCCATGCGGGAGGAGATCGAGCGCAGTCTGGTCGAACGCGGACTGCTGCACTCGCCGCTCGCGCGTCGGATCGCCAAGACGCCCTCCCGGCTGCTGTTCGTGCTCGGACTGGTGGGCATCGCCCGCTTCGTCAACGGCCTGGCGCACAGCCGGCCGATCGGCTTCCTGGTCCCGATGATCGTGCTCACCTTCGTCTTCGCGGGGCTGACCGCGGCGGGCTTTCGGACCACTGCGGCGGGCCGCCGGCAGCTGCGCGAGCTGACCACACAGTTGCGGGCCGACCGCCGCTCCGGTGCCCTGGTCGGCGCGGGCGCGCTGTCCGGCCTGTTCGTGGTGGCCTGTCTGGGCCTGGCCGCACACCCCGACCCGGACGCCCGGCTCGCGCTGGTCGCGTACGGCGGCTCCGGCGGCAGCGGCGGGGGCGGGGGCGACGGCGGCAGCAGCTGCGGTGGCGGGAGCAGTTGCGGCGGAGGCGGGGGCTGTGGCGGTGGCGGCTGCGGGGGCTGAGCCCCGAGTCCGGTGATCCGCCCGCTCGACGATCGAAGAAGACCGGCTCCGCATCCTCGACTCCGGGATGCGGAGCCGACGCACGTCGGGCCGCCGCCGCGCGCCGCGCACGACGCTCCGCCGCGGCCGTCGGCACGGGTTCTCCCGGCCCACGGCTGTCGCCGCCCGTTCCGGGAAGAGTGGGACTCGAATGGGAGTTCTACGAGTCGCCGTTCCTCCCGAGGCGGGCAGCCGTCGATCGGGTCGGCCCAACCGGAGGGAGGCGCGGCGCGGACGGTCACGTCGCACCAACCGGGTGCGCGGCCGCGCGGCGTACCCGTGGTGCGAGCACGGGGCTGGAGGGAGTCTGCGTTGAGTGTGATCGAGGTTGCCCCGACCCGGGTCGATCCGGTGCGCTGGCCCGATGTGGCGGAGGTGCCGCGTCGACCGCTGCGCGCCGCCGCGGCCCGCTTCCTGTTCGAACGAGCGGTGGCCCGGCTGCCGTTGCAGGTGTGGATCGACGGCGCGCTGCGCGGCGACGGGGACGCGAAGGCGCCGGTGATGCGGATCGTGCGGCCGGACGCGTTCTTTCGTCGGGTGGGCACGGGTGGGCTGATCGGCTTCGGCGAGGCGTATCAGGCGGGCGACTGGGAGGCGGACGACCTGACCGCGGTGCTCACCGTGTTCGCCTCCCGGGTGAGCACGCTGATTCCCCCGGCACTTCAGCGACTTCGCCCCCTGGTGATACCGCGCCTGCCGCGTGCCCAGCGCAATACCGTGGCCGGCGCCAAGCGCAACATCCACCGGCACTACGACCTGTCGAACGAGCTGTTCGCCACCTTCCTGGACGAGACGATGTCCTACTCGTCGGCGGTCTTCGAACAGGGCCCCGACGGCGGACCGCGCGCCGACGAGGACGGGTTGCCCGAGGCCCAGCGGCGCAAGATCGACCGGCTGCTCGACCTGGCGGACGTCGGCCCCGGTACCCGACTGCTGGAAATCGGCACCGGATGGGGCGAGTTGGCGCTGCGCGCGGCCGAACGCGGGGCGGACGTACACACCATCACCATCTCGGCCGAACAGCGCGACCTGGCGGTGGCGCGGATCGCGAACGCCGGCCTGGCCGATCGGGTCCGGGTCGAGTTGCGCGACTACCGCCACGTGAGCGGCAGTTACGACGCGATCGTCAGCGTGGAGATGATCGAGGCGGTGGGGGAGGAGTACTGGCCCACCTACTTCGCAGTGCTGGACCGACTGCTCGCGCCCGGCGGCCGGGTCGCGTTGCAGTCGATCACGATGCCGCACGACCGGATGCTGGCCGGTCGGGACACGTACACGTGGATCCACAAGTACATCTTCCCGGGCGGTCTGATCCCCTCCGACGACGCGGTGCGCAAGGCCGCCACCGCGACCCGGCTGCGGGTCGCGGACAGCAGGTCGTACGGCCTGCACTACGCCGAGACGTTGCGGCTGTGGCGGGAGCGGTTCGACCGGCGGGCCGACGACGTCGAGGCGTTGGGCTTCGACCACGTGTTCCGGCGCATGTGGGACCTGTACCTGTCCTGGTCGGAGGCGGGCTTCCGGTCCGGCTACCTGGACGTGCGGCAGTACCTGCTGATGGAGGCGTGAGCGCGAGAGCGGCGGGATCCGAGGGAGATCCGCCTCGCGGAGCCCGGTTCGGGGGCAATGTCGGGGAATCGGGTCGGCGACTCCCTCGAAGTTTCCGCCGAAGATGAGGGCTTCCCCTGAAGTGCCGAGGGATTCCCGCGTGATCTGCTTATGACGCGGGCGAGGGGTCCGCTCCGATCGGCCGTCGCGGGGGTGTGGCCGGGCGGAGCGGGCACCGACCCCGGGCCGGTGCCGGGCAGGTGCCGGTGATCCACGAAGGCCCCGAACGGCGAGTGCCGTTCGGGGCCTTCGTGGTGGTCCGGGCCGATGCGGCCGTCGCGGCCGGTCGCCGTCGTCGGGTCGCGGTTACAGGGCCACGCCGAGGATCGCGTCCAGCGCCCGCGAGGCCACGCCCGGGGCGGACATGTCCTCGCCGCCGTCGGCGAGTTGCCGCGCCGCCCAGGCGTCCATGGCGGCCAGCGCGCCCGGGGCGTCCAGGTCGTCGGCCATCCGTTCGCGGATCGCGGCGAGCAGTTCGGTGGTGTCGGGCCCGTCGGGACGGCCGACCGCCGCGCGCCACGTGGCCAGCCGTGCCTCGGCCTCGGCGAGGACCGTGTCGGTCCACTCCCAGTCGCTGCGGTAGTGATGGGCCAGCAGGGCCAGGCGGATTGCCATCGGGTCCACGCCCTCGCGGCGCAGCTTGGAGACGAACACGAGGTTGCCGCGCGACTTGGACATCTTCTCGCCGTCCAGCGCGACCATGCCCGCGTGCACGTACGCCTTCGCGTACGGCACCTCGCCGGTGACCACGTGCGCGTGCGAGGCGCCCATCTCGTGATGCGGGAAGACCAGGTCGCTGCCGCCGCCCTGGACGTCGAAGCCCATGCCGAGGTACTTCAGCGCGATCGCCACACACTCGATGTGCCAACCGGGGCGCCCCGCGCCGAACGACGCGTCCCAGGACGGCTCGCCCGGCCGCGCCGCACGCCAGAGCAGCGGGTCGAGCGGGTCCTTCTTGCCGCTCCGCTCGGGGTCGCCGCCGCGCTCGCCGAAGATCTCCAGCATCCGGGCGGCGGTGTATCCGGACACGCCGCCGAAGCGCTCGTCCGACACGATCGAGAAGTAGATGTCGCCGTCGACCGAGTAGGCCGCCTCCTTGGCGAGCAGGTCCTCGATCAGCGGCACGATCAGCGGGATCGCCTCGACCACGCCGATGTAGTTCGCCGGCGGGAGCACCCGCAGCGACGCCATGTCCTCGCGGAACAGCGCGGTCTCGCGCTCCGCCAACTCGACCCAGTCGACGCCGTCGCGCACGGCCCGCTCCAGGAGGGGGTCGTCCACGTCGGTGACGTTCTGCACGTAGTCCACGGTGTGGCCGGCATCCCGCCAGACCCGCTGGAGCAGGTCGAAGGCGACATACGTGGCCGCGTGGCCCATGTGGGTCGCGTCGTACGGCGTGATGCCGCACACGTACAACCGCGCGACCGGTCCCGGGGTGACCGTCACCAGCTCGTGCACGGAACTGTCGTGCACGCGCAGGGACGCACCCTGACCAGGGAGAACGGGGAGCTCGGGTGCAGGCCAGGCATACATACGTATGAGCCTAACGTCCGCGGGGGGTGAAGATCTTCCAGGGTTGGCAGACGAATTTCCGCGTCTTTACCCGCGCCGGGGTGCGCCGGCCGGCGCCGTCGGCCGGGAACGCCCGGTCGACTCGTGAATTTCGTCTCGAGTCAGATCGGCGGCCACGGAATCACGTGCCGGCGGCCGTCCGGCTTCGGCAGCCGGCCCTCGGCGAGCAGAACTCTCACCCGTTCGCGGGTGGCCTCGACCTCGTCCGGCGTAATCAGCTCGCCCAGACGCACACCCAGCGCGCCGTGCAACTCCTCGGCCAGCGAGGTCAGCGCGGCGCGCGCGGAGGCCGGCAGCGGCTCGCCCGCCCAACCCCACAGGAGGGTGCGGAGTTTGTCCTCGACGTGGAAGCAGATGCCGTGATCGATCCCGTACACGTGGCCGGCCGGGCCGGGCAGGAGGTGGCCGCCCTTGCGGTCGGCGTTGTTGATCACCGCGTCGAACACGGCGATGCGCTGCAGTACGTCACCGGCGGCGTGCACGAGCAGGGCGGGCTGCTCCTTGCCCTGTTCGTCGGGGACGACCACGTGTGCGATCGGCTTCCAGGCCGGTCCGGGGTCGACCGCCGGCAGGATCGCGACCGGCTCGGGCTCGTCGTCCGCCCGCTTGTGGTCGATCCACAACTGGCACATGCCCGCGCCGTACGGGCCCTCCCGGAACACCGTGGTCGGCACGATGTCCCAGCCCAGCGCCTCGGACACCTCGTACGCCGCCACCTCGCGCCCCGCGAGCGTGCCGTCGGGGAAGTCCCACAGCGGACGCTCGCCCGCGACCGGCTTCCACACGCACGGCAGCGACACGCCGTCGAGCGTCGCGACGCAGTACAGCGTGGCGTTGGAGGCGTCCTCCAGGCGCGCCTGCACCGTCAGCTCACCCCGGCGCAACAGCTCCGGGACGGCGGCGGCGTCGAGGACCGTGTCGGTCAACGCCGGTACCCGTTGGCGCGCGGGCAGATGTGGCCCTCGGCGTCCATCGGCAACCCGCAGAAGGGACACGCCGGCCGCCCGGCCGCGACCACGAGCAGCGCGCGCTTCGCGAACGCCCGGGCCTGGCCGCCGGTGAGCCGCACGCGGAGCAGCGGCGGGCCGTCCTCGTCGTCGTCATCGCCGAGCAGGGTGTCCTCGGGGGAGTCGTCGTCGGGGACCTGGGCCTGCGCCTCGACCACGAGGCGTTCGTCGTCGGCGTCCCACGCGAGGGCCATCGTGCCGACCCGGAACTCCTCCAGGATCGGCGGCAACAGCGGTCCGGAGTCCTCAAGTTCGGCGGGCGTCACGGCCGGTACGGCGGTCTCGCCCCCGGTGCGGCGCACCAACTCGTCGAGGAGTTCGTCGACACGTTCGGCCAGGACGGACACCTGGGTCTTCTCCAGCGCGACGCTCGTCACGCGGCCGGCGGCGGAGGCCTGGAGGAAGAAGGTTCGCTGGCCGGGTTCACCCACGGTGCCGGCGACGAAACGGTCCGGGGGGTCGTACAGGAAGACCTGGCGGGGCACGATCTGCTCCGTGTTTCTGTCGAGAGCTGGACGGGTGGTCGATCGGGTCGGTCGGCCAGGGCGCGCGGGGGGAGCACGCCCTCCGAAGAACCCTACGGCGCGCCGGCTCCGCCGCCCACCACCGCGTCGCCGGACGCCGGCCCGTGCCGTCCGTCGGGCGGCGGCAGCAGGCCGGCCACCGAGCCGCCGGTGTCGTTGAGGCGGCCGACGGTCGGCCGGTGAGTACCGTACGTGATCACCGTGAGCGAGCACGGATCCACCTGGATCCGCTGGAACAGGTCCAGGTGCATCCCGAGCGCGTCCGCGACCAGCGCCTTGATCACGTCGCCGTGCGAGCAGACCAGGTACATTGCGTCGGGTCCGTGCTCGGCGGCGATGCGCTCGTTCCAGTCGCGGACCGCGTCCACCGCGCGGGCCTGGGTGGTCCGCAGCGCCTCGCCGCCCGGGCCGGGGAAGGTGACCGCGCTCGGGTGTGTCTGCACGGTCTGCCACAGCGGGTCCTCGGCAAGCTTCTTCAGCTCCTGCCCGGTCCAGTCGCCGTAGCGGCACTCGCCGACCCGCTCGTCGACCTGCGCGCCCGCGTCGAGCGCGAACTTGGTCCCGAGCCGGGCGGTCAGCACCGCCTCCGAGGTCTGCCGGCAGCGCTCCAGCGGGCTGGTCACCACCGCCGCGAGCGGCACCTCCGCGATCCGCGCCGCCAGCGCGGCGGCCTGTTCCTCGCCCCGATCGTCCAGGAACACCTCCGGCGTCCAACCGGCGAGGACTCCGGAGGAGTTGGCCGTGGTCCGTCCGTGCCGAACAAAGAGCACCGTCGTCATGGGGTCAAGCCTATGTCGGGGTGGTGCGGGCGCCGTGCGCGAGGCGTGCGTGAGGGGTGGGTGGAGCGTGGGAGGGGTGTGGGTGGGGGCGGCCGGGGTGTGGGTGGGGCGTGGGTGGGGGTGGGGCAGTTGGTGGGTCGAGCCGAGTCGGTCGGGCGCGTGAGCCGGCAAACTGGCCGGGTGATCGTCGACTGCGCCATCTATACGAACGGCCGCCGGACCGAAGGACCCGCCGACTTCTCCGACGCGCTGGACGAGGCTCGGCGGGTCGGTGACTCGTTCCTGTGGATCGGGCTGCACGAGCCGACGCCGAGCGAGTTCGACCTGGTCACGAGCGAGTTCGGGCTGCACCCGCTGGCGGTCGAGGACGCGTTGCACGCGCACCAGCGGCCCAAGCTGGAGACCTACGACGACTCGATCTTCCTGGTCCTGAAGACGCTGCACTACTACGACGAGACGTCGTCCGTGGAGACCGGCGAACTGATGATGTTCGTCGGCGACTCGTTCGTGGTGACCGTCAGGCACGGTCCGGGCGCGGAGCTGAAGTCCGTGCGCCGCCGGGTGGAGAAGCAGCCCAAGCTGCTCAAACACGGTCCCGGCGCGGTGATGTACGCGGTCGCCGACGCGGTCGTGGACGCCTATCTCGCCATCGCCGGCGAGCTGGAGACCGACCTGGAGGAGCTGGAGGCGCGGGTCTTCTCGCCGAGCCGGGAGAACGACGCCGAGCGGATCTACCTGCTCAAGCGCGAGGTCCTGGAGTGCCGGCGCGCCGCGCTGCCGCTGATCGAGCCGATACGGCGGCTGGCCACGTCCGAGGTCGCCTTCGTCCCGGCCGACACCCGGCCGTTCTTTCGGGATGTTGCCGACCACGTGACCAGGGTCACCGAACAGATCGAATCGTTCGACCGGTTGTTGTCCGACGTCCTGGGCGCGCACCTCGCGCAGGTGGGTGTGCGGCAGAACGAGGACATGCGCAAGATCTCCGCGTGGGCGGCGATCTTCGCGGTGCCGACGATGATCGCGGGCGTGTACGGGATGAACTTCGAGCACATGCCGGAGCTGAAGTCGGTGTGGGGGTACCCGGGGGCGGTGGCGCTGATGGTGCTGTCGTGTGTGGGGTTGCATCGCATGTTCCGGCGGAGCGGGTGGTTGTAGGGGGCGGGGTGGGCTCCGTGTTCGGTCACCGCCGTACCGGTTTCGGTGGCCGGCGCGTCCGGGGCTCCGGTTCCGCCGGCGTGTCCTTTGTCGGGTGTGGTCGTTGAACTCGGTACCGGCCGTGGCGGGGATGCACTGGACTCCCCCGCCGCGGCCTGATTTCGTTCCGTGAGCGATCAAGCGGTGGACGCCGGCACCGCCCACGCCGGACTCTCGTAGGCTTCTGCTTGTACAGACGCGGCGGAAGCAGGTGGGGATGTTCGGCAAGTCGGGCAGGCAGCGCACATCGGGGACGCGCCCGGCCCAGGTTCCGGGGGCCGGAGCCGCCGGGGCCGACTGGTCCGCGCACACCCAGCTGGAGGACGCGGTGCGGTCCTACCTGCTGCACCCGGACGTGGCGATGGAGGCCCTGGGCTCGGTGCTGGGCCGCCGTCCCGTGCGCGGCTTCACGCTCGAACGGGTCGTGGACATCAACGCGAACGGCACCTCGGTCTGGCAGGAGGCGGCGGTCTGCGACGACCGGCGCCTGGTGCTGTGGCACAGCGAGGACATGACCGACCCGTCCGCGCCCGGTGGCACGGTGCTGGATTCCTCCGTGCAGGTGATTCCGCTCGGGTCGGTGTCGCACGTCGGGATACGCACCCTGGTGGGCACCGACAACGACGGGCGGCGGCAACTGCGCGGCGCGTTCGTGTTCCTGGCCACGCCGACGCTGCAGGAGGTGGCGACGGTGCGCGGGGAGGACGGCGCGTCGACGGGGCGCTTCCGGCAGGAGGCGTACCGGTTCAGCAAGTCGTTGGAGGACGGCGGGCCGGGGCAGATTCGCCGGCTGTTGGAGTTCGCCGAGGTGATCGCGGCGCGGGTGCCGGGGCCGCGCTGAGGGTGTCGGTGCGGGTGGGTGCTTCGGGCGCTGCGGGTGCGGCGTGGATGATCGTGCGGCGGGCCCTGGCGCGTGTCTTCGAACCCCCGCCGAGCTCCGCGGCGTGAGCGCAGCGAGGAGCCCGAAGGGCGGATGCCGTGCATCGGCGTGCCGGAGAAGCAGGTGCACAGTGGTTCCATTCGCCTGTTTCTCCGGGGCGGCGAGGTGCGGTGCCGGGCGTCGCGGAGCCCGACGGGGGTTTGAAGACACACGCCAGGTGTGTCGGGCCCGCCGTCGGGTCAGGAGCCGGTGCCGGAGAGGTCCAGCGCCTCGGCGGCCAGGCGCAGCGCCGCCACCCGTTCGTCGAGGGTGCTGCCGTTGGGCGCGATGGTCAGGGTGGTCACGCCGGTGTCGGCGTAGGCCTGCATACGCTCCGCGATCCGCTCCCGGCCGCCGAGCAGGCTGGTCTTGTCGATGAAGTCGTACGGGACGGCCGCGCCCGCGCCCGCGTAGTCCTTCGCCAGGAACCTGTCCTGGATCTCCTTGGCCTCGGCCTCGTAGCCCATGCGGACCGCGAGCCGGTTGTAGAAGTTCTGGTCCCGGCTGCCCATCCCGCCGACGTACAACGCGGCGTAGCCGCGCACCTGTTCGGCCGCCTGCCGAGGGTCGTCGCCGACCACGAGCGGGACGGTCGGCACGACGTCGAAGTCGGTCATCGCCAGGCCGGCCTTCTCCCGGCCGGCGCGGATGTGTACGAGCGATTCCTCGGCGTGCTCCGGGGCGTAGAAGACACCCAGCCAGCCGTCGGCGATCTCGCCGGTCAACTCCAGGTTCTTCGGGCCCACGGCGGCGATGTAGAGCGGGATGTGCTCGCGTACCGGGTGCACGGTGAGCTTGAGCGGCTTGCCCGGGCCGCCGGGCAGCGGCAGCGTCCAGTTGGCGCCCTCGTGGGCGACCCGCTCGCGGCGCATCGCCTTGCGGATCACCTCGACGTACTCGCGGGTGCGGGCGAGCGGCTTGTCGAACTTGACCCCGTACCAGCCCTCGGACACCTGCGGCCCGGACACGCCCAGGCCGAGCCGGAACCGGCCGCCGGAGAGCACGTCGAGCGTCGCGGCGGTCATCGCGGTCATGGTCGGCGTCCGGGCCGGGATCTGGAAGATCGCCGAGCCGACGTCGATTCGGGTGGTCTGCGCCGCGACCCAGGACAGCACGGTGGCCGCGTCCGAGCCGTAGGCCTCCGCGGCCCAGCAGACCGCGTAGCCGAGCCGGTCGGCCTCCTGGGCGACGGCCAGATTGTCGGCGTCGTTGCCGGCGCCGAAGTAGCCGAGGTTGATTCCGAGTCGCATCTCCGCGGACCCCCTGTTCGACGTCTGTCCGACGTCCGTCTCACGCCGGGACGGCGTTCGTCCGGCGTTCGTCCGACTGGTTGGCGCTGCCTGTCGCCTCGGCAGACCATACCGCGTGACCTACCCGTCGGTAACCTGTCTCGCCGGCATACCGCCGAACGGCCCCGCCAACGGCGGCGCGGGGGAGGGAACGGCTAGTCTCCGGTGCCATGGAGCAGCGACATCTCGGCCGCACCGGCCTGCGGGTCTCCCGCATGGGGCTGGGCACCATGACATGGGGACGAGACACCGACGAGCACGACGCGGCCGACCAGATGAAGGCATATCTGGATGCCGGCGGGAACCTCGTGGACACCGCCGACGTATACGCCGACGGTGAGGCCGAGTACATGATCGGCCGCCTCCTCGACGGGTACATCCCGCGCTCGGAGGTGGTGATCGCGACCAAGGCCGCGAGCGTGCCGTACAGCGAGCGCCGCTTCGACGGCTCGCGCGGCCACCTGCTCCAGGCGCTCGACCACTCGCTGGCCCGCCTCGGCACGGACCATGTCGACCTGTGGCAGTTGCACGCGTACGACCCGTCGACGCCGCTCGAGGAGACCCTGCACGCGCTCGACCTGGCGGTCACCAGCGGGCGGGCCAGGTACGTCGGGGTGTCCAACTTCTCCGGCTGGCAACTGGCGAAGGCGGCCACGTGGCAGTCGGCGGCCCCCGGCCGGGTGGTGGTGGCCAGTACGCAGGTGGAGTACTCGCTGCTGCAACGCGGCATCGAACGCGAGGTCCTGCCTGCGGCCCTCGACCTGGGCGTCGGCCTGCTCCCGTGGTCGCCGCTGGGACGCGGGGTGCTGACGGGGAAGTATCGCCACGCCATGCCGGCCGACTCCCGGGGCGCATCCGCCCACATGGGCCCCTTCGTCGCCCCGTACCTGGACGACCACTCCCGCCGCATCGTCGACGCCCTGGCCACCGCCGCCGACGGCCTGGGCGCGGCTCCGATCGAGGTGGCCCTGGCCTGGGTCCGCGACCGGCCGGGCGTGGTCGCGCCGATCGTGGGCGCCCGCAACGCCGGCCAGCTCCGCGCGTCGTTGGCGGCGGAGTCCGTGACGCTTCCGACCGAGATCCGGAACGCGTTGGAGGACGTCTCCCAGCCGATGACGGGCTACCCGGACGATTCGTGGAGCCAGGCTTAGGGGGGCGTCGGTGGTCCGATGGGGCGCGGCGGGCTCATACCCGGGTTTCGAGCACCTGGCCGGGCCAGAACGACCCGTCCGCGCGCAGCACCTCGAACTCCAGGGTCGGGGTGAAGCCGAGCTTCTCGTAGTCGTGCACGAGCCAACCGTCCTCGCCGGTCCGACAGTGCGTGCGGAGCAGTCGGATGCCGCGCCGGGCGGCTTCGGCCCGGGCGTCGGCGACCAGGGCCGCGATGTCGAGATCCCAGTGCCTCGCATCGCTGACCAGGAGGTACAGGTATAGCTCGGGCTCGTCGGCCGGCGGGACGAACTCCGGGGCCTCGTCGGTCGGTACGGAGCCGCCGGTGATGCCGTCCGACGGGTGCCGGCAGATTCGCGTTCGGCCGGCGCGGGTGTGGCGCAGCACCTGTTTGACGATCGGCGGGGGTTCCTCCCACTCCAGGGTTTCGGGCAGGTCGACGTAGCGCGTCGGGAGCAGCCAGGTGGTGTGCTCGTAGAGCATCGAGACGAAGTCCGCTACGTCGTCGAGGCTGCCTTGGGTGACCTTGATGTCGATCATGGTGTCCTTCCCGCGCGCCGGTGGCTTGGCGGGCGGTTGGCACGGTATTGCCGGGGACCGACAGCGGCGGGGGCTGTGGGGCCGTGGGGCTGCCGAGTGTCGGTCGGTCCTGGTTGGTTGGGTGTGCGGAGCGTGCGGTTGGCGGGTCGTCGTCGGGACGGATGTCGGGTCGGCGTTGGTCGGGGTGAGGTCGGTGTTCGGGGGCGCGCCCGTCGGGGGTTTCGCTGGATCGGGTGGGTCGAGAGGGGCGGCTTCGGTGCGGCGGAAGGTGTCGGACGGCCGGGTACGGCAGTTTGGGACCATCGATTCCGGCGAGGGTCGGTGACACCGGCGTGGCCGGTTGTGTGTCGGGGTGTTCGAGCGGACGAGTGTGGGTCGGGTGTGGCTGACGTGAGTGTGGGCGGTGCGGGCGGCGTGAACGGCGACGGTGCGGAAGCCGATTCGGAGGATGCGACCGAGCGTCGGGCCGGGGCCGGCCCCGGAACCACGCCGACCCGGGCCGGCTCCGAGCACGCGCCGTCGGATCCGGAGCCCGAACCGTCGCACGCCCGGGACAACCGGCCGAAGGCCGACCCGGTGGCCCTCCTTCGCGACCAACTCGCGAGGTTGGCTCGCGGCGAGGCCCCCGAGGTCGTCGGCGGCGTGGCGCACATCGAGACCGCCGACCCGAACCACGCCGAGCGCGCCCGCCGTCGCACGACGGTGGCCGCGGAAGCCGCCGAGGCCGAGGCCGCCGCGATTGCCGCCGCCGAGGCCGAAGCGCAGGCCGCAGCCGAGGCTGCGGCGGCGGCCGAGAAGGCCCGTGGCGAGGGGGCTTCGGACGACCTGGCCGCTGCGGAGGATCCGGTGTCTGCTCCCTCGTCGACGGACGAACAGGCCCGCCGAGAGGTCGAGGACGGCGATGATGCGCCGTCCCGTCGAGAGGTCGAGGTCGGTGACGAGGCAGCGCCTCGTCAAGAGCCGGAAGCGGGTGAAGGGGCACGGTCCCACCGAGAGCCCGGGGCCGGTGAGGAAGCGCCGCCCCGTCGGGAGCCGGAGGCCGGTGACGAAGCGTTGTCCCATCGAGAGACCGAGGCCGGTGACGAAGCGTTGCCCGATCGGGGCACCCGGCGTGTCCCTCGGCGCATCCGCGACCTGGACCTCCCGCCGGAGCCGGACAACGAGGGCGCCGCTGTCGAATCGGACGGTCCGGCCCCTGCCGACGCTTCGCCAAGCCCGGCCACCGGCGACGCGGCCACGACCTCGCCGGTTGACCAGGGCACGGAGACCGGGACCCCCGACAGCGCCGCTCTCGCCCCTCAGCTGTCGGAGCCGGTGGGCGGTCCGACGAACCCGGCCGGCGGCGGCGACGCCCGACTCGCGGCCGATGAGAGCGCAGTCCGACCGCCGAACGCCGCCGACGCGACGGCCGCGACGCCTGAGCCCGCCGACGAGGGCTCCGCGCGCGCCGACCGGGATCGGGCAGCGGAGGTGAGGTCACTTCACCCGAAGGCTGCGCGCGGCGCCGACGCCGTGGAGGCCGTCGACGCCGGTACCGAGGACGCTTCCCCCGGCTCGGACGCCGAGAGCGATGTTGTCGCTGCTCCGGATGGCGACGGCGATGGGTCGGGCTTCGGGAGGGGCGGTGGTGCCCTTGCTTTTGGGGGTGACGGCGGCAGGTCCCCGATGGTGGGCGAGAGCGGTACGCCCCGGGGGCCGGGCGTTGGCGAGGGCGGTGGGCGCGAGCGTGAGGCCTGGGGGCGGCCCGGTGGTGGTGGCGGTGCCTCCGATCCGGGGGTGGGGGAGGTGGAGCGGCGGCCGTTCGGTGTCGTGGTTGCCGATGTTGCTCGGCTGCTGGGGGCTGCCGGGGCTCCCGAGGGAATGGCTCCCCGGGTGGTTGCCGCGCTGGGGAGCGAGGCGGCGGAGCTGTTGGCGGGTGATCCGTGGGCATTGCTCGGCGTGGCGGGGATCGCGCCGCAGCAGGCCGACCTGTTCGCGCGTGGGGCGGTGGGTGCCGCGTGGGCCGCCGACGATCCTCGGCGGGTGCGGGCGATTGTGCTGTGGCTGCTTCGCCGGGCCGCTCGCCAGGGGGATACCGCGATCGAGGCCGATGCCGTTCGGGCGGCGCTCGGGCACTTCGAGGTGGGTGAGCCCGATACGGCGTTGCGCGCCATATTGGCCGAGGGTCGGGTGATGGCCTTCGCCGCCGTACCTGCCGCCTCCGCCGAGGCGGGGGGCGAGGAGGACGGCGACTTCGACGAAACGGACGACGGCGACGGGGACTTCGAGGCCGACTTCGAGGAACCCGACGAACTCGCCGCCGTCGGTGGTGTGCTGCTCGCCCTGGACGACTACGCCCTTGCCGAGGAGGCCATCGCCGAGGCAGTCGTGCGGCTGATGTCGACGGTCGAGCCCTGGCCGGCGTTCGGCGACGGCAAGCTGGATCGGGCGCTGGCTTCGACCGGCGTCGTGCTCTACGCCGCGGGCCCCGGTGAGGAGCCGCCCGCAGCGATTTCGGCCGTCGTCGCGAAGGTTCGGGCGGCCGGGCTTCGGGCGGTCGTGGTCGCCCCGACCACCGACGGCCGGGATCGCCTCGGCGCCGGTGCGGTCGGTCTGCGCGAGTTGGCCGCGATGGAACGTGGCCCGGACGGCACCCTCGAACTCGACCTCCTCGTCGTCACGGACGCGACCCTGCTCGACGTCACGGCCGCGGCGGCGATTTTCGAGGCGGTTCCCGACGGCGCCAGGCTCCTGCTGGCCGGCGACCCGGCCGGCCTCGAATCGACCGGTCCGGGACGGGTGTTCACCGATTTGGCCGCCACCGGCGCGATCCGTGCGCTGGTCGCGCCGAACGTCCCGGACGGACCCCTCGAAGCGCTCGCGGACGGCATCCGGGACGGCCGGCTGCCACCGATTCGGGATCCCGAGCGCCGTGTCGTGCTGATCCCCGCCCGCACCGGCGAGGAAGCCGCCCATCGCTGCGCCCAGTTGGTGGCCGACTCGATTCCGAGGGCGATCGGCATCGCGGCGCGGGACGTGCTGGTCGTCGCTCCCCTGGCCACGGGGCCCGCCGGCGCGAACGCGCTCAACGCCGCCCTGAAGGCGCGGCTCAACCCGGTTCCGGGCGGCGGGAGTTCGCCGACGCCGGGCGCCATCGACGTCGGCGACCGGGTGATCCGGGCCACGACCGACCCGAGTTGCGGGGTGGTCCAGGGGACGGTGCGCGAACTCCTGCCCGACGGGCGGGCGGTCGTGCTCTTCGGGACGGCCGCGCCGGAGGCGGTACCCCCGACGGAGCTTCGCCACGGTTGGGCCCTGACGGCCCGTCAATCCCTGGGCGTGCGGCGTCCGGCCGCGGTGGTCGTACTGCCCGCCGAGGGCGCCGACGCCTACACCAGGGCCCTCATGTACACGCTCGTCACGCGAGGCGAACGCCACGTCTCGATCGTGCACGCGGCCGGTCCGGCCCTCGCCGCCGCGGTGGCCGCCGACCCGACCCGGCAGCGAACCACCCACCTGCGGCAGGCGTTCGGGGAGGCGGCCGGCTGAGGGACCCTCGGCGCCCGGGCGCGGTGAGCCCGGGCGTGTGCGTGGGCGCGTGCGTGTGCGGGTGCGTGAACTTCAGTCGGCGAGGCGTTCGCCGGTGGACTTCGAGAACTTGTGGATCTCGTCGATGCGGGGGGTCACCCGCAGCGTCTCGCCCTTGTGCGGCACCCGATTGCCGGGCACCCGGACGACCAGGGGCGCGGGCGAGTCGTCGACCCGGGCGGTGCCGTATACGTAGGCGTCGGAGCCCAGTTCCTCGACCACGTCCACCGTGACGGGCAGGCCGCCGGCGTCCGCGTCGGAGGTGACCTCCAGGTGCTCCGGGCGGATGCCGACCGTGATCCGCTCGGCCTTCTCGGCGCGGGCCGTTTCCAGCGCCCCGCGGGTGAGCGGGATCGGGGCGTCGCCGAACCGGAAGCCGTCCTCGGTCAGTTCGGTGTCGATCAGGTTCATCGACGGCGAGCCGATGAAGCCGGCCACGAACACGTTGTTCGGGTGCTCGTACATCCGACGTGGGGTGTCGACCTGTTGGAGGATGCCGTCGCGGAGTACGGCGACGCGGTCGCCCATGGTCATCGCCTCGACCTGGTCGTGCGTCACGTAGACCGTGGTGGTGCCCAACCGCCGTTGCAGGCCCGCGATTTGGATGCGGGTCTGGACGCGGAGCTTGGCGTCGAGGTTGGACAGCGGCTCGTCCATCAGGAATACGCGCGGTTCGCGGACGATCGCGCGGCCCATCGCGACGCGTTGGCGCTGACCGCCGGAGAGCGCCTTCGGCTTGCGGTCGAGGTATTCGGTGAGGTCGAGGATCTTCGCGGCCTCGGTGACGCGTCGGGCGATCTCGTCCTTCGGCCGATGTGCGATCTTGAGCGCGAAGGCCATGTTCTCGGCCACCGACATGTGCGGGTAGAGCGCGTAGTTCTGGAACACCATCGCGATGTCGCGGTCCTTGGGTTCGAGGTTGGTGACATCGCGGTCGCCGATGCGGATCGCGCCCGAGTTCACGTCCTCCAGGCCCGCGAGCATCCGCAGGGCAGTGCTCTTCCCGGAGCCGGACGGGCCGACCAGGACGAGGAATTCGCCGTCGCCGATCTCCAGCGAGAGCTGGTCGACGGCGGGCCTGTCGCCCTTGGTGTACCGGCGGGTGGCTCGGTCGAACGTGACGGTAGCCATGGAGTCGCGCCCCTCACCCGGCAGGAACGTGCCGGACGGTCCTAGGTAGTGGGGGTATCAGCGTGTCGGGGGACCGGGGGCGTGGGGTCGGGGCGCGCGGAGGATGTCACCCACGTGAGTGACGCCGGTGCGCCGGGTGGCGGGGCGGGGCGGTGTGGCGCGGTGCGCGCGGGGCCGGCCGCGCCGTGGTCCGGTCAGTCTGTTTCGAGGACTTCGAATCAGTCCGCTTCGAGGACTTCGAAGGTGTCGCCCACGTGGAGGATGCCGGTGGTGTGGGCGGGGAGTTCGGGGACCAGGTTCTGGCCGAAGACCAGCTTGGTACCGAAGCGGCGGTGTCTGCCCAGGGTCCGGAGCGGTTCGGGGCCGCGTTCGCCGGTCCACTGGTCGGTGGTGGTGATGACACAGCGCGAACACGGCTTGACCACGCGGAAGACGACATCGCCGATCCGAATCCGACGCCAGCGGTCCTCGGCCCAGGCCTCGGGCTCGTCGATGACCACGTTGGGGCGGAAACGGTTCATCGGCAGTGGGGATTCGACGAGACCGTTCAGCGCTTCGAGTGAACCCGTCGTGGTCAGGAGCAGCGGAAAGCCGTCCGCGAAGCTCACTCGATCGGATGAGTCCGCGAACCTCTGATCGGGCAACCGCCGGGTCGGGTCGTCCAGGTAGACGAGCCGCACGTCGATGCCCAGCAACTTCCCGAACCACGTATGCGCGTCGTCCGGGCCCACGGCGGCCTCGACCTCGTCGTTCCAGACCGTCACCGGCACGAGCCGGACCTCGGCGGGCGGCTCGATCCGGAGTTCGTCCATCGAGGGCGCGCGGACGACCAGTCGTCCGCCGTCCTCCTGACGTACTGCCACGGTCGCGAGCAGGGGCTGCTTGCGTTGGCTGAGAAACCGTCCGGTGGTGTCCACCAACATCCAACGCCGGTCCCCGGCAAGGCCCCACGGCTCGACCACGGCCTCGGAGAGGTCGATGCCACGGGTGGACTTGATCGGGTACAGGTGCAGGGAGGCGAGGTGGCGGTGGCGCATGGCTTCACTGTTTCACGCCGGCCCGTGAGGGCCGACGGCGGCTCCGCGCGACGCCTCGGCTCGGGGACGGCCACGCGGGACGTACGGGTATGACGACTCTCGGTACTCGACCTTGCTCGGGCGTGCGCTCGGCGTCGTTCGCTCAGTAACGGGGCGGGAATTGGCCAGGCTCGCCCATGTTCGGCACACGCGGCGCGGGAACCTGCGGCGGCTGGACGTACTGCGCGGCGTACTGCCCGGCACCCGGCTGCGACTGGTGCACGGCCGGCTGCGGAGCCTGCGGCGCGGCCGGGGCCATCGACGCATAGCCCGACATGGGCGCGTTGTTGTACTGACCGCCCCCGTACTGCGGAGCGCCACCGTACTGCGCGGGCACCGGCAGCGGCGCGGGCAGCGCGGGCATCGGCGCGGGCGCGTTGTAGCCGTAGCCCGGGGTCGACGAGCCGTACGCGGGCGCGGGCGACGAGTACGAGGAGGGCAGCGCCGGAAGGGCGGGGAGCGCCGGTCGTTCGCCGAAGAGCGGGTGCATGGCGAAGTCCGGGAGGGGCACGTTGAAGGGGCCGATCTCCGGCCGGCCCCGTTCGGCCACCAGCCGGTCGTAGATCGGGGTCTCCGAATACGGCGAGTAGATGCCGCCGTCATAGGCGCGAGCCGAGGTCATGGCCGATAAGGTACGCGATTCGCGGCGCTTGCGAACCCCCTGGGTCGTGACGAATTTCAGCGGGTTGCGTCTGAACTTCGTCAAGGCTTGCCAATAGCCCGTGCCGGGGTGCTTCCGCCGCCTGCGCAGGCGATGTGATAGGGCGTCACATTTAGGTCGTTTCCGCAACTCCCGACACCCGGGGTCAACCAAACCGACGGGCGTGTCGGGAGGGGGCGGGTTGGGGGCCGGGGCGGCGGGGCGAGGGCGCGACGGGAGGCATTCGGCCTTGCTTGCGGGGGCGGCTGCCGGGGTCGGCGGGGCTCGACCCCGACGGGCGGGTGCCGGCCTCGCCGACGGGGGCGGGTTGCGGGGCGTGGCGGCCGGACCTGGCGGGGCCGATTCTTGATGGCAGGGCGCGGGGCCGCGCCCGGGGATGGAGGCTGTGGGGCCCAGCCGCGTGATCCGACGGGGTCAACCTCGACGGCAGACATGTGGCTCCGTCCGGGGATGCCGGCCGAGATGCGCCTCCGGGTGCCCTGGCGGGCTTCCACCTCGACGGCAGGCCACGCGTCGGCCGCGGACGCCGACTGCGGGGCACGGCTGCCCGACCTGGCGGGGCCCAACCTCGACGGCAGGGGCGCGGATCGCGCCCCTGGACGCCCGCCGCGATGCACCACCGACCCCGCCGGTTCTCAAGCCGACTGCAAGGCACGGGACTTGCTTTCGGCCACCCGGCGCGCCGCAGCCCGACCCGGCGGGCTGTCGCGTCGAACGCAGGGCTTGGGTTCGGTCGGTTTTTCGGAGGCTCTCGCGAGTGGGTCGGGGTGTTCCGACGGACGTTGTGCTTTGGTTCGCGGACCGAACGCTCGCCCTGGGCGCGCCGGTCGGTGCCCGCCGCGGCCCGGGCGGGGTTTCGGAGCAGTGGAGAGCGGCCGTTCGCGTGACGGTGACGAGGCACGTGACAGTTGCGGCGGCCGGTCGATTACCGTGCCCCTCGGGGCCGACCGCGTACCGGCCCCGGCCGCGCCGGGGGCTCGGCGGGCACCGACTGGAACTGCGTCGGGTCGGCTCGAACGTCTACCTCAAAGCCCCGGACGAATACTGGAAGGCGGCCCTGAGGCCGGCCGACGCGAACGCCGCGGCCGGGCGCCGCGACAAGTACGTCCGGATCGACGCGGACGACTCGCGCTTCGAGGACATCACCCGGATCGCGGAGTACGGCAACGTCGCAACGGTCGTCACGGACTGGCGATCCCCGGCCAAGGAACGCTCCGAGGAGATCGTCGACGGCACGCGAACGATCGTGCCGGGGCTGTGTGGCGGCCCACGGTTGCACGTGCCCGCCACGGGGAACCCGGTGCCGATCCGGCTGGAACTCCCGGAGAACGGCACCGTCGAGTGGTCCGACCTCGGCAAGCCGGTCGATGTCACCGCGCCGTCCACATCGGACACCGTCGACCTCCCATCCGAGGCCACCAACCCCACGAACTGATCGGCCCCGGTCCCTACGGCGGCGACGGAGTATGTGCCCCGGCGTCCGGGCCGCCGGCCGTCTACGAACCGGACCGGCGCGCAGCCGCGCTTCGAGCCGGGCCTGTCGCTCGTCGGGTTGCCGCTCGGTCGCGACGGCTTGGTCGGCCGTCCTCCCCGGCCCCGGGCGTGCAGGGCCCGAGGTTAGGGGGCGCTGGGTCAGTCGAGAGCCCCGCCCACCTCGCCGACGGTGGCCGGGGTGAGGTGGTCGATCAGCTCCGACGGCCTCTCGGCGAGCGAGGTACCGGAGAGCAGCGCTTCCGGCGCCGGGGCCGCCGGTCCGACCCTGGGTCGCCCGGCCCCATGTTTCCTGCGTGCGTTCGCCGCCCGAAGCGGTATCTCTCCACGAACCGTGCGCAGGCCCGCCGAGGAGTCATCCCATACATCGAGGTCTTCGGTTCGGCAGTGGGTGCGGGGTGTCGGGGCCGGGAGCCGGGACGAGGGGTGACCGAGCATTGAGCGTCGAAGTCGACCGGCACGAAGCAAGAGGGTGAAAGCCAAGCATGTGAAGCGAATACGGTGAGCGACGATCGAATTCGTGAAGATTTGCTCGCGGGGTCGTCCGGGACAAGGTCGTCTTCTCGAGATGATTGGCTTTGACGGTGATTCCGGGGTGGGCCTGTGAGGTAACCCGATCAACGCGAGGACCGGCCCAAGATGGGCGAAACGATCGTTTACTTTGAAATGATTGGTGCACGATTGTGTGCTCTGGAGACGAGTGCTGCAGAGATGGGCGGCACCGAGGTGTTTGACACCACGAACATTTGGCTTGAGACAGGTGCTTCGGAGGCGGTTGGCGCCACGATGCTTGCGGGGTGGATCGTCCTGGGCAAGAGCTTCTGGACCGGGCGTGATTCCTGGGAAGTCGATGGAGTTCGATGGCTTGCGGGGGGATGGATTGTTGCGAGACGAGTCGAGTCGGGAAAAGATCTCGGGGGTTGATGCGTTGGTTGATGAACTGCTGCCTCCGGCCGGGGGGATTGATCTGCCGCCGGTTCGCGCCGTGTTGTTCGATCGGATCCACGGGGGATGGATCGGGCGATGCCTTGGCGCCCGTGAGGCGAGGCAGGGATTGGGTTCCGGTCCGGCCGAGGATCGCAGTGACGCGGTTGATCGGGCGGTTTTGAGTCTGCGGGTTTTGGAGTCGTACGGGCCGGGGTTCACGAGTGCGCAGGTTGGCGGATTGTGGTTGCTTACCCTGCCGTTCCTACGGGCCTTTGCGGCGGAGCAGGCCGCGTATCTGCGTTTGCTTGAGGGGGATTTGCCCCCGACCACGGCAGGTGATGGGAGCGGGTCGGGTGAGGCGATGACGCGGGCCGACCTGTATGGCTATGTGGCGCCCGGGGATCCGAGGCGGGCGGCTCGGTTGGCTCGGAAGGATGCGGTGGTGTCGCATGCCGGGGAGGGGGTGTACGCCGCCATGTGGTGTGCTGCCCTTGCGGCGGCGGCCTTCACGGCTCGGGATGCGGCGCAGGCGGTCGGTGTTTCGTTGCGGCACGTTCCGGTGAAGTCGGGGGTGTCGCGGGTGGTTCGGGATGTGTTGGTTGCGTCTGCGCGTGGGTGGGCCTGGGACCAAGTGGTCGCCGAGGTACGACGAGAGTCCGGGAGCGACGATCGGCACGACGCGTCGGGGAGCGCGGGGCTGATCGCGGCTGGGTTGTTGTGGGGAGACGCCGATCCCGCTCGGCAGATTGGGCTGACTGTGCGCGGCGGGTGGGACGTTCATGCCACCGCGCCGTTGGTGGGCTCGATCGCAGGCGTGTTGCACGGTGCCGAGGCGGGATGGCCGGAGGGGGCGGCGACTCGGGTCGAGACCGCGCTGCCCGGGGAAGGCGTTTGCGCGCTGCGGCAGTTGGCGCGGCGGACTCTGGCGGTGAGCGGAACCGAGTTGCCCCTGCGGTGACGTTGGACCATGGGCCGGGTGCCCGAGGCGGCTGAACCGTCGTTGGTGGCGGGGTGGCGGGGTGGCGGGGTGGCGGGGTGGCGGGGTGGCGGGTTCGTTTGCGGACTCGGGCGCCGGCGCACGTTGTGGTGGCTGGGATGCGGGTCCTGGCGGGGCCATTCGTACCGTGGCGACGGCTGACGACCGCTCTGGGGAGCCGTCGGTGTGCCGGCCGGGGTGGTTGCGCCGTGGCTTTCGGCCGTGGGCGGCGCTGGACTGCGTCCTGAGGTGACGGCCGGTGGGCGGATGCCGCTGGGGTTGGCGGCAGGCGTGGTTTGGTGGCTGATGCCGGCGCCTGATGGGACGAACGGGGGCCGCGGGGTTGTCCCCGTCTGGGCGGCACAGGGCCTCGCCATCGCCCCACGTCCGACGCGCGACTTCCGCCCTCCCCGCCGCATTCCGGCCCGGCCCGCGCGCCTGTGGTCCCTGCTCGTTGCCCGCGCCTGCTGCGGCGCCTCCGCCCTCGCCTCACGCGTGCTCCGCCCCGGTGTCCCCGTGTCCGCCCTCACTCCGTCCGTGCGTCGGTGGTCCTCGCGCGCCCGGCGCTGTCCGATCTCGGCGCCTGCACCCCCGCGTTGCGCTCCGCGTCTGCTGTCCGGGCCTTCACTGCTGCGCTGCGCGGTTCCTGCGGTCTTCACCGATGTACGTCGTGCTGCGCCGGCCCGCTGGGGAGGGGTGGGTTACTCCTCTGGGATTAGTGGGGGTTGCTTGACGTCGGGTGGAGTAATGCGGAGATCGGTCCTTGGCCGGACGAGTGGGGTGGGGTTGGGCGGAAGCCTTGGGGCATGGAGATTTTGGCGCGGGAAGAGAGCGGCTCGGGGGGCGACCCGGGTGTGCCCGTACGGTCACGGCCGCGGCCGTCGCGGCGGGGGCGGTTGTGGGGGTTGCCGTGGGTTGTGGTGGGCGGGTGGGTGTTGGTGGTGCTGGTGGCGGGGATGTTCGCCGCCAAGCTCGGTGACGTGCAGCGCAACGAGGCCGTGGACTACCTGCCCGCCAACGCCGAGTCCACCCAAGTGGCGCGGATCCAGGGCGGGTTGCCGGGCGGCGACGCCATGGACGTGCAGATCGTGTATCGCCGCGACGGCGGATTGACGCCCGCCGATCGGCAGACGGCCGCCGCGGGGGTCGCCGACGTGGTGGCTCGGCATCCGCTCGTGGGTGGCGCGGCGCCGGCCGCGCAGGAGTCGGTCGATCACACCACGCTGCGCTACGCGTTGTCCGTCGACCGCCGGGGCGCCGAACCGGACGACATCGTGCCGGACATCCGCACCCTCGTGGAGCGGCATCCCGACGGACTCAGCGTGCGTGTCGGTGGCCCCGGCGGCATCACGGCGGACATGCAGGAGGTGTTCTCGTCCATCGACGGGACGCTGATGCTCGCGAGCGTGCTCGTGGTGGCGGTATTGCTCATGCTGACCTACCGCAGCCCCTACCTCTGGATCGTCCCGCTCGTCTGCGCCGGAGTCGCCGTCGCCGTCGCGACGGCGACGGTGTACGGGTTGGTGCGCGCATTCGGGATCACCGTCACCGGGCAGAGCTCCGGCGTGCTGACGGTGCTCGTGTTCGGAGCGGGCACCGACTACGCGTTGCTCCTGGTGGCCCGCTACCGCGAGGAACTACGAGTACACGAACGGCCGTTGGTGGCCATGCTCGCCGCGCTGCGCGGTTGCGGGCCCGCCGTGCTGGCCTCGTCGGGGACGGTCGTGGTCGGGCTGCTCTGCCTCACCGCCGCCGATCTGAACAGCAGTCGGGGCATGGGGCCGGTCGGGGCGGTGGGCGTGGTGTGCGCGCTCGCGGTGATGACGACCCTGCTGCCGGCGATCCTCGTGTTGCTCGGGCGGCGGGTGTTCTGGCCGTTCGTGCCGGTGTTCGGGAGGGCGCCGAAGCTGGGGCGTGGGGCGTACGCGCGGATCGGAACGGCGGTGTCGCGGCGACCGATTGCCGTGCTCGTCGCGGGAGTGGTGCTGCTCGGGGCCGGGGCGTTGACCGCGTTCGGGTTGCCGGGCGCGCTGCGGCAGAGCGACGGCTTCACGAAGAAGCCCGAGTCGATCGTGGCCCAGGAGACGTTGAGCACGGCCTTCCCCGAGCAGTCCGGTGCGCCGATCGCGGTGCTGGCGCGGAGCGAGCGGGCCGGGGACGTGCTGGCGGCGGTGGGCTCGACCGAGGGGGTCGAGCATGTGCGTCAGGGACGAACGGCCGGTGGTTGGACGGAGATCCTGGCCTTCGCGAAGGATCGACCCGAGTCGGCCGGGGAGCATGCCACGATCGAACGCCTGCGTGCGGTACCGGATGCCCGGGTCGGCGGCCCCACCGCGCAGCAGATGGACACCGCGCACACCACGGCCAGGGACCGCCGCGTCGTTGTGCCGCTCGTACTGCTCGCGGTATTGCTGGTGTTGATCGTGCTGTTGCGCAGCCTGGTGGCGCCGCTGATTCTGGTCGCCGCCGTCGGCTTGGTCTGGGCGGCGTCGCTCGGACTGGGCGGGCTGGTCTTCGAGCACGGCTTCGGGTACGCGGGCGTGGACGCGCAAACGCCGCTGCTGACCTTCGTGTTCCTGGTCGCGCTCGGGGTGGACTACGGCATCTTCCTGATGCACCGCGTGCGGGAGATGGCGCTGCGCGGGGATTCGGTGCGGATTGCCGCGCCGGCCGCGCTGGAGACCACGGGCGGGGTGATCGCCTCGGCCGGGTTCGTGCTCGCGGCGACCTTCTCGGTCCTCGCGCTGCTGCCGCTGGTCTCCCTCGTGGAACTCGGATTCGTGGTCGCGGTGGGGGTGTTGATCGATACGTTCCTGGTCCGGACGTTCCTGGTCACCGCGGCGAGCGTGGCGCTGGATCGGTGGATCTGGTGGCCCGGCCCGCTGTCCCGACGGCCCGCGCGGGACACGACCGGGACCCGGCAGGCGCAACCGCCCGTGTCGACCCGGAAGATGGCGGTGTGACGACACGAACGAGGTGGGGTGGGGCGTCCGTCGCGGACGCCCTGCTCGCCGTCCTGTTGGCGGCGGGGGCGCTCGGCGCGGCGCAGGTGTGGTCGGCGCAGCGGGCGCTGGACCCGGTCGGGGTGGTGCTGCTGGTCGGTGCCACGATTCCGCTCGCCTGGCGTCGGGTCCGGCCGGGAACGGTGCTGGTGCTGACGTTCGCGCTCACCGTGCCCTATCACCACCGCGAATACCTGCACGAGAGCGCCGCGGTGCCGGCGTTGGTGGCGTTGGGGACATACGCGGCGTACGTGCGGCGCGGGGCGGCCGTCGTGGTCGGCGTGGCGGCGCTGACCGTGGCGGTCGTGGCGATGACCCTGGGCGGTACCGACGGGCCGAGCTGGCGCGATCGTTGCGGGATGGCGGGCTGGGTGGTCGCGGCGGTGGTCGCGGGCCAGGCGTGGCGCAGCCATCACGACTACGTGAGCGCGATCATCGATCGGGCCGAGCGCGCCGAACGCACCCGGGACGAGGTGGCCCGGCGGCGGGTCGCCGAGGAACGCCTGCGGATCGCACGAGACTTGCACGATCTGCTGGCGCACAGCATCACGCTGATCGGCGTCCAGGCGGGGGTGGCCGCGCACCTCGCCGCGCAGGAGCCGCCGGCCGACCCTACGGTCATGGTGGGCGCGTTGGACACGATCGCGCAGACCTGTCGGGACGCCCGCCACGAACTGCGGGCCACGCTCGCGGTGTTGCGCGATGCCGAAGAGGTCGCGTCGTACGAGGCGGTGCCGGGCCTGGCCGGTCTCGACGGCCTGGTCCCGCTGGCGGGCGCGGCCCGCTCCGCCGGCATCGACGTCACCCTGACCGGACACGACGGCCCGACGCCCGCGCCCGAGGTGGGCGTCGCCGTATACCGGATCGTGCAGGAGGCGCTGACGAACGTGGTCAAGCACTCGCATGCGCGCACGGTCCGGGTCGAACTGAGCGCCGAAGACACCGAGTTGCGGGTGCGCGTGGTCGACGACGGGCACGCGAACGGGGTCGGGGAGGGCACCGGCTTCGGCATTCTCGGAATGACCGAACGGGCCCGCAGCGTTGGTGGCACGTTGGTCGCGGGCCCGGCTCCCGAGGGCGGGTTCGCGGTCTCGGCGGTGTTGCCGATGGCACGGTCGGAGGGCGCGGGGTGAAGGCGACTTCGTCGTGCCGACTGCCCGGCCGCGCCGGTTGTGCCGGCCGTGCCGACCGTCCCGACCGCCCCGGCCGGCGGGTTTCGGATGAACGGGGGAGTGTGTGATGGGCGATGCCTTGCGGGTGTTGCTGGCCGACGATCAGCATCTGGTGCGGTCGGCGTTCGCGATGTTGGTGTCCTCGGCGGCCGACATGGAGGTGGTCGGTGAGGCCGCCGACGGGCGGGCCGCGCTGGAACTCGCCCGGGAGTGCAGGCCGGACGTCGTGGTGATGGACATCCGGATGCCGATCCTGGACGGCATCGAGGCGACGCGGCTGATCGCGGCGGATCCGGAGTTGTCCCGGATCCGGGTGCTGGTGTTGACGACCTACGAGGACGACGAGAACGTGCTGGCCGCGTTGCGCGCCGGTGCCGGCGGGTTCCTGGTCAAGGACACGCGCCCGGCCGAACTCCTGGCCGCCATCCGCACGATCGGGGCCGGCGAGGCGCTGCTGTCGCCCGGCCCGACCGCACGGTTGATCTCGCGCGTGTTGCGGATGCCGGCGACGGCGAGCACGGGTACGCCGGGCTCGGCTCGGGTGGCCGACCTGTCGGCGCGCGAACGCGAGGTGTTGACGCTGGTCGGACGAGGGCTGACGAACGCGGAGATCGGCACGCTGCTCGGGCTCAGCCCGCTGACCGCCAAGACGCACGTGAGCCGCATCATGGCCCGGCTCGGCGCCCGGGACCGGCCGCAACTGGTGGTCATCGCCTACGAGTCTGGGCTGATCGTGCCGGGGGACGACCTGTCGCCGACGTAGCGTTCGACAACGGTGCACCGCGACCGCGACCGCCGCCACCACCCCGACCCCGCCCGGGCGACGGACGAGCCGCGCCGCCCGCCCGGCTCCGCGCGCCCGCTCAGTCGCGGTACTCCGCCTCCGGCGCCGTCACACCCCCCGACTCCGGGATGTAGCGACCCAGGTAGGTGTCGAACAACCGACGCCAGGTGCCGTCGTGCCGGATGCGTTCGAGGGACGCGTTGACGAAGCGGACCAAGTCCGGTTTGCCCTTGCCGATTTCGAGCCCGTAGGGCTCGCTGGTCAACTTGGGCCCGACCACGCGGATGAAGCGGTCCTGCGCCTGGAGGCCGGCCATGACGGTGTCGTCGCCGACCGCCGCGTCGGCCTGGCCCTGCTGGATGCGGACGAGGCAGTCCGTCCAGTTGTCGCCGGTGACGTCGACCAGGCCCCGCGTGGTGTGTACCGCGTCCGCGGCGGTGGTGCCGCCGACCGTACACACCCTGGTCCCGGTCGGCAGACCGGCGAGGCCCTTCGTGTGGTCGGCGCCCGCGGCCGGGGTGTCGTCGACGATCAGTACCCGCTGGCCCGACTCGTAGTAGACCGAGCTGAAGTCGACCACGGCCCGCCGACGGCAGTTGACGGTGACGGACTTCGCCACGATGTCCACCGTGCCGTCCGCGACCGACTGTTCGCGGATGTTGTTCGGCACCACCCGAAAGCGCAGTCGGCTCGGGTCGTTGCCGCCGAACAGGTCCGCGGTGATCTCCCGCACCAGGTCGACGTCGAAGCCCTTGAGCCGGTTGTGGTCGGTCACGTCGGCGTAGCCGAACGGGTAGGCGCTCTGGTCGATCCCGACGGTCAGGTAGCCCCGCTCCAGGATGCGGGTGAGCGAGCCCTCGGTACGGTAGTCGGCCGCGCGGGGCGGGCCGGGGGCGGGCCGCAGGCTCGCGGTGGGGCTTCCGCAGGCGGCGGGTGGTTCGCCGGCGGCTCCGGGAGCGAACCCGGGTGCGGTCGCCCCGGCGTCGGGGCGTCCGGTGGGCGAGGCGGCGGGTGCGCCGGACGTCGTGGAGCGGGCGGACGTACACGACGCCAGCGCCGCGAGCACGATCAGCACGATCGCCATCGACAGCGCGGATGTCGGCCGAAGCGTGCGTCTCCGGCATGGCCCAAGCCGCATCCCTCGGTCGCCCCGGCGTCGCGGGTGTCGAGCCGCCGCGCGCGGCGCCCACCCGTCGGGACGCCGAAGTCCGGTGAACGGTAGGGCCCGAAGCGGGCGGCGGGCCGTGCGATGCGGTCGAACCGCGTGCCTGTACATGACGCGCCACCTCCCGGGGCGGTGTGCGCGACACCGCTCGACGCAGCCGATACGGCCTCGATCGAGACGCTACCGGGCGAACTCGCGGACTACCGGGGGTAATCCCCCGAATCGTCGAGACCGTACGCGGGTGCCCGATCGGCGTCGGAACCGTCGGCCCCCAGGCTCCCCGTCAAGCAGCGTTGGATCTGGGGGCCGAGCCAGGCGACCACCTCGGGATGCGTCATGGCCACGATCGGCGGCAGCCGCAGGACGTATCGGCACAGGGCGAGGCCGAGCACCTGGGTGGCGATCAGGCCGGCGCGCCGGGGGGCCTCGGCGGGGTTCGGGCAGGTGCGGAGTACGAGCGGGGCGAGCTGGTCCGCGAATACCGCGCGCATACGCTCGGCGGCGTCGTCGTTCGTCACCCCGGTCCGCAGCAGGATCAGCATCGCCTCGTCCCCCTCCCACCGGTCGAGGAAGTGCGCCGAGAGCACCGCTCCGAGCTGCGAGCGCGGGACCGCATCGAGCGCGGGCAACCGCAGATCGACGTCCGCCGCAGCGGCGAACAACTTCTCCTTCGTGCCGAAGTAACGCATCACCATCGACGGATCGATCGCCGCATCCGAGGCGATCGCCCGAATAGTGGCCCGCTCGTAGCCGTCGGCGCCGAATCGTTCCCGGGCGGCGGCCAGGATCACGGCCTTGGTCTCGATGGACGACCTTCGCGGAGTATTCATGCCAACGATTGTAGGCCAACGCATGTTGACTTACCGTCGCGGGAGCGCCATGGTTATGCCAACAAGCGTTGGCCAACAAACGTTGGCCAACGGGCCCGGGCTTCGATCCCGGCCTCCGATCCCCACCCGAGGAGCCCCCGATGAGCACCCGACTCCCCGCCACCACCGACGTCCTCGTCGTCGGCGCCGGCCCCGCCGGACTGACCCTCGCCCTGGCCCTCGCCGCCCAGGGCCGGGACGTCACCGTCGTCGACGCCCACACGGCCGCCGAGCAGACCTCGCGCGCCGCCGTCGTGCACGCCCGCACCCTCGAGGTACTGGCCCCGCTCGGAGTCGCCGCGCCGCTCGTCGCGCAGGGCATCCCCGCGCCGACGTTCACCGTCCGCGACCGGGACCGCGTGGTGGTCCGGATCGACTTCACCGACCTGCCCACGGAGTACCCGTACTCGCTGATGGTCTCCCAGGCCACCACCGAGGCCGCCCTCCTCGACCGCCTTACCGCACTCGGCGGCACCGTCCTGCGGCCGTACCGGGTGACCTCCCTCGACCAGGACGCCGACGGCGTGACCGCGACCTTCGAGAGCGGCGAACGTCTCCGCGCCGGCTGGGTGGTCGGCGCCGACGGCATGCACAGCACGGTGCGCGACCAGGCCGGGATCGGCTTCCAGGGCGGCACCTACGCCGAGTCGTTCGTCCTCGCCGACGTACGGCTGAGCGGCGCGGTCGCGGCCGACGAGGTGGTCCTGTACTTTGCGCCCGCCGGCCTCGTCGTGCTCGCCCCGCTCCCGGGCGGTCGGCACCGGATCGTCGCGCCGGTCGCCGACGCGCCGCACGAGCCGTCGGCGGCCTACGTCCAGGAACTCCTCGACGTACGCGGTTCGAAGACCGGCCGCGTGGTGGTCGAGGAGGTCGTCTGGGGATCGCGCTTCCGGGTTCACCACCGGATCGCCGACACCTACCGCGCGGGCCGGATCCTGCTCGCCGGCGACGCCGCCCACATACACAGCCCGGCCGGTGGCCAGGGCATGAACGCCGGCATCCTCGACGCGGTGACCCTGGCCGAGGCGCTGGGCTCGGTACTCGACGGCGGCCCCACCACGGCCCTGGACACCTACGGCGCCACCCGCCGCCCGATCGCCGAACGCATCGTCAGGCTCGCCGACCGGATGACCCGGGTGGCCACCCTCACCCCGGCGCTGCGCCCCCTGCGCAACACCGTGCTGCGCACGCTCACCCGGATCCCCGCCGTGCGCCGCCGACTCGCCCTGCAACTCTCGGGCTTGACCTACCGCTGACCCCGCCGGGGCCGGCCGCGCCGCGAAGTGCACCGCCACCGATCCCCGGCCCGCGCGGACTCCGGACCCACCCCGGCCCCGCCCCCTCAGACCCCCACCGGCCACAGCGCCGCGCCCGGCGCCGCGTCGCCCACCCCGACCTGCGCGTCCGGAACCGGCGATGCCCCGACGTGCTCGACGCCCGTCCGGTCCAGCGCCGCCGACAGGTCCGCCCACAGGTCCGCCTCGTGTTCCAGGCCGATCGACAGGCGGAGCAGGTGCGGACCGATGTCGCCTTCGGTGCGCGCCGCGTCGTCGATGACCCGGTGGGTCAGCGAAGCCGGGTGCTGGATCAGGGTGTCGACGCCGCCGAGGCTCACGGCGGGGGTGATCAGGCGGAGAGCGCCGACCAGCCGCATCGGGTCGCCGGTCGGTTCGAAGGCCACCAGGGCGCCGCCGATGCTCGGATAGTGCACCCGCGCCACCGCCGGGTGTGCGGCCAGTCGGGCGGCCAGCGCGGCGGCCGTCGCGGAGGCCCTGGCGACGCGGATCGGCAGGGTCGCGAGGCCGCGCAGCAGCAGATAGCCCGCCAGGGGATGCAGCAACGCGCCCGTCGCGAACCGGATTTGCCGCAGCGCCTTGGCCCACTCCGGATCACAGGCCACCACGCCGCCGAGCACGTCGCCGTGTCCGCCCAGGAACTTGGTCGCACTGTGCAGGACCAGACGGGCACCCGAGGACGCCGGCTGCTGCAGGACCGGTGTGGCGAACGTGTTGTCCACCAGCAGCGGTATCTCGCCCGCCTGCACCGCGAGTTCGGCCAGATCGAGTTCGGCCAGCGTCGGATTGGCCGGTGTCTCGACCATGACCAGGCCCGTGTCGGGCCGCAACGCCGCGGCCACGCCGTCCGGTTCGACCCAGGTGACCTCGGTGCCGAGCAGGCCGCCGGAGAGCAGGTGGTCGGTGGTGCCGTACAGCGGCCGGACCGCGACCACGTGCCGTCGGCCCTGCGCGGCGGCGGCGAGCAGGCACGCGGTGACCGCCGCCATGCCGGTCGCGAACGCCACCGCGTCGGCGCAGCCCTCCAGTTCGGCGAGCGCCTGCTCGAAGCGGCGCACGGTCGGATTGGTCAGCCGACCGTAGATCGCCGAGCCGTCGGGCAACTCGCCCTCCGCGTAGGCGTCCAGGGCGAGGGCCGCGGCCGGCAGGTCCGGCAGGGGATAGGTGGTCGACAGGTCGATCGGCACGGCGTGTACGCCCAGCGCGGCCAGGTCGTCGCGGCCGGCGTGTACCGCGCGGGTCTCGAACGTGTGCCGCGCGAGGGGTCCGGCGGGGGTGGAGCCGGCAGGGGTGAGGCCGGCGGGCGCGGTGTCGGTGCGGCCGGCGGTGGCGGGGGAGTCCGGTCGAAGGTCCATGGACGTCATCCTGGGGCGACCTCCGGAGAAGCTGCCCGGACGCCGAATTATCATCGCCGAATGAGCCAATCCATCGCCCTCGATCCGACCGACCTCGGCATTCTCCGGGCTCTTCAGAACGATGCCCGGATCAGCAACAAGGCGCTCGCGGCCGAGGTCGGCATAGCGCCCTCGACCTGCCTGGACCGGGTGGCCCGGATGCGCGCCGCCGGGGTGGTGAAGGGCGCGACGGTGGAGGTGGACGCGGCGGCGCTCGGGCGACCGCTGCAGGCGATGCTCGCGGTGCGGGTACGGCCCCACCACCGCGTGGTGCTCAACCCGTTCGTCGGGCATGTGCTGAAGCTGCCGGAGACCCGCGCGCTGTACCACCTCGCGGGTCCCGACGACTTCCTCGTGCACGTCGCGGTCGCCGACGCGACCGGGCTGCAACGGCTGGTGGTGGACGGCTTCACGGCGCGTACCGAGGTGACCCAGGTGCACACGATGCTGATCTTCCAGCAGTGGTCCGGCGGTCCGCTCCTCCCGCCCGAACCGTCGGTGCCCGCACGGCGCCTGACGGCGGGTTAGCGGTACACCCCGGACTCAGTCGGCCTCGGGCACCGGCTCCGGGCGCGGGTCGACGTCGCCGGCGCCCTCGCCCTGTCGGGCGGACAACACCACCCCTGCGGCCACGGTCAGCGCCGCCACCGCTCCGGCCGCCGGCACCGCCGCCTCGCCCAGGAACGTGCAGGCCAGGACCAGGACCGCGGCGCTCGGCAGCAGTATCTGCTGGGCGGCGCCGCGCTTGTGGTGGCGGGCGTGCAGCGCCCATGTGGTGACCAGGAACAGCCCCGCGGGGACCGTGACGCTCGCCGCGGCGGCGACGTCGGAGATGTGCGCCTCGCCGACGGCCTGCTCGACGGCGACTTCGAGACCGGCCCCGATCGCGGCGGCGGAGCCGAAGATCACGTAGTGGCCGTAGCCCCACAGGAACGCCTGACGGCTGGATTGCAGGTATTCGTGGATCGGTGCCGCGAAGTAGATCCAATAGGCCGCGAACACGATCAGTAGCCCGCCGGCGGCGATCGGCAACAACTCGTCCAGTGCGGCCTGGTCGTCGAGCGCGGTCTGGATCGCGACGGTCGCGGCGGACACGCTCTCGCCGAGCATGATGATGGTGAACAGGCCGTAGCGCTCGGCGATGTGATGCGGATGCCAGCTGGTGGAGCGCCCGCGTTCGGCGATGGCCGGTACCGCCATCTCGGCGATCGCCAGCGGCGGGAAGCCCCAGTTCCAGGCGGCGTCGGGGAGGAGCAGGAGCACCACCCAGCCGATCTGGACCAGCACCACGCCGGCCGCGTAGCGCAGCGCGGTGCGGCGGGCGGCCGGGTCGGTCTCGTCGTGGGCCGCGCGCAGCCACTGGAAGGTCAGCGCGAGGCGCATGATCAGGTAGCCGACGATGGCGACCGTGTAGTCGCTGTTCTCGAACGCGCGCGGGACACCGGCGGCCAGGACCAGGACACCGGTGATCTGGACGAGCGTGGCGACGCGGTACAGCGGGTCGTCGCAGTCGTACGCGGAGGCGAACCAGGTGAAGTTGACCCATGCCCACCAGATCGCGAAGAACACGAGCAGGTATCCCGTGATCCCGTGCCCGGGGTGGCCTTCCGCGAGCGAGTGCACCAGGCGGCTGCCGGCTTGCGCGACGGCTACCACGAAGGTCAGGTCGAAGAACAACTCCAACGGCGTGGATGCGCGGTGCGGCTCCGTGGAACTGCGCGAGGTCATGCGGCGCAGGATGGCGGTGGGGCGCGCGGGGTTGGTCACGGGGTGGGTCCTCTCGATCCGGGCGTGATCATGCGCGGAGGGTATCCGAGAGGGGCGGGCAAAACGGGGTAATCTCAGCGGGCGGTGTCGTCGAGGTGACCTGGGGTCGACGGGGTGGCCGGCCTGCGGTTGTCCTCAAACGCCGGACGGGCTGGGGGGTTGGTGGGCTCGCGCTGTGATGTTGCGCCGTGCGTTGGGTTGCGTTTGTGGTGTCCTCAAGCGCCGGACGGGCTGAGGTGGGTGGGCTCGCGCTGTGTTGTGCCGTGATGCGGTCGGTTGCGCAGGCGTTGTCCTCAAACGCCGGACGGGCTGAGGTGGGTGGGCTCGCGCGCTGTGTTGTGCCGTGATGCGGTCGGTTGCGCAGGCGTTGTCCTCAAACGCCGGACGGGCTGGGGTTGGTTGGTGCTCGTGTGATGTGTTGACGTGCGGTGAGTGGCGCGGGTGTTTTCAAGCGCCGGATGGCTGGGTTGGTTGGCTTGCGCTGTGATGTGTCGCTGAGTGTTGGGTGGCGTTTGTGGTGTCCTCAAACGCCGGACGGGCTGAGGTTGGTGGGCTCGTGCGCTGGGATGTGCCGTGATGTGGTTGGTGGCGCAGGCGTTGTCCTCAAGCGCCGGACGGGCTGGAGGGGTGCTGGATGGGCTGGAGCGTGCCGGAGGGGCTGGATGCCGGACGGCTCGGAGGGGTGCCGGACGGGCCGGAGCGTGTCGGACCGGCTGGAGGGTGCCGGACGGGCCGGAGCGTGTCGGACGGGCTGGAGGGTGCCGGGCTGGCCGGAGAGCGTTGGGCAGGCCGGAGAGCGTCGGACTGGCCGGAGGGTGTTGGGTGGGATGGAGAAGGTTGGGTGGGTTCGGGTTGGTTGGCGGTTAGGCCAGGGTTGAAGGGGTTAGGGTTTGTGGGTGGGTGTGGCCTGACAGGGACATGGATAGGTCGAACTCGGCCAGTAGGCAGCGGAGTACGTGGGTGATGCCTGGGGTGCCGCCCAGGGCCAGGCCGCAGATGTAGGGGCGGCCCAGGAGGACTGCGCGGGCGCCGAGGGCCAGGGCCTTGAGGATGTCGGTGCCGGTGCGTACGCCGCTGTCGAACAGGACCGTCAGGTCGTTGCCCACCGCTGCTGCGATCTGCGGCAGGGCATCCAACGCCGGGATTGCGCCGTCCAGTTGGCGGCCGCCGTGGTTGCTGACCACGATGCCGTCCATGCCCGCGTCTCGGGCCTTTCGGGCGTCGTCGGGGTGGAGGACGCCCTTGAGGACGATCGGGCCGATCCAGTTGTCGCGCAGGAACGCCAGGTCGGACCAGGTTTTGGTCGGGTCGGAGAACATTCCGGCCCAGTGCACGATCGCGGCCATCGGGTCCTCGGCGATCGGGCGGCTCAGGCCGGCCAGGAAGGCCGGGTCGCTCAGGTAGTTGGCCAGGCCGATGTGCCGCAGGAAGGGCAGGTACGCCCGGTCCAGGTCGGTCGGCCGCCAGCCCAGATACCAGGTGTCCAGGGTGACCACCAGTGCGGTGTAGCCGGCCGCCCGCGCCCGGGCGAGCAGGCTGATGGTCACGTCGTCGTCGCGAGGCCAGTAGAGCTGGAACCACCGGGGGCCCGAGCCGGACGCGGCGGCGACCTCCTCCAGGGAGTACGAGGACGCGGTGCTCAACACCATCGGCAGCCCGAGCCCGGCCGCCGCCCGCGCGGTCGCCAACTCGCCCTCGGGATGCACGATCGACTGCACGCCGACCGGCCCGAGCAACACCGGCGCGGGCGAGTCGGTGCCCAATACCGAGCAGGACAGGTCCCGGGCGCCCACGTCCCGCAACATGCGCGGAACGATCCGGCGCCGCTCGAACGCCTCGCGATTGGCCCGCATCGTCGCGCCCTCGCCCGCGCCGCCCAGTACGTAGCCGCGCGGCCCCGGATCGAGCCGTTCGCGCGCCGCCTCCTCCAACGCGCTCGCGCCCGTGGGGTACGGGGGTGTCTCCCCGGTCAGCAGTCCGTCGAGGTAGATCGAGTCCTGAAACGCGGAGAAGGGCCCGGCGGTCTGCGCCGTACCGGCCTGCGGCTCACCGGACTGCGCCTCACCGGGCTGCGGCCCATCGGCCTGCGCACCATCGGACACCGGGCCATCGAGCATGACTGACACCCTTTCGCCGCACGGGATCCCGCAGAACCCTGCCGCAGCAATCTTCCCGATGCGGCGGGACAACAAGCACCTTCCTCCGGTGGAATGTCACAGCACACCCGAACGCCACGCACCCAGGGGAGGAATCCGCATGACCCGCACGACCCGCATCACCCGGATCCCGGGGATGGCCCTCACCGATCACACCTTCGTCGTCCCGCTCGACCACGCGCGTCCCGACGGGCCGACCATCGAGGTCTTCGCCCGCGAGGTGGTCGATCCCACCGCGACGGGTCGCAACCGGCCGTGGTTGTGCTTCTTCCAGGGCGGCCCGGGCCAGAAGGCGCAGCGGCCCCCACGCGCCAACGGCTGGCTGGCCCGTGCGCTGAAGACCCACCGGGTGCTGCTGCTCGACCAACGCGGTACCGGACGCAGCACGCCTGTCACACCGAGCCTGGCGGCGCGCACCCCACCCGACGAACTCGACGCCCTGCTACGGCACATGCGCGCGGACTCGATCGTCGCCGACGCCGAGCTGATCCGCCGTCGACTATGCGGCGACGAGCCGTGGGAGACGCTCGGCCAGAGCTACGGCGGCTTCATCACCCTCGCGTATCTCTCCCGAGCCCCCGAGGCGCTGAAGTCCTGTTACGTCACCGGGGGTTTGATCGGCCTGGACGTCACCGCCGAGGACGTCTACCACCGCACCTACCCGAGGGTGCGGACCAAGAACGCCGAGTACTACGCACGCTACCCGGACGACGTGGAGGCGGTTCGCCGGCTCGCCGACCACCTGGCCGCGCATGACGTGCGGCTGCCCGACGGTGACCGACTGACCGTGCGCCGACTGCAGTTCCTCGGCTCGGTGTTCGGCATGGGCGACGGTTTCGAGCGGGTGCACTGGATGCTGGACGAGGCGTGGGACGGCGACCGGGTCTCGGACACCTTCCGTGCCGCCGCCATGCAGGCCACCGCGCTGACCGACCAACCGCTGTGGGCCGTGCTCCAGGAGCCGATCTACGGGCAGGGCAAGGTCGCCACCGGGTGGGCCGCCGAGAAGGTGCGCGCGGGGCTGCCGGAGTTCGCGGAGAGTGCCGATCCGCTGCTGTTCACCGGGGAGATGATGTACCCCTGGATGTTCGAGGAGATGGCCGCGCTGCGCCCGTTCCGCGAGGCCGCCCACCTGTTGGCCGAGCAGCACGACTGGCCCGTCCTGTACGACGTCGAGCGACTGCGCGCGAACGCCGTCCCGGTGGCCGCGGCGGTCTATTTCGACGACATGTACGTGGACGCCGACCTGTCCCTGGAGACCGCGCGCGAGGTGGGCAACCTGCGCGCGTGGGTCACCAACGAGTGGGAGCACGACGGCTCCCACGCCTCCGGCGGCGCGGTCCTCGGCCGTCTGATGGACATGGTCGCCGGCAAGGTTTGACACCGCCGACCGGGCCCGGTCGGCGGTGGGCACGTGATCCGGGGGTGCGGAGCCGGCGACGCGACGTCGATCCCGATCCCGCCCCCGGCTCAGCCCTCCCGCTCCGGCCCCGCCCACAGATTGCGGACGTGGCCGATGTGCCGGGCCATCACCTGCTCGGCCGCGGCCGGGTCGCCGCTGTCGAGCGCGTCGAGCAGTTCGAGGTGCTCGGCGGCGGACGCGGCGAGTCGGCCGCCGCGCGCGAGCCGGGACAGCCCGTACAGGCGCGACCGTTTGCGCAGATCGCCGACCACCCGGACCAGGTGTTCGTTGCCCGCCAGCGCGAGCAGCGACAGGTGGAAGCGGCGGTCCGCCTCCACGTACCTGATCAGGTCGCCCGCCTCGGCCGCCGCGACGATCTCCTCGGCGACCGGGCGCAGCGCGGCGGTCTCGGCCGGGGTGACCACGCCCGCGAGGCGGGCCACCACCGGAACCTCGATCAGCGCGCGCACCTCGGTGAACTCGTCCAACTCGCGGTCGGACAGCTCGGTGACGCGAAATCCCTTGTTGCGTACGGCCTCGACCAGTCCCTCGTTGGCGAGGTCGAGCATCGCTTCACGCACGGGCGTCGGCGACACGCCGAACTGAGCGGCCAACGCGGGCGCGGAATAGACCACGCCCGGCCGCATCTCACCCGCGATCAACGCCGCGCGCAACTCTCGTGCCACCCGATCCCGCAGGATCGGTCGATCGTCGAAGGACGGCAGCGCGAGCGCTCCGTGTCCCGTGTCCATGGTGCCTCCTCCCGCCATGTTACTGACGGTCAGTCACCGCTGGGGCGGGATCGCGACTCCGCGTGTGGAAGATCACCGAGGGTGAGCAAGGAACCGGGCGGAACCGCCCGCCCGGCCGCCCCTCAGAGCCGGAACCCCGCCGGGAACGGGTCCTCCGGGTCGAGCAGATACTGCGCGGTCGCGGTGACCCACGCCCGCCCGGTGATCTCCGGCACCACCGCCGCCCGCCCGCCGACCTCCGCCTCGGCGACGATCCGACCGCGAAAGCGCGTCCCGATGAACGACTCGTTGACGAACGTCTGACCCACCGTCAACTCGCCCCGCGCCGCCAACTGCGCGATCCGCGCGCTGGTTCCGGTGCCGCACGGCGAACGGTCGAACCAACCGGGGTGGATCGCCATCGCGTTGCGCGACAGCGCCGCGTCCGAGCCCGGAGCGAGGAACTGCACGTGGTGGCAGCCCGCGAACTCCGGATGCTCCGGATGCACCGGCCTGGCCTGCTCGTTGATCGCCGCCATGATGGCGAGGCCGGTCTCCAGGATGCGGGTGCCCTCGGCCCGGTCGAACGGCAGGCCGACCTTCTCGATCGGCAGGATCGCGTAGAAGTTGCCGCCGTACGCCATGTCGTAGGTGACCGCGCCGAGCCCCGGCACGTCCACCGTCGCGTCCAACTCGTGGGCGTACGCGGGCACATTGCGCAAGGTCACCGAGCGGGCGGCGCCGTCGCGGACCTCGACCTGGGCGACCACGAGCCCGGCCGGGGTGTCCAGGCGGACCGTGGTCACCGGCTCGACCACCTCGACCATGCCGGTCTCGACCAGGACGGTGGCCACCCCGATGGTGCCGTGTCCGCACATCGGCAGACAGCCCGACACCTCGATGAACAACACGCCGTAGTCGGCGTCCGGCCGGGTCGGCGGTTGCAGGATCGCCCCGCTCATCGCCCCGTGCCCGCGCGGTTCGTACATCAACAGCGTGCGAATGTGGTCCAGTTCGGCCATGAAGTGGCTGCGCCGCTCGGCCATCGTGGCGCCGGGGATCACCCCGATGCCGCCGGTGATCACCCGGGTGGGCATGCCCTCCGTGTGCGAGTCGACCGCGTGGTAGACGTGTCGGGAACGCATCAGTTCAATCCCTCCGCGAGCGCCTTCTCGGTGGATTCCCGGACGAAGGCTTCCTGTTCGGGCGACAGCGGCAGCCGTGGCGCGCGGCACGGCCCGCCGCGCAGGCCCGCCAGATCCATCGACAACTTGATCGACTGCACGAACTCGGTGCGCGCGTCCAGCCGCAGCAGCGGGTGCAGCAGGCGGTACAGCGGCAATGCCGCGCGCGGGTCGCCGTGCACGGCCGCGCGGTACAACTCCACGCTCGCGCGCGGGAAGACGTTGGCGTAGCCTGCGATCCAGCCCACCGCGCCGGCCAGCCCGAACTCCAGGGTGACGTCGTCGCTGCCGATCAACACATCGAGTCCCGGGGCGAGTTCGGCCACCTCGTAGGCCCGGCGCACGTCCCCGGTGAACTCCTTGACGCCGACCACGAGACCCTCCTCGTACAGGTCCGCGAGCAACCGGGGGGTCAGATCGACCTTCGTGTCGAACGGGTTGTTGTAGGCCACGATCGGCAGCCCCGCCCGGGCCACCGTGCGGTAGTGGTCCATCACCGTACGGGTGTCCGCACGATAGGAGTTCGGCGGCAGCAGCATCACCGCATGAGCGCCCGCCTCGGCCGCCTGCTCGGTCCAGCGCAGTGACTCGGCCGCGCCGTACGCCGCCACGCCCGGGAGCACCCGGTCGCCGCCCACCGCATCGACCGCGACCCGCACCACGCGGGCGCGCTCCTCCGGGGTGAGCGATTGGTACTCGCCCAGCGAGCCGTTCGGACAAACCCCGTCGCAGCCCGAGTCCACGAGCCACCGCACGTGTTCGGCGTACGCGTCGAAGTCCACCGACAGGTCTTCGCGCAGCGGCAGGGCGGTGGCCACCACGACGCCGTGCCACGGCTTGCGGTCGGCGCCGTCCTGCGGGGCGGAGCGCTCCGGGGCGGGAAGGTGCGGGCTTGTGCTCATGAGGCTCCTTGGGCGAGATCTCCGAGACGGATGGGGACAGCGATCGGACGGGTGGGCGCGGGCGCGGCGATCGGCCGGCCCAACACGTCGGAGAGCACGCACGCGGTGGCCTCGGCGCACATACGGCCCTGACACCAGCCCATGCCCGCGCGGGTGAGCAGCTTGATCGAGCGCACGTCGTCCGCGCCCTGCCGCGCCGCGTCCGCGATCCGACCGCGCGGCACCTCCTCGCAGCGGCAGATCGGGGTGTCCTCGTCGGACCACGACGGCCAGCCCGACCGGATCGGGTACAGCGCGCGCAGCCCGCCGGCGAAGCGGGTGAGCCGGGCCCGCCGGCGCAGCAGCGCCTTCGGCGGTGTCCGGCCGGCGACGGCGTAGGCGGCCAACTCGCCCTCGACCTCGGACAGTTGGGCGCCGCCGATGCCGGTGCTCTCGCCGGCGGCGTACAACCCGGGCAGGTCGGTGGCCTGGCGGGTGTCGACCGCGACGAAGCCGTCGGGGGTGCTCGCGCAGCCGAGTTGGCCGGCGAGTTCGAGTTGCGGGGTGAAGCCGTAGCCGACCGCGAGGGTGTCGCAGGCCAGTTCGCTTTCCGTCCCGGGCCGCACCCGCCAGTCGGCGTCGAGCCGGGCCACGGTGACCGAACCCAGTACGCCCGCGTCGCCGTGCGCGGCGACCACGGCCCGGCCGGTGCGGTACGGGATGCGCCGCCGTGCCAACGCGGCGGCATATCCCGCGGCCTCGACCACCCGTGCCGGGCTGTGTGGGGCGAGCGCGGCGGCTCGCGGTGTGGGGCGCGAGGCCTCGACCACCGCGAGCACCCGCACACCCGCGTCGGCGAGCCCGACGGCGACGGGCAGCAGGAACGGACCGGTACCGGCCACCACCGCCCGCCGCCCGGGCGCGACGCCGTTGCCCTTGAGCAGGGCCTGCGCGCCGCCGGCGGTGAACACCCCGGGCAGATCCCAGCCGGGGAAGGGCAGTTGCCGGTCGTAGGCGCCGGTGGCCAGGAGCAGCCGACGGCCGCGCACGGTCACCGCGACGCCGTCGCGCTCGCCTGCCACGGCGTGCACGGTGAAGTGGTCGTCGCCGCGTTCGACCGCCCAGACCCGGTGTTCGGCCAAGTGCTCGACGGTGTGCAGGCGCGCGAGCGGTGCCCACGCGGGCGGCCGGCCCGCACGGTGTCGGTAATACTGGCCGCCCGCCCGGGCGTTGGTGTCCAGGACGGCGACGCGCAGGCCGAAGCCGGCGGCGGTGACGGCGGCGGCGAGCCCGGCCGGCCCGGCGCCGACGACGACGAGGTCATGGAGAGTGTCGCGGCCACCCGAGTCGGGGCCCTTCTCGTGGTTCATTCCCTGGCCCATCTCGTCGCTCATGACGTGCTCACCTCGTCATCGGGGCGCGCGGTCACCAGGCAGGCCCGCAGTGACGGCGTGCCGTCCACCGTGACCAGACAGTCGAAGCACACCCCGATGCCGCAGAACAGGCCGCGCGGCTTGCCCGCGAACCGGGTGGTGCGCCAGGACCGGATCCCCGCGGCGAGCATCGCGGCGCCGACCGTCTGGCCGGGCTCGACCGGGATGCGGCGGCCGTCCACGGTCAGGTGGAAGCCGGCGTCGCCGGGTCGATCGAGGGGGGCGGGGCCGGTTTCGTCGGTCACGCGGCTACCTCCGCGAAGCGGGTCGGGGCGAACGGGGCGAGGTCGACGTCGGGGCGCTCCCCGGTCAGCGTGCGGGCGATCAGCAGGCCGGTGGCGGGTGCCAGACCCACGCCGGCGCCCTCGTGGCCGCACGCGTGCAGCAGGCCGGGCGCGCGCGGATCCGGGCCGACGACCGGCAGGTGGTCCGGACAGTACGGCCGAAAGCCCCGATAGGCGCGCAGCACCGAGGCGCCGGCCAGGACCGGGAACAGTTCGATCGCCTGCGCGGCCAGTCGGCGCAACACCGGCACCGGGAACGAGGGGTCGAAGTCCACCCGCTCCCGACTGGCGCCGATCAGGACGGTCCCGGCCGGGGTGCCCTCGATCACCGGCGACGAGGCGAGGTCCGCCTCGTCGCCGGCCACGTCCCCGGCATAGGCCGCCGCGTACACCTTGTGTCGCACGATCGGCGGCAGCGGCTCGGTGACCAGCACGAAGCCCCGGCGCGGCAGGATCGGCAGGGCGATCCCGGCCAGCGCGGCCACCTCGCCGGACCAGGTGCCGGCGGCGTTGACCACCGCGCCGGCGGCCAGGTCGCCGTGTGAGGTCCGCACGCCCACCACCCGCTCGTTAGCCCCGCGCAGGAAGCCGGTGACGCTCACCCCGGTGTGCAGCCGGATGCCGTCGGCGCGCAACATCGAGGCGGCGGCCAGGGCCGGCTGTACCTGGGCGTCCTGCGGATAGTGGGTGCCGGCCACGACGGCGCGCGACAGGTGCGGCTCGTAGTCGGGCAGGCGCGCGGCGTCCACCGCGTGCGCGGTGACCTCGCAGGCGCGCTGGGCCGCCGCCGTCGCCGCCATCGCGGCGGCCTCGGCCCCGGTCCGGGCGACGATCAGGCCGCCCTTGGGCTCGTATTCGAAGTCGTCGCGGCGTTCCGCGAGTTCGGCCCACAGGCGGAGCGAGAGCAGGGCCAGCGCGAGTTCCGGGCCGGGCTCCTTGTCCGAGACGAGGAGGTTTCCCTCACCCGCGCCGGTGGTCCCGCCCGCGACCGGACCCCGGTCGAGCACGGTGACGGACAGGCCCGCGCGCGCGGCGAAGTGGGCGCACGCGGCACCCACCACGCCCGCGCCGATGACGACGACATCACTGGGACGGAGTTGGCTCACGTCAGTAAAATGTCACATTGCCCTTACGAGGTAAAGGGTTTGTCGACGCGGTTCCGTGGACAGGACGGCCCGCGACCCGTCCGAAAGCGGGTTTCGGGTCGGTCGCGGGCCGTTCACGGGCCGTTCGTCGGCTCGGCTCAGTGGCGGGCGCCCTTCCCGGGGGTGTGCTGCCCGTTCCACGCGACCAGGTCGGCGCTGCGGTTGGTGATGATCCCGTCCACCCCCGCGTCGTTCAGCTTCGACCACTCGTTCGGGTCGTCGGGGGTCCACGCGAACACCGCGACGCCGGCCGCGTGCAGTCGGCGGACCAGGTCGGGATGTTTGGCGACCAGGTAGTAGGAGGGGTTGTACGAGGTCAGCCGCAATTCCCGGGCCAGTGCCACCGGATCCGCCTCGTCCTCGTCGCCCAGCAGGCCGAGCGGCAGGTCGGGGGCGAGATCGCGGGTGATCCGCAACGACTCCCGATCGAAGCTCTGTACGAACACCCGGTCCGACATGCCGCTGTGGCGCACCTCGTCGACGATGCGGGCGATCTCCTCCCGGGTCTGCGGGTTCTTGATCTCCAGGAGCAGCCGCCCGCCCCGGGAGCGCAGATCCGCGAGTTGCCCGCGCAGGGTCATCACCTTCGTGCCGGCGAACTCCGGCCGAAACCACTTCCCGGCATCCAGAGCGGCCAACTGGGCCGAGGTCAGATCGCGAATGCGCCCGTGTCCGTCGGTGGTTCGATCCACCGTCTCGTCGTGCATGATGTGCGGCACGCCGTCCCGGCTCGGCTGCACGTCGTTCTCGATCCAGTCCGCACCCGAACGCCGGGCCGCCTCGTCGGAGGGCAGCGTGTTCTCCGGGGCCAGCGTCGGCGCGCCGCGGTGCGCGAACACGGTCACCCGGGCGCCGGCGGATCGCATGTACCGGCGACCGTCGATCACCGAGGAGCCGTTCGGGGCGCCGGCGCCGGCCGAGGACGGGCGCATCGCGGCAGGCTGGGGCGGCTCGGTGGTCGTCGATACGCCGCCGGCGGACGCCGTCTTGCCGTCCTTGTGCATCCAGGCGGGCTCGGCGCACTGGACGGTGCCGACGGCGATGCCGACTATGGCGAGCGCGACGCCGATCCGCCGCACGGGGTATCCCCGGCGGCGGTGCCGGCGTTGGGGTGGATCGATGGGCATCCCGGCATCGTAGAAGGTACGTCGAGCTGCCATTCGAATCCCCCCTGGATGACGGCGTGTGATGCTCGACATGCGTACCGTCACGAACGGTGTGAGAGTGGTCGATGACCGCCCAACGGCTCTCTCCAGGAGGAAACGGTCATGGCCAAGCAGAAGCAGAAGCCGCATCTGAAGAACAAGAACCCGCTGCTCGCCGACACCGGGCGCAACGAGTCCGCCCCGGCGCAGCCGACCGAGGCGATCGACACGCTCGAAGCCCCCAAGGCCGCCCGGCGCGGCAAGAGCGAGCGACCCAAGGGCCGTCGTCGCTGACCGTCCGGTCGCTCCGGGGCGACGGTCCCGGAGTGTCGACCCGAAGACTTCGCGGATACCCGGGGGAGGGGCGTGACGGACACACCGCCCCGCCCGGACGCACCCGAGGACCCCGCCGACCACCCGTCGGCGGGGTCTTCGGTGTCCCACCCGGAGCGTGGGCGCCGCGACCGCGGGCAGGCGCTAACCGCGCGTGGGTCCGTACACCCGACCGGTCCGGGTGGACACGCTGCCGAACAGGGCGCGCGGGGTGAGCCGGGCCAGGGCGACCACCGCCTTGTAGCGCAGGTCCGGCACGCTGACCGACTTGCCCAGCGCCAGGTCCCGGATCGCCGCGGCGACCACCCGATCGGCGTCCAGCCACATCCAGTTGGGGATGTTGGACGTGCCCATCCCGGCCCGCAGGTGGAACTCGGTCCGCACGAAGCCCGGGCACAGCGCCATCAACCGCACACCGCTGCCCGCGAGTTCCTTGGCCGCGCCCTCGGTGAAGCTCACCACCCACGCCTTGCTCGCGCCGTACGTGCCGCGCGGCAGGAAGGCGGCGACGGAGGCCACGTTCACCACCCAGCCGCGCCCGCGCTCGCGCATCGCCTCGCACGCGGCGGCGGTCAGCCGCAGCACCGCCTCGCAGTGCACCTTGAGCATGCGCAACTCCTCCGCGGTGGAGATGGCGAGGAAGCCGCCGCTGCTGCCGAACCCGGCGTTGTTGACCAGTACGTCCACCGGCGCCTCGCGGTCGGCCAGACGTGCCTCGACGGCGGCGATCCCCTCGTCCAGCGACAGGTCGGCGGCCAGCACCTGCACCGACACGCCGTGCTCCTCCCGCAGTTCGCGGGCGCATTCGGTCAACCGTTCGCGGTCGCGCGCGACCAGGACGAGGTCGTGCCCCTCGTGGGCGAGGCGCCGGGCGAACGCGGCGCCGAGCCCTGCGGTGGCACCGGTGATCAGTGAGGTCGTCATGCCTCCGCAGCCTAGGGCGTGTCTTCAAACCCCCGTCGGGCTCCGCGGCGTGAGCGCAGCGAGGAGCCCGAAGGGCGGATGCCGTGCATCGGCGTGTCGAAGAAGCAGGTGCATAGTGGTTCTATTCGCCTGTTTCTCCGGGGCGGCGAGGTGCGGTGCCGGGCGTCGTGGAGCTCGGCGGGGGTTTGAAGACACGCCCTAGTGATCGCGACCGGTGGCCCGGTCCTGTCCATCGGGGCGGGGCAGGTTCGGCGCGTGGCCGCCGCGGGCGGCGGCCGGCTGGAACAATGGCGCGCGGGGGCGGATCCCGGAGGGAAGTACGCGATGGCGGCTGCGGTGCGCAAGGTCGGCGGACTCGTGCCGCCCGCCCGGGGGACCCGGCCGCGCAATCGACGCGAACTGATCCTGGCCGCGGCGGCCGACCTGTTCTACCGCCGGGGCTACGCCGACGTGGCGATGAGCGACATCGCCGAGGCGGTGGGCATGGGCCCCTCCGCCCTGTACCGGCACTTCCGCAGCAAACAGCACCTGCTCCTGCAGGTGGTGCTCGACGGGATCGCGCCGGTGCGCGACGCGCTGGCCCGCAGCGCCGTGGACGACCCGGACACCGTGCTGCGCGCGGTGGTCGCGGCCACCCTCGACCACCGCGAGGTGGGCGTGTTGTGGCAGCGCGAGGGCCGGTTGTTGCCGCCGGCGGAACGCGCCGAGGTACGCCGCGAGGTGCGCGCGGTCACCGCCGTGGTCACCGCGCTGATCCGCAAGGCCCGCCCGCGACTGTCCGCCGGGCAGGGCGAGGTGCTGGCCCGCAGCGGCCTCGGGGTGCTGCTCAGCCCGTCCTTCCACCGGATCGACCTGCCCCGTCCGGAGTACGTCCGCCTCCTGGTGGACCTGTGTCGGGCGGCGGTCACCGCGGAACCGGTGGCACTGGGGCCGATCGCCGAGGCCCCGGCGCCGGCCGGGATCGGGCTGCGTTCGCGGCGCGAGGCGCTGCTCGGCGCGGCGGTGCGGATGTTCGCCGAGCAGGGCTACGCCGGAGTGGCCATCGAGGACATCGGCGCCGCCGCCGGGATCGCCGGCCCCAGTGTGTACAACCACTTCGAGAGCAAGGCCGACCTGCTGTGCGCCGCGGTCACCCGGGGCCTGGAGTGGCTTTTGCTGGACATGACGCGCGCGCTCGCGGGCGCCGACGACGCCGAGACGGCACTGCGCGTACTGCTGCGGTCGTATGTGCGCTTCTCCCTCGACCGCAACGATCTGGTGCAGTTGTTGGTCGCGGAGGTTTCGCACCTGCCGACGCAGGCGCGGCATCGGGCCCGGCAGGCGCGGGTGGACTACCTCATGGAGTGGAACCGGTTGTTGTGCGCGGTCCGGCCGCAGTACGGCGCCGCCGAGGCGCGGATCCGGGTGCACGCGGCGCTGAGCGCGATCAACGACGTGGCCCGGGTGCGGCATCTGCGCGACACCGACGGCGTGGCGCCGACCCTGGCGGTGGTGGCCGGCGCCGTGCTCGGCCTGACGCCGGCCTGACCCCGCTCGGCGGGTGGTGGCTCAGTCGGCGGCCAGGGGCTCCGGGAGCGGATCGGTGCCGCCGAGGCGTTGGCCCAGGCGGACGGCGATCTCCTGCATCCGGCTGGTCATCCAGCCCTCCTCCATCGCCCGGATGCGCGCCTCGGGGCCGGAGATGGACAGCGCGGTAGCGGTCGGCGCGCCCGGTACCACCACCGCCACGCAGCGCACGCCGAGTTCCTGCTCCTGGTCGTCGATCGCGTAACCACGGGCCCGGATCGTCGGGAACTGGGCCAGCAGCTCGGCGGGATCGGTGACCGTGTGCTCGGTGTGCGAGGCCAGCGGGCGAGCGCCGAGTACCCGTGCCGCGTCGGCCTCGGGCAGTTGGGCGAGCAGCACCTTGCCCACCGCCGTGCAGTGCGGTTGCACCCGGCGGCCGACCTCGGTGAACATTCGCATCGAGTGCCGGCTGGGCACCTGGCCGACGTAGACCACCTCGCCCGCCTCCAGGACTGCGAGGTTGGCGGTCTCGCCGGTGGCCTCCATCAGCTCGGCCAGATACGGCCGGGCCCAGCTGCCGAGCAGCCGGCCCGCGGTCTCGCCCAGCCGGATGAGCCGCGGGCCCAGGGTGTAGCGGCGCGACGCGTCCTGGCGCAGATAACCCGACGACACGAGGGTGCGTACCAGGCGGTGGATCGTGGGCATGGGCAATCCCGAACGCGCGGCGAGTTCGCTGAGCGTCAGCACCCCGCCGGCGTCGGCGAGCAGTTCGAGGAGGTCGAACGCGCGTTCCAGGGACTGGACACCGCCGCCCGTGCCGTTGCTGCCTGCGTTGACTGCGGCCACCGACGATCCTCCACACGACTCGGTTCGACGGGATTCGTCGAGACTGAGTTCAACATGTTGTTGAACTTCCGTTTGCCGGAAACTAATGTCCACTCTACAAAAGAACGTCGACGGCGAAGGAGAGCCACCATGAGTGCACCGACCATCGTGGTCAAGCACGGCGGCGCGACCGGCGGCTCCGTGCCGCGGGCGGACGAAGTGCTCGGCCCCGAGGCGCTGCGCTTCGTGGCCGCCTTGCAGCGCCGGTTCGGCGGTCGCCGCCTCGAACTGCTCGACCGGCGACGGGCCCGACGCGCGGAGATCGCCCGCACCGGCAGGCTCGACTTCCTCCCGGAGACCGCCGACGTGCGTGCCGCCGACTGGCGCGTAGCCGAGGCGCCGCCCGCGCTGCGTGATCGCCGGGTCGAGATCACCGGACCGGCCGACCGCAAGATGACGATCAACGCGCTCAACTCCGGGGCCCGGATCTGGCTCGCCGACTTCGAGGACGCCTCCGCGCCCACCTGGCACAACGTGGTGGCACACCAGCTCAACCTGATCGACGCCTACGACCGGCGGATCGACTTCTCCACCGCCGAGGGCAAGAGCTACCGGCTGCGCCCGGACGACGAACTGGCCACCGTGGTGATGCGTCCGCGCGGATGGCACCTGGACGAGCGGCACATCCTGGTCGACGGCGCGCCGGCGTCCGGCGCGCTGGTCGACTTCGGGCTGTACTTCTTCCACAACGCGGCCCGGCTGCTCGACCGGGGCCTGGGACCGTACTTCTACCTGCCCAAGATCGAGAGCCGGCTCGAAGCCCGCTTGTGGAACGACGTGTTCCTGCACGCGCAGGACCTGCTCGACATCCCGCGCGGCACGATCCGGGCCACCGTGCTGATCGAGACGGTGACCGCCGCGTTCGAGATGGACGAGATCCTGTACGAACTGCGCGAGCACGCCTCGGGGCTGAACGCCGGCCGGTGGGACTACCTGTTCAGCATCGTGAAGAACTTCCGGGACGCGGGCGAGGCGTTCGTGCTCCCCGACCGCAACGCGGTCACCATGACCGCACCGTTCATGCGCGCGTACACCGAACTGCTCGTGCGCACCTGCCACCGGCGCGGCGCGCACGCCATCGGCGGGATGGCGGCGGTGATCCCCTCCCGCCGGGACGCGGCGGCCAACGCGGCCGCGCTGGCCAAGGTGCGCGACGACAAGGATCGTGAGGCCGCGGACGGCTTCGACGGGTCGTGGGTGGCCCACCCGGACCTGGTCCCGGTGTGCCGCGAGGCGTTCGACGCGGTGCTCGGCGATCGGCCGAACCAGCTCGAACGTACCCGCGACGAGGTCGAGGTGACGGCGGATCAGCTGCTCGACGTGGCCTCCGCCCAGGGCTCGCCGACCGGCGCCGGACTGCACGGCGCGGTCGGTGTGGGCCTGCGCTACCTGGAGGCGTGGCTGCGCGGATACGGCGCGGTCGCCGTGTTCGGCCTGATGGAGGACGTCGCCACCGCCGAGATCTCCCGCTCCCAGGTGTGGCAGTGGATCAACAACGGCGTGGTGCTCTCGGACACCGGCGAGAAGGTCACCGCGGACCTGGTCCGCCGCCTGGTGGTCGAGGAACTGGGCGCGCTGCGCGAGGACTTGGGCGATGAGAACTTCGACGCGGGCCGCTGGACGGACGCGCGCGAGCTGTTCCTGCGGGTCGCGCTCGCCGAGGAGTTCGTCGACTTCCTCACCCTGCCGGGATGCGAACTCCTCGACTGAGTCGAGCCGTTGGTCCATCCCCCACATGCGCGGAACGGCCGGGTCCATCCCGGCGGTCGTGGGGCGCGTCCGATCGGACGGGCCCGGCCGTTCCGCACCCTCCCCCCACACCCCTGCCGATTCGAACAGGAGACAGCCGATGGCCCGCATGTTCCTCAATGGTCAGGCGATGGAGGGTGGCCCGTTCCACCACCACCTGGAGGGCGCGCCGCTCGTCGCCCGGACGCGCACCGCTCCCGGATACCGCTTCTTCTCGATCGGCGACCGCTGCCCGGGACTGCTGCCCGACCCGACGAGCGAGGCGCGGATCGCGGGCGAGGTGTACGAGGTCCCCGACGAGGTGTTGCGGGACAACCTGCTGCCGACCGAACCGCCGGAGTTGGAGTTCGGGATCATCAAGCTGGAGGACGGCTCGGCCTGCTTCTCGATGATCCTGCGCCGCGGCGAGTCGGAGTCCGGCCGGCACAAGGAGATCACCGAGTTCGGCGGGTGGCGGGCGTACCTGCGCAGGCTCGGGCGCGAGGCGTAGCCGCCGGCGTGGGGTGTTCCGCCGGCCCGAGCGCGGGCGCGACGTGTGGGCGAAACGCCGCGCCGGCGCCCATATGATCACGGTATGACTGCCGAGAACGCCGCCCTGGCCGCCGTCCTGGAGGACCCCGACGGGGAGATCGACCCCGCCGACCTGCTCGCTGCGATCGTGGCCGGCGGGGTGGTGGTGGCGATCGACGACACCGAGTCGGTGGTGTTCATCCACGGGCAGGACGGCAAGCCGTGGTTGGCGGCCTTCGTCGACGCGGCCACCTGCGCCCGGGACGTCCCGCATGCCCGGCCCTACGTGTGCGACGCGGCCCGGCTGGTGGACATCGCCGGGCGGACCGGGGTGCGGACCATGACGGTGGCCTCCGCGACGCAGTGCGCGACGGTACCGCTGGCCCTGGTGGCCAAGGCGGCCCGGGACTGACCTCCCGTCCGCCGCACGGCGCTACTTCGCGCGCAGTCGGGCCGCCGCTCGGCTCACGTTGCGGGCGATCTCCTCCTCGTCCACCCGGGACAGGTGCCCCTGCTCGACCACCTCGCGGCCGTTCACGAGCAGCAGGGTCAGCGGGGCGGCGGCGCCCAGGACCAGCGCGGCCACCGGGTCGGCGATGCCCGAGTGCAGCACGTCGTCCACCCGCCACATGGCCAGGTCGGCGAGCTTGCCAGGTTCCAGGGAGCCGATCTCGTGCTCCCGGCCGAGCACCTTCGCGCCGCCCGCGGTGCCCAGGCGCAGCGCCTGACGGGCCGTCAACGCGCCCGGGCCGCCGCGCAGTCGGGCGATCAGCAGCGCATTGCGCAGCTCGGTACCCAATTCCCCCGACTCGTTGGAGGCGGCGCCGTCCACGCCGAGGCCCACCGGGACGCCGGCGGCCAGCATGTCCGGCACCCGGGCGATGCCCGCCGCGATCCGGGCGTTGGAGGAGGGGCAGTGCGCCACGCCGGTGCCGGTGGCGGCGAACTTGGCGATGTCCGAGTCGTCCATGTGGATGCAGTGCGCCATCCACACGTCCTCGCCCAACCAGCCCAGGCTCTCCAGGTAGTCGGTCGGCCCCATGCCGAATCGTTCCCGGCAAAACGCCTCCTCCTCCACCGTCTCCGCGCCGTGGGTGTGCAGCCGGACCCCCTTGGAGCGGGCCAACTCGGCAGCTCCGCGCAGCAGTTCGGGGGTCACGGAGAAGGGCGAGCAGGGTGCGGCGGTGACCCGGACCATCGCGTCGAAGGAGGCGTCGTGCCAGCGGTCGATCGCCTCGGCGGTCGCGGCGAGCGCCGCGTCGGTGTCCTCGACGCACGCGTCCGGCGGCAGTCCCCCCTGCGACGTGCCCAGGTCCATCGATCCCCGGGTGGGTTGGAACCGCATGCCCAACTCGGCCAGTGCGCGGATCTCCGCGCCCAGGATGTCGCCGCCGTCCTTGGGGAAGACGTAGGCGTGGTCGGTGGAGGTGGTACAGCCCGAACGCAGCAGCGCGGCGGCCGAACCCTGCGCCGCGGCGTGGCACATCTCGTCGTCGATCCCGGCCCAGACGGGGTAGAGCGTGACGAGCCAGTCGAAGAGGTTGCACTCCTGCGCGAGGCCGCGCGTGATCCATTGGTAGAAGTGGTGGTGGGTGTTGACCAGGCCCGGGGTGACCAGGTGCCCGGTCCCGTCGATCCGGCGCACGACCCGTTCCAGGCCGGCGGGGGCGGGCCCGGCGCCGACCGCCTCGATGCGGTTGCCGGCGACCACGACGTGGCCGGAGTCGTATTCCGTGTCCCCGGCGTCGACGGTGGCGATCGCGCAGTTCTCGATCACGATGCGCCCGGGGGCGGTGGTGTCGCCGGTGACGGCGGAGGCGGTGGAGCCGGTGGAGTTGTCAACAGACATCGGCGGTCCCTTTGCGGCAGCGGTGTCGGTGGGTTCAGTCCACCGGGATCAGTGGTGTGACACCCTCGCGGTGCACCGTGCCCTCGATCAGACCGTAGGGTCGATCGGCGGCGTAGTACACCTCCTTGTCGTTCTTGATGCCCATCTGCTCCATGTCGACCAGGAAGTGGTGCTTGTTCGGCAGCGACAGGCGGACCTCGTCCACCTCGTGCCGATGGGTCAATACCCGGTCCGCCATCGCGTACAGGCTCTGCTGGAGCGAGTAGGAGTAGGTCTCGGCGAACGCTTCCAGCAGATGCCGGCGCACCTGCGTGTACGAGCGTTCCCAGTCCGGTTCGCTCGCGCCGGCGGAGGCGTCGAAGGAGAACCGCCAGCGGGCGCTGACCTCGGTGGCCAGGATGCGGTCGTACGCCTCCTGGAGGGTGGTGTAGCGGTCCTTGATGTAGCCCCGGAATTCGGAGGCGGTCGTGTTCATCACGACCAGGTCCTTCAGCCCGCAGATCACCCGCGCCCGTTCGTGCTCCCAGACGATCTCGGTGGTGCGGGTCTCGCTCGCGTCGCGGACGAACGAGTGGCGGATCTCGTCCGCGCCGACGAATCGATCGCGCCCCGGGGCCGAGGTGATCCGGTTCCACGGGTATTCCTCGATCCGGATCCGGGCCCGGGTGATCGACGGCTGCGATTCGACGAAGTGCCGGGCCAGCCGTATCCCGTAGGCCTCGATGGAGTCGACGCCGTGTTCGCGGGCGAAGGCGAACACGGTGTTCTTCATGGTGTCCGTCGGCAGCACCTTGTCGTTGCCGCCGGTCAAGTGGGTGTCGGCCAGGTCGCCCGACAGCGCGACGCCGACGTTGAGGTCCTTGACCTCGTGCCGCTCGGTGTCGCGGCGGACCCGGACGACGCGGGTCTCCGCCTTCCCATACTGGTTCTGCCCGAGCACCATCGGCATGTCGTCAGCTCCCTCGATAAACGGAGTATCCGTACGGGTTGAGCAAGAGCGGTACGTGGTAGTGCGTTTCGGGATCGGCGGTGAAGACCACCCGGACCTCCGGGAAGAACGGCGTCTCGCCACGGGCGCGCCGGTAGGCGCCGACGTCGAAGACCAGGCGCACGTCGACGGGGCCGGCGGCCGGGTCGACGCCGAGCGCCGGCAGGTCCGGGCAGCGGCCGTCGGCGTTCGTCGCGGACGTGCCGAGCACGATCCAGGTGCCGTCGGCGGTGCGTCGGGACAGCTCGACGGGGACGTCGGGGGCCGGGCGGCCCTCGCTGGTGTCGAGGATGTGGGTGGAGATCACGCGCGGATCAGCCCTTCCAGGCGCAGGCGGTTGATCTTCCGCAACTCCTCACGGGTGACCTCCCACTCGGTCGTCGGGTCGTTGTCGAGTCGGTGGCGCAGTTCGGCCAGGATCTCCACGGCGCCGCGCCCGCTCGCGCAGGTCAGGAAGACCCGACCGAACCGGTCTCGGTACGCGATGTTCCCGGCCCGCAGTTCGGCCGACAGTGTGTCGTCCGCCTGCTGTACGCCCGCCTGTTCGCGGGTCGACCGTGGATCGTCGTGCCGGGGGCGCCCGATCACGGCGTGTCCGTCGATCGCCTCCAGCAGATCGTCGGTGGTGAGAGCGGCGGTCGCCGCGTCGGAGCCGGCGAACAATGCGTCCGGGTCCGCGTAGGGGCGTCCGGCCAGCACCGCCGCGATCCAGGCGCGACTGGCGCATACCTCCCCGAGCAGTCGGATCCCCTCGTCGGTGGACGCGTCGTCGAGCCGTTTCAGCCCTGGGGTCGATGGCATGTCGAGACCTCCTCGCTCCGCGGGTACTCCCGTCCAGAGGTGAGCACCACGCCCGAGCGAGTACCCGGCGTCGGCACTGGCCGGAACGCTAGGCGTTGCGAATCCCGATCGTCAACAGTTTGTTGAAGTGCATCGTCGGAGCGATCGTGCGGCCTCGGATCAGGGGCGCGCGTCGCGGTTCAGGTAGTTGTAGACGGTGAAGCGGCTCACCCCGAGGGCCGCGGCCACCGTCTCGACGCCGTGCCGGATGGTGAACGCGCCGCGTTGTTCGAGGGTGCGGACCACCCGCTGCTTGTCCTCGCGGCCGAGGTCGGCCAGCGGGCCGTATTGGCGTTCGGCCTCGCCGAGGAGGCGGTCCAGAGCGCTGCCGAGGCCGGGCAGGCGTACGGCGACGGCGGGGTGGCCCTCCCAGTCGAGCACGACGTCCTCGGGGCCGGCGTCGCCGACCGGGACGAATTCGGCGCCGATCGCGGTCACCAAGGGCTTGATCGCGGCGGACAGGGGATGTTCGGCGGTGCTCACGCCCGGCCTCCCGGCGTCTGCGGCATGGTCGTCACCTGGATCGAGATGCGGGACGCGCCGACCCCGAACGCGCCTCGGCACACCCGGTCCAGTGCCGCGAGCACCACCGCGGCATCGCCCTCGGCGGTCGTGCCGAACGGGCCGACCTCCACGTCGAGACCCGCCTCGTCGAGCACGCGTCGGGCCTCCAGGGCATGGGCCGGCACGCCGTCCAGATCGAACGGCTCGGTCGAGAACTCCATCCGCAATCGCACGCCCGAACCCTAACCGGCCGATCCCCGGCAGGCCAGGTTGCCGCGCACCACCCTTGACAAACTGTTGAAGCCGCATGGCATGATTTCGGTGATCAGAATATTACTTCCGCATTATGGAATCAACGTGGAAGAGGTGATCCCGTGAGCGCTCGCGAACTGCGCTTCGACGTCAATCTTTCGATCCTCTTCACCGAACTCCCGCTCCTCGAACGGCCTGCGGCCGCCGCCGAGGCCGGCTTCACTGAGATCGAGCTCTGGTGGCCCTTCGCCGGGCCGACCCCCGCCGACGCCGAGCTGGACGCGCTGGCCCGGGCCGTCCGCGACGCCGGCGTCGCCCTGGTCGGGCTGAACTTCGACGCCGGGGACATGCCCGCCGGGGATCGTGGCCTGCTGTCCCGGCCCGCCGAGGCGGCGCGCTTCCGGGCCAACATCGACGTCGCGACCGGCTTCGCCGGGAGCCTGGGCTGCCGCGCGCTGAACGCGCTGTACGGCAACCGGGAGGACGGCGTGGATCCGCGGGCCCAGGACGAACTCGCCCTGGAAAACCTGGTGTCGGCGGCCGTCGCCGCCGAGCGGGTCGGGGCGACCGTGCTGATCGAGGCGCTGAACACGCCGGAGAACCCGCGCTACCCGCTCGCCGGCGCGGCCGACGCGCTCGCCGTGGTGGACAAGGTGAACGCCGAGACCGGCCTGGGCAACACGGCCTTCCTGGCCGACTTCTACCACCTCGCCCGCAACGGCGAGGCGCCGGCGGAGGTGATCGACGCCCACGCCGACCGCTTCGGCCACGTGCAGATCGCCGACACCCCCGGACGGGGGCAACCCGGCACCGGCGAAGTGGACTTCGACGACCTGTTCCGCCGACTCGTCGCCGCCGGGTACACCGGGCGCGTCGGCCTCGAATACAAGGCGGTCGGCGCCGCCGTGGACAGCTTCGGCTGGCTCGCACGCGAGCTGCGCGGCAACAGGGGAGGGGCCGGATGACCGGCGCGGCGGACACCAGGCGGATCGGGTTCATCGGACTGGGCATCATGGGCGGCCCGATGGCGGCCCACCTGGTCCGGGCCGGCCACCGGGTCACCGGATACGACTTGGAGCGGGCCGCGATCGACCGGCTGATCGCGGCCGGCGGCGAGGGCGCGGCGGGCATCGCCGACGCGGCGCGCGACGCGGACGTGGTGATCACCATGGTCCCGGCCGATCCGCAGGTCGAGCGGGTGATGTTCGGCGCGGGCGGCGTCCTGGAGAGTGTCGCGCCCGGCACGCTCGTGATCGACATGAGCTCGATCAAGCCCGGCACCTCGATCGCGGTGGCCCAGGCCGGCGCCGAGCGCAAGCTGCGGGTGCTGGACGCGCCGGTCAGCGGCGGCGAGGCGGGGGCGATCGAGGCGGTGCTCTCGATCATGGTCGGCGGCACCGAGCAGGACTTCGCCGCCGCACTGCCGCTGTTCGAGGTGCTCGGCCGCACGATCGTGCACGTCGGTCCGCACGGCGCGGGCCAGACGGTCAAGGCCGCGAACCAGCTGATCGTCGCGGGCAACGTCCAACTCGTCGCCGAGGCACTGCTGTTCCTGGAGCGCGCGGGGGTGGACACCGAGGCCGGGCTGAAGGTGCTCGCCGGCGGACTGGCCGGCAGTACCGTCCTGGACCGCAAGGGGCGGTTGATGCGCGACCGCGACTTCGAGCCGGGGTTCCGGATCGACCTGCACCACAAGGACATGGGCATCGTCACCGAATCGGCCCGCGAGTTCGACCTCGTGCTGCCGCTCGCCGGACTCACCGCGCAACTCGTCGCCTCGCTGCGCGCCCAGGGCGGGGGCGGGCTGGACCACTCCGGCCTGCTGCTCGGCCTGGAACGGCTCAACGGCGGCCCCCGCGAGGGCGGTTCGCCGACCGCCGGCACCAAGGACAGTGCTTCGAAGCAGGGAGACAACTGATGGCACCCCGTCGTGTTCCGGTCATGAACGCCGTGGTGGAGGTGCTGAAGTCGGAGGGCGTGGACACCGCGTTCGGCTGCCCCGGTGCGGCCATCCTGCCGCTCTACGCGGCCCTGGAGGCGGTCGGCGGGATCGAGCACCTGATCGTCCGGCACGAAGAGGGCGCGACCCACATGGCCGACGGCTGGGCCCGGACCAACGGCGGTGTCGGCGTCGCGATCGGCACCTCCGGTCCGGCCGGCACCAACATGATCACCGGCCTGTACACCGCGCTCGCCGACTCCGTCCCGATCGTGTGCATCACCGGTCAGGCCGTGTCGAGCAAGCTGCACCAGGAGGCGTTCCAGGCGGTCGACATCGTGGAGATCGCCAAACCGGTGACCAAGTGGTCGGTGCAGGTCAAGGAGGCCGCACAGGCTCCCTGGATCTTCCGCGAGGCGTTTCGGCGGGCCCGCTCGGGCCGCCCGGGCCCGGTGCTGATCGACCTGCCGCTGGACGTGCAGCGCCAGGAGATCCGGTGGGACTCCGCGGTGGACGCGCCGCTGCCGGTGACCGAGGTGTACCCGCACCAGCCGCGGGTGGACGCCGCGTTGGACCTGCTGCTCGCCGCCGAACGCCCGCTGCTGCTCTCCGGCGGCGGGGTGATCATCGGCGAGGCGCACGAAGAACTGGTCGAACTCGCCGAACTGCTCCAGGTCCCGGTGCAGGTCACCCTGATGGGCAAGGGGTCGATCGACGAGGACCACGCGCTCTACAGCGGGATGACCGGTGTGCAGACCTCGCAGCGCTACGGCAACGCCTCGTTCCTGGAATCGGACCTGGTGCTCGCGCTCGGCGCCCGCTTCGGCGACCGGCACACCGGCACACTCGATGTGTACCGGGGGCAGCGGAAGTTCATCCACGTCGACATCGAACCCACCCAGATCGGCAAGGTGTTCGAGCCGGATCTGGGCATCGTCTCGGACACCCGGCTGTTCCTCCAGGCGATCCTGGCCACCGCCAAGGAGCGCGGCATCCGCCGCGAGGCGGGCGCGTGGGTCGCGCGGATCCGGGAGTTGCGCGCGTCGTTGACCCGGCGCGAGGACTTCGACACCGTGCCGATCAAGGCGCCGCGCGTGTACAAGGAGATCAACGAGATCTTCGACGCGAACACCTACTTCGTCACCGCGATCGGGCTCTACCAGATCTGGGGCGGCCAGCATCAGAAGGCGTACAAGCCGCGCCACTACCAGGTCTGCGGTCAGGCCGGCCCGCTCGGTTGGGAGATCCCGGCGGCGATCGGGGTCAAGAAGGCGCTGCGGCACAACGATCCGGACGCCGAGGTGGTGGGCATCGTCGGCGACTACGGCTTCCAGTATCTGGTCGAGGAACTGGCCGTGGCGGCGCAGTACAACGTGCCGTTCGTGATCATCATGATCAACAACGAGTATCTGGGCCTGATCCGGCAGGCGTCGATCCCGTACGAGATGAACTACCAGGTCGACATCCACTACGACGAGGTCGGCACCGACAACGTCAAGTTGATGGAGGCATACGGCTGTTCGGGCACGCGGGTGATCGAGCCGGGCGACATCCGCCCGAGCATCGAGTGGGCTCGCAAGGAGGCGCGGCGCACCTCGCGGCCGGTCCTGGTGGAGATCATGATCGAGCGTGAGGCGAACACGCCGCACGGGCCGGCGATCGACGCGGTCGAGGAGTTCGAGCCGGTGCCGTAGCGGACCGCCGCTCCCATCGATTCCGTCCGGTGGCGTCGACCCCATTCCGGTGTCGTGCCCGCGTCACCGGGCGGTTGCCGGCCTCGTCGGTCCTGCCCGAAACGGCGGCCGCGTAGTTGACTGTGCTCCTGGCACAGCCCACCCGAAGGAGCAGCGCATGGGCCCGGTCGTCGTGCTGGCCCCCGACAAATTCAAGGGGACCCTGACCGCGGTGGAGGCCGCGGCCCGGATCGGCGCCGGGATCCGCCGGGCGCGCCCGGACGCGGAGATCCGCGTGTTGCCCGTCGCCGACGGCGGTGAGGGCACGGTCGACGCCGCGGTGGCGGCCGGCTTCACCCGGATCCCGGCGCGGGTGAGCGGTCCCACGGGGCGGCCCGTCGACGCGGCGTTCGCGGTGCGCGGCGCCACCGCCGTGGTGGAACTGGCCGAGGCTGCGGGGCTCGCCCGGCTGCCCGGCGGATTCGAGCCGCTGACCGCCGACACCACCGGGGTGGGCGAGTTGATCGCCCACACGCTCGAACTGGGTTGCACCCGGATCGTGCTCGGCCTGGGCGGCGCCGCCGCCACCGACGGCGGCTCGGGGCTGGCCCGGGCGCTGGGGGTGCGCCTCCTCGACGCGGCCGGGGCGGACCTGCCCCGGGGCGGGGCCGCGCTGCGTGACCTGGACCGGATCGACGGAGCCCCGGCCCTGGCCGCACGGCTGGCCGGCGTCGAGGTGGTGATCGCCTCGGACGTGGACAACCCGCTGCTGGGCCCCAAGGGCGCGGCGGCGGTGTACGGGCCGCAGAAGGGCGCCACACCCGACGACGTGGCCGTGCTCGACGCGGCCCTCGCGCGCTGGGCGGAGGTGGTCGCCCCGGACCTGGCCGACGTCCCCGGCGCGGGAGCGGCCGGCGGCGCCGGTTTCGGCGCGCTGGCGCTGCTCGGCGCGACCGTGCGCCCCGGCATCGCCCTGCTGCTCGACCTCCTGGGCTTCGCGGAACTGCTCGACGGGGCCCGGCTCGTGGTCACCGGCGAAGGCAGCCTGGACGCACAGACCCTGCACGGCAAGGCACCGGCCGGGGTGGCCGCCGCCGCCCGGGCCCGGGGGGTGCCCGTGGCGGTGGTGTGCGGCCGCGTCGAGTTGAGCCGGGACCGACTCGACGCGGCCGGCATCGTCGCCGCCTACGCGCTGACCGATCTGGGCCCCGACAGCCTGACCCGCGCCGGCGCCCTCGCCGAGATCGCGGGCGAGCGGTTGGCCCGCGACCTGCTCACCGCATCGGAGGACGCGTCGTGACCCACACCCCCACCCTCGTGCTGCGCTCGCGCCGGGTGCTCACCCAGGACGGCGAGCGGCCCGCCGACGTGGTCGTGGCCGGCGACCGGATCGCCGAGGTGCTGCCCCACGGCACCGCCGCCGGCGGCGCGCCGATCGAGGATCTGGGCGACGTCGCCCTGCTGCCGGGCCTGGTGGACACCCACGTACACATCAACGAGCCGGGTCGCACCGCGTGGGAGGGCTTCACCAGCGCCACCCGGGCCGCGGCCGCCGGCGGGGTGACCACCCTGATCGACATGCCGCTCAACTCGATCCCGGCCACCGTCACGGTCGACGCGCTGCGGGTCAAGCGGGACGCGGCCCGCGGGCGGGTGTACGTGGACGTGGGCTTCTGGGGCGGGGCGATCCCGGGGAACACGGGCGAATTGGCCGCGCTGCACCGGGCCGGCGTGTACGGGTTCAAGAGCTTCCTGGCGCCGTCCGGCGTGGACGAGTTCCCGCACGTGAACGCCGCGGAGCTGGCCGAGGCGCTGACCGAACAGGCCCGGCTGGGCGCGCTCGCGATCATCCACGCCGAGGCGCCGCAGGTCCTGGACGCCGCGCCGCAAGTGCCCGGTCGGGCCTACGCCGACTTTCTCGCCTCCCGACCCGACGCGGCGGAGACGGTCGCCGTCGGGCAACTCTTGGACACCGCGGGGCGCACCGGCGTGCGGGTGCACGTGCTGCACGTGTCCTCGGCGGACGTACTGCCGCTGCTCGCCGCCGCCCGTGCGGACGGGATCGCGGTCACCGCCGAGACGTGTCCGCACTATCTGACCCTGGCCGCCGAGGGGGTGCCGGCCGGCGACACCACGTTCAAGTGTTGTCCGCCGATCCGCTCCGAGGACAACCGCGAGCGGCTGTGGCGCGGGGTCGAGGCGGGCGCGTTCGCCGCCGTGGTCTCCGACCACTCGCCGTGCACCACCGACCTCAAGCGGCTCGACGTCGGCGACTTCGCCGCCGCGTGGGGTGGCATCGCCTCCCTGCAACTGGGTCTGCCCACGGTGTGGACCGCGGCCCGGGCGCGCGGCCTGGCGCTGGCGGAGGTGGTCGCGCTGATGTCGACCGGACCGGCGCGGCTGGTCGGCCTGGCCCGCAAAGGCACCATCGCCCCCGGATACGACGCGGACCTGGTCGCGTTCGACCCGGACACGGTGTTCACGGTGGATCCGGGCGGGCTGCACCACCGCAATCCGGCCACCCCCTACGCCGGCCGCACGCTCACCGGCGTCGTCCGCACCACGTGGCTCGCGGGCGCGCCCGTGAACGTACACGGCACCCCGCGCGGGCGCCTCCTGGATCGTGTGGGGACGGCCGCGTGATCACCCCCGCCATGCGCCGCCTGCGCGGCCACGGCCCACCTCCCTCGAGTGGTCTCCAGTAACCGCGAGCGCCCGCCCGCGGTTGTCGACTCCCGTTCCGGGCGAGGAGATTCCCCATGACCACCGACTTCACCGCATACATCAATCTGGCCTCGCGCGCGCTCGGCGCCGGCGTGGTCGCCGCCAACGACGAGTGGTTCGCCGAGAAGGAGAACCTGCTTCGGGCCGAACCGCCGGTCTTCGCACCGCACACGTTCGGCCCCAGGGGGCAGATCATGGACGGCTGGGAGACCCGCCGCCGGCGCGGCCCCTCGGCTGCACACCCGCACCCCGAACCGGACGCGCACGACTGGGCGATCGTGCGCCTTGGCGTGCCCGGCATCGTGCGCGGGGTCGTGATCGACACCGCGTTCTTCACCGGCAACTATCCGCCGGGCGTCTCGGTCGAGGCCGCCTCCGTGCCCGGCACACCCTCGGTCGAGGAACTGCTCGACCCGGCGGTCGCGTGGGCCACGATCGTCGCCCGCACCGAGCTGCGGGGCGACACCGCGCATCCCTTCGAGGTCGCCGTGGCACGGCGGTTCACCCACGTACGGCTGAACATCTTCCCCGACGGCGGGGTGGCCCGACTGCGCGTGCACGGCGAGGCGGTACCGGATCCGGCCTGGCTCGACGGGCTCACCGTGGACCTCGCGGCGCAGGAGTACGGCGGGGTCGCCGAGGCGGCCAGCGACCGCTACTTCTCCTCGCCGCACAACCTCAACGCGCCGGGCCGCTCGCGGGTGATGGGCGAGGGTTGGGAGACCCGCCGGCGGCGCGACGCCGGCCACGACTGGGTGCGGCTGCGCCTGGTCGGACGGGCCGAACTGCTCGGCGCCGAGGTCGACATCGACAACTACCTGGGGAACGCGCCGGGTTGGATCGCGCTGGCCGGCAGCGACGCGAGCGTGGATCCCGACGCCTGGTTCGAACTGCTGCCGCGCACCAGGGTCCAGCCGGACACCCGACACCGATTCCGCTTCACCGACGTGCCCCCGGTTACGCACGTACGCATCGAGGTCTTCCCGGACGGCGGGGTGGCCCGACTGCGGCTGCCGGGCCGACTGACCGCGGCGGGCCTGACCGCGCTGCGCGAGCGCTTCCACAGCGCCGGACCCGCATAGCCGACGGGGAGTCGGATCCGAGATGAGCGTGCAGAACCCGCGGGAAGCCTCCGTCAGAGCTGCTTAGCCACTTCGCACCCCTATCAGTCTCACTCGTTCGGGTAATGGCCGGCCGTCGGCGCACCGGCAACGATTGACCGCGCAAACGGGTTCATCCAGGGGAGGCGGAATCGTTGTCGATCGATGCTGGGGCGCGCACGGAAGGTGACGCCCAGGACACGCAGGCCCGTTCGAGTCTTGCGACGGAGGCGGCGCGAAATCTCGCGACGACCACCAAGACCGTCCCGCAGATGCAGGACATCACGTCGCGATGGCTGCTGAAGATGTTGCCGTGGGTCCAGGTATCGGGTGGTACATACCGGGTCAACCGACGGCTGAGCTACCGGGTGGGGGATGGCCGGGTCCAGTTCGTCCAGACCGGTTCCGATGTGCGGGTGATCCCGGCGGAGTTGGGCGAGCTGGCGCCGCTGCGCGGGTTCGAGGACGAGGAGGTGCTGCGCGCGCTGGCGGACCGCTTCGTGCGGCGGGAGTTCGCGGCGGGGGAGACGCTGACGACCCTGGGGGAGCCGACCGACCGGGTCTTTTTGGTCGTGCACGGCAAGATCAACCGGTTCGGCGAGGGCCGCTACGGCGACCGCACCGTGCTCGGACTGCACGGCGACGGCGACCACTTCGGCGAGCGCATGCTCGTCGACCGGGACGCGACGTGGGGGTACACGGCCACCGCGGCCACCTCGGTGATCGTGCTGGAGATGACCCGGGAGGCGTTCGACGCGGTGCGGGCCGACGCGTTGCGCACGCACCTGGCCGAATACGCCGAGGACACCAGTCGGCCGCAAAACGCCAAGGGCGAGGCGGAGATCCCGATGTCCGCCGGCCACCGCGGCGAGGCGCTGCTGCCCGGCAGCTTTGTGGACTACGAACTCAAGCCGCGCGAATACGAGTTGAGCGCCGCGCAGACCGTGCTCAAGGTGCACAGCCGGGTCGCGGATCTGTACAACCACCCGATGGATCAGATCGAGCAACAATTGCGGCTGACCATCGAGGCGTTGCGCGAGCGCCAGGAACACGAGCTGATCAACAACCGCGAGTTCGGGCTGCTGCACAACGCCGACTACGACCAGCGCATCCAGGCCCAGTCCGGCCCGCCCACCCCCGACGACATGGACGAACTGCTCAGCCGGCGACGCGGCTCCAGGCTCTTCCTGGCCCACCCGCGCACGATCGCCGCGTTCGGCCGCGAGTGCAGTCGGCTCGGCTTGTACCCGACCACGGTCGACGTGGGCGGCAACCAGATCCCGGCCTGGCGCGGCGTGCCGATCTTCCCGTGCAACAAGATCCCGATCTCGGAGGGGCACACCAGTTCGATCCTGGTGATGCGTACCGGCGAGGACGACCAGGGTGTGGTGGGTCTGCATCAGACCGGCCTGCCCGACGAGTACCAGCCGGGCCTGTCGGTGCGCTTCATGGGCATCAACGAGCAGGCGCTGATCTCCTACCTGGTCACCGCCTACTACTCGGCGGCGGTACTGGTCCCGGACGCCCTGGGGGTCCTGGAGAACGTCGAGATCTCGCGGGCCCGATGAGCGGGAGAGGGCGCCCCGTGCGGGACACGGGTGACCGGATGAGAAAGATCACGAAGACTATGTATAGGTGTCAAACCGGTCATTTCCGGTTATAGGTCGGGCCGGACGTCGCGCGATCAACGGACGCGCGCGGTCTACCGCGACAGGAGACCCGAGACATGGGCATCGACGACAACATCCGCAACAAGGCCCAGGACGCAGCCGGCCAGGCCAAGGAGAAGGTCGGCGAGGCGACCGGCAACGAGGACCTGCGGGACGAGGGCCAACAGGATCAGGGCTCGGCCAAGGCCAAGCAGGCCGTCGAGGGCGCCAAGGACAAGGCCAACGAGGCGATCAACAAGATCAAGGGCTCGCTCAAGCGAGACTGATCGTCTCGTTCGAGCGGGACTGATCGCAGGGCCCGCCCGGTCGCCGCGTGCGACGGGAGTCGGGCGACCGCGAGGCCCCCGGTGCGCCGGGGGCCTCGCGGCGTGGGTGAGCGGGTCGGCCGGGACGGGTCGGCCCACGCGGGTCGGTTCCGACGAATTGGCCCGAGCGGCCGAACGGGCGGCGGTCGGCCCGCGGCGGCACGACTACGGCGATCGCGAGCGCGGCGGCCCGGGCGGGGGCGTCGACGAGGTCGGCGTCGGCACGGCGGGGTGGCGGGGTCAGGTCGCCGTGTGGTGGATCGGGCCCGTGGCCGTGCGCAGGGGGCGGGCCGTGGCGCCGGTTCGGGTGGCCACCACCTCGGCGAAGATGGACAGGGCCGTCTCGTCGGGGGTGCGAGCGCCGAGGTCCAGGCCGATGGGGGAGTGCAGCGCGGCCAACCGCTTTTCGGTGAGCCCGATTTCGCGCAGCCGGGTCAGGCGCGCCGCGTGGGTGCGGCGCGAGCCCATGGCGCCGACATAGGACAGATCCAGGCGCAGCGCCAGGTCCAGGAGTGGGACGTCGAACTTCGGGTCGTGGGTCAGAACGGTGATCACCGTGCGGGCGTCGAGGGTGTTCGCGATCGAGGCCAGGTGGCGGTGCGGCCAGTCCACGATCACCTCGTCCGCGTCGGGAAAACGCCGCCGGGTGGCGAACACCTCCCGCGCGTCGCACACCGTCACCCGGTAGCCGAGCAGGTTGCCCATGCGGGTCACCGCCGCCGCGAAGTCGATCGCGCCGTAGACGAGCAGGCGCGGCGGCGGGGTGCGGGTCTCCACGAAGACGGTGACGTCGTCGGGGTCCGATTCCGGACACGGACGGCCGTCCGGGCGCAGCGTCACCCGGCCGGTGCAGCCCAGGGCGAGCATGGCTCGGGCCTCGGCGACCACGGACGCGTCCAGCGCGGGATCGGCGCCGAACGTACCGGTCACCGCCGACTCCGCGGGGTGCGCCCCTCGCGCCGCGCCCACGACCGTGATCGCCCGCCCCACCAGCGTCGCCGGTCCCGCCACGACGCGGGCCGCGGCCACGGGGATGTCCCGTTCGGCCGCGGCCAGGGCCGCCTCCACCGTCGCGTCGCCGGCGCGTTGTACGAAGATGTCGAGCACTCCGCCGCAGGTCAGCCCCACGGCGAAGGCGTCCTCGTCGTTGTAGCCGAAGCGCTGGAGCACCGGGGTGCCGCACTCCAGCGCCTCGCGGCACAAGTCGTACACCGCACCCTCCACACACCCGCCGGAGACGCTGCCGACGACCGTGCCGTCGGCGCCCACCGCGAGCGCCGCGCCCGGGGGGCGGGGGGCGCTCCCGCCGACGCCGACGACGGTGGCCAGGGCGTATGGCGTTCCCGCACGGCGCCATGCCGCGAGTTCGCTCCCGAGGTCGAGCATCGACGTCTCCTGGGGGTGTGGGTGGTGCGGTGTGCGGGCGTCAGCTGACGCCCAACCACTCCTTGATCGGATGCAGGGCGAAGAACACGAGGAAGGCCAGGGTGAGGACCCACATCAGCGGGCCGATGTCGCGGAACCTGCCCTGGGCGGCCTTGATCAGCGTGTAGACGATCACGCCGGCGGCGACGCCCGCGGTGATCGAGTACGTGAACGGCATCAGCACGATGGTCAGGAACGCGGGGATGGCCGCGGCCTTGTCGTCCCAGTCGATGTGCTTGACCTGGGTGATCATCATCGAGCCGATCACCACGAGCGCGGCGGCGGCGACCTGGTCGGGGACCACGCCGGCGAGCGGGGTGAAGAACAACATCAGGCCGAAGATCGTGCCGGTGACCACGCCGGCCAGCCCGGTGCGGGCGCCTTCGCCGACGCCGGTCGCCGATTCGATGAAGACGGTCTGACCCGACGAGCTGGTCACCCCACCGACGATGCCCCCCGCACCGTCGATGGCCAGCGCCTTGGACAGCCCGGGCATCCGGCCCTTGTCGTCCACGAGCTCGGCCTCGGTGCCGATGCCGATGATGGTCGCCATCGCGTCGAAGAAGCCCGCGAAGACGAGAGTGAACACCAGGACGGAGGCGGTGATGCCGCCGGCCTCGGAGAAGCCGCCGAACACGCTCACCTCGCCGAACAGCCCGAAGTCCGGTGCATCGACCACCTTGTCCGGCAGGTTCGGCACACCACCGCCCCAGGTCTTGTCGGATATGTCGACGATCGCGTTGACCACGATCGCCAGCACGGTGCCGAAGACCAGGCCGATCAGGATCGCGCCGCGGATGTCGCGGGCCATCAGCATGAAGATGGTGAGCACCGTGACCGCGAAGATCAGCACCGGCCAGCCGGCCAGTTCACCGGCCGGGCCGAGCGTCACCGGCGGTCCGCCCGGCGCGGCGTTCTCGGTCACCACGCCCGCCTTGTTCAGCCCGATCATCGCGATGAACAGGCCGATCCCGATGGTGATCGCGTGCTTGAGCGCCATCGGAATGGCGTTCATGATGCGCTCGCGCAGCCCCGAGACGACCATCAGCATGATGATCAGGCCGTAGATCACGCACAGGCCCATCGCCTGCGGCCAGGTCATCTCGGCCGCGACCTGGTTGCCCACCACACCGGCCACCGACAGGCCCGCGGCAAGCGCCAGCGGCACATTGCCGATCAGGCCCATCGCCACCGTGGTGATGAACGCGGCCAGCGCGGTCATCGTGGTGATCTGCGCGGGGTCGAGCTGGTGCCCCTTGACGTCCTTGCCGCCCAGCAGGATCGGATTGAGCAACAGGATGTACGCCATCGCCATGAACGTGGTGAGACCGCCGCGCAGTTCGCGGCCCACCGAGCTGCCGCGCGCGCTGATCCGGAAGTACGTGTCCAACGCGCCCGAACCGGACGAGCCGGCCGGCGGCGGATCGCCGGCCCGGGTCGCCCCGGATCCGCGCGGCGGATTCGGGGGATTCTCGCCGGGTTCCGTCGGAACCGATGTCTGAGGCACTTTCCCACTCCCAAGTGTCCTAGGTGTTGTTGGGGTGGAGCCGGGTCGCCGCGGCGCAGCCACCCGGAGCCTGTTCCGGGCAGGCGGGCGCGACGACCTTCCTGCGTGGGGGCGCGTCCGCTCGACGGCACGGCGATCGGCCGTGCGGGGTCGAGCCGGTCCGGCCCCGGGGGCCGCGTCTGCGCCGCCGCCGGGACCGTACTACGGTGATGAGAACGGGAACTGACGGTGTCTCAGAGCCCGGTGAGGTGTTCCGGCCGGACCGGCACCCGGTTCAGGGCCAGGCCGGTCGCCGCGCGAATCGCCGCGACGATCGCGGGCGTCGCGGACAAAGTGGGTGCCTCGCCGGCTCCGCGCAGCCCGTACGGGGCGTGCGGGTCGGCCAGTTCGAGGACGTCCACCGGCATCGGCGGGGTGTCGAGGATGGTGGGGATCAGGTAGTCCGTGAAGGACGGATTGCGCACCCGCCCCTCGGCGACCACGATCTCCTCCATCACCGCCAGACCCAGCCCCTGGGTGCTGCCGCCGTGGATCTGGCCGAGCACCGCGAGCGGGTTCATCGCCTTGCCCACGTCCTGTGCGGCGGCCAGTTCGACCACCTTGACCAGGCCCAGCTCCACGTCCACGTCCACCACCGCGCGGTGTGCGCAGAAGGTGTACTGGACGTGTCCGAAGCCCTGTCCGGTGGTCCGGTCGAACGCCTGGGTGGGGCGGTGTCGGAACTCGACGGTCTCGTCCACGGGTTCGTCGCCGAGCAGGTCGGCCAAGTCGGCGACCACCGCGTCGGCGCGGTCGACCACCTTGCCGCCGACCAGGCGCAGGCCCGCCACGAGATCGGGCGTCCAGCCGTGGCGGAGCCGGCCGCGCTCGAACACCGTGCCGCGCACCGCCTCGGCGGCCAGTTTGACCGCACCGCCCGTCATGTACGTCTGCCGCGACGCGGAGGTCGACCCGGCGGAGCCCACCCGCGTATCGGCCGGCGCGATGGTCACCAGGTCCACGCCCAACTCGGTGCGCACGATCTGCGCATGCACCGTGACACCGCCCTGGCCCACCTCGGCCATCGCGGTGTGCACCAGCCCGACCGGCGCGCCGCCCACCACCTCGAGCCGAACCCGTGCGGTGGAGTAGTCGTCGAAGCCCTCGGAGAAGCCGACGTTCTTGATCCCGACCCCGTAGCCGATCCCGCGCACGACGCCCTCGCCGTGCGTGCTGTTGGAGACCCCGCCCGGCAACTCGCGCACGTCCACACCGTCGCCGGTGTGCCGGTGCTCCGCCGCCGGCAGCGGCATCGCCTTCACCCGGCGCAGCAGTTCGGCCACCGGCGCGGGCGCGTCCACAACCTGGCCGGTGGGCAGCACCGAGCCCTGCTCCATCGCGTTCAGCCGCCGCAACTCCACCGGATCCAGGCCCAGTTCCGCGGCCAGCCGGTCCATCTGGCTCTCGTAGCCGAAGCACATCTGGACCGCGCCGAAGCCGCGCATCGCGCCGCACGGCGGGTTGTTCGTGTACACCGCGGTCGCGTCGATCGAGGCGTTCGGGATCACGTACGGACCGATCCCCAGCGAGGCCGCGTTGCCGACCACGGCGGGGGAGGATGATGCGTACGCGCCGCCGTCCAGCACGATCTCCGCCCGGACGAACACCAACCGGCCGTCCCGCGTGGCGCCGTGCTCGAAGACCATCGTCGCCGGGTGGCGGTGCACGTGGCCGAAGAACGACTCCTCGCGGTTGTAGACGATCTTCACCGGCTTGCCGGTGTACTGCGCGAGCAGACACGCGTGCACCTGCATCGAGAGATCCTCGCGCCCGCCGAACGCGCCGCCGACGCCGGCCAGGGACAGTCGTACCTTCTCCGGCGGCAGACCGAGCACCGGGCACAACTGCTCTCGGTCCACGTGCAGCCACTGGGTGGCGATGTACAGATCGATCCCGCCGTCCTCGGCGGGCACCGCGAGCCCCGACTCCGGGCCCAGGAACGCCTGGTCCTGCATGCCGACCTCGTACTCGCCGCGCACGATCACATCGGCCCGTGCGCGCACCTGCGCCGAGTCCCCGTCGCCGTGGTGGATGTGCTGGCTGTGCACGATGTTGCCGAAGGCGTGCGCCTTGTAGTCGGCCGGCGCGTGCACGTAGCCGTATCGCTCCGGATCCAGCGCCTCGACCGGTCCGATCGCCGGCAACACGTCGTAGTCCACCACGATCCGGGCCGCCGCGCGCCGCGCGGTCTCGGGGTGGTCGGCGGCCACGATCGCGATCGGCTCGCCGTGGAAGCGCACCTCGTCGATGGCAAGGACCGGCTGATCGGCGATCTCCAGGCCGTAGAACCTGCTGCCGGGGATGTCCTCGTGGGTGAGCACCGCGTACACCCCCGGCACGGCCAGCGCCGCGGACACGTCCAAGGATCGGATCCGGGCCCGGGCGTGCGGGCTGCGCAGTGTCGTGCCCCACAACATGTCCTCGTGCCACAGGTCCGAGGCGTAGGCGAAGTCGCCCTTGACCTTGAGGATCCCGTCGGGTCGCAGCGGCGACGCGCCGATGCCGTCCCGACCGGGCGCGGCGACGTCGAGCAGGTTCTTCGGCATGGTCGGACCGGCCATGGCGTCAGCCCTCCGAACCGGCCGGGGCCGTACCGCGCGCGTCGGCCTTGCGCGCGGCCGCCAACCGGACCGCGTCCATGATCTTCTCGTAGCCCGTACAGCGACACAGATTGCCGGACAGCGCCTCGCGGATCTCCGCGTCGGACGGGTGATGCGCCCGGTTGAGCAGGTCGTGCGTCTGGACCAGCAGGCCCGGCGTACAGAACCCGCACTGCACCGCGCCCGCGTCCACGAACGCCTGCTGGACCGGATCCAGCGTGTCCCCGTGGGCCAACCCCTCGACCGTGCCGACCTCACGATCCTGCACCTGTCCGGCGGCGACCAGACACGCGCACACCGGGGCGCCGTCGAGATAGACCGTGCACGAGCCGCACTCGCCCTGCTCACACGCGTTCTTGGACCCGGGCAGCCCGACCCGCTCGCGCAGGACGTAGAGCAGACTCTCGCCCTCCCACACGTCGTCCGCCTCGGTCGGGCGGCCGTTCACGGTGAATGTGACCCTCATGCGGCGGCCCTCCCGGTGGCGCGGTGGTCGTTCCAGGTCCAGAGCAGGGTGCGGCGCCCCATCACGGCCAGCGCGTGGCGCCGGTACGCGGCCGACCCGCGCACGTCGTCGATCGGCGCGGCGGCCGCCGCCACCAGTTCGCCGAAGCGCCGCGCGGTGGCCTGCGGCAGTTCGCCGCCGGAGGTCCACAGGCCGCTCTCGTCGAGTTCGGCCCGGATGAACTCCTCCGCCTCGCGCGCCCGGCGCGGGGTGGGCGCGGCGGAGCCGATCCCGGTGCGTACATCCCGGGTGCGCGGGTGCAGCGCGACCGCGAACGAGCAGACCGCGATCACCATCGCGTTGCGGGTGCCGATCTTGGCGAACTGCTGCGGCCCGGTCGCCGACGGGATGTGGATCGCCCGGATCAGCTCGTCCGGCTCCAGCGCGTTGCGCTTGACCCCGAGATAGAAGTCGTCGATCGGGATCAGCCGGGTGCCACGCACCGACGCCGCCTCCACCGTTGCGCCCGAGGCGAGCAGCGGCGGGTGCGCGTCGCCCGCCGGCGAGGCGCCGCCGAGGTTGCCGCCGACCGAACCCCGGTTGCGGATCTGCGGCGAGCCGACGGTGCGTGCGCCGAGGGACAACCCCGGCAGCCGGTCGTGCAGCGACTCGATGATCCGCGCGTACGGTACGCAGGCGCCCAGACGCACCGTGTCGTCGTCCTCGATCCGCCATTCGTGCAACTCGCGGATCCGGTTGAGATCCACCAGGGCATCGGGGCGACGCCGGTCGAAGTTCAGCTCGACCATCACGTCGGTGCCACCGGCGATCGGGACCGCGGACGGGTGCTGCGCCTTGACGGCGAGCGCCTCCTCCCACGTCGCGGGCCGCAGGAATTCCATGTCGGGTGTCTCCTTCTGCCTTGCGTATGGCCCTACCGTCCTTGTACCCGTCGCGGGGGGCGCGTCGCTCGGGGCGTGGTGACCGCTCGTTTCGTGACCGGTCGTTTTTGTGGATGGGAGGGTGCGCACCAGTACACCGAGACGGAGGTCACTGCGAGTACCCACCGAAGACATGACCCAGGCGTGTCACACGGGCGGTGTTCCCGTACTTTTCTCCAAGTGCTCGTCCGGTCGCCGAACCGGTATGACGGATCCGCCGCGCGGCCGACGCCGTGGCCGGCTCGATCGAGAGGGGGCCGTCGATGCGATTGCGCGCGCTTCTCGGCGATGGCACGACCGGCGTCGGCATAGCCGGCATCCGTCTGCTGGTGGGCGAGGGGGAGCTGGATCGTACGGTGCGCGCGGTGATGACCACCGACCTGCACGACCCCAGCCGCTACCTGACCGCCGGGGCCCTGGTGCTGACCGGGATGGGCTGGCGCTCGGGCCCGGGCGACTCGGACCGCTTCGTCCGGGTGCTGACCCGGGGTGGCGCCACCGCGCTGGCCGCGGGGGAGGCGGAGATCGGCGCCATCCCGGCCGATCTGGTGGACGCCTGCGAGCGGCATCACCTGCCGCTGTTCGCGGTCGAGGAGGAGTTGTCCTTCGCCCACCTGACCGAGTTCGTGGTCCGGCGGATCTCCGCCGAGCGGGCCGACGACCTGACCGCGGTGGTCGACCGGCATCGACGTCTGGTCCAGGCGGCGGCCGGCGGGGCCGGGCTGGACGGGGTGCTCGGGCTGGTCGCGGCCGACATCGACATCCACTGCTGGGTGCTCTCGCTGACCGGGCGGCAGGCCGCCGCCGGCGGGCCGGACCTGGCACCGGGGTTGCGGGTCAAGCTGGCCCGCGCGCACTTCGCCGCCCGCGAGCGCCGGGCCCGGGTGCCGTTCCGGCACCGGGCCGACGGGCGCTCGTTCTCGCTGCTGCCGGTGCCCGAGGCGGGTGGGGCGGCCGACCCGGACGCGTGGGGCGACTGGTTCCTGGCGGTCGAGGACGACGTGAGCGACTGGCCCGACCGGCACCAGGCGCTGCTGGGCGAACTGGTCCGGCTGGTCTCGGTGGGCCGCGAGCGGGTCGAGGACGGGCGCCGGCGCACCCGACGCGTGGCCGAGGACGTGCTGAACCTGCTCGCGAGCGGCGCCGATTCGTTCGAGGTGGCGACACGCCTGCGGGTGGCCGAGCCGGACGAGGGCGACACGTGGCACCGGCAGTTCGTCACCCTCACGCTGCCCGACGTGCCCGTGCGCGACGCACCCGGACTGGCCCGGGTGCTCCTGGAGGAGGCGCTGGCGGATCGACCGACGCCCGCCCTGGTGTCGGCGGCCGGCTCCGGCGCGGTGGCGCTGATCTCGTGCGAGGGCGGGGACGACCGGGACGGCGCCGAGCCGGATCCCACCGCAGGCCTGCTGCGCGAGCGGCTGGCCGCGTTGGACGGGCCCGCGACGGACGACCTGCGGGCGCACATCGGGGTGAGCGCCCGGGTGGACCGCGCCGACGCGCTGCGCGGCGCCTTGGAGGAGGCCTGGCACGCGGGCCGGATCGCCGGGACCAGGACGGGCCGGATCGAGGTGGTCGGGCACGCCGAACTCGCCTCGCACGTGGCGCTGCTGGCCGCGGTGCCCGAGGACGTGCGCCGGGCCTTCCGGGGCCGGTTGCTGGAACCGCTGCGCGCGTACGACGCGAGCCATCAGGCGGACCTGATCGGCACGTTGGAGGTGTTTTTGGACTGCGACGGGTCGTGGACCAGGTGCGCCGCGCGGTTGCACGTACACGTGAACACGCTGCGCTACCGGATCGGCCGGATCGAGGAGCTGACCGGGCGTCAGTTGGCTCGTCTGGAGGACAAGGTGGACTTCTTCCTGGCGCTGCGGCTGCGCTGAGCGGGCGCGAACGGGCGTACCGGCGGCCCGGCTTCCCCGCCGATGCGTCGAAATCGGATCGGTCGGGCGGATCCCGGGTCGGCCGATGGGTCGAAAATCGTGCCGGCCGGGTCAGCCGAAGGAGACCCCCGACGTGACCGGGACGACCGTGCCGGTGATTGCCCGGGCCCGGTCGGAGGCCAGGAAGGCGACCGCGTCGGCGATGTCCTCGGGCCGGGTGATCCGGCGCAGCGCCGAGGACCGGGTCAGCTCGGCCCGTACCTCGCTCTCGGGCACCGCCCGGCGCGCGGCGATGTCGGCGATGTACCCGGCGAGTTTGGCGTTCTCGGTGTAGCCCGCGACGACCACGTTGACCCGGATGCCGTCCGGCCCGACCTCCTTGGCCAACACCCCGGAGGCCACCTCCATCGCGGCCTTGGTCGCCGCGTACGCGCCCAGCCCGACGAGCTTCGCGCGCGGCGCCTCCGAGGAGATCTGCACGATCGAGCCGCCGCCGACCGCGCGCAGATGGGGCAACGCGGCGCGGGAGACGGCCAGTACACCCAGCACGTTGATCTCGAACGCGCGCCGGAACTCGTCCGGGTCCAACTCCTCCAGGCGTCCCGACGGGTTGTACGTCGCCACGTTCACCACCACGTCCACCCGGCCCGATTCCCGGGCCGCGGTGTCCACCAGCGCGCGGCAGGCGCCATGGTCGGCCAGATCGGTCGGCACCGCGAGCACCCGACGGCCCGTCAGCTCCCGGATCTCGTCCGCGAGTTCGCGCAGCGGTTCGGGGCGGCGGGCGGCCAGCACCAGGTCCGCGCCGTCGCGGGCCAGCGCCAATGCCGACGCGCGCCCGATGCCCGCTCCGGCTCCCGCGACGATTGCGACCCGTGCGTCCGGTTCCTCCGCCATCGACACCCCTTTCACGTGCGCGAAATCCGCGACTCGCCACCCGTCCTATCGCACGGTGCTTTGCATTGCCATGATCATCCGGTTGGGTTACTGTGCGCGGCCGTTCGCCGCCGAAGCGTCAACCCGGCAAGCCGTACCGACACCACCGGAGGCACCGATGCCCACCGTCGTACTGATCGGAACGCTGGACACCAAGGGGTCCGAATACGCGTGGCTGGCCTACCGGCTGCGGGCCAGAGGAGCCGAGGTCCTGCTGATGAACGTCGGCGTCCTGGGCGACTCGCTGGCCCAGGCCGATGTACAGGCGGGCGAGGTCGCCGCCGCGGCGGGCACCGATCTGGAGGACCTGCGCACCCGCGCCGACCGGGGCGCGGCGACCACCGCGATGGCCGAGGGCGCGGCCTCGATTCTGCGCGAACTCTTCGAGCAGGGACGGGTGGACGGGGTGCTCGCGATGGGCGGCTCGGGCGGCTCGGCGATCGCGTCCCACGCGATGCGCGCGCTGCCGGTGGGCGTGCCCAAGCTGCTGGTGTCCACGATGGCGGCGGGCGACGTGTCGCCGTACGTCGGCGCGGTGGACGTGACGATGATGTACAGCGTCGTGGACATCGCCGGGATCAACCGGCTCTCCGAACGCATCCTGGGCAACGCGGCGGACGCGATCGCGGGCATGGCCGGCGGCTACGCCGAGGACCGCGCGGCGGTCGCCGGGGTGACCGGCGAGGGCCGACCGCTGGTGGCCGCGACCCAGTTCGGCGTGACCACCCCGGCGGTGGACGCGGCGCGCGAGCGGCTCAACGAACTGGGCTACGAGGTACTGGTGTTCCACGCCACCGGGGCCGGCGGCCGGTCGATGGAGAACCTGGCCGAGGGCGGCTTCCTGGCCGGGGTCCTCGATCTGACCACCACCGAGCTGGCCGACGACCTGGTCGGCGGGGTGCTCAGCGCGGGCCCGCAGCGGCTGACCGCGGCCGGGCGGATGGGATTGCCGCAGGTGGTCAGCGTGGGCGCGCTGGACATGGTCAACTTCGGCCCCCGCGACACCGTTCCGCCGCGTTTCGAGGACCGGCTGTTGTACGTGCACAACCCGACCGTGACACTGATGCGCACCACACCGGCCGAAAACGCCGAACTGGGACGGCGGATCGCGGCCAAACTGATCGACGCGACCGGGCCCACCGCGCTGTACCTGCCGCTGCGCGGAGTCTCCGCGATCGACGTCGAGGGCGGACCCTTCTACGATTCCGACGCCGATACGGCGTTGTTCGACGCGCTGCGCGCCGGCCTCGACGGGACCGCCGTCGAGGTGCGCGAGGTCGCGACGGACATCAACGATCCGGCGTTCGCCAAGGCGGCGGCGGATCGATTGCACGAATTGATCACGAAGGGACACGTGGACTGAGATGAACGGACGCGAGGCGCGGGGCCGACTGCGCACGACGGTCGAGCAGGGCGGCGTCGTGATCGGCGCAGGCGCGGGCACCGGATTGTCCGCCAAGTGCGCCGAGGCCGGGGGTGTGGACCTGATCATCATCTACAACTCGGGCCGCTATCGCATGGCCGGCCGGGGTTCGTTGGCGGGACTGCTGCCGTACGGCGACGCCAACGCGATCGTGGTGGAGATGGCGGGCGAGGTGCTGCCGGTGGTGCGCAGTACCCCGGTCCTCGCGGGGGTGTGCGGCACCGATCCGTTCCGGATCATGCCGCACTTCCTGGACCGACTCGCGGCCATGGGCTTCGCGGGAGTGCAGAACTTCCCGACGGTCGGCCTGTTCGACGGTGTCTTCCGGCAGAACCTGGAGGAGACCGGGATGGGCTACGACCTGGAGGTGGAGATGATCCGGCTGGCGGCGGAGCGCGGCCTGCTCACGGCGCCGTACGTCTTCGATCCCGAGCAGGCCCGCGCGATGGCGGCGGCCGGCGCCGACGTGCTGGTCCCGCACCTGGGGCTGACCACCAAGGGCAGCATCGGCGCGACCACCGCGGTCACCCTCGACCAGGCGGTGGAGCGGGTGCAGGAGATGCGCGACGCGGCGGCGGAGGTCAACCCCGACGTGCTGGTGCTGTGCCACGGCGGGCCGATCGCCGAACCCGAGGACGCGGCGTACGTCTTGGCCCACACCACCGGCGTGGTCGGCTTCTTCGGCGCCTCCAGCATGGAGCGCCTGCCGACCGAGGTGGCCATCACCGAGCAGGCGCGGGCGTTCAAGAGCATCACCCCGAGTGGGGGCACCGCCACGGCGGGCGACACTCCGGCACATCCGTAACCAACGCGCCCGGCAGCAGATGCGTGGCGCACGCGCACGTCCGTCCGTCCGACAACCACGAGCGTGAGGACCCGGCATGTACAAGTTGACCGTGCTCTACGGCCACCCTGAAGACCCGGCGGCGTTCGACTCCTATTACTGGGACAAGCACGTCCCGCTGGCCCGCACCATGCCGGGACTGACCGGCTGGACCATCGGCAAGTGCGAACCGGATCCGTCCGGTGCGAAGCCGCCCTATTACCTGGTGGTCGCGCTGTACGCGCCCTCGCGCGCGGAACTCGAGGCGGTGCTGGATTCGCCCGAGGGGCGGGCCACGGTGGCCGATGTGCCCAATTTCGCGACCGGCGGCGCGACGTTCCTCTGGGACGAGGAGCGGGTAGTGGTTCCGGTAGAGCTGCCCGCGACGGAATAGCCCGTCGCTGAAGCACGCGTGACCACGCGGCCGCGCACCGTGTACGCCGGAGCCGTGACCTGCAAAGACGGCGACAAATCGGGCAAATAGGTGTTATTCCTCCCTATGGGGGACGTCACAAACCATCCGAAATGTTTGCCAACCCGGCGAACCGGTGCGTAGCTTCGTGGTTGTTCGCACAAGCGGACTCCCCGGGCGGTACGCCGAATCCTGCCGCCGTCCGAGGGAAGCAGTCGATATCGACTGGCGGCAGGAGCGGGGGAACCAAGTGAGCCGACATCGGCACTGCCGATGCCTGGGGTGAAGCCATGCCTGTGACAGGCGAGGCCGGGCCAATCGTCCGAACCCGACAGCTAACTTCGTAGGCGCCCGACGAGGTAATCAATGACCTTCCGTGCCATCACCGCTCCGGTTCGTTCGCTCTCTCGTGGCCGTCGCGCCGGCATCGCCGTCGCCGCCGGTGCGGGTCTCGTCCTTCCCCTCGTGGGCATGGCGGGCAGCGCGAACGCCGCGACTTCGTCCACCTGGGACGCGGTCGCCCAGTGCGAGAGCACCGGAAACTGGAGCATCAACACGGGCAACGGCTTCTCCGGCGGTCTGCAGTTCACCCCGAGCACCTGGAACGCGTTCGGCGGCAGCCAGTACGCGGCCAGCGCGGCGCAGGCCTCCAAGGCGCAGCAGATCGCCGTCGCCGAGCGGGTCCTGGCGAGCCAGGGCCCCGGCGCCTGGCCGGTCTGCTCCGTGAAGGCCGGTCTGGGCAAGGGCGGCGACGCCAACGCCACGGCCGAGTCCTCGACCACCGGCAAGACCAAGTCCGCGGTCGAGCCGAAGGCCGCGCCGACGTCCGAGGCCAAGCCCGCGACCGGCAATGCGCCGAAGCTCAACGTGCAGCCCAAGCAGGATGTTGCCAAGCAGGACGCGCCGAAGTCGGCCGCGACCGAGCGGGCGTCGGGCTCCGGCACCTACACCGTCAAGTCCGGTGACACGCTGTCCGCGATCGCGGCCAAGTTCGGTGTCAAGGGCGGCTACAAGGCCCTGCACACGGCCAACGCCGGCGTCCTCGGCGACAACCCGAACGTGATCGCCGTGGGCACCAAGCTCGCCGTCTGATCCATACCCTCACCACGTGGGCCCCGCCGAGACATTCGGCGGGGCCCACGCGCGTTCGACCAGGCCCGGCCGGGCCGTTGCACGCGCCCATCCCGATCCGGACATGCGCGAGATGGCGTTGGCGGTGAGCACCGGACGCGAGTAGGCCGAACGGCCCGGTCAGCTCTGCTCGGTGCGCAAAAGCCGCAGGAACGCCTTGATGCCGGAGATGACTTCCTGGTTGTCCGTCAACTGGCTGATGGTGTCCTCGAAGCGGCGGCCGAGGGCGTCCACCTTGCGGTCCGCCTCCTGGAAGCGCTTGGTGGTGTCGGCCGCCCCGAAGACCGTCGTCTCCTTGAGCTGCTCGATGCTCTCCAGCAACTCCTTGGTGCGGGTCTCCAGGGCCTCGACCTTGGCCTTGAGCGCCGTGACGTCCTGGCTGACCGCGAGCACGTCGTCGCGGGGGTGGGTCACCTCGCGCAGCATGGTGCGCAGCCGCTGGGACAGGTGCTCCGCATACGCCTGACCGGGTCGAAACAGGGTGCTGAGCAGGTAGAACCCGGCGAACCAGTAGCCCACCACGCCACCGGAGATCCAGGTGATCAGCGCGATCACGGCGGCGGAGAGCACGTGTGCGCCGATCGCGCCGTAGAGCAGTCGGCGGGCGATCCGCCGGGCCTCGACGTCACGCCCCTCCGGTACGGCCAGGCCCCGCTCCCGGCTGATCGCGATCTCCGTGATCACCCGCTGGGCCCGGAAGTACAGGTTCCACGGCGCGGTGAGCACCAGGATCAGCCAGAACAGACACACCGCCCCCGCCCCGAGCGAGAGCAGATCCGCCAGTGACGTGTCCTCGACGAAGTACAGCACGATGCCCAACGCCGTCGTGCCGACGAACAGCAGAACCGCAAGCAGCCTGGTCGCACCCACCCGAATCGCACTCCCACCCCACCCGGTGCCCGGCCCACCCGAGCACGCTGCTCGGACTGTAGAGCACGGAGATCACCGTGATCGGGTTCAGCCGTCGGCAACCGATCCGTCGGGGTCGGGGATCCACGAACCGTGGATCCCGGCCGGCACCCGGCGCGGCAATTCGACGGCCGCGATCGGCTGCGCGGTGATCCTGCGCGCGTCCAGTACCAGCAACTCCGAGGCATTCCGGGCCAGATCACTGATCACGGTGAGCAGGTAGCCGTCGTCCTCGGCGGTGCCGCCCTCGGCCGGCACGAACACCGCCTCGCCGGGCATACGGTCGCGCCCCTGCCCGGCGATCCACCGCTCCCCGCTCACCCGGTCGTACTTGACGATCGCGTACTCGCGCAGCCCCGCCCCGGGAAAGGCCGACGCGTAGCCGAATCGGTGCGGCCGGCCCACCGCGCGGGCGTCGATCGTGGGGAACTCGACGACCAGCGAGTCCAGTGCCTGCTCGCCCGCGACGCCCGAGGCCGGGTCCAGGATCCATCGGTGCGAGATCGCGCCGACCACGGGTGATTCGGGGTAGCCGGGCGCACCCACCCACCACCGCCAACTCGTCTCCCACGCGGCCCGATCGAACCTCGGTGCCTCCAGCACGATCCGACCGCGCGCGTCCTCGTACGCGTTGGCCACATGCAGCACCATCCCCGGAGACACCTCGAACCAGGTCGGCACGGCCGGGCCGGTGCGCGGCATCACGCCGATCCGGGGCGCGTAGGACTCGCTCCAGCGGTAGGGCACACCGGAGGACTCGGCCGGGTTGAACACCACCGGCAGGTCGAGCCAGACCACATGGCGTCGCGTCAGCCCGAAGTCGTGCATCAGCGAGGGTCCCGCGCCGCAGATCACCTCGCTGCGGATGATCCGCCCTCGGGGCGACGCGACGTGGTACGTCAGATACGGCGGGGTCGGCGAGTAGCCGAAGAAGTGCAGTTCGCCGGTGCCCGGATCGGTTTTGGGATGCGCGGTCATCGCGGTGGTCAGCCCGCCGGCGAAGTCGTACGGGCCGACCGTGTCCAACTCGCGGGTCACCTCGAACGGGAGGTTGGCCTCCTGGAGCGCGAGCAGCCGACCGGCGTGTTCGACGATGTGCGTGCCGGCGATGCTCGCGGTCAGGTCGACGCTGCCGTCCGCGCGCACATACGGCGCGCCGTTCCACGCGGGGGTGCGCACCCACCGGTTGCGGTACCACTCGGCCCGGCCGGCCCGCAGCCGGATGCCGTGCAGCATGCCGCTGCCCCGGAACCAGTGCGACGGCACGTCACCGGGTCGCGGGTTGTGCCCGTTGCGGATGTAGCGACCGTTCAGCTCCGGCGGAAGCATGCCCCGAACCTTCAGGTCGCGCCGGTCGATCTCGTCGGCGACAGGCGCGAAGTGCTCGGCGAGATAGGGCTTTCGCAGGTCCACGACGGCGCGCTCCGATCACCTGGGTCGGTGACTGTAGCACCTGCCGCCGCCGATTCGGCACCCGATGTGAACGAGCCCTCGCCGACCCGTGCGCCCCGAAAGAAGTCCGCAACCGGCCGGAAACCGGCACCACTTCGAGGTCGATGCGACAAAGCCCCGGCACTACGCGAAGGCGGGCCGGGGTACCCGCCCCGACCCGCCCACCGCCGTGCGCCCGTTCGGCTAGCGCGCGCCCAACTCCTCGGCGAGCGCGGTCGCGAAGGCCTCGATGTCCGCCTCGGTGGTATCGAACGCCGTCATCCAGCGCACCTCGCCGATCGACTCGTCCCAGGTGTAGAAACGGAACCGCTTCTGCATCCGCTCGGTGACATCCGCCGGCAGCACCGCGAACACCGCGTTGGCCTGCGGCATCCGAGACAGCGTCACCCCGTCCAGGTCGGCGACCTTCTCGGCGAGCAGCGCCGCCATCGCGTTCGCGTGCCGCGCGTTGCGCAGCCACAGATCGCCGGACAGCAGCGCCTCGAACTGCACCGACACGAACCGCATCTTGGACGCGAGTTGCATCGCCGCCTTGCGCAGATACTTGATGCCGCGCGCCGCGTCCGGGTTGAGCACGACCACGGCCTCGCCGAACATCAGGCCGCTTTTGGTGCCGCCGAAGGACAACACGTCCACGCCCACGTCCGTGCTCAGCGCGCGCAGCGGCACGTCCAGCGCGGCGGCGGCGTTGGCCAGGCGCGAGCCGTCCAGGTGGGCGAGCATGCCGTGGTCGTGCGCGTGCGCGACCAACGCGGCGATCTCGTCCACCGTGTAGACCGTGCCCAGTTCGGTGCTCTCGGCGAATGAGACCACCCGCGGCTGGGCCCGGTGTTCGTCGCCCCAACCCCACGCATGCGTATCCACGAGTTCGGGGGTGAGCTTGCCGTCGGGGGTGGCCACGGAGAGCAGCTTCAGGCCCGCCACCTTCTCCGGCGCGCCGCACTCGTCCACGTTGATGTGCGCGGTGGCCGCGCAGATCACCGAGTCCCAGCGGTCGGTCATCGACTGCAGGCCGACCACGTTGGCCCCGGTGCCGTTGAACACCGGGAACACCTCCGCGCGTTCGCCGAAGTGGGCGCGGAAGACCTCGGTCAGGTGCTCGGTGTAGACGTCCTCGCCGTAGGAGATCTGGTGTCCACCGTTGGCCGTGCCGATCGCGGCCAACACCTCGGGATGTATGCCCGCGTAGTTGTCGCTGGCGAAACCGCGCGCGTCGGGGTCGTGACGCGGGGTCAGGGGACGTTCAGGCACAGTCGTTTCCCGTTCAGGTCGATGGCCGGGGTGTTCCACAGACCCGCGATCTCGGCGGCGAGATCGGCGACGTCGGTGAATCCGGCGAACTTTGCGTTGGGTCGGGCCTCGCGCATCTCGTCGTTGACGAGCGCCTTGACCACCAGGATCGTGGCCGCCGCCTCGGTGTCGGTGAACGCGTCGGCGAGCGCGAGGGTCCAGGTCTCCGCCGCGGCCTTGGCGGCGGCGTAACCCGCGTTGCCCTGGGTCGGCTGTCCGGCCGCGGCGGCGGAGATCAGTACGAACCGACCGCGCGGGCTGCGCGCGAGCGCTTCGTGGAAGGCCAGCGTGGTGTGCTGGAGGGTACGTACGAGCAGGTTGTGCAGCAGGGCCCAGTCGTCGAGCGAGTTGTCGCCGAACTTCTTGCCGCCGCGCCAGCCGCCGACCAGGTGCACCAGCCCGTCCACCCGGCCGTGCTCGCGCTCGACCTCCTCCGCCCAGCGGCGGGTGGCGTCCGGGTCGAGCAGGTCCACCACCGCGCCGTGCGCTCCGGGCGCGGCGTCCACGCTCGCCCGCAATCGTTCGGCGTTCGCGTCCGCGCCGTACACCCGGGCGCCGGCGCCGACCAGCCGTTCGAGCACCGCCCGCCCGGTGGGTCCACCCGCGCCCGCGACCGCGATCACCGCGCCTTCGAGACCGTTCATCACTGCGACTCCTCGTTCACGTGCCGTTCGTCCTGCCCCGTACCCCGGTGGGCGCACGTCGCACCCATCACGTCGGTCGCATCCGTCGCATCCGCACGGTCACGACACCGCGGCCTCCCGCTCGCGCGCCTCGACCGGGCCCGTCGGCGGGGCGTCGGCGGTGATCCCGCGCGTGGACGCGATCACGTCGCGCAGCCGCCGGTTCAGCGCCTCGTAGAACATGCTCAGCGGGAACTCGTCGGGCAGCACCGCGTCCACGAGCGCCTTCGGCGGGCCGTCCATCGGCAGCGCGGCGGTCCCCTTGGCCCACACCGACCCCGGGTGCGACGGCACATACTTGGCGACCAACTGGTAGCCGGCCAGCCAGTGGCCGACCTTCGGCCGGTCGACACCCTCGCGGTAGAGCCGGTCCACCTCGTCGAACAGGCCGAGCACCGCGTCGGTGATCCGGTCCCAGTCGATGGTGAGCCGGTTGTCCGACCAGTCGAGCACACCCGCGCGGTGCAGGTAGGCGAACAACAGCTGCCCGCCGAGCCCGTCGTAGTTGCGCACCCGCCCACCGGTGACCGGGAAGCGGAACAGCCGGTCGAAGATCACCGCGTAGCGCACCAGCGGCGCGGTCGGCTCGCCCTCCGCGGACAGCGCGACCGCCTCGCGGAACGCGGTCAGGTCGCAGCGCAGCTCCTCCAGGGCGTACATCCAGAACGGCATGCGCTGCTTGATCATGAACGGGTCGAACGGCATGTGCCCGCGCATGTGGCTGCGGTCGTGGATCAGGTCCCACAACACGAACGCGTTCTGGGCGAGCTGCTGGCTCTCGACCAACGCCTGTGCCTCCGGCGGCAGTTCCAGGCCGAGGGTGTCCGCCGCGGCGGTCCCGACCCGGCGGAAGCGAGCCGCCTCGCGGTCGCAGAAGATGCCGCCCCAGGTGAACCTGGGTACTTCGCGGACGGCGACGGTCTCGGGGAAGAGCACCGCCGAGTCGGTGTCGTATCCGTCGGTGAAGTCGACGAACGCGAGCGGCACGAACATCGCGTTGTCGTAGCGCGTCGCTTCCAGGTCGGCCAGCCACTGCGGCCACACCACGCGCAGCAGGACCGCCTCGACGTTGCGGTTCGGATTGCCGTTCTGGGTGGTCATCGGGAAGACCACCAGGTGCTCCAGACCGTCCCGCCGGTTCTGCTCGGGGCGGAAGGCGACCAGCGAGTCCAGGAAGTCCGGGCGCGCGAAGTCGGCCTCGGCCCAGCGGTGGAAATCGGCCACGACGGCGTCGAGGTAGGCCTCGTCGTGCGGGAACAGCGGGGCGAGCGCCGCGATGGCGGCGGTGATGTCGGCGACCAGGAGGCGGGCGGCAGCATGCCCGGACGGCTCGATCGAGCCGTCCTTGGCCTGAAGCGGACGCAGGTCGGCAACGGCTTCCTTGAGCACCGGCCACTGCGGGTGGTCGACGGCGGTACGGACGGCTACGCGGGTCATGTCGGACATGAAACCCCCTCAGGGAAACGCAGGAACCACGGTCAGGCGAACCTATGTCAAAAGAATTTCACGTGGCAAGGCCGATTCAAACGCAATCTTATCGTCTCCAGTGCGTTTTGCCCGAATAAGTTGAGAATGCGATCATCTTGCTCGCGGCAAGTCCACGGCCGGCCCGATGCCGACCGAAGCGCGGCCCGACCCTGATCGCCCGGGGAGAAGCCAGAAGATTTCGCCGACCCGGCCGCCGAAGGCTGTCGCCATGGACCGTCGATCCGCTCTTCGGAATACTGATTCCGGATCACGAAACCAGTCGACCATGGGAACGCTCCCGGATCCGCATCCACTCTCACTGCCCGAACCTGCGATCCCGTACGCCGATGGCCCGGAGCACGAGCGTCACGGGCGGCAGGGGGTCACGCTCGGGCAGGAAGTGCGGTCAGCCCCGACCCGTATTGCTTCGGGCCGGGGCTGACACGGTGCGGTGCCGGCCGCGCCGGTCTGCGGGGTGGTGCCGGCTCGGCGCGGCGGGATCGGGGGCCCTGATGACGAGGTCCGGGCCCGGACATACCGACGAACTCGGCCACCTGTGCGCCACGTGCACCGCTCTCGGGGACGGGCCGCACGAACCCGGCGCGTGCGTGGCACGGAGTTCGGCCACCAGGGCGGCACCGCCACACCCGCAGTGACCCACTCGCGATATTCGGGTGAACGCAGGGAAGGGGCTGCGTAGGGTGACGGGCGTGGACCCAGCGGACTTCTACACCGGCATCGTCGCGGAGCTCTATGGACCGCTGAAATCCTTCTCCCAGGATCCCGAACCCTACGCGGCCTTCATTCGGCAAGCCGGCATACCGGCACTGGAGCTGGGGTGCGGAGACGGTGACCCCCTGCTCGAACTGTGCCGACGCGGCCTGGACGTCGACGGCGTCGACTCCTCCGCCGACATGCTGGAGCGGCTCCGACGCCGGGCAGACGAACAAGGCATCCGTGCCACCGTGTTCCACCAGCGCATGGAGGCTTTGAACCTGCCCCGCCGCTACCGGGCGATCTTCCTGGCCGGGCCGACCTTCACCCTGCTTCCCGATGACGCCACAGCGCTCACCGCCCTGCGCGGCATCCGCGATCACCTGACTGAGGGCGGCACCGCCCTGGTGCCCCTGTTCACCCCCGCACCCACCCCCGCCGAACAGATCGGCCGGGTGCGCACGGCCACCGCACCCGACGGCGCCGAACTCCGGGTATCCGTCGTCTCCGAGCAACGCGACGAGACAGCCCGGACACAGACGACTCTTCTACGCTACGAACGGCACCACGGTTCGGACAGCACCATCGAAGACCGCCCGTGGATCATGCATTGGTACCCCCGGGACCGGTTCGAGACGCTGGCCATGACCGCCGGCCTGACCGTGATCGCGGTCACCGACCCGGACGGTAAACCCGCCTTTGCCGATTCGACCGACCTGCTGCACTTCCGACTCCGAACCACCTGAGGGCCTCGCCTCCGAGAAGGCCCAGGATCACCCTCCGCGACCGCTCCCCAAGATGGGGCGCCGTCGATTATTGCGTCGTTCGTGGTGCCCCACCTGGGAGGATGGGCGTGTGTACGGGTCGGGTGAGGTTGATGGTGCGGGGTTTCCCGGTGCGGCGGTCGGGCTTTTCGAGACGCATGTCACCGTGGGGACCCCGGATGTGGACGGGTTGGTTCGGTGGGCCGCCGAGGCGGGCGTCGGGGTGACGCACATCGTGTTGGCGCGAGGGCGGACCGTGTCGCAGCCGATGGTCACCGAGCGGGCCACCACGACCCTGCCGGCGGCTCGGGAGCGGGCCGCGGAGTTGGCCGATGTGTTGGCGCGGGGCGGGCATCGGGTGACGCGGACCAAGATCGAGGTGGCGCCGTGGCATCCGGGGGTGCCTCGGACGGACGCGCAGGCGCGGGAACTCGGGTCCGGGATGTATTTCGAGCATCACGTGAAGCTGGTGTTGGCCGAAGGCGCCGCCGAGTCGGGCGGGTTGGTGACCGCGGTGCTGCGGCATGGGGCGCATCTGTCGTACAACGCGCGACGCGTGCGGGCGGACGGGCGGGCCGAGCGGTTTGTCACGCAGCGCTGCCACGGGGTCGGGGACGTGGCGGCCACCCGGGCCGCGGAGGACCTGGTGACCGCCCTGGCCGAGTACGAAATCGCCTCGATGGAGCGAGAGTTCGTGGTGTACGACGACAACGGGTCGCTGGATGACGGCTGGTTGGGCGGGCGGTCAGGGTAGGAGCACGTCCAGGAACGGGTTGGCGAAGACGCGACTCGGGTCGTACGTGTTCAAGGTGGCGCGGGCCGTGTCGAAGTTCGCCGTCGTGGGCAGGCCGGCGCGGAACGCGTTCGGGATGCGGCCGGTCACGGCGGCCGTGTCGGTCCAGGCGCCGCCGAGGCCGTACGCCCAGCCCTTGGACCACTCCGGGCGGACACAGGCGTAATTGCCGGTGTAGTTGGCCCAGATCCAGGAGTCCATCTCCCGGTAGAAGTCGTGGTTGGCGGGGGTGCCGGGCAGGGTGGCGACGTCGAGCCAGACCACGGTGTCCCATTCGGGATGGTCGGGGCGCGGGCGGGCGGCGGACAGGGTCGGCTCGACCGCGTTCGCGACCACGACCTCGCTCGCCCGGTCCACGCCGGTCACCCGCAACTCGATCGGACTGTTGCACGGATACTGTCCGTTGGCCTTGTACGCGCTCAATAGGCCCGTGTAGCGCACGAAGAACTCGTTGAGCACCCGTTGCACGTTCGCCCGCGCGGTCAGCACCGCCCAACCGCCCTCGTGGATGCGCAGCGTGGTCGGTTCGACGAAGAGCTGGGTGTTCTTCGACCAACCCCAGATGTCCCAGGTCCAGGTCACGATCAGGCCCGAGCCGACCACCGCCATCTCGGCGTTGGTGAACACCTCGGTGCCGCCGACGTTGCCGGTGGCGATGTCGGCGAGGAATTTCGCCTGGTCCTCGGTGACGAAGTTGGCGAACGTGTACGGGTACGGCGCGTTGATCTGGGTCGACACCCACGGCTTGCTCGGCGCGACGCTCCACACCTTGAGCCACGGCACCGTGGTGAACGGGAACCAGATCACCTCGACCCGGCCGGAGTCGCGCAGGTAGTCGGCGAGTTTCTTGCCGGAACCGCCGGGTGGCCCGAGCAGGGTGCCGATCTGGTCGTGGTAGAAGTTCTGGCAGCGCAGCCGCTGGTTCGTGTTGGTCTGGAGGGTGACCTCGGTGACGAAGGCCCGGCCCAGGTGCACCAGGAAGGGGCCGATCTCGGGGTTGTCGCGCCGGAAGGTCTTCAGGACGTACGCACCGGCCGCCGGATCCCACACCACGGCCGTCAGCGCCGTCACCAGGTTGCTCAACGTGCCGTAAGTGCCGCCCTGGGGCAGGGTTTCGCCGGGTGTCGGGATGCCGCTGCCGTGTGCGCCGACGGCCAGCACCCCACCCACGCTCAGCTTGCCCGGCGCGGTGGTGGCGATCATCCCGCGACCGACCTCCTCCAGTTTGGTCAGCAGGCGCTCGATGCTGCATCCGGTCTCGACGGTCACCGTGGTGGGCGAGCCCGGGTTGATCACCAGCGAGGTCAGGTTTCGTGTGGTGTCCACCATCAGGGTGCGCGAGGTGTCCGCGCCGGGCGGGATCAGGATCGGCGACCAGTTGTGGCTCATGCCGCGCGGGCGGAGCCGATAGCCCTTGGCGCGTGCCCAGTTGGCCAGGGTCACCACGTCGGAGGGGTGCGCGGGTACCGCCGTCCAGACGTCGTCGGCGCGCATCTCGCCGGACCAGTTCCGGTATTGCTGCACGCCCAGCGTGATGCCGGCCGGGAAGTCGGGCGGGGCCGGCGGCGCGGCGGCCCCGGCGGCGGGGGCCAGGCCGACGGGGGTCCACTGGGCCGCGACGAGCGCGGCGCCGGCGAGGCCGCCGAGCACCGCGCGGCGGGACGGGCTCGGGTCGGGATTCGGGTTCGGGTTCGAGTGGTTCGGGTTCGGACTCGGGTGGTTCGGTCGGGGCATCAGGATGCCTTTCGGGCGTCCCGAGGGCCTGCAGCCCGGGGGAATTCGACATGCGGAATCGGTGGCTCCGGTTCCGGAAGATCGATCTGCTGCGTGCCGAGGAGCGAGGTGGAGCGGTGATGTCGAACACCACGGCGCGGGAGCGGAGAAACGGATCCGGGCGCCGTGCGGTGCCGTGCCGGTGCAGCCGTGCCGGGCGTGCCGAGGCGGCGGGTTCGGGGTGGTTCCGAACCCGGGGCCGGTCGGCCGAACAGTGCGACGCGGCTGGCCCGAGGGTCCATCCGGGGGCCGCGCAAGTCAACACCGAAAGGTGGGTGACACGTGTCGAGGATCGAGAAGTCGGCGCGGCCGGATCCTCCGGGTATCAGCCGGTTTCGGGGCGTGATCCCGTCAGTACTCCCGGTGTCGATGCCGGGGCGGAGTCCGAACGATCGTGGTGATCCGAACGGCCCGAACGCTCCGCGTGCTCCGGGCGGTCCACGTGCTCCGGGGCGGGGCGGCCCGCCTTGGATCGATCCCGGCCCGACCGCTCCCGGGCCGGGCGTACCGGACGCGCGCGCGACACCCGGGCGACCCCGCTCGGCGGCTCGACGGACGCGGTCTCGGCTTCGGCTTCGGCTTCGGCTTCGGTCGAAGTCTCGGCCCGTGGCGGCTCGTTCGGGTCACCCGGCGCACCGGAATCCACGGCCGCCGTCGCCGCGCCGGCCCCCACCGACAACCGCGCGTCCAACTCGAAGCCCCCATCCGCCCGCGGCCCCGCCCGGAACGTGCCCCCCGTCAGCTCGATCCGCCGATGCAGCCCGACCAATCCCGTGCCACCCGCGCCCAGTTCGATCTCCGGCGGCCGGGTGGGCGCGGTGTTCGTCACGGTGATCCGCACCTCGCCGTCGGTGTGCCGCACCAGGACCCGGACGAAGGCGCCCGGCGCGTGCTTGTGCACATTCGTCAGTGCCTCCTGGACCACCCGATACGCGGTGCGCACCACCACCGGCGAGGCCGGCCGGGCCGTACCCTCCACCTCCAGGCGCACATCCACCCCCGCCGCCACCGACTCCTCCACCAGCGCGGATGCGTCCAGCACCGCCGGTTCCACCGGGGCGCGCGCGTCACGCTCCTGCGCGGCACGCAACACCGAGACCAGATCGCGCAGTTCGGCCAGCGCCTGACACCCGGTCGAACGCAGGTCCTCCGCCGCCCGCCGGGTCGCGTCGTCGACCGCCTGCGAACGCATCGCGCCCGCCTGGAGGACCATCAGGCTCACCCGGTGCGTGACGATGTCGTGCATGTCCCCGGCCAGCCGGTTGCGCTCCTCCTCCCGGGCCTGCTCGGCACGCAACTCCTGTTCACGCTCGGCCCGTTCGGCACGCTCGCCGAGGGCAGCGATGAGCCGGCGGCGTGAGGCGATGTAGAGGCCGTAGCACGCGGGAGTGAGCGTTCCGAAGGTGTTCCCGGTGTTGTTGGCGAGATCCCGCCAATCCCAAGGCTGCCACGTGGCCAGGCACAGGACGCCGATCAACAACCACATCCGCCGGCGGTCGCTCACGTAGACCGCGACCGCGTAGGCCGCCAAGAGGGCGCCGAAGGACTGGCCCTGCAGCAGCGTGGGCGCGATGACCGCGACGCACACCTCGGGATGCCGGCGTCGGACGATCAGGATCAGCCCGGCGATCGCCTGGGCCACGTACGTCAGCCATGCGTTCGCGACGTCCGCACCCGACTCGTGCAGATGCACCGCCAAGGCGATCGCGGGAACCAGCGGCCCGACCACGATCGCCACCGTGAGGTCGAAGGCGAACGAGCGTCGGGCCTGCGGCCAGGAGGGGAACGGGCGGCGGATCGACTCGGCGGCGGAGCGAAAAGTCACGGATGCCACGGTAGCCGGCCGCACCCGGCGCGCCGTCAGCCCAGCGGAGGAGAGCACGCGTGATACCTGAGGCGCGAACCACCCCCGGCACGGGCTGCCCGGCGCGAACCGCCCCCGGCGCGGGCCGCCCCGGAAGTCCCCGCCGACGCTCGACCACGCGAGTGGCCCATGTAGTCCCCCAGAGCTACCCGCAGGGTCCACTCCCTGGCGCGACGCAGGCTACGGACGCCGATTCCTAGCTTCGAGTCCGGAACTTCGAGGACGGGAGCGGGAGATGCGTGGTCGGCTGCGAATGGGCCTGGTCTCGGTGCTGGTGGCGGCCGGGCTGGCCGGGCCCGGCGTGGGTGCGGCGGAGGCCGCCGCGGCGGCCCCGCCGACGCTGCCGGCGATGTCCGCGACCACCCTGGGAGAGCGTTACACCGCCAACCAGCGGGCCATCGCCGACGCGGCCGGGCTGGCCCGGGACACCGGACACACCGGCCGGGCGGACAAGCTGGCGCGGATGGCCGACCCGGCCCGGACCTTCCTGTCCTTCGACGGCCGCGCGGGCCGGGTACGGGCGGTCGAGGTGGTCGGCGACCTGGCCGCCGCGGACCGGATCGCGGTCCTGGTGCCGGGCGCGGACACCGACCTGGACCACTTCGACACGCGCGGCGACAAGCCGTACTCGGCCCCCGGCGGCGGCGCGCGCGCCCTGTACGCGCAGATCCACACCCAGGACCCGACCGCCCGCGTCGCGGTGATCGCCTGGCTCGGCTACTCCCCGCCGCACACGATCAGCCTCGACGTGCTGACCACCGGCCGGGCCGACGACGGCGCGCGCGAACTGCGCCGCTTCGTCGCCGGGCTGTACGCGGTCGCGCCTGCCGCGCAGGTGTCGCTGCTGTGCCACTCCTACGGCTCGGTGGTGTGCGGGCGGGCGGTCTCCACGATCGACGTGGCCGATCTCGCCGTGTTCGGCAGCCCCGGCCTGGGTGTCGACGACCGGGACGACCTGGGCACCGGCGCCCGCGTCTGGGCCGGTCGCGGCGACTCGGACTGGATCGACGTGGTGCCGCACCTCAGCATCCCGTTCTTCGACACCACCGTCGGCTTCGGCGCGGACCCGACCTCGCGCGGCTTCGGCGCCCGCGACTTCGCGGCCGGCGGCGGTGGCCACTCGGACTACCTGCGGCCCGGCGGGCGGGCCCTGTACAACCTCGCGTTGATCGTGCGAGGCCGCGCGACGGAGGTGACCCATGGCTGAACCGGGCGTGCTGGTACGCCGGATCGAGCAATCGACCCCCGCCGACCGCGAGCGGGAGGTGGACGGTCTGCGGGCGTTCGCCATCCTCGGCGTGGTCCTCGGCCACTGGATCGTCACGGGCGTGTCCGCCGGCGCCGACCACTGGCGGACCGACAGCCCGCTGCGCCGACTGCCGGACTTCGCCCCGGCCACCTGGCTGCTCCAGCCGCTGGCGGTGTTCTTCCTGGTCGGCGGGTACGTGGGGGCACGCTCGTACGCCCACGCGAGGAGCCACCGGGCGTGGGCCCGGCGGCGGATGATCCGGCTCGGCCGGCCGATCGCCGCGCTGCTCGCGGTGTGGACCGTACTCATGGCGCTGCTCGCCGACTTCGTACCCGGCGACACCCTCCACACGCTCGGCAAGCTCGTGCTCTCCCCGCTGTGGTTCGTGCTCGTCTACGCGGGCCTGACCCTGCTCACCCCACTGGTGGTCCGCCTCGGCCGGGCCGGGCCGCCGCTCGCGCTCGCCGTGGTCGCCGCGGTGGACCTGACCAGGTTCGCCGCCGACGGGCCCGCCGCGCTCGGCTGGGTCAACGTGCTCGCCGGCTGGCTGGTCCCGTACAGCCTCGGGGTGCTCTGGGCCGGTCCGCATCGGGCCCGGATCGAGCGACTGGGCGGTCCGCTCCTGGTGGCGGGCGCGCTCGGCTGCGCCGCGCTGATCCGCTGGTGCGGCTATCCGGTCAGCATGGTCGGCGTCCCGGGCCAGGCGATCTCCAACCTCAACCCGCCCACCCTCGCGGCGGTCGCCTTCGGTCTTGCCCAGTGCGGCCTGGCACTGCTGGTCCGGGCCCCGCTGCGCCGGGCGCTGAGCCGGCATCCGCGCACGTGGGCGGCGGTGGCGCTGGTCAATCTGTCCGCGATGACGGTGTTCCTGTGGCACCAGAGCGCGATGCTCGCGACCACCGCGGTCGGCATCGCCCTGGGCGGACTGCCCGGCCTGGGTACCGCGCCCGACGGACTGCCGTGGGTGGCCGCGCGGATCGGCTGGATGCCGGTGTTCGCCGCCGTGCTGCTCGTGTTGTGGACGGTGTTCCATCGGTGGGAGACCGCCGGCGGGCGGTCGCGTAGCTCCTGAGAGTGATATCCCGGATCACCCGGGTCGGGGACGCCGGGCTCCGGGCCTGGCTCTAGCCTGCTGTGGATGAGCACAAAGGCAGGCGGATCGGGCGGGCGGGACATCGACGTCGCGGATGCGGCGGGCGGCGCCGAGACCTCGACCACCGTCCGGGCCGGTGCGGCGGACCGGGTGCGGCGGGGGCTGACCACGCTGCGCGGCGACCTGTTCGACGCCCGGGTCCGAACCGAGCGACCGCCCGCCCCGTTCAGCAGCCGCGCGGTCGCCCTGGCGCTGCACTACCTCACCGTGGTGCTCGTCGTGGGCATCCAGGGGGCTGTGTTCGCCGGCTATCCCGGGGTGTCCGGCGGGGCGGCCTTCGCCCTGGGCCTCGCCACGGGTGTTCCGATCCTGCTCGCACCGCAACGACCGATCGTGGCCTGGTGGATGTCGCTCGGCTCGACCGCGGTGTGCGCGCTGGCCGCCACGCCGGGCGGGTCCGGGTCCGGCGGAACCCCCGCCATGCAGTGGCCGTGGAGCGCGGTCGGCGTGGTTGCCCAGGTGGTGGTGATGGCCCATGTCGCCTTCCACACCCCGGTGCGGATCGTGCTGGAGACGTGGGTGTGCACCGCGCTGCTCGGCGTGGTGCTGGTGCGCAACGCCCAGGACGACCCGTCGCGCTGGGACACGATGCCCGCCGTGGCGCTGCTGACCGCGACCGTGATGATCGTCGTGGTCGCCTTCCGGGGCCGCAGCGACGCGCGCCGCGAACTCGCCGTACAGTCCGACCTGACCGCCACCGAGCGGGAGCGCAGCGCACTCCTGGAGGAACGTGCGCGGATCGCCCGCGAGTTGCACGACGTGGTCGCACACCACATGTCGGTGATCGCGATCCAGGCCGAAGCGGCCCCCTACCGAGTCGCCGACCCGCCACCGGAGTTGGTGCGCAGCTTCGTCACGATCCGGGCCAACGCGGTCGACGCGCTGGCCGAACTCCGCCGCGTGCTCGGCCTGTTGCGCACCGAGGGCGACGGCGAGGGGGCCGCGGCGGTGGACCGGGGCGGGCGACCCGCCCCGCTGCCGACGCTGGAGCGACTGCCCGAACTGATCGACAACGTGCGCGCGGCGGGGATGACGGTGGACCGCGTCACCGTCGGCGCCCCGCGCCCGCTGCCCCAGGGCGTCGATCTGTCCGCCTACCGGATCGCCCAGGAGGCGCTGAGCAACGCGCTGCGCCACGCGTCCGGCGCGCGGGTGCGGGTCGAGGTCGCGTACGTGCCGACCGGACTCGGCCTGCGCGTACACAACGAACCGCCGCCGCACCCGACGCCGCCCGCGCGCGAGGGCTCCGGGCAGGGCGTGATGGGCATGCGCGAGCGGGCCGCGATGATCGGCGGCACCCTGGAGGCCGGGCATACTCCCGAGGGCGGTTACCACGTCGAGGTCTTCCTGCCGACGGACGGGCAATGACGCCGCCCACCGGTGGGGAAGCCGGGGCACCTGCCATGGACCGCGACCACGACCGAACGGTAGGGACACGATGGCCATCCGGGTGCTGATCGCCGACGACCAGATGCTGGTGCGCGAGGGCTTTTCGGTCCTGCTCGGCGCCCAGCCCGGGATCGAGGTCGCGGGCGAGGCGGTGGACGGGCGCGACGCGGTGGCACAGGTCGCGGCGCTGCGCCCGGACGTGGTGCTGATGGATGTACGGATGCCGGTCCTGGACGGCCTCGCCGCCACCCGCGAGGTCACCGCGGACCCCGACTGCGCGACCCGAGTCCTGGTGCTGACCACGTTCGATCTGGACGAGTACGTCTACGAGGCGCTGCGTGCGGGGGCGAGCGGGTTCCTGCTCAAGGACGCCTCGGCGCGGCAACTCGCGGACGCGGTACGGGTGGTGGCCGCCGGTGAGGCGCTGCTCGCACCGACCGTGACCCGGCGGCTGATCGCCGAGTTCGCCCGGCTCGGCGGTCCGAGCGCCGGTCCGCGCGCCCGGGTCGAGCAGCTCACCGAGCGGGAGACCGAGGTGTTGTCGCTGATCGCCCACGGGTTGTCCAACGCGGAGATAGCCGCGCGATTGGTGATCGGTGAGCAGACGGTCAAGACGCACGTCAGCCGGCTGCTGGCCAAGCTGAACCTGCGCGACCGCACGCAGGCGGCGGTGTTCGCGTACGAGAACGGCGTGGTGCGCGCGGGCGAGCGCTAACGCGTGTCGGTGGTGCGCGGGTAGGTGTCGATCAGCCGGGTCAGGTGGGTGCCGGCGAGCAGCAGCGGTTCCTCGCTGCGGGTCACCTGGGCGGCCAGTTCGGCGCCTTCCAGCGTGCTGATCACGGTGTGCGCGAGTTCGCGCGCGTCGGTCTCGGCCAGGCCCGCCTCGATCAGCTTGGCGAGCACCGCCTCCCGCCAGTGCGCGAACGCCTCGGCCGCGGCGACCTGGATGTCCGGCAGGCCGGCGGCGGTGCCGAGCGCGGTCGCGGTGACCGGACAGCCGTCGACCCAGTCGGAGGCGCGCAGCCCCTCGGCCAGACTCCGGGTGAGCGCGCGGATCGCCGCGCCCGGGTCCGGCTCGGCGGCCAGTACGGCGCCCAGGATGTCGACGAATTCCGCGTCCCCGTGTCGGATCGCGGCGACCGCCAACTCCTGCTTGCCGCCCGGGAAGAAGTGGTACATCGAGCCGAGCGTGGCGCCGGCTTCGGTGGAGATCTGCTTGATCCCGGTGCCGTCGTAGCCCTGCCGCTGCATCAGCCGCGACGCCGTGCGCACGATGCGCTCGCGGGTGCCGGGCGGAGTCGCCCCGGCGGCGGCCTCGGACTGATCGGGTCGGCTCTGCTGCGTCTTCGTCTGCACGGGCCGAGTCTACCGAATAGAGCGTTCGTTCCAGAGGCGTGCTACGTTTCTCGCACTGGATAGAGCGTTCGTTCTAGTCCGGGCATTCCTTTGCTCGTATCGCGAAAACGGGAGTACTCGTGGGTGACAAGCAGGCGGTCACGGTCATCGGTCTCGGTCCGATGGGGCAGGCGATGACCCGCGCGTTCCTGGCGGCCGGCCACCCGACGACGGTGTGGAACAGGACCGCGAGCAGGGCCGACGCACTGGTGGCCGAGGGGGCCGTACGGGCCGACACGATCGAGACGGCGCTGGCCGCGAACGAGTTGGTGGTGCTCAGCCTGACCGACTACGCGGCGATGTACGTGCTGCTCGAACCGGTCGCCGCGGCGCTGGCCGGGCGGGTGGTGGTCAATCTGAGCTCGGACACCCCGGAGCAGGCCCGCAAGGCGGCCGCGTGGGTGGGTCGGCACGGCGGCCGGCAGTTGACCGGCGGGGTGCAGTCGCCGCCCTCGGGCATCGGGTCGCCGGAGATGTCGACCTTCTACAGCGGCCCGGCCGACGTCTTCGAGGCGCATCGGGACACGCTCGCCGTACTCACCGGCACCGACTACCGGGGCGCCGATCCGGGTCTGGCCGCGCTGCTCTACCAGCTCCAGATGGACATCTTCTGGACCTCGATGCTCAGTGCGACGCACGCCCTGACGGTGGCCCGGGCGAACGGCATCTCGGCCCGGGAGTTCCTGCCGTACGCGTCCTCGACGGCCGCGTCGGTGCCGGATTTCCTCGCCTTCTACGCGCCCCGCCTGGACGCGGACGAGCACGGCGGGGACGTGGACAACCTGGCGATGGGCGTGGCGAGCGTCGAGCACGTGCTGCACACCACGCGCGACTCGGGCGTGGACACGGCACTGCCGGCGGCGGTCCTGGAGATCTTCCGCCGGGGGATCGCGGCCGGGCACGGCAGGGACAGCTTCACCAGCCTGACCGAGGTCTTCCGGTCGAGCCGGGGATGATCCGGGATGCCGGCAGGCCCGGGTGCAGCGGCAGGACGCAGCGCGGATCCGGGACGCGCAGCGCCACGCCGAGGGGGCGCAGCGTGCCGGTGCCCGGGGTCCAGGCGAACGCGGTGACCGCGTCGGCGTCGGGGACGGCCGCGTACAGGATCCGGCCGACGAAGGCCAGGTCCTGCGGGGCGGCGCCGCCGGCGGGGAGGTCGGACATCGTATGCGGGGCGCCGGCGGCCAGGGTGGTGATGGTGCCCGGGCCGCGGTTGGCCGCGTACACGTGGGCCCCGTCGGGCGCGGTGACGATCGCGGACGGCAGGCCGGGCGCGGCCAGCGGGTGGCGGGTGAGGTCGGGCAACGCCAGGATCACCGGGTCGAGTTCGCCCAGCAGCCAGCGACCGGACAGGTGCCGGGGGCCGGTTCCGGGCGGAACGGGCCGGGTGGTGAGCAACTGTGGCCGCCCCTGGGTGAGTCGGTAGGTCAGCAGTGCGTCGCTGCCGAGGTCGACCACGGTGAACGTGTCGGTGTCCGCGAAGACGATCTGGTGCGGATGCGCGGCGGATTGCCGGTCCGCGATCACGCCGGAGCCCGACCCCGGCAGCGGGACGGAGGCGGCCACACCCGCGAGCGCGCCATCCGGGGCGAGCCGGTGTACGACCAGGTCGCCGCTGCCGTAGTTGGCGGTGACCAGCCGGCCGCCGTCGGGGGAGACCGCGAGATGGCAGGGGATCGCGCCGTGCGAGGGGGCCTGTTGCCGGATTCGGGCGCCGCCGGTCGTCGTGATCCCGGTGATCGTGCCGACCGGCGCCTCGTCCACGCCGTAGACCAAGTCGAGACGCGGATGGGCGGCGGCGTACGCGGTGCGGACCGGGGCCGGCGGGCCGACCGGGGTCAGTACGCCCGTGTCCGGGTCGGCGGCGCAGACCAGCGTGCCGGCGCCGCCGACCAGGACCGGCACCCGACTCGGCGGCACGGGGTGATTTCTCGCCGAGTCGGGTGGTATCGCAGCGTCCTGACGGCTCATCAGAACGCGTCCGCCGGCCAGTGGATCGCGCCGGGGGCGGTGATCGTGGCGCGCACCCGGGCCCGGTCGCTCTGGATCGGCCGGGCCAGCCCGAACGTGGTGTGCCCGGTGCTCAGGTCGGCGAGTACCGCGCCGACCGCCCGGGTCAGCGCCGCGTCGATCGGCACGTGCAGCGTCACCACCGTGCCGGGGCCGCCGAGTTCACGCGTCGCCGCCCGCAACAGTGCGGGCAGCGCGTACGGGCGGCCCGGGCCGAGCGCGAGTTCGACCACCTCGCCGGTGTCCGGCCGGAGCACCACGTAGTCCCCCTCCTCGGTGACCAGAATCCGGGTCGGCGGCGCGTACCAGTGCGGGAAGCGGTGCGCCCAGTCGGCGGCGGAACGCACCGTGGTCAGCGGCCGGTTCGAATTCCAGGCGGCGTGCGTGGCGACCATCCCGGGCAGATCGGCGGGGGCGGCCGGGCGTACCCGACGATCCCCCCACGCCGCCTCGGGGCCGGCCACGCCGCGCAGATACGGGGCCGCGAAGGTCTCCCAGCCGGATCCCGTGTACACCCCCGGCGTACCGCTGAACATCAACGACCACGCACAACCGTGGCGCGTCATGTCGTCGACGGTCAGGGCGAGCAGCCGCCGGATCAACCCCCGGCCGCGGGCCCTGGGCGCACTGGCCACACTGCCGACGCAGCCGACCGTGTCCACCCCGCCCGCCGGATTGCGAATCGGGCGGGGCTGCCAGTGCACGACGGCGTCGATCCCACCGTCGTCGCCGGCGGCCACCAGGGTGCGCGGATGCCGGCCCGCGTCGCGCGCGTACAGCGCGGGCAGGTCGGGCGCGTCCGTGAAGGCCACCGCCCACAGGGCGCGCAGCGCGGGTTCGTCGGCCGTGGTGCTCGGGCGCAGCCGCATCTCAGATCGCCAGGTTCCCGCTCGTGGCCACCCGCGCGCCGTCCGCCGGCATCGCGGTCCGGGTCACCCCGTCCTCGACACAACCGGTGTGCAGCGCGGAGGAGGCGCCGCCGAACGCCTCCGGGCGCAGCTCCAACCGGCCGCCGGTGAACCGGGTCTGGCCGGCCATCCAGTGGTTGACCCCGCCCGCCAGGCGCACATGCGCACCGTCGGTGGTCGAGGCAGCGCCGGCCAGGTGCCAGCGCAGCACGCCCGCCCCGGCGCCTCGGGACAGCAGCGCGCCCGCGCCGTTGCCGCCGGTCAGCCGGGTGCCGGCGCTCACGTGCAGGTTCTGGTCGCGGACGGCCGACAGCAGGATCCCGGTGTCGGTCAGGGTGCTCGCGGTCAGGCGCAGTACGGCCGAGCCGACCTCCAGGGGCGCGGCGGTCGGCCCCGCGCCGACGAGGGTGCAGGAGTCGAAGTCGACCTCGCCCGAGCCGCGCAGGATCGCGCCGTCGACGCCGGTGAACAGGCAGTCCCGAAAGTGCACGGTGTTGCTCACCGGCGTCTGGACCAGCACCTGCTTCGCGGGCAGGTCGAACGTGCAGCCCTCGACGATGTTCGGCCGGGTCGAGCGGTTCGAGCGCTGGCCGATCGCGAACGTGCGGGCCACACAGCCGCGCATCTGCACGCCGTCGGCGTTGACCTGGAGCGTGCCGCCCGGGTCGAAGGTCGGACGTGGGATCACCCGGACGTTCTCCAGGGTCAGGTCGGTGATCTTCGTACCCGCGACGAACCACGAGCAGGTGTGGTCGCGCACCGTGATGCGCTTGGCCGAAGTGCCCCACAGTGCACCCGAGTTGGCGATGTCCATCAGGCCGGAGTTGCCCTCGAAGAGCAGGTCGTGCTCGTACTGGCCGTGCGTGGTGAAGGGGTTGCCGCCCTGGTCGTCGCCGTCGCCGTGACAGTTGACGACGTGACAGTAGGCGGACGCGGTCAGGTCGTTCAGGTGTCGGGCGTTGCTGGAGACGCAGTCCTCGACCCGGCCGTAGAGGCAGTAGATCTGCTGGGTCAGATAGCCCGCGCCGCCGTACATCACCGTGGGCGGGTTCTTCAACGACGAGCGGGCGGTGACGAAGTGGGTGCACCAACGGCGCATGACCACCGGCCAGAACGAGCCGGTCGCCTCGATCCCGGTGACGTCGCAGCGCACCGCGTACTCGTACGCGATCGGGTGCGAGCCGGTGTACTCGTCGTCGCCGGCACCGGCCCCGAAGAACACCATGTTCCGGACGTCGGCGCGCCGCACGGGTTCCACCCGGGTCCAGGTGATGCCGCGCCCGGCGGCCAGTTCCCATCCGTTGAGGTAGTCGACGCGGATGTGTTTGCCGTCGACGACCTGGGTGATCTCGACCAGCTTCTGCAATTCGCGCTCGTAGGTGCCGCCGCCGGCGATCGGGTCGATCTCGACCGTCCACCACTCGCCGACCTTGAACGCGCCGGCGTCGGGAACCGGGAAGGCGTCGGTGAGTTCGATGACGGTCTCGGGCAGCGCGTATTTCACGACCGTGTCGGTGACCTTGCCCTTGAAGTACAGGACGGCGCCGAAGGGGTTGTCGTGGGTGTTCTTCTCGATGCCGGTGGTGCGCACGGTGTGGCCGCCGAAGTCGAGCACGATGCGCGAGCGGGCGAAGGTGTGGCGTTTGACGAAGAGCAGGTCGCTGTGCGCCTCGACACGATGGATGTACGGGTCGTTCACCATCGCGTCCAGCGCGGCATCGGCCGGGACCTTGTCGTCGAGGATGCCGAACCGGCGGAAGTCCATCACGCCGTCGTGCACCTGGATCCACCGACCGTCCCGGCCGGCGGCGGGATCGGCGAGCACGGTGCCGCCGTTGACCGGAAGCTTCGACCGCGGGTCCCAGCGCACCACCATCGCGCCACCGTCACCCGCCGCGTGATAGCCGGCCACCAGCACCATCGCATCGGCCTCCAGGGGCCTGACGTTCATCCGCAACAACGCGGCCACATTCGGCACGCTCATCGACACATCACGCGAACCCGCGCCATGCCGATCGTCATCGGAGGAGGCCGAGGCGGTCCCCGCGGCGGCCGTACCGGCGAGCAACAACCCGCCCAATCCGCCTGCGGCCAGCAGTCGGCGGCGGGACGACGAAGGGGAAGAACCGAGTGAGGACATGGGTCCCGCTCACTTTCTCGATCCGTGCACGAAGTGGGGTCGGGTGTGTGCCCGTCGGCCCTTTTCGGGCCGACGGGCACACACCGGTGATCAGAGCGAGCTGCGGTACGGCGGCATGTGGCGCATGCGCGGCATCTGGTCCGCGAGCACGCCGCCGTCGACGACGATGCGGGTGCCGGTCACGTAGGACGCGGCGGGCGAGGCCAGGAAGACCACCGCGCCGGCGCACTCGTCGGGGGTGGCGTAGCGGCCGAGCGGGATTCGCTCCCGGTAGGCGGCCTCGAACGGCTCCCGGTCCAGCGGGAATTCGCCGTCGATGGGCGTCTCGACCATGCCGGGCGCCACGGCGTTGACGGTGATCGCGTGCGGGGCGAGTTCGACCGCCAGGCTCTGCACGAGCAGGTCCACACCCGCCTTGGACGCGTTGTAGTGGGCCAACCCGGCCTCGGCGACGTGGGCGTTCTTCGAGGTCACCGCGATGATCCGGCCGGCGACCCGGTCCGCGATCTGGTGCTCGGCGACTCGCTGGGACAGGAAGAACACCGCGTCCAGGTTCACCGCGAGCACCCGCCGCCAACTCGCCACGGAGATCTCGTTGAACCGTTCCAGGGCGGCCGTGCCCGCGTTGTTGACCAGGATGTGCAGCGGCCCGGCCGCGGCCCGCACCTCGTCCACGAAGCCGGCCAGCCCGGCGGTGTCGGCCAGGTCGAACGGCATCACCCGAGCGGCGCGGCCGGTCGCCTCGACGGCCGCGCGGGTCGGCTCCAAGTCGACGCCCGGCAGGTCGGTGAGCACGATGTCGGCGCCCGCTTCGGCCAGCGCGACCGCGAACGCCCGACCCAGGCCGCCGGCCGCGCCGGTGACCAGGGCGGTGCGGTCGGTCAGCGCGAAGTCCACCGTGCGCCCCGCCTCGCCGCCGGTCACGACAACCCCAGCAGGGGCAGCGCGTCACGGAAGATGATCGCCTCCACCGCGTCCCGGTCCAGCGGCGGCAGACCCGGGATGCCGGGCACGGCGGCCACTTCGCGCAGCCCGGTCACCGACGCGTCCACCGTGGTGAACGGGTAGTCGCTGCCGAACAGCAGCTTGTGCAGCACCCCGTAGTCCTGGGCGAGCCGCAGGCTGTGCCACAGCTGGAACGGCCGGTAGTGCAGCGCGCTGAGATCGGCGTACAGGTGCGGGTGCTTGCGGATCACCGCGATGCACTCGCCCTCGAACGGATGGCCCAGATGCGCGAGCACCATGCGCAGTTCCGGATGCCGGATCGCCACCGGGTCCAGCAACCTCGGCTGCGCGTAGGCGATCGGCGCCGCCGAGACGAACGTGGTCCCGGTGTGCACCAGGATCGGCAGGCCGTTGTCCTCGGCGTAGGCGAACAGCGGGTCGTAGTGCGGATCGCCCGGGTCGAAGCCCGCGTACATCGGCATCAGCTTGATCCCGCGAAGCCCCAACTCCTGGTGTCCGAACCGCAGTTCGTCCTGCCAGCCGGGTTGGGTCGGGTCGATCGACAGGTAGCCGATCAGCCGCTCCGGCTGCGCGCCGACATACTCGGCGACGGCCTTGTCCTCGACCCACAACCCGCTGCGTCGTGCCTTGCCGCCGACCACGATGGTACGGGTGTCCGCCGGGCTGCTCGCCGCGTAGTCGGCCCAGCGCACGGTCAGGTCCACCTCGCCCGCGTGCGCGCGGGCCGACTCGGCCTTGAACGCGTCGTCGAAGTCGCAACACTGCCGGAACAGGTGGGAGTGCACGTCGACGATGCCGGGGCCCGCCGGCGCGGAGGTCATGTGCGGTTCCTCTTCTCCCAGCCGGCCGAGAACATGTTCCAGAACCGGTGCGTCGGCGGGTGTTCGGCGAACACGTCGTCGTCGAGTTCGACGCCGAAGCCGGGCGCGGTGGGGATCTCCACGTGGCCGTCGGCGGTCACCGGCAGTGCGCCGCGCACCGCGTCGAATACGTAGGGCTCCAGCAGGCCGTCGAAGGTCTCCAGGATCTTGAAGTTGGTGATCCCGAGCGCGGCGTGCACCGAAACGGTGGTGCACAGCGGCGAGTTGGAGTTGTGCGGGGCGACCATCACGCCGTGCGTGTCGGCGATCGCGGCCAGCTTGCGCACCTCGGTCAGGCCCCCGGCCATGGACAGGTCCGGCTGGATGATGTCCACCGCGTTGGTCGCGAACAGCTGCTTGTACTCGTAGCGGTTGTGGAAGTGTTCGCCGCCGGAGATCGGGAACGGCGCGCGGGCGCGCAGTTCCGCGTAGCGCTCGATGTGCGTCCAGGGCATCGGCTCCTCCAACCAGCCGATGTCGAACGGCTCCAGCGCCCGCAGCAGTGCGGAGGCGGTGGTCATCGCGAACCGCGCGTGTCCCTCGACGAACAGGTCCACGTCCGGCCCGATCGCCTCGCGGACCGCGCCCACCAGCTCGACCGACTGGCGCAGTTCGGCCCGGGACAACTCGTGCAGCCCGGCGCCGAACGGGTCGAACTTGAGCGCCGAATACCCCTTGGCCACGGTCTCCTTGGCCTTGGCCGCGAACACCGCCGGGTCGCGCTCGCCGTTGTACCAGCCGTTCGCGTACACCCGGACCCTGTCCCGGCAGGCGCCGCCGGTGAGCCGGTACACCGGTACGCCCAGTGCCTTGCCCATCAGGTCGTGCATGGCCTGGTCGAAGCCGGAGAGCACGATGCCGCCGATGTCGCCGCCGCGCAGGAAGTCGCCCTGGTACAGGCGCAGCCAGATCTCCTCGGTGTCGAACGGGTCGGCGCCGATCAGGTGCCGCCGCGCCATCGCCTCGGCCAGTGCGGCGGTCTCGGCGACCCGGTAGGGGTGGGTGATCTCGCCGACGCCGGACAGGCCCTGGTCGGTGTGTACACGGACGTAGCCGAAGTCGCGCCACGCGGTGCCCAGGAGCAGGGTCTCGACGTGGGTGATCCGGCCGGCGGGTCCGGTGGGTCGGGTGCGGTCGACGACGAGCATCAGCGGGCCGTCCCCTCGGTTGCGCCGCCCATCGTGGAGGTGCCGGCGAGTTCGTCGATGCCGCCGTCCTTGATCGCGTCCTGCACGGCCAGTTCGGTGGCGGCGATCAGGTGGTCCACGTCGGCGTCGGTGTGCGCGTACGAGATGTGGCTGCGCTTGAGGTTCAACGGCAGTTCGAACACGCCGTGTTCGAGCAGGCGGCGGCGGTAGCCGATGAACAGGTTCGCGTCGTTGGCGAGCAGGTCGTCGTAGCTGCGCGGTACGCCGCCGGTCATGAAGTAGGTGACGAACACCGAGCCGTAGCCGGTGACGACGGCCGGGACGCCGAGCCGGGTGTACATCTCGGCCAGGCCGGTGCGCACCCGCTCGCCGAGGCGGAACACGTGCTCGTGGACCGGCTCCTCGCGCAGCTTGCGCAACGTCTCCAGGGCGGCGGCGACCACCCACGGGTGGCCGTTGTAGGTGCCGGCGAAGAACGCGGGCGCGCCGGGGCGGGTGCTGAACTGCTCCATCAGGTCGGCCCGGCCGCCGAGCGCGCCGACCGGGGCGCCGTTGGCGATGGCCTTGCCGAAGGTGGTCAGGTCGGGGGTGATCCCGGCGATCTTCTGGTAGCCGCCGAGGTCGTGCCGAAAGCCGGTGATCACCTCGTCGAAGACCAGCACCGAGCCGTGTGCGGTGCACTGTTCGCGCAGCGTGGTGAGGAACTCGGCGTCGGGCAGCAGGCAGCCGACGTTGTGCGGGATCGGCTCCAGGATCACCGCGGCGATGTCCGCGCCGTGCTCGGCGAACGCGGCGCGTACCGCGGCCGGGTCGTTGAACGGCAGGACCAGGGTGGCGGCCAGCACCTCGGGCAGGATCCCGGTGGAGATCGGGTCGGGCGCGCCGACTGCCTCGGGCGAGGAGATCACGTTCAGGCTGACCGCATCGTGCCAACCGTGGTAGCAGCCCTGGAACTTGACGATCAGCCGCCGTCCGGTCACCGCGCGGGCGACCCGCAGCGCGTGGAACGTGGCCTCGCTGCCGGTGCTGGTGAGCAGCACCTTCTCGACCGAGGGGACCAGTTCGACCAGGGTCTCGGCGAGAGTGACCTCGCCCTCGGTGACGGCGACGCCGGTCAGGTCCAGGCGGGTCGCGGCCTCGGCCACCGCGCGCTGTACGTCGGGGTCGTTGTGGCCGAGCAGCGGCGGGCCGAACGCGGAGTGGTAGTCGGTGTAGACGCGACCCTCCGCGTCGGTGAAGTTCGCCCCGCTCGTGCCGGTGACGATCAGGTCGGTCAGGCCCGGGATCCGGCGCTGACCGCTGTTCACCCCGCCCGGAATGACCCGAAGGGCTCGGGCGGGAAGGGAGTCGGTGGCGGCTGTGCCGACACTCATCGGTGGGCTCCTTGCGTCGTTCGTGACCGTTCGGATCCGCGGCCCTGCCAGGCCGTGGACCTCCGGCGCCATCCGCCTTCGGCACGCGTCGCAGGTGGTGCATTTTCGTTTTCTGAACACTGTTCGACACAGCCGAACAGTGCAGGACTCTACATTTGGATGTACAAAGCAGTCAAGAGGTCTGGACCGGTAAAGTGTTCTGCTATGTCGAACAGCGTTAACGAGAATGTCGAGGAGTCGAAGTACTGGGTGAAGTCCGTCGCCCGGGCCGCGGACATCCTCGAAGTGCTCTCCGCACGTGGTCCGGGGGACGGCATGAGCGTCACGGAGGTCGGTCAGGCCTGCGGGATCTCGAAGAGCGCGACCTTCGGACTGCTCCAGACCCTGCGCGGCTACGGCCTCGTGTCCGACGACGGCGAGGGGATGAATCGGCGCTACCGGCTCGGGATGGGCCTGGCCCGACTCGGCGACCGGGCCCAGGCCCAGGTGTCGCTGCGCGACGTGGCCCGCCCGGTGCTGGCCGAGCTGACCCGGCAGACCGGCATGGCCGCCCGCTTCGCGGTGCCCGAGGGCGGGCTCGCGGTGGTGGTCGACCAGGTCGGCATAGAGCAGCGGGTCCGCCTGGACCTGCGCATGGGGGTACGGGAGCTGCCGCACTGCACCGGCCTGGGCAAGGCGATCCTGTCCGCGTTGCCCGAGGCCGAGGCGCGCGAGGTGATCCACCGTTCCGGGCTGCCCCGGCGCACCTCGCACACGATCACCGACACCGAGACCCTGATCGCCCACCTGCGCGACGTGCGGGCGACCGGCTACGCGCTCGACGACGAGGAGGACGCGGACGGGATCTTCTGCATCGGCAGCCCGGTCCGCGACCACCGCGACAAATGTGTGGGCGCGATCAGCATCACCGGCCTCAAGCTCGACCTGCCCGGCTGGCGGTTCCAGGAACTGGGCCGCCAGGTGCGGGCCGGCGCGCTGCGGGTCAGCCGCGAGTTGGGCAGCACGGAGAGTGGCGAAGGCGACATCGGCGCCGGCTGAAATCGATGGGTGAACAATCGGGCGAAGGGGTCGTGGCGGAACAATCCGTCGCGACCCCTTCGTGTTCCCGCGATTACGGACGATGAAAGTCGGCCAGGAGGGCTTGACCAGGATCGATGTCCGGGCCTACGTTCCTGGACTCATCAGGGCCCGCACGTTCGCTGCCACGAATCGTGCCCGATCGCCGGCCCCGGGTTGACGGTCCGTCACCACGGCCGCGCAGCCACCCCATGCCATCCGCCGCGCGTTTCCCTCCCCGGTCGGGAAACGACGTCATCGGCACGCGCCACGGGAAGCATCCTCCGTCGAAGGCCGAGGTTCCCCGATGAGCACGTCCCCCACTCCTTCCACCTCCACCGCCACGCCGTCGGCCCCCGCTCCCGGGTCGTCGCGTCGTCGGCTGCTCGCCGCCGGCGGTCTCGGCGGGTTGTTGCTCGCCGGTACGGCCGCCGCGGGGACCGCCTCGGCCTCCTCCGATGACGATCGGCATGGCGCGGGTTCGCGCGACGTGTCGATGAGCGTGCCGAATGTGGCCGCGTTGTTGCGGATGAACGTCAGGCCCCTGGAGGCCGATGCGATGGTGCTGGTGGCCGGCTATCACGCGGCGGGTGACGGTGGCGCGATGGTGGTGCGCTGGGACCCGCGGTCGAAGCTTCCGGTCAACGGCGGCACCGTGCTCGCCGATCCCGCCGCCGGCCGGGACGGTCGGTGGATCCAGGTGCACGACGGCGTGATGGACTTCCGCCGGTTCGGCATCCTCGACGACAAGGTCCCGGCCGATGCCGCGCTGGACGCGATGGTGAACGATCCGTACATCCATCGTGTCGAGGCGCACAGCGACCTGCTCTTCGTCAAACGCCACACCTTCGCCCGCTCGCGCATCGTGCTCGACTTCGGCGGCCACACCGTGCGCACCACCGGCATCGAGAAGAACACCCACGACAACCCCTTCGGCGCCGTCCTGTACTTCAAGGGCAAGGTCACCGACACCGTGGTCAAGGCCAAGCTGTCCCAGCCGATGCCGGACCTCGCGGACGTGTTCGAGGTGCCGGACAGCGCGGCGTTCAAGGTCGGCGACTGGTGGGCGGTCACCATCGATCCCGAAACCGGCAAGGGCAAGTACGAGCAGGAGGTGCAGCGCCTGGTCGAGATCACCCAACTCGTCGACGCCACGCACATCCGGGTCGGCTACAAGATCGGGTGGGACCTCGCCGCCGGCCGCACCTTCACCTGGACCCGGATCGAACCGGTGGACCGGGCGCACGTGCGCAACATGGTCTTCCAGGGCATCGCCGACGGCGACCAGTACACCGGATCGCACCCGATCGCCTACGAGTACACGACCAACTGCGACGTCGAACACGTCGACGCGGTCGGCACGTTCTGGCCGGTGATCATGCGCCGCTGGTGCACCCACTACCGCACCCGCGCCTGCTCGCTGCGCAACCCGGCCAGCGTGACCTGGGGCGGCGCCGGCTATCTCACCCAGCAGATCTACTGCCTGTACGGGCACGTCGAGGACTGCCACGTGGCGAACAGCCGGCACCTCAACGACCTGACCGCCTCCGCCTACTGCTACGTGACGAACTGTCACGGCGACGGCGACGACCAGGGCCCGTTCGTGACGCACGGTCAGTTCGAGCACGACCTCGTCTACACCGGCAACTCCGGCCTGATGACGTTCGCCAACTCCGGCGCCGCGTGGGGGTCGGTGGCCAAACGCATCACGGTCCGCAAGCACGTGTGCTCGTGGTTCGTGGCCCGGGTGAAGATCACCGATCTGACCCTGGAGGACATGCAGGTGATCGGCAAACCCGCGCTGTCCGGCTCCGGGATGCTCTGGGTCAACGCGGATGGCGTACAGATTCGCGGCTGCACCGCGTCGGGGCCGCTGATCGTCTCCCAGGCCTCCAACCGGTCGCAACGCGCCAACGTGATCGCCGACTCCACGTTCACCCTGGCCAAGGACGCCGAGATCACCCAGGCGAACGTGACCGGCGACCTGCACCTGGAACGGGTCACGCTCAAGGGACTGGACAACGCGGCGCTGCGCAACGCCGGTCGACTCGTGCTCACCGAGTGCACCCTGATCGGCGCGCCGAACGCTGCACCGATCACCGTCACCGGCGCCGCGCTGGCCGTGTCCGGCGGCGAACTGCGGGACACCGGGCTGCGGTTGGCGGGCACCGGCGAACAGAGCGTGGCGCTGTCGCGCACTCGGCTCGGCGGCACCAACGCGACCCGTGCGCTGCTCTCGCGCACCGGCGGCGCCCGCACGGTCCGTTGGCAGTTGGACGGCTGCGTGTCGACCGCCGCCGACGCGGCCACCGCACACGTGCTGATCGGCGAGGGCACCAACCGCTACCGCGCGGCGGGCAACACCTTCGCCGGCGGCCGACTCGAACTGGCCGGCGCGGCCTTCGGCGGGGCCGGCGCACTGCTGCACAGCGGCTGCGTCGAGGACGGCGTCACCCGTACCGCGATGCCCGACGAGGGCCCGCGCGTCGCGCACACCGCCGGCAACCAGCTGATCTGACCCGCCCGTACGAGCCCGCAGCACCCTCGTATCCGCACCGCCCTCGCACCACGGGAAGCACCATGACCGCCACCGGTTCGACCACGAACCCCGCCACGCCGGCCCGCACCGACCGACCGGCCATCACCGACCGACCCGTACGGTTCGCGCTGGTCGGCGCGGGCAACCGGGGTCTGACCTACACCGATTGGATCCGCCGGCACCCCGACCGCGCCGAACTGGTCGCGGTGGCCGACCCGCGCGCCTCGGCCCGGACCGCGTCCGGGGCGAGCACGCAGTTCGAGGACTGGCGACCGCTGCTCGACGAGCGCATTGCGGACGCGGTGATCGTGGCCACCCAGGACCGCGAACACGTCGAGCCGATCCTGGCGTTGGCCGAGGCCGGCTACGCGATCCTCACCGAGAAGCCGATGGCCGCCACCGAGGCGGACTGCCGGCGCATCCTCGACGGCGTGACCGCGGCCGGCGTGCCGTTCGCGGTGTGCCACGTGCTCCGGTACACCCCCTACACCGACCTGGTGAAGGGGGTCCTGGATTCCGGCGTGCTCGGCTCGATCGTCAGTCTGGACCTGCTGGAGCCGGTCGGCTGGTGGCACTACGCGCACAGCTACGTGCGCGGTCCGTGGAGCCGCGAGGCCGATTCGTCGCCGATGATCCTGGCCAAGTCCTCGCACGACCTGGACTGGATCGGATACGTCACCGGCGCCCGGATCGAGACGGTGGCGAGCTTCGGCGGCCTCGCTCACTTCAAGCCGGAGAACGCGCCGGCGGGCTCGGCCCGCAACTGCCTGGACTGCGCGGTGGAGCCGGAGTGCCCCTACTCCGGACCGAAGTTGTACTTCCCGGCGCTGCGTCAGACCGGCGACGCCTGGCCGATCAACCACGTCACCGACGCCGCGCACGGACCCGAGGATCAGGCGGAGTTGGTCCGGGCACTGCGCGAAGGGCCGTACGGGCGCTGCGTCTACCACTGCGACAACGACGTGGTGGACCACCAGGTGGTGGCCATGCAGCTGTCCGGCGGGATCACCGCGACCTTCACGATGACCGCGTTCACCGAGCAGACGCACCGCCAGGTACGGATCTTCGGCAGCCACGGCTGGTTGCGCGGCGACGGCGAGAAGGTCACCGTGCACACCTTCGCCGACGACCGGGTGGTCACCCACGACGCGGGCGCGTCCGGGTCGAATGCGGCGGACGGACACGGCGGCGGGGACACCGCGCTGATCGACGCGTTCGTCACGGCGCTCGCCACCGGCGATCCCGCGCACATCCGCTCCAACGGTGCCGACTCGCTCGGCAGCCATCTCGCCGCCTTCGCCGTCGAACGCTCCCGACTCGGCGGCAACACCGAAACCGTGCCGCGAAGTTGAGCGCCCGCGCGGGGCGAAAGGCCCCGCCGCCTCGGCCTCGCCCGGCCCGGCCCCCAGAACTGACACCCCGTCACATCTCGCTGTCAGGAGACGCGATCCCCATGAGAAGAACCATCCGCCCGCGCACCGCCCGCATGATCGCCCTCCCGGTGCTCGCCACCGCCCTCACCGTGAGCCTGGCCGCTTGCGGCGGCTCGTCCGGCCCGGGTTCGGGCGGCAAGACCGTCACCACCTGGATGTACCCGGTGATCGCCGACGAGGCGAAGAACAAGGAGTACTGGGCCGGGCTGAGCGACGCGTTCAGCAAGGCCAACCCGGGCTACAAGGTCAAGGTCGAGACCTACCCCTGGGCCAACCGGGACACCGCGCTCGCCACGGCCATCGCGGCCAACAAGGGCCCGGACGTGGTCTACCTGGTGCCGGACCAGCTGCCCAAGTACGCGCGCAGCCTGGTGCCCGCCGACGACTACATGCCGCCCGCCGACAAGGCCGACTTCCGCAAGGCCGCGTTGGATTCGGTGAGCGTGGACGGCAAGCCGATGGCCACCCCGCTGCTGATGAGCGCCAACCCGCTGATCTGCGACAAGCGGGTGTTCGCCGCGATCGGCGAGACGAACTACCCGAGTACGTGGGACGACCTGCTGAACCTGGCGCCGAAGCTGAAGGAGAAGGGCTACCAGGCGACCAGCTACAGCGGTGACACCCAGCAGACGCTGAACCTGACCTGGTACCCGATGCTCTGGCAGGCGGGCGGGGACGTGTTCGCCGCCGACGGCAAGTCGGTCGCGTTCAACTCCGAGGCCGGCGTCAAGGCGCTGACCTACCTCAAGACCCTGGTGGAGAAGGGCTACACGGACAAGGACCAGGTCACCACCACGCCCAAGCTGGAGCAGACCCCGGTGGCCAAGGGCAAGGTCGCCTGCACCTGGCAGAACACCCCGGCCGACGTGGAGAAGTTCTGGGGCAAGGACAACATCGTGGTCAAGCCCCCGCTCAAGGACGCCAAGTCGGCGGGCTACGGCACGGTCGGCTCGTTCGCGATGCTCAAGGGCGCCAACAAGGACGCCGCGGGCAAGTGGATCTCGTTCGTGTCCAAGCCGGAGAACAGCCTGGCCCTGGTCAAGTCCAACGGCTACTTCCCGGCCCGCACCTCGGCCGCCGATCCGTACCCGGGCGACGCGCTCCAGGCGGACGTGGCCAAGACGCTCGACGTGATGAGCTCCGGCCCGCTCAAGGAGAAGTCGCGGGACGTGATGGGCGTGCTCGCGCCGGAGATCCAGGCCGCGCTGATCGGCAACAAGAGCCCCAAGGACGCGCTGAACGACGCGGCCAAGGCGGCGAACGCGCTGCTCGCGCGCTGACCCCGACCGGGCGGCCCGACCCCCGCGCGGGCCGCCCGCCCTCCCGTTGTGTTCCATCCGCCTTCCCAGCCCCAGGAGGTCCCCGTGGCCGCAGTCGCGGAACAATCCCGCAGGCTCCGCCGACGCGGGCCGCACGCACGCCGCGAGGCCCGGATCGGGCTGCTGTTCGTCCTGCCCGCCTTCGTGCTGTTCGTGCTGTTCCGCTTCGGCCCCAGCATCGCCGGCGTGCTGCTCGGCTTCACCGACTACTCGCTGATGGACTCGCCGACGTTCACCGGCCTCGACAACTTCACCCGGCTGTGGGACGACCCGGTCTTTTGGTCCTCGCTCAAGGTCACCGTGCTCTACACGGTGATCACCGTGCCCGGCACGATCGTCGCCGCGATGGGTCTGGCCCTGCTGACCCGGCGCGCGTTCCGCGGATCCAAGCTGTTCCGCTCGATCTTCTTCCTGCCGGTGGTCACCAGCCTGGTGCTCGCCTCCACGGTGTTCATCTGGATCTTCTCCACCGACGGTCCGTGGTCGACGGTGATGGGTTGGGTCGGCGGACACACCGGATCCTGGCTGGCCGACGACGTGTTCGTGGTGCCGGCGCTGGCCATCGTGGGCATCTGGTCGCGGTTCGGCTACGGCATGCTGATCCTCCTGGCGAGCCTGCAGAACGTACCGCGCGAGCTGGAGGAGGCCGCGCTCACCGACGGCGCCGGCCCCTGGCAGCGCTTCCGGTACATCATCCTGCCGAGTCTGAAGCCCGCCCTGTTCTTCCTGGCCGTGATCGAGACCACGGCCAGTTTCCAGGTGTTCGACGCGGTGTACGTGATGACCGGCGGTGGTCCGGCGAACGCCAGTTACACGCTGGTCTTCCAGCTCTACGACGCCGGGTTCAAGTACTTCGATCTCGGCTACGCCAGTGCGATCGGCCTGGCCCTGTTCGTACTGACGCTCATCGTCGCGGTCATCCAGCGCCTGGTGATCGGGAAGGAGAAGTGACCATGTCCCTGGATACACGTGGCACCCACGAGGCCCGCACGGTGACCGAGTCGCCGTCGGTGCCGGCGGTGCAGGGCGAACCCCCGCGCTCCCGGCTCGGGTTGCGCCGGCGCGAGCGCTTCGGCGCGGGACGCGAACAGGACACCGTGCCGTACGCGCTGCGCGGCACCCGGCGCGGCAAGGTACTGCGCGGCGTGCTGCTCGGCGTGGTGGCGCTGGCCACGATCTTCCCGTTCTACGCGATGGTCGTGTTGTCCCTGAAGCCGTCCGGCGCGGTCGAGTTCCCGGGCAGCCTGCTGCCGTGGAACCTGACCACGAGCGCGTACAGCGACGTGCTCGGCTCGCAGGACGTGCCCCAGTGGCTGATCAACACGCTCATCTACTCGATCGTCGGCGTGCTCGGCACGCTGCTGCTCTCCGCGCTGGCCGGATACGCGTTCGCCAAGAAGCGTTTTCCCGGCCGCGAGGCGATGTTCTGGTCGTTCCTGTCGATGGTCATGGTCCCGTACCACGTGACGATGATCCCGACGTTCGTCCTGATCGCGAAGATGAACGGCGTCGACACCTACTGGGGTCTGATCCTGCCGTCGCTGGCCAACGCGCAGGCGGTGTTCCTGATGCGGCAGTTCATCCAGGGCCTGCCGGACGAGCTGTTCGAGGCGGCGAAGATCGACGGTGCCTCCGAGTTCCAGATCTTCGTCCGGATCGTGCTGCCGCTGATCAAGCCGATCATGGCCACGCTCGGCACGTTCGTCTTCCTGTGGCACTGGAACGACTTCCTGTGGCCGCTGATCGTCGGGCAGAGCACGGACATGCGCACGCTGACCGTCGGCATCGCGTCGCTGCAACAACAGAACGTGCCGCTCAACGTGGTCCTCGCGGGCTCGGTGGTCGCGTTCGTCCCCATCTTCATGGCCTACCTGGTGGGCCAGCGCTACGTCACCGAGGGCGTGGCGGCAACCGGAATCAAGGGCTGAGAGCTGATCACGCGTCATGAATGGTGTAGGGATGGCGGAATCGGCGCCGGCCGGGTCGACCGGATCGGTGTTCCCGGACGGTGAGGCCGCACTGGAGGAACTGCTCGCGACGCCGTCGGCCGGGCTGATCGCGGACCTGGCCGGGATCGAGGGCGACCTGGTCGTGCTCGGCGCCGGCGGCAAGATGGGCCCGAGCCTGTGCCGACTGGCCCGGCGGGCGCTGGACGCGGGCGGTCGCGGGGACGTGAGCGTGTACGCGGTCTCGCGCTGGTCGGACCCGGCGGCGGCCCGGTCGTTGGAAGAGGACGGCGTACGTACCGTCGCGTTCGACCTGATGGACGGGGATCCGGCCGAACTGCCGGACGCGGGCAACGTGGTGTTCATGGTCGGCGCCAAGTTCGGCTCGGCCGGCGCGCCGGAGCACGCGTGGGCGGTGAACGCGGCGCTGCCGGACCGGATCGCGCGCCGCTACCCGGCCGCGCGGATCGCCGCGTTCTCGACGGGCAATGTGTATCCGCTGGTCGCGGTCGGCTCCGGGGGCAGCGTGGAGAGCGACCCGGTGGGGCCGGTCGGCGAGTACGCGATGTCGTGCCTGGGCCGGGAACGGGTGTTCGCGCACGCGGCGAGCACTCGGGGCACCCGGGTGGCGCTGATCCGGCTGAACTACGCGGTGGATCTGCGGTACGGGGTGCTCGCCGACATCGCGGCGGCGGTGTACGCGGGCGAGCCGGTGGATGTGACGACGGGTCAGGCCAACGTGGTGTGGCAGGGATACGCGAACGAGGTGGCGCTGCGCTGCCTCGGGCACGCGGCGGCGGTACCGTTCACGATCAACCTCACCGGTCCGGAGACCGCGTCGGTGCGACGCCTCGCGGCCCTGTTCGGTGCGGAGTTCGGGCGGGAAGCGGTGGTGGCGGGCGTCGAGTCGGGCAGTGCGCTGCTGTCGGACGCGAGCCGCTGCCACGAGCTGTTCGGCTATCCCGACGTCCCCCTGCGCACGCTCGTGGCCTGGCAGGCGGATTGGATCCGGCGCGGTCATCCGCTGTCCGGGAAGGCCACCAAGTTCCAGGTCCGCGACGGAAAGTTCTGAGGCACAACGTGATCAACTCCGATACGGCCGCGTCGAGTGCTCCCGACTCGCGGATCGACTCGCCGATCGAACTGCTGCTTTCGGGCACGGTGATTCCCGCGCATCCGCTCGCGTTGGACGCCGAGGGGCGGTTCGACGAGCGGCGGCAGCGGGCGCTGACCCGCTACTACCTCGCGTCCGGTGCGGGCGGCATCGCGGTCGGCGTGCACACCACGCAGTTCGAGATCCGCAAACCCGAGGTCGGGCTGCTGCGGCCGGTGCTCGAACTGGCCGCCGAGACCGTGGCGCGCGAGGCGGGGCGGCCGGTGGTGCGGGTGGCCGGCGCGTGCGGCTATACCGCGCAGGCGGTGGCCGAGGCCGAACTCGCCGCCTCGCTCGGCTATGACGCGGTGCTGCTGAGCCCGGCGGTGCCGGGCGCCGACGAGCAGGGGCTGCTGGACCGGGCCCGCGCGGTCGGCGAGGTGTTGCCGGTGATCGGCTTCTACCTCCAGGACGCGGTGGGCGGGCGGTTCCTGACCCCGGGGTTTTGGCGCGCGTTCGCCGACATCCCGTCGGTGGCGGCGATCAAGATAGCGCCGTTCGACCGCTACCGGACCGCCGACGTGCTCGGCGCGATCGCCTCGGCGGACCGGGCGGGCGAGGTCGCGCTGTACACCGGCAACGACGACGCGATCATCACCGACCTGCTGACCCCGTATCGGGCCGGCGACCGGCCCCGCTGGTTCGCCGGCGGGTTGCTCGGACAGTGGGCGGTGTGGACGTCGACGGCGGTCACCCTGCTCGAACGCGTCCGCCGGGCGCGTGCGGGCGATCACGAGACGATGGTCGAACTGCTGCGGCAGGCACCCGAGTTGACCGACGCGAACTCGGCCGTCTTCGACGTGCGCGGCGGGTTCCGAGGCTGCATTGCCGGGGTGCACGAAGTGCTGCGGCGGCAGGGGTTGTTGGCGGGGACCTGGTGCCTGGACCCGGCCGAGACATTGTCGCCGGGGCAGGCCGCGGAGATCGATCGGGTGGCCTCGGCGTATCCGTGGTTGACCGACGACACGTTCGTCCTGGAGCACCTCGATGCCTGGCTCGGGTGAGGCGCGCTTCGACCGGACCGGGGCGGATGGGGGGCCGGCCGTGGTGGCGGTCGCCGTACCGCCGGGACTGCGGGCGGAGTTCTTCGGCGAGGCGGCGGGCGGCGGCTCGGGTGAACCCCACGTCGGCGCGCTGAGCGAGCGGCTGCGGGATGTCGGGCGGATCGTGGTCGTGGACGATCCCCGGGATCTCCCGGCCCTGCGGGCGGCGTTCGCGCGGGCGGACGTGGTGGTGTCCTCCTGGGGCATGCCGCGGTTGACCGGCGAACTGCTCGCGGCGGCGCCCCGGGTGGGGCTGCTCGCGCACACCGGCGCCGCGATCGCCCCGTACGTCGGCGCGGACGCCTTCGCGCGCGGCGTGCGGGTCACCCAGGCCGGGCAGGGCATGGCGCGGTCGGTGGCCGAGGTCGCACTGGCCTTCACGCTCGCGCTGCTGCACCGGACCCATCGCTACGACCACGCGCTGCGCGGCGGACGGGAATGGGCCGAGGCATCGGTGGCACCGCCGCGGCACGAGGTGTTCGGCGCCCGGATCGGTGTGGTCGGCGCGTCCCGCACCGGTCGGGCGTACATCGAGGTGGTGCGCGCTCTCGGTGCTCGGGTGCAGGTCGCCGACCCCACCCTGAGCGCGCCGGAAGCGGCCCGGATCGGGGCGGAACTCGTGCCGCTGGATCGGTTGTTGGCCACGAGCCGGATCGTCGCGCTGCACGCGCCGTCGTTGCCGCAGACGCGACACCTGATCGGCGCCCGCGAGTTGGCCCTGCTGGCGGACGGCGCCGGCCTGGTGAATACGGCGCGTTCGTGGCTGGTCGACGAGGACGCGCTGCTGGCCGCGTTGCGCACCGGGCGGATCGATGCCGCGCTGGATGTGTACGACGCGGAGCCGTTGCCCGTCGGGCATGGGTTTCGGGCATTGCCCAACGTGCTGCTGACTCCGCATCAGGCCGCCGGTACGGTCGAGTGTCGCCGCCGACAAGGCGACATCGTCGTCGACGAGGTGGAGCGCTATCTGACGGGTCGTTCACTCAACCACGAGGTCGGCCCGGAGGCGCTGATCCGCGTCGGCTGAAGCAGGCCGTTCGTTGCCGTATGCCGTATGCCGTGTGCGCTATGGCATCTGCCGTGTGCGGTGTGTGGTCTGCTTCCGGTCATCATCCCCATACCCCTGTACCCATATGTATCTGGAGAGTTCACCGTGCGCCTGATGCGCGTAGGCGAGCCCGGCAACGAACGCCCCGTGCTGTTCGCCGCCGACGGCCGCCACTTCGACCTGGGCCGGCTCACCGCCGACATCGACGGCGCGTTCTTCGCCTCCGACGGCGTCGAGCGGGTCCGCGAGGCCGCGACGGCGGGCACGCTGCCGGAGCTGGACGTCGCGGGCCTGCGCGTCGGCGCCCCGGTGGCCCGGCCCGGCGCGGTCCTGTGCATCGGCCAGAACTACGCGGCGCACGCGGCCGAATCCGGCGCCGAGCCGCCGACCACGCCGATCCTGTTCTACAAGACACCGCACACCGTGGTCGGCCCGTACGACGACGTGTTGATCCCGCGCGGCGCGGTCAAGACCGACTGGGAGGTCGAACTCGCCGTCGTGATCGGCCGCCGGGCCCGCTACCTCGCCTCGGCGAAGGAGGCCCTGGCACACGTCGCGGGATACACGATCAGCAACGACGTCTCCGAGCGCGCCTTCCAGCTGGAGCAGTCGGGTGGGCAGTGGTCCAAGGGCAAGAACTGCGAGACGTTCAACCCGCTCGGCCCATGGCTGGTGACCACCGACGAGGTCCCCGATCCGCAGACGCTCGGGCTGCGTTCGTGGGTCGGCGGGGAAGCCCGGCAGGACTCCACCACGGCCGACATGATCTTCGGCGTGGCGTACCTGATCCACCACCTGTCGCAGTATCTGGTGCTGGAGCCCGGTGACATCGTCAACACCGGGACGCCGCAGGGCGTCGCGCTGTCCGGCCGGTTCCCGTACCTGGCCGAGGGCGACGTGATGGAACTGGAGATCGACCGGCTGGGTCGGCAGCGGTCACATCTGGTCCAGGCCTGACGAACGCCGCACGCCGCGGGGGCGCCGGTCGGGGGAGCACCCGACCGGCGCCTCGTGCGTGCATGGGGTGGTCGTAGGATCGGCCGGCGTATCGGGCCGGTGTGTGGGGGGATTCGGGTGACCGAGGCGGTGGGGGAGCGGCGGGCCACCTGGTTCGAGTTGTTCTGTGACCTGGTGTTCGTGGCGGCCGTCGGGCAGGTCGTGCACCGGGTGGGGGAACAGCCCACGGGCGGTTCGGTCGTGGGAGCCGCCGCGCTGTTCGTACCGGTGTGGTGGACCTGGGTGTTGTACACGGTGCGGGCCAATCGTTTCGATCCGGACGACTCCGCGCATCGGTTGATCACCATGGTCGGGATGGCCGCCGTGGCCGCGATGGCGGTGTTCGTCGGCGGGGTCGGACACGGGACCGGGGCGAGTGTCGGGTTCGTCGCCGGATACCTCGGCGCGCGCGGGGTGATCGTGTTCTCGTACGCCTGGGGTGCGCGATCCGACCCGAGCTTTCGGCCGATCCTGCGCTCGTTCGGCACGATGTCGACGCTGACCGGTTCGGTGTGGGTCCTCGGTCTGCCGGCGCCTCGGGACTCGGTGCGCTACGGGCTCTGGGCGGTCGCGATGGTCGGCGAGTTGTCGCTGCCGTTCCTGGCCCGCCGCCGGATCGCCGCCGCTTCGCACGACGCGGAGCATCTGCGGGAGCGTTTCGGGCTGTTCACGATCATCGTGATCGGCGAGGCGGTGCTCGGTTGCACCGGCGGCCTCGCCGACGGCGGGCGCGGGGCGGTGTCCACGGGGCTGATCGGGCTGAGCGCGTTCGCGCTGTGCGCGTGCGTCTGGTGGATGTACTTCAACGCGAGCGCGACCCGGGTGGGCGGCCACGAGGAGATCGCCACCAGTCCGATCCTGCGCGATGTGTACGTCTTCGGGCATCTGCCCATGCAATGGGGCATCGCGGTGACCGGCGCGGCGATCGGTACGGTCGTCGGCGGCGACGACCGGCACGTGTCCACGGCGACCGCCGCGTGCCTGCTCGGCGGGATCGTGCTGTTCCTGGTCGCCGGGGCGGGGGTACGCGCGGCGTTCGCCGGCTCGCGGGACGCGACGGTGTGGATCAGGATCGCCGCCGCGGTGGTGGTGTCGGCACTGCTGCCCGCCGCCGGGGTGCTGCCGGTGGCGGGCCTGATCGGCGCGACCGCCGCGGTCCTCGTCGTGACGGCGGCGGCCGAGGTCTCGGCGACCCGCCGACGACCGGCGGAGTCGGCCGCGCGGGAGTGACGCGGGGGCCGGGGCCCCTCAGGGGCGGGCGGATCCAGCTCCGGCCTGGGCGGCGAGGGCCGCGCCGAGGGCGGCGGCGGCCTCGTCCGACAGGGGGCGGTGGGCCAGCAGGAAGCGGTACCAGAAGAGTCCGTACATCTGATCCACGATCAGGTCGAGGTCGGCGTCTGGTGCGAGTTCGTCGGGGTGCCCGGCCAGCAGTGCGCGCAGCGCGTCCCGGCGGGTCTCGGTGAAGGTGCGGACCAGGTCTGCGGCATGCGGATCGCGCGCCGCCTCGCGGACCAGCGAGCGCAGTACGGCGGCCGTCGACTCGGCCCGGGCACCGCGGAACGTGGCGGTGACGAAGGACGTCAGATCGGCGCGCAGCGTGTCGCCCCGGGGCGGTGACACGACGTCGCCCGCCAGGCCGATCAGGGCTTCGAGCAGGACCGCGCCCTTCGAGGGCCACCAGCGGTAGATCGTCTGCTTCCCGACGCCGGCCGCGCGCGCGATGGTGTCGATCGTCACGGGCGCGCCGCCCGACTCGGCGAGCAGGACGAGCACGGCGTCCAGGATCGCGCGGCGGGCGTCCTCGTTGCGGCGCCGACCGGTGTGCGCGCGGCGCGGGGTGTCGTCGTCGGGGTTCGTCATGGGATCAGCATAGCCGCTTGACGAGACCGTCGGTCTCGGTAATGCTTTGTCGAGACGGAAGGTCTCGGTAAAGCGAGAGCCCTCCCGTGGTCTGCATCGGGTGGTACGAAGAGAAGGCAAGGCACCGTCATGGCTCTGTCCCGTTCCCTGCATGGTCAGCACGTCGTCGTCATGGGCGGCACCTCCGGAATCGGCGAGGCGACCGCGGCCCTGCTGGCCGCCGACGGCGCGGAGGTCGTGGTCACCGGCCGCGACCGAGCGCGGCTGGACGCCGCCGTCGAGCGCATCGGCGGCAAGACCACCGGATACCGGCTCGACGGCGCGGATCAGGCCGAGGTGGCCGAGTTCTTCGCGGCGTCGGGCCGGCCGATCGACCACCTGGTCCTGGCGCTGAGCGGCGCCGCCGGCAGCGGCCCGATCGCCGGCCTGGACCTGGAGCAGTTGGCGGCCGGCTTCGCGGGCAAGTTCTGGCCGTTCATCCGGATCGTCCAGGCGGCGCTGCCCAGGCTGGCCGCGCACGCCTCGGTGACGTTCGTGACCGCGGCCTCGGCGCGGGCGGCCTTCCCCGGTACCGCCGGACTGGCCGCGATCAATGGCGCGTTGGAGGCGATGGTGCCGCCGCTGGCGGTCGAACTCGCGCCGATCCGGGTCAACGCGGTCTCGCCGGGCGTGATCGACACCCCGTGGTGGGACACGATCCCGAGCGAGGCCCGCACCGAACTCTTCACCGGGATCAGCGCCGCGACCCCGGTCGGCCGGGTCGGCCACGCCGACGAAGTGGCCGATGTGATCCGGATGCTCGTGGGCAACGGCTTCATGACGGGGACTGTGATCGACTGCACCGGGGGCGCGAACCTGGCCACCGGCCGGTAGGCACCGACGCGCCGGTGGCCGGCCCGTCACGGTGGCCGGCCGGCCGGCCGGGTCCGGCGCCGAGCGGACGGCGTGTCTACGATCACGACCGTGACTACCGCCCTGATTCTCATCGATCTCATGCCGCGCATCGTCGCGTTGCCGGTGGCACCGCACTCCGGCGAGGACGTGCTCGCCCGCTGTCGCCGGTTGGCCGACGACTTCCGGGCCGACGCAAACCCGGTGGTCCTGGTGCGGGTGGACCGACCCGGCGTCGCCGAGCAGCCACCCGGAAGCGACTTCGCGGAGGGGCTGGTCCGCCCCGGCGACGTGACGATCGTGAAGCACACCGTCGGCGCGTTCCACGGAACCGACCTGGACGCGCAGTTGCGGGCGCGCGGCGTGGAACGGCTGGTGTTGGCGGGCCTGGTCACCACCATGGGTGTGGAGTCCACGGGCCGGGCGGCCGACGACCACGGCTACGAGGTCGAGTTCGTGGCCGACGCGATGTCCGGATTCGCGGCGGACGAGCACGACTTCACCGTCGAGCGCATCTTTCCGCGCTTCGGGACGGTGCGAACCGCGGCTTCCTACGGCTGATTTCGAATGCCCCCGCGCGACGTGATTCAGGAAATGAATCGTGCTGTCGACAAATAGGGATCGCATTCGAGGTGGTGTGGAAAGGGAGTTCGCGGACGACGAAGGCCCCGCCGGTACACCGGCGGGGCCTTCGTCGTCGGAACGGGTCACATGGTGACGGGACCCGATTCAACTGCCTTGCGTGGTGGTGCGATCACCTCGGTGGACGGTCACGCCTCGTGACGGCCGCGGCGGCGGTTCAGGTAGAGCGCGCCTCCACCGGCCAGCAGCAGGCCGGCGGCGACGCCGGTGATCAGGACGACGTTGGAGTCGTCCCCACCGGTGTTGGCCAGGTCCTTGCGGCTGCCCGCCGGGGCGACCGGGAGCCAGGGCACCTCGATCGGCGGGTTGTCCGTGCCGGGCTCCACGATCGGCTTGGTGGGTGCCTGGCTGCCGCTCGGGCTCGCGCTGCCCACCGGGGCGGACGAGGAGGTCGCCGGTGTGCCCGTGGTGGCGGGCGCGCCCGTGGTGGCCGGAGCCGACGTGCTCGGCGGGATGGTCGGCGTGACCGGGGGAGCCGAAGTGGTCGCCGGGGCGGAACTGGTCGCCGGGGCCGAGGTGTTCGACGTCGGCGGGGCTGTCGTGGTCGGCGGCTTCGAGGTGGCGGGCGGCGTGGTCACCACCGGCGGCGGCGTGCTCGCGGGAGCCGTCGGCGGCGTGGTGGTCGGCGGGATCGTCGGGGTCTCGACGCAGTCGAGCCGGCCCGTGTAGGTCTGCGCGTAGTCGCCCGGACCGGTCACGGTGATGGTGTAGTTCGTGTCCTCGGCGACCTTGACGAACTGCGTCTTGGTCGAGTTCGGCGGAACGGTCACCTTCTCGCCGTTGAGCTTGAAGTCGGCGGGGCCGTCACCGGTGTTCTTCAGCGTGACCGTGACCCCGCCCTGGACGCAGTCCTCCTTGTACGCCGACGAGGGGACCGGAACCGGCTGGTGGCTCCACTTGACCTGGGCCGCGGCGCCGACCGAGAACGGCTGCGAACCGGCCGCGATCAGGGTCTGCGAGTGCTTGCGGTCCTTGGCCAGGAACACCCGGCCGATGTTGACGCCGGCCTTGGTCGAGGCCGCGATCCGGGCCTCGCCCGGGTTCTGGCTCTTCGGCACCTTGACGTACAACTCGGTGCCGTTGCCGGCGGTGCCGAGCGGGTTGCCGTCCTTGCCGACCAGCGAGACGCCGGCGGGGACGGTGCCGTCGAGCTTGACCGCGACCGGCTCGGTCGAGGTGGTCTTGACGGTGACCGGACCCACGCCCGGCGTGTCGCCGTCCTTGCCGCTGGTCGTGGTCGGCGCGAGTTCGAGGGAGGCCCCCGGCTCGCTCGCCTCGCCCTTGTTGGCGTCGCCCGTCAGGTACTTGTACAGGTTCACGACGTCTTCGCCGTTGTCCGAAGTGGACAGGTTCACGCCGTTGCTGTAGTGCCAGATTGCGGCCTGGGTGGCCGCGACGGCCTCCTGCGCGTCGAGCCGGCGTTTCTTGTCCGGCAGGCCGGCGGTCTTGGCGAGCGCGTCGAGGTCGTTGATCTTGGGGTACGAGTGGTTCAGCACCCAGTTGATCTTCGCGACCTTGGCGGTGTCCTTGAGCCAGGAGTCGGCCCACGCCCCCTCGCGGTAGTCGACACCGCCGTGGACGGAGGTCTCCAGGTCGATGCAGTACACGAGAACCTGGGGGGCGTGGCGTCCCTCCGCGCTCAGGATCATCAGCTCGGTCTGCTGCAGCCACCGGAAGCCGGACAGGGCGACCGCGCCCTCCGTGCGGTCGACGTGCCCACGGAATTGCAGCGCGGCCGTGTCCGCCTGCGCGACGGGCGCGAACCCGACGAGCGCGACGGCCGCCAGACCGGCGACGGCACACGCCGACGCCGCGCGGGATATACCCCGCTGTGCCAGGAACATGAAAAGACGACTCCCTCACGAAAAAGCGGCCCCCGCAGCCCGGGCCTGTTCACCGGGCTCCCCACCCCTGGGCCACCGCACGCAAGAATCGTGGCGACGGCATGTTTAGTCAATTCGGGACGGGGGAAATTCGGCGTCGAATTGTGGCCGGTTCGGCGGCCGAACAGGAGCGCACCGGAACGGTGTTGGGCTTTCTCCGGATTTATGCCCGAGTCGGTGTGCGGAGGGTGATCGGCACGTCGCTCGGATGCTTCGCGGAAGTCGCGAGAAGCGTGCATACCGACCGTGCGCGGTCTGTATACCATCCGTGAACCATCCGGACCCGATCGATCGACGATCGATCCGGACCGGATGGCCGGTCGGTCCGGCTCGCCGTCGGTGCCGGTCCGCCCCAACACCCGGACGTCGGCTCGGAGTCGCGGCCCGGACTTTCTATGCTTGCCGCGTGACCGACCCCAATGACCTCGATGTCCCACCGGCGTTCTCGCCGTCCGCAGCCGCCTCCGCACGGGGGGTGATGGCGCTAACCTGCGAGCGTGTGGCCGCGACATTGGCTTCGTACGAGCTGCGGGTGATGCCGTCGACCGTGGCCCAGTGGGAAGCCGGTACGGAACGCCCGAACGAAGCCGAACTGCTCGCCCTCGCCAAGTCCTTGGTCGTGCCCGTGAGCCGACTGATGGGCGGCCGGCCGACCAACCTCCAGGACCACCGGATCGCGGCCGGCCTCACCCGCGCCGAACTCGCCAACCGGGTGCGGATGCGGGAGGTGGGCTACACCCGGCTCGAACGGGCGAACAAGTGGCGGGCCGACGAGGAGCGCACCGGATTCCTGGTCCGCGCGCTCGGCCTGTCCATGCAGGGTCTGGCCGAAGTGTCGGGCGTGGGCCCGGAGTTGGAGAACCTGCTGGCCGAGGCCGTGGTCGGCCGGTGGAAGACGCAACTGCCCGACATCACCCGGCTGATCGGGATGCGCCGCAAGCGCATCGGCGAGGTGCTCGAGGTGCTGAGTTCGGTCTTCCCCGAGGGCATGGACGTGGCCGACGTGCCGCGGGCCGCCGTGGTGGAGCGATTCTGGGGCCTGCTCGGCGACCCGGTCGCCGACCCGGGCGCGCCCGGGGTCTGGTTGCTCCAGGGCCGCTTCGCCTAGAACCCGTCCGGTGTGCCGGTGCCTCGGGACGGGTGTCCCGAGGCACCGGCATCGGTATTGCCGCCGCTACACCGGCACGCTGACCAGCGTGCCCCCGTCGGACGTGCGTACGTCGAAGCGGGCCAGATTGTCCTTCGTGGTCCACGTCCCGGTCTGCAGTACCAGCGGGGCCTCCGAGCCCGGGACGCCGTAGCCCTTCGGTGGCACCATCCAGGAGGAGATCTGCTGCTCCTTCCCCGCTTTGTCCACCGCGACCAGCGAACACTTCAACGGGCCGTGGACGTTGCGCAGTTCGAGCGCCAGGTTGGTGCCCCACGCCTTGCTCTCCAGGGCGATCCGCGCGGTGGCGCCACCGTTCGGCCCGGTCGCGCCCACCACCTGCCCGTTCGCAGCGATCACCGCCATCGGGTCGCCCGGCACCGCCCGCGTCGCGGTGGACGAGTCGTCCTTGAACCAGGTCCGCCCGGTCAGTACGCCGGCGCCCAGGCCGATCACAAGGAGCGCCGCGCACGCGGCCACCAGCAACGAGCGCCGCGGCGCCCGGCGGGCCGCCCGGCGCGTGGCGAGTTCGTCCACGGGAGCCGAGCGGGCCGCGGGGGCCGAGCCGGCCGAAGAGTCCGAGCGAGTCGAACCGGCCGGGGGAGGCGGAGCGGCCACCCGCAGCGTCGGCGGTTCCGGAGCCGCCGTCGGCGAGGGTACGGCCGACCCGGTCGGCTCGGGTTCACCCCTCGCCTCCGGCAGCTCGTACACCCCCTCGTCGCGCAGCTCCGTCAGCAGCGTGGCCATGCCGGAGAAATCCGCCAGCTCGTCCAGGCAGCGGTCGCATGTGGTCAGGTGCTCCTCGAACGCCTCCCGGTCGGCCGGTTCCAGCAGTCCGAGGGCATACGCGCCGACATCCGCGTGCTCGGGTTGGACGCTCATGACGACACCCCCCTCTCCTCCAGGACGACCCGCAGGGCGCGCAGCGCGTAGTACACGCGCGACTTCGCCGTACCGGCCGGGATGCCGAGTACGTCGGCCGCCTGATTGACAGTACGGTCGCGGAAGAAGGTTTCGATCAAAATTTCCCGGTGCGATGTGGAAAGCGCGTCCAGCGCGTCGCCGACCACGACCGAACGCAGCAGGCGGTCGACCTCGTCGCCGGTGGGCAGCGTGGCCAGCGGCTCGTCGCCGACCTCCGGCGGGCGGGCCGATCGGGCCCGCTGTTCATCGATGACCAGGCGGCGGGCCACGGTGACCAGCCACGGCAGCAGCGGAGCGGCGGGATCCAGCTTCTCCCGATTGCGCCAGGCGCGGACGAGCACCTCCTGCACGCTGTCCTCCGCCCGCTGGCGGTCACCGCCGTTCAAGCGCGAGACGACCGCGAGCAGCGGTCGGGAATACTCGCGGTAGAGCATCGCGACGAACCTGGTCTCCTCGTCGCCACCCGGCGGGTCGTCGGCACCCGGCGGGCCCGACCCCGGTGTGTCCACATCGGACATCCGCGACGGCCTCCTCACCCCGTAGTCGGGATCCGAGTCCCCGGAACCGCACTCACCGTCCCCGGAACTGGCAATACCCTAGGGGAACCGGGAGCCCGCTTCGGCCGGATCGGCCCGGCGCCATCGATGGCGCCGGGGTGGCAACGCGGTGTCGGGGGTGGCCGCGACGGTGCCGGCGCGTGGCCGGAGGGCCGTCTCGTCGACGGGATCCGGGCATTTCGGGTGGCCCGGCCGGCACCGATTCGACAACCGGTCGATCAGCGACGCAGTTCCAGTGTGCAGCACTTGGTGTTGCCGCCGGCCTTCAGCAGTTCGGTCAGGTCGATCCCCTGGGGGATGTAGCCGCGTTCGCGCAACTGCGGACCGAGGAGCGGGACGGCGCGCTCCGGGAGCAGTACGTGCCGGCCGTCGGAGAGCGCGTTGAGCCCGAACGTGGCGGCGGCGGCCTCGTCGGCCAGGATCGCGTCCGGGAAACGTTCGGCCAGGACGCGGCGGCCGGCCTCGTCGAATGCCTCCGGGTAGTACATGATCTCGTCGGGGCCGAGCACGGACAGCGCGGTGTCCAGGTGGTAGAACCTCGGGTCGACCAGGGTCAGGCCGAGCACGGGCAGGCCGAAGTACTCGCGGGCCTCGTCGTGCGCCCGCGGATCGCTGCGGAAGCCGCTGCCGGCCAGCAATTGCCCGCCGACCAGGAGGAAGTCGCCCTCGCCCTCGTTGATGTATTCGGCCTGGTGGACCTCGGCCCAGCCGTCGGCACGGAACCAGTCGAGATAGGCGGCGGACTCGTCGACGCGCTGCGGGTGGCGGAACCGGGCCACCAGCACCCGGCCGTCCACGACGGTGGCGCCGTTCGCCGAGAACACCATGTCGGGCAGTCCGGGCACCGGTTCGATCAGCGCCACCTCGTGCCCGAGCGCGACGTAGGCGTCGTGCAGGCGTTTCCACTGGGCCAGACCGGTGTCCGCCGACGTGGGCACACTCGGATCCATCCACGGATTGATGGAATAGGTGACGTCGAAGTAGGTCGGCCGGCACATCAGATAGCGACGCGGTCCAACCGTTCGGTTGTCGTGTGTGGGTCGTTCGATCTCTGACTGGGGCACGTTGATTTCCTTTTTCTCCGTGATTGTGTCCGGGGGATGAAATCAATGCCGAATTCGGCGGTGTGCGACACCGGAGGAAAACACGGTGTGCGCCCGATGATGCGGGCATACCGGAAAAGAGCGGGATTGCCGCCGATCGAAACTAGCACGAGGTTCGACCGATATCCGTCCCGTTGACAGGACAGCCGCCGTTTCGGTCGGCGCGGCACCGTGAAGGGCTCCACGACGGATCGCGCCGGAGACCGACAATCGCGCATTCCGGCGACTCGCGGCCATATTTCCCACCGAAGCGAGCGTTGCAGCCCCGAAGCGGTGGGGGCGGGGTCCCGGGCCGGCGGGTCACGCGGGGAGGCACCCGGAGCCGAGCCGGCACGGGCGGGTCGGATCGGGTCGCCGAACCCCACCCGGTGCCACCGCCGGCCCCCGGGGCCGGGCCGGCCCTCCCGGGCGCGCCGGATCGACCCCGGGACGACCGAGTCGAACGCCTACACGACCGAGCCTGCGCTCACGCCCGCGCTCATGACCGAACCCGGGCCCACACCCACATCCGCACCCCGGAGCACGCCTCACGACTCCCGTGCCCGCTCCCGCGCGCGACACGTCGCACACCCCGGCGGCTCCTTCGAGGCCGTTCCGGCACTTCTTCCCCTCTCGTTGCACCCCGCTGCGACCCCGACACCCCGCGTGTTCGCCGGCCGGATCGCGCCGCCGGCGCGGCGCCGATCGAGGCTTCGACCTGATGTTCGAAAAAACCATCCGGATGGTGATCGGATGTCTCGGGTTGCGTCCCATCGTAAATATCTGCGGGTGGTGCGTTAGGAAGGCGTCAATACGCATGAGTAGCCGAGTGGGGAGCAGATCATTTCGTCTATAGTGACCGCCCCGCGAGAATGGTTGAAGTGAACGATCGAGTACACCGGATCCGGGCCTGCGGCCAACCGATTGCCTTTCCTACGGGTTGGGTTGCGGGACGATCCGGTTGGTCGATTCATTCCCGCCGTCGGCAAAATGTCGATGAACACCAACCAAACAGTTGCGTAGCCAGTCGGTCGCGAAGTGTTGGTGGTTGGTTCCTTGATTTCCGGGACCTGCTGAGATCTACTCGGGTAGGCCCGAAGAGCACCACTCTGAATGTGGATCTTCGGGAGTCGGCGGGGGTGTGCCGCCGACAGCCGCAACGCCAACGGGGATCTGTAAAGAGGCGAACGGGGCAAACCGTTGATGCACGCATTCGTACACATGTCGACTATGTCCGGCCCTGATACCGCGCCCTCTGCGTGGTGTAGCCGCATGCTTCCGGAAGTCGTGTCGCCGATCACCCGGGTGGGGGTGATCCGTAGGCGACCGGCGACACCGGAGCCGCGGCGGGGCCGATCGTCCACTGAATGCAGATCGGATATCGGGCACACCCCGTAGCAGAACTCCCTGGGGCAACGCACTGCGCAAACAGCGGTTATGGCCTGCGCATTATTTGCTTGTTCGAGCATGCACGCACATGGAGGCATGGTGGCGAACCAGACGAGAGTTCACGAACGCGAGAGAGAGGCCCAGCTGCACTCGGGGCCGGGAGTGGTCGCCCGCCCGCGAAGAGCTGTCAGGGAACATCCGCCGCATTGCGGACGATTGCTCACCACAAAGGTGGGTCTGCAAATCCCGGCCGACATGACCTTCGAGGATTGGGAGCAAGCCGGGCGTAAGCTCTCGGGAATCCTTGATTCCTCGTCGTGGTGGCTCGGCGACTGGTTGGTATACGGAAAAGATCACTATACCGACCTGTATCAGCGAGGGATACGCGCAGCGGGGTTAAGCTACCAGACGCTCCGGAATTATGCGTGGGTCTCCAGGAGGTTCGACTTCGATCGACGGCGATCCGCGCTCAGTTTCCAGCATCATGCCGAGCTGGCCTCGTTGCCGGTCGGTGAACAGGAGCTGTGGCTGGATCGCGCGGAACAGATGAAGTGGACCACCAAGCAGCTGCGCAACGCTATCCGCGACGCGCGAGCGGACGAGGGGCGCGACGGCCGGCAGATCGAGGCGACCCGTCGTCTCGCGGTGCCCGGGGATCGTATCCAGTGGTGGCACAAGGCCGCCGAACACTCCGGGATCGACTTCGAGCAATGGGTGCTCGCGACGCTCGACCACGCCGCCGAGCGGGTGCTCGAGGACGCCATCGAGGTCGCGTTGGAGGACGTACAGGAGGGCGTGCCGCAGGAGGCCGGCGTCGGCGTCTGACCGATCCGGACGCAGGTCGGCGGGCGGGCGGGGGCGGCCCGAAGCCCGGTACGCCCCCGCCCGACTTCCCGCTCCGGTGGGCCGAGGGGCCCGTGCTCCGCATCGAGCACGGGCCCGTCGGCAGGTCGGGCCACGGTCAGGGCAGGCGGCTCATCAACTCGGCCGTGGCGCGATGCCGCGTGCACCCGCGCTCGTCGAACGAGCGCTGCACCCGGTCCCGCACCTCGCCGGGTTGTTCCTGGCTGAGCTTGAACATGCCGTCGGCCCGGGTCACCCGGATCCGGAAGGCGCCCACGCCGGCCACGATGCTGCGGAAGTACTCCACCGATTCGGTCATGTCCCATCCGGTGCCGTGCTCGCTCTCGAACGCCCGGACGGTGGACTTCACCACGCCCAGCGTCTCGTCCAGTGAATCGATCTTCTCCACCGTGCCGCGCAGATGAACCGAGGTGAAGTTCCAGGTCGGCGCGGCCGGCGTGATCTCGTACACGGTCGGCGAGACGTACGCGTGCGGTCCGGTGAAGGTGAGCAGCACGGTGCAGCCGTCGGTCAGCGCCCGCCAATGCGGATTCGCCCGGTTCATGTGTCCGAGCAACGTGACACCGACCAGGTCGTCGCTCCATTCGGTGTGCCGCTCGGGGTCGAGGATCACCGGCAGGTGTGTGGCGAAAGGCCCTTCCTCGGGGCTGCCGTTCAGTGCCACGAGCGCCAACGGATTACTGCGGATCAGCTCGACCATCCACGAACCGTCCGGTTCGCGATACTGCCCGGGAACGAACATCCGGAACTCACCCTTTCGGTGACCTGGTGCAGGGCGCGGCTCCACGACGACGGAGCCGGAGTGCTTGGCATGGATACGAGCGGGGCGCCGCTCCGGCGGGGGCGTTGTCCCGTCGGCAGGACGGCGTACTCCGCTGCATTGCGACCGAGCCCTTGAAAGGTGTGCTCGGCCCCTCTAAGTTGAAGCTGCGGTGCTTCCCGGCGCAATACCGAATGCGTTTCTCCCGGTTCTCCGGTCGAGCGATGCGGGAACAGCCGACAACGCTCGACGAAGTTTTCCGCTGAATTCCAGGACGCCCGATCAGGGTCCCTTCCCGGTTTCCGTGACCGACCCGTCGAAGTTACCGAAGCCCCTGTCGCCGCCACGCTAGCGAGAGAGTATTCTATGGGTACTTTTGCACATGAAATCTACGACGTGGCGGGCATTGGATTCGGGCCCTCCAATCTGTCCCTGGCCATCGCCCTGGAGGAGTACGGGGGCGCCGGGGGAAACGGATCCCCGGACGGACCCGGGGCGATATTCTTCGAGCGGCAGCGTGCGTTCGGCTGGCATCGCAATATGTTGCTGCCGACCGCGACCATGCAGATCTCGTTCATGAAGGACCTGGCCACGTTCCGGAATCCGGCGTCGCGGTTCAGCTTCGTGTCGTATCTGCACGAGGTGGGCCGGCTCACGCAGTTCGTCAACAACCAGGACTTCTTCCCGACCCGCCAGGAGTTCCACCAGTACCTGGAGTGGGCGCAGGCGAGCTTCACCGACCGGGTGCACTACGGCTCGGAGGTGACCGCGATCCGGCTGCCGGCGGGCGTCGACCCGGCCTCGGCCGAGCATCTGCGCCTGGAGATCCGCGACGGCTCCGGGACCCGCACGGTCGATGCGCGCAACGTGGCCATCTCCACCGGCCTGGTACCGCGCCTGCCCGACGGTATCCAGGCCGACGAACGGGTCTGGCACAGCTCGGAGTTCCTGGACAAGTACAGCCGGACCGACCCGACCGGGCTGCGCACCGTGGCGGTGGTCGGCGCGGGCCAGAGCGCGGCCGAGATCACCCGGTTCCTCTACGACGAACTCCCGCACGCCCGGGTCTACTCGATCATCCCGTCGTACGGCTACTGCGTGGCCGACGACACCCCGTTCGCGAACCAGGTGTTCGACCCGAACGCGGTCGACGCGTACTACTTCGGGACCGACCGCACCCGCGAGGCGTTCTGGCAGTACCACCGAAACACCAACTATTCGGTGGTCGATGCCGAGGTGATCCGCGACCTGTACCGGCGCTCGTACGACGAGGAGGTGCGCGGGGCCGAGCGGTTGCACTTCCTCAACCTGACCCGGGTCGACGAGGTCAAGCGGGCGGGCGACGAGACGCGCGTGTCACTGCTGTCGTTGCTCGACGACGAATCGCCCGAGCTGGACGTGGACGCGATCGTGTTCGCCACCGGCTACGAGGCGATGGAACCGAGCCGCCTGCTGGGCGAGTTGGACCGGTACTGCCTGCGCGACGAGGCCGGCCGGCATCGGGTGGGCCGCGACTACCGACTGGTCACCTCGCCCGAACTGCGCTGCGGTATCTATCTCCAGGGCGGTACGGAGCACACCCACGGGCTGACCTCCTCGCTCCTGTCCAATCTCGCCATCCGCAGCGGCGAGATCGCCGAGTCGATCCTCGGCCGCCGTCCGGCGGAGGCCCTGCACGGCTGACGTCATCGACCCGAGCCGCTACTTCCCCGCGGGCAGGCGATCCACGACCTCGCCCGCGGGGGGTGCGGCGGGCACGCACGAGCGTTCGCTGCGGGTGATCCTCGCATTCTGCGGACGGGTGCCCTCGGAGCGGATGACGACGGGATACGGCTTGCCGTACGCCCGCACATAGACCGTGCGCGACCGCCGCCGGCCCTGCGCGTCCCCCTCCCCGTCGACCCGGGTGAGGGGGATCAGCGTACGGCCGTCGATGGTGACCGGTTCGCCCTTGGTGTAGCCGTCGGCGCCGGGTTCGAAGATCACGCCGACCGTGTCCAGGGGATTGGTCGGGTCGTACGCGAGCATCGCGTAACGATCGGCGTACGTCCGCCTGTTCGCGGCGGTGTCGGGCAGGCTCGTGCCGGCCCACTCCCAGAACTCGGCGCCGGCCTTGAGGTAGGACTTCCCGCCGACCACGATCGCCTCGCCCGGGCGCCCGTTCATCTCGAACGAGCCCCGGTAGTCCCGGCCCTCGCGCACACACAGGTCGAAGTCGACGCGCCTGGTGGAGGTGAGCACCTGGTCGCCGACGATGCGGATGTCGTCGGCGCCGCGGACCAGACTCGCCGACTCGCGGACCAGGTCCCGCGCGTCCCGGTCGACGTTGGACTCCAGCGCGTCACCGACACCGGCGCAGCCGGCGAGCGCGGCGCAGCAGAGGACGACCGCCATGGCGGTCACGGCCATTCGGGATGTGTACACGACGTTCCTTGCCTGCGAACCCGGGAATCCGACGGGTAAGTATCGCGGGTCGGATCCCGTCGGGCGCGGGCGGCCCGTCCGCATCGTCGATCGCCGCGCACGCGGGCCCGCGCGGTGTCGCGAGGGTCAGGGTTTGATGCCGACGGCGCCGTAGCCCCAGACGTTCTCGACCTCGTCCAGCGGGTGTTCGGGCTCCCCGTCCGGGTTCCAGTGGGTACGCAATCCGGGTTCGACCAGGTCGAACCCGGCGAACATGGCGCGGATCTCGGCGTAGGGGCGCATGGTCATCTCGGCGGAGGCGTTCTTCCAGCCCTCGGCGCCCTTGCGGCCCTGGTTCGGGTTGGCGTCGAAGGAGGCGTGCGAGAGCAGCAGCATGCTTTTGGAGGGCAGCGCGTCGCGGAGTCGGGCGACGATGTCGTGCGGTTTCTCGTCGTCCCGGATGAAGTGCAGGATCGCCACCAGCATCAGCGCCACCGGCCGGTCGAAGTCGATGACCTCCAGCACCTCCGGCGCGGACAGGATGTCCTCGGGCGCGCGCAGGTCGGCCTGGGTGAACGTGGTCCGGCCCGGATCCGCGTCGGTCATCAGCGCCCGGCCGTGCACGAGCACGATCGGGTCGTTGTCCACGTAGGCCACCCGGGCGTCCGGGGCGATCTCGTGGGCCACTTCGTGGGTGTTGCCCGAGGTGGGAATCCCGGTGCCGATGTCCAGGAACTGACGGATGCCCCGGCGGGCCGCGTAGCGCACGGCGCGACGCAGGAAGAGCCGGTTGAGCCGGAGGCTGACCGCCAGGTCGGGGATCGCCGCGACGATGGCGTCGGCGGTGGCCCGATCGACCGCGAAATTGTTCTTGCCGCCGAGAAGATAGTCGTAGATCCGGGCGGTATGCGGAACGGTCGTGTCGATCCGGGTGGGCAGTCCGCTCTCGATCTCGTCGAGTCGCGGCAACCGCCAAGCGTTCTCGTCGCCTTCGCCCGCGTGCCCCGCCGGTATGGATGTCACGCCGCCTGCCTCCGCACCACAGATTCCGTACGTGCGCCGAGCGTACCGGGGACGTTCGCGGTTCGGGTCGACGGGCAACCGCTGTCGAGGAACCGGGACATACCCGAGGCCGGTCGGCAACCGGCCGGTGTGCCGGGCGAGTACGATCGGTGCCGGCGGTCGGCCCCCGTGGCGCGGACCGCCGGCACCGGCGTATACCGGCGCTACGCCGGGGTGCCCTCGTCGACCCAGCGGGCGAAGACGTCCACCCGGTCGGCGGGCCAGGCGCCGTCGCAGGGCATGCTGCCCTGACGCAGCCGGGCCAGGATCGCCTGCGCGTGCGCGCTGACGTCGTCGTGCGACCACAGGTCGAACATGAAGCTCATCGACTTGCGGTCCATCTCCCGGAACAGCGGCTTGATGTGCTCGGCGAAGCCGATCGGCTGTTCTTCGGTCGGCAGGGGCATCTCGGTCGTCTCCTCGGTCGCGACGGGGGCCAGTGCGGAGACCCGGGCGCCGGGGGTGGCGCCGCAGACCCACCACCACCGGGGTACGGGCATGTGGGCCGGCGGCCGGGCGCCGGGCTGGGAGTTCTCCACCGCGATGCGCGAGCCCCACTCGACGTAGGCGACGAACGCGGCGCGGAACTCGGCGTCGGTGGGCAGGCCCGCGTCGTTGGCGGCCCGGCCGATCAACTGGGTCCAGCGGGTGCGCCATTCCTCGGTCAGGGCCTTGCCGGCGTGCTCGCCCACCATGTGGTCGTAGCCGCCGTACTGCTCGGTGTACAGCTTGGGGCCGCCGAAGGTCTCGACCAGCCACGCCGCCACCCGCTCGGGGTGGTCGGGTGCCATCCGGGCGAACAGCGGGCCGAGCAGCGGGTCCTGCGGTACGTACTTGTCGTAGAAGATGTGCGTCATGCGGGTCAGCGCGGGCAGTCCGCCGGCCCATTCGTAGAGCGTGGGCTCCTCGGAGCGCGGCGGGTCGGCGAAGTTCACGTACCAGTGCATGCCGCTGCAGAACGGCTTGTTCTGCGAATGGCCGCACCGGCACAGGCTGTAGTGCTCGGTCGGGGCGCCCGGACCGCGCGGTTCCGGTTCGCCGTCGGCGCCGACCAGCGGGATCGAGCCGGTCACCCGGTACGGGCCGTCCTGCGAGACCTCGATCGTGGGGTCGCGCGGTTGCGGCGGCGGGGACTGTCCGTCGATGAGGTAGTCGAGCGCGCCGGACGGGCAGGCCCGCACGGTGCGCACGATCTCGTCCATGCGGTCGCCCGAGGGCGCCACGAACGGCTCCTCCTTCTGCCGGAAGACGGTGGAGAGCCGATCGGTGCACAGGCCCGAGTGCGCGCAGATGCCGCGGTTGTCGGTGACCGCGACGGGCGCGCCGGGGTACGTCCGCCGCTCGTCGGGCACGCGGCCGGGGTCCTTGGCGCCGGTGAACCCGTTGCGGGCGTGGCTGCCGTCGCACAGCGGCTTGGTGGTCGACTCGCCGCACCGGCACAGCGCGGTCTGCGGCAGTACCGGGATCGGCTCGCCGAGCCGGTCGGTGACGCGCGTGGCATTGGTGACCAGGTACGGGCCGTTCGGCGCGACCATGATCCGGCTCTGCAGGCCGGCCTGGAGCGCGGTGAACTCCTCGACCAGCGCGACCCGATCGGCCTCGTCGGCGAACAGCCAGGCCAGGTGTTGCAGCGCGGCGGCGGCCTCCTGCACGCCGAGCGGCGGCTCGGGGTCGACCTCGGCGCGCAGCCGGGTGACGTCCGCGGCGAGGGCGCGCACGAGGCCGGCCGGATCCGCGTCGGCGGCCGTCGGGTCGGCCGGCTCCGGCCCGACGGCGCTCCCGCCGACCTCGGCCAGTGCCTCGGCGAGCGGGCGGATCACCGTGTCCCGCAGCGGCTCGCCCGCGTCGGCGTCGGTCATCCGGCGGGTGAGCGCGTGGTCGAGGGTGTGTGCTCGGGTCAGCAGCGACCGCAACCGGCTCGGGATCGGCGCGCCGGTCATGGGGTTCCGCCGGTGGATCGGCCCGACGGGATGATGGGACGGTTGAACACGATGATCACGCTCGCTACCCCTGTTTCTCGGTGCGTTGCCGATCAATACAATACAGGAGTGTATTGAAATGGAAAGTGCCAGCCGCGGTGCCGGTCGGGCGCGGGACAGCGCGATCGACGCCCGCATCCTGGCCGTCGCGGGACAGCATCTGGCCCGGGACGGATACGCCGCGATGTCGCTCGCGGCGGTCGCCCAGGAGGCCGGCACGACCCGCCAGGCGCTGTATCGACGCTGGCCCGGCAAGGCCGAGTTGGCCGCGGCGGTGGTGACCGCGCTCGCCGAGGAGGAGCACGATGTCGGCGCCGCCGACCCGTTCGGCACGCTGGTGGCCGAACTCGCCGACTTCCAGCGCGGCGTCGGCAAACCCGGCCGGATGTCCCTGGTCGGCACGATGCTCCAGGACACCACCGACCCCGAACTGCGCGCCCGCTACCGCTCCCGGGTGATCGCCCCCCGCCGCGCGCGCCTGCTCGCCGCGCTGGAATCGGCCCGCCGCCAGGGCCAACTCGACCCCGACGCCGACCTGGAGGTCGCCCTCACGATGTGTACCGGCTCCTGGTACGGCCGCGAACTGGCCGGCGCGCCGGTCCCGACGAACTGGCCGTATCGCACCGCGGCGTTGCTCTGGCGCGCCCTCGGCGGCACGGTCCCGCCGGCCGACCCCGACACGCCGTAGCGGATCGGCCCGCTCACGTCGCCGGGTCGAACGGTCGGCAACCGGCGTCCGGTTCGGCCGCGAGCCAAGCGGACCGGGGCCGGGCCAGAACCCGCTCCCGCAGCCGAGCAGCGTCGGCGGCGAAGCCCAGGGCCGCGGCCGGCGGCGTGTCGTACTCGCGGGACCACTCGGCGTCGGGATGACCGCCGCAGTCCGCCGGCGGCGGGCACGCGCGGCCGATCTCGACCTCGCTCACCCAGGGCGGCCCCCAGCGCAGGTCGAAGGCGCAGCGCCGGGGGAAGTACAGCGCGGCCAGGAAACTCCGGCCGTTGGGGAGTTCGAGCCGGCCCTGCACACTCGCGCAGTGGATCCCGTCGAAGTGTTGGCCGACGTAGTGCACCGAGCCGGGGACGCCGAGGTGTGCGCCCGTCTCGCGCAGCCGGGCGTCGGCCTCGGCGAGCGCGGTCCGGACGCCGGCCGCCTCGTCTTCGGCGACGGAGGGGAAGACCCAGGTGGGGTCGCCGAGTTCGAGGGGCGTGGGGACGAAGTGCAGGCCGGATGGGGCGCCTTCGGGATCGGTGGTCATGCGCTGCCGAACCGGTGCCGGGCCGGTGCGGCCGCGGGGAACTCGATCTCGGGAATCGCGGTCACCGACCGAGCGTGCCGGGCGCGCGCACCTTCGGGCAAGCCGATTCGCGCGGTCGGGCCCGGGGCGAACCGGAGCCGCCGCCGGCGCGGTCAGGCGTGCGGGGCCTCCATCGCCGGGCGCAGCCGGCCCAGCAGGCCGTACAGCGCGGCGCGCTCGTCGAGGGTGAGTGCGTCGAGCGCGGCGCGCGTGGTGTGCATCTCGGCCCGGATCCGGCGGATCGTCTCGTGCCCCTCCTCGGTGGCCACCACGTTCTTGACCCGCCGGTCGGCGGGGTCGGCCTCGCGGCGGACCAGGCCGCGCGATTCGAGCCGGTCCACGATGCCGGTGACGTTGGAGGCGTCGCACACCAGCCGATCGGCCAGTCCGCGCATCGGCAGCGGGCGGCGCAGCAGGGACAGCGTCTTGGCCTGCACGGAGGTGAGCCCGTGCCGGCTGACCACCGCGGCGAAGTCGTGGAAGTACGCGGTACCCACGGCGGCCATGGCGTCCATGATCTCGGCGGTGCTCGGCTCAGGGGTGCTCGGCTCGGGACTGCTCATGACCCCAAGGTAATGCAAAAAGGTTGAGGACTTCAACCATTGAACTTGACGTAGCAATTTCCGGGTGTCTACGGTCGGTTCCGTCCAATTGCTTGAAGTCTTCAACCATCGAGGCCGACAAGCTTCTCGCTCGTAGAAAGAACACCCGTGACCCCCACCCCGCCCGACACGCGACGATCCGGTGGACCGCTGATCCTCGCCCTCGGCCTGGCCGCCATGGTCGTCGCGATGGCGCAGACCCAGGTCATCCCGATCCTGGGGCTGCTCCAGCAGGAACTGGACACCACGCCCGCCGGGGTCGGCTGGGTGACCACCGCGACGCTGCTGTCGGCGGCGGTGTTCACGCCGCTGCTCGGCCGATTCGGCGACCAGCACGGCAAGCGGCCGACCCTGATCGGCGTACTGATCGTGATGATCGCGGGCTCGGTGCTCGCGGCCGTGACGTCCTCGCTGCCGCTGCTGATCGTCGGCCGGGTGCTCCAGGGCGCGGCGACCGCGATCTTCCCGCTCGCGTTGTCGATCATCCGCGAGGAGGTGCCCGTCGAGAAGCTGCCCGGTGCGATGGCGCTGATCAGCGCCACCCTCGCGTTCGGCAGCGGTCTGTCGCTGGTGGCCACCGGGCTGCTCACGCGCGGTGACGACCCGAACTACCACCTGGTGTTCTGGTTCTCCGGGATCCTGTCCGTCGTGGCCCTGGTCGCGGTGCTGATCCGGGTGCCGGCGAGCCGGGTCAAGGCCGGCGGTCGGATCGACCTGCTCGGCGCGGCCACCCTCGGCCTGTTCCTGGTCCTGCTGCTCCTGGGCATCTCGCAGGGCCACGAGTGGGGCTGGGCGTCCGGCCGGACCATCGGCTCCTTCGTCGGCGCGGTGGTGATGGCCTTCGTGTGGGTTCAGGTCGAGCGCCGGGTCGCCGACCCGCTGGTGGACCTGCGGATGTTCGTGCACCGCCCGGTCCTGCTGACCAACCTGGCCGGTCTGTTCGTCGGCTTTGCCGCGTTCAGCCAGTTCATCGGCATCTCCTACCTGGTCCAGATGCCCGAGCGGGTGGCCGGATACGGCTTCGGTGCCTCGGTGTTGCGGGCCTCGGTGGAATATCTGCTCCCGGGCGCGCTGATCTCGCTGCTCGCGGCGCCGCCGGCCGGTCTGCTCGTGGGCCGGATCGGCGCCCGGGCCACGCTCGCGATCGGCTCGGCCGTCGGGGTGGCCGGCTTCGCCTGGCTCGCCTTCGGGCACGGCGCGTCCGCGTCGGTGATCCTCGCGGGCATGCTCACCGGTATCGCCATCTCGTTCGGCTACGCCGCGATGCCCGCACTGATCGTGGCCGGCGTACCGCACCACCAGACCGGCATCGCGAACGGCATCAACTCCATCTCGCGCAGCGTCGGCAGCTCGATCGCCAGCGCGGTGATCACCTCGCTGCTCGCGTCCAAGTCGGTCGAGGGCCTGCCCCCGGGCCTGCCGCCGATCCCGGCGGAGAGCCGGTTCACGCTCGGCTTCGTGATCGCCGGCGTGATGTTGGTCCTGGTCGTCGGGGTGGCGTTGCTCGGCCTACAGCGGGTACCCGCCAGGGCCGAACCCGTCGCCGTGCCCCACCCGCGGGTCCAGGAGTCCGTGGACGCCTGACCGACCGCGCCCGTCCCCTCCGTCCGTCCCACTTCGGAAAGGCCACCCGAGATGACCCCCACCACCAGCCGCGAATGGCACATCCTCGCCCGCCCGAAGGGCTGGCCGAAGGAGGAGGACTTCGCACTGCGCGAGGTCGAGATCCCGGAACTCGCGGACGGGCAGATCCTGGTCCGCAACCTGTTCCTGTCCGTCGACCCGGCGATGCGCGGCCGGATGAACGACGTCAAGTCGTACACCCCGCCGTTCGCGCTGAACGAGCCCATGGAGGGCGGCGCGGTGGGCCGGGTCGTCGCGTCCCGGTCGGACGCCTTCGCCGTCGGCGACTACGTGCAGCACTGGCTCGGGTGGCGCGAGTACTCGGTGGTCGAGGGCCGCGGGGCCGGGGCGGTCAAGGTCGATCCCGACCTCGCCCCGCTGTCCGCCTACCTCGGTGTGCTGGGCATGCCCGGTCTGACCGCCTGGGTGGGCCTGCTCGACATCGCGTCCTTCCGCGAGGGCGACGCGGTGTTCGTCTCCGGCGCGGCCGGCGCGGTGGGCAGCCAGGTCGGCCAGATCGCCCGGCTCAAGGGCGCTTCGCGGGTGATCGGCAGCGCGGGCTCGGCGGACAAGGTCGCCCTGCTCCAGGACGAGTACGGCTTCGACGCGGCCTTCAACTACAAGGACGGGCCGGTCGCCGAGCAGCTGGCCGAGGCCGCGCCCGAGGGCATCGACGTCTACTTCGACAACGTCGGGGGCGAACACCTCGAGGCCGCGATCGGCGCGCTGCACACACACGGCCGGGTCGCGATGTGCGGCGCGATCGCGCAGTACAACGCCATCGAGCCGACGCCCGCGCCGCGCAACCTCGCGCTGTCGATCGGCAAGCGGCTGCGGTTGCAGGGTTTCATCGTGATCGACTCCTTCGGCCGGCGCGACGAGTTCCTGGCCGAGGTCGGCGGCTGGTTGCGCAACGGCGAACTCAAGTATCGCGAGACGGTGGTCGAGGGGATCGAGAACAACCTGTCCGCGCTGCTCGGCATGCTGCGCGGGGAGAACACCGGGAAGATGGTCGTCGCGCTGCCGGAGTGAGCCGCCGCGGTGAGCGGGCGGGAGCCGGAGGGCGCGGTGACCGGCCGCAGTGAGCGGATGCAGACGTGCCGAAGGGCCGCGCGTGGGGGTCTACGCGCGGCCCTTCGGGGTGGTGCGGGCCGGTGACTCACCCTCGGGGGAGGGGAGTTCGACTCAGCCCAGGAACAGGTAGTCCGCCTGGTACGGCACTTCCGCCGTCGGCCGAGTGGCCGGGTCGCACGAGCCCGTCGGCGCCACGCCGCCCCGGGTGTTCAGGCGCAGTACCTGCGTGGTCGCGGACAGCAGCGCGTCCGGCTTGCCGGTCTGGGTGGCGTTCAGCACCAGCTCGGGGATGTTGCCGTCGCCGTTGGGCAGTTTGCTCGCCACCGCGCCGGTGACCGAGCTGCCGTCGGGGGCGACCCACTGCGGCGGGCCCGCCGTCGGGGTCACGAACGTGTGCTTGAGGTCGCCCTGGAGCTTGGCGGCGACGTCGAGCTGGGTGAACGCGGTGCCGCCGTCCTTGGCCGTGCACTGGTAGATCTGCTTGCCCGCGACCACCGACAGGTTCAGCGCCGGCGACTTCGGGGTGACCTTGCGGGAAAGCTGCCCACGCACCGCGCCGCCCGGGAACTCGCCCGTGTGCAGGTTGGTGTAGTAGTTCGCCGGCGTCGCGTTGATCCGCTCCACCAGCGCCGGGTCGATGCCCTCGACGGTGCCGGCCAGTCCGGTCACCGACTGCGGCAGCCCCGCCTTCGCGTCGAACAGCGGCGCGACCACGTCGCCGTTGGCCCCGGCCGCCGCCCGGTGCAGGTGGCCGAGCGTGGGCGGGGCGATGCCGGTCCAGCTGAACGACCAGTCGATGCAGTTGCCCCACGGGCGGATCGAGGTGTCGGCCCGACCGTCCGGGTCGGCGGTCTTCTTGCCCTCGGCGTTCGGCACCTCCTGCTTGCCGGTCGCCTCGGCGGGCAGTGTGCCGGTCTTGAGCACACTGTTCACATCGGCCGCTCGGGCGAGCTTGACCAACTGCCCGCGTACCGCGCCGCCGGGGAACTCGCCGGTGTGCACGTTGAAGTACACGCTCGCCGGGTCGCTCTTGATCCGGTCGAGCAGCGCCGCGTCGGTGACCTTGACGGCGCCGGTGACCGCGGTCGCCGAGTCGGGCAGCGGCGAGGCGAAGAAGGGCACCTTGACCTCGCCGTTCTGCCCCTTGCCGCCCAGGTGCAGGTGCGCCGCGGTGGGCGCGCCGATGCCCTCCCACCGGATGCCGAAGCTGACCTGGTCGCCCTTGACCCGAACCAGCGCGGTGCCCTTGCCGTCGGGGTCGCCGACCCGCGCGTTGCCGCCGGGGACCTCGTTGGCCCCGGTCAGGCCCGCGGCGAAGAACGTCTCCTCGCCGGTCGCGGGCTCGGCGGCGCCGGTCGTGGTCAGGTCGGAGGCCGGCACGGCGCCGCCGTGTTCGGCGCCGTGGACCGTACCGGGATCGTTGGCGCCCTTGGCCGCGGCGGCCGGATCGGGGCGCGAGGCACCGGACTTGGTGTCCGAGGACGAGCAGCCGGCGACGGCGAACACGAGACCGGCGGCGAGGGCGAGTGCGGGCAGCGGATACCTGCGTGCGGACATGACGAGTCTCCCCGAAGACTGGGTGGGATGGATGCGTGCCGGGTGAGCGGCGCCGACGGGCGTCGGTGCATACCGCTCGGGTCGATCAGTAGCCGTAGCCGCCACCGCTGGTGGTCGGCGCCTTGCTCGTCTGCGGTGCGCCGGTCGCGGCCGCGCCCGCCTTCTTGCCGTCGGGGGTCACCGCGAACCAAGTCCCGTTCACGCCCTGGCCCTTGGTGTCGCCGGGCTGAGTGTCGGGCGCGAAGCGGTACACCGGCCAGCCGGCGATGGTGACCTGGGTGCTGCCGTCGCTACGGGTGACGCTGCCGACGGCGGACTGGTCGACGCCGGTCACGGTGACGCCGCCGGTGGTGGTCACCGGAGGCCACTGGGTTGCGCAGGCGCCGTCGCAGTTCGACTTGGACGGCTTGGCGGTGTCCTTGTCGAAGCGGTACAGGGTGAATCCGTTGCCGTCGGTCACGATCGGGCCGAGCTTGGCGTCGGTGCCCGCCTTCAGGACGGCCTTGCCCACCCCGCCGTTCGAGGCCCCGCCGGGTGTGCCGGGGGCGCTCGGCGCGGACTGCGCCGGCTGCGTGGCGGCCGGCGGCGTGGTGCCGGTGGACGTGTCGCTCTTCGAGTCGTTGCCACAGGCGGACAGACCGAGCCCGAGCGCACCGGCGATGGCGATCGCGGCGAAGCCGCGCGTGCTGAAGACAGACATGGTGAACCCCCGGAAAAGATCGATGAATGAGTCGAACTGCCTTACGGGGAACGGCTGTTGGTTCCGATCCCGGGCGGGTCGACCGGTGCGCTGCCGGTCGGTGGTGCGTCGACATCCAGCAGTACGGGGGAGGGGTCGAAGAGGGTTCAACGGTCGGGAAAGTTTTTTTCGACGAATCCCGACCGGACCCGAAACGGCCCCGGCGAGAATCCTCGCCGGGGCCGAAAAGCGCAGGTCGGCGGCCTACCAGGCGGCCGGCGCGTAGTCCTTGAGGAAGCAGCCGTACAGGTCCTCGCCGGCCTCGCCGCGCACGATCGGGTCGTAGACCCGGGCCGCGCCGTCGACCAGGTCGAGCGGCGCGTGGAAGCCCTCGTCGGCCAGGCGCATCTTCTGCGGGTGCGGGCGCTCGTCGGTGATCCAGCCGGTGTCCACGGCGGTCATCAGGATGCCGTCGGACAACATCTCCTCGGCGCTGGTGCGGGTGAGCATGTTCAACGCGGCCTTGGCCATGTTGGTGTGCGGGTGGCCGGGGCCCTTGTAGCCGCGGCTGAACTGGCCCTCCATCGCGGACACGTTGACCACGTACTTCCGCCGCGCCTTGGCCGCCGCCATCGCCGGACGCAGCCGGCTGACCAGGACGAACGGCGCGGTCACATTGCAGAGTTGCACTTCGAGCAGCTCGACCGGGTCCACCTCGTGCACACGCTGCACCCAGCTGTTGACCGGGTCCAGGTCGGGGACCAGGCCGCCCGCGTCGATCGCCGTGCCGGTCTCGATCCGGGCGGGTGAGGCCGAGCCGCTGGTCAGCGCGAGCGCGGTGAGGGCCTGCGGGGTCAGCGCCTGGTCGTCGCCGCGGGACTGGCCGGGCAGCAGCACGTGGCCGCTGCCGCCGACGTGGCCGAACGACACCATCTCCGGCAACTCGCCGGCGGGCAGCGGCGCGGCCTCGGCGGCGGCCAGCGCCGCGTACGCCTGCGGGGTCCGGCGTACCGTCTGCGCGGCGTTGTTGATCAGGATGTCCAGCGGCCCCGCCGCGGCCACCGAATCGGCCAGCGCGACCACCTGGGCCGGGTCGCGCAGGTCTATCCCGGCGATCTTGAGCCGGTGCAGCCAGTCGGCGCTGTCCGGCATCGCGGCGAAGCGACGGATCGCGTCGTTCGGGAAGCGGGTGGTGATCGTGGTGTGCGCGCCGTCGCGCAGCAGGCGCAGCGCGATGTACATGCCGATCTTGGCCCGGCCGCCGGTGAGCAGCGCACGGCGGCCGGTCAGGTCGGTGCGCTGGTCGCGGCGGGCCCGGTTGAACGCGGCGCACTCCGGACACAGCTGGTGGTAGAACGCGTCCACCTCGCGGTAGCGCTGCTTGCAGATGTAGCAGGCCCGCGCGCGCTCCAGGACACCGGCGATCTCGGTGGTGGTGACCGTGGTCAGCGCGATCCCCAACGTCTCGTCGTCGATCCGGCCCGGCGCGCCGGTCGCGGTCGCGGCGGTGACCGCCTCGTCGTTGGCGAGCACCCGGTCCCGGCGCTCCTTGCGGCGGCGCTCCTTGACGCTCTTGTAGATCGCGGCCGTGGCCCGCCGGATCCGCACCGCGTCCGGGTGCTCGACGTCGAGTTCCTCCACCTCGGCGAGCACGCTCAGGCACAACTCCATACGCGCGGGGTCGATCCCCTCCGCCACGCCCGTGTCCGCCTGAATCTCGCTACTCGCTGTCATCGCCGTTGCCGTTTCCTGTGCTCGCCGGTGCCACAAAACCCCGGCGGAACTCTACGTCGTGCCGACACGTGGGCCAATTTTTATCCGGCCCGGCGGTCCGGCGGTCGGTACGGAAGCGGCGGTCGGCGGTCGGCGGTCGGTACGGGCGGGCTCGTCGGCGTCGCGGCTTCGCCTCGGTGTCAGGCGTCCTGCGCGTAGCCCTGGGCGACGTGCTCCAGCCACCACTGCGGTGCGGCGTTCATGAGCGTGCCGAAGTCCCAGTAGTCGTGCCAGCGCACGATCAGCCCGTCGCGGAACTCGTGCACCGACACGAACGGCAGCACCACCTGCTCGCCGGTCTTCCAGTGCCACTCCTCGGCGTGCTCGGTCACCACGAGGTTGCCTTCGGCGACGGTGCTCTTGTGGTGATGGATGTAGCCGGTGAGCATGTCCAGGCCCAGTCGCAGCCGGGCCTCGATCGCTGCCGGGCCGGTCGCGCCGGGCCCGGGCGCGGCGACGTCCGTGTAGTGGCCGTCGGCGGCGAAGCAGGCCGCGACCTTGGCGAAGTCGCGGGCGTACAGGTCCTGCCAGAACTGTTCGATCAGCCGCTTGTTCGCGGTCGCGTCACTCATGGCGCGAACACTATGTACGAGCGCCGAAACTGAACAGAGGCAAGGTTTCTCGAAACCGGGACCGGGGCCGGGACCGGGGCCGGGACCGGGGCCGGGACCGGGGCCGGGACCGGGGCCGGGGCCGGGGCGAACACCCGGCCGCTCAGGTGCGATCGAGCAGGAGCACGGTCAGCAGCGGCGCGTTCGGCCAGGCCGGGCGCAGGTCGCAGAGCACGTGGTAACCCCAGCGCTCGTACAGGGCCAACACCCTGGGATGGGTCGGGTCGACCAGCAGCGTCACCCGCTGCTCGGTGCGGGCGGCGAGCAGCCGGTCGTGGATCACCCGTGCCGCGCCCGAGCCCCGCCACGGTTCGCGCACCATCAACTCGTTGAGCGCGAAGGTACGCCGCCCGTCCTCCTCGATGTCCACCGCCGGCACCGGCTCGGTCAGCCCGATCCACCAGCGCGCGCCGGGCTGGAGGGTGTAGCCGAACGCGTAGCCGACCGGGATGTCCCGACTCCACCCGATCACACACTCGAACCCCGGCGAGGCGGCGTACCCGGCCAGCCGTTCGGCGAAGGCGTCCACCGACTGGAACGGCTGCGCCGACTCGGCCGCGTACACCTCGGCGTAGACGTCGAGCAGCACCTTCCGGATCTCGTCGAGGTCACCGCCGCGGTGGTGGGTCAGCTCGATCTCGGTCGCCACGCTTCCTCCCGGTCGGGTGATCGGTCCCCGAGAGGGGACTTTCCCCGGGGCGCCGCGAGCCACGCCCGCGCGGTAATCCTGATGGGCCGTCAAAAGCCGTTCGGGGTCCGGAAATACTCGACGCGGACGGGCCGGTCGTGATCCCCTGCTCGGATGGCTGACCCCCTCCACGAACGTGATCTCGCCCGGCCCGCCCTCGACCTGGTGGCCAAGGCCGCCGGACGCTACCTGGAGGCGCTGCCGGAACTGCCGGTCCGTGACGCGGCCGCCGACGTGGTGTTCGACCGGTTGGGCGGCCCGCTGCCCGAGCGCGGTGACGGCACGCTGGCCAGTATCGAGGAACTGCTCGACATCGGTACGCGCGGCGCGATCCAGTCCTCGGGACCCCGGTTCTTCCACCTCGTCGTGGGCGGGGCCACCCCCGCCGCGCAGGCCGGCGACTGGGTCACCGGGCTGCTCGACCAGCCCGCGGGCCTGTGGATCGCGTCACCGCTGGCGACCGAGGCCGAGACGGTGGTGCTCGGTTGGCTCAAGGACCTGTTCGGGTTGCCCGACACGTACGGCGGCGTACTCACGCCCAGCGCCACCTTCGCCAACCTCACCGCGCTCACCTGCGCGCGCCACTGGTGGGCCGCGCAACACGGCGTGGACGTCACCGCCGACGGGCTGGCCGGGTTGCCGACCATGCCGGTCCTGGCGAGCGGCTACATACATCCCAGCAACCGCAAGGCGCTGCAGATCCTCGGCTGCGGGCGGGATACGGTCCGGATCTGCGCGCGCGACGACGCCGGTCGGGTGGACATCGACGCGATGGAGCGGGCGCTGATCGAGATCGACGGGCCCGCGGTGCTGATCGCCTCGGCGGGCGAGGTGAACACCGGCGACTTCGACCCGATCGACGCGCTCGCCGACCTGGCCCGGCGCTATGGCGCCTGGCTGCATGTGGACGGCGCCTTCGGGCTGTTCGCCGGCGTCTCGCCGCGACTCGCCCACTTGGTGCACGGCGTCGAGCGGGCGCACTCGGTGGCCGCCGACGGGCACAAATGGCTGAACGTGCCCTACGAGAGCGGCTTCGTGTTCGTGCGCGACGCCGAGATGCTCGGGCGGGCGTTCGGGTCCTGGAACGCCCCGTACCTGCCGGAGACCGGCGACACGCACCTCGACTACAACCGGCTCGGGCCCGAATCCTCGCGCCGCGCCCGGGCGTTGCCGATCTGGGCCACGCTGCGCGCGTACGGCCGGTCCGGCTACCGGGAGATGATCGAACGCCACCACGACCTCGCCTGCCGGCTCGGCGAACTGGTCGAGGAGGCACCCGAGTTGGAACTGCTCGCGCCGGTGAAGCTGTGCGTGGTGTGCTTCCGCTATCGACCGGCCGAGTCGGGTCCGGATGCGCGCACCGAACCGCTCACCGAGGCCGAACTGGACGAGTTGAACCGGCGCCTGGGGGCCGAGCTGAACGCGGACGGCCGGGTGTACGTGGGCACCACCGTGTACCGGGGGCGGGTGGCGCTGCGCCCGGCGATCGTGAACTGGCGTACATCGGCGGCCGATATCGATCTGCTCGCGGCCCTGGTACGGGAGATCGGCGCCCGGGTGGCGGCCGATTCGCGCGGTGGAAGGTCCGCGGCCGGCGACGCGTAGTGCCACGCGGGTCGGTCGCGGCGATCCGGACGCGATGTCGAAACGATTCCGCGTAGGGGTCCGGGTGGGCGAATGGGGGGAGTACTTTGAGGAGACCGAGGGCACCTCGTATGCCGTTTGTCCGTGCCGGCGTCGTCTGCGGTGATTCGGACATTCGAGCACCAGGCCGACCGGAGGATTCGAACGCATGTACTCACAGCACTCGATCGCTGGACACCGCCGAAGCCCCCGCCCCACGGTCGAGATGACCTACGGCCTGGCCTGCACGATGTGCGGGCGCGATCTGCGCGCCCCCGCCGACAAGCCGGCGCCCGACGCGGTGCCGGTCGGCCACGTCGAGGAGCGGCAGACCTTCGCCTGTCGGGGGGTGTGCGCGCGCCTGGCGAGCGGTTCGGCCGACGGCATCGCCGAGGAGCCGGTGCCTTTGGCGGAGCGGATCGCGGCGTTCCCCACGGCCTGAGCGCACCGGCCGGCGTCGCGGCTCGCCGGGCCGGGAGCAGGGACGCCGGGCGTCGGGACGCCGGACGGTGGGACGCCGCCGGTCGGGTGCCGCCGCCGGCCGGGGCCGCGTCAGGCGCTGGTGCGTTTGCGGGTGGTCTTCTTGGCGGCGGCCTTCTTCGCGGTCGACGCCGACTTGCCCTTCCCGGACGAGCCGCCCGCCGACGTCTTCTTCGCGGCCGACTTGCGGGCCGTGCCCTTCTTCGCGGAGGCCCGGCCGTGGCTGCGGTTGGCCGCCTCGACGCTCGCGGTCAGCGCGGCCATCAGGTCGACCACGTTGTCCGGCGTCGCGGCGGCCTCCTCGCCCCCCTCCACCGGCTCGGCGCCCTCCAGGCGGGCGACCACCAGCGAGTCGAGGGCCTCCTTGTAGTCGTCGTGCAGCGACTGGATGTCGAAGTCCTCGCTGAGCGTGTCCATCAACGAGGTGGCCATCTTCAGCTCCTGCGGCCGGATGTCGAACTTGCCCTCGGGGGCCAGTCCGTCCGCCGCGCGCACCTCGTCCGGCCACAACATGGTCTGCAGGATCAGGATGTCGTCGTGCACCCGCAGCAGGGCCAGGCTCTCCCGGGTGCGCAGGGTGATCTTGGTGACGGCGGACTTGCCGGCCTTGGTCAGCGCCTCGCGCAGCAGCACGTACGGCTTGGCCGCGGCCGGGGTCGCGGTCTGGAGGTAGTACGCCTTGGAGAGCATCAGCGGATCGATCTCGTCGTCGGCCACGAACGCGAGCACGTCGATGACCTTCTTGCTGGGCAGCGGCAACTCCGCCATGTCGGCGTCGGTGAGCACCGCCTGCCGGCCGTCGGGCGCCTGGTACGCCTTGGCGATCTCCTTGTACGGGACCTCGCGCTCCTCCAACTCGCAGTAGCGCTTGAGCCGGATCCGGCCGCCGTCCGTCTCGTGCACCTGGTGCAGGGGCACGTTGTGCTCCTCGGTGGCGGGGAAGAGTTGGACCGGGATGCTCACCAGTCCGAACGTGATCGCGCCTTTCCAGCTGCTGCGCATCGGCTCTCCAGAATCGCGGGGCGGGGCATGGTCCGCTGTGGTACGTCTTTGCCTCGATGTGCCGCAAAATGCATCGAAAACGGGCACGAGGGGACCTTTACCGTATGCCGGACCGCATCGCCACGACAGTCGACGGACGCACCCTGACCCTCTCCCACCTGGACAAGGTCTGGTGGCCCGAGACCGGGTACACCAAGGGCCAGGCGCTGGACTACTACGCGAAAGTGGCCCCCGTACTGCTTCCGCACGTTGCCGGACGCGCCGCCTCGTTCATCCGCCTCCCCGACGGCGTCGAGGGCACGACCCGGTTCTACGCCAAGCACGTGCCGCCCGGTGCGCCCGAGTGGGTGAGCACGATCGAGGTGGTCGGGCACGACGAGACCAGGCGGCAGGTCGACGTCGACTCCCTGGCCACGCTGATGTGGGCGGCCAACCTGGCGGCGATCGAGATCCACGTGCCGCAGTGGGGCACCGACCCGGACGCCCACGACCGGTTGGTCCTCGACCTGGACCCGGGGCCCGGTGCGGGGATGGCCGAGTGCCGCGAGGTTGCGCTGCTGGCCCGGGACGTGCTCGCCGAGGACGGGCTGACCTGCGTGGTCAAGACGTCCGGGAGCAAGGGGCTGCACCTGTACGCGGCGCTCAAGCCGACTCCGGAGGCGGCCACGAGCGCCTACGCGAAGGCGCTCGCACAACGCCTGGAACGCGAGCGGCCCGAGCTGGTCGTGCACCGGATGGCCAAGAACCTGCGGGCCGGCCGGGTCTTCGTGGACTGGAGCCAGAACGCCTCCGCCAAGACCACCGCCGCGCCGTACACCCTGCGGGCCGGCCCGGAGCCGACCGTGTCCGCCCCGGTGACCTGGGCCGAGATCGACTCGACCGCGGAACTGACCTTCGGCCCGGCCGAGGTGCTGGAGCGCGTGGCCCGGGACGGCGACGGCTTCGCGCCGCTGCTGGCGGCGCAGACCACGGGGCGGCTGCCGTAGCGGCGCCGGTGCCGCGTCGCGCTCAGTCCTCTGCCAGGTCCGGGCGCAGGCGGTGCCAGACCGGGTGGCGGAGCAGGCCCGCGCGGGTGCGGGTGGCGTAGCGGACCTCGCCGACCAGGCGCGGCAGTACCCAATGGGCGTCGACCAGGTCCGGCTCCGGGGTGAACGGGCACTCGTCGATCGCGGACACCCGCAACAGCTCGCCGAGCATGGTCCGCTCCCGATCGGCGAAGCCGGACCCGACCGCGCCGACGAAGCGCAGCAGGCCGGCCTCGCGCACGCCCACGAGCAGCGCGCCGGGCAGATCGGCCAACCGGCCGCGACCGGGCAGCCAGCCGCCCACGACCACGTCCAGGGTGTGTGCGTGCCGGATCTTCACCCAGTCCGGCGAGCGCACCCCGGGGGTGTACACCGAATCCAGGCGTTTGCAGACCAGGCCCTCCAGACCCGCCTCCCGGGTGGCCGCGAGGGCGGCCTCGCCGTGTCCGATCAGCGCGGTCGGCGTCGCCCAGTGCGATCCGTGCAGGTCGAGCCCTTCGAGCAGGCTGCGTCGCTCCAGGTACGGGCGGTCCACCGTGGTCCGCCGATCCAGGAACAGCACGTCGAAGAGCAGCAGCCGCACGGGCACCACGTCACGCATCCGGGCCGCCTCGGCGGGGTGGCCGACCAGGCCCATCCGGGACTGCAACCGCTCGAAGTCGCTGTGCCCGTGCCGGTCCGGCGCGACCACCTCGCCGTCCAGGATCGCCGGCCGGGCGCCCAGGACGTCGCGCAACCCCTGCAACTCCGGGTAGGCCCCGGTGATGTCCGCACCCGAACGGGCCCGGAACGACACCGTTCCGTCGCCCGGGAGGTAGGTGAGGCAGCGTTGACCGTCGAGCTTGGTCTCGTACGCCCAGCGCTCGTCCTCGGCCCGGGGTGGCAGGGTGCCCGGGGTGGCCAGCATGGGCGGGTAGATGGGCAGCTCGGGCATGGGGTGAGCGTGGTCGCGCCGCCGCGGATGTATACCCTGCGTCGCCCGGACGGCGCAGCGGCCGACGGCCGGGGCCGGTCCGAGGCGCGCAGGGTTCAGACGAGCAGACCGCGTCGGTAGGCCTCCGCGACCGCGGCGGCGCGGTCGCGGACGCCGAGCTTGCCGTAAAGGTGCAGCAGGTGGGTCTTGACCGTGGCCTCGCTGACGAACAGGGCAGCTGCGGCCTCGCGGTTGGTGGCGCCGCCGGCGACCAGGCGCAGCACCTCCGACTCGCGCGGACTGAGCACCGCCGGGGCCGGCTCGGGAGCGCGGACCCGGCCCATCACCAGGCCGGCCACCGACGGCGAGAGCACCGCCTGCCCCGCGTGTGCGGCCCGCACCCCGCGTACCAGGTCGTCGCGTGGCGCATCCTTGAGTAGATAGCCGGTCGCCCCCGCCTCCACCGCCGGCAGTACGTCGCGGTCGGTGTCGTACGTCGTCAGTACCAACACGCGGACGTCCGGGGCGACCTCGCGCAGGGCCCGGATCGCCTCGACGCCGCCCATACGGGGCATCCGCAGGTCCATCAGCACCACGTCCACCCCGCCCACCCGGACCCGGTCGACCGCCGCCGCGCCGTCGCCCGCTTCGCCGACCACGTCGAAGCCGGGGTCGCCGGCGAAGATGCCGCGCAGGCCGTCCCGGACCACCGGGTGATCGTCGACGATCAGCAGGCGGATCGGGGCCTCGCCGGGGGCGGGGTGGGCGGCGGTCATGCGGGCGTCTCCTTCGGGGTGGTGCCGGGGCCGGCGGCGGGCGGGCCGGTCGGGACGGACACGTTGACCGTGGTGCCCTCGCCGGGGGCGCCCTCGATCGTGACGGTGCCGCCGACCCGGGCCACCCGGTGGCGCATCGCGTGCAGGCCGTAGCCGCCGTCCCGGTCGAGCCGGGTGTCGTCGGTGCGGGTCGGGCCGATGCCGTCGTCGCGGACGTCGAGCAGGACCACGTCGTCCAGGTAGGTCAACGCGACCCCGACGCGGGTGGCGTGGGCGTGCTTCGCGACGTTGGCCAGCGCCTCCTGCGCGGCCCGGAACAGGGCCACCTCGCAGTCCACCGGAAGCGCCCGCACGACGCCGTCGGTCCCGGCGGCGGCCGGTGTGCCGGTGCTCTCGGACCAGCGCGCGACCAACTCGGCGATCGCCTCCGGCAGGTGTACCCGCTCCGCGAGCAGCGCGGGCCGCAACGCCTCGACCGAGCGGCGCGCCTCGTTCAGGCCGTCCCGGGCCAGGTCACGGGCCTGGTCGAGATGCCGCTGCCAGTCGGCCGGTACGCCGCCGTGCCGGCGGGCCTGCTCGTGCGCCGCGCCCAGTTGGGTGACGATACCCGCCAGGCCCTGCGCGATCGTGTCGTGGATCTCGCCGGCCAGCCGCTGCCGCTCGGCCAGGACACCCGCCTCCCGGGCCTGGTTGAGCAGTTGCGCGTGCAGGCCGGTGTTCTCCCGCAACGCGGTCTCCAGGCGCGCGTTGGCGTCGGCGAGTGCGTCGATGACCTGCTTGCGCTCGTCGTTCTGCACCTGCACGGCGTTGGCGACCAGGACGATCGCGGACGCGATGATCGCGTTGATCGCGGTGAGCGAGACGTAGAGCGGGAGGTTGCCGACGGTGAACTCGGCGCGTCCGCCCATCTGGGCGAGGGCGATCACCGCGGCGGTGGCCACCTTGGCCACCGTGCCGAGTCGGCCGAAACCGAAGCGGCGGGCGTCCACGTAGCCGAGGAATCCGAACACCGCGTACCAGGGATTGAGCGCGACCAGGACCGCACTCAATCCCCACCGGACCCAGAAATAGAGGTGGAACAGGCGCGGTCGCTCCGGGCCGATCGGGCGTCGGCTGTCCATCCACCACGACCAGGCGCCGGCCACGACGGTCAGGAGCAGGGCGGCCTGGTACTCGCCAATAGAGCCGTAGCCGTGCGCGACGCTGAGAGTGGCGAGTACGGCCGAGGCGGCGAGGAGGAAGAACGGGCCGAACCTGCGGTAGCGGGCGATCCGCGCGTCGTCGCGCTCGGTGCGGTCCCGGAGAGCGGAGTGCCCGGGGCCGACCCGGCCGGGGGTGTCGTCCGCCGTCGCCACGTCGATCGTTCCTTCCTTCCTCTCTCAGGGGGGATGTACCACCGGGATCCTCACGGATCCTCTCACCGGGCCCGGACGCGGTTCGCCCGGGCCGGGTCACTCCCAGCGGAACCAGCGGGCCGAGGCGATGCCGAAGACCAGGGCGTAGCCGGCCAGGACCGGGAGCGCGGAACCGTGCGGCCAGTGACCGGCGCCGGCGTCGCCCAGGGCCCGGACGCCGGCGCCGAGCGGCGTGCAGTCGCCGATCGTGCGCAGCGTGTCCGGCATCTTGGCCCGGGGCAGCCACAAGCCGGCGAAGAACATCGACACGAAGAACAGCACCGCACCCGCGCCGTTGGCGACCTTGGTATTGGCGGCGACGGCGGAGACGAACAGCCCGATCGCGAACAGCGCGAGGCCGGTCAGGACGACGGTGACCACGAACGCGAACGGCGCTCGCGGCAGGTGCACGCCGAACGCGAACCGGGCGACCAGGGTGATCACGGCGGTGGCCAGCGTGGCGACCGCGCCGTGGATCAGAATCTGCGCCCCCAGCACCCGGCTCGGCGGCAGCGGCGTGGTGGACAACCGACGCAGCACACCCTTCTCCCGGTAGCCGGCCAGCGCCGGTGGCATCGCGTTCAGCGCGAGCATCGCGAAGGTGAAGGCGGTCAGGATCGGGACGTACGCCTCGACCACACTCTGCCCGTCGAGGTCGTCGCTGTGCTTGCGGGTGCCCGGGATCGAGCCGAGCACGACGAGCAGCACCACGGGAAAGAGCAGCCCCCACAGCAGGCCGACGGGTTCACGCAGGAACAGCCGCAGTTCGGTGCGGGTGACCTGGGCCAGGAGACCGCGCGCGGGGTGGCGGGGGGCGAGGGTGATGGTCGCGGGGGTGGTTGCGGTGGACATGCGGGCTCCCGAGTGGGGTGGTGGGGGGTGGTCAGGGTTGGTCGACGGTTCGGGCGCCTGCGCGTGTGTCGGCGTCCGCATCCGTGCCAGCGTTGGTGTCGGTCAAGGCCAGGTAGGCGTCGTCCAGGTCGGGGCTGTCCACGCGCAGGTTCTCGGCGATCACGCCGGCGCGGGCGAGCAGCGCGGTGACGCCGGTGAGTACGTCCGGGGCGCCGGTGATCACGATCCGGTCGTCGATCTCGGTCAGTTCCCGGACCTGGGGGAGTGCGGCCAGGTCGGCGCGCAGCTCCGGGGTGAGCGGAGTCCGGGGGCGGAAGCGCACGATCTGGTGGCGGACGACCCGTTCGATCAGCGCCTGCGGGGTGTCGAGGGCGACGATCCGGCCGCGGTCGAGCACCGCGACGCGGTCGCAGAGCCGTTCGGCCTCCTCCATGAAGTGGGTGACCAGGAGCACCGTCACCCCCGCGTCGCGGATCTCCTCCACCAGCGACCAGGTGTCCCGGCGGGCCTGCGGGTCGAGTCCGGTGGTGAGTTCGTCCAGGATCACCACCCGCGGCGCGCCGATCAGCGCGAGGGCGATGGACAACCGCTGCTGGAGGCCGCCGGAGAGCTTGGCGTATGGGGTGCGCAGGTGCGCGTCGAGGCCGAGCCGGGTGAGCAGCGGGCCCGGTTCGATCGGGGCGCGGTGGCAGGCGGAGTACAGCTCGATCGCCTCGGACACCCGCAACTTGTCCGGCAGCGCGCTCTGTTGCAACTGCACGCCGAGCACGTGCCGCACCTCGTCGCGCTGCGTCCGAGGGTCGAGCCCGAGCACGCGCGCCGTACCACCGTCGGGCCGGCGCAGCCCGGTCACGCACTCGACGGTGGTGGTCTTGCCGGCTCCGTTGGGCCCGACCAGGCCGAAGATCTCGCCGACGTCGACACTGAAGGAGACGTCCCGCAGGACGGACTTGCCGGGGTAGGACTTGCTCAACCCCTCGACACGCACCGCTTCGACATTCGCCATGGTGGCTGACCACTCCCCGCACTCCGAGCCGACCTCGTGCCGACCCCTACGAGAATGCGACCGAGGCGGACACCCCCGAATCCACCGACGAGCCGCACTCACCACAGGCCCGGTGGACCCCCATCCACCGATCGGTGGATGGCCGGAAGGCGAAAGGGGGCCGCCACGCTTTTCGTCGCGGCAGACGCGGAGGACAACGCCGACGCGACCTGAAGCCGGGCACTCGGCAGACGGACCCGGCGATCGGTCCACCCAACGCGGTACAGCCCGGACCGCCGCCGGCCGCCGGCCGCCGAGGCGACGAACACGACGCGGAACCGGCCCTGTTGCCTGGTCGGGTGATGGCGGCGGAGGAGAGGATGCCAGGCCGGGTGGGATGCTTCCGGCGGGTGTTGCGCTTGTGGTTGCGGGACCGGGTGGTGCGGGGTTGGTCTGAGTCGGTGGGGGGCCGTTGCCCGGGGTGGGGGCTTCGGGGTGTGGGGTTTCGTCGGGGGTGGGTGCCCGGGTCGGGGTGAAAGGCGACCAGCGGCGGGTGGCAGAGGAGGGGGCCGGGTCGGGTTCCGCCGGGCTTGCGTTGTCGGGTGGGTCGGGTTTGTTTCGGCGTGCGTTGGGCTTGGGGTTGCGGGCTGGGTGGTGCGGGGTTGGTCCGGGTCGTGGGGTTGGCCAGCGCTGGTGGGGGCGTCGGGGTGTGGGGTTTCGTCGGGGGTGGGTGCCCGGGTCGGGGTGAAAGGCGACCAGCGGCGGGTGGCAGAGGAGGGGGTCGGGTCGGGTTCCGCCGGGCTTGCGTTGTCGGGTGGGTCGGGTTTGTTTCGGCGTGCGTTGTGCTTGGGGTTGCGGGCCGGGTGGTGCGGGGTTGGTCCGGGTCGTGGGGTGGGCCGCCGCCGATGGGGGCTTCGGGGTGTGGGGTTTCGTCGAGGCGGGTGCCCGGGTCGGGGTGAAAGGCGACCAGCGGCGGGTGGCAGAGGAGGGGGCCGGGTTGGGTTCCGCTGGGCTTGCGTTCGCGGGTGGGTCGGGTTTGTTTCGGCGCGCGTGGCGCTTGGGGTTGCGGGCCGGCTGGTGCCGGGCTGGTCCGGGTCGTGGGGTGGGCCGCCGCCGGTGGGGGCTTCGGGGTGTGGGGTTTCGTCGAGGCGGGTGCCCGGGTCGGGGGAAGGGCGACCAGCGGCGGGTGGCAGAGGAGGGGGCCGGGTTGGGTTCCGCCGGGCTTGCGTTTCCGATTGGGGCGGGTTTGTTTCGGCGTGCGTTGCGCCTTTGGTTGCGGGTGGCCGGTGCGGGGTTGATCAGAGTCCGTGATGGGCCGCTGCCGGCGTCCGGGGGCTCCGCGCCGTCGGCTCCCGACGAGGCGAGCGTGTTGGTTGGCGAAAAAACCGGCCTGCAGCGGCGGACAGGGAGGCGGCCCGGTCGAGTTCTCCGGAGAGCCTTCCCGAGTGGGTTGGGCAGGGCGTTGCGAGGTGCGGTGGGCTTGTGGGGGGCGGGAGTTCACGAAACCGGACGGCGTCGGGTGCCGTGGTCTCGGCGCGAGAGAAAACCGCAGGTCAGCGGGGAGGGAAGCCGTTTCGTGTGCCTCGGGATCCGGTTTCGGCTCCCACTGGGCACTTTCGGTCGGCTCGACGGCCTTTGCGAGGTCGCAGCGCCCGAAGCCGCCCCGACCGGGCAGTTTCGGTCTCCGTACCGGCGTCGAAGAGGCCGGAGCACACGAAACCGGCACTCGACGCCCGACTTTCCACCCCGACACCACAAAACCGCAGGTCACCGAAGCCCGAAGCCCACAACCACCCACCGCGATCCGGTTTCGAACCCCAACTCCCCTCCAAACACCCCCGAAAACGTCCCAACCCGGCCGAGAGGGCTCCTCGGAAGACTCCACCCCAGTGCCCTCCCTGCCCGCCGCTGCCGGCCGGTTTTTCGCCGAGCAACACACCCGTCTCGTCGGGAGCTTCGAGTCTTGGAGCCCCGCACCCCGGCAGCGGCCCACCACCGACTCTGACCAGCCCCGCACCACCCGGCCCGCAACCCCAAGCGCCACGCACGCCGAAACAAACCCGACCCACCCGACAACGCAAGAGCGGCGGAACCCAGCCCGGCCCCCTCCTCTGCCACCCGCCGCTGGTCGCCTTTCACCCCGACCCGGGCACCCACCCCCGACGAAACCCCACACCCCGAAGCCCCCACCGGCGTCGGCCAACCCCACGACCCGGACCAGCCCGGCACCACCCGGCCCGCAACCCCAAGCGCAACGCACGCCGAAACAAACCCGACCCACCCGACAACGCAAGAGCGGCGGAACCCAGCCCGGCCCCCTTCTCTGCCACCCGCCGCTGGTCGCCTTTCACCCCGACCCGGGCCCACCCCCGACGAAACCCCACACCCCGAAGCCCCCACCGGCGCCGGCCAACCCCACAACCCGGACCAGCCCGCACCACCCGGCCCGCAACCCCAAGCCCAACGCACGCCGAAACAAACCCGACCCACCCGACAACGCAAGCCCGGCGGAACCCAACCCGACCCCCCACCCCGCCACCCGCCGCTGGTCGCCTTTCACCCCGACCCGGGCACCCGCCCCGACGAAACCCCACACCCCGAAGCCCACCCCGGGCAGCGGCCCACCACCGACTCCGACCAGCCCCACACCAGCCGGCCTGCAACCACAAGCGCAACACCCGCCGGAAGCATCCGGCCCACTCGGGAAGGCGGCCGGTGAACCGGACTCGACCGCCCTCCCGTGTCGCCCCTCCGGCCCCGCCGGCCCCTCCGCTCCCGCTACACGGTGCGTGTCAGCAGGTTGTGGATGGTTGAGTTCGGGGACTCCGCATGCCACGTCGGGTCTTGGGCTGTCAGGGCTGCGTAGACGTGGGGCCATTCGGGCTTGCTCGTCGTCAGGATGGAAGTGATTTCCGTTTGGGCTTCGTGGCCGGCCCTGTGGATTTGGGTGGGGGCCTCGAGGCGGTGGGTGGATTCGGCTATCCAGCGGAGGATCGTGGCGGCGCCTCTGGCCTTGTGGACCAGGTCCCTTCCGGTGATGTGGCCCCTCGTGACCAGGTCGTCCATGTGGGCGTACCACTTGGCGTCGCCGAGGGAGGATTGGCCGGAGGAGATCGAGGCGAGTGCGTGTGCGGGGTCGAGGAGGGCGGAGCGGCGGGCGGCGCCGACGTCGACCGGGCCGAGTTCGAGGAGCCTCGCGGGGGACTCGCGGTGGAGGACGAGGCGGCTCAGGACCTGCCCCGGGAAGGGCTCTCGTTCGTGTTCGGCCAGGATCAGGTCCCAGTCCTGGATGTACGGCAGGTCCAGTGCCTCGTCCGTGTCGGCCACACCGGCGCACCGGCGCAGCTTCGCGACCAACTTGTCGCCGCCCCGCTCGCGGTCGATGCGGGCGGTGAGCGTCGCGTCGGGGTCGGCATCGGTGAGGGCCTTGGCCACCAACCGGCCGGCCGTGGCGCCGAGTACGCCCTCCTCGACCAAGGCCCCGATCCGGTCCGCGCCGCCGTGCCGCAGCAGGCCGCGGACACCGATGAGCCGGTCCAACAGCGAGAGCTTTCGGCCGAGTTGGCGCAGCGCGTGCTCGACCACCTCCGGGTCGGCCGCCTCCACCTTCAGGCGCAGCGCCGACACGAGCGAGGCGGTGGGCCGGTGGTCCATCAGCAACTGCGCGCGCAGATCCGGGTCGAGCGCGAGCAGATCGTCGGGGCCGGTCGGGGGCCGGCCCTGCGGCACCCGGGAGAGCACCACACGTCGGATCGAGGCGCCCTCGTCCTCCAGGGGCGAGCCGTACAGGTCGCGGTTGAGTTCGGGGTCGTCGAGACGCAACAGCCGCTTCAGCAGCACCGGGTTCTCGGTGTGGGTCGCGACGATCCGCAGCGCGACGCGGTCGTTGGCGAGGAACGGGTACTCGTCCAGCGCTCGGGAGGAGTGCTCGACGTGCCGCGAGTACGCCCACAGCGAGGGGTAGGCGTGCGGGCCGAGTCGCGGCAGGATCGCCACCAGCGCCTCGGGCGAGGCGTGCAGCAGGAGGTCGGCGGCCGGCCATCGCCACGCGCGCCGGATTCGCCATTCGGCCTCGTGCACCACCGCGGCCTCGATCGTGTGCGGGGATTGGAGACGCTGCCAAGCGGCCTCCCGATCCGCCTCCGTCTCCGCCTCCGCGACGGTCCCGAGGCCCGCCTCCGCCTCCACGACGGACCCTGCCACCGCCCCCGACCCGGACTCCACCGCCGCATCCAGGAGTTCCCCGATCGGCCGATCCCCCGCCGTCCCCATCGCCGTCAGCGCCCGCAACCACCGATCCGGGTCCACGCCCAGTCGGTCGGCCACCAGCGTGCCGACCGCCCGCTTGATCGGGTCCGCCACGATTCGGTGTCGCCACTTTCGGGGCAGCGGGGTCAGTGCCCGGGTCGGGAGGATGCCGAGGATGTCGGTCGGCCCGACGATGCCGTGCCGGTAGGCGCCCTCGGCGAGGTATTCGCCGCCACCGCCGCGGCCTTGTTCGAAGTACTCACGGATCCAGCGCAAGAACGCGGTCGGTGCGGCCGCGCTCGGCCAGGTGTCCCGGGACGGGTATTGCGCGGGGCGATCGGTCGGCGTGCCCGCCAGGATCGCGGCGACCCGGTCCGCCGTCGGCTTCTCCAGGCCCTTGTTCTCGCCGAGCGCGCCCAGCACCTCCGGCTCGCCCAGGTCGATCAGGTCGTTGGCGACCGACTCGTCGAACACCCGGCGTCCCAGGGCCACCCGCGGCTCGACCGACTTGCTCGCGAAGCACGCCTCGTACAGCCAGCTCGGATACTCGTAGCCGGGCGCGTCGAACGTCGACAGCGAGGCCAGCGCGGCGAGCACGGCCGGATCGTCGGGCACCGGCGCGGCCTCGGGGTCGCCGGCGGCGGCCCCGGCCAGCGTGCGCAGCAGGTCCACCGCGACCAGGCGCGAGGTGCGGTCGGGCTCGGTCGTCCGCTCCCGGCCCCGACGTGCGTTCGCCGCCGGCGTCGCCGGATCCGCGGTCGCCGGCACCGATGCGGTCAGCGCGGTCTCGGCCGCCTCGCGCCGGGCCTGTGCGAGGGCAGCGGCGTCGGCCCGGGCCACCTCCTCGGCGTCCGGCCGGGGGCCCGCCGCCTGCCCGGCCAGCGTGACCAGTTCGGCGAGCGAGCCGTTGAACTCCTCGACCAGGCCCACCGCGATCGCCAACGCCTCGGTGTGGCCCGCCAGGTGATCCCGAGTCAGTTCGGTGAGCCGCTCCCGCATCGGGTCCACGACCAGGGTCGGGCTCATCCGGTTGATGCTCGCGACCACCGCATGCGCCGGATAGGCGATGTCCACCAGGTGCGCCGGGTCGAGCAGGCCGTTCTCGACCGCCGCGTCGGCCCAGTCCTCGTCGCGGTTGAACGCCTTGGTGCGCAGCCACTCCTGCGGTGAGATGTCGACCGCACGACGGTCGTACCCGCGCAGGAAGTTGACCAACTCCAGTTGCAGCGCGGCCCGATCCGCGTCGGTGGCGTCCTCGTGCCGGATCAGGTCGTCGAGCGCCTCGTACGCGAACGGCTCCGTGCGGTTGGCCGCCATCAGCAGCGGGAAGTCGTGCGCGTACGGCTCGTGGACCAGGTCGCGCACGGTGGTTCGACTGGTCCGGGTCTGGAAGCGGTTCGGCAGCGTGGCCGGATCGTCGTACGGCTCACCGCTCGCGCGCAGGTCGGCCAGGCCGTCCTCGGCTTTGAGCGCTGCCTCCACCCGCTTGCGGATCTGCGCGGCGGTGCCCTTGCCGGCGGCGGCCAGCAACTCGCGGACGCCCTCTGGGCCGTGCCGCTCCCAGACCTGGATGTACGCGTACTGCTGGGCGATCTTGCGGCACCCGAACTCCAGGGCTCTAGCCGCCAGTTCGGGTTCGCCGCAGGCCACGAGCGGCAGCAGTGTACGGCGGTCGCCGCCGGCGAGGAGTTCCCTGCGCAGGCCCGGGTCCAGCGGCGTGCGGCGGGCGATGGTGCGGCGCAGCGACGGGGTCGAGCGCATGCTCATGTACGCCGCGGCGTCCACCGCCGGGACCCGCTTGTCGACCAGGCGGGCCAGTTCGCGGACGTCCAGGCCGATGTTGCGGGCCAACGCCTCCCACGCTCGCGGGTCGGTGGAGGCGATCGCCGCCTCGTGCACGCGCCGCGGCAGCGAGCCGCTGGAGAGCAGGTCGCGGACCAGCGCGTCGGGCAGCGCGGGCAACACCTCGCGCAGGTCGTCGAGGTCGGCCGCGGTGAGCAGGTAGCGGTAGGGCTTGGTCAGGGTCGGCGGCGGGCCGCCGACCGGTTCCGCCGGTGCGGTGACGGTGCCCGCCGCGATCTCGGCCAACAACGCGGGCAGCGTCGCGCGGTACCGGGGCAGCGCGGTGCGCAGCGTGTGCCAGCGGTCGGCGTGCGCGCCCAGGTGACGGTGCAGCAGGTCGCGCAGCTCGGTGTGCTCCGGGAGTTCGAGCAGGGTGGCCACGGCGGTCCGGGCGGGGGTCACCTCGTGGATGATCCGCGCCACGTCGGCGGGCGCGGCGCAGTCGCGGGTGAGTACGGCGATCCGGGCCAGCGCCGGGTGTTTGGGCAGGTCGATCGCCGCGCGCAGTACGGCCGCCGCCGGCCGGGCCACCGGGCCGACCGCCGTCGGATGCGCCCTGTACAGCGCGACGAGCAGCTCCTCCGGACACTCGGCGTCGGCGGCGAGCACCACGGCGATCGCCTCCGGCAGCGGCTCGTCCCGATGCGCCTCGGTCACCGCGGCCCAGTCGACCCCGCGCCGCCAGGTCGTCGGCCGGATCCCGGCCCGCAACTCGGCGATCAGCCCCACGGCTCCCTCGGCCTCGGCTACGGCGGCGGCCAGATCCGCGCCGCCCACCCCAGCCTCGGCCGACCCCTCCGCACCCGACCCCGCGAGCGCGGCGATCTCGGGCCGTACATATCGCGCCGCCTCCGCCAACAGCCCCTCCCCACCGTACCGTTGCAGCGAGAGCAACCCCCTCAGCTCTTCCGCGACCGTCAACGCCCCGGCGCACACCCGCAACGCGTGCACGACCAATTCCGGCCGATCGGCCACCACCGCCGCGCCCAACCGGCGCGGCAGCGCGGATTCGGCGGACAGCGCGAGCAGTTCCGCGTGCAACGCGGCCAACGGGTGCGGTTCGTCGGGATACCGGTCCGGCGTGAGCACCACCCGGCGCATCCACGCGGTCGCCTCGGGGTGCGCGTACACGATGCGATCGACCACGGGATCGGGCTGCTCCAGCAGCGCGCCCAGATCGGCCGCGGTCAGCGCCGACGAGTTGGCCGCCACGGCCCGCCGGACCCACGGATCGGGGTCGAGCGCGGCCAACGAGCGCAGGCGCGGGGTGAGTCGTTTGTCGGTGAGCAGGGTGGCGATCACCTCGTCGCCGAGACGATGACGGACGCGGCCGAGGTCGCCCACCGCCGCCCCTTCGAACAAAAGTCCGACCAGCAAGGCCTTGTTCGCGACCTGAACCCCAGACACCACACGCCCCCACACTCACCTGTTCGGCTACCGGGATCCACCCCATCACAACGGCCGGACATCGGGCGCGCCGACCCCGCCACACCCGGCCCCGAACCGAGCCCGAGCAGCGCCCCACACCGCGCCCTCCTCCGGCCCCCATCGGTCCCGACCCGGCCGGACGTGTCGACCTGTGGTGGTTACGGGTACAACCGATCGAGTCCTCCCAAGTAATACGACCTGTCCGGATCTTGGTCGAGCACGTCGTGGGTCGCGATGCCGCACCGTGTGGGGTTCGGGGATATTCCCGAGGGCTACGGGGTACCGGGGCACGGGTCGTGGCGCGTACCGGCCGCCGGTGGGTCAGGTCCTGGTGGAGGCCCTGCCCGGCGGGTTCGCGCCCGCTCGAAAGGACGGTTCGGTGATCACCACCCTGGGTGTCGAGGAGGAGTACCTGCTCGTGGACCCCGTCAGCGGTCTACCGGCGCCGGCGGCGGAACGGGTCCGCGCCGAGGCGTGCCTGCGGCCCGGTCTCGGTGTCGGCGACGTACAACCCGAGTTGCTCAAGGCGCAGTTGGAGGTGGCGACCCCCGTCTGCAACTCGCTCGACGAGATCGGCGGACACCTGCATCGCATGCGCGGGGAACTGTCGGCGGCGGCCGAACGCAGCGGCTGCCGGATGATCGCCTGCGGGACCGCGCCCGTGGGCAACGGGAAGATGATGGAGATCAGCGAACACCCGCGCTATCTGGCGATCCGAGCCAACGCCCGGCGGCTGGCCGACGTGCAACTGATCCACGGGATGCACGTACACGTCGCCGTGCCGGATCGGGAGACCGGCGTGCAAGTGGTCAACCGGATCCGGCCCTGGTTGCCGGTGTTGGTCGCGATGGGCGCCAACTCGCCCATCTGGCAGGGCATGGACACCGGGTTCGCCAGCTGGCGAACGATCCATTACGCGCGGTGGCCGGTGGAGGGGCAACCTCCGGTGTTCGTGGACCTGGAGGAGTACGAGCGGCGGGTGGACGCGCTGCTCGCGGTGGGGGTGATGTTGGATCGGGGACAGGTGTACTGGCAGGTGCGGTTGTCCGAGCGCTTCCCGACCATCGAGATCCGCTGCCCCGACGTGCAACTGCGGGCGGACGACGCGGTGATGCTGGCGGGCCTGGTGCGGGCTCTGGTGGTGACCGCGCTGCAACAGCACGACGAGAAGGCGCCGTACGCCGCGCCCGACCAGGAACTGCTGCGCGCCGCCTGCTGGATGGCCGCGCGCGACGGATTGGAAGCGGAACTGTTCGGACCGGTGGGGCCGGCGGGCGCCGCCCGGCGGATCGACGCGGGGGACCTGGTCGGCGAGCTGTTGCGACACGTCGCCCCGGTGCTGGACGAATTCGGCGACACCGCCCAGGTGTTCGCGCTGGTGGACCGGATGATCCTGGAGGGGACCGGGGCCGATCGCCAGCGGGCGGCGTTCGCCGCCGGGGGGCTGCAGGGCGTCATGGACCTGCTGATCTCGGACACTTCGCCGAGCTAGGGCGTGCCGGCGCCGGCGGCAGGGGGCTCGGTCGGGGGCTCGGTGGGGTACGGCCGGGAAGAAAGGGGCTGACGGGGGGCGGCCCGGCGGGCAGGGTGGGGGTGTGTCGACTCCTCCGCACCACCCGACTCCCGCGCCTCGGACCGGACACCTGGTGGTGTGCGGCGACGACGCGCTCGCGCAACGACTCTCCTACGAACTGGCCCGCGTCTACGGGGAGCACGTGACCGTACTGCTGCCCTCGGTGCACCGCAATCACGGCCCCCAGATCGACGATCTCGCCCGGGCCGGCGGTGTGGCGGTGGTCGAGGCCGCCGAACCGGACGACGACGCGCTGCGCTCCGCGGGCGTCCCGGGCGCGGCGGCACTGGCGCTGGTGTATCGCGACGACCGGGCCAACATCCACGCGGCGTTACGGGCGCGCCGTCTCGATCCGCGGATCCGCCTGGTGGTGCGGCTGTACAACCGCAAGCTGGGCCGGCATCTGGAGGACCTGCTGGATCGGGCGGCGGCCCGGGCCGCCGACGGATCGGCCCGGGACGTGACCACCACCGTTCTCTCCGACGCGGACACCGCCACACCCGCGCTGGTCGCGGCGGCGATCTCCGGCGCGGACAAGGTGGTTCAGGCCGACGGACTGCTGCTGCGGGTGGCCGAGCGGCCGCCCGCCGAACCCGATCCGGCGCCGTGCCTGCACACCCTCGCACTGGCCGCCGACGGCTCCGGGGGCAGCCCGGATCTGCTGCCGGACGAGGCCGACGTGGTCGCGGCCGGGGCCGCCCGGGGGCGGACCGTACTGGAGGCGATCGGCCTCGCCGAGGCCGCCGGGCCGCCCGTCAACCGCCCCCGGATGCCCCAGGCGCTGCCGGTGGCCACTCTCTTCCCGCGCCGGCTGCGCTATGCCGTGGTCGGCCTGGTGGCGCTGCTGTTCGTGTTCGCGGGGCTGACGTGGTGGGTCACCCGGGATCCGCCGATGCGCGCCGCGTACCGCTCGATCCTGGACGTGTTCGGGATGGGCGATCCCGCGATCGGGGAGAACGCCGGGCGCCAGATCCTCCAGGTCCTGTCCGCAATGGCCGGGATGGCGCTGCTGCCACTGCTGTTCGCGGTGGTGCTGGAGAGCCTGGGCACGTTCCGTACCGCGACCATCCAGCGACCGCCACCGCGCGCCATCGCCGATCACGTGGTGCTGCTCGGACTGGGCAAGATCGGTACGCGGGTGCTGGATCGGCTGTGCGACCTGGGCATACCGGTGGTGTGCGTGGAACGCGACCCGCAGGCACTCGGCGTCGCGACCGCACACGCCCGGCGGGTACCGCTGGTGATCGGCGACGTGACCCGCGAAGGCGTCCTGGAAGCCGCGCACATCGAGACGAGCCGGGCCCTGCTCGCGCTCACCAGCGACGACGCGATCAACCTGGAGGCGGTCCTGTACGCCCGCGAGGTGGATCCCGAACTACGGGTGGTGCTGCGGCTGTTCGACGACGACTTCGCCAAGTCCGTGAACGGGACGCTGCGCCGGTCCTATCCACTCGCGCGCACCCGCAGCCGCAGCGTGTCGTCGTTGTCCGCACCGGCGTTCGCGGGCGCGCTGATGGGGCGACAGATCCTCGGCGCGATCTCGGTGGAGCGCGAGGTGCTGCTGTTCGCGGCGGTCGACGTCGCGGGTCACCCCGAACTCCAGGGCCACACCGTCGCGGAATCGTTTCGGGCGGGCCGCCGGCGGGTCCTGGCCCTGGACACGACCGAGTCGCCCGCGCCCGGTGTCGCCGCGTCGCCGAGCGCGGGCCGGTCGGTCGCCGTACCGCCCTCGGACCACCGGCTGCTGCCGACGGATCGCGTCATCCTGGCCGCCACCCGCCAGGGGTTGGCCGAACTCCTGCGCGAGGACGTGAGCCGGGCCGACCGGGAGCCGAGCGAACCGGGCGGCGGGCCCGGGCGCGGGCCCGAGTAGCGCGGGCCTGAGCCGCGCCGGAATCGTGCCGGCAGGGAAGGGAATTCGAAGAATGGCCGGATTCGATCTTCATTGTCACGATCCGTCACCGTCAGACTGCATGGCGATGCCGGCATCGTGTCGGCGCGTCCGTGGGCCGGCGAGTCGGCGAAGGATCGGGTGAGCTGTGTGGTGACCGAGGAATCCCCGCCGACCGGGCCGGGTGCGGCCGATGCGATCTTCCACGGCGGTGAGATCGAGACGGTCGCCGGCCCGGCGGCCGGTCCCAGGTCACCGGATCCGCGGCCGGAGGCGGTCGCGGTCAAGGACGGGCGGATCGTCTTCGTCGGTGACCTGGACCAGGCGTGTGCGCGATGGCAGGGCGACGGGACGCGCATGCGCGATCTGGGCGGGAGCGCGCTGCTTCCCGGTTTCATCGACCCGCACGGGCATGTGGTCGGCACCGGACTTCAGGAGAGCATCGCCGACCTGCTCGGTGAGCCCGACGGGGACGTCGAGGACATCGCCGGAATCCTGGACAAGCTGCGCGAGTTCGCGGTCGACCCGGTCGGTTCGCGGTCCACCTGGATCATCGGCTTCGGCTACGACGACTCCCTGCTGGCCGAGGAGCGTCACCCCACCCGGGAAGACCTGGACCAGGTCTCCGTGGACCGGCCGGTGTTGGCCATCCACCAGTCGTTCCACCTGGGCGCTGTGAACAGCAAGGGCCTGGAACTGCTGGGATATTCGGCGGAGACGAAGGATCCGGACGGCGGGAAGATCCGCCGCGGCGACATGTCGGTGCTGCCTCACGGCGAACCCGACGGCGTCCTGGAGGAAGCGGCGTTCAACCCCGCCTCGGGGCACGCGATCCTCGGCATGGACGACGCGGACAAGGCGGGATTCCTGGCCAAGGGCCTGGCCGCGGCCGCGAGTTACGGCTTCACCACGGTGCAGGAGGGCGCCGCCGAACTGGACGTACTGGGCCAACTACGGGCGGTCGCCGACGCCACACCCGGCGGTCTGCCGCTGGACGTCGTGGTCTACGTCAAGGCGGCCCAGGCGATCGAGCGGCCCGAACTGGTCCGGGCCGGCCGGGAGTACGTGAACGGCCTGCGCGCCGCCGGCATCAAGGTCGTCCTGGACGGCTCCCCGCAGGGCCGCACCGCGTGGTTGCGCAAGCCTTACACCACCCCGCCGGACGACATGGACGAGGACTATCGCGGCTACGCCGCGCTCGGCGAGAAAGCCGCGCTCGACCAGGTCCGCGCGGGCTACGCGCACGACTGGCAGGTGATCGCGCACGTGAACGGCGACGCGGCGATCGCGCAGCTGATCCGCTGCGTACGCACCGCCGGCGACGAGGCCGGACCGGGCGATCGGCGCACCACCGGCATCCACTGCCAGACGGCCGGCGAGGACCAGATCGAGCAGTTCCGCCTGCTCGGCATCATCCCGTCGTTCTTCTCCATGCATACGTTCTACTGGGGCGACTGGTACTACGAAACCGTCCTCGGACCGGTACGCGCGGTGGACATCTCGCCCGCCCGGTGGGCGCTGGAGCGCGGCATGATCTACACCTCCCACCACGACGCGCCCGTCGCCCGGCCCAGCTCCATCGCGATCCTGTCCAGCCAGGTCACCAGGCTCACCCGCAGCGGCGAGACGCTGGGCGCACACCAGTGCGTGTCGGGCCTGGACGCGGTGCGCTCGATCACGGTCAATGCCGCCTACCAGTACGGCGAGGAGGCGGAGAAGGGCACCATCGAGGTCGGCAAACTGGCCGACCTGGTGATCCTGAGCGCGAATCCGGTGACCGTGCCGGGGACGGAGATCGCCGGCATCACGATCGAGGAGACGATCAAGGCGGGGCGGACGGTCCACCCGCCGCCGCCGTCGGGGGATTCGGCGTCGGCCCCGATTCCGGAGGGCGTGGGGTTGAACCTCTTCGCGCCGCACTGCTGACGTTCGGCTGCGGTACGCGGGCTGCCCTGCCCTGCCCTGCCCGGCTCGTGATCGTGCTCGGGCAGGGCGGGGCGTACGCGTGGGCTCCGGCTTCGGTCAGGCGATCGGGACGCCGAGGTCCGAGACGACCTCCGCGCCCGAGAGGTCGGCCAGCAGCCGACCCGGGACCCACAACTTCGAGCCCCGGATCCCGGATCCGACCACGACGCCCGGATGTGCGGCGACGGCGGCGTCGATCAGCACGGGCCAGTCGGCGGGCAGGCCGATCGGGGTGATGCCGCCGTACTCCATGCCGGTCGCGGCCAACACCACGTCCACCGGCGCGAACGAGGCCTTGCGCGCGTCGAGTCGGCGGCGGACCAGGCCGTTGACGTCCGCACGGGTCGTGGCGGCGATCAGGCAGGCCGCGTAGCCGACGGTGCCGCCGCGCTTGGCCGCGATCACCACACAGTTGGCGCTGTCGGCCGGGGCCACGTCGTAGCGGTCGCAGAACGCGGCGGTGTCGGCCAGTTCCGGATCGATCGCGGCCACCTTCACCAACTCGGCGGACGCGGGCGGCCAACCGGCCAGCGCGCGGGCCACGGGCTCCGCGAGCAACTCGGGTCGGGTCAGGGCGGGATGCAGGTCGAGTGCGGTGGTCATGGACCCATCCAAACGCACCCGACGCGGCGATGCGCGCACCCGGGCCCCGTGGCGGTAGCCGGTCCCGGGTGCGGAGGACGCCACGCACCCGGGTCAGCCGCGGACCCGGCGGACCATGCGGGCGTACATCGGCCGGCCCATCACGTACCAGATCAGCCGGGCCGGGAGCGGGAGTCCGCCCAGCATCTGCGCCCGCTCCTGCTCCGTCGCGTCCTCCAGCACGATGCCGAGCAGCAGCAGGATCTGCGGCTTGGGCGTGGATTCGACGAAGTGTTCGCCCATGGCGTGCCACTCCGCCGCGGTGAGCAGGCGCTGGGCCAGCGGCAGCAGCTCGGTCTCCTCGTCGCCCAGGTGTTCGATCAGCGCCGTGCGGTGTTCGACGAGTGCCGCGACCAGCGCGTCGCGTTCGGCGACCCCGGCGCCCGCCGCCCAGGCGCCGGCCAACTGCTCGGCGACGGCCAGCGAACCGGCGACCCGCTCGTGCTGGGCCTCCATCCGCAACACCAGCTCGGCCTCCAGGTCGACGCGGGCCAGCAGCGGCGGCCACAGCAGCTCGTCCTCGCCGGTGTGGTGGCCGTGCAGGCCGAGGCGGTACAGGTCGAAGTGCTCGGCGAGCACCTTGGCACGGGCGGTGTCGCCCGGCTCGACCGCGCCGATCAGCTCGATCAGCAGCCGCGATTCGCGCCGCAACCCGCGGTGGATGACGACCATCTCGCGGGTGTCGAAGGCGGCCTGCGCGGGGGTGATGGGGGTGGTGGTCATGGCGACGATCCCTTTCGGCGACCCCCGACCCGTCGTCGTGGGGAGTGGTGCAAGCCTCGTCCCGCCGTCTTGGAACAATCCTGGAAGGCACCTGGAAGGAACATGGAGCGGCCCGGTCGGGTTGTCCCAGGACCGGTAAAGGAACATGGAGCGGCCCGGTCGGGTTGTCCCAGGACCGGTACGGGTGGTCGCCGGGGCGGACATCGACGAATTCGGGTTGGGGTTGGAATGGTGTACCTGCGCGTGCTCGGCCCGTTCGAGGCCGAGGTGGCGGACGTGACCGTGCCCCTGGGCGGTCCGCGGCAGCGTGCGGTACTCGCGCTCCTGACGGTCGCGCGCGGCCGGGTGGTGTCGATCGACCGCATGGTCGAGGACCTGTGGCGCGGCGAGCCGCCCACGCAGGCGGTCACCTCGCTCCAGGCGTACGTGTCCAACCTGCGCCGGCTGCTCGAACCCGGTCGGCCGCGCCGGGCACCGGCCACGATCCTGGTCAGCGCGGCGCCCGGCTACGCACTGCGACTGCCGGACGACGCGGTGGACGCGTGGCGCTTCGAACGCCTGCTCCACACCGCGCGCGAGCGGGTCGAGGCCGATCCCGCCGAGGCCCGCAAGCTGGTCGAAACGGCGCTGGCGCTGTGGCGCGGACCGGCCTTCGCTGCCGCCTCGGACGAGCCGTGGGCCGTCGCCGAGGCCGCGCGACTGGACGAACTACACCTGAGCGCGCGCGAATTGCACATCACCGCCGGCCTGCGCACCGGCGACCCCGCGGACGCGGCGGTCGACGCCGAACGCCTCACCCGCGAGGCCCCGCTGCGCGAGGAGGGCTGGCGGCTGCACGCACTGGCGCTGTGGGCGAGCCACCGCCAGGCCGACGCCCTGGCCACCCTCCGGCGGGCCCGCGCGGTGCTGGCGGACGACGTCGGCCTGGACCCGGGGCCGGCGTTGACGGAGGTCGAGGAGGCGATCCTGGGGCAGCGGATGGAGGTGCTGCGGGCGGCGGTGGGGTCGGGGGGTGAGGGCTTCGGTGTCGGCGAATCGGTGGAAGCCGGGGCTGGGACCGGGGCCGGGACCGGCTTCGCGTCCACTCCTCGACCCGGTCCGGGCTCCGGGGGCGGTTTTGGCCTCGGCTTCGATCCCGGCTCCGAGATGCGTTCCGGCTTCGGTTCCGAGGTCGGGTCCGGTTTCGGTTCCGAGGTCGCTTCCGATCCCGGCTCGGGTCCCGGCGAGACCTTCGTCGGGCGGGACGAGGAGTTGGCCGCGTTGCTTCGGGCGGCTCGGGAGGCCGCGGCAGGCGGGGTTCGGGCCGCGTTGGTCACCGGTGAGGCCGGACTGGGGAAGTCCGCGCTGTTGGGCCGACTCGGTGCGGAACTGCAGCGGGACGGCGGGCTCGTGGCCACCGGGCGCTGCCCCGAGGTCGACGGTGCGCCGCCCGCGTGGGCCTGGGTCGAGGCCCTGCGCGCGGTCGCCGCGATCGAGCCGCCGCCGGACGAACTCCTCGACGCGCTCGCGCCGTTGCTGGCCGACGATGCGGCCGGCGGGCCCGGTCCCGACACCTCGGCAGGGCGATTCCGGTTGCACCGCGCGGTCTGGGCCTGGCTGACGGATGTCGCCCGACGCCGACCGCTGACCGTCGTGCTCGACGACCTGCACCGGGCCGACGCCGAGACCCTGGCTCTGCTCGCCGCCGGCGTCCGAGCGGAGGCCGGGACGACGGGGGCGGCCGACGGAAAGCAGGCGCCGGTACGGCTGTTCGTCGTCGCCGCCTATCGGCCCGACGAGGTCGACGGCAGGTTGACCGAGACGCTGGCGGATCTCGCCCGCCGGTCGCCGGTGCGGCTCGCGCTGGGTGGGCTGTCGGCCGACGCCGCCGCCCGCGTGGTGGCCTCGGTGTCGCAGACCGCCGTCGACGCCGCCACCCTCACCGCGCTGGCCGAGCGTACCGGCGGCAACCCCTTCTATCTCCGGGAGAGCGCCCGCTTGTTGGACAGCGAGGGCGCCCTCGTCGCGCTGTCGGACGTCCCCGAGGGGGTTCGCGACGTGCTGCGCCGCCGGCTGGCACGGCTGCCCGATCCCGCCGTCGCCGTCCTGCGCCTGGCCTCGATCGTCGGGCGTGAGGCGGACGTGGACGTCCTGGTCGACGCGGCCGAGGTGGACGAGGGCGGCGTGCTGGACGCGCTCGACGCCGGCCTGATCGCCGGCCTGCTCACCGAACCCGCCCCCGGCCGGGTCCGGTTCGTGCACGCGCTGGTCCGCGACACGATGGCCGCCGACCTCAGCGGCCTGCGCCGGACCCGGATGCACACCCGGATCGCCGCCGCCCTGGAACGACTCGGCACCCACGACGTGTCGGCCCTCGCCCACCACCACGGCCACGGCGTCGGCGCCGCCACCGCCGCCCGGGCCGTCGAAGTACACATCGCCGCCGCCGAGTTGGCCGAACGCCGCTTCGCCCACGACGCCGCCGTCGACCTGCTCACCCGCGCCCTGGAATGCCTGGACCGCGTCCCGGCGGCCATCCCCGGTGACCGGGACGCCGAACGGGCCGACCTGTACGGCCGGTTGTTGCGCGCTCGGGTCCGCGCCGGCGACGTCTCGGGCGCCCGGCGCACCCGGCAACTCGCCTTCGAGGCGGCCGAGGCGGCGGGCCGGGACGACCTCGTCGTCGCCGCGTTCACCGCCTGGACCGTGCCCACCCCGTGGCAGCGCCGGCCGTACGGGGTCCTGGACGAGCCCGTCGTGGCGGCGCTGCGCCGCTTGTCGGCCCGTACCGATTCGCCCCCGGAGATCCGCTGCCGGCTGTTGGAGGCATACGCGTCCGAGGTGTCCGAGGAAAACATTGTCCCCGATCCGCGCGCGCTCGCCGAGGAGGCCGTGGCGCTCGCCCGCGAACTCGGCGATCCCGACCTGCGCGGCCTGACCCTGGCCACGCTGGCGGCCAATCTGGGCCGGCTGTCGGAGCAGGCCGCCCGGGACGCGGCGGCGACCGAACTCCGGGACCTGGCCGACGAATACGACCTGCCCGTCTACGGCTGGTACGCCCGGTTCAACCTGGCCACGACGGCGGCCGACCGCAACGACCCCGCGACCGCGCGGCGCCTGGTCGAGGAGAGCGCGGCGATCGCCGAGGCGTACCGGATGCCCGAGGCGATCGGCGTCGGCGCCCTCGCACAAGCCACCCTCGCGCACATCGCGGGCCGCCACGAGGAGGCCGAGGAGCGCTATCACCGGGCCATCGAGCCGATGATCGCCCAGGGTTCGCCGCACGCGTTCGGGTTCCGGTGGGTGGCCGTGTCCACGATCCGGCTCGGGCAGGGTCGGATCGGCGAACTCGCCGAAGAGGCACCGCAGATGCTGGCGACGTTCGGCCCGTTCGCGGCGGATCTGTGTGCGCTCGCGATGGCCGCCGCCGGCCGGATCGACGAGGCCCGCGCGATGCGGGCGCTGAACGAGCCGATCCGCCCGGACTTCTTCCACACCCCGATGTCCGTGCTTCGCGCGACGGCGGCGATCGCCCTCGACGAACGAGAGGAGGCCGCCGCGCTCTACCCGACCCTGTTCCCCCTGGCCGAAGCACCCCCAGCCTGCGCGGGACTGTCCATCGCGATCCGCCCCCCGGCCCTGACCCTGGGCGAACTGGCCCGCTTCCTGGGCCGAGAACAGGAAGCAACCGAACACTTCACCCGCGCCGCCGCCATCGCCGACACGTGGGGAGCGAACGACTGGGCATACCAGGCACGTTCGGCTCTGGGCCGGCCCGAAGAACGGTCATCCACCGGCTGACCCGCCCCGGCTGCCGGCAGAATCCGAAGTCCTGTCGACGGGGGAGGACCAGGATGTCGGATTCGGAAGGGCTGCCCGCGGAAGACGAGCGACCCGCGCTCGGCGATGCGCAGACGCGCGTGTCGGTGGAGTGGCAACGGCGTCGGCAACGCCGCTTGGACGCGGCGATGTTGTTCGGCGTGGCGGCGCTTGTGACGTTGACCGTCGTCTTCCGCGACTCGTTCGGCGCGTTCTTCGCCCTGGGCGGGATTCCGGTATACCTCGGCATCCTGCTGTCCCGCCGTCACGCCTCGGTTCGCGCCGCGGAGCGGATACTGCGCGAATACCCGTGGCGTCGCTACGGCTACCGCCTGGAGCGACAGGGCAAGGGCGTGCGCGCCACGCTTCGGCTCGTGCTGCTCGATCCGGTGACCAAGCGTGCGATCGGCTCGTATGTCGGGGGTGCGCGGTACCTGTTCGACGCGGCCGGCAACCCCCTGAGCGAACTGGTGCTGTTCGCGGGCAATCCCGTCTACGGCGGCGTCCTGCGGCTGCCCGACGGCGCGGAGTTCAACGTGATCAAGCGGGTCAAGATCCCCCGCCACACCGACACCGAGGAGGAGGCGGCCAGGGCCCGCCGCGCCCGCATCGCCCGCGGCTGACCCGGCCGCGGCCCACCGGTGCCGCGTCAGGGCGAGGCCGAGCCGCTCGTCCCGTACCCACGCAAGAATCCTGTCGCGATCCATGTCCGGCTCTCCTCGGGTCGTGTCGTCTCGTTCGGCGCGTACACCGACACGACGAACGCACGACGCCCGGATCGACAGCCCGCGGGGAGTTCTTTTTCGCAGCCCGCTGCCCCGCCCGCTGCCCGACCCGCCGTCAGTCCTTCGTCGGCCGAGGGCCCGAGCGGATCTCCACGATCGGCAGTCGCAAGGCCGCCGGGGCGTCTGCCGGGACCGTCGGGGACACCGGTGCGGTGTACGGGACTTGGCGGTAGGGCTCGCCCGAATCCGGTCGTTTGTCGGGCTCGCCGCGGTTGGGCCACATGGCCGTCGCGCGTTCGGCCTGGGCGGTGATGGTCAGCGACGGGTTCACGCCGAGGTTGGCGCTGACCGCCGAGCCGTCGAGGACGTGCAGACCCGGGTGGCCGTAGATGCGCTGGTACGGGTCCACCACGCCCGTGGCCGGCGAGTCGCCGATGACGCAACCACCCAGGATGTGCGCGGTCATCGGGACGTTGGCCAGGTCGCCCCACGAGCCGCCGGCCACGCCGCCGAGGCGGGTCGCGATACGGCGCACCGCCTCGTGGCCGGCCGGGATCCAGTTCGGGTTGGGCTCGCCGTGGCCCTGGCGTGTGGTGATCCGGGTGCGGCCGAACAGGCCCCGCTTCCGGTACACCGTCAGCGAGTTGTCCCGGGACTGCATGATCAGGGCGATCACCGCGCGTTCGGACCACTTGCGTACGCTCAGGAATTTCAGCTTGGCCGGGTCGCGCACCACCGTGCCGAGCAACTGCCGTACCCGGGGCCGGTCCCCGTCGGTCAGGAACGTCTGCAACAGCCCCATCGCGTTCGAGCCCTTGCCGTAGCGGACCGGTTCGATGTGGGTGTCCGCGTCCGGGTGCCACGAGGACGTGATGGCCACCCCGCGCGTCGCGTCGATCACCCCGGTCGTCGGCGCGACCGCGCCCACCAGGGCCTCCGAGTTGGTTCGGGTCAACCGGCCGAGCGTAGGGGACAGGCGCGGGAGCGTACCGTCCGCCGCCATCCGGTGCAGCAGCCGCTGGGTGCCGAGCGTGCCGGCGGCGAACACGACCTGCTCGGCGGTCCAGGTACGCGGCGCGCGGGCGGTCGTGGGCGGCCCGCTGCGGATCGTCTCCACCGCGTAGGCGCCGGGCGCTCCGTCCGGACCCGCGGCCAGCGGGCGCACCCGGCGCACGGTGCGCTCCGCGTGTACCTCCGCGCCCGCCCGCTCGGCCAGGTGGAGGTAGTTCTTGAGCAGCGTGTTCTTCGCCCCGACCCGGCACCCCGTCATGCACGAGCCGCACTCGGTGCACGTGGTCCGGCTCGGGCCCACCCCGCCGAAGTACGGATCCGGCACCTCCTCGCCGGGCCGTTGCCCCTCCTCGGGGAACAGCACGCCGACCGGTGCGAGATGGAACGAGTCGCCCACGCCCATGTCCTCGGCGACGGCCTTCATGTGCTCGTCGGCGGGCGTCATGTGCGGGTTGCGCACCACGCCGAGCATACGTTCGGCCTGGGCGTAGAACGGCGCGAGTTCGGCGCGCCAGTCGGTGATGTGGCCCCACTGCGGATCGTCGAAGAACGGCTGGGGCGGCTGGTACAGGGTGTTCGCGTAGTTCAGCGAGCCGCCGCCCACGCCCGCCCCGGCCAACACCACCACGTCCTTGAGCACATGGATGCGCTGGATGCCGGTCAACCCGATCGCCGGCGCCCACAGGAAGTCGCGGGCCTGCCACGACGTCTTGGGGAAGTCCGCGTCGGCGAACCGTCGGCCGGCTTCGAGTACGCCGACCCGGTAGCCCTTCTCGGTCAGCCGCAGCGCCGCGACCGAGCCGCCGAATCCGGAGCCGATGACCAGAACGTCGTAGTCGAACACGAGGGGACCCTTCGCCGGGCGGGCAGTAGGCATGCCGTGAAATCTCGCGATCCCGGCGATCCTACTCCCCGGTAACCCGGCGAAGGCAGCCCCTCGACGAGCCGACCCGTGTGTGGACCCGTGTGTCCGGTCGGGTGGCGACCCGTGCGTCGAGCCCGTGTGTCGACCCGTGCCCGACGCGGTTCGGGGGTGGGTCGATTCAGCCGCTCTTGCGCCGGAACGAGCGCTGTTGTGCCGCAGGCCCGTGCGCACCGTGGATCTTCGAACCGTCGCCACCGGGGTTCTCACCGGCGCCGTCGGTCTTGGTGCCGCGCTTGCGGGCCAGTGCCTCGCGGAACTTGCGCTTGGTCTCGTCCTCGGCGCTTTCGGGCTCGGCGGCTTCGCCGGCCTCGGGGGCCGTCTCCTCGGGTGTCTCGTTCGCGGGTGTCTCGTCAGCCATGGTGCGTTCCTGCTCTCGAACTGGATGCGATCCGTGAGGACCACCCTTCCATGTCGAGGCCCGCGATGGCACGCCCGGTTGCGGTAACGGCCACAACGGCGGTCGATTCGGACCGTGACGGACCGGTTCAGCCCACCTGGGTGACCTGCGCCGTTCGGATGACCAGGGTGTCGATGAACGTGTCCAGTTCCGGCCACTCGAAGACCGGCGCGGTCATCCGCAGCAGCACCGCGCCGTGCATCGCGGCCCAGACCGCCAGCGCGTCCTGGAACGGGTCGGTGCCGGCGGCCTGGCCGGCCGCCTGGGTCCGGGCGATCGCGTCGATGAGGGTCTGGAAGACGTCCATGCGGCTGGGCAGCCTGGGCAGCGGCGGGGGTGCGACCGGTGCCTCGGGCGGGTTCGGCGCGTCCGGTGCCTCCGACACCTCCGATGCCTCTGGTGCCGGGCGCATCCGGTGGAACAGTGCCCGATAGCGGCCCGGGCGCTCCATCGCGAACCGGGCGTAGGCGCGGCAGCCCGCGAGCAGCGAGCGGGCCTGCGTGTCCTCGGCCCCCGAGGCGGCCAGGATGGCGGCGCGCAGGTCGTCGAAGTAGCCGTTGAGGACCGTGTCGAGGATGTCGTCCAGATCGGTGAAGTGCGCGTAGATCGACGGCGCGGTGATCGCGGCCTCCCGGGCGATCCGGCGCAGCGTCACGTCGCCGGAGTGGCCGTCGCGCTCGATCAGGTCGGTCGCCGCGGCGAGGATGTCGTCGCGGAGCAGCGCCCCTTGGCCGCGGCGATTGCGTCGGCGATTCGGCCCGTGGTCGTCGTCCATGGCGCTCAGCGTACGAGGCGTGGAAACGGCGTTGTTCGGCATGGGGCCTCCTCGGGGGTTCTCGACGGCGCATGGCATGACGCCCGCCACCCGGCGGCCGGCGGGGGCCGGTCGTCGGGTGGCGGGCTGAGGCTTCATCAGACGGTTTGTACCGCTTGGGCGTTGATCGGTTCGGCGGGGACGTCGACCGATTCGGCGGGCTTGCCGGCGGGGGCGGTGGCCTGTGCGGCCCGGCGGGGAAGGCCGAAGCCGACCAGCAGGACGCCGAGCGCGGCGACCGCGGCGGCGACGAGCGCGCCGTTGCTCATCGCGGTGGTGAAGGCGTGGTCGGCGGCGGAGGTGAGCCGGCCGGCCGCGTCCGGGGACAGGTGCTCGGCCACGACGTGGGCGCTGGGCAGGTCGTGCCCGGCGACGGCGGCGGGGCCGGTGAGGTGTTGATCGCCCATCTCGCTCCGGTAGTGCGAGGAGACCAGCGTGCCGACCACGGCGATGCCCAGTACGCCGCCGAGTTCGCGGACCACGCTGTTGAGCGCGCCGGCCATCGCGGAGAAGCGCGCCGGTACGGACGCGGTGATCTCCATGCTCGCGGGCGCCATCATCATTCCCATCCCGGCGCCCACCAGCATCATTTCGCCGGCGAGGGCGACGAACGGGGTGTCGGTGGCGGTGGTCAGGCCCATCACGCCCAGGCCGAGCGCGATCGCGCCGAGCCCGGTGGTGAGGGTGCCCCGAATGCCCAGTCGGGCGGTGACGATCGGCGACAGTCCGGACATCGCGGCCATCGCCGCGGCGAACGGCATCGCGCCGAGCCCGGCCTTCAGCGTGCTGTAGCCGTGGACGAGTTGGAAGTACTGGGAGAGTACGAACAGCGTGCCGAACAGGGCGAAGAAGGTGATCGCCAGGGTGCCGGCGGCGAGGACGAAGCCGCGGTTGGCGAACAGCCGTACCTGCACCATGGGTTCGTCCCGACGCAGTTCCCAGACGACGAACGCGGCGGCGACCACGACGAAGACGACGAGTTCGACGAGGGTGACGGCGTCGGTCCAGCCGCGTTCGGGCGCCTCGATGATCGCGTCGACCAGGATGCCGAGGCCGAGCACGGACAACACGGCGGCGGGCAGGTCGAGTCGGGCGGTGCCCTGGCGCGGGATGGTCGGGACGATCCGCAGGATGCCGACGAGCGCGGCGAGCACCAGCGGGACGTTGATCCAGAACGCGCTGGACCAGGAGAAGTGCATCAGCAGCGCGCCGCCGGTGACCGGGCCGATCAGCACCCCCACGCCGGCCGAGGCCGACCAGACGGCGAACGCCTTGGGGCGCTCGACGGGCGGGAACATCCGGATGATGATCGCGAGCGTCGCGGGCATCACGAAGGCCGCGCCCAGGCCCATCACCGCGCGCCAGGCGATCAGTTCGCCGGCGGTCGTGGACACCGCGGCGACGGCCGAGCCGCCGCCGAACAGGACCAGGCCGCCAAGGAGGGCGCGACGGGCGCCGAACCGGGCGCCGAGGCTGCCGGCGAGGAGCAGCAGGGCGGCGAAGACGAGGGTGTAGGCGTCGGTGATCCATTGGAGGTCGGCGGTCGACGCGTCCAGGCCCTTGGCCAGGGACGGCAGCGCGGTGTTGAGCACCGAGTTGTCCAGGGTCACCGCGACGAGGGTCGAGCACAACACGAGCAGTGCGGCCCACCGGCGGGGGTGCCCGGCGGGATCGGGAACGTCGGTCGGTGTCGGTGATGCGGTGGTGGTTCGGGTCGATGCGGTGCCGGTCACGAGCTGCCCCCATGGATTAACGCCTGTTTCCTTACGGCTGTAAATCTAGAGCTTCGACATACAGCTGTAAAGCCAAGGAATGGCAAAGTTGGTCGCCGTGCCGGACTCTTTCTGTAGCGATCGCTAATAAACCTGCGCTACGGTGCTGCCCGGCAAGATCTTTAGCGATTGCTAAAGAAATGCCGCCGAGAGAGACGTACGAAGCGGCACACACGAGAGGAAGGGCGCCATGTTGCGCACGCTCACCCACACGCTCACCGGCAAGACCGCACTCGTCACCGGGGCGAGCCGGGGGATCGGCCGCGCCGTCGCGGAGCGGCTGGCCGCGGACGGGGCGCTGGTCGCGGTGCACTACGGCCGGGACGAGTCGGCCGCCAAGGATGTGGTCGCGACGATCGAGGCGGCCGGCGGCCGGGCCTTCGCGGTGCGGGCCGAACTCGGCGTACCGGGCGACGTGGACACCGTCGTCGACGGACTGCGGGCCGGCTGGGCCGAGTTCGGGGCGGACGGCCTGGACGTCCTGGTGCACAACGCCGGCATCGGCTCGACCGGGCCGATCGAGGCGGAGACCGAGGCCGGCTACGACCGGGTGTTCGCGGTCAACACGCGGGCCCCCTTCTTCCTGACCCAGCGGGTGCTGCCGCTGCTGCGCGACGGCGGCCGGATCGTGACCGTCACCTCCGGGGCGACCCGGATCGCGTTCCCCGAGTCGATCGCGTACGCGATGACCAAGGGTGCCCTCGACACGTTCACCCTGGCCCTGGCCAAACACCTGGGCCCGCGCGGGATCACCGTCAACAACGTCGCCCCCGGCATCGTCGACACCGACGTCAACGCGTCCTGGCTGCGCGGGAACCCGCAGGCGCAGGCGCAGGCGGCGAGCCGCGCGGCGCTGGGCCGGGTCGGCCGCCCGGACGACATCGCCGACACGGTCGCTTTCCTCGCCTCCGACGCCGCCCGGTGGGTGACGGGTACGACGCTGGACGCCACGGGCGGGTCGGAGCTGTAACGGCGTGGCGGGGGCGGGCCGAACGGGGTGGCGTCCGGCTCCCGGTATGCCGGGCAACTGCCGCCCGGGGCCGCCGACTTCGGGGCCGCGATCGCCGCCGTCCGCTACAGGTCCCGCGTCACGCCCAGCGGAGCGCAGTGCAGGCTGCCGTGCGCGGCGGGGGCGGCGATCCAGCTGTCGGCGCTGACGAAGCCCCGCCCGCGCTGGTGTGCTTCGCGGGCCGGGGTCGGGTCGGCCCAGGTCACCGCGAGCGGGTCGTGCTCGACGTCCCACTTGGCCCCGCCGAGCGCGCGGTCGTCGGAGGAGGTCGCCTCGACATGGGTGAGCAGACCGGTCTCCGTGGCCAGCACGCCCGCGTGCCACAGCGTCACGCCCGCGTCGCTGTGCACGATCGCGGGCGGCGTGCGCAGGGTGAGCCCGGTGCCGTCGTGGCGTTCCGAGTCGAAGCGCAGCACCAGGCGGCGCGGGATGGTCGGCAACACCACGTCCAACACGAGGTCGCCGTCCGGGACATGGCCGAACAGACACGAGGTGAACCGGATCGGCCCGGCGGACAGGGTCGTGGCCAGCGCCGAGTGGGCGAACCGGTCGCCCGACCGGGTCACCGACACCCCGTACCGACCGAACACCTGCGGCGCGGGCGGGCGCGGGCCGGTCGGGCGGGCCAGGGTCTCCATGCCGATGGTCGTATACAGGCCGGCCGGCGTACGCAGGATCCCGCCATGGAAGACCCGGACCTCGTCGTGCGCGAGCAGGATCTCGGGCGGCCTGACCAGCTCGATGTCCACCGGGGCAGTGCTGTCGCTCATGTGGGCGACCCTATCGCCGGGGCCCCGCGAGACCCGGCGCCCCGCCGGCGGGCCCCGATACCCCGTGTCCCACCTCGGCGATCCGTTCGGGATTCCCCCGCTCGGCCCAATCGGGGGCTACGGGGCGTTGTACGCGAATCGCGTCCCGCGGATGCCGGCGGGCGGGTACCGCGTGACCTGCAGGAGCGGCGCCGAGGTGGCATTTCGATCCGGTTCGGCGGGCGCATAGGGGATTCGAGCCGCCATATCGTGGGGACACTTTCCGGTTACGGCTTCGCCTATACCGCCCCGGAACGCCCCACGCGTCACCCGACAGGCGCATACTGAGGGAGATGACGACCTCAGCCGTGACCCGGCGCATTCTGCCCACCAGTCCCTTCAATGTCCCGGTCGCTCCCATCATCGAGGATTTCGAACTCGGTGCTCGAGTGACGCACGATCAGTACGGACTCGGTCGGATCGTCGGTGTCGAAGAGGACATCGCGGTCACTGTCGACTTCGGATCGCGCCAGGAACGCATCTGCCGTCCCTACGCGAAGCTGAGCAATCTCTGAACCACACGACACCGTTTCGCACGTCCCGACACCACGCGGTCGGTACGAGGAGGCGCCCCCGGACAACCGGGTCGGCGCCTCCTTCGCGTTGTGGGCCGCGGCTTGATTCGGACCCTGCCATACACCAAGACATCAGGTTGTCAGACAAGTTGTGCTATCGTCCCGGATATGAAGCTGCGCGTGGTCCTTCTTCTCGGCCGCCGCGGCGGGGCCTGATCCGACCGGCACCCCGCCGCGGGGTTCGGTGTCGCCGGTCGACCCCTCCGAGCGGCGAGGACGATCCCGCACCATGACCGACCGTATGACCAACCACACCTTCCCCACCCTGCGCACCCCCGCGGGCCCGATCCCCGAGGGCCGCCCGCACTGGAACCGGCAACGTCCCGGCACGATGCCGCACCACCGCTACCGCCCGGCGCACGAGCGGGTCCGCGTCGATGTCGACCCGGCCCGGCGGAGTTGGCCGAACCATCGCATCGAGCAGGCGCCGCTGTGGGTCCCGGTGGACCTGCGCGACGGCAATCAGGCGCTGGCCGAGCCGATGGACCCCGTACGCAAACGCCGGATGTTCGATCTGCTGGTGGCGATGGGCTACAAGGAGATCGAGGTCGGCTACCCTTCGGCGAGCCGCGCCGACTTCGACTTCGTCCGGCATCTGGCGGAGAGCGACGCGGTCCCGGACGACGTCACCGTCGTGGTCTTCACCGCCGCGCGGACCGACCTGATCGAACGTACGCACCAATCGATCGAGGGCCTGCCGCACGCGGTCGTACACATGTACACCGCGACCGCGCCGACCTGGCGCGAGGTCGTACTCGGCCACGACCGGGCCGCGCTGCACGCGCTGATCCTGGCCGGCGCGAAGGACGTGGCGCGCGGGGCCGACGCGCGACCCGGGGCGGACATCCGGTTCCAGTTCTCGCCTGAGGTGTTCAACCTGACCGAACCCGACTACGTCCTGGAGGTGTGCGACAGCCTCACCGAACTGTGGGACGCGAGCCCGGATCGGCCGGTGATCCACAACCTGCCGGCCACGGTCGAGATCGCCACGCCGAACGTGTACGCGGATCAGATCGAGTACATGCACCGCCATCTGGCCCGCCGGGACGCGGTCGTGCTGTCCGTGCATCCGCACAACGACCGCGGGACGGGCGTCGCGTGCGCCGAGTTGGCGCTGCTCGCGGGGGCGCAGCGGATCGAGGGCTGCCTGTTCGGCAACGGCGAGCGGACCGGCAACGTGGACCTGGTCACGCTCGCGCTGAACCTGTACACGCAGGGAGTGGACCCGATGATCGACTTCTCCGACATCGACGAGATCCGGCGCACGGTGGAATACGCGAACCGGATCGATGTGCACGCCCGGCATCCGTACGGCGGGGACCTGGTCCACACCGCGTTCTCCGGAACGCATCAGGACGCGATCAGAAAGGGGTTCGCGCACCACACGCGCGAGGCCGCGCGGCTGGGGGTGGAGGAGGATCGGGCGCCGTGGAACCTGCCGTATCTGCCCATCGACCCCGCCGACGTCGGGCGCGACTACGAGGCGGTGATTCGGGTCAACAGCCAGTCCGGCAAGGGTGGCGTCGCCTACCTGATGCAGAGCGCACACGGCCTGGACCTGCCGCGTCGGCTCCAGATCGAGTTCTCCCGGGTGGTTCAGGAGGCCACCGACGACAGCGGCGAGGAGATCGGCGCGGGCGAGTTGGGGGCGCTGTTCGGGCGGGAGTATCTGGAGCGGCGTACGCCGGTGGAGATCACGGGGTGGCGCGCCGAGGAACCGGCGGCGGGGCGGCATCGATTCAGCGGGACGCTCGTCGGGTCGCCTTCGGGGTCACATGCGGGGTCGTCTTCGGGGTCGCGGGCGGTGGTCGGGGAAGGCAACGGGCCGCTGTCGGCCCTGACGGCAGCGCTGGGTACGGCCGGGATCCGGGTCGAGATCCTGGACTACGTCGAGCACTCGATCGGCGCGGGCGAGGATCGGCAGGCGGCGGCGTATGTCGAGTGCCGGGTGGACGGAGCGACCCGGTGGGGCGTGGGGATCGACACGTCGATCCTGGCGGCCTCGGTGCAGGCGACGTTGTCGGCGGTGAACCGGGCGCGGGTTGACGCGGGATAGGATTCATCAGACAACCTGAGATGCAGCAGCCATGACGTAAGGCGACACACGATGACGTTCGGCCCCCTGCGCCGCAACCCGCTGGTCGGCCAGGCGGCCGAACGGCTTCGGGACCAGATCGCCACCGGGCGCTGGCCGATCGGGACGAAACTGCCCGGCGAGGTGGCACTCGGCCGGGAACTCGGCATCGGCCGGTCGACGGTGCGGGAGGCGATCCGTGCGCTGGCCGGTGCCGGGTTGGTCGAGTCGCGTCAGGGGTCCGGCGTTTTCGTGATCGCGACCGAGCCGACGGAGGACCTGACCGCGCGGCTGCGGCGGGCGTCGGCGGTCGAGGTGTACGAGGTGCGCAACCTGATCGAGGTGCGGGCCGCGATGTTGGCGGCAGAGCGGCGCACGGACGAGGACTTGGCGGTACTGGACGCCCGACTGCGCGCGCGGGCTGCGGCGCTCGGCGACGACGAGGCGTACATCGATGCCGACATCGCGTTCCACGCGGCAATCGTGGCGGCGGCACACAACGAGGTGCTCACGGACTTGTTCGCGGTCTTCCAGGTGACCATGCGCCCCGGCCTCCTGGACCTCCTGGCCGCGATGGACGCACAGGGCCTGCGAGCAGCCGCACCCGACCCGGGAGCCGATGCCCACGCGGCCATGGTCGCCGCAATCCGAGCAGGCGACCCGGCAGCAGCCGGCCGGGTGACGGAGACGGAACTCGAGGTCAGCCTGCGAATCCTCCGCGACTAGACCTCGCCCCGGTGGCGTCCGTCGATCGAATCCGGGGCGGTCCACGGCGGCGACGGTTTTGGCAACCCGTGCCGGCGACGCGGCAGCGGACGGTCGCGTGGCCGGGGCGGATCCCGGGGGCGGGGTGCGGATCGTGCGCGAGTGGGCGCGTCCCGTGGCTTGCCGGCCCGGATCGTCCCGTGTCGGTTGCCGGGTGCATTGCCTCGGGGCGTTCCGGGGTCGAGGCTGCTGCTCATTCCGGGCGGTCGGCACTGTCCAGTACGTTCAGGGCCTTGTCGAGGCGGAGCTGCCTGGCCTCCGGGGTGAGGGCTTGGAGCAGCGGCAGGATCAGCAGGTAGCGCCCGGTTTTGTCGAGTGCTTCGAATCCGGCCGCCCCCGCCGCCCCCGCCGCCCGCCGCGCCTGCCCGCTGTGCCTGCACCGACTACCCGCCCCCGCCCGCGCTCGCTCCCGCCCGTCCGCGCCCGCCCCCGTCCGCGCGCCCGCCGCCCCGTCCGCGCCCGCCGCCGTCCGCGCGCCCGCCGCCCCGTCCGCGCCCGCCGCCCCCGCTGCGCCCGGCTGTGCGGGGGTGCGGGTGGGTGGGAATACCCGGCGTGGGATTCTGCTTGGACGGGGTGATTGAGAGTTCAACTACTGAGAGAGTGGTCATCGTGCAGTTCGGGATCTTCACCGTCGGTGACGTCACCGTCGACCCCACGACCGGTCGGGAGCCGACCGAGCACGAGCGGATCAAGGCGATGGTGGCCATCGCGCTCAAGGCCGAAGAGATCGGCATGGACGTGTTCGCCACCGGTGAGCACCACAATCCGCCGTTCGTGCCGTCCTCGCCGACCACGATGCTCGGCTACATCGCCGCGCGGACCGAGCGGATCATCCTCTCCACGTCCACGACGCTGATCACCACCAACGACCCGGTGAAGATCGCCGAGGACTACGCGATGCTCCAGCACCTGGCCGACGGCCGGGTGGACCTGATGATGGGGCGCGGCAATACCGGGCCGGTGTACCCGTGGTTCGGCCAGGACATCCGTCAGGGCATTCCGCTGGCGATCGAGAACTACGCGCTGCTCCACGAGCTGTGGCGCAAGGAAGTGGTGGACTGGGAGGGTCGTTTCCGTACCCCGCTGCAGAGCTTCACGTCGACGCCGCGCCCGCTGGACGGCGTGCCGCCGTTCGTCTGGCACGGGTCGATCCGCAGCCCGGAGATCGCCGAGCAGGCGGCCTACTACGGCGACGGGTTCTTCGCCAACAACATCTTCTGGCCGCGCGACCACTTCGTGCGCCTGATCAACCTCTACCGGGACCGCTTCGAGCACTACGGGCACGGTACGCGCGACCAGGCCATCGTCGGCGTCGGCGGACAGATCTTCATGCGGCGCAACTCGCAGGAGGCGGTACGCGAGTTCCGGCCCTACTTCGACAACGCGCCGGTGTACGGGCACGGTCCGTCGTTGGAGGAGTTCACCGACCAGACGCCGCTGACCGTGGGCAGCCCGCAGGAGGTCATCGACAAGACGCTGACCTTCCGCGACTCGTTCGGCGACTACCAGCGCCAGCTGTTCCTGATGGACCACGCGGGCCTGCCGCTGAAGACCGTGCTCGAACAGCTCGACCTGTTCGGCGAGGAGGTACTGCCGGTGCTGCGCAAGGAGTTCGCCGCCCGACGCCCGGCCGGGGTGCCGGACGGCCCCACTCACGCGGCGCTGGTCGCCCGGCGCGACGCGGCGGCGGTGCCGGCCGATGCCGTCCCGCAGACGTCCTGACGGCAGCGAACCCACCGGTGTGGAAAGGGAGAAGGTAACAGTGATGGCAGAACCGCTGAAGCTCGTCGTCGTCTCGGCCGGACTCGGCAAACCGTCGTCCACCCGGCTGCTCGGCGACCGGCTCGCCGAGGCGACCCGCCGGCGACTGGACGAGCGGGAGGTCGCGGTCGAGGCGCACACGATCGAACTGCGCGATCTCGCCGTGGACATCGCGCACAACCTGGTCACCGGCTTCCCGCCGCCCGGGTTGCGGGCCGCGATCGACACGGTGGTCGCGGCCGATGCGCTGGTCGTGGTCTCGCCGATCTTCAGCGCGTCCTACAGCGGGCTGTTCAAGTCGTTCTTCGACGTCTTGGACAACACCGCGCTGATCGGAAAGCCGGTGCTGATCGCGGCGACCGGCGGCACGGCGCGGCACTCGCTCGCCCTGGAGCACGCGCTGCGCCCGCTGTTCGCCTATCTGCGGGCCACGGTCGTACCGACCTCGGTGTTCGTGGCCACCGACGAATGGGGTACGGCGGCCGGGGAAGGCGTCGAGGGAGTGGGCACGCGGATCGCTCGCGCAGGCGGCGAACTGGCCGACTTGGTGGTCGGGTTGCCGCCACACCCGGCGACTCGGCCGGCGTCCTCCGCGACCGACGCGATCGACGAAGTCGTGCCATTCGCCGAGCAGTTGGCGGCGCTCGGACGGGGCTGAGCGGGCCCTGACAGGGCAGCCGGCGACGGGGTGGGCCCGTCGCCGGCCGCCGGTCGAATCCGGCGCACGCCGATGGGCGGTCCATCATTCGGAATCCCGTTCTCGGTATGTGGTCTTGTCGTTACCCTCCTGATCCTGATCGGTTTCCGACGGAGAGTTGGGTGCGAGGCACATGATCGAGGCGACGGCGTTGCCGACTCCCTGGCAGGTCAGGTTTGGGACCGACGACAACGAGGGCATGGCCGACACCCTCAAGGGCGGCATCGGCGGCTCGGCCGGGATGCGGCCGCACGAACTGCTGGAGGCGGCACTGGCCACGTGCATGGCCATCTCCGCGCGCATGGCCCTGGCGGACCTGGGCGTCGACGACGCCGACGTGGACGTGCGCGTGCACCTGGAGCGCGGTGAGGCGCAGACCCGGTTCCGGTACGAACTCGTGCTGGACCCGGCCATGGAGGCCCACCGGGAAGCGGTCATGGAGCGCGTCGAACGCTCGCCCGTACGCTCCACGCTGAGCAAGCAGCTGGTCTTCGACCCCGCCTGAGTGCCGGCCCGACCAGCGCCGCACCGGCCGTCGCCGCCGGAAGGCTATGCGCCGAACATGTCCCGGCAGGCGTCCAGGCCCGTGACCTCGACCGGGGTGGTGCGATGCGCCGACCACGCCTCGCGGGTCAGCCGCAGGCGTTGGAAGGGGCGAGGCGCACCGTCGTGCGGCAGGACGTCGATGCCGTCGTCGACGTAGCCCAGGCGGCGCGAGACCGCCAGCGACGGAGCGTTGTCGAACAGGGCGGCCGAGATCGCCCATCGTGCGCCCAGGCCGGTGAAGGCCAGTTCCAACAACCCCGCGCGCATCTCGGTGCCGAATCCCTGCCCCTGGTGGGCCAGGCCCAGCCACGAGCCCGAGCCGATCTCGCGCCGGTGGGCGAAGTCCTTGGCGCTGCCCTCCTGGGTGCCGATCACCCGGCCCTCGTGCACGACGGCAAGCAGCAGGCGCCAGTCGTCCGGCTGCCAGTTGGCCCACGTACTCCAGTAGAAGCGCAGCGCGTTCCGGGCCTTGGCCGGTTGCGGCTCGCGCGTCCACGGCCGGCTGAACGGCATGTAGTCGGGAGCGTGCACACCCTTCTCGGCCAGTTCCACCAGCGCCACCAGGTCGTCCTGGGTCGCCGGGCGCAGTTCCAGTCTGGGCGTGGTCACGCGGATGCCGAATACCGGCCAATGATCGGTGAGCATGTTCGATTGTGGGCGCTGCCGCGACGCCGATGCCACGGGATTTTCAGCGCGCCGCCGTCGGCGCCAGCCCGTGCAGCAGCAGGTCGGCGAACGCGTCGCCGACCTCGCGCGGCGACATCGGCCCGTCGAACTGGTACCAGCTGTTCAGGTGGTGCACGCCGCCGAAGAAGTTGTGCGTGGCGATGTCTGCCGACACGTCTCGGCGCAACAGGCCCTCGCGCTGGCCCTGTTCGATCAGTGCGCGGAACCGCTCGTGGTAGCGCCGACGTTCGGCCCGGATCTCGGCGCTCTTGTCGGGCGCGAGCAGGTGCATCGAGCGGAAGTAGACCACCGCGTCGTCGATGTTGCCGAGGGTGGTGACCACCACGTCGGCGGCGGCCTCGCGCAGTCGGTCGAGCACCGGCTCGGCTCCGTCGGCGATGGTGTTCAGGCGTTTGGTCTGCATCGCCAGCATGCGGTGGTAGATCTCGACGAGGAGGTCGTCCTTGGACGCGTAGTAGTGGTACATCGCACCCTTGGTGACCCCCGCGGCGGCCACGATCTCCTGGACCGAGGTGCTCTCGAAGCCGCGCTCGGCGAACATCCGCGAGGCGATGCGCACCAACCGCTGCGGCAGCGACGCCCCGTCGGCGTCGGACTCGACCGGCGCCGCGTTTCCGCGACCTCTTGCCGCCATGATGTTCAACCTTTCGCGGGAGCGTACGCACGCCAGTCTAGCCAAGATACCGACCGGTCGGTACCGTGAATCGGGCGCGTCGTGTTCCGTGCACGCCTCGCGAAAACCCTACGGACTCGACGCCGTCGACTCGGGAACGACCCAGGAGGAGGTACACGCCGGTGGACTTCGGCTACGACGCCCGGACCGAGGAACTGCGCGAGCGGCTGCTCGCGTTCATGACCGAACACGTCTACCCCGCCGAGGCCGTGTTCGACGAACAGGTGGCCGCTCCGGGCGCCGACCCGTGGGGCCGCCCGCCGGTGCTGGCGGAGCTGAAGGCCGAGGCGCGCAAACGCGGCCTGTGGAACCTGTTCCTGCCGGGTGAGGAGGGCGCGGGGCTGACCAACCTGCAATACGCACCGCTGGCCGAGATCGCCGGGCGCAGTCCGCACCTGGCCCCGGAGGCGCTTAACTGCGCCGCGCCGGACACCGGCAACATGGAGCTGCTGCACGACTTCGGCACCCCGGAGCAGCGCGAGCGTTGGCTGCGGCCACTGCTCGACGGCACCATCCGCTCGGCGTTCTGCATGACCGAACCCGACGTGGCCTCCTCCGACGCCACCAACATCACCACGAGCATCGTGCGCGACGGCGACGACTACGTGATCAACGGCCGCAAGTGGTGGTCCTCCGGGGCGATGGCGCCCACCTGCGAGATCCTGGTCGTGATGGGTCGTACCGACCCCGACGCGCCGCGTCACCGCCGGCAGAGCATGATCCTGGTGCCGCGCGACACCCCGGGGGTGGACATCCGTCGCGGGATGCACGTCTTCGGCTACACCGACGGCCCGCACGGCGGACACGCCGAGGTGGTCTTCGAGGACGTACGGGTGCCCGCGACCAACCTCGTCGGCAACGCCGGCGACGGCTTCGCGATCGCCCAGGCCCGGCTGGGCCCCGGGCGGATCCACCACTGCATGCGGCTGATCGGGATGGCCGAGCGCGGCCTGGAACTGATGTGCCGTCGGGTACTGGCGCGCGAGGCGTTCGGCGGGCCGCTGGCCGAGCAGGGCGTGATCCAGGAGTGGATCGCCGAATCCCGGGTGCGGATCGAGCAGTTGCGGCTGCTCGTGCTGAAGACCGCGTGGCTGATGGACACCGTCGGCAACCGCGGCGCGCACCGCGAGATCCAGTCGATCAAGATCGCCACGCCGAGCACCGTGGAATGGATCCTGGACAAGGCCATCCAGGCGCACGGCGCCGGCGGCCTGTCCCAGGACTTCGTCCTCGCCTCGTTGTGGACGCACGCCCGCACACTGCGCCTGGCCGACGGACCGGACGAGGTACATCGTCGTTCGCTCGCCCACCGCGAACTCAAGCCCTACCGAGACGCGGACCAGTGAACCGCGCACCCCGTTGACGCGGACCATGACCCGCGCACCCCGTTCCGACCGAGAGGCAGCCGCCCAGTGACCGACACCTCCCGCCCCGTAGCCATCGTCACCGGCGCCAGCCGCGGCATCGGCCTGGGCATCGCCCAGGCGCTGGTCGCGCGCGGCGACCGGGTCTGCGTGACCGCGCGCGGCGCGGACACCCTGGCCGAGGTGGTCGCCTCGCTCGGTGGCCCGGAGCATGCCATCGGCGTCGCGGGCAAGGCGCACGACCCGGCCCACCAGGACGCCGCCGTGGCCGCGACCCTGGAGGCGTTCGGCCGGATCGACATGCTGGTCAACAACGCCGGGATCAACCCCGTCTACGGCCCGCTGGTCGAACTCGACCTCGACGCCGGGCGCAAGATCCTGGAGGTCAACCTGCTCGCCGCGCTGGCCTGGACCCAGCGGGTGCACAAGGCGTGGCTGGGCGAACACGGCGGTGCCATCGTCAACGTGTCCTCGATGGCCGGCGAGCGGCCCGCGCAGGGGATCGGGTTCTACGGCGTGAGCAAGGCCGCGCTGACCCACCTGACCGCGCAGCTCGCGAGCGAACTCGGGCCGCGCGTACGAGTGAACGCGGTCGCGCCGGCCGTGGTCAAGACCGTCTTCGCGACCGCGCTGTACGAGGGTCGCGAGGAGGAGGTCGCGGCGGCGTACCCGATGGGGCGACTCGGCGTGCCCGAGGACGTGGCCGGCGCGGTGGCGTTCCTGCTGTCCGAGCAGGCGGGGTGGATCACCGGCCAGACGCTGCTGGTCGACGGCGGCGTGAGCCTGTCCGGCGGTGTGGGGTGACGGTGCTCGCGGGGGCGGGCGTGGTGGTCACCGGGGGCGGCGCGGGGATCGGCGCGGCCCTGGCCCGCCGCTTCGCCGCCGCCGGTGCGCGGGTGGTGGTCAACGACCTCGACCCGGACGCGTGCCACGCGGTGGCCGCCGACATCGACGCCGTCGCGCTGCCGGGCGACGCGGCCACGGAGGCGGGCGTCGCGGCGCTGGTCTCCGGGGCCCGGGCGGCGCTCGGCGAGGTCGACATCTACTGCGCCAACGCCGGCGTCGGTGCGGGTGTCGGCCTGGACGCGCCCGAGGAGGCGTGGGAGCAGTCCTGGGACGTCAACGTGATGGCGCACGTACGCGCCGCGCGACTGCTCACCCCGGCCTGGCTGGCGCGCGGTCGCGGCCACCTGGTCACCACGGTCTCCGCCGCCGGGCTCCTCACCATGTTGGACGCGTCGGCGTACGCGGTCACCAAACACGCGGCGTACGCGTTCGCCGAGTGGATGGCGATCACGTACGGCGCCAAGGGCATCACGGTCCAGGCGATCTGCCCTCGGGGCGTGCGTACGGCCCTCCTGGACGCCTCCGGCCCGGCCGCCCGCCTGCTCCTGGACGACGACGCCGTGGAGCCGGAGCACGTCGCCGACATGGTGGTCGACGCGGTCGCGGCGGGCGCCCCGTTCCTGATCCTGCCCCACCCGGACGTGGCCCCGATGTACGCGGGCCGCGCCGCCGACCCGGACCGCTGGCTGACCGGCATGCGCAAACTCCAGGCCAGGTTGGACCGGGCCCGACAGGACTGAAGCCCCCGCCCATCCCATCGGAGGAACGGCCGCGGACTCAACCTGAGTTCGGGCGCCACGCCTTCGGCGCGAGGCTCTTCGGGTCGAGGTCGGGCACCGGGCTGCGCTCGGTGCCCGAGTGCGGTTTCCTCGGGTCGGCTTTCGCGGGAACGTGCGACACGATCATCCACCGATCGCGCGAACGGCTCCAGACGATCTGTTCGTCGACGCGCACCCACGAGGACGTGGCGGCGGCGAATGCCTTGATCCTGACGTCGTACAGGTCGACGGAGACCGGCTGATCCCACGTGTAGGTGACGTCCCGCCACTGCTGCCGGCCGTGCTCGCTCATCCGCAACTCGGCGTCCTGTCTGCCCCGGTCGCCGCCGATGTCGAGATGTCGGGCCAACTTCGGTACGTCGCCCGCGTTGAGCAATGCGACATAGCCGTCCAGGTACTTCCGCAGTCGTCCCTCGCCCGGTGTGGAGTCCTGCTCCGCGGAGCTTGACGCCGCACCGCCGCCGCAACCCGCCGAGACAATCGCGAGCAGCACCCCCAGCGTGACGGCCGCGACCTTCCGCGGCACGGGCGCCGCAACACGAACGGCCAATGGTCCCCCTCCCGTTCACCGGGGGGCCTTTCCATCAAACGCTGCCGACAACCATTTCTCCGGCCCGGCGCTCGGCCTCAGGCCACGAGCAGACGCAGGCCCAGTTCCGCCGCGTCGAGGTCGGCCAAGTCGCCGTTGCGCTCGGACCACCGGCCGGAGGCGAGGTCGTGGCGGAGCCGGTCCACCGCCCGCTGTTCGGCCCCCGGTCCGACGCGGGTCCACAGCGAGATCGCGCGGCGCACGGGTTCGTCCAGGTACGCCTCGGGACGGCGCCAGTACGCCTCGAAGAAGCCGTCGGCGCAATCCCACGGGATGAGCACCGGCTCCAGGCGGGCGCCGATCGTGCCGGCCAACCGCTGCACCGAGGGCCGGCCGGCGACGAGTCCGGTGACCTCGGGCAGATACTCGCGGATGAGCCAGAACCGGTCCCGCCACGCGGTGTCGTGGGCATCGTGCGTGAACACCACCACGCGCCGGGCCACTCGCCGCATCTCGCGCAGCCCGGCGATCGGGTCCCGCCAGTGGTGGATGGTGCTGAACGCCATGGCCGCGTCGAAGGACTGGTCCGGGAACGGGAGGCTCTCCGCTTCGGCCGCCACGCACGGGGCCGCGCCCGCGGGACGCTGCGCCCGCATGACCGCCGACGGCTCCACCGCGGTCACGTCGCGGTCCGGGGGTTCGTACGAGCCGGTGCCGGCGCCGACGTTCAGGACGGTTCGGGCGTCGCCGAGTGCTTCCCAGACCCGCGCGGCGATGCGCGGCTCGGTGCGGCGCGTCACCGGGTACGCGGATCCGATCGTGTCGTACAACTGTGCGCCGAATACCTTCAGCTGGTCCTCCGAGGTGGTTCTGATGCCCATTGCCCGTGCCTCCAGTTCCGTGTCGATGGCCGTCACCATGGCGGTGGCCCGGTCGCGCTGTTCCAGCAGCAGACCGCGCAATCGGCGCAGGTGCGCGACCGCGTCGGTGTCGGGGTCGTCGACCAGATCCGCGATCTCGCGCAGCCCGAAGCCGAGTCGCCGATAGGCGAGCACCTCCCGCAACCGCTCCACGTCCCCGGCGGCGTACGCCCGGTACCCGGCCGCCGTCCGCGCGGACGGCCGCACAAGTCCGATCTCGTCGTAGTGATGCAACGTCCGGACGCTCACACAGGCCAACTCGGCCACACGCCCCACAGTCAGGTGCTCCTCCACACCCCCGACAATGCGCCATGACGCCACGTGAGGGTCAAGCACCTCGCCGCCGGCGTCGCGCGTTGCCGACCCGCCCGTATCGGGGCGTACCGTGGTGGGCAGCGCCCAACCTGCCGGGAGTCTGACCATGCGAGAGAGCATCGGGGACCGCATCGCGCGGTTGCGTCTGCGGAGGGGGCACACGCAGGAATCGCTCGCCGCCGTCGCGGGGGTGTCCGTCGACGTGGTCCGCAAACTGGAGCAGAACCAGCGCCTCACGGCCAGGCTTTCGACACTCAACGCGCTCGCGGGCGCGCTCGACGTGGAGACGTCGACGCTGATCGGGCAGCCGACCACGTTCCAGGGGGCGACGGCGGACCGGGATCCGTCCCCGAGCCTGTTGGCACTGCGCCGGGCGGTGACCCCCATCGCCGAACTGCTCGACGACGAAACGGCGGTCGCCGACGGCGAATCGCCGTCCGTGCACGATCTGCGCGAGGCGTTGCGGTCGACGGAGGCGATCCGCCGCGAGGGGAGGTTGTCGGAGATCGCAACGATCCTGCCGCGCCTGATCGCGGACGCCCGATCCGCCACGCGCGAACACGCCGGCGCCGACCGCGCCGCGTCGTTCGCCGTACTGGCCGAGGCATACCAGGTCGCGGCAACCACGTTGGCCGCGCTCGGCAAGGAGGACGCGGCGTACACGGCGATGGAACGCGGCGGCGCGGCGGCCCGCAACTCCGACGACCCCCGCCTCGAAGTCATCGGCATGTCCACGCTGTCCTGGATCTTCAGCAAGCAGGGCCGGATAGACGACGCTCAACGGGTGGCCCAGGCAACGGCGGAGAAGATCGAGCCGTCGCTGACGAAGACACCACTGATCGATGTCGCGCTGTGGGGCATCCTTCTCCTACGCGCCGCCTCCGCCGCGGTGCGCGCCGAACGCAAGGACACCGCCGCCGAGTTCCTACGCCTCGCCAACGCCGCCGCCGCCCGCATCGGCACGGACCGCACGGACTACGCCACACCGTTCGGCCCCACCAACGCCCGCGTCGCCACGGTCAACGCCTACGTGGAAATGGACCGCCCCGAACAGGCCCTGACCGAAGCCCGCCGCATCACCGGCCTCCACCACCTCCCACCCACCTGGCAGGCCCGCCACCACGTCGACCGCGCCCTGGCCCACATCGACCTCGCCAACGACACCAGGGCCACACAAGCCATCCTCAAAGCCGAACAAACCGCCCCGGAATGGCTCCGCTACCACGCCACATCCCGCCGAGTCATCACCGACCTGACCTCCCGCGAACACCGCCGCTCCGCCCCGATCCTCGCCCTCGCCGACCGCCTGCAAATCGCCACCGAGTAGGACACGACGTCCCACCCTGCAGACAAAGTCGCCCACACCGCCCCTGGTCCGCCCCCGGCACCATCCCTACGGTCACAGATGCGGCAAGCCGCCCACGCACATCGCGTGCCCACCTCAACCGTGCGAGCGGGGCAATCGGCGTCGGCCGCACTCACGAGAAGGGACACGTGCGCGCGATGGCATATCGATCGACGACTCGGCGGTGCGTTTCGGGGAGTACGCAGGACGACATCGACCGGGGGCGGGAGTTCTTTGAGCGCTATCGGCATGCGTGGTGTCGGGACGCGTATTCGGGGCGGGAGGGGGTGCTCATGGATGTGCAGGGGCGGCAGGTGCATTTGCGGCTGCGTGCCGGGACCGAATTCGCCGCCGATGTGCGGGACTTGGTGATTCTTCGGCTGCCGCCTCCGGTTGTGGGTCGGGTGGTGCGGTACGTGGGTGGGGAAGACGTGGGGCTTCGGGCCGAGGGGACGCTTACGGAGCTTTGTGCCGTGGACGGCGGCATGCTTGCGACCGTTCAACCGGCCGAAGGGCCCGCGTGGTTTGCGTTGTTGGCGGATTTGGAGCGGGTTGGGTGTCCCGTGGGGGCGGTGGCGGAGTGGGGGGAGCCGCCGATTTTGGGGGAGGCGGAGCCGGAGGACGCGTTTCGGGAGGTGTGGGAGAGGATCAAGGCCGCCCAGGATGCCTGGTGGGTGCGGGGGCGATAGGCGACGGCCCGGGGCTACAGGGTTCGGGTGGGGGGCATTCCGGAGCGGCCTGTGGGTGGGGTTTTGACGGCCAGGATCTGGTTTACGCCGATCCGGTTCTGTTCGAAGGCCAGGGCCGAGGCGGCCATGTACAGGCGCCAGACGCGGGCTCTGCCCTGGGTGGTCAGGCGGGCTGCCTGCTCCTGGTTGGATTCGAGGTTGGCCACCCATGCGCGCAGCGTGGTTGCGTAGTGTTCGCGTAGGGCGTGTACGTCGCGGACTTCGAGGCCGGCCTCCTCCAGGACCGACACCGTGGTGCCGATCGGGGCCAGTTCGCCGTCGGGGAAGACGTAGCGGTCGATGAACTCGTCGACCTGGTAAGCCTCTTCGTTCGGCACCGGGCGGCGCGAGATCTGGTGGTTGAGCAACCGGCCGCCGGGGCGCAGGAGTTCGTACAGCGTGTCGGCGTAGGCGCGGAACTGCACGCGGCCCACGTGTTCGGCCATGCCGATCGAGGAGATCGCGTCGTAGGGGCCGTCGGCGTGCTCGCGGTAGTCCTGGATCCTGATCTCCACCCGCCCCGTCAGACCCGCCTCGGAGACACGTTTGCGGGCCAGGTCGGCCTGTTCGTGCGAGATGGTGATCCCGACCACCTGCACGCCGTAGTGCTCGGCGGCGTGCAGCGCCATCGAGCCCCACCCGCAGCCGACGTCGAGCAGCCGCATGCCGGGACCGAGCGCGAGCTTGCGGCAGATCAGGTCCAGCTTCGCCCGCTGGGCGTCCTCCAACGTCGCGTCGGGGCGATCCCAATAGGCGCAGGAGTAGACCATCGACGGACCCAGGACCAGGGCGTAGAAGTCGTTGCCGACGTCGTAGTGGTGCCGGATCGCCTCCTGGTCGCGGCGCACGCTGTGCAGCACGCCCCGGCGGCGCCGGATCTCCTCGGCGGGCGCCGGCGGCGGCACCGGCAGGCCGGTCAGGGAGAGCATCGTGCCCAGCGGGCGGGCCGCGTCGCGCGCGGTACGCCCGGCCTCGCGCAGCCGGGCGGCGGGCCCGCGCGGGGCCGCCCCAAAGACGCCGGCCGGCGGCCCCGCCGGCACCGGCTCGTCGCGATTGAGCGCCAGTCCGGACAGCCGGGTCAGTGCGTCGTAGAGGTCACCGTCCACGTCGAGATCGCCCGACACCCAGCCGCGGGCGAAGCCGAGTTCGCCCGACGACCACATCAGTCGGCGCAGCGCGCGGCGATTGCGCACGACCAGCGCCGGACCGTCCGGCGGACCGGCCTCGCTGCCGTCCCAGGCCCGGATCCGGATCGGCGACGGGCGGCCGAGGACCTGCCGAGCCAGAGCGGCGAGGCGGTCGGCGGTGTGCGGCATGACGGATTCCTCCGCGGTGGTGGATCCCCGGACTCCCGAGCCGGGCGACACCGGTGCCCCTACCCCACGCGCGCCACGCCTCGAACGGAATTGCTCCGTCCGGGCCGGCGAGCCGCCCCGGACGGAGCAGGACGGCCGCCGGCCCGACGAGACACGCGCTACGCCGAGGTCACAGCACCTTGGACAGGAACGCCTTCGTGCGCTCGTGTTGCGGGTTGGCCAGTACCTCGCGCGGATGACCCGCCTCGACGACCAACCCGTCGTCCATGAACACCAATGAGTCGCCCACCTCGCGGGCGAAGCCCATCTCGTGGGTGACCACGATCATCGTCATGCCGTCCTCGGCCAGCCCGCGCATGACCTCCAACACCTCGCCGACCAGTTCGGGGTCGAGCGCCGAGGTGGGCTCGTCGAAGAGCATCAGCTTGGGGTCCATCGCCAGTGCCCGGGCGATGGCCACCCGCTGCTGCTGGCCGCCGGACAACTGCGAGGGGTAGGCGTCGGCCTTGTCGGCCAGACCCACCCGCGCCAGCAGCTCGTGCGCGCGGGCCCGGGCCTCGGTCTTGCTTATGCCCTTGACCTGGGTGGGCGCCTCCATGATGTTGCCCGCGGCGGTCATGTGCGGGAACAGGTTGAAGCGCTGGAAGACCATGCCGATGTCGCGCCGCTTGAGCGCGACCTCGCTGTCCTTCAGCTCATAGAGCTTGCCGTCCTTCTCCCGGTAGCCGACGAGATGGCCGTCCACCCACAACCGCCCGGCGTTGACCTTCTCCAGGTGGTTGATGCAGCGCAGGAAGGTGGACTTGCCGGAGCCGGAAGGGCCGACGATGCACATGACCTCGCCGGTCGCGACCTCCAGGTCGATGCCCTTGAGCACTTCGAGCGGGCCGAACGACTTGCAGACGTCCTGGGCCCGGACCATCACCCGACCGGGCTCGGCCGGGCGGGGGGCGGGCTTGTCGAGATTGGTCGTCATCGGGACTTGACCCCCGTGCGCCGGGTGCTGAACACATTGGCCATGATCCGCTGGAGCGGCGTGGGCGGCAAGGCTCGACTGGATCCACGAGCGAAGTAGCGCTCGAGGTAGTACTGGCCGATGCTGAACACCGTGGTCAGCAGCAGGTACCAGAAACATGCGGCGAAGAGAAGTTCCATCACCGCGAGGTTGTGCGTGTACACGTCCTTCGCCTTCTGCAGCACTTCGGGATAGACCACCGCGCTGGCGAGCGAGGACGTCTTGAGCATGTTGATGAACTCGTTGCCGGTCGGCGGCACGATCACCCGCATCGCCTGTGGCAGCACGATCCGGCGCAGGGTGCGGCCCTTGGACATGCCGAGCGCGTGCGCCGCCTCGGTCTGGCCCTCGTCCACCGACTGGATACCGGAGCGCACGATCTCCGCCATGTAGGCGCCCTCGTTGATGCCGAGGCCGAGCAGCGCCGCCATGAACGGGGTGATCACGTCGTTGGTGTTCTGGCCGAGCATGGTCGGGAAGACCAGCGCGAGGTTGCCCCAGATGAGCAACTGCACCAGGACCGGGGTGCCGCGGAAGAACCAGATGTAGACCGAGGCGACGGTCGAGGTGACCGGGTTGCCGGACAGCCGCATGATCGCCGCCAGCACACCGAGGACGAGCCCGACCGCCATGGCCGCCAGGCTGATCAGCAGGGTGTTGCCGGCGCCCTTCATGATCTGGTCGTCGAAGAGGTAGTCGCCGGTCACGTCCCAGTGGATCTTCGCGCTCGCGAACGCGTTGATCAGCAGGCCGACCAGGGCGAGGACCACGACGGCGGCGACCCAGCGGCCGTAGTGCGGTACGGGGATGGCCTTGATGGGTTCCCGCTTGACCGGCTGTTTGTCGGCAGGGGGTGTTGCGGGCGTGGTCACGGTCGGGTGACCTCCTCTTGGAGCACGAGTACGGACGCGGTCGGGCGGGCGCGGTTCGGGTCCGGCCCGGCCGCCGGGCGACGGTGCGGGCCGGACCCGGCGATCAGGAGGTGGCGCCGTTGATGGTGACCTCGGTGACGGCGCCGGCCTCGACCTTCCAGTTGGCCAGGATCTTGGCGTACTCGCCGTTCTTGATCAGCGCCTCCAGGGCCGACTTCAACGCCTGCTGGAGCTGCGTGTTGTCCTTGCCGACGCCGATGCCGTACAGGCCGGCGTCGATCTGGTCGCCGGTGACCTCGAAGTCCTTGCCGTCGCCGGAGGTCTGCGCGTTGTACGCGGCGACGGGGAAGTCGTTGAGGTCGGCCGCGGCGGCGCCGCTCTTCAGCTTCAGCAGGGCCTCGCCGTCGTGCTCGTACTTCTGGATGGTGATCGCGCCCTTGCCCGATTCCTCACACTTCTTGGACTGGGCGGCGGCGACGTCCTCGTTGGTGGTCGCCTGCTGGAGCGCGACGGTCTTCCCACACAGGTCGTCGAGCGACTTGATGTGCTGCGGGTTGCCCTTCTGCACCAGGATCGAGGTGCCCGCGCGGAAGTAGTCGACGAACGACAGGCCCTGGCCCTGGCGTTCCTTCTTGTCCGTCATCGCCGACATCACGATGTCGAAGCGCTTGGACGTGATGCCGGTGATCAGCGAGTCGAACTGCGAGTTCTTGTAGTCGTACTTGACGCCCAGCTGCTTGGCGAGCGCCGCGGCCAGCTCGGGGTCGACGCCGACCGCCTTGCCGTCCTTCATGAACTCGATGGGCGCGTAGGCGACCTCGGAGCCGATCGTGATCTTGCCGGACTTCTGGACGTCGGGCGGCAGCATCTTGAAGAACGGGGCGTTCTCGTCCTTCTTGCCGAGCGCGCTGTCGCCGCCGCCGTCGCCGCAGGCGGTCAACAGCATGGATCCCGCGATCAGGGTCGCGGCGGACGCGATCAGACGGCGGTGGGTGAAGCGACCGCTCATGTGCGGGTTCCTCCAGTGTGAGGGGACAGAGGTGCCGGCACGGCACGAGCTGGCTCGGGGTGACCGATCTGCGGGCGGTTTGGACTGATCCTGGATCGAGCTATGGGCATGAATGATTTCCTGATGCTCTGAGCGGGACAATGGGACAGATTGTTAAATACGAAGATCCAATTTGACAGACTGTCAAGCAGCGATCGCTCTATTTCATCCCATCAGCCCTTTTTCAGGGCATACCGAAACAGCTCTGGCGGGGACGGGTCTACGCGCATTGGCGTGATGATCGTCCGACGTCACGCGAACCGGCCCGTGCGATCCCGGTACCCCGGCGGAGCAGCAGCGCAACGTCGATCGCGGCGACCGCCACGGAGGACGCGAAGGGGATCCGGGGCCGCCGGCCGCCGAGCAGGGCGCCGGCCGCGGCGAGCGTGCCCGCGCCGAGCAGGGCGAGTCGGCCCGCGCGATCCGGCCGGCCGTACGCGAGCAGCGCGGTGGCGGCGAGGAGCGGCAGTGGGGTGAGCGCCCGCACCCCGGTCGAACCGAGCCGGTGCGGCAGGCCGTGCACCCCCGTCGCACGATCGCCGGCCAGGTCCGGCAGCGCGTCCGCCAGATGCGCCCCGCACCCAAGGAGCGCGGCGGCGCCGACGATCCACCAGGTGGGCCCGGGCCGGCCCGGCAGCCCGAACGCGACGAACGCCGGCAGGCTGCCGAATCCGATCGCGTACGGCACCCACGACCCGGCCGTGCCCTTGACCCCGAGGTCGTACGCCCAGGCCGCACCCACGCCGACCAGATGCGCGGTGCCGGCCGCGGGCCCGGACGCGTAGGACAGCGGAACGCACACCACGAGCGCGCGGCGGGCGGCGCGCGCCACCCGATCGGCCCCGACCAGGCCGGCCGCCACCGGCTTGCCGCCGCGCTCAGCCGCCCGGTCCCGTTCGGCGTCCACCGCGTCGTTGCACCAGCCGACCGACAACTGCCCGGCGAGTACGGCCGCGCCGACCAGTACGCAGCCGCGCGCGTCCCGGCCGGCGGCGCGGGCGAGCCCGGTGGTCAACGCGGTGACGGCGACGGTCGGGCCGGGGTGGCAGGCGAGCAGGAGGCCGACGACGGGGGCCCGTTCGGGGTGGTCAGGGGTGCCGGCGCGGCGGCGGGCGCGCAGACGGGCGAGGGGACGGCCGAGGGGGCGCGGGGTGGGGTGGTTCGGCGCTGCGGTGTCACTCACGTGGGTGTCCTTCGGGCGAGCAGGCGGTGGGACCGGACGGGTCGGAGCGCATGCGGGCGGCAACTACGGGCAAACGACGTGGGTTCCGTGTTCCCGCTGGGCACTGTTCCAGCGTTCCCTACCTCTCCCGCCTCCCGATACCTGCCTTTTCACCCGCTATTCCAGCCTCGCCCCCTAATCCAGCAGGGGAATCGCCATGACCCGCATCGCCGCCGTCCGTGGTGCACTGCCGCCGCACCGATACCCGCAGGCCGAGATCACCGACACGTTCGCGGCGCTGTGCCTGCCGACCGGCGCCGATCGGCGCGTACTCGACCGGGTGCACGCCAGTGCCCGGGTGGACACCCGCCATCTGGCGCTGCCGCTCGACCACTACGCCAAGTTGGCGGACTTCGGCGCGGCCAACGACGTCTGGCTGGAGGTCGCAGTCGACCTCGCCGCCGAGGCGATCGAGTCCGCGCTCGGCGCCGCCGGGTTCGGCGCGCGGGACGTGGACCTGATCCTGTTCACCACCGTGACCGGCCTGGCGGTGCCCTCCGTCGATGCGCGCCTGGTCGGCCGGCTCGGCCTGCGCGAGGACGTCAAACGGCTGCCGGTGTTCGGCCTGGGCTGCGTGGCGGGCGCGGCCGGGATCGCCCGATTGCACGACTACCTGCGCGATCGGCCCGACGAGGTCGCGGTGTTGGTCTCGGTCGAGTTGTGCTCGCTCACCCTCCAGCGCGACGACCCGTCGATGGCCAACGTGGTGGCGAGCGCGCTGTTCGGCGACGGCGCGGCGGCGGTGGTGGTCTGCGGGGACGACCGCGAGCCGGGACACGGGCGCGGGCCCAAGGTGATCGCCGCCCGCAGCCGGATGTACCCCGACTCGGAGCGGGTGATGGGCTGGGACGTGGGCGGCTCCGGCTTTCGGATCGTGCTCGGCGCCGACGTCCCGGAGATGGCTCGCACCCATCTCGGCGGCGACGTCCGGGACTTCCTCGCCGACCACGGCCTGACCACGGCCGACATCACCGCATGGGTGTGCCACCCCGGCGGCCCCAGGGTGCTGGAGGCAGTCGCCGAGACGCTGGACCTGCCCGCCGGCGCCCTCGACATGACCTGGCGCTCCCTGGCCGCGACCGGGAACCTGTCCTCGACGTCGGTGCTGCACGTGCTGCGCGACACGATCGCCGCTCGGCCAAAACCCGGGACCCCGGGCCTGATGATCGCGATGGGTCCCGGGTTCTGCTCCGAACTCGTCCTGGTGGAGTGGTAGGTCGCGATGTATTGGTATTTCGGCCTGGTCGGCCTGGTCGCCCTCGAACGGCTCGCCGAACTCGTGGTCGCGCGGCGCAACCTGGCCTGGAGCCTGGCTCGGGGCGGCGTGGTCAGCGGGCGGGGACACTATCCGCCGATGGTCGTGCTGCACGTGGGTCTGCTGGCCGCATGCGTACTCGAAGTCGGCCTGGCCGACCGGCCGTTCCTTCCCGCACTCGGGTGGACCATGGTCGCGCTCACGGTGGCCGCGCAGGCGTTGCGCTGGTGGTGCATCACCGCGCTCGGGCCGCACTGGAATACCCAGGTAGTGGTCGTGCCCGGGTCGCCGCTGATCCGGCGCGGGCCGTATCGGCTCTCCTGGCTGCGCCACCCCAACTACGTCGCGGTGGCGGTCGAGGGCGCGGCGCTGCCCCTGGTGCACGGCGCCTGGATCACCGCGCTTGCCTTCACCACCCTCAACGCCGCGTTGATGGTGGTCCGGATCCGCTGCGAGTCGGCCGCGTTGTCGGCGGCGACCGCGTGATCGACCTGCTCGTCGCGGGTGGTGGGCCGGCGGGGTTGGCCACCGCGATCCACGGCGCGCTCGCGGGGCTGCGTGTGGTGGTGGTCGAACCGCGCCCGACGCCGGTGGACAAGGCGTGCGGCGAGGGGCTGATGCCGGCGGGGGTGGCCGCGCTCGCCGCGCTCGGGGTGGCGCCCGCCGGGCGGCCGTTGGCCGGGATCCGGTACGTGGACAGCCGGCACGCGGTGGAGGCGCGGTTCCGGGCCGGGCCGGGGCTCGGGGTGCGCCGGACCACGCTGCACGCGGCGCTGTACGAACGAGCCCTGGCCCTCGGCGTGGAGCACCGGATCGGCCGGGTCGGCGAGGTCCGCCAGGACGCGCACTCGGTGACCGCGGCCGGATCGACCGCACGCTGGCTCGCGGCGGCCGACGGGCTGCACTCGCCCGTGCGGGCCGCGCTCGGCCCCCCGCCGCGCGATCGGCGGGAGCGGCGGTACGGGCTGCGCCGGCACTACCGGATCGCGCCGTGGACCGATTTCGTCGAGGTGCACTGGTCGCCGCGCGGCGAGGCGTACGTGACTCCGGTCGGCCCGGACCTGGTGGGCGTCGCCATGCTCGGCCCGCGCGGTCGCACCTACGCCGACCACCTCGCCGCATTCCCGGCCCTGCGCGAACGGCTCGCGGACGCGGCGGGCGGCGAGGTACGCGGCGCGGGACCGCTGCGCCGGCGGGTGCGCAGCCGCGTCGCGGGCCGGGTGCTGCTCGTGGGCGACGCGGCCGGCTACACCGACGCGCTCACCGGCGAGGGCGTCGCGCTGGCCCTGGCCTCGGCCCGCGCCCTGGTCGCGGCCGTGCGGGCGGGCCGCCCCGAGCGCTACGAGCGCGACTGGCGCCGCCTCTCCCGCCGCCACCGCGTACTCACCGAAGCCCTCCTCACCGCCCGCGCCCACCCCCGAACCGCCCGCCTGATCGTCCCCGCCGCCCACCGCCTCCCCACCGCCTTCACCACAATCGTCAACGCCCTCGCCTGACCGGCGGGCGACCCGAAACCGCGAGGCGCTGCCGCCGGATGCGGGCCCGGCGAGGCGAAGGCGGCCGGCCGGCAGGGGAGCCAGAGAAGCCGCTCGCCGAACATCGGGGCGCAAATGCCGAGGACGCGACCGGAGCGGACTCCGGCGGGCGACGGCGGGGGGTCTGCGGGGAGTCGGGGAGGCCGCCCGCCCAACGTCGGGGCGCGAGTGCCGAGGAGGTGGCCGGGAGCGGACTCCGGTGGGTCGACGGCGGGCGGTCTGCGGGAAGCGGGGGAGCCGCTCGCCGAGCGTCGGGGCGTGAGCGCCGGGGAGGCGGGCGGGGTGGTCTGCGGAGGCCGAGAGGCCCCCGCTGCGCGTCGAAGTGCGGGTGTCGGGGAGGCGGCCGGAGCGGACACCGGCGGATTGAAGGCGGGCGGTCTGCGGGATGCCGGGGAAGTCGCCCGCCGAGCGTCGGGGCGTGAGTGCCGGGAAGGCGGGCGGGGTGGGCTTCGGCGGGTCGACGGTGGGTGGTCTGCGGGGAGCGGGGGGAGTAGTCCGCCGAGCATCGGGGTGCGAGCGTTGGGGGTGGGGCGGGTTCCCCGGGGCTGGGTTTGGCGCTGTTCGGGTGCGTTGTTACGCCGTTGCCGACGCCAGGGCTCGGCACAGTGCCGTTAGCGCCGCCGGGTATGCGTGGTCCGGGGGTGTGGCGTAGCCGACTACCAGGCCGTCGCGGGCTGGGGAGTCGGTGTCGGGGTGGCGGAAGGTGGACAGGGCGTCCAGGGCCAGGCCCTCGCGTTCGGCCGCGGCGATGGCGGCCGGCTCGGTGCCGGGAGGTAGTTGCAGCACCGCGTGCAGGCCGGCGGCGATTCCCGTGGCGCTCACCTGCGGCGCGTGTTCGGCCAGCGCCGCCACCAGGTGGTCCCGGCGGGCCCGATAGCGCTGCCGCATCCGGCGGATGTGCCGGTCGTAGTGGCCGCCCTCGATGAAGTCGGCCAGCGTGAGCTGATCGGTGACCCCGGCCCACGCCTCGCGCTGCCCCTTCACCGCGAGCACGTCCTCGACCAGGTGCCCGGGCAACACCATCCAGCCGAGCCGAATCGCGGGGGACAGGCTCTTGCTCACCGAACCGACGTAGATCACCCGGTCCGGATCCATGCCCTGGACCGCGCCCACCGGCCGCCGGTCGTAGCGGAACTCCCCGTCGTAGTCGTCCTCCACCACGATCCCGCCGGCCGCCCGCGCCCAGTCGAGCGCGGCGACCCGACGCTCCGGCGGCAGCGGCCCGCCCGTGGGGAACTGGTGGGCCGGAGTGAGTACCGCCACCCGCGCCCGCGCCAAGGCGGCCGACCCGGCCGTGTCGGCGCCGTGCTCGTCGATCGCCAGCGGCAACGTGCGCACCGACGCCGCGGCCAGGATGGAGCGATGGAAGGCGAGCCCGTACGCCTCCACCGCGGCCGGCCCCCGCAACACCCCGCCGAACAACAACCGCAACGCATGCGCGAACCCGGAGCAGACCACGATCCGGTCCGGATGGGTACGCACGCCCCGCACCCGCGCGAGGTAGTCCGCCAGCGCGGCCCGCAACTCCGGGCGCCCCTGCGGATCCCCGGGCCCGAACGCCTCGCTCGGCGCCGCGTTCAACGCCCGCCGCGCCGACGCCACCCACGCCGCGCGCGGGAAGGACGCCGCGTCGGGCTGCCCCTGGCGCAGGTTGTACGTCGGCCCCGCCGGATTCCCGGCGACCGGCCGCACCCTGGCCCGCCGGCGCGGCTCGGCCAACGGCTCGGCCCGCCGGGCCACCCGCGTCCCGGACCCCTGCCGCGCGGTCAACCAGCCCTCGGCGACCAACTCCGCGTACGCGTCGGCGACGGTGTTGCGCGCGATGCCCAGATCCGCCGCGAGCGAACGATACGGCGGCAACGGTGTGTCCGGCCCCAGCCGTCCGCTGCGGATCGCCTCCCGGATCGCCCGGATCAACCCGGCCCGCCGCCCGCCCGCCCCGGACACCTCCAGATGCAGATCCCGCCCGATCCACCGGGCCGGATCGTCCGCGATCGGCGTGCTCATGGCCTCATCGTATGCATCCCACGAACACCGCCCCCGCACCACCGCCACCCGCCGACGGGTGGCCCGGCCCGCCGGGCCCGCTATGGCTTGCGGGCGACCGCGCCGAGGACCAGGCGTTGGCTGACCGTGAGGTCGGCCTCGTCGACGGGCTCCTCCGGGCGCCACAGGTCGACGTACACCAGCCCCGGGTCGGCCGGCTCCAGGCCGTCGAGGTAGGCGGTGATCTCCGCGCGCTCGCGGAACCGGCCGCTCTTGTGCGAGCCCTGCATGACCCGCTCCATCTGCTCCGACTCCGGACCGCTGCGCAGGAAGTGGGTCAGGAACAGCCAACTCCCGGACGGCAGCGCGTCGAGGTAGGTGCGCAGCAGGCCGGCCGGGTCCTCGTCGTCGTTGATGTGGTGGATGACGCCCAGCAACATCAGCGCGACCGGCCGGTCGAAGTCGATCAGGCGCAAGACCTCGGGGTTCTTCAGGATCGACCCGGGCTCACGCAGGTCGGCCGTGATCACCGTGGTCCGCGCGTTCTCGGCCAGCAGCGCACGACCGTGCGCGAGCACGATCGGGTCGTTGTCGACGTAGACCACGGTGCTGTCCGCCGCCACCGCCTGGGCGACCTGGTGGGTGTTCTGCGCGGTCGGCAACCCGGACCCGATGTCGAGGAACTGCCGGACACCCTGCTCGACCAGGAAGCGCACGCCCCGGTGCAGGATGCGCCGATGCGCACCGGCGTCGCGCGCGAGGTCGGGCGCCACCGCGATCAGCTTCCGGGCCACCTCGCGGTCGGCGGCGTAGTTGTCCTTGCCGCCGATCAGGAAGTCGTAGATGCGGGCGACGCTGGGCACGGTGACGTCGATGCCGGCCGGCGCGGGCGCGCCCTCCGGGTGGGTCGACCACAGTCGGGATTCCGCGTTCTCGGTCATGATCTCAACACCTCGTGGTCGCCGGAGGGGCCGAACGGCTCACCGCCGATGGTAGGCGGCGACCGGCGGGCTCCCGCGGTCGACTCCCTTGCCGCACGCGGGAGTTCGCGATCGGCGGAGGGGACGAGTCGGCCGATGTCCGCACTTTGCGGGATCGGCCGGGGTGTCGAGGTGGTGTTTCGGCGCGGGGATTGCGCCGGGTACGGACGGAGGGCGCCGCCGTGGCGGTCCGTCCGTACCCGGGGTCCTGCCTCTTAGTCCAGGTAGTCGCGCAGCACCTGGGAGCGGGACGGGTGGCGCAGCTTGGACATCGTCTTCGACTCGATCTGCCGGATGCGCTCGCGCGTCACCCCGTAGACCTTGCCGATCTCGTCCAGCGTCTTGGGCTGACCGTCGGTGAGCCCGAAGCGCATCGAGATCACCCCGGCCTCGCGCTCGGCGAGGGTGTCCAGGACCGAGTGCAGCTGCTCCTGGAGCAGGGTGAAGCTGACCGCGTCGGCCGGTCGGATCGCCTCGGTGTCCTCGATCAGGTCACCGAATTCGCTGTCGCCCTCCTCGCCGAGGGGGGTGTGCAGCGAGATCGGCTCGCGCCCGTACTTCTGGACCTCGACAACCTTCTCCGGCGTCATGTCGAGTTCCTTGGCCAGCTCCTCCGGCGTGGGCTCGCGGCCCAGGTCCTGGAGCATCTGGCGCTGCACGCGGGCGAGCTTGTTGATCACCTCGACCATGTGGACCGGGATGCGGATCGTCCGCGCCTGGTCGGCCATGGCCCGGGTGATCGCCTGCCGGATCCACCACGTGGCGTAGGTGGAGAACTTGAAGCCCTTCGTGTAGTCGAACTTCTCGACCGCACGAATGAGACCGACATTGCCCTCCTGGATCAGGTCCAGGAAGAGCATGCCGCGGCCGGTGTAGCGCTTGGCCAGCGAGACCACCAGGCGGAGGTTGGCCTCCAGGAGGTGGTTCTTGGCCCGCTTGCCGTCCTCGGCGACGAGTTCCAGCTCGTGCCGGAACTGCGGGGTCAGGCCGGGCTCGGTGTCCAGCTTCTCCAGCGCGAACAGGCCGGCCTCGATGCGCTTGGCGATCGACACCTCCTGCTCGGCGTTGAGCAGCGAGACCTTGCCGATCAGCCGCAGGTAGTCCTTGACCGGGTCCGCGGTGGCACCCGGCGTGGTGACCTGCTGCTGCGGGGCGTCGTCCTCGTCGGTGGTGAGAACGAAACCGCTGGGCCCGACCTCGGGGGCCACGGCGTCGCCGGGCTCGTCGAACAGATCCTCTTCGACCAACGCCTCGTCGCCGTCCTTGGGGACACTCGGCTCGACGGGGGTCGTCTCGGTGGTGGTGGTGGACGTCGTCTTCTTGGCCGCGGTCTTCTTCTTGGCTGCGGCCTTCTTCGGCTTCGGAGCAGATTCCACGACGGACTCTCCCGATTCCGTTGCCGCGGGCGTGACTTGCGCGGGCAAGGTCTCTGTGTTCTTGACACGGGTTGAGCGCGTGGATAGCGTCTTCTTGACAGATCGCCGAGTTGTGGCTACGTCTCTCCGTTGGGTCTCTTTGACCGGGTTGACGGTCAACGTCACACCCGCTTCGTCAAGAACCTCGTTGAGGCTACGGAGGATGCTCTTCCACTGCGTCGCAGGGATGGCATCCGTTTCGAAGGCTCGGCGTATGTCCTCGCCGGTAATCGATCCTTCGGCACGGCCGCGCTCGATGAGCGCCACCAGAGATTCCGATTCGGCGATTCTGTTGGGAAGCGTGCTGGACGAGCTCGGGGTCACAAATAACCTCTCGGTTCACGCGGGCATGCTGCGGCGCCGCAACTACACCGAATCGATGACGGATCCGCGGGACCGGACCCGTCGGCGCTGCCGGCGCCACTCAAGGCATCGCTCCGATCGGTACAAGTGTTACGCCTCCACGAGGGTGACCTGGGTCACGTCGGTCCGCAGCGGCTTCGAGCGGTTGGTCCCCCAGTGTGCGGGACGGTCCGGTGATCTGCGTGATCGTGCCGATGGGCCCGGGTTTCCGGGCTCGGGCGCGGTCGCACACGCCTGCCGGGCCGGGGATCGGCGGCGACCGGATGCCGGTGGGACGAGACGGATGTTCGAGGAGGGTGGGGTCGGAGGGACAGGACAGGGACCGGTCGTCGGCGTCGGGGTCGCTCGGACGATCCCGAACCTGTCTTGAGAATGCCCGCCCTCGGGCGCGTTACGCCCGCGAAGTCGGGGGCCGCCGCCGGGCGTCGGGCTCCGGCGGGTGGGCCGGTGGGGGCCTGGGCGGGGGCCTGGGCGTGGCGGAATGCGGCGGCCGGACATTTTTGCGCGGCGCTGCGGCGGTAATGCGCGGGGTGGTGCGGGCCGCCGGGAATCGGGTGTCGGACGGGATCGGTATTCATCGGCTGTTCGGGTGGTTACGGTTGCGCGCGATTGTTTTGCAGCGGGATGGATATCCGATGCGCCGCGCCGGCGAAAGAGTGAATTCGGGCGGATGGTTTCGGCGGTCGATACCGAGCGTGCCGCTTTCGGATGCGATGGGTGAGCGCGGTGATTCGGCGGGCGGCACCGGGAATGCGGTCGGGTGATTGCGGGCCGGATTCTTTTGCCTTCTGCGGCGGCGCGGGCGGGACATCCGGCGGGGCGTCGGGAATTCGGTCACGGGCGTGCGGGCGGGCCCGTCCGCGGTGTGTCGGACGGGCCCGGCGGGTGGGTGGTCGGGGGTCAGGGTGTCCAGGCGCCGGTGGGGGCGGCCGAGCGCACGAACTTGGTGAAGTCGCGGGCCGGGCGGCCCAGCGCGCGCGGGACGCCGTCGGAGATCGCGGCCTCCAGGCCGCGGTGGATGCTGCCCAGGGCGGAGGTCCACATGGCCACCTCGACCTCGGGCACACCCTGGGCGATCAGGGCGGCGGCGTACTCGTCGGGGTCGGCGGCCACGTAGTCGGCCCGCCGACCGCCGGCGGCGGCGATCTCGGCCAGCGCGGCGTCGAAGGTCAGCGCCCGGGGGCCGGACAGTTCGTAGGTCTCGCCGTCGTGGCCGGGGTCGAGCAGGGCGGCGGCGGCCACGGCGCCGATGTCCTCGGTGTCGACGAAGGACACCGCCGCGGTGCCGGTCGGCAGGACCAGCTCGCCCGCGCGGATGCCGTCGCGGAACAGGCCCTCGCTGAAGTTCTGCGCGAACCACCCCGGGCGCAGGATCGTCCACGCCGGGCCGGCGCCGCGCACGGCGGCCTCCAGGTCGAGTCGGGCCCGCGTGGCCGGATCGTCCGCGGCGAAGTAGCCGGGGGTGTCGACGCCCCGCGCGGAGAGCAGGACGATGCGCTCGACGCCGGCGGCGACCGCCCGACGCACGAAGGCGGGACCGGCCTCGGCGCCGTCCAGCGGGACCAGGTAGACGGCACGGACGCCGTCCAGGACCCGGTCCCAGGTGCTCTCGTCGGACCAGTCGAAGGGCACCTCGGTGGATCGGGAGGCGACCCGGACGTCGGCGCCCCGGGCGCGCAGGGCGGCGGCCACGCGGCTGCCGGTCTTGCCGGTGCCGCCCAGGACGAGGATCGGGTGCTGCGATGCGGGTCGGGTCGTGGTTGTCATGCGTCCAGCCTGCTTCGCGCGCCGCCCGGCAACCATGGGTGAGAAGCCGGGAAGCATGTGCGTGCGTCCGGACCTCGTCCGCCGCGCGGTTTCGCGGCGGGTCGGTACTACGCGGCGCGGTGGTGGGCGGTGCGGTGGGCCGACGGGCTCAGGCCGCGGACCCGTTTGAAGGCGGTGCTGAACGCGAACGCGTCCGCGTAGCCGACCCGGCGGGCCACGGCGGCGACCGTGGCGTCGGGTTCGGTGAGCAGTTCGGCGGCCAGGGCCATCCGCCACTCGGTCAGGTACGTGAGCGGGGGTTGGCCGACGCGGGCGGTGAAGCGTTCGGCGAGCGAGGTGCGGGACACGCCGGCCTCGGCGGCCAGGGCGGCGATCGTCCAGGGGCGGGCCGGGGCGTCGTGTACGGCGCGCAGGGCGGCGCCCACGATCGGATCGGCCAGGGCCAGGTACCACTGCGGGGCGTGCGCCTCGGGGAGGTCGAACCAGGCACGCAGCGTGCAGGCGAGCAACCAGTCGAGCAGGCGGTCGAGCACGACCTGTTGGCCCGGCCGGTCGGCGGCGACCTCGGCGGAGAGGAAGTCCAGGAGTTGATGGTCGCCGTCGGGGTCCGGCACCACCAGCAGGTCGGGCAGCGCGGTGGGCAGCCGGCGGCCGATGTCGGTGTGCGCGCGGTAGGCGCCCGAGATCAGCTCGGTCGGCGCGTCGGTGGCCGGGTCGGTGGGTGCGTCGGCAACGAAGGTGAACGGGGCCGGGCCGCGGACCACCGCGGTGTCGCCCGGGCGCAGCGGACGCGACGGGCCGCCCTCGGGCACGATGCGGCCGCCGCCGCGCACGAGTGCGCAGACGGTCAGCGGCGTGCGGCAGTCGAGCCGGACGGACCCCGCCGGGGGCACGATCCGCCGGTCGAACAGGGCCTCGTCAGCCCTGATCCCGCGCAGCAGGTCGGCCAATCCATCCATGGGAAGAGCCTAGCCGGCGGGGTGGGTGACCGGCGCCGGTGGGCGGGGGACGGGGCGGCGACCGTGGCGAAATTTGCCGTGAATCGGGATGAGTCGGGCTTCGGTGGGGTGGGCGACGTTGCTCATTCGTGCGTGAAACTGCTATCAAATGAATAGTTTCAAGCATGTGAGTGCAGCAGTGCGCAGCACTGCGCATCGTCCGAGCACCCCGGGAGCGCCATGACGACCGTCAGTCACACCTCCGCCGAGATCGCCACCCAGCCCGCTTTGTGGGCCCGCGCCGCCGCGCTCGCGGGGCAGTGCGCGGGGCTGCCGAAGAGCGGCGAGCGGGTCGCGGTCGTCGGCTGCGGGACGTCGTGGTTCATCGCGCAGGCGTACGCGGTGTTGCGCGAGCGGGCCGGGCAGGGCGTCACCGACGCCTTCGCGGCCTCGGAGTTCCCCGGCGTACGGGACTACGACCGGGTGGTCGCGCTGAGCCGCTCGGGCACCACGACCGAGGTGTTGCGGTTGCTCGCGGAGGTGCGCGGCAAGGTCGCCACGACCGCGATCACCGGCCCGCCCGGCACGCCGATCACGACCGCGGCGGACGAGATCGTGATGCTCGACTTCGCCGACGAGCGTTCGGTCGTGCAGACCCGGTTCGCCACCACGGCGCTCGCGTTGTTCCGCGCGCATCTGGGCGAGGACCTGGCCGCGGCGGTGCGGGACGCGGAGACCGCCGTCGCCTGGGAGCCGGACGCGGCGTTCGTGGCCGCCGAGCAGTTCACCTTCCTCGGCTCGTCGTGGTCGGCGGGGCTGGCCGCCGAGGCCGCGCTGAAGATGCGCGAGGCGGCGGGGGCGTGGACGGAGAGCTACCCGGTGATGGAGTACCGGCACGGGCCGATCAGCATCGCTGCGCCGAACCGGGTCACGTGGGTGTTCGGTCCGGTGCCGGAGGGGCTGGCCGAGCAGGTCGCGGTCACCGGCGGCACCTTCGTGGCCGGCTCCCTCGACCCGATGGCCGAGCTGATCCGGGTACAAAAGCTCGCGGTCGCGATCGCGGAGAGCCGGGGGCTGAACCCGGACGAGCCGAGGCACCTCACCCGGTCCGTGGTGTTGGGCGCGTCGTGACGGACGTCGGGCGCGGGCCGGCGGGGCGGGCGTCGTGATCGTCACGGTGACGCCGAATCCGGCCTGGGATGTCACCTACCACCTGGAACGACTGGACCGGCACGGGGCGAACCGGCCGGCGTCGGTCGGCGGGCGGGCCGGCGGCAAGGGGATCAACGTCACGCGGGTGTTGCGCTCGCTCGGGGTCGCGGTCGTGGCGGTGGCGCCGCTGGGCGGGCCGACGGGCGAGCGAATACGGGCCGACCTGGCCGCCGCGGACATCGCGTTGACCTCGGTGCCGGTGGTGGGCGAGACGCGGTGCACCACGACGATCGTGGAGACCGCCTCGGGCGGCGCGACGTCGCTCAACGAACTCGGCCCCTCGCGGACCGCCGAGGAGTGGGCGCGGGTGGTCGCCGCGGCGGCCGAACTGCTGCCCGCCGCCTCGGCGTTGGTGCTCTCCGGAAGTCTGCCGCCGGGGGTGCCGGAGGGCGGTTACGCGGAGCTGGTCACCCGGGCGCGGGCGGCGGGCGTGCCGGTGTTGTTGGACGCCTCGGGGCCGGCGCTGCTCGCGGGGGTGGCGGCCGGGCCGGATGTGGTCAAGCCGAACGCGGACGAGTTGCGCGCGGCGACCGGGGAGAGTGATCCGCTGCGCGCGGTGGCCCGGTTGGCGGCGCGGACGGGGGCCGGCGGCGCGGTGGTCGCGTCGTTCGGTCCGGGCGGGATGTTGGCCGCCTCCGACGCCGGGTGGTGGCGGGCGGTGCCGCCGGAGTCGGTGCACGGCAACGCCACCGGCGCCGGGGACGCGGCGGTCGCGGCGCTGGCCCGAGGGCTGGCCGAGGGAGTGCCGTGGCCGGAGCGGTTGCGCGACGCGGTGGCCCTGTCGGCGGCGGCGGTGGCCGCGCCGCTGGCCGGGGACGTGGACGGCGAGCTGTACCGGGCCTGGCGGCCTCGGGTGCGGGTGGACGCGGTGGCGCCGCCGGCGTAGGGCGCGGGCGGCGCGGTGGTGACGGTTGTGGTGCCGGGCGGGATCGTTCCAGAGGAGTTGTGCGATGGGCTTGACCTCGACGGGGATACTGACCGACGCGGCGCGGGCGGACGGGGTGGGGGTGGCCGCGTTCAACGTGATCACCCTCGAACACGCCGAGGCGGTGGTGACGGCCGCCGAGCGGGCGGGGCTGCCGGTGGTGGTGGCGATCAGCGAGAACGCGGTGAAGTTCCGGGGCGGGCGGCTGGGACCGCTCGCGGCCGCGTGCCGGGTGCTGGCGGAGGAGGCCGAGGTGCCGGTGGCACTGCACCTGGACCACGTCGAGTCGGTCGAGCTGCTGGCGGCGGCCGAGGGCACCGGGATCGGCTCGGTGATGTTCGACGCCTCGCGGCTCGGCTACGCGGACAACGTGGCGGTGACGGCCGACGCGGTGGCCTGGGCGCATGCTCGCGGCATCACCCTGGAGGCCGAACTCGGCGAGGTGGGCGGCAAGCCGGGCCATCCCGCGCTGGACGCACACGCGCCCGGGGCGCGCACGGATCCGGCCGAGGCGGCGGCATATGTACAGGCGACCGGGGTGGACGCGTTGGCCGTCGCGGTCGGCAGCAGCCACGCGATGCTCGATCGCACCGCCACGCTCGACCACGACCTGATCGCCCGGCTGCGCGAGGCGGTCGGCGTCCCGCTGGTGCTGCACGGCTCGTCGGGCGTGCCGGACGAGGAACTGCGGGCGGCGGTGTCGGCCGGGATGACCAAGATCAACGTCGGTACGGCGCTGAACATCGCCTACACCGGCACGCTGCGCGAGCACCTGGCGGCCACCCCCGGCAAGGCCGACCCGCGACCGGCGCTGTCCGCGTCGCGGGCGGCGATGGTCGACGCGGTCGGGGCCCTGCTGCGGGTGATCACCGCGAAGCGGTGAACCCGGCGGGTCGGGCCCGCCCGGGGTTCGGGAGGTGATCGAGCGCCGGGGGGCGGCCCGGCGCTCGCCGGGTCAGCCGAAGAGCCACGTGCTCAGCCGCGACCACCATGTGGAGGGCAGCGGCGGGAGCGGCGGCTCCGGCGGGCGGGTCGTGTGGTCGGCGGCGCGGGCGGGGCGGACCCACTCGGCGGGTTCCACCAGGGGTACCGGGGTGAAATCGACCGGCAGCGAGGTCAGGTAGCGGGCCCAGGTGGCGGCGTGCCAGGCGGGCGGCTGGTCCGGGTGGGCCAGTCGGATGTCGGGCAGTCGGCTGTTGAGGGTGTCGATCGCGGTGTCGGTGATGGCCCGGCCGATGTCCTGTCCCGGGCACAGGTGCGCGCCGCCGCTGAACGCCAAGTGGGCCCGGTTGTGGTGGACGGGCACGGTGAGGTCGGTACGGATCTGCGGGTCGACGTTGCCGGCCATCACGCCGAGCACCAGCAGGTCGCCGGCCCGGATCCGCCGCCCGCCCAGCTCGGTGTCGACCAGCGCCCAGCGACCCGGGATGACCCACAACGGTGGTTCGTCCCACAGGACCTGCTCGACGGCGTCGGGCAGGCTCAGCCGGGCGCCGGCCAGCGAGGCGGCGAACCGGTCGTCGGTGAGCACCACCCGCAGGGTGTTGGCGATCAGCGCGATGGTCAGTTCGTTGGCGGCGACCATCACGAGCCTGAGGTGGTGCAGCACCTCGTCCTCGGACAGCCGGTTCGGGTGCTCGATCAGCCAGGACGGGAAGTCGGCGGCCGGCTCGCGGCGTTTGCGGTCGGCCAGATCGCGCAGCGTCTGCAGGATGAACTCGTTGGATTCCAGGGCGCGTTCGCTCTGCATCATCAACTCGGCGCTGGCCTGCACCAGTTGCGGACCCATCTCGTCGGGCAGTCCGTACAGCTGCGCGATGACGAGCATCGGCAACTGCTGGGCGAACTGGGCGACCAGGTCGGCGTGGCCGTCGGCGGCGATCCGGTCGATCAGGTCGTGCGACAGGCGTTGCACGTGTTTGCGGATGCCGCGCCGGTCGAACCGGTCCAGACTCTCCGTGACCACCGAGCGCAACCGCTGGTGTTCGGCGCCGTCGCTGGAGACGCAGTCGGGGCGATACTCCATGATCGGCAGGATCGTCGCGTCCGGCGGGATCCGGCCCTCGCGCCAGTCGCGCCAGTTGCGCGCGTCCCGGGAGAACCGGCTCGGCGTGCGCATGACCTCGAGATTCTCCCGGTAGCCGAGCACCAGCCAACCGGGGAAATCGCCGTCGACCAGGATCGGGGCGACCGCCCCGTATTCGGCGCGCAGTCGTTCGTACGCGGCACCCGGATCCGCGATGGTCTCCGGACCGTACAACCGCGTGATGCCCTCGGTGGCCGTCGCGCCCGCGTGCGCGGGGCAACCGGGCGGCGGAACGGGGGGAGGAGCGGTCATGGCGTCTCCCGGTTCGTGGTGAGCGTGTGGAGGTATTGCATGAGCGCCATCAGCACATCCCGGCTGGAACCTCGGTCGCGAGCGTCGCAGTCGACCATCGGTACGGTGTCGTCGAGGTCGAGCGCGCCGCGCAGTTCGTCCATGGAGTAGATCGGCGACTCGGGGAACGTGTTGATCGCGACCACGAACGGCACGCCGCGATCCTCCAGGCGGCCCATCACGTCGAAGCACACCTCCAGGCGCCGGGTGTCGACCAGCACCACGGCGCCCAGCGCCCCGTCGAACAGGCCGTTCCACAGGAACCAGAAGCGTTCCTGCCCGGGGGTGCCGAACAGGTAGAGCACCAGGCGCTCGTTGAGGCTGATCCGGCCGAAGTCCATCGCCACCGTCGTGGTGGTCTTGGCCTCGACGCCCGCGAGGTCGTCGATGCCGACGCCCGCCTGGGTCATCGTCTCCTCGGTGGTGAGGGGACGGATCTCGCTGACCGCGCCGACGAGGGTGGTCTTGCCGACCCCGAATCCGCCGACGATCACGACTTTGACCGCGGCGGCGGCCGTCGCGGGCAGCATGTCCTCGGGACGCGGCCCGACGAGGGTCTCAGAGCCGTTGTAGTCCATGCATCACCGCCTTGAGGAGATCGATGTCGGGCAACGACGCGGCCGGGATCGGGGCCCGGGCCTCCAACTCGCCCGCGGTCACCATGTCCGCGAGCACCAGGGTCAGGACGCTGGTGGGTAACCGCATGTGGGCGGAGATCTCCGCCATCGACAACGGTTGTTCGCACATCCGCACGATCGCGGCGGGCTCGGGGCCCATCCCGCGGGTGGGTGTGTGCTTGGCGACGAACAGCGTCACGAGGTCCAACCGGCCGGGGTCGTCCGGGTTCTCCCCGACCAGGTACAGCCGTTCGGGGTAGGGAACGCGCCGTGTGCGCCGCGGCACGGTCACGGGAAGGCCCCGTCGTGGCGTGGCGGACTGGTGAGGTGTTCGCCGATGCGGATCACCAGGTCGCGCATGCGGTGGCCGAGCAGGCCGGTGTCCACCTGTCCGTCGGCGAGCACCGCGAGGTAGGCGCCGGCGCCGGCGGCCATCATGTAGAAGTAGCCGCCGTTGACCTCGATCACCACCAGCCGCATCCGCCCGTCCCCCTTGGGGAATTCGGCGGCCACCGCGGCGGCCAGGCTCTGCAGGCCGGCGCACGCGGCGGCGAGCCGGTCGGCGGTGTCGGCGGCGGTGTTGTGCTGGGCCATCCGCAGGCCGTCGGCGGACAGCAGCACGATGTAGCGCGTGAAGGGCACGCTCTTCGCGAGGTCGGAGAGCATCCAGTCCATGTTGGGTCGGTACGCCGTCATCGGTATCCCCCGTCGTCCCACGAGTTTTCGCCCGTCTCGGATCGTCGTTCCTTGGGCGGCGGTTCGCCGTTGATGCCGCTGAGGAAGGCGTCCAGGCCCAGTCCCGGCGGGGTCTCGTCGACGCTCGGGGCGGCGGCGGGAGTCGTCGGCTTGGCCGCGCGGTGTCCGCGCGTGCCACCGGCGCGGGGCACCGTACCCAGGCCGCGTCGGCGGCGCTGGGGCAGACCGTTCGCGCCGAACTCGGTGTGCGCCGGCGTCTCGGTCATCAGGTCGTGCAGGGACGGGAGTTCGTCCAGGTGCGACAGATGCTCGGGCATCGGGTACATCGGCGGCACGTTCGCGGTGATCTGGTTCTGCGGGATGACCACGACGGCGCGCACGCCGCCGTAGGCCGACGGACGCAACATCACCTTGAAGTTGTAGGTGTGCGCGAGGCGGGCCACCACGGTCAGGCCCAGCCGGGGGGTCTCGCCCAGGTCGCCGAGGTTGAGTGCGTCGCCGTCCAGGGACAGGATGCGCTCGGCGCGGCGGCGGGCCTCCTCGCTCAGGCCGACGCCGGCGTCCTCGATCTCGACCGCGATGCCGCTCTGCACCTCGGTCGTGCTCAGGTGCACGGTGGTCGAGGGCGGCGAGTATCGGGTGGCGTTGTCGAGGAGTTCGGAGATCGCGTGGATCAGCGGTTCGACGTGCTGGGCGATCACCGCGACCTCGACGACCGACGACAGTTTGACCCGGCGGTAGTCGAGGATGCGCGACATCGCGCCGCGCAGCACGCTGTACATGCCGATGTCGGTCTCCCACTGGCGGCCCGGGCGGGCGCCGCCGAGCACCGCGATGCTGTCGGCCATGCGGCCGATCAGCGCGTTGCCGTGGTCGAGGTGGAGCAGGTCGCGGAAGACCACCGGGTCGTCGCCGTGCCGGTCCTCCATGTCCCGCATGTCCTGGGCCTGTTGGTGGATGGTGGCCTGGACGCGGCGGGCGATGTTGACGAACGCGCGCTGGGCGGACTCGCGCAGGTCCTCCTCGGCGCTGACGGTGTCGATCACCGAGCGGATCACGTTGCGGTGTGCGATGGCGAACTCGGTCGGCTCCTCGGGGTGCGGCGCGACCTTGCGCATCACCTCGGGCACCGGTTCGCCCATCTGCAGTCGGCCGATCGCCTCGGGCAACATCTCCTCGGAGAGCCGGATCATCTCCGACTCCTGCTCGGCGAGTCGGCGGCGCAGGCCGATCTGTTGCTGCTGGAGCCTGGTGTGCAGTTGTGTGATCGTGCGCCCGCGCCTGCCCGCCTCCGCGGCGCACACGGCGACGGCGACGGTCGCGAGTCCGCCGCACAGGGCCACCGCCGGGCGGGCCTGGTCGGAGACCGCGGCCACGGCCGCGGCCGCGCACACGGCTGTCACGAGGAAGGGGAGGATCCAGACGAGGGCCGGCCGTCGGCCTCCGGGGGACGATCCAGCGAGAACCATCGGCATCCTCGAAAAAGGTCGGAATCGAATCGTGCGGGTGTCCTGCGGACCGCTCGGCGGATCGGGCCGCCGATGGCAAGTTCTGGTGCGCTCGCGGCCGGTGCCGGTGCCCGAAGGGCGATCCGAGCCACCGTCGCGGGCGCCAGGCTACGCGGATGCTCGGGGCGGATCGGTTGTGTGGCTCACAAGCCCCTCGAACGGGTGAATCCGGTCCGAAGAGGCCATCGATCATCGCGGACGCGATAAGGAATCGCGGCCGATTCCCGTCGTCCGTCGGCCGGTTCACGACGGTGGGTGGCAGCTGGTTCGCGACCGCCGGCGGGGGTGGGTTCGCGGTCGCCGGCACGGGCCGATTCGCGACCGCCGGCAGAGGTGGGTTCGCGATCGTGCGCGAGGGGCGCCCGACATGCCGCAGCCGACCCCGCCCGGGGACACGGGCGGGGTCGGCTGCGGTCGGGAACGGTGCGGCGTGCCGCGTTACTTCAGCGGCGCGGTCAGGGGTGTGCCGTCGGTGCGCTTGAGCAGGCAGGTCAGGTCCCGGTCGTGCTCATTGAGCCAGCTGCCGGACGTGGGTCGAAACGACAGCTTCGACAGCTCGATGGTGCTGTTGCGGCCGGCGGCGCCCGAGGTCAGCTCCGTGCACTTCGCGGTGATCTCGTCCTTGAACTTCATGCTCGTCGGAGGCAGCGAGTCGGGGATGGTGTACTCGCCCACCACCTCGGCGTCGTGCGGTGTGGTGCACGCGACGGTCAGGACGTCCTCGCCCTTTTGGTTGATGCAGTCGCCCTTGTGCAGCTTGACCATCTTGACCCGGCCCGGGCTGCTGATCGGGTTCGCGGTGCCGGCGGGCGGCCTGCTCGCCGACGGGTCGGTCTTCGCGGGCAGCGTCGGAGCCGGGGGCATCGTGATGATCGGGGGTTTGGACGCGGTCGCGGCCGGGGCGCTCTTGGGGTCCTTCTTGTCGTCGCTCTTGCCGAGGCAGCCGGACAGCAGCGTGGTGGCGACCAGGACGGCGGCCGCGGCGCCCGCGGAGCGCGTGTGGAGCAGGGACGGAACGCGCATGGAAGATCTGAGCCTCTCGCTGGGGATTCGCCCAGAGTCTTTCGGAGGCCGGCATTCCGGTCTTCAGGGGAGTCCCTTGTCTCCTGTGTCTCCTGTGGACGGGGTCAGCCGTCGACGGGTGGGTTCTTGCTGCGCCGGTAGTGCCGGGCCACGCGGGCGCGGTTGCCGCATCCCGCCGAGCACCATTCGCGGCGCGGGTTGTTCCGGACGAAGTGCAGGATGCAGCCCGGGCCGTGACAGGCCCGCAGTTCGGTGCGGTCCGGGCCGGTGAGCAGGTCGACGGTGGCGCCGGCCAGTTCGGCCAGGACCGCGGTGATCGGGTCGGCCTCGGTGCGGGTGACGGCGGTCGGCCAGGTGAGCTCGCGCCACTGCGGGGCGGCGCGGGTATAGGTGTTCAGCCGCTCGACGGTGTCGGCGGCCGGCACGGTGTCGGTCATCGCGGCGGTGAGCAGGGCGCCGACGCAGTCGCGCAGGTCGAGGGCGCGGGCCAGGTCGTGCGCGTCCACGGCGAGCAGCGCGGCCTCGGACGGCGGGTTGCCCAGGCGCGGTGCCATGTCGCGCAGCCAGGCGGCCAGGTGCGCGGGCTCGGCCAGCCCCTCGTGCGGCGTGCCCCGTACCGCGTAGCGCGTATTGGCCAGCTCCACCGGCAGCGGTTCGCCGAGCAGGGGGGCGCCGCCGGGGTCGAGGTCCGCGATTCGTGTGCTCACGAAACTAATGCTACCGGGTCACGATATCCATGTGGATGGTCGTGGGGGTTGGGGGTGGGGACGGCCGCGGATCCGGGGGATGTGACGAGGGAGACATTTGCGGGGAACGAGTTGCGGGCCGGGTTGGTTCCCCGGTCCGAGGGTGGGTTCGGGGGGGGATTTTGTTCGGTTATACGGGGGTTTGTCGGGCCTGTTTCGGGCTCACGGGCGACGGTTTCGACCCCTGGCGGGCCTCCCTGTGGGGGGTGGGGCCAGCCCTACCCACAGAGGGAAGTGAGCACCATGGGGAATGTGTTGCCGAATCCCTAGGTTGGATCTGTCGGACCGAGGGGGTCCGCAGGGGGCCGAGGAGAGTCACGTGAACAACCGCAGCCGGGTCGCAGGACAGGACACCGCCAACTCGACGGCCCCCGGCACGGTCGCCTCCTTCGTTCGATTCGTGGTCTTCGGCGGGGGTACGGGACTGGCCTCCAGCGCCGCGCTCGTCGCGCTGAACGGGACCCTGCCGCTCGTCGTCACCAACGCCGTGGTCACCGCGGCCGGCACCGTCCTCGCCACCGAACTGCACAGCCGGTTCTCCTTCCGCGCGGGTCGGGCAAACCTCAAGGCGCACGTCCAGGCGGGCGGTTCGGCCCTGGTGGCCTACCTGTTCACCACCGCCGCGATGCTCGGGCTGCATGCGGTCCAGGCGGCGCCGAGCATCATGGTCGAGCAGGCCACCTACCTCACCGCCTCCGGTGTGGCGGGTCTGGCCCGGTTCGTGTTCCTGCGGCTCGCGGTGTTCGCCCGCCCGAGGGGCGCGTCGACCGTCACCTCCACCACCCGCACCCGCGTGCTGGGTCGCGACGCGCTCGTCGCCGCCGCCTGACCGATACTTCTCGGGCCCGCCCCGACTCCCGCTGCGCGGGGGGCGAGGCGGGCCCTTCGGTGTGCGCCTACTCGGCGGGCAGTCCGGACTCGCGCAGTCGGCGTCGGTGCGGCGGGAGCAGCAGTACCTCCAGGGCGTCGGCGCACGCCTGGGCCCGGTCGCGGAACCACGGGATGCGCTCGTCGGTCATCACCGCGGGGGTGGAGCGCACGGCGAGTGCGGCGTGCGCGTGGCCGGCGCGGTTCAGGATCGGTACGGCCAGGGTGCGTACCCCCGGTACCGACTCGCCGTCGTTGAGCGCGTAACCGATCGCTCGCGCCGCGTCCAACTGGGCCTGCAGCGCGACCGGGTCCACGATCGTGCGGTCGGTCTGCGGGGCGAGCGGGAGCAGGGGGGCCAGGCCGCCGTCGGCCGGGTCGGCCCAGGCGAGCAGGACCTTGCCCAGCGCCGTCGAGTGCAGCGGTCGGCGCAGGCCCAGGCCGGTGCCGGGCTGGACCGAGCTGCCGACCAGGACCAGGGCGTGCCGGCCGCTGCGGATGGCCAGGTCGGACGTCGCCGACGTGCGTCGGGACAGCTGTTCCAACTCCGGGGCGGCGTGGTGCAGGCCGCGCTGGTGGTAGGCCAGCAGACCCAACTCGGCGACCACGGGACCGAGGCGGTAGCGGCTGGTGCGGTCGTCCTGGTCCAGGAAGCCCGCGCCGACCAGGGTCCGGGCGAGCCGATGCGCGGTGGACACCGACAGGCCCAGGCGGCGGGCGATGTCCGACGCGCTCAGGTCGGTGCCGCCGGCCCGGAAGCAGTGCAGGATGCCGAGGGCGCGCTGCACGGCCTGGGCGCCGGAGGGGGCGGTCGCCGGGCGGGGCGGGTCGGCGGTGTGCGAAGCGTCCGGGGCGGCGGCCGGCTCGGGTGTGGCGACCGGTTTGTGCGTGCCGGCAGGCCCGGGTGTGCCGGCGGGCTCGTGCACCGGGATCTTCGGAGTCTTCACTGGCTTCCCCAACTCGCCGTTCGACAGGCGGTTTTCACCATACGGCAAGGGCGTGGACCACTCCGCGCCACGGGGCGCGTCGGAGAGCGACGAGACATCCCACATCGTGGGAAGGTTTGATCGGGTGGCGCGGATCGTGCCAGGATCCACCCCGATGCGCCATTCGGCGCACCCGTGCCGGACGAATGCCGTGAGGAGGCCCGCGTGTCCGCAGTCGCGTCGTACACCGCGCCGCTCGCCGGCGTCCGGGCGCTGCTCACCAGCCGCCGGCACATCGACCTCGCGCGCGTCTCCAGCGCCGGCTGTCGCTGACCCGACCCGCGTTTCCTCGGGGCTTCCGGCTCGTCTTCCTTGACGGGTCCCTGCCCGACCCGGTGATGCCTTCGGTCCGCCCCGGTTTCGACCCGCGCGTCGGGTAGGTCTCGCCGATCCCTGTGTTCCACCCCCTTCTTGCCTCTTCTTGCCTCTTCCTTGCCCGGACCGGTTCGGTCCCGGGTCGATCCGCGCCGTGTCGAACCGGGCGCGGGTCCCGTCGACGCCTCGAACGCGAACGGAAGTATTCCCATGACCGCCCTGACCGGCGCACGCCCCGACGAGCTGTGGTTCACCCGTTGTCCCGTCCCCACCGCCACCGGCATCGCGGCCGATCTGGGCCTGCTCGACGCCGAGTTCGCGGCCGAGGGGATCACCGTGCGGTCGCTTCAGGACGTCTCGGCCGATGTCGCCGCCGACCACCACTACACGCACGCGCTGCCCGGACTGTTCCGCGAGGGCGGCAACGTACCCGCGCTGTGGGCGCGTTCGCGCGGTGAGGAGACCCGGCTGGTCGGGCTCACCTGGATCGAGGAGCGCCAGGCGATCCTGGTCCGGGCGGAGAGCGGGATCGCCTCGCCGGAACAGTTGCGCGGACTGCGGCTGGCCGTGCCCCGGCACGACATCGCGATCGACTTCTGGCGGGCGATGGCCCTGCACGGCTTCGCCGGCGCGTTGTCCCTGGCCGGCGCCACCCTGGCCGACGCGCGCCCGGTCGAGGTGCCGGCGGCGCGTGGGAGCGGGCAGTGGGAGGCCGAATTGGCCGCGCTGAGCCGGGGCGTGGTGGACGCCGTCTACGTCAAGGGCGCGTTGGCCGTGGAGGCGGCCGTCCGGTACGGCGCGGTGGTCGCGGTGGACCTGGACGCGGTGCCGGACCGGGCGGTGCGGATCAACAACGGGACGCCGCGACCGATCACCGTGCACCGCGAACTGCTCGACCATCATCCGGAGTTGGTCGCCCGGTTCCTGGCGGTCCTGGTCGAGGCGGCCGACTGGGCGCCGGAGCATCCCGCCGAGGTGGCCCGGATCCTGGGCGCCGAGACCGGCGCGGGCGCGTTCGGGGTGGCCGGTGCGTACCGCGAACTCGGCCCGGACACGCTCCGGATCGACCTGTCCGCCGAACGCCTGGACCTGCTCGCCCGGCAGGAGCGGTTCCTGTTCGAACAGGGCTTTTTGGCCGGGCCGGTGGACGTACCGGCCTGGGCGGATCCCGAACCACTGCGGCTGGCCCGCGAACTCGCCGATGTCCGCGCTCGTGCCCGCGCCCGCGCCACGCACCCGAACGACCCCGCACCGTCTCGCATATCACCGCTGGAGGTTCCCCATGAGTAGCCGGCCCCCTCGCCGCACCCGACTGTTGTCCGCGGTCGCGCTCGCGACCGCGACGCTGATCGCGCTGACCGGCTGCGGCTCCTCCTCGAAGGACACCAAGGCGTCGGCGGCGAGCGGCGGCGGCAAGAGCGACATCACGCTGCGGATTCCCGACCCGGGCAACAACGGGGTACTGGCCCGGGGCAAGAAGGACGGCTCGCTGGACGCGGCTCTGGCCAAGGTCGGCGCCAAGGTCTCCTGGACCGGCAGCGCGGGCCCGTTCGCGCCGGCCGCCCAGGCGATCAACGCGGGACAACTCGACGTGGCGCTCGGCTCGATCACCTCCGCCGTGGCCGCACTCGGGCAGAAGCCGAGCTTCAAGCTGTTCGGCGCCACCGCCCCCGACCTGGCGGGCGAGGGCATCCTGGTGAAGAGCGACTCGAAGATCCACTCGATCCAGGACCTGGTCGGCAAGAAGGTGGCCTGCTCACAGGGCGGCACCAGCGAATACCTGCTGCTCGCCGCGCTCGAACAGGCGAAGATCCCGGCCGACAAGGTGGAGCGGGTCTATCTGCGGGCCGACCAGACCGCGCCGGTGTTCGCGGCCGGACAGGTGGACGCCTGGGCGACCTGGGCCACCTACTCGGTACCGGCCCTGGCCTCGGGCAATGCCCGCTTCCTGGCCGACGGGCGCGCGCTGGGCTCGGACAACTACTCGGTCTGGGCGGTGCGCAACGCGTTCGCGGACAAGCATCCCGACGTGGTCAAGGCGTTCTACACCTACCTGCACGACGCCGGCACCAAGGAGATCGCCGACCCCGCCGCGTACATCAACGTCTTCACCGACTCCGGACCCACCGCCTACGGCGCCGAACCCAAGCGCATCCAGACCGACTTCACCCGGCAGGGGGCGACGGTGGAGCCGATCCGGCCCGCCGACGTGGAGCGCTTCGGCAAGGTGGCCCGGTTCTTCCAGGACCAGAAGGTCACCCAGACCCTCGTCGACGTCAAGCCACACCTGCTCGACGTCGAGACCCTCCCGGGGGCGACCGGATGAGCGCGCCCACGGTGATCGAGGCGCAACCCCGGGTGATCGAGGCCGAATCCCCCGAGCGTGAGTACCCCGGCCTGGTCGCCCCGCGTCCGCGCATTCCGCGACCGCGGCCGCGCTTTCTCAGCCCCGCGCTGCGCGCGATCGGACCGCTCGCGCTGATCGGCGGCTGGGCCTGGGCCTCGCACAGCGGGGCGCTCAGCCCCGATCTGCTCGGCTCGCCCGCCGACGTGGTGCACGCCGCGCGCGAGATGTGGGACAACGGGCAACTCCCCGACGCGTTGCGGGTGTCACTGGGTCGCGCCGGCCTGGGCCTGGTGTTCGGGCTGACCATCGGCCTGGCCCTGGGCGTGCTCACCGGCTTCTCCCGGCTCGGTGAGGAACTGCTCGACTCCTCCGTGCAGTTGCTTCGCACCGTGCCCTTCCTCGCGCTGGTCCCGCTGTTCATGGTCTGGTTCGGGATCGGCGAGTCGGCCCGGGTGATCCTGATCGCGGTGGCCACGGCGTTTCCGATGTACGTCTCCGCGTCCGGCGGGGTGCGCAACGTGGATCGCAAACTGGTCGAGGCGATGCGCAGCTTCGGTGTCGGTCGGCTCGCGCTGGTCCGCGAGGTGGTCCTGCCGGGCGCCTTGCCCGCGCTGCTCTCGGGGCTGCGCCTGTCCATGACGCTGAGCGTGATCGCGCTGATCGCGGCCGAGGAGATCAACTCCACGGCGGGGATCGGATATCTGATGAGCCAGGCGCAGAGCTTCTCCCGCACCGACATCCTCACCGTCTGCATCCTCGTCTACGCGATCCTGGGCCTGCTCGCCGACGTGATCGTGCGGATCCTGGAACGGGTGCTGATGCCGTGGCGCGGCCAGGGTCAGGGGGCCGGCCGATGAGCGCCGAGACCGCCGTGCATCTCGCGGGCCTGCGGCGGGTGTTCGGAACCCGGGCCGTGCTCGACGGCGTCGATCTGGACATCGCGCGGGGCGAGTTCGTCGCGCTGCTCGGCGCCAGCGGCACCGGCAAGACCACGCTGCTGCGCATCCTGGGCGCACTCGATCGGCACGACGGCGGCACGGTGCTGGTTCCGGAGGCTCGCACGATCGTTTTCCAGGAGCCGCGTCTGGTGCCCTCCAAGCGGGTGTTGGCCAATGTGGTGGTGGGGCTGCCGAGGGGGCGGGCCACCCGGGAGATCGGCCTGCGCGCGCTGACCGAGGTGGGCCTGGAAGGGCACGCCGCGGCCTGGCCCGCGACGTTGTCCGGCGGCGAGGCACAACGTGTGGCGCTGGCCCGGGCGTTGGTGCGCGAGCCGGAACTGCTGCTGCTCGACGAGCCGTTCGCGGCGCTGGACGCGCTGACCCGGATGCGCATGCAGGACCTGGTGGGCGAGCTGTGCCGGGTGCACCGGCCCGCCGTGCTGTTGGTCACGCACGACGTCGAGGAGGCGATCCGGCTCGCCGACCGGGTCGCGGTGCTGCGCGACGGCAATCTGGTCACCGACGAGATCGTCGCCGTGGACCGACCGCGCGACCCGACGGATCCGGCCTTTGCCGCGCTGCGGCGGCGGCTCCTGGCGGACCTGGGAGTCCGGGTCGCGGACGGGCCGGCCAAGGTGCCCGCCGCCCCGACGGTCCCTGCGGCTTCCCTCCCGGTCGCCACGACGCCGCCCACGGTCCCCTCGGCCTCCGTCACGGCCGCCCCGACCGCTTCCCCCACGACTTCCGCCACGACGTCCGCCACCGTCCCGTCCACGTCCGGAGTGATCTGAATGACCGTCACCATCGGTGTCCACGGCAGCAATCCGTCGTTGTACCTGCTCGCCCGACTGGGCATCCTCGAACGTGCCCTCGAACCGCTCGGCGAGACGGTGACCTGGTTGCCCGTGGAGGGCACCCGGGTGGGCGAACTGCTCGGCGCCGGCACGATCGACTTCGGTGGCACGGGGTCGACGCCGCCGATCGTCGGGCAGGCGCAGGGCCACGACCTCGTCTATGTCGCGGTGTCCGCGCCGCGGCCCGGCCACGGCGCGCTGTTGGTCGCGGACGAGGGCCCGGTGCGCACCACCGCGGATCTCAAGGGCGGCACGGTCGTGCTGAGCATCGGGTCGTGGCAGACCCACTTCGTGGCCAAGGCGTTGAACGACGTCGGCCTGTCCTACCGGGACGACATCACGCCGTTGCGGCCGGCGGCGGGCCAGGACCAGGCGGCGCGGCTGCGCGCCGGCGAGATCGCCGGGTGGGTCGCGCAGGGCCCCGAACTGGTCGCCGCGCGCCGCGAGTCGGGCCTTCGGGTGCTGCACCGCGTCGGCGACGTGATCACCGACCGCTCGGTGTTCTTCGCCCGCCGCGCGTTCGCCGAGGAGCGCTCGGAGGTCGTCGCGACGGTGGTGGCCGCGCTGCGCGAGGCCGACGCCTGGGCGGTGGCACATCCGGAGGAGGCGGCCGAACTGCACGCGGCCGAACTCCCGGGCACCCGGGCCGATTGGGCCGAGGCGCTGGCGGCGCTGCCGTGGCGGCTGGAGCCGATCCCGGAGTCGTTCATCGCCGAACAGCAGGAGGCCGCCGACATCTTCGCGACCAACGGGTTCATCGACCGCCCGATCACGGTGGCCGATGCCCAGGCGGCGGCGTTGTCCGCGCCGGTGGCCCGGGTGCTCGCGCCGGCGGACGGTGCGGGCCGATGAGTCCCGAGGTGTTGTGGTACGTGATCCCGCGCGAGGGACCGTATCCGTGGGAGCCCGCCGGGCGGCGGCCGGTGGACCTGGCCTACCTCCAACAACTGGGCGGCGCGGTCGATCGGTTGGGCTTCAGCGGGGCGCTGCTCGCGACGGATCTGTACGACGTGTGGTCGCTGGGCAGTGTGCTGGCCGCGGCGGCGCCGACGTTTCGGCCGTTGCTCGCGGTGCACCCCGGATTGATCGCGCCGACGTTGCTGGCGAAGATGGCGCTGAGCTTCGAGGCGCTGTTCGGCCCGGGGCGGTTGCGGTTCAACGTGGTCAACGGCTCGACCGAGGCACTGCGCGAGTACGGGCTGCATCTCGAACACGACGAGCGGTACGAACTCAGCGCCGAATACTGGGACATCGTCAAGCGACTCACCGCGGGCGAGGTCTTCGACCACAAGGGCACGTTCTACGACCTCAAGCAGGCCGGCGCCGGGCTGCGCGAGTTGCATCGGGTCGGCGGGCACGTACCGCTGTGGTTCGGTGGCTCGTCCCCGGCCGGGATCGAGATGGCCGCCGAGCATGTCGATGTGTATCTGACCTGGGGCGAACCGCCGCACCAGCTTGCGGAGAAGCTGGCGAAGGTGCGCGAGCGGGCGGCGGCACACGGGCGTTCGTTGCGGATCGGGCTGCGGCTGCACCTGATCGTCCGGGAGCGCGAGGACGAGGCCTGGGCGGCGGCGGACCGGTTGCTGGAGGTGACCAGTCATGCGACGTACGCCCGGCAGCTGGGTCAGGCAGCCGATGCCGACGGGGTGGGCTGGGAACGGCAGTTCCGCCAGCACGGGGGCCGGGTTCCGGCGCGGGCCCGGGAGTTGGAGGTGTCGCCGAACCTGTGGCCCGGGATGGGCCTGTTCCGGCCGGGGCCCGGCACGGCCGTGGTCGGCAGTACGGCCCAGGTGATCGAGCGGTTGCAGGAGTTCGAGGCGCTGGGCGTGGATACCTTCATCCTCTCCGGCAATCCGCTCCTCGAGGAGGCGTATCGCATCGGCGAGACGGTGTTGCCCGCGCTCGGGGTGCGGCCCCGGGTGGGGTGAGCGGCGGCATCGATCGTGCGGGCCGGTGCGGCCGATCGCACCGGCCCGCCCCCGGGGGTTCAGGCCGCCTTGAGCGCGCCCCCGTCGACGAGGTGGTCCGTGCCGGTGACGCTGCCGGCGAGCGGGGAGGCCAGGTAGGCGACCGCGGTGGCCACCTCGGCCGGGTCGACGAAGCGGCCGGTGACCATGCCCGACGCGCCGGGCAGGGCGTCGAGCAGCTGCTCGTGGGACAGGCCCATGGACGCGGCCAGTTGGGCGCCGTAACCGTCCGGCGCCTCCCACATCGCGGTGCGCACCGGACCGGGGGAGACCGTGTTGACCCGGACGCCGCGCGGGCCGAACTCCTCCGCGACGGCCTTGCCGAACGCGGTGAGCGCGGCCTTGGCGGTCGTGTACGGCACCGGCCCGCTGTGCGGCACCCGGCCGCCGAGCGAGGAGATGTTCACGATCGTGCCGCGCGTGTCGACCAACGCAGGCAGCGCGGCCCGGGTGGTGCGTACGCCGGCCAGGAAGTTCAGCTCGAACGAGGCGAGCCACTGCTCGTCGGTGAAGCTCAGGAAGCCGCCGGTCTGCGACTCGCCGCCGGCGTCGCCCCCGCCGACGTTGTTGACCAGGACGTCGAGCCGGCCGAACTCGGTGAGGGCCCGATCGACCAGGCGGCTCGGGCCGTCGGGTCGGGCCAGGTCGACGGCCATGGTCATGGCGCCGGTGGCGGCCAACTGCGGGGTGATCGTGCGCGACGCGGCCAGGACCCGGGCCCCTTCGGCGACGAGCGTGGACACGATGGCGAGCCCGATGCCGCGGCTCGCGCCGGTCACGAGGGCGACCTTGTCGGTGAGGCGCAGGTCCATGAGAACTCCTTGGTGGGCAGCCGGCGGCGATGGTTATCGACGACCGACATGCTGCTTCGGTGATGCATTGAACCTAGAACATGCATCACTGATGTTGCAAGTATGAGCCGACCGGCGTCGTTGCCGTACAGTTCGAAGGTGACTTCCCCAACAGATGGAACCGGTGGCCGAGCGCGACCGCTGCGCGCGGACGCGGAGCGGACCGTGCGCGCGATCCTGGAGGCCGCCGAGCGGGTCCTGAGCGCCAACCCCTCGGCCACGATGGAGCAGATCGCCGAGGCCGCCGGCGTCGCGCGGACCACCGTGCACCGGCGCTTCGCCACCCGCGAGGCGCTGATCGTGGCGATGACCCGGTGGGCCACACAGCAGTTCCACGACGCGGTGACGGCGGCGCGGCCGGACGCCACGCCGGCGGCGGTGGCGCTGTACCAGGTGACCGCGAACGTGTTGCGGGTCAAGATCGCGTGGGGCTTCGCGATGAACGCGCTGCGCACCGACGACCCCGAGGTCGCGCACCTGCACACCGACGTGCTCGATCGGTGCGATCGGCTCTTTCGCCGGGCACGCGAGAGCGGGCTGTTGCGTCCGGAGGTGGACCTCGACTGGACCCGACGCGTCTACTACGCGCTGATCCACGAGTCGGCGCAGGACGACCGGGGCGAGGACGCGGACGTGCTCGCGACCCGGATCGTGGACACCCTGCTGCGCGGATTCGGCGCCTCCGGCGGGCCCTCGACGCGATGAACCCGGGGTGGGCGCGGCGCGTGTACGGTGTGCCCGCCGGTCCCCGATCGAGAGGTTTGTCGTGACCCTGGCCGTGGCCCACCGAGGCGATCCCCGACGCTACCGGGAGAACACCCTGCCGTCGTTGTCGAGCGCGCTGGAGCGCGGGGCCGACCTGGTCGAGATCGACCTGGAGGTGACCCGGGACGGACACCTCGTACTGCTGCACGACGCGACGCTGCGCCGGTTGTGGTGGCGCAACGCGCGGGTGCGCGAGTTGACCCTGGCCGAGGTCCGGGAGATCGGCCGGCGCGGGAAGTATCGGGTGCCGAGCTTCGACGAGGCGTTGGACCTGATCAAGGGCGGCCCCGGCGGGCTGATGGTCGACTTCGGCGAGATCGAACTGGCCGGTCCCGCGACCGAGGCGGTCGCCCGGCACGGGCTGAACGAGCAGATCCTCTACGTCGGTGGACCGGTCGCGATGGGCATGGTCCGCGAGCATGCGCCCGAGGCCCACATCGGGCTCAGCGGCGACTCGTTCGCGCGAGTGCCGGGCGAGGACGTGCTGCGCACGCTCCGGCCGGAGTACATCAACCTGCGCTGGCGGGCGTACGACGCGGAGTCGGTGGCGCGCTGCCACGCGGACGGGTACGGCGTGAGTGCCTGGACGGTGGACTCGCCCCGGGTGATGCGCAGGCTGTTGGACATGGGTGTGGACATGATCATCAGCAACCGGATCGGCCGGTTGCTCGACGTGGTGGCGGCACGGCGCGGCTGAGCGGTCGGCACGGCGGGGGCTCCGGCTCCGCCGTCGGCCGGACGAGGGTTCGGGTGTGGGTGATCGCCCCGGGGCGGCCGATCAACCGCGATCCGCGCCCGGTTGGGCCGGTGGGGCGGGGGTTGGCGCGGCGGTGGTGTAGAGGACCTCGCGGGCCTGCTCGGCGGCGAAGTTCGACAGCGACCGGCGATGACCGGGCGGGCCGCCGCCGCGGCCGGTCCTGTCCCGGGGCGGTTCACCACCGACACCACGTCGGGGTACGCCGCCCCGTGGGCGTTCGCCGGCCGCCTCGGCGAGGGATCTGCCCACGATGCGGCCGGCGGTAGCTGTGGTGGGAGTCCTGATTTGTAGGGTGTGCCGCATGACCCCGGGTATACCTGGCAGACGCGTGATCGACGGCCGCTTCGAGTTGCTGGAGCGGCTCGGTGGTGGCGGCATGGGCTTGGTCTGGCGGGCGCGCGACCTGGCGCTCGAGCGCGACGTCGCGCTCAAGGAGGTCCGGCCGCCCGACCCGGCACTCCTGGAGGACGATCCCACTGCCGCCCGGATGTTGCGCGAGCGGGTGTTGCGCGAGGCCAGGTCGCTGGCCCGGCTGAACCACCCGCACGTGGTGACGATCCATCACATCGTGGACGCCGCCGAGGTCCCGCACCCGTGGCTGGTGATGGAACTGGTCCCCGGCGGATCCCTGCACGACCGGCTGGCCAACGGACCGATCGCCCCGGCCGAGGCCGCCGCGATCGGTCGGGGCGTACTGTCCGCGCTGAGCGCCGCGCACGCGGCCGGGATCCACCACCGCGACGTGAAGCCGGGCAACGTACTGCTGCGCGCCGACGGCAGCCCGGTCCTGACCGACTTCGGCATCGCCGCGCTGCGCGAGTCGACCAGCCTGACCGCGACCGGGGACCTGATCGGCTCGCCCGAATACATCGCGCCGGAGCGCATTCGCGGCGAGGAGGACAACGCCGCGTCCGACCTGTGGTCGCTCGGGATGATGTTGTACGTGGCGGTGGAGGGGGAGCACCCGCTGCGCCGCGCGACCAGCCTGGCCACGCTCGCCGCGGTGCTCACCGAGACGGTGCCGGCGCCGGTTCGCGCGGGGGCCTTGCGGCCGGTGCTGGAAGCGCTGCTCGTGCGGGATCCGGCGGCCCGGCCGGACGCCGCGCAACTGGACGCGCTGCTCGCGGCGGCCGCGGGTGCGCCGGGGGCGCGGCCCTCGTCGCAGCACACGACCTCGGCGCTGCCGGTGGCCGACGCCCTGGCCTGGCAGCCGGGCGACCTCGGCGGTGGTCGGGCGGTCGACTCGGGGTCGGACTCCGGTTCCGGCTTCGATGCCGCGTTCGGGACCGATACCGGTTCGCGGTCCGGGCCCGTGTGGGCGGGAGCGGATCGGGTCGGGCCCGCATGGGCGGGGGCGGATCGGGTCGGCGCAGGACCGAACTCCGGTTCGTTTCAGGGGGCTTCGGCGGACTCCTCGGGCGAGGTGCCGGTCGGGTCGGCGGCGCCGGCCGGGTCGCCCGGAGGAGGCTCGCCGTACGGTTCGGCGTTTACCCCGGCGACGCCCGAGTCGGCCGCCCGGCAGCGGGCCCGGCGCAACCGGATCGTCGGTGGATCGGTGGTCGCCACGGCCCTGGTCGGCACGCTGGTCGCGGTGCTCCTGGTGTCCCAGCTCCGCGACTCGGGGTCGGACGCGGCCGGGGGCGGGGCCAAACCAGCGGCGACGGGACCGAACATGTCGCCGCAGACGTCCGGGAGTTCGTCGGACGAGCGGACCGAACCGGACGAGCGCGCGTCGCCGAGCGCTTCCGCCACCAAGCCCGCCGCGGACCCGGTGAACCTGATGACGCCGGCCGGCGTGCGCCGCGTCATCGACTCGATGAAGCCGGTCATCGGCGGGACCCGGGTCAAGTCCATCAATCTCTACGACGACTACGCGTCGATCGAGGCACCGGTGCCCGGCAACGCCCGTCTCCAGGACCGCTATTCCTACCGCAAGGGGGAGACCACGAAGGACACCGGTTCCGGTCGCACCGATCGTGACGACAAGACCATCGACCTCACGAAGGTCAACTGGGACGCGTTGCCGGCGCTGATGGCCAAGGCCGAGAAGGAACTCGGCATCACCACGCCGAAGAACCGCCACGTCAATGTGGACCTCGGGCTGATCGACCGGGTGGCGACGTTGAAGGTGTACGTCTCCGACGACTACGGTTCCGGCTATCTGCGGGCCGACCTGGACGGCAAGGTGCTCAAGATGTACCCGCGCTGAACCCCGCCCGTGCTATGAGGCCAACGACGTCGGCAGATCCGCGACCTCCAACGCGATCAGCTGGGCCGCGTCCGGGTGTTCGAGTTCGGCGACCCGGCCGGCCTGGCGCTCCGTCATCTCCTGGAACGCCTGGCGGGCCGAACGCCCGTTGCCGAAGCCACCACCCCGGGACATGCCGGCGAACAGCGCGAGCAATTCGGTGCGTGCGGCGGGGGTGAGCTCGTAGCGGTGCCGTTCGGCCTGGTGCTCGACGATGGCCACCAACTGCTCGGCGTCGTAGTCCTCGAAGAGCAGCGTGCGGGTGAACCGCGACGCCAGGCCCGGGTTGGACGACACGAAGCGGTCCATGTCGTCGGGATATCCCGCCGCGATCACCACCACGTCGTCCCGGTGATCCTCCATCAGCTTCACCAACGTGGCGATCGCCTCGGAGCCGAAGTCGTTGCCGCCCGCGAGCGGGGAGAGCGAGTACGCCTCGTCGATGAACAACACGCCGCCGATCGCCCGATTGAACGCGGCGGCGGTCTTGGGCCCGGTGTGGCCCACGTATTCGCCGACCAGCGCACTGCGGTCGACCTCGACCAGATGCCCGTGGCCGAGCAACCCGAGCGCCTTGAGCAGACGGCCGTACAGCCGGGCCACCGTGGTCTTGCCGGTGCCCGGGTTGCCCGCGAAGACCAGGTGCCGGCTCAGCGGCGGCGCGGGCAGCCCGGCCTCGACCCGCAACCGAACCGTCTGCATCAGCTTGGCCATCGACGCGACATCGCGCTTGACGCCGTCCAGGCCGACCAGTTCGCCGAGTTCGGCCAGCAGGTCGGTCAGCTTCTCCTCGACCACCTCGGGCCGATCCGGCTCCGGCGGTGCGGCGGCCGGGCCCGGCCCGACGCCCGCGATCGCCGCGGGGGCCGGTTGCGTGCCGGACACCACGCCGCCGAGCGCCGGATCGCAGTCGTCGAACACCGGCGCGGCCTCCGGGTCGGTGCTCAGGTCGTCCGTACAGTCGCGCAGCCGACAACGCCGGAACAGCGGATCCGCGCCGCCGCCCACGTGCAGCGCGGCGTAGCCCGCGCCGACCACATCGCAGCCGGTGTAGGTGCCGCCGGCCTGCTCGGCCACGAACAGCCCGTTCTTGCCCGGGCGTTCGATCCGCACCCCGTGCACCGTCGGCCGGGCGCCGGTCCACACCACCAGCCCCGACCCGGTGCAGTCCTCGATCGAGCCGCCCGCCAACTCGGCCCGCGAACCCGCGTCGAACACGATGCCCGCCGCACCGGCGCCGGTGACCCGGTTGCCGGTCAACTCGGCGACACCCTCGCCGGTCACCTCGATCCCGGTGCGCCCGGCGGCGCGCACCGTACATCCCGACACCCGCGACCCGGTGGGCGATGCGATGCCGATCCCGGTCGTGGTGTCCGCGACCAGGCAGCCGGAGAGCGCGGCCGTGGAGCGGCCGGTGATCGCGATCCCGCTCATCGCGGCGGCGGAGACCGTGCAGTCGGTCAGCTCGACCCGGGCGGTGTCCGCGGTGTGCACGCCGTGTTCGGGAGTGCCCACCACCCGGCAGTCGGCCAGTTTGAGAACGGCTGTCCCGGCCGCGTGGATCGAGCCGAAACCGGAGTCGAGGATGCGGCAGTCGGTCAACTCGGCCGCCGCGTCCTCGGTGAGCAGCACCCCGTTGGTCGCCGAGCGGCGCACCGCGCAGCCCTGCGCGAGCACCCGCGCGCTGCCGTCGAGCACGATGCCCGCCGCGGCGGCGTCCAGGATCCGACAGTCGGTCAGTTCGGCCCGCGCGCTGCCGCCGAGCCGAATCCCGGCCGCGCCGGGCGCGCTGACCCGGCTCTCGCTGGCGGCGGCAGAGGAGGCGTCCTCCAGGAGCAGGCCCACCCGCCCGCAGCCGTGCAACACCGAGTCGGACAGGCGCAGTACGGCCCGGCCGCGCAGCCGGATCCCGGAGCCTGAGGTGGCGTCCAGGCGCAGCCGGGCGATGCCGACCCGGGCGCTGCCGGAGACCACGATCCCGGTGCCCTCGATCGTGCCCACCTCGACGTCCTCCACCCGGGCCCGCGCATCGCCGGACACGTGCAGTCCCGCGAGCCGCGCGCCGGTCACGCGCGTGCCGGTGAGCAGCAGCGCCGAGGTGGTGCCGCCGGCCGTCGGCGGCGCGTCCAAGTCCGGGTCGGCGCCCTCGGGTTCGTCCCGATCGGGCCCGCCGCGCACCTCGATCCGACCGCCCCGGACCGCGCAATCGGCCACGATCAGGCCCGCGCCCGGACCCACGCTGACCGCCGGCGCGTCGCCGCCCGCGCCCTGCACGGTCAGCCCGCGCACCGCGCAGTCCGCCGCGTCGACCGTGATCGCCGGCCCCTCGGCACTCGCGGTCAGCACCACCTCGCCCCCGCCCGGTTCCGGACACAGCGTCACCGACCGGGCCAGTACCAGGGACTCGGTGTAGTGGCCGGCCTCGATCAGGACGGTCGCCCCCGGCGAGGCGGCCCGTACCGCGTCCGCGATCCGGCGGTGCGCGCCCCGGCCCTTGGCAGCCACCCGCACGGGCGCCGGCCCGGCGCCGCCGGTGTGCCGCTCGACGCTCGACATCTGTGCGCTACGCACCTTCGCTACGCATCCTTCTGCTGATACCAGGCCGGGTCGATCCCCGCGCGCACCTTGGGCAGCAACCACCCGTTGAACATCTTCTCGCCGATCTTGAATCCGATGTTGAGCAGGAACTCGCTGACGCCCTGGCGGTGGAAGAACCGACCGCCCGCGGCGTTGAGGAAGCCGATCCGGGCGAGCGAGGCACTGCCGGTGCTGACCACGCCGGACAACGAGGCGATCCCGCCGTCGCCCAGCGCCTCCCAGCCGGAGAGCTTGTGGGTGAGGCCGTCGGCGCCCTTGATGCCGAACACGCTCGCGTTGATGCTGCCGTTGATCAACCCGGCCAGCATGCCGACGCCGGCGCTGTAGCCGAAGTCGTAGGTGCCGCTGCGCCAGCGCACCGCGGTCTCGTTGCCCGCCCACTCGTTGGCCCACGTCTTGTCGTGGTTGCCCGGCCGGCGGTTCCAGTGCTTGCCGCCGTCGATGTTGCCGTAGCCGCTCTTGAGGTCGCCGAGCTTGCGGAAGCCGTCCCACTTGTTCTCGTGCACGAAGGCGCCCACACCGCCCTTGACCACGCCGCCGACCGCCGCGTTCAGCGCGGCCTTTTGCCAGTCGGTCTCGGTCAGGCTCTTGCCCTGCGCCCTGGCGTTGATGTCGGCGACGATGATGTTCGCGGCGAACTCGATGGCGAACTCCTGGGCGAACTCCAGCGCGAGCTTCTTGCCCAGGACCGTCCCCGCGCTCTGGTAGGCGGCTTCGGCCAGGTGGATCGAACCGGTGGTCGGGATGTCCGGGATGCCGGCGAGCGCGCTGCGGAATTGCGTGGCGTCGATGCGGCCCATGTCGCCCTTCCACGGCATGCGTTGCCCCTCGCGGACGCGCCGCACCCAGCCGCGCACCTCGGTCACCTGGCCGCGGAAGTCGTACTCGCTGCCGACCACGCGCCACCGGCCCAGCGAGTCGGTGGTGATCACCGCGCCGCCGTCGGTGCGCCGGGCCAGCAGGTTGCCGTGCTCGTCGTAGCGCCGCCACTGGCCGCGCCACGCGTCCCGTTCCAGGTAGTTCCCCTCGGGGGTGAGCGATCGGGTGCGCACCGCCGTGCCGTGGTCGAACTCCTTCCAGGTGGCGGTGTTCGGCGACGTGGCGCCGCCCGGCCCGTACTCGCGCACCCGCGCCGGCGCGTCGGTGATGTGCGGCGGGGTCTCGCGGATCACCAGCGTCTCGCCCGTGGTGGGCGCGAACCGGTCGCGGAAGAGCAGGTTTTTGCCGTCGAGCGGGGTCGCCTGCCAGCCGCCGGCGCCCTCGGCCGCCTTCGGGTTCCACCACACCCGCTCGTGGGTGCCCGTGCCCGGCTGGGGCGTTATGGCGCCCGACCGGTCGAACTTCTGCCAGGTCCAGGTCTGGGTGCCCGGTGCCTGCCACGCGTCGACGTAGCGGCCGTCGTCGAGCATGCGTCGTTCGCGGACCAGGTTGTTGTGCGCGTCGAAGTCCCGGAACGAATCGTCGAACGGCAGCTTGGGGTCGTCCGAGCTGCGGAACAACACCCGCTTGCCGGACTCCTGCACCTGACCGGCGGCATCGAGGCGTTCCCACCGCCAGGTCTTCGCGGTCGACGAGCCGTGCGCGACGATCGTGATCTCATTGCCGGCGGCGAGTGTCCAGGTGTCCCGACGGCCGGCCACGTAGCCGTGGGCGTCGTACTCGACCCAGTTGCTGCGCGGGTTGGGGGCCACCGGGATCTCGGGGGCCGGGACCGGTGCGTCCGGGGTGCCGCGCACGGGCGATTCCGGCGTGGTGTAGTGCCGGATGTTGCCGTTCTCGAAGCCCTCGCGAACCATCTCCCAATGCGTGACGACGTCGTCGGCGTTCGTCACCGGTCGGAAGTCCTGCCAGTTCCGCCCGCCGGCATCCAGGCGATAGCCGATGACGTCGCCCTTGCTCCACGGGATCGTTCCGGCGGGAGCGTTCGCGTGCGGCCGTACCGTGTCGCCGGCCTTGAGGGTCGAACCGTCGGCCACCTTGATCTGCGAACGGGCGAAGGTGCCGTCGGCGTGGATGTCGAAGGAACTGCCGTCGTCGCCGACGAAGCGGGTGCCGTTGCTGTGGACCACGGTGCCGTCCGCGCCGGCGACCGACTTCTCCCAGGTGAACACCTGGTAGCGGGTGTCGGAGGCGAGGAAGGCGTGGTTGCCGGCCGGGTTCGTCCAGTTGTGGGTCAGCCACTTGCGGGCCCAACTCGGCGGGCGCTGCTCGGAGACCCGGGTAGTGGTGAACGTCGAACCGTTCGTCTCCACCACGTGCTTCCCGGCCTCCTTGCCCTGCGGCGACAACTCGTCCCAGGACGCCTTGCGGAAACCGTCGGCGCCCAGCGGGTGTTCGAGGTAGTGCCGGGCGTGGTCGGTCCGGTGCACTTCTCCCCACTGCTTCTGGACCAGTTCGCCCGCGTGGTTGCCGGTCCCCGGGCCGTGTCGGTCGCTCCAGCCGCCGTCCCAGTGCGTGGTACGCGGACCGCTCGCCAACTCCTTGCCGGCGCCGTCGTAGCGGTGCCAGGTCCAGCCGTCGGTGCCCTTGACGCCGAGGGTGTGTCCGGCCCGGCCGTCGAACTTCTGGATGGTGTCCCGGAATTCGCGGACCGTGACGAAGTGCCGGTCGACGTCGGTGTAGCCGAAGCCGGACGTGTCGAACTTGCGCGAACCCTGGGCGAGGGGTGTGCCGTCGGCGCCCCACTCGATCCACTTGGTGCGGTGGCTGAAGGTGCCGAAGCCGCTGAGGTCGGTACGCCGGAACGCGTCGAGCGTGGTGCCGCCGGGCAACATCCGGCGCTCGAAGATCACCACCCGGTCCGGCGAATTCGACTTCAGCCGCAGTCCGCCGTTGGCCGCGCCGCTCATATCCACCGTGCCGTGCTGGAACTCGTTGTGGGTGAACGGGTTTCCGGGGGTATCGGGGTGGAACTCCTGGCGCCAGGTCGGCGTCGGGGTGCTGTGGTCGACGACGTACTGGTGTGGGGTCATCCGGCCGTCGTCCAGCACGTTGAAGCCCTCGCGGGTGACCGCGCCGTTCGTGCCGAACTCGTGGAACTCGCCGTGGCGCGGGGTGTTGGGGTGGACGATGTCGACCCGGTAGCCGGAGTGCGTGCCGTCGGCGGCGGTGAGGCGGGTGAGCCGCTGCTCCGCCGGGAGCGGGTTGCCGTGCAGGTCGGTGAGGGTGTCGCCGACCGCGAACGGGCCCTGGCCGGCGCGACCCAGCTTGGTGCCGTGCTCGAACGTGCCGTTGACGGTGTCGTGGCGGAACGAGTGGCCGGTGACCGGGTCGGTGACGCGGTAGCCGTTGTCGACCACGGTGATGGCGCGGTCGGTGACGCGGACGCCGTTCGCGTCGGTGAGTACCCGGCCGGCGCCCTCGGTGACCACGAAGCGGGCCTCGCCGGGGCCGCCGACGGCGATGCCGCGCTCGATGAACGCGCCGTCGGCACCGTGCAGTGTGGACACGTTCGTGCGGGTGTCGACGATCCGGAAGCCCTGGTCGGCGGTGAGTGTGGCGGTGTGGTGCGGCACCGGGGTGCCGAGCATGTCGGTGAGGTGGCGGTTCGGGCCCTCGCCGACCACGAAGCGGGGTTCGACGCCGCCGCCGAGGGCGATGCCGTGTTCGGCGGCCCAGCCGTTGGCGGAGTAGCGGGTGCTGTGGCCGCCGGCCGTCTCGGTGATCCGGTAGCCGCCGCCGCTGAGCGGGGTGACACCGACGCCGACGACGGGGGTGCCGTGTACGTCGGTGAGCACGGGGCCGGCACCGCGGTCGACGATGAAGTGCGGCTCGCCCAGTTCGGTCAGGCCGAGTTCCCGCTCGATCGCGGTGCCGGTGCCGTCGTAGCGCACGGAGTGACCGGTGGCCGGGTCGGTGATGTGGTAGCCGTTGTCGAACTCGGTCAGTCTGCGGTCGGTGATCGGCTTGCCGTGTACGTCGGTGAGAACCGAGGGTCGGCCCTCGCGGAACACGACGAAGTGCGGATCGCCCGAGAATCCGGTGAGCACGACGCCGTGTTCGGCGATGCTGCCGTCGCCTCGGTAGCGGGTGGTCTGTCCGCTCAGGGGTTCGGTGATGCGGTAGCCGCCGCCGTTCACGGGGGTGACGTCGACGCCGGTGATCGGGTTGCCGTGGATGTCGGTGAGCACCGGGCCGTGTTCGCCGGGGACGACGAAGTGCGCGTCGCCGGCGAGGCCTTGGAGGGCGAGGCCGTCCTCGGCGATGGTGCCGTTGCCGTGGTAGCGGGTGCTTTGTCCGCTGGTGGGTTCGGTGATGCGGTAGCCGCCGCCGTTCACCGGGGTGACGTCGACGCCGGTGGTCGGGTTGCCGTGGATGTCGGTGAGCACCGGGCCGTGTTCGCCGGGCACGAGGAAGTGCGCGTCGCCGGCGCCCTGGAGTGCGATGCCTTCGTCGGCCGCGGTGCCGTTGCCGTGGTAGCGGGTGCTCTGTCCGCTGGTGGGTTCGGTGACGCGGTAGCCGCCGCCGTCGGTCGCGGTGACGTGCACGTCGTCGATGCGGGTGCCGTGCAGGTCGGTCAGCACCGGACCCCGCTCGCCGGGGACGACGAAGTGTGGCTCGTCCAGACCGCGGAGGGCGAGGCCGTGTTCGACGACGCCGCCGTCCGCGCCGTATCGGATCGAGCCGCCGGTGGCCGGATCGGTCACCCGGTAGCCGTTCTCGAACGGGGTGAAGACGCGGTCGGTGATCGGCTTGCCGTGTGCGTTGGTCAGTATCGGCGGCCGGGCGTCGTTGCCGTGCACCACGAAGCGGGGCGCGCCGGCCCCGCCGAGGGCGATGCCCTGCTCGGCGACGGCGCCGTTGGTGCGGTAGCGGACGGTCTGCCCGCCGGTGGCGTCGGTGACCCGGTAGCCGCCGCGCACGACGGTGACGTCGAAGCCGAGGACCGGGTCCCCGTTCGCGTTGGTGAGGAACGGCCGGCCGCCGCCGTCGTCGACGACGAACCGGGGCTCACCCGGCGAGTGCAGCGCCAGCGCCTCGTCGACGAGGCGACCGTCGTGGGCGTAGCGAACGGAGTGGCCGGTGGCGGGATCGGTGATCCGATAGCCGCCGTGCACCGGCGTGCGCACGGTCGCACCGTCGAGGCCGGTGGAACCGGCGCCGACGTGCGAGGTGACGGTCGTGTTCGGCGGCGGCACGGCTCCCGCGGCCGACGTCGTCGGCAGCGTGTTGCCGCCGCCGAGGTCGTGGTGGGTGCCGCCGACCAGCCGCGGACGCTCCAGCAGGCTCTGCGCCTGGATCTGGGCCATGCCCTTGTCGATCCGGGCCGGGTCCACGCCCAGTGCGTCCAGCCGGGTGATCGCGGTCTCCACCTTCGCCGAGGCGGTCTGCACCGCGATCCCGGCGTCGCGTTCGTACACGGACGGCTTGGACGAGCCACCGGGGCGGACCTCCAGGTCGTGCAACACCTGCTGGGCCCGGCCCAGTTCGTTGCGCGCCGAGGTGAGGTCGCGCCAGGCCTCGATCCGCTCGGCCCGCAACGGGTCGTCGGCTTTGCCGAACAGCGCGCCGATCCGGTCCGCGTCGCGCTGCCACAGCTGTTCCAACCGGGCGCCGGTGAGCCGGTTGGGCGGCCCGGCCAAGTGGCCGCCGGGCGGCGGGGTCGGCGCGACGGCGACCTGGTTCGCGGTCGGCGTGCCGGGTCGCAACTCGCCGCCGCCGCCCGGGCCGTGCGGCGGCGGGGCGCTCGGCAGCGCGCCGGCGTGGGCGGGCCCGTCCGGGCGCGGCATCGGCTTCGGGCCGTGGTCGAGCAGGTTGAGCGCGTTCCCGGCGTGGTCCGGGACCAGGGCCGTCGGCGGCGGGCCGCCCGCGAGCGCCGTCGGGCTCGGCGCGGACAGGGTCGCCGTCGAGCCGAACCCGGTCGACTGCAACTCCACATGCGGAGCGGGGGCGCCGTGGCCGGGCAGACCCGGGCCCGACAGGCCGTGGCCGGCCAGGTTCGGCGCGGGCAGGTTCGGCGCCGGCAGGCCGTGGTTCAGCCCGGCCGCGGGCAGGCTCGGCGCGGTCACATGGCCGGTCGGGGCGGGCAGGTGAGCGATACCGGCGCCGGCGCTCGGGGTGTTCCCGGTGATCAGCGACGGCACGCTCGGCCGGTGCCCGGCCCCGGTCTGGACCAGGTCGAGCGCGGTCAGCGTGGACAGGGACGGGGTGTGCGTGACGCCCGGCAGCGTGGACGGGGTGGGCAGAGCGTGTACCGCGCCGGCCGCGCCGGTGGTCGGGGACAGCTGCCCGATCGAGTGGAGCGCGTTCAACTCCATCCGGCCGCTGTTCGCCGGCGTCGGCAGTTTGGCCCAGTCGCCGATCTGCACCATCTTCATGTCGCGCGCGCCGATGTCCAGGAGCGCGTCCATGCGGCGCACCGCGTCCGGCGCGAACTGCATCACCTCGCCGAGGGTGGTGGGGATGTGCAGGCCGGCGGGGGAGGTGACGGTCAGGTTCGTCGTCGGCAGGTCCAGCGCCTTCATCCGCAGCTCGTTCGCGCCGAACCCGGACCAGTCGCCGGCCCGGATCCGGGCCAGGTCGTTCACCGGCATCTCGGGCAGCGCGCCCAGGGGCGGTGTGGTCGGGAGCTGGCTCAGGCCGCGCCCGCCCGCGCCGAGCAGCGGCGAGGCGTAGCGGAACTTGCCGAGCACACCACGCTCGTAGAAGCCGATCTGCAACGCGCGCTTGAGCCCGAACCGGCTGATCTCGGCCGCGTCCACCGGCAGGATCAGCCGCAGCCACTTGGTGCCGCCGAGTTCGGACTTGAGGAACTTCCAGGTGCTGCCCGCGGCCCCCTTGATCGCCCCGGGGACGGCGCGGAACAGCGCCGGTATCGCCTTGAGACCGGTGACCACCGCCAAGCCGCCCTTGACGACCATGCCGCCGACCCAGGACGGCATTTTCAGTGCCGCCGCGCCCACCCACAAGGCGCCCGTCTTGATCCAGCCACCCGCGAGCCGGGCGAAGTCCTTCAGGCCGGGGATGAACGCGAACGAGCGGAACGCGCCCGCGTTGAAGGCGCCCTTGAGCGCGCCCCACGCGCCCTGCGCGAAGGGCTTGATGCCCTTGGTCCACAGGAACTTCGCGCCGTCCTTGAACAGCTTGAACAGGTTCAGGCCCTTGGTGGTCGGCGCGATCATGCCCAGACCCGCCAGGAACAGGTCGAGCAACCCGGCCTTGCCGTTGGCGACGTCCACCGCGGTCTTGACGAACAGAACCAGGTTGATCCCGATGGCGAGCAGCGCGAGCGGGCCGCCGAGGAGCAGCGCGGGCAGGATCAGGATGATCGCCAGCCAGTTGAACGCCTCCCAGAACAGGTCGCAGTTCGACACCGGCTGCTTGATCCCGGTCGCCGCGGTGTTGAGCACCTTCGCGGCGGTCTCGGCCTGGGTGCGCTGGGCGGTGCCCGCGTTGCGCGCGGTCGTGCCGTACGTGGCGCGCTGCGGATCCTCCAGGGGCAGGTCCCGGCCGTTCGCCAACGCCGTGTCGGCGACCCGCTGCTGGGTCTCCATCACGTCGACGTAGGTGTGCAGCGCCTTGGCCGAGTGCTCGAACGCGTCCGCGATGCTGGTCACGAACTCGCGGAGCGGGCCGCTGATCTTCTCCCGCAGCGCGTCGGCGGTCTGCCCGACGAACGCGCCGTTGCCCGTCTTGTCCAGGACCGAGTTCAACGCCTCGTCGATCTCGCGGGCGACCTTGCCCAGGCTCTCCATCGAGGTGATCAGCGTGCGCAGCCGAACGGGGTCGCCCGGGGTGGGATCGGTGCTCAGGCCGATCGCGTTCCAGTCGGTGGGGCGATTGCCCATGACCCGTCGTCTCCTCGCCGTGCTCGCCGGACCTCGCCGTGACCACGCCCGGGCCCACCGGACGGTTCATCGGATGACGTGTCGGGCCGCGATGAACCGGGTGGTGGGCTCGGGCGTGGTCACGGCGACGGATCCGGCCGAGGGATCCGCGATGCCCGACGGGAGCGGACGTGGTCGACTTCGCGCTGGACTACAGCACGCTGGCCGAGGCCAAGAAGGACATGTACGACCTGGCCGACCGCATCTCGCCCACGCTCAAGTCGAGCGACTTCGCGACCCTGGGCAAGGGCGGGTACACCGACGCCCAGGCGGTGTTCGGCGACCCCACGCTGACCGCCGCGTTCCGCAGCCTGTACCGGCTGTCCGCGGGGCCGATGACCCGCGCCGAGGACCTGCTGAAGAAGCTCGGCGACTGCTTCGGCAAGGTCGGTGACGCCTACTTCAACGCCGACGCGCAGATCACCGAGGGCCTGGGCGTGATGGGCGCCACGATGGGCCTGGCGGAGTGGCGCAACAAGGTCGCCGCCTGGAAGTACAAGCAGGAGCACCTGGACGAGTGCGCCAAGCCCGGACCCGACGGCACCTACCCGGAGTTCTGCAAGGCCACCGACCCCGGCGACAAACCGCCGCTGGACAAGGTGATCACCACGCCCAACGGCGGTCGGATCGAGACCCACCTGACCCTGGACGCGGACGGCAACGTGATCAAGGAGGAGACCAAGGTCGTCAGCAACGGCCAGACATACACCTCGGTCACCACCTACGACTCGAGCCGGCTGAACTACACCACCGTGTCCACCGCGCCGGACGGCGGCGTGACCACCACCGAGACGCACCTGAACGCCAACGGGGGCGGCACGCAGAAGGTGGTCGACTCCGAAGGAAAGACGCACACCTACGCGCGCGCCGACGGCAAGCACGAATGGGTGGACACCACACCCAAGCCGCCGGAGAAGCCCGTCCCGCCGGGCGGTGGCGGCGGTGGTGGGCACATCCCGCGCCGCGACTGAGCCGCCGCCGTACACCCCATCGCCCGACAGTCCCCTGTAGCTCCCCGTAGTCCCCGTTCGTCGTACCCCCACGACGAGCCGATCTTCCCTGGAGGAACCATGCCCGATATCGCACTCGACTTCGGCCGCATCGACGAGGTCGCCGGCAAGCTGACCAAGGCGAAGGAGACCATCACGCCGATGATCAACACGCTGCTCTCCGACGTGAACGGGCTGCTGGACAACGGCATGGTCTTCAAGGAGTCGAGCCCGGCCATGCGTGAGGCCTACTCGAAGTTCAACACCAGCCTGACCGCCGCCGTCGACGGCATCCTGATCTTCTCCGAGATGTTCGCCAAGATCCGCACCCAGATGCACGAAATGGACGTGGAGATGGCGAAGAACCTGAAGAAGAGCTGAACCCTCGCCACACCGATTCGGGCCGCTTCCCTCGCGGGGAAGCGGCCCGAACTCGTATACCCGATGCGGAGGTTCGCCCGGTTATTCGGCCGACCGCAACACCGTCAGCGGCACCTGCACCGCCATCGGCGCGCCGCCCGGCCCCGCGGTCCACGCCCGCCCGGGCACGGGCGGCGCCGAGCGCACCACGTTCGTCGGCAGCCGTACGCCGATCATGTCGCCCTCCTGCATGTTCTTCGGCGCGAGCAGGACGCCGCTGCGGCTGCCGCGTCGGGCCGCGGTGAGCCAACTGCCCATCGCCACCTGGAGAGCGTCGTAGGACCCCGCGTACAACAGCCCCTGCCCCCGGTCGCGGCCCGCGACCGCCAGGTCGCGCAGGACCCGGTCGGCGGCGGGCATCCCGAGCAGTTCGGCGTCGTCCACGACCACCACGCGCGGACCGGACAACTCCTCCAGGGCCCGCTCGACCGCCTCGGCGGCGGGATCCTCCTCGGTCAGCAACCGCACCTGGGGATGTTGCGCCAGCCCGCGCAGCGGCGACTCGCGCGGAGTGAGCACCACCAGCGACGTGCCGCCGGCGAGCAACGACACCGACAACGATGCGAGCGTGGTGCTGCGCCCGGTCCCGGCGGGGCCGATCACGCAGAACACCGACCTGGCGGCGAAGTCCGCCCCGATCGGCTCCGCGCTGTCGCCGCCGATGCCGAGCAGCCCCCACATCGGGCGGCGCACCTCGGCCGGCACCCGCTCGTACGCGGCGGCGAACTCGACCACACGCGGCAGCGTCGGGATCAGCACCGGCATCCGCTCGCGCGGCACCGAGGTGTCGCGCAGCGCCGCCGCCGTGCCGATCCGGCGCAGCGCCTCGGCCTGTTCCTGTCCGCTCGGATCGGGCGCGAGCAGCGCGACCTGACTCTCCGTCTGGGACAACACGTGCCAGCCGCGACCGGGCGAGATCACCGCCGGCACCTTGCGGATCGGCATGCCGGCCATCTGGTAGTCGCTGCGATCCGCCTGGCGCAGCAACAACTTGTGGTCGTTGTGCGCGGACAACCGCCCGCTCAGCAGCGCCCGTTCGGACGTCGCCACGATGTGGATGCCGGCCGCCGCGCCCTCGCGCAGCAGCCGCATCGTGTCGTCCACGAGCCGGCCGCCGTCGTGGTCGTCGAGCAGCGCGACCAGGGAGTCCCAGCCGTCGAGCAGGATCACGATGTGCGCGGGCCGCTCGGCCGCCGGCAGGATCCGGCGCAACTCCACCAATCCGGCGGCGTTGTGCGCACTGCACCGTTCCTGACGCTCGGTCAACTCGCGGACCAGGTAGCCCAACAGCCGCCCCATGCGCTCCATGTCGTGCCGCGAGACCACCGCGCCGCAGTGCGGCAGGGTCTCCAGCGCGGCCAGACCGCCGCCGCCCGCGTCGATCCCGTACAGATGTACGTCGGCGCAACTCGCCGTGGCCGCCGCCGAACCCGCGAGGGTGCGCAACACCTGGGTGCGGCCCGAGCGCGGCGAGCCGATCACGTACAGGTGGCCGAACGTGGCCAGGTCCATCGTGGTCACCCGCTGCTCCTGGAGTTGCGGAACGTCCTCCAGGGCGTAGGGGATCGGTGGCGGGCAGGGGTCGGACGGGTCGATGTCGGCCCGCTCCACCGGCGGCAGGTCGTCCACCAGCACCCGCTCCGCCAGGGGCGGCAACCACGGGCTGGGCAGCGGACGGTAGTCGGGCAGCGTCTCGGCCGCCTCGCGCAGCGCCAGGACCAGGGCGTTGAGGTCGGTCGGGTTGGGCGTGTCCGCGGTGTCCGGGCCCTCGTCGACCGTCGGCAGCGATGCGGGCCGGCCCAGGCCGGCCAGGGTCAGTTCGGTGGCGCGCACCGCGCGGGTCGGGCCGGTCTTCTCGGCGGCGCCGCCGGGGAGGGGCCGCTCGGCGCCCACCCACGCGGCCTGGAACGGCACGGCGGCGCCCGGCCCGGTGCGGATCAGCGCCCGGCCGGGCGTGCCGGCCGAGATGTGCACGGCCTCCATGGTGTCGATGATGTCCTGGCTCTCGCCCGCGTCGGTCACCCGCAGGGCGATCCGCAGGTTGGTGTTGGCGCGGATGTCGCCGGTGACCACGCCGGCGGGGCGCTGGGTGGCCAGCACCAGGTGGATCCCGAGTGAACGGCCGCGCTGGGCGATGTTGATCAGCCCGGCGACGAAGTCGGGCACCTCGCGGACGAGGGTGGCGAACTCGTCGATCACCAGGATCAGTCGGGGCAGCGGCGCCAGGGTGGGGTCGCCGGCGCGCTTGCCCCGGTATTCGGGGTGGTCCTTGGCGCCGACGTCGGCCAACAGCTGCTCGCGGCGCCGCAGTTCCGCCGCCAGCGACTCCAGTGCCCGGGTGGCCAGGTGCTCGTCGAGGTCGGTGACCATGCCGAGGGTGTGCGGGAGTTCGGCGCACTCGCTGAACGCGCTGCCGCCCTTGTAGTCGACGAGTACGAAGGTCAGCTCGTCCGGGCGGTTGGCCACCGCGAGCGCGGAGACGAAGCTCTGCAACAACTCGGACTTGCCGGAGCCGGTGGTGCCGGCGATCAGACCGTGCGGACCGTCGCGCACCAGGTCGATGCGCAGCGGCCCGTCGTAGCCGGCGCCCAGGGTGAAGGTGGTCGAGGCCGGGCGGCGGGCCCAACGGGCCACGAAGTCGGCCGCCTTCGGCGGTTCGGCGTCGACCAGGTCGAGCAGCTTGACGGTCTGCGGCAGGCCGCTGTCGTGTTCGGGACTGACATCGCGCAACGGCGCCAAAGCGCGGGCCAGTTGCTCGCACCACGCCGCGTCCACATGGTCGGCGCGCACGTCCGTCACATCGGGCAGTCCGGTCTGGCGCACGGTGAGGTGTCGGCCGGCGGCCAGCACGACGGCGGTGCACTCCTCCGGCAGCAGCCGCTCGCGTTCGTCCAGACAGACGCTGAACACCCGGGCCGCCGGGCCCTCGGTGAGCACCTGGACCATGCCGGGCACCTCGCGCAACTGCCGGGCGCCGTCGGCGATCACCAGGATGTCGGGGCCGCTGAACATGGCCTGGCCCATCGACGAGCCCATGCTGCGCTGTCGGCTCTGGATCTGCGCGACCAGTTCGGAGATGCGGTTGGCGGTGGACTCCGGGTCGGTGCCGAGCAGGGCGACCGGCGCGGCGGAGCGGGACTGCGGGCGCAGGTGCGGCAACCACCGTACCCAGGCCCAGTCGCCGGCCCGCTCGGGATCGGTCAGCACCACCACGCGCAGGTCGCGCGGGCTGTGCAGGACGGCGGACTGGATCACCAGCCAGCGGGCCAGCGCCTGGATCGGCTCGGTCGGGCCGGCCACGCCGAGCACCCCGTGGTCGGGGATCTCGACGCCGATGGGCGTGTCGGGCAACGTCCAACTCGCGGTGCGGTGATGCTCGTCCCGGGCCGGGTCCTCGACCTCCTTGACCGACGGCTGGTCGACCGTACCGATCCGCAGCACCAGGTGGTCGGCGTCACGGCGCCGCCGCTCCCACAACCGGCTGCCCGGTCCGGTCGCGATCAGCGCGACGGCGGCCGGGTCGGGGCCGACCTCGGCGCGGACGATGCGCTCGCGGCGCACGGCCGTGCGGATGTCGTCGTGCAACACGCGCAACCGGCGCCGGTACTGCACCCCGTCGAGCTGGTGCTTGACCCGATTGCTGCGGCGGCCGGAGACCCAGTTCGCGATCGCCATGAACGGGCTCATGATGCAGAAGATCAGATAGAAGTACGAGTGGAAGAACCCGACCATCGCCAGGCCCATCACCAGCGGGGCGATCATCACGAGCAGCGGGAACGGCACCCGGTTCGGCTCCAGCGGCGGCGAAGGCAGCCGGATCTTCTCCGCGTCCAGGTGCGGGGCGATCCGGGGCGGCCGGTTGTAGTCCAGGCCGATGCCGTCGTCGGAGGGCGTCACGTCGGCGTCCGCCTCGACCGGTCCGCGCAGGCGCAGCAGCGACGGGCCGACGACCAGGTCGGACGCGTGCGGCCAGGGGGTGCCGGGCGGCGCCTCGGGGCGGAGCACCGGCTCCTTCGGCGGGGCGATCCGGGCGCTCTCCCGCTCGACCTTGCGGTCCGCCTCGCGCTCGTCCTCCAGGATGCGTTCCTCGTGCTTGCGGGGCAGCGCCGCGGCGGCGGTGATCGCGTCGGTGGGCGGCGGCGCCACCTCGCGGCCGTGCACCGCGCCGTCGTCGGGCCCGGTGCGATGCCAGTACGCCGAACCGTCCGGGCACACGGTCACCCACAGGCCCCGGGCCGGTACGCCGGACACCGGCAGCCGGATCGCGCAGCCCTCGTCGGCGCCGATCTCGTGGCTGCCCGGGCCCAGCGGCCAGACCCGGCCGGTGTACGGGCCGGACACCGCGTGCACCTGGACCAGGGTCTGCGGATCGAAGGGATGCCGGGGGGCATGCACCCGGTCGGGCTCGGCGGGCGGGGCGCCCAGACCCAGGACCGTGGCCTCGCGGATCCCGGAGACGGTCAGCGGGGCCTGCGGGTCGAGCACGGTGTCGCCGAGGTAGAGCGACTGTCCGGTCGCCGGCGCCTCGCCGTCCAGGAACGCGCCCAGGTCGGCGGCGCCGGACTCGGGGGCGTCGTCGGCGGGTGCGGCCGGGCGGTGCACGGCGGTTGCGAGATCCGCCACGATGCTCCCGGGCGGGAGGTCCAGGAGATGGTCGCGGCGCAGGCCGTCCGCGGCGTCCACGGTGGTGACGGTGAGTCTCACGTTCGTCGTGCTCCTGGGGGATGGGGGATGGGGGACGGGGTCGGGTCCGGCCGACCGGGGGTGTCGGCGGGGAGGGGTCGGCTTGGGGCGGCCGGGGCGGGGCCGGGGGGGACGTGCCGGGATGTCGGCGCACGCCGGACGGGTGCCCGCCGACGTGTCCCGGGTCCCGCGTGGTGATGTTCGGCGGGGATCGAGGACACGCCCTTGGGCCGCCCGTCCGGCGTGCGGGGACGCGGGTCACACGTCGATCGAGACGCCGCTCGGCTTGTCGGTGTCGGCGGGCTCGGTGAGGTCGTCGTGCGCGGCGGGCGGGACCTGCGCCGGGACCCGCGCCCGCGTCGTGGGGGGCGGCGCGGCCGGAGTCGGCTCGGGGTCGAGGTCCAGGTCCGGGTCGATCCCGGCCGGGGCCGGGTGTACCGCGTCCTCCGTGGACCAGGGCGGCAGGCGCCACACCGTCGCGGCCACCGCGCGCGGCAGCGGGCGCGCGTCCACCCGCAGCGGCGTGCCGTGTACGAGCAGCGCGCCGTTCGGCGCGATCGCCAACAGCCGGGCATGGCCGCGGGGCTGACCCGTGGTCAGCACCGACACGGGCGAGGCGGCGGGCAGTTCGGGGGTGTCGGCGCAGGCCACCACCTGCGGGTAGCGGCGGGTCGCGGCGACCGTCGTGGCATGCGCGAACGCGTCGGCGGCGCTCGGGCCCGCGTAGCGCGGATGCACCCCGGCGGCGACGGTGACCGCGCCGGCCGGCAACCTGGCGTCGAGTTGGGCGGCCAGCGACTGTACGGTGGCCCGCGCGCCGCGCCGCTCGCCGGAGACCGCCAGCACGCGCGGTCCGGTCAGCAGGTCCAGGAAGACCACCGCCTCGTGCCGGGTGCCGATCGCGACCAGCAGCGGCGCGGGACCGGATCCGGGCTCCAGGTCGGCGCGGGCGATCCACCACAGACGGGGGTCGAGTTCGTCCACCGCCCACGGCTCGGCGGGCACGGGCAGGTCCGGGCCGCAGCCCACCAACACCCCCACCACGTCGCGCTCGACCAGCACGGCGTACGGGCGCGCGCTCGCGCTCACCTCGGCCGCCAGCATCGCCGCGTGCTCCGCGTCCCTCCAGGTGCCGGGCGCGCGCAGCGTGCGGACCAGGAGTCGGCGGCGCCGGCGGAACCGCACGAGGGCGGCGATCGGTTCGGCGAACGCGGCCACGGTGAGCGCGATTTCGCGGCGCAGCCGACGCCGGACGAAGCGCCAGCCGCCGCGCCGCATCGCGGCCCAGTGGGCCAGGGCGAACACGAGGACCAGGATCCCGGTCCAGCCGAGCAGGGTCATCACATCGTGTCCGGCGACCCGCATGGCGAGGTCCTCGGAGCCGGTCATCCGCTCTCCTCGATCGCGGCCGGCTCGCGCCGGATCGCCGCGATCCCGTGGTAGGTACGGGACTTGACCGTCCCGTGCGGTATCCCCAGGGCGCGCGCGACATCGGCGCCGCTGCGGTCGAGCAGGTGCACGTGCGCGACGGCCTCGCGGTGCGACGGCGCCAGTTGGCGCAACGCCCCCACCAGCACGCACCGATCGACCACCGAAGCCGCCGGATCGGGCACCGTGGGCAGCCCGGTGAACTCGCTCGGGTCGATGCCCACCGGCAACGAACGATTGCGCCGTCGGGCGTCGACGGCCAGGTTGCGGGCCACCCGGAACAGCCACATGCGGATCGGGCGACCGTCCCAGTCCAGGCGGTCCGCGGCCTCCCAGGCCCGTAACAGCGTTTCCTGGACCACGTCTTCGACCGTGTGCAGATCCGCCCCCAGGATCCCGCTCACATATCTGCGCAACGGCGTGCTCTCCGCCATCAGCAGGTCGATCCGCCGCTCGCGCTCGTAGGTCTCCCGGCCAGGCGACACGAAACTGGGCTCCTCGGAGGCTCGGCCGGCGTCCGTTCCGCCGGTCAAGATCACGATATGGAGCGGGAAACACCCCAGGCGGACCGGAAAATGAACAGCGGGCGATCTTCTGGCGGCCCCTCGGTGTCCCGGGTCGGTGCTACCCGAATCACGGGCGGTTCGGGTCCATGTGCGCGGCGTCGTAGCGCTCGCGGGCCCGGTCCACCTCGGGGATGTGCTCCTCCGCCCAGGTCTTGACCGCCTGCATGAGCGGCAGCAGGCTCGCGCCGAGCGGAGTCAGCGCGTAGTCGACGCGGACCGGGACGGACGGGGTGACGGTGCGTTCGACCAGTCCGTCGCGCTCCAGGTTGCGCAGGGTCTGGGTGAGCATCTTCTGGCTGACCCCGGCCACTCGTCGGGACAGGTCGCTGTAGCGCCGCGGGCCGTCGGCGAGCGCGTTGACGAGCAGGCTGACCCACTTGTCGCTGATCCCGTCCAGGAGCCGGCGGGCCGGGCAACTCGCCATGTACGCGTCGAACTCCGTACGGGCCTGGGCGCGGCGTTCGGCGGCGGTGCGGGTGGCCATGGCTCTCCTTCGGGTGGGATACGCACTTCCGGGTGGGTACTTCCTCTCGGAGAGTAACTCTTCCTAGGTTGGCGGTCGAGGGGGTCGGGAGTTCGGCCCGTGGCTGCGGAGAGTGTGGGAGTGGTGGGTCATGCGTGCGGTGATCGCTCGGTCCGGTGCGTCGGTGGTCGAGGTCGTGGACGGACCCGTGTGCGAGCCGGGGCCCGGTCGAGTGCGGATCCGGGTCGCGGCGGCGACGGTGAATCCGGTGGACCTGATGGTGGTGGAGGGCGCGCCGGTGCGGTACGGACTGGTGCGCGAGCGTGCGGTGTTCGGGCTCGGGTGGGATGTCGCGGGCGAGGTGGACGCGGTCGGGGCGGGCGTGACCGGGTTCGCGGTCGGCGACGCGGTGCTCGGGTTGCGCGACCGGTTGGACGTACGGACCGGTGCGCTGGCCGAGTTCGTGGTGCTGGACGCCGACGCGGTGGCGCCGCGGCCGGTCGAGCTGGATCCGGTGGCGGCGGCGACGATCCCGCTGAACGGCTCGACGGCGTGGCAGGGGCTCGACCTGCTCGGCGCGGCGGTGGGGGACACCCTGCTGGTCACCGGGGCGGCGGGCGGGGTCGGCGCGTTCGCGGTCGAACTGGCGGCGGCGCGCGGGGTACGAGTGGTCGCGGTCGCGGGAGCCGCCGACGAGGCGTCGGTGCGCGACCTCGGCGCGCGGTGGTTCGTCCCGCGCGGCGTCGACCTGGCGGACCGGATCCGGGCGCTGGTACCCGGCGGGGTGGACGCCGCGCTGGATGCGGCCATGCTCGGCCCGGACGCGCTGGACGCGGTGCGCGGCGGCGGGGCGTTCGTGGCGGTCAACGCGGGCGCGGCGCCGCCCGGGCTGCGCGGGATCCGGGTGCACCAGGTGTGGGTCCGCGCCGACGCCACCCGGTTGGCCGAACTCGCGACGGCGGCCGGCAAGGGCGAGTTGACACTACGCGTGGCCCGAACCTTCCCCTTCACAGACGCCCCCCGCGCCTTCGCCGCGGTGGCAGAGGGCGGCCTCCGAGGCCGGGTGGTCCTGGTGCCGTAGACCGAGGCGGCGCGAGGCCCGACCACCGAGCTCACCCCGGAAGCAACGCCGGACCGCGCCCGGCCAAGACGCCGAACCCGCGTGATGCGCCCCAAGGCAGACACCGGCCCCGGGCGAGGTGCCGGGCCTCGGGCGAGGTGCCGGGCTTCGGGCGAGGTGCCGGGCTTCGGGCGGGCGCCGGTCTCGGGTGAGGTGCGGGGTTCGGTGAGGCGCCGGCCTCGGTGGGGGCGTCGGCTTTCGGCGAGGTGGTGGGTCCGGGTGGGGTGAGGCGGGGTGCCGGGTGGAAGGAAGCGGGCGCCCCGAGCGGCTTTCGGTCGGGGCGCCCGGGGCGCGGGTCGGGGCCCGCGGGTTTACGAGGTGCGGGCCGGCGGCGGCTTGGTCGCGTGTACGTGCTCCTCCCACGGCTGTCGGGGCGGCCCGGGGTGGATCGCCTCGTCGATCTCCAGGAGCGACTCGCTGTGCCGCTCGCGCTCGAACGCCTCGGCCCCGCCGCGCACCCCGAACAGCCGTTTGGCGACGATGATGTAGACCACCGCGAGGATGTTCAGCACCAGCGTGCAGACCTTGAACCAGCTCACGTGCTCGCGCATCTCGTAGCCCTCCAGCGGCAGGAACGCCGCGGTGGCGACCACCGTGAGGTATTCCGCCCAGCGCTTGAGGTACCACAACCCGACCGCCTCGACGATCTCGATGACCGCGTAGACGACCATCCCGATCGCCACCCAGATCAGGGTCGAGCGTTTGTAGTCGAACGTCTTGCGGATCGAGTCGACGATCGGCGAGTGGTCCAGGTCGTAGTGGAAGTGCTCGGCCACCGGCCGGAACGCGGTCAGGTCGTCCTCGAACAACCGGCGTACCGAGTCCTGCGAGTTGCTGAACCGCCAGACCGCGTAGGCCGCGAGCAGGATCAGTACGCCGCGCGCGGCCCGCTCGATGGACAGGAAGCGCAGGATCAACACGTCGCGCAGCGCCCGACCGCGCATCACCACCGGCGCGTCGCCGGCGGGCCCGCGGCCCTTGACCTCGCCGAGCACGTAGTCGCCGCAGCGCAGGCAACGCCACGCCTCGCCGACCGGCGTGGTCGCGTGCAGCCGGTCGCGCAGCGCGGGTTCGTCGGGAGCGTACGTCTCATGGCCGCGCCGTGCGCAGGCCCGTCGATTCCAGTCCACGCGGTGAAGTTACGGTCTTCCGGACCGGCCACGTTCACGATTCGACCGGGTTCGTACCAAGGATTGGTCATCGAAGCGTGAAATGAGGTCGTACGCTCCGGATCAGGGCGCCCCGTTCCCGGCGAGAACATGGTCCAGACTTGCCGCCCACTGCCGTACGACCGCCCGCCGACGCTCGTCGTAATCGATGACCAGGGCGCTGATGCCCAGACCGCGGGCCACGTCGAGGGTGGCCTCCACGGCGGCGGACACCCCGGGCAGGGAGACGTCGGCGTCGAGCAGCTCGACGGCCATGTCGTATATCGCCGCGGTCAGTCGCAGATCCAGCGGGATCACCCGCGCGCGCAGCACGGGATCGTTGACCGCGGCCGTCCACAGGCTGAGCGCGGCCCGGTACAGCCTGCCCCGGAACATCGACGCCAGTGCCTCGACCACCGCCTCGGTGTGCGCGGGGCCGGGCGGGATCCGGGCGCCGTCCAGGCGGGTACGGGCGACCAGGTCACCGGCGATGTGGTCGATCGCGGCGGTGAACAGGTCCTCGCGGGTGGGGAAGTGGTGCTGCACGGCGCCTCGTGAGACGCCCGCGCGCTCGGCGACCACGGTCACGGTGCCGCCGAGCCAGCCCAGCTCGGCCAGCACGTCGACGGCGGTGTCCAGGAGTCGGGCGCGGGTGACACGACTGCGGTGTTGACGTGGTTCGCGTACTGGTGCGCTGGTCACGTAGGTCAGCCTAACCCCCGAAACGGGGCTCGATGCCGGTTTTGTCGGTTGACGTGCACGGGATCGCCGACGCGCGCACGAGGATGTCGCCGCCCGGGTCGATGCTTGACAGCATTTGCGCCGGCGGGTCGAATGTCTTAGCGAACGTTCAGTAACCTTGCCGGCAGGACCCTGCGGGAATCCGGGAGCGGCCGGCCCACAGCGGGATCGCGGCACGATCGCGCGGACCGCGCACCGGATGCCACGACCGGGTCCGGCCGTCGCGGTGCGCCGGTTCCACCGTCGTGAAGGAGACGCAACGCCATGACCACAGCCGTCGTCGTCGACGCCGTACGCACCGCCTCCGGCAAGGGCAAGCCCGGCGGCGCCCTGTCCGGTACCCACCCCGTCGACCTGCTCGCGCACACGCTGCGGGCCCTGGTCGAGCGCAACGGTCTGGACCCGGCCCTGGTCGAGGACGTGATCGCGGGCTGCGTCACCCAGGGCGGCGACCAGTCGCTGAACATCGCCCGCAACGCGGTGCTCGCCGCCGGATTCCCCGAGGGCGTGCCCGCCACCACGGTGGATCGGCAGTGCGGATCCAGCCAGCAGGCCGCGCACTTCGCCGCGCAGGGCGTGATCGCCGGCGCGTACGACATCGTGATCGCGGCCGGTGTCGAGTCGATGAGCCGGGTGGCGATGGGCCTGGCTTCGCACGGCGGCAACCCGTTCGGCGGCGAACTGCTCGCCGCGCGCTACCCCGAGGGCCTGATCCCGCAGGGCTACTCGGCCGAACTGATCTCGGCCCGGTGGAACCTGGACCGGGAGACGCTGGACCGGTTCTCCGCCCGCTCGCACCGCTTCGCCGCGCAGGCCGCGGCCGAGGGCGCGTTCGACCGCGAGATCGTGCCGATCACCGTGGCCGGCGGCGCACACCGGGTGGACGAGACGGTACGTCCGAGCACCTCGGAGGAGGGACTGGCCGGTCTCAAGCCCGCGTTCGTGGACGAAGGTATGGCCGCGCGCTTCCCGGAGATCGACTGGCGGATCACCCCGGGCAACTCCTCGCCGCTGACGGACGGCGCGTCCGCCGCGCTGATCATGAGCGAGGAACGGGCGAACGCGCTCGGCCTGACCCCGCGCGCCCGCTTCCACGCGTTCGCGGTCACCGGCGACGATCCGCTGCTGATGCTGATGGGCGTCGTCCCGGCCACCCGCAAGGTGCTGGAGCGGGCCGGCCTGGGGATCGACGACATCGACGCGTTCGAGGTCAACGAGGCGTTCGCGCCGGTGCCGTTGGCGTGGGCGGCGGAGGTGGGCGCCGACCTGGAGAAGGTGAACCGGCGCGGCGGCGCGATCGCGATCGGGCACCCCCTCGGTGCCTCCGGCGGGCGGCTGCTGAGCACGCTGCTCGGGGTGCTGGAGGCCACGGGCGGGCGGTACGGGTTGCAGACGATGTGCGAGGGCGGCGGGATGGCCAACGCGATGATCATCGAACGGCTCTGAGGTCGTTCGGTCGTTCGGTCGTTCGGTCGTTTGGTTGGTTGGTCGGTCGGGTTTTTCGGTCGGGTTCGTCGGCCGCGTTTTTGTCAGTGAACAGCGAGTTACGGAGACACACGTATGCGCATCGAAGGCACCACCGCCCTGATCACCGGCGGCGCCTCGGGGCTCGGCCTGGCCACCGCCGAACTGCTCGTCGCGAAGGGCGCGTCGGTCGTGCTCGTCGACCTGCCCTCCTCGCAGGGCAAGGAGGTGGCCGAACGGCTGGGCGAGCGGGCTCTGTTCGTACCCGGCGACGTCACCCGCGAGGACGAGGTACGGGCCGCGGTGGAGGCGGCCGACGCGGACGGCACGCTGGCGATCACGGTCAACTGCGCGGGCATCGCGAACGCGGCTCGCACGGTGGGCAAGAAGGGCGCCTTCCCGCTGGACGTGTTCGCGCGCGTGGTCAACGTCAACCTGATCGGCACGTTCAACGTGCTGCGGTTGGCCGCGGAGCGGATGAGCACCCACGAGCCGGTGGACGGCGAGCGCGGCGTGGTGGTCAACACGGCGTCGGTCGCCGCGTTCGACGGGCAGATCGGGCAGGCCGCCTACAGCGCGTCCAAGGGCGGGATCGCGGCGATGACGCTGCCGGTCGCGCGGGATCTGTCGGGGTTGGCGGTGCGGGTGATGACGATCGCGCCGGGGTTGTTCGAGACGCCGCTGCTCGGGTCGTTGCCGGAGGCCGCGCGGGAGTCGCTGGGTGCGCAGGTGCCGCACCCGAGTCGGTTGGGGCGGCCGGCGGAGTATGCGGCGCTGGTCGCGCACATCGTGGAGAACCAGATGCTGAACGGGGAGGTCATCCGGCTGGATGGGGCGATCCGAATGGCCCCTCGGTGACACTCGGCGCTGGGCCGCAGGGGACCTGGCCTTCGGCCTAGGTTTTTGGCCTCAAACGCCGGCCGGGCTGGATGTTGTTGGGCTGGGAGGTTCGGCCGGCGTTTTGCATTGGTTTTGTGAGGTGGCCTCAAGCGCCGGCCGGGCTGGGGGTTGCCGGGCTGGATGTTACTCGGCTGGGGGTTCGGCCGGCGTTTTGCGTTGGTTGCTTGGGTGGCCTCAAGTGTTGGTGGGGGTGGGTGTTGTCGGGTTGAAGGTGCCTGTGTAGCCGACTGTGGACAGGGAGATTTGTACGTAGCGGTCGGCGATTTGTTGGGGGGTCAGGGGGCCCGTGGGGCGGTACCAGTTGGCTACTGCCTGGCAGCACGTGATGACTGCTCGGCCGGCGTCGATCGGGTATGGGGTGGTGAACTCGCCCAGGGCCACGCCGTCGCGGACGGCGGCGTGCATCAGGGATTCGAGTTCGTCGCGCATCGCCACGTAGCGGGCCCGGTTGGCCGGTTCCAGGCTGCGCATCTCGGTGTCCAGGAACGCCAGCGGCGCGCGGTTGGCCATGTACAGGACGATGCACTCGACCAGCGCGGCGAATCGTGCGGCCGGCGCGTCGTCGGCCGCTTCGAGCGCGGCCCGGCAGCGGCCCAGGGCGGCATTCATCGAGCCGATCAGCAACTCGACCAGCAGGGCCTGCTTGTTCCGGTAGTGGTAGTACAGCGCCGGCACCGTCACGCCCACCCGGCGGGCGATGTCGCGCACCGTCGTGCCGTGATAGCCGTGCTCGTCGAACGCGGCGAGCGACGCGGCCAGGATCGGCGGCAGCAGCAGCGGTCGGTACCCGCGCCAGTCGGTGTGACCGTCGGCGCGCAGATCCGCCGCCAAAGGCTCCGCCATGGGTCCGCCTCCTGATTCCGCGGACTTGCTCCGGCCGTTCCGGGACGCATCGTCTTGGTTGCCGGGCATTCTAACGATCGCTCGCTCGGTACCCGTACCCGTGCGCCGGCCGCGCGACCCGGGCCGCGGTCCGGGTCGCGCCGGGGTCAGCCGCCGATCTCCTGCAGGGTCTTGACCAGTTCGGCGAAGCCGATGCCCACCTCGTCCAGCACCCGGAGCAGCGCCGGCGGCGGGTCGCCGATCTGCCGGTTGAGCGGGCCGACCCGGCCCGGGACGCTAGCCAGGTCGCCGCCACGGAAGCGCGACTCGGGGTCGGCCGGCGGGCGTATCTGGTAGCTGCGCCAGTTCCGGGCGGGCCAGTTCAGCAGCGTCAGGTCGGGCGCCTCCCAGGCCATGAACGCCCAGCGGCGCTCGTTGCCGGCCTGGATCAGCACCGGCTCGCCGTACTGCGCGAGCCGGGTCGCGGCCACCGCCGCGATCGGGACCGGGTTGCCGAACGAGCCGGTGATCCGCCAGATCCCGTCCTCGATGCCGGCCACCCAGCCGTGCGCGGCGAATTCCTCGATGGCCTCGGCGTACGGGCTGTCCTCCGGCGCGGGGGCGAAGGTGGTGGTGCCGGCCGACTCGAACTCGGTCCCGGAGGCGACGTAGAGCGGCGGAGGGGGCGTCGGAGCGGGCGCGGCGACCTCGACCGGACGCGGCGGCGGGCTCACGGGTGTCGCCGGCGCCCGGGGCGGCTCGGGGGCCCTGGGCGCGGCGGGAACGGGAGCCGGGGCCGGCGCGGCCGGCGTTGGCGTCGGCTCGGCTCGCGGTGTCACCCGCTGCTCGCTCGGCCGTGCGGCCGTGGCCGGGCTGTACGCGAAGACCACGCCGGAGTGTGTCACGCCGCCGTCGGCACCCGGAAGACTGCCCCGCACCGCCGGGCCCTGACCGGCCGCCGGCGGGAAGGTCGCGCTCGTCGCGCCGGCCGGGACGACGCCCAACTCCCGCCAGGAGCCCGCCGATCCGTCGACGGACGTGGCGATCGTGACCGGCTCGCGGGCCGGCCCGGCGAGTACCACGTGCAGCCCCGCGCCGTCCGCCCGGGCGCCGAGCAGGACCAGTTCGGGCGTGGCCGCCACGCCGCGCAGCGCGTCCAGGTCGGCGGGCGCGACGGTGCGGCCCTCGCCGAGCGGCAGGACCGGGTCGCCGACGGTGTGTACCGCGAGGTCGAGACCGCCGCCGGCCGCCGCGGTGGTGCCGAGGCCGGCCCGGCTCAGGTCCGCGTTGCCGGTCAGCGCGGACCACTGCTCGCCGATCCGCCACTGCGCGAACCGGCCGTGCGTCAGCCGCTGTTCGGGCAGCACCCGCACCTCGGCGGGCCGCCCCGCGAGAGCCGAGCGCAGCACCGCGCCGGAGTAGCCCGACCAGTTCTCGTGTACGCCCAGCACCACCCGCGCGGGAGCCAGTCGCGCGATCAGCTCGCGCAGCGTCTCACCGGCCGGGTCCACGGCGGGGGCGTACAGGTGCAGCTCGTCCACCGGACCGTTCGGGAGCCGGTCGAGCAGCGGGCGGTCGAGGTTGTCCAGGAGCCGGGCCTCGGGACCCGGGGTCTCGTCCGCCAGGATGTGCCGCTCGGTCAGCAGTCCGGCGATCTCCCGCAGGTGCTCGGCGGCCCACGGCGCCATCGCCACCGCGTCCAGGTCCGGCAGCTTGTCCAGCCAGTCCGCGACGTCGGCGAGCAGCGCGTTGGAGGCGTCGTCCTCGGTCTCGACCACCGTCCACAGGCCGTCGTCGCCGGCCCAGCCGGGCAGTGCGGGGATGCCGCCGCCGATCGCGATCCGGCAGGCGTGCTCGCCGATCAGTACGACCAGCTTGGCGCGCAGCGAGCCGGGACACACGGTGGGTGCGTAGAGGTAGTCCCGACCGGCGCCGCGCACCCGGCTCGGGTCGTACGCCTCCTGGGCGGCGTCGCCGAGGATGGCGACGCGGGCGGACAGGTCCCGGGCGAGGGGTACGGCGACCCGCTCCAAAAAGGGCAGGTCGACGCCGAGGCCGAGGAACAGCGCCTCGTGCAGGGCGGCCCCGTCGGCGCGCTCGCGCCATTCGCGCAAGAGCGTGACGGGGGATGCGGATCGGGTGTGCTGCGACGCGGTCATATGTCGATGTCCAAGGTCGTTCGTCCCGAGGGGGTGGCGTGCGGCTGCGGCTCGCGGATGCGGTCGGTGGAGCCTTCGACACGGTTTCGATGGTAGGCCCGGTCGCGCCGTGGACGAGGGGGATCGGCGGGCGGAGGTACCCCCGGCCGGACGCCGAGCGGCGTACGGGCCGCACAGGTCACGCCGGCGAGCATCCGAAACCACCTTCCTCGTCGCGAGGATCATCGCAGGAGCCGCCCCCGGGGAGGGCGAAGGCCCCACCTGCCGGGCACCACGACGGGCCATGTCCGGGGGCGACGCGCCCCCGCGTCCATGTCGCCGATCCTGCTGCCTGAGATATTAGGCGCACCGGTCCGGGAAGGTGCCGGCCGCCTCGGGATCGCGAGCCGGCGGCGCCCGGCCGCGCCGATCCGGGCAGCGATCGGGCTTTGCCGGTCTTCGCCGATTCGTGTGTGCGGAGCCGACCGGGGCCGGGATCCGGAGAGAATCCGGGCATGACATCGAGCTCGCCGGCGCGCCCGAAGAGCCGGACCGCCGTTGCCCGCGAGGTGATCCGGCGGCGCATCCTGCGCCTGGAGATGCCGCCCGGGACGGTCTTCAGCGAGGGCGACCTGGCCGCCGCCCTGGACCTGGGCAAGACGCCGGTGCGCGAGGCGCTGAACCTGCTCACCCACGAGAGCCTGGTGGCGGTCGCGCCGCACTCGGGCTATCTGGTCATGCCGGTCACCCTGCGCGACGTCCGGGAACTGCTCGAACTGCGGGTGACGGTCGAGACGTTGCCGGCCCGCCTGGTGGCCGCGCGGGGCGAGGGCACGGCCGGCCTGGACGCGGCGGCGCTCGCGTGGTGGCAGGCGACCAGCGGGGAGCGGACGGACGCGGTGCCGACGCCGGTCCAGGGCCTTGCCTACGCCGCCGCGCTGGCCGAACGGGCCGGCAACGCGCGGGCGGCCGGGGTCGAGGGGTACGTACTGCGCCACCAACTGCGGCACCTGTACCTGGCCACCGCGCTCGGCGACCCGCACTGGCCCGTGCCCGACCGCTCCGCGCTGCCGGTCGCACTGGCCGCGGGCGACCCGGACGGCGCGGCGGCCGTGGTCGAGGACGGGATCCGGGCCCTGGGCGCGGCGCTGTTCGCGACGCTGGTGCCGGTGGTGGCCGCGTACCTGAACCGGCCCGCGGACGGTGGGCCCGGGGGCCTGCCGCCCGACGCGGTGCTCGACCTGAACCTGGGCACGCTGCTCCGCGACGGCGACGGCGACGGCGACGGCGACGGTGCCAACGCCGTCGCCGTGCGGCCGGGCCGGGTGATCACCGCCGAGGCGACGGCCCGGTGATGTTCACGTCGAGCAGCGCGTCATTGGCCAGCAACGTGTCGAGCACCCGCTCCCGACAGCCGGTCAGCCGGGTGTGCGCGGCCCGCCCGGCCGCCTCCGCGTCGCCGTCCGCAAGCGCGTCCAGGAGCGGACCGTCGTCCCCCGCGATCACCCGCAGGTGCGGCCCGTCGGCGGTGACGCACAACCGCAGCAGCCGGTGGTGGGCGTACAGCGTGCCGGCCAGCGCGCGCCGCAGATGCCGGTTGCCCGCCAGGTCGGCGATCACCAGGTGCAGCCGGGTGTACCGCTCCAGCCAGGCATCCGGCCCGGCCACCGGGGTCGGCGTACGCACCCAGGCGCCCTCGCGCGCCGGCGCCGAGCCGACCTCCGCCGCGCGCCGGGCCACCGCCGCCGAGGCGTCCCGGGCGAGCACCCGATGCAGGTCGAACAACTCGCGCGCGGAGCGCAGCGTGACCCGGGTGACCCGGTAGCCGCTGCGCGGGATCACGTCGACGAACCCGTCCTCGGCCAGCAGCGCCAGCGCCTCGTGCACGGGTGTCTTGCTCATGCCCAGCTCCTCGGCCACCGCCTTCTCGGTGAACCGCGAGCCCGGGGCCAGCTCCAGGTACAACACCCGGCGTCGGATCTCCCGGTACGCCGATCCCGTCAGCGACCCCGGTCGCCCCTCGCCACCGGTGCGGTACCCGGGCGGACTCGCCTGCGCCATGACACTCCTCGGGACTCGGTACGACTCGGTACGACTCGGTCGGGTGCGATGTGGTGCGAGGTGGTGCGGTGGGACGCGCTGTGGTGCGATTCGGTGCCGTGCGGGCTCGCTGCTCGCTGCTCGCGGCTCGGTGCTCAGTAGAAGTGCCGCAGGTCCGGCCAGATGCGGGACCAGGGCTTCGTGGTGCCGGCGCACAGCTCGACCACCGCGTGCTGCTCCTCGTTGTCGACCCCCTTGCCGTTGTCCACCCGGGTGACCAGCCGGCAGTCGACGAAGTCGCGGTATCGCGCGGTGACTTCCCCCTCGCGGACGACCACGACGGGCCCGTCGGCGCGGTCCGGCGGCGGGCCCCAGTCGGCGAAGGACATGTGGCCCGAGTACGGCTTCGGCAAGCCCCGGGCCGGCCCGTATCGGTCCAGCGCGCCGGCCTCGCCGTAGTTGCCCGCGAACAACACCGCCCGGCCGCGCTGGTCCGGCGGGATCCGCCCCCAGGCCACCGCCGCCGCGTCGGCCAACTCCGGCCAGCCGATCTGCTCGCCCTGCTCGGGGTTGATCCCGATCACCGCGTTCACCCGTCCGGCCGGCAGCAGCGGCAGCGAGATGACCGCGCTGGTGACGGTGGCGACCAGGAGCATCGAACCCACCGGCACCCGTCGCCCGGGCCGGCTCGCGGCCCACTGCACGGTCGGCTCGCACCCCGCCGCGACCAGCACCAGGAGCAGTGGCAGCGCGTAGTACGACTTGCCGCCGGAGGCGATCACCAGCACACACAAAACCGCGTAGCCCGGCACTATCGAGCGCGCCCAGTCGATCTGCGGCGCGCGCAGCAGCCGGCGCGCGCCGGCCACCCAGATCGGCACGAACAGGGGTGACAGGTAGGCGATTTGCAGCGGGACGAACATGATCCGGTTCTTGATGCCGTCGTCCGTGCTGATCCCGCCGGCCACGGTGAACTGCGGCCAGTCGTGGGTGGCCTGCCACCACAGGCCCGGCGCGCTCAATCCGATCGCGATCGCCACGCCGCCGACCAGCCACCGGCTGCGCAACACCTCGCGGGGGCCGACCGCGAACAGGCCCACGAGCAGGGCCACCACGAGATAGCCGACCAGGTACTTGTTCAGCATCGCGAAGCCGACGGCGGCACCCACCGCGAGCCACCAGCGCCCGTCGCCGGTGCGCAGCAGCCGCAGAACGAACCACGCGATCAGCAGCCAGGCGACGATGTCCAGGGTCGCGGTGGACCACAGGTGACCGATGCCGAGCACGATCCCGGAGGTGGCCGCGCAGGCCGCCGCGAGCAGTTGGCCCGCCCGTCCGCTGCCGAACTCCCGGGCGATCAGGGCGACCAGGAGCACCGTCCCGGCGCACGCGAGGGCGGCGAATATGCGGAGGTCCTGCGGGTCGTCCCCGAACAGTTCGCCGGACGCCCGGGCGAGCAGCGGGGTCAGTGGAGGCTGGTCCACGTAGCCCCAGGCGAGATGTCGACCGGCCACGACGAAGTACAGCTCGTCGCGGTGGAATCCGTAGCGCGCGGACACCGCCGCCTGCAGCGCGAATACCGCGACCATGATCAGCACGATCGGTCGCTTGGCGAGCGGTGGCAGGGCGGGCGGGGCCGGGGCAGGCAGCAACGGTTCGGTCGACGTGCCTTTCTCCACACGGCTCATTAGGTCATGGTGCCGGATCGACGAGCGGTACGGCAGAGACTCGCGCGCAGGTCCGGACAACAAGTCGGATCGGTCGAACGGACGGCCTAACGACGCCGGAACGGACGGCTCGACGCCGTCGGGGCGGAATCGGGGATGACCGTTTTCCGACGCGATGATCGGATCCCGGCGCACACTGTCCTTCGGGGGTGGCCTGCCATGGACATGCGGGGTTCGGGGCGCTCGGTCGCGGGCCGGTATCGGCTGCGCGAGCGGCTGGGTGCCGGGGGGAGGGGCGTGGTCCGGCGCGCCGCCGTGCTCGGCGAGCCGCCTCCGGAGTCGCGCCGGGCGGGGCCGCTGACCGGGGTGATCCTGGGGCTGCCGGCCAAGGAGCCGGAGCGGCGAGCGGACGCGGAGGAGGTCCGGTGGGCCCTCGACGCGGATGTGACGGACAGCGGGACACGGCAGGTGGGGCCGGAGTCGGCGGGGCCGTCGGCGCTCGCGGAGCCGGCGCGGCCGGTGGAGGCGGAGCGGGCAGACGGGGAGGCGAGCACGGTTCGCGCGCCGATGGGATCGCCCGCCGTCGAGGGCGGTGGGGACGGGAGCACGGTTCCTGTGCCGGTTGGATCGCCCACCGTGGCGTTGCCGGCTGATCGGGTGGCTTCGGGCGATGTCGTCGACTCGGCCGATCCGTTGCCCCGACGTCGCCGGTGGCGCCGGGTGGGGGCCGGTCCTCGGGGCGGTCGGCGGGATTCTCGTGGTGATCGTGGTGGTGAGCCTGCTGCCCAACGGTCGCGGTGGTGGGGGCGGTGGCGGGGGTGACGAGGGTACGAGCGGTCCGGCGGCGGTCGAGTCCGAATCGGCTTCCCCGGACCCGACGGACACCTCGTCCCGGGGCGATGCGGTGCCTCCGTCCTCGGACAGCGGTGCGGCCGAGACCGCGCCCGCGTCGACGGGGGTCACGGCGACCGACTACACGCCGCGGGGGTTCGGGCCGGTCGTACCCGCCGTGCCGGCCGTATCGATCGACTCCCGACAGCCGGCGGCAGGCCCATCGCACCTAGGCAACTCCCGTGTTGCGAGCGGCGGATCGTGGTCGCGCTCGGGGCGGCGGCTGCTACGGTGGCTCCCGACCGTCCGGACGGTCCGGAGGGTTCGAGCGGGTTTTCACACGGGGACGGGGGCGTGCCGATGCGTGATCGGCTGTTGGACGCGGTGGAACGCATATTGGTTCGGGACGGCGTGGAGTCGGTGCGGCTGGACGCGGTCGCCCGGGAGGCCGGGGTCAGCAAGGGCGGGTTGCTGCACCACTTCCCGAGCAAGCAGGACCTGGTGCGCGGGGTGGTCGAGCGGCTGGCCGATCGGTTCGAGGCCGCGCTGCCCGAACCCGGCGCGCCGCCCGGGGCGTTCACGCTGGCCTGGTTGCGGGCGAGCATCCCGGCCGAGTCGCCGACCGGCGATCGCAGCGGCGCCGACCAGGTCCCGCTCGCGCTGCTCGCCGCGGCGGGCGGACCGGACGTACTGGCCGCGCTGCGCGCCCGCTACGCCCACTGGCAACTTCGGCTCGCCGACGACGGCCTGGAGCCGGCCGTGGCCGATCTGGTTCGGATGGCCGTGGACGGCTGGTGGGCCGCTCGGCTGTTGGATCTGGGCGTGCCGCACGACGACGCGCACACCCGACTGCGGGCGCTGCTGGTCGAGTTGATCCGGACCCGAGGCGGCGCGGAGTGAGCGCGGGGGTGGGCGCGTGTGTACGCGAACTGCTCCCGGGCGGCGCGAGCCGTGCCGTCTCCCGGGTGCGGACCGTCGACGTGATGTGCTTCACCCGCGTCTCGATGGCCGTTGCCGACGTGGGCTTCCTGCTCTACTGGACGGTCACCCTCCTCGCGCTGCTCCCGGCCGAATACGCGTACAAGGACTACGCCGATCCGGTGATGAGCGACTGGAACTACTCGTTCATGCCACTCGACGTCGCCGCCGCGGTGACCGGGCTCGCCGCGCTGCGCCCGGGGCGGCGGATCGCACCGGACCGGGTACATGCGCTGCTGCCGATCTCGCTGGTGCTGACCGCCGTCGCCGGCCTCCAGGCGGTGGCGTTTTGGACCCTGCGCGGCGACTTCGCGATCGAGTGGTGGTTGCCCAACCTGTTCCTGCTGCTGTTCCCGCTGCCCGCGCTCGCCCGGCTCGTGCGGCGTACGACGATCGCCCGGCCCTGACCGGGGCGGGTAACGTCACCACCCGGAACGCTTCGCGTTCCGCGCCCGAGGGCGGCTTTCCGGCCCGGACGCCCGACCCCTGCGAGGAAGCTCCCCACGTGTCCAAGACCCCCGACATCGGCGCCCCGGCACCGGACTTCACCCTCGACGCGGTGCGTCTGACCGAGGGCGAGGCGATCCGCGAACCGCTCACCCTGTCGGCGCAGCGCGGTCGTCCGGTGGTGCTCGCCTTCTACCCCGGCGACGACACCGCGGTGTGTACGAAGCAACTGTGCTCGTACTCCTCGGGTTTCGAACAGTTCACCGACCTCGACGCGGTGGTCTGGGGGATCAGCCCGCAGGGACTCGACAGCCACGAGCGCTTCGCCCGCAAACACGGCCTGCGGATGCCGCTGCTCGCCGACACCGAGCATCGGGCGGTCGAGTCCTACGGCATCGGCATGGGCGGCAAGGCGCTGCGCCGGGCGGTGTTCATCGTGGACGCCCAGGGTGTGCTGCGCTGGAAGCACGTGGCGCTGGTCGGCCTCACCTACCGGGGAGTCGACACGCTGACGGCCCAACTGAGGTTGCTCGACGCCTGAGTCGGGCCGTGGTGCTCGGCTTCAGAAGTCCAGCGGTTGTACGAAGGTCGGCGCCCCCTCGGTCGGCCCGCCGCTGATCAGGGCGACTCCCGTGGAGCCGGTGTGGACCGGGCCGCCGGAGTCGCCGGCGGCGCCGGACTGGGTGCTGCGGGCCAGGCCGGTGACCGGGCCCTCGGGATAGTTGACGGTGACGTCGAGGGCGTCGATGGTGCCGCAGCGGGTGCCGCTGGACGCGCCGGTGCCGCAGACCCGGTCGTCGAGGCGGGGGCGGCCGAAGGCGGTGATCGTGGCGGTGGCGTCGTCGTCGAGGATGTCGGGGGCCAGGGAGACGCCGTCCGCGCCGGGGACGACCGCCCAGTCGGCGCCCGGGAAGCGGGAGTCGTCGACGGTGCCGATGAGGGTGCCGCTGCCGTCGTACCAGGTGGACGCGTCGTGGGCGCAATGGCCCGCCGTCGTGGTGGTGTTCGGGCGGTAGCCGTTGAAGCCTGCGGTGCAGATGTAGACCGTGCCGGTGAGGCCGCTGTACAGGGTGCTGCCGCCGTGGAAGCCGGCCGCCTGCCGCGGCGTCGCCTCGCCCGCCGGTGCCCGGGCCACGCGCGGGCGCATCGGGGTGTCCACCTCGGTGATCTCGACCAGTGCGGGGACCAGGCGGGCGGCGGCCAGGAAAGCGGCGGTGAGCGGGTCGGCGGCGCCGCGCAGGATGGCCACGGTCAGCGTGCAGCGGCGGTGGTCGACGTACCAGTACTGGCCGGCGCCCGCCCGGCCGTCGAGCGCCAGCGCGTCGAGGCGGCCGTGCAGCGCGCGCAGTCGGTCGAGCCGGTCGGTCAGGCAACCGGCGCCGGCCGGGTCGGCGCCGGCCGGGGTGGTGAGCGAGGTGAGCACGAGGACGACCGCCGCGGCCATCGCCCCCGTCGACCGCGTCATGGTGCTCCGCGTGGTCCGCGTGGTCCGCTTCATGCGGAAGACCGTACGGATCACGCCCGGTTCGGGCGGGCGAAACCGCGCCGAGGTCACCCGATCGGGCGCCCCATGCCCGCATCCGAGCGTGGGCATGGGGCGATTCCGCATTCCGGTGGCGCGTCGACCCGCGCGGGCGGATGTGTTCGCCGGCCCGGACCACCTTGCGCCGAATGCGCAAGGTAAGGCTAACCTAAGTGACGTCCTGGGGGGCTGCCGTTTTCACCCCCCGTACTTTCTCGCGCCCGGAGCCCCACATGACCACTTCTCTTCGCCCGCTCGCGACCGCCCGGCGGCGCGCGGTTCGGTTGCTCGCCGTGGCGGGGGCGGCCGGTCTGCTGCTCACCGGATGCGGATCCGACTCCGACTCCAAGTCCGATTCGAAGTCCGCCGCGAGCCAGGGCGGCAGCGGGGGCGGCGACGCGGCCGGCGGCACCCGGACGGTCAAGGACGCCACCGGTACCACCGTCCAGGTGCCGGCCAACCCCAAGCGCGTCGTGGTGCTCACCCAGGAGGACCTGGACGCGGTGCTCGCGCTCGGCGTCAAGCCGGTCGGCATCACCAACGGCCAGGGCCTGGACAAGCCGCCCGCCTACCTGGCCGACAAGGTCAAGGGCATAGAGGTGATCGGCAACCTGCTCCAGCCGGTGATGGACAAGGTGATCGCGGCCAAGCCCGACCTGATTTTGGCCGGCGACATGCAGGACACGCAGATGCTCGGCCAGTTGCGCAAGATCACCCCGGCGACGCTGGTGACCATGGCGCCCACCGACGACTGGAAGTTGTCCTTCCGCGGCGTCGGCAACGCGGTCAACAAGCTGGAGCAGGCGAACAAGGTGATCACCGACTACGAGGCCAAGGCCAAGAAGACCGGCGAGGACCTGACCGCGAACAAGGGCGCCGCGGTGAGCATCGTGCGCTGGAACCCGAACGGCCCGAGCTGGATGGAGAAGCGCCAGTTCGCCAGTGGCGTTGCGCTGGACATGGGCCTGACCCGGCCGAAGGCGCAGGACAAGGACGGCAACGCGCACACGCCCGCGCTGAGCCTGGAGAAGATCTCCGAGATCGACGGCGACTGGCTCTTCCTCGGCACGCTCACGGCGGACGGCGCGAGTGCGCTCAAGGAGGTACAGAGCAAGCCGGCCTACAAGGAGTTGAACGCCGTGCAGAAGAACCACGTGGTCACGGTGGACGGTTCGGTGTGGTCCACGCGCGGCGGGCCGCTGGCGGCCGACGTGGTGCTCGGCGACATCGCGAAGGCGCTGACGGCGACTTCCTGAGCACGGGCCGGGTGAACCGGGCTCGGTGATTCCGGGCCCGGAGCCCCGGGCTTGAGGAGCCCGGCCCGACCGGCTTGGGGCCGACTGTTGGTGATTCGACTGTTCTCGACCTGCGGAAGGCGACCGGCACCATGGACACTCCGATCCTGCACGCGCTGAGCCGGGCGGTCGACGCCGGACGCGCCGACGCCTGCGCCGAGTTCTGGGCCCGGGTCGAGGCGGTCGGCGCCCCGCTGGTCGAGCCGGATCCGGACGATCCCGGGCAGCGGTTGGTCACGTTCGTGTGGCGGGACGACCCGGCCGGGCCCACCGGCGACGTGCTGGCGCTGCTGCACACCTTCACCGATCGGGACCGGCACGCGGGCGATCTGACGCCGCATCTGCTGCGTCGGGTGCCGGGGACGGACGTACGGGCGATCACCCACCGGCTGCCGGCCGGGTTGCGCGCGTCGTACCAGTTCTTCGTCGGAACCGGCTCGCGGGCCGAGACGCTGCGTACGGATCGGGCGGCCTGGCTGGGCGTGTTGGACGCCGCGGTGCCCGATCCGTACAACCACGCACCCACCCTGGCCGCCCGGGACGGCCGCAACCCGTCCTCGATCCTGGCGCTGCCGGACGCCCCCGCGCAGCCGTGGGCGCGGCGTCGGCCGGGGATCCCGCGCGGGCCGCGCGAGGACACCACGGTCGACGGCCGGCGGGTGAGTGTGCTGCTGCCGCCCGCGATGGGGCAACAGCCCTGCCGGGTCGTGGTGTTGCTGGACGGGGAGGTGTGGGGGTCGGTGCTCGCGATCGGCGACACCCTCGACAACCTGCACGCCGACGGCCGCATCCCGCCGACCGTCGCGCTGCTCGTGGACACGATGGGCCGGGAGCGGCGGATGGCCGATCTCACCTGTAGCGAACCGTTCGTGGACTGGCTCGCCGACGTGTTGTTGCCGTGGGCGGGCGAACGGTACGGCGTGAGCGCGGATCCGGCGCACACCGTACTGGCCGGGCAGAGCGCGGGCGGGCTGACCGCCGCGTTCGGGGCGTTCCATCGGCCGGACCGCTTCGGCAACGCACTGTCCCAGTCCGGGTCGTTCTGGTGGCCCGACCCGGACGAGACCAACGACGGGCCGGAGTGGTTGACCCGGCGGTTCGCCGCGACCGAGCGGCGGCCGATCCGGTTCCACGTCGAGGTGGGCCTGCTCGAATGGATGCTCGTGGCCGAGAACCGGCGACTGCGCGACGTGCTGCGCGAGCGCGGATATCTGCTCACCTACGTCGAGTTCGACGGCGGCCACGACTACGCCTGCTGGCGCGGCGGGCTCGCCGTCGGACTCGTCGGACTGCTGTCAGCCGGAGGCTGACGCGCCGGTGGGTGCGGCCGGCTCGCCCCGGGCTGCGGCTTCGCCCCCGGCTTTCCCCCCACCCTCGAGCGGGTCTTCGCCCGGCTCCGCGTCGTTCGGCTCGTCGTCGTCGAACGGCGGCGGTTCCGGCGCCTCGCGCGGCAACCGCAGGGCGAACAGCGCGCCGAGGGCGACCAGTCCCGCCGTGACCCAGATCGCGGCCCGATACGGCCCCGGCGCACTCGCGTCGTGTCCGTCGACGCCGCCGGCCTCGATCACCGCCGCGCCGGCCGCGATGCCCAGCGAGCCGCCGAGCGTGCGCACGATGGTGAACAGGGCCATCGCATGGCCCATGTCCGGCGGTTCGATCCCGCCGAACCCGGCGATCTGTACGGTCAGCACCGCCGTGCCCAGCACCAGCCCGACGCAGAACATCAACACCCGTACCGCCCAGGCGTGATCGGCCACCCCCGGCAGCGCGAGCGCGCCGAACACCAGGGCGGCCAGGACCAGCGCGGGAGTGGTCAGCCGGCGTGGGCCCAATCGGGGCAGCAGGCGATCCACCACCTGCGAGGCGAACATCAGCCCGACCGCCTCCGGGAACACCCCGAGCCCGGCGTCCAGTGCCGAGGCGCCCAGCGCCGCCTGATAGAGCAGCGGGAAGACGAACAGCACGCCCATCAGCCCCGCCGAGGTCACCAGCGCGAGTGCGGTGGCCGCGCCGAACGCCCGGTCGGACACCAGGCGAAGGCGCAACAGCGGCTCGGTGGCGCGCAGTTGGTGGGCGATCGCGACCACCAGCAGGATCAGGCCGAGCAGGCCGGAGACGGCGATGGCGGGCGTGGTCCAGCCCTGCGACGGACCGAAGCCGAGCGCGTAGGTGAGCAGGCCGAGGGTGGGCGTGGTGAGCCAGAACCCGGTGCGGTCGAACGGGGCGACCACACCCGCCCGATGCTCGCGCAGCCCGTACAGGCCGAGCAGCACCGCGGCCGTGCCGATCGGCACATTGACCAGGAACAGCCAGTGCCAGGACAGGTGTTCGGTGAGGAACCCGCCCAGCGGCGGGCCGAGGGCCGGCATCAGCGCGGTCGGCACGATCAGCCACTTGGCCAGCCGCATGCGCTCGTGCGGCGCGAACGCCGTGAACAGGATGGTCATCCCGACCGGCGTGAGCAGCCCGCCCGCCAGGCCCTGGACCACCCGGGCCAGGACCAGCGAGACCAGGTTCTGCGACAACCCGCACGCGGCCGAGGCGGCGGTGAACACCGCGAGCGAGCCGAGGAAGACCCGCTTGGTGCCGTGACGATCGCTCAGCCGCCCGGCCACCGGCAGCGCGGCCACCAGCGCGACCAGGAAGGCGATCTCGACCGTATTGGCCGCCACCGCCGGGCGATCGAAGTCCTCCGCGATGGTGAGCAGCGCCGGGTTGACGATGGTCGAGTCCAGGCCGTTCATGCACATCGCGGCGGTGTAGACGAGCACCACGATCCAGGCGGAACCCTGCGACGTGGCGGTCCGGGTCGCGCCCTGTTCGGTGTGTTCCGGGTTCACCGCGCGACCGGGCCGAGGTCGGTCCAGTGCGCGGTGATCCACTCCAGCGCGGCCGGGCGCGGGCACGGCCCGTGCGCGATCGCCCAACCGTCCGGCACGGCGGCGAAGTCCGGCCACAGGGAGTGCTGACCGACGTCGTTCACCAGCACCAGGAACTCGCCGTCCTCGTCGTCGAACGGGTTCGTCGGGGTCTCGCGATCACGGCTGCTCATCGGTCTTGCTCTCCAATGCGGTCAGGCGGTCGGCGACCACGCGGGCGATGTGCGCGATCGGGCCGGGCAGGGTCATGTCCTTGTGCGAGCAGGCCACGTCGGTGTTGTCGATCCGACCGCTCACGTACGGGGTCCAGGTGTCGGGGGTCAACGTGTCGTCGATGGTGTCGACGGTGGCCCGGAAGAAGAGCACGTCGCCCCAAAAGACCCGGTGGTCGTAGGCGCGGACGAGGTGATTGGTGTTCAGGTAGATGTCGCCCAGCGCCTCGATCGTGGCCGGTTCCAGACCGGCCAGCGGGCTGCCCTCGCGGCGCAACACCTCGATCACCGGGCCGAGTTCGAGCGGTGCGCCGGCCAGGCTCTCCGGTCCGTAGCCGCCCATCGTGAGCAGCGCCTCCAGCGCCTCCGCCCGGTCCGGGACGGGCAGTTCGCGAAAACCCTCGGCCGGATAGGCGTCCAGGATCGCGAGCAGCTCGACCGGCAGGCCCAGCTCCTGGAGCCGGGTGGCCATCGCGTGTGCGATGATCCCGCCGGTGGACCAGCCGAGGAGTCGGTACGGGCCGCGCAGGTCCACCTCGCGCAGGCGGTCCACGTAGTGCGCGGCCAACTCCTCCAGCGTGGCAGGCAACGGCGCGTCGGCGGTCGCCGCACCGACGCCCTGCGCCTGGAGGCCGTGGATCGGCACGTCGGCCGGCAGATGCCGGATCAGGCCCGCGTAGCACCACGACAGTCCGCCCGCCGGGTGTACGCAGAACAGCGGCGTTCGATCGCCGGGAGCGGCCGGGCGCAGCGGCAGCAGTACGTCCAGCGCGTCGGTGCGGTCGGTGGCCTCCAGGGCGGCGTCCAGGCCCGCGGCGGTGGGTGCCTGGAAGACGGTGCCGATGCCGATGTCGACGCCGAGAACAGCCTTGATCCGACCGGCCAGGCGCACAGCGAGCAGCGAATGGCCGCCCAGGTCGAAGAAGTTGTCGTCGATGCCGACGCGGGGCACGCCCAGGACCTCGGCGAGCAGCGTGCAGAGCAGTTCCTCACGCGGCCCTCGCGGCGCCCGTCCGATGGTGGTCGGGGTGTACTCCGGGCGGGGCAGCGCCTTGCGGTCGAGTTTGCCGTTCGCGGTCAGCGGCAGGCGGTCGAGTACGACCACGGCCGACGGGACCATGTGCACGGGCAGCGTCGCGGCGGCGTGCTCGCGCAGCGCGGGTCCGTCGGCGGCCGGCTTGGCGGTGGGTTCGGCGTCGGGTTCGAGCGCCGGTTCGGGGCTGGGTTCAGGGGTGGGTTCAGCGGTGGGTTCGGCGACCACGTAGCCGACCAGGCGTTTGTCCCCCGGCGTGTCCTCGCGCAGGATCACCGCCGCGTCGGCGACGGTCGGGTGCGCGGCCAACACCGCCTCGATCTCGCCGAGTTCGACCCGGAAGCCGCGAATCTTCACCTGCTGGTCGGCGCGCCCGAGGTAGTCGAGCGTGCCGTCGGCGCGGCGTCGGGCCAGGTCGCCGGAGCGGTACATCCGGGTGCCGCGCTCGCCGAACCGGGCCGCGTGCGGGTCGGCGACGAAGCGCTCGGCGGTGAGCGCGTGCCGACCCAGATAGCCCCGGGCCAGGCCCTCGCCCGCGACGTACATCTCGCCGGTCACCCCGGGCGGCACGGGCTGGAGGTACCGGTCCAGGACGTAGACGCGCAGGTCGGGGATGTTCACCCCGATCGTGCTCGCCGTGCCGGCGGCGGCCGAGGCGCGGTCCAGCGGATGGTAGGACACGTGCACGGTGGTCTCGGTGATCCCGTACATGTTCACCAGGCGCGGCGCGTTGTCGGCGTGCCGTTCGTACCAGTCGGCGAGCCGGGCCGGTTCCAGTGCCTCGCCGCCGAATACCACGTAGCGCAGCGCCAGTTCGCGGCCGGGCCGCTCCCGGTCGGCGGCCACCGCCTGATGGAACGCGGACGGCGTCTGGTTGAGCACGGTGACCCGCTCGCGGGCGAGCAGGTCCAGGAAGGCGGCCGGGTCCCGGCTGATCGTGTGCGGCACCACCACCAATCGGCCGCCGAACAGCAGCGCGCCCCACAACTCCCAGACGGAGAAGTCGAACGCGTAGGAGTGGAACAGGGTCCACACGTCGTCCGCGCCGAAGCCGAACCAGTGGTCGGTCGCGGTGAACAGGCGGGCCACGTTGTGGTGGGTGACCGGTACACCCTTGGGTCGGCCGGTGGATCCGGAGGTGTAGATGACGTAGGCCGGGTCCGACGGGCGCAGCGGGCGTTTGCGCTGGGCCTGGGTCAGGTCGAAGCCCGGGTGGGCGTCGGCCTCGTGGCCGTCCACGTGGATTCGGGGCAACTCGTGCGCGGGCAGGCGGGGTGCGGTCGCGGTGTCGGTGAGCAGCGCGGCGGGGTGGGCGTCGTCGAGCATGTAGGCCAGCCGGTCGGCCGGGTAGTCGGGGTCCAGCGGTAGGTAGGCGGCGCCCGCCTTGGCCACCGCGAGCAGCGCGACGACCAGGTCGAGCGAGCGGGGCAGGGCGAGCGCGACGATGTCGCCGGGGCCGATGTCGCGCGCCACCAGGAGCCGGGCGAGGCGGTTGGCCCGGGAGGAGAGTTCGGCGTAACTCAGCGACAGGCCCTCGCAGTCGACCGCGGTCCGCGTGAAGTGCTCCGCGGCGACGCGCTCGTAGCGGGCGACCAGGGTGGTGGAGGAGGTGGCGGTCGCGGTGGGGCCGACGTTCCATTCGACCAGCGCGCGGTGCCGTTCGGCGTCGTCGAGCAGCGGCAGTCGGTCGATCGGGGTGTCGGGTGCGGCGACGGCGGCGCCCAGCAGCGCGGCGAGTCGGCGGGACAGGCCCAGCGCGGTGCTCCGGTCGAACAGATCGGTGCGGAACTCCAGGAAACCGCCCAGGCCCAGGCCGGGTTGCTCGCCCACGTTCAAGGTCAGGTCGAACTTCGCGGTGCCGGTGGGCGTGGCCACCATACGCGCGCGCAGCGGGCCGAGCGCGAACTCGGCGTCGGGTCGGGACTGCCACGCGATCATCACCTGGAACAGCGGGTGCCGAGCCAACGATCGGGCCGGATTGAGTTCGTCGACGACCCGGTCGAAGGGCAGGTCGGCGTGGTCGTAGGCGGCCAGCGTGGTGGTGCGGACCCGGTCGAGCAGGGTGCGGAAGTCGGGGGAGCCGGAGGTGTCGGTGCGCAGCACCAGGGTGTTGACGAAGAACCCGACCAGGTCCGCGGTGGCGTCGTCGTCGCGGCCCGCCACCGGGGCGCCGAGCGGGATGTCGGTACCGCAGCCGTGCCGGGTGAGCAGCGCGGCGAACGCGGCCTGGACGGCCATGAACACACTGGTCCCGCTCGCCCGGGCCAATTCGACCAGGCCGGTGTGCGTGGTGGCGTCGAGCCGGAACGGCACGGTGTCGCCCGCCGTCGAGGCGACCCGGGGGCGGGGTCGGTCGGTGGGCAGCGCCAGTTCGTCGGGTAGCCCGGCCAACGTCGCGCGCCAGAAGTCGAGTTGCCGCCGAGCGAGGGGGGTCGGGTCGCCGGGGTCACCGAGCAGCCGGGCCTGCCACGCGACGTGGTCCGAAAAGCACACCGGCAGCGGCGCGAGATCAGGCGCGCGACCGGCCACGCGCGCGGTGTACGCGGCGGCCAGGTCGCGGGCGAGCGGGGTGGTGGAGGCGCCGTCGCCGGCTATGTGGTGCAGCAGCAGAACCAGGGTGTGGGTGGTGCGGTCGGCGGTGAACAGTGTGGCGCGCAACGGTGTTTCGACGGCGAGGTCGAAGGGGTGGCGCACGGCGGAGGCGAGTTCGGCGGCGGAGGCCGCGATGTGCAGGGTGGGGCGGGCCTGATCAGGGCTCAGGATGTGCTGGTACGGCGTGTCCTCGACGGCCGGGTGTACGGTGCGCAGCGTCTCGTGCCGCTCGACCAGGTCGGCCAGCGCGAGGTCGAGCGCGGCGCGGTCCAGCGGTCCGGTCAGGGTCAGCACCAGCGGGATGTTGTAGGTGGGGCTGGGCCCTTCGAGCCGGTACATGAACCACAACCGCTGCTGCGCCGGGGACAGCGGCAGCCGGTCGGTGTCGCGCGGGACGGGGGCGAGCGCGGGACGCGGCTCGGGACGGGCGCCGGCGCGGGCCAGTTCGGCCAGGCCCGCCGGGGTCGGCCGGCGGAAGACGTCGGCGAGGCCGATCGGGGACCGGAAACTCTCCCGGGCCCGGGCGGCCAACCGCGCGGCGAGCAGCGAGTGGCCGCCCAGTTCGAAGAAGTCCGCGTTGCGGTCGGGTTGTTCGGGCAGCGCCAGGACCGCCGCGAACAGATCGCACAGGATCTCCTCGTGCAGTCCACGCGGGCCCTCACGCAGGCCCGGCACGGTCGGCGCGGGCTCCGGCAGCGCACGCTGGTCGATCTTGTCGTTGGCGGTGCGCGGCAGCGCGGGCAGCACCTGGATCGCCGCCGGCACCATGTGCTCGGGCAGCGCGTCGGCCAGGTGCGCGCGCAGCGCCTCGGGCGCGGGGGAGCGGCCGGCGACGGGCACCGCGTAGCCGAGCAGGCGTTTGCCGTGCGCGCCCTCGCGGGCGATCACCACGGCCTGGGCGACGTCGCGGTGCGCGGCCAACACCGCCTGGATCTCGCCCGGTTCGATCCGGAAGCCGCGGATCTTCACCTGTTCGTCGGCGCGCCCGAGCAGTTCGAGGGTGCCGTCGGCGCGGCGGCGGGCTAGGTCGCCGGTGCGGTACATCCGGGCGCCGGGATCGCCGTGTGCGGCACCGAACGGGTCGGCGACGAAGCGCTCCGCGGTCAGGTCGGGCCGGCCCAGGTAGCCGCGGGCCAGGCAGGCGCCCGCGATGTGCAGTTCGCCGGTGACGCCGACCGGGGTCGGCCGCAGCGCGCCGTCCAGGACGTAGGCGCGCGAGCCGCGCACGGGGCGGCCGACGCCGTCCGCGCCCCAGAAGTAGGCGTCGACGGTGGTCTCGGTCGGCCCGTACAGGTTCAGCGGCCGGCTGCCGGGGATGGCCGCAAGGCGGCGCCACAGCGGCTCGGGCACACTTTCGCCGCCCACCACCAGGATCGCCGGGTGGTGCCGATCGGGATCCGACAGGCCGTCGGCCAGCAGGACTTCGGCGTAGGTGGGGGTGACGTCCAAGTAGTCGAGGCGGTGTTCGCGCACGTAGGCGATCAGCGCGCCGGGGTCGCGGTAGGTCGCGTCGTCGAGCAGGTGCAGTTCGTGGCCGTGCACCATCCACAGGACCGGGTCCCACGACGCGTCGAACGCGAACGACGCGCTGTGGCCGATCCGCAACCGCTCCCGACCGGTGCGCTCGACGGCCGGCGCGATGTGGTCGGTGCCGTGCCCGGCGTACAGGTTGGCGAGCGAGGCGTGGGTGACCGCGACGCCCTTGGGCCGGCCCGTCGAGCCGGAGGTGTGGATCACGTACGCGGTTTGCTCGGGGCGTGGCGGTCGCAGGGCCCGGTCCGGGTGGGCGGCGAGCCGGGCGCGGATGCTCGGGTCGTCGAGGACCAGCGTGCGGATGTGGTGCGCGGGCAGGGCCGCGAGGGTTTCGGTGGTGCCGATCAGGCACGCCGGACGGGTGTCCGCCAACACGTCGGTGATCCGCCGGGCGGGGTGGCCCAGATCGAGGAACTGGCAGACGCCGCCCGCCTTGAGCACCGCGAGCAGCGCGACGGCGGTGTCGGCGCCGCGGTGCAGGGCGACGGCGACCGGGACCTCGGCGGTGACACCGACCGCGATCAACTCGTGCGCGAGCCGGTTGGCGGCCGACTCGAGTTCGGCGAACGTACGCGCGTCGGCGCCGGCGCGGACCGCGATCGTGTCGGGTGTGCGCGCGGCCCGGCGGGAGTACAGCTCGGGGAGCGTGGCGTCGACCGGCGGTTCGGCGCGGCCCTCGGTCGCCGCGTGCACCTCGGCGGGGGTGAGCAGATCGATCCGGCCGATCGGCAGCGCCGGCGCCTCGTGGAGCAGCGTGACCAGGCCGTCGAGGTAGCGCAGCAGGCCGCGTTCGTGCTCGGCCAGCGAGGTCGGGTCGTAGCGGTCGCGGTGCGCGTCCAGGTCGAGGCGCAGGCCGCCGGCGGGGGTCGGCACCACGCCCAGGGCCAGGTCGTCGATCGGTCCGGCGGCGAGGTTGTGCACCCGGCCGACCGCGTCGCCGAAGACGAGGTCGCCCTCGAAGGTCTTGATGTTGACCATCGGCCCGTAGAGCGGCTGTTCGCGTCCGGCGGCGCCCAACTCGCGCAGCAGGTCTTCCTGGCGGAAGCGCTGGTGGCGGCGCACCGCGCGCAGTTCGAGTACGACCCGGCGCAGCAACTCGGGTGCGGTGTCGCGGGGTTGAACCGCGATGCGCATCGGCAGGATGTTGACCGTCATCGCGGGCGTGCGTAGGGCGGTGACGCTGCGCCGGTTGAGCAGGGGCAGCCCCAGGGCGATCTCCCGCGCCCCGGTGACGCGGTGCAGGTATCCGGCGGTGGCGGCGAGCAGGAGTTCGGCCCAGGTGGCGCGGACGGTGGTCGCGGCCTCGGTGAGGCGGGTGGTGCGGTCGGCGTCGAGTTCGAGGGTGCGGTGCAGGATCGGCGAGGCGGGGGAGGGCGGTTCCGGGTGCGCGGGGTGCGCGGGCTCTGGTCCCGCTTGCTGCGGTTCCACCCGTTCCGGTTCCGCCCGTTCCGGTTCCGCTTGCCCCGGTTCCGCTTGCTTCGGTTCCGCCCGTGACGGCGGGACCGGCGCCGTGGGTCGGGATTCGGCCAAGGTCACGGATCGGGGTCGGTCCGCGAGATGTTCCAGCCAGAATGCGCGATCGGTGTCGTACGCTTCGCTCGCTCGGTAGTCGGCCTCCTCCGCGACCAGTTCGCGCAGGGTGCCGAAGGGGTTGGGGGTGGTCGGGGCATGGGTGGCGAATCCGGTGTACAGCTCGGCCACGCGCCGGCCGATCAGGGTGAGTGCGTACGCGTCCACGGCGATGTGGTGGACGCGCCGGTACCACCAGTGGCGGTCGTCGGCGAGCCGGAACAGCGCGTGGGTGACCAACGGACCGGTGGTCGGATCGATCGGCCGGGCCAGGTCGGCGCGCAGCCACTTCTCGGCCGCCGCCTCCGGGTCGGCGGCGGTGCGCACGTCGATGCGGTGCAGGGGGTCCTCGCGGCCGTCGGCGGTGGATCGTACGCCCTGGACCGGGGTTCCGTCCGGGCCGATCGACACCAGCAGGTTCAGCGTCTCGGCCTCGGCGCCCACTTGGCGCAGGGCCCGCGCGAACAGGTCGGCGTCCAGTGGGCCGCGGATCTCGATCCGGTCGGCGGTGTTGTACTCGGGGTCGTCCGGGGCCAGGGCCTGCGCGTAGTGGATGCCGGCCTGGGCGGCGAGGAGGGGCAGCCGCACGGATTCGGGGACTTCGGGGCCGTCCTGACTCGGGTCGGCGTCCGTGACCGTGGGCTGGGCCGGGTAGTGACGCATGGTGTGGGGACTCCCGGAATGCGACGAGGGCAGGCGGAGCGTACCGATCCCCGGCACGCCAAGTTAGGTAAGCCTAAGCTATCTTTCGAATGCTCGACGGGGTGCCCCCGGGAGCGGCGGAACTCGATCAGGCGGAGCTCTCGATCAGGCGGAGCTCCCGAAGGGACGGAGCTCTCGGTGACGTGCGCGACGCGGCTCGCGAAGGAGCTGTCGGTGCGGCTCGCGATGGGGTTCTCGGTGCGGTTCCGGACGCTGCTCTCGAAGCGGCTCTCGATGCAGCTCTCGCTGAAGAACATGAACTGGAGCGGAACATGAGCGTGGCCGACGTGGCGAACCTACCGGCCTCGGACGCCGACCGGGCCGCGATTCGCGATCGAGTCCTGACCAACCGCGACGAGTTGCTCGCGCTGAGTCGACGCATCCATGCCTACCCGGAGCCGGCGTTCGCCGAACACCGGGCCTCCGCTTGGTGCGTGGAACTGCTGCGGGCGCACGGCTACACCGTCACCGCGCCCGCGCACGGCCTGGAGACGGCCTTCGTCGCGACCGTCGGCACGGGACCGGTGACGGTGGCCATCGCGTGCGAATACGACGCGCTGCCGGGTTTGGGCCACGCGTGCGGACACAACCTGATCGCGGCGGCGGGGGTCGGCGCGGCCCTGGCGCTCGCCCCGGTCGCCGGGCAACTGGGCCTGACCGTACGGGTGATCGGCACACCGGCCGAGGAACGCGGCGCCGGCAAGGCGCTGTTGCTGGAGGCGGGCGCGTTCGACGGGGTGGACGCGGCGATGATGGTGCACCCGTGTCCGTTCGAAGTGGCCGAATTCCGCTCCTTCGCGCTCGGCACGCTGTCCGTGGAGTTCCTGGGCACCGCGGCGCACCCGAGCCTGAATCCGCACGAGGGCCGCAGCGCCGCCGATGCGCTGACGGTGGCTCAGGTCGCCCTCGGGCTGCTGGGGCGGCAGTTGCCCGCCGACTGGAGGGTGCACGGCATCACCACGGCGGCGGGCACCGCGCCCAACGTGGTCCCGGAGCGGGCCACGGCGGAGTACGAACTGCGCACCACCGACGCCGCCGACCTGGCCGAACTGCGCACCCGGGTCGAGGCATGCTTTCGCGCGGGCGCACTGGCCATCGGCTGCGAGGTCCGGCTGACCCGCCCCGAGCCGGACTACCTCGACTTCCGCACCGACCCGACCCTGATCGCCCTGTGGCGCGCCAACGCCCGGGAGCTGGGCCGCCCGGAACCCACCACGCGCCCACCCTTCGCCTGCACCGACATGGGCAACGTCTCCCACGTCATCCCCACGATCCACCCGGTCCTCGACATCACGGGCGGCACAAGCGCCCCCCACGAGGCGGCCTTCGCCGAAGCCGCCATCTCCCCCCAGGCCGACCAGGCCCTCCTGGACGCCGCAATCGCCATGGCCTGGACCGCCGCCGACTACGCAACCCTCCGCCACAACACCCCCCACTGACAACACCCCACCGCCTCCCGGCCCCAATCCCTGCGGGATTCACATAGCGATTCGAATTCCGCCCGATTTCCCGAGTGCGGCCCTATCTCGGATTAGTCCGTTGACACGTGTCGGGAGCATGTATGTCCCATCTTGCTCTCTCGATCGAACCTGCACTACTGAAGACTTATAGACAAAGTCTCGACCTTGGAATGGCAGTCCTACTGTCCGGATCTGCCGTATAAGTGACCTGACTTTACCAAGTCTTTATGGGTTTCCCTTGCCTCGGTCAAGCCTTGATCTTGTGGTGGAGTCGATAAAGGAAAAAGAATCCAACCGCGCCGTCTGGCGTCGCTGCACATTGCCCCGGGTGGGGGGTCGTGACCGGGGAGAGCCATGTCCGCACGTGGTGGGTCCGTTTTCCGTACGCGCATTCCGCGTATGCGCCGACGCTTCGGAGCGGTCGCGGTCGTCGCCGCGATGACCCTGCTCGGGACGACGGTGCCGAATGCCCTCGCGACACCCGCGAAGCCGAGCGCGTCGATGCCCGACCTCCCCGGCCAACCCGGCGGAACCGCCGCCGGCCGAAGCCACACGGTCGACAGCGACGCGACGCGCATGCCGGGGAGCGAACGATCCGCGAAGGCTGCATCGGAGTCGCCACAGGACAGGCGCAAGTCGGCGGCGCCCGAGAAGCCCACGCTCAGCAACAACCTGAAGCCGCAGACTCCGGGACCCGCCGACCCCAAGGACGGCAAGTTTCCGGTCGACCCCAAGAACCCCAAGGGCGCGCAACGTTCGGCCGCCGGCACGCCACCCAAGGGCTTCGACGCGGCGACCAGCGTCGAGGAGCCACAGCGCCGCGACGAGACGACGAAGGTCTTTCGCAACGCGGACGGTACGTTCACCACCCGGTCCTACGCGGTTCCCGTGCATGTGCGCCAACCCGACGGTTCGTGGGCGGACATCGACACTACGCCGGCCCGGCAGCCCGACGGCCGGCTCAAGCCGCGGCAGACCGAGGCCAAGTCCGATCTGGCGCCGCGCGCGGACGACCACGCGATCCAGAGCCTGAAGATCGACGACGGGCACTCGGTGTCGCTCGCGCTGGCGGATGCCGCCCCCGTCGCGCCGCGGATCGACGGCAACGCGGTGACCTATGCCGACGCGCGCCCGCACGCGGACGTCAAGTTCGAAACCACCAACGTCGGGGTCAAGGAAACGCTGGTCCTGGACTCGCCGCAGGCGCCGTCGACGTGGACGTTCCCGATTACCGCCGCGGGTCTCCAGGCGGTTCGGACCGCAGAGGGCGAGATCGAGTTCAAGGACGATCACGGCGTCGTGCGGGCGGTAATCCCTCGGGGCTGGATGGAGGATTCGTCCGGCAAGGGTGAAGCCGGTGCCGGAGTCCGCTCGTACGACGTGGCCTATGACCTGGTGCAACATGAGGGTGGCATTGCGCTCCGGGTGACGTTGGACCAGGACTGGCTGCGTGATCCCAAGCGTGTGTATCCGGTGATGGTCGATCCGTCGCTGAACAACAAGTCCAGCTTCTCCACGTTCGTCGATTCGTGTTCGACCGATACGCACCACCACGCCGCATTCATGGTGACCGGCACCAGCAACACCGGGTGCGTCAACCAGGCATACATGGCGTTCAACAACTTTCGGACACAGCTCCCCAACGCCTACGTGACCGGTGCGGCGCTTCAGTTGTACGTGACCTACTCGGCGTCGTGTGCGCCCAATGTGGTCAACGTCGTGCCGATCACGCAGTGGTGGGACGCGAGCAAGTTGCGTGCCTTTCCCGGGCCGGCCACGGGCGGTGTCATCGGCTCGGCCTCCTTCTCCGGTGGTGAAACGCCGTCCGGGACCAACTGTGGTCAGGCACCGGGTTGGCGGGCGATACCACTGAGTGCGGGTGGCGTCGACCTTCTCACCTCGTGGGCCCAGGGCCGCGACAACTACGGCTTGTCGCTGGTCGTCAACGCCGCCAACCGCGACGCCTACAAGATCTTCGCCAGTTCCAACGGCGCATCGCAGAACGCTCCCTACCTCCAGGTCGAGTGGAGCCCGTGGAACGCCCGTTACGACTGGGGCCAGTTGAACCCGCCGCCCACCAACAACACGCCGGGCAAGATCCGCTTCCGCGCGGAGAACATCGGCATGAACACGTGGACCGTGGGTGGCAACGGGATCATCTGGAGCACGGTCGACTCCGGCGGGATGATGCGGGTGGGCGGACAGCCGATCCCCTTCGACACCCCGAACGGCCACAATTTCGAGACCGACGTCAACATCGATGCGATGCCACCGGGCTCCTACTACCTGTGCATCGAACTCACGCGTCCCGGTGGGTCGTTCGGCGACCAGGGCGTGACACCACGCTGTGGGACGATGACCGTCGGCAATGTTCCTCCGGTGCTGGATAGCGCTTGGCCGCCGAACAACTATGTCCAGGGCTCGTTGACCCCGCAGTTGATGGCATATGGCAGCGATCCCGACGCATCACCCGCCGGTCCCCTCCAGTACAAGTTCACCGTCTGCCCCGAAAGCGGCTCGTGCACCGAGTCGGGGTGGGTCGGTGAGCGTTGGCGGGTCCCTGCCGGTGTGCTGGCCTGGGACAAGTCGTTCTCCTGGAATGTCCGCGTCTCCGACACCGTGGATCTCGATCAGACCGAGACCTGGTGGTCGACGTTCCGCACCGAGGTGCCGCAACCCGGCGTGAGCTCCAACCTGGCCGGGAAGCCGGGTGAGCAGGCGATCAAGGGTGTCGACCCGTATCTGGGCAACTACACGACCGAGAGCGTCGACGCGTCGATCAAGGCGGCCGGACCGGCACTGGAGATCCGCCGCACGTACAACTCCCTCGATCCGCGAGGGAATGGGATCGGACGCGGCGCGCCGCTCTTCGGGCCGGGGTGGTCCACGGTGTACGACACTCGCATCTGGTCCGACGACATCGGCGCCATGGTGACTTATCCGGACGGTCGACAGGTCCGATTCGGGCGCAACAGCAACGGGACTTACGAACCCCCGTCGAGCCGGCAGTCGACGCTGCTGGGTGGGTCCTCGGGCTGGCTGCTCACCGACAAATCCGGGTTCCGCTACATCTTCGACCAGTGGGGTCGCCTGACCCAGCTGGCGACGCACGACGGGCGTACGCAGACCATCACGTACAACAACGTGCTGGGCGTCGACCGTGTGGTCGACGACACCAGCGGTAGGTCGCTTCGTTTCACCTGGAACGCCTCGCCCCTGGTGGGCGGTCACGTCACCAAGGTGACGGCGGACGCGCCGTCGGCGGCGGCACGCGCCCCGGAGTGGACCTATGAGTACACCGGCGCCGCGCTGACCAAGGTGTGCTCGCCCGATGCGGGCACCAAGTGCACGGTGTACGGCACGACGCCGATCTCGCAATACCGGTCACTGATCGCCGACGCGATGCCGGAGAGCTACATGCGGCTCGGCGACTCGACCGGTTCGGCAACCGCGGCTCAGGAACCGGGGGTTCCGGTCGCCAATGCGGATGGCCGGTACAGCGGCGGTGTGGTGCTGGGCGTGCCGGGCGCTCTGACCGGTTCGAGCAACACCGCGGCCAGATTCAACGGAAGCTCGTCGGTGCTGGAACTCTGGCACAACCTCCAGACCGAGACCGCGGAGTCCGCGATCGAGATGTGGTTTCGGTCGACCTCGAACAGCGGCGGCGTGCTGTACGGCATGCAGAACACCAGCGTTCGGGACAGTTCGGGGGCCCTGAATCTCTGGCCGGCGCTGTACGTCGGTACCGACGGAAAATTGCGCGGCTCACTCCCCGGCATCACCGCCTACGACCCCATGACATCGGCTTCGTCGGTTACCGACGGTGCGTGGCATCATGTCGTGCTCACCGCCGACGGGGTCAATCAGCAGCTCTGGCTGGACGGTCGGCGCGTCGATGAACGCGCCGGTGTGGCACCGGCGTCGTCCTACCAGAGAAACGCGTCCGTCGGCGCCGGGTACATCCACAGCTGGTGGCCTGCCGCGGGGCAGGACATCCGCGGTTGGTTCAACGGCGACATCGACGAACTCGCGCTCTACGATCACCCGTTGAGCGCGACCCTGGTCGGCCAACACAGCGACATGCGTGCGGGCGGGTTCGGTATCACCTCGATCACCACGCCCGAAGGCAAGACCGCCGCAGGCCTGACGTACGCCCTCAGTCAGGATCGAGTCCAGACGGTCACGGACATCAACGGCGGCCAGTACTGGATCACTTTGCCGAACACGGCCGTCACCAGCGCCTATTACCCGAACTCGGTACTCAAGGCCCGGCCGTACGACTACTTCCGACTGGGCGAGCGGTCCGGGACCACGGCCAAGAGCACCGTTTTCACCGACGGACACGACAGCAACGCCACCTATACCGACGTGGCCCTGGGGATGGAGACTCTGCCCCTTCTGAAAGCGGACGACACGGCGGCGGGCTTCAACGGAAGCACATCGCAGGTCAAGCTCCCGGACGGTGAACTCTCCGGTGCCCCCAATCTGACGGCGCAGATGTGGTTCAAGACGGACCGGGCCGGGGTGCTCCTGTCCAGTCAAAAGCGCGCGATCAACGACCCCGCCGTGACCACCGGGGACTACACGCCCGTGCTCTATGTCGGGACCGACGGTCGGGTACACGGACAGTTCTGGGACGACTCGCTGAATCCGCTGACGAGTCAGAACCGTGTCGACGACGGCTCGTGGCACATGGTCACGCTCATCGCGAACGGCGGTTTCCAACTCCTGATCGTGGACGGGGCCTGGGCGGATTCGCGGGTGGGGAAGCCGCTCAACTTCGACGACCAGCGTTTCGTCTACGTCGGAGCCGGCGCGATCTCGGGCGGGTGGCCGGCTCAACCGAGCGACAAGCTGGGGCACTTCAGCGGGACGATCGACGAGGTCGCGATCTACCGGCACGCCGATCTGGGTCTGTTCCGGGTAACCGCCCAATACCGCCAGAGCCTCGGCGTCTGGGGCGAGACGATCCAGGTGATCGACCCGGGCACCAACCTGCTCAGCTACATGTACGAGCCGGGGAGCCGGGGAAGGCTGCTCTCCTACGTGGATGCGGCCAAGGGCAAGTGGCTCTACGACTACGACGATCGCGGCTACCTCAAGGCGACGACGGATCCGAACGCGCACACCGTCAGATATGAGAACGACGAGCGCGGAAACGTGCGTTCCAAGGAGACCTGCCGAAAGGCATGGGAATGTCAACGCGAGTTGTACAAGTACTACCTGGACGAGGCGAATCCGACCGATCCGCGTAACGACCAGGTGATCGGTTCGTGGGACGCCCGGGCGGCGGGGTACGACGACAACCGGTACGCGAGGGGTTACATCTACGACGCGTCCGGTCGACTCGCGATCTCCTGGGAACCGGATCCCCTGGACGGCGGCGGCAGTTCGCAGTTCACCCTGCGCGAGTACACGGCCGGGACGGAGGCGGCGGCGGGCGGTGGGACCCAACCCAAGGGATTGGTGAAGGCGGAGACGACGCCGGGTGGCAAGAAGACCGCGTACGCGTACAACCGCGCGGGCGACCTTGTCTCGACGGTGGCTCCTTCGGGACTGGAGATGCGATACACCCATGACGCGCTGGGACGGGTCCTGACGCAGACCGAGGTCTCCGATTCCCAACCCGCGGGTGCGGTCACCACATTCAACTACGATGCGTCGTCGCGTGTCGTCCTGCGGGTGGATCCGGCGACCACCGACGCGGTCACCGGTCGCGCGCATCTGCCGTTGATCTCCACGCAGTACGACCAGGACGGCAACCCCACCCAACAAATCGTCGCCGACTACACCGGCGCCGACCCCTCCCGAACGACCTCGGCGACGTACGACGCCTCCAACCGCCTGGCGACGAGCACCGACGGCGCCGGCAACGTCACCACGTACGGATACGACACCTACGGCAATCGCACCAAGGTGGTGGATCCCGAGGGTGCCGAATTCGCCTACACCTACTCGCCCACCGGGCACCCGACCCAGAGCACGTTGAAGAACTGGAAGGGACGACTCGGGGACGAGACCGCGAAGACGCTGGTCCTGGAGTCGAAGGCATACGACCCGGCGGGTCGACTGGCCACCACGACCGACGCGATGGGTCGCACCCGCCACGTCTTCTACTACGACGACAACCTGGTCGGGATGGTCCGCCAGGACGGCTTCCGCAACGCGGACGGCACCACCCGCGACATCGTGCTTCAGCGCAACGAGTACGACAACGCGGGCAACATGATTCGGCAGACCGTGGGCGGTACGGACGTCACGGAGAGCACGTTCAACGCGGCCAACCTGGTTACCAAGACCGTGCGCGACCCCGGTGGGCTGGCCCGCACCGACTCGTACTCCTACGCCCGCGACGGCGAGATCCTCGCCACCACACACGCCCAGGGCACCGTCGCGCAGACGACGAAGTACGTGTACAACCCGGCCGGCATGCAGATCAGCAAGACCGTCGGCGACTCGACCACTACGGCCGTCACGTCGTGGACGCGCGACCAGCGGGGTTTGGCGCTGACACAGACCGAGCCGAGAGGAAATGTGAACGGCGCCGACAAGGCGGCGTTCACCACCACCTTCGGATATGACGAGGTCGGACGACAGATCAAGACGATCAGTCCCACGATCTCCATCGAGTCCGCGGGCGGCGCGCCGGTGTCGTCGCGGGCGATCACCATGACCGGCTACAACACGTTCGGCGAGGTGGCCGAGAGCAGCGACGCCAACGGCAACATCACCACGCGCACGTGGTCCGCCAACGGCATCAATACGGTGACCGCCGCGCCCGCCTATACGCCGCCCGGTGCGACGACTCCGTTGAAGCCGACGGTGTACAGCCTGCCGGACAAGAACGGCCGTCCCGTCGCGGACATCGACGCCAAGGGAGCGATCACCCAGACCAAGTACGACGCGCTCGGCAACGCGGTGCAGCGGAAGGATCCGGCGCTGCCGGGCAAGGATGCCGGGATCTGGTCCTTCTACTACAACGACGCCGGCGAACGCATTCAATCCGTGGCGCCGGACGGCGGGTTGGGTACCGCGACGTATGACGATCTCGGGCGTCAGGTCACCGCCACCACGTTGGAACTGGTGCCGACCGGCAAGACGTACACCACGAAGTACACGTATTCGGACACCGGTGAGCGGCTCAGCACGGTCGGGCCGAACGGCGAGACGGAATGGACGTTCTACAACGCCCTGCACGAACCGACCGTGTTCGTCGACGCGACCCAAAGGAGCCGTTTCGTCGAGCGTGACCTCAACGGCAAAATCACGAAGTCAACGCTGACCGACGGTACTTACCACACGCAAAAGTACGACGCTTTGGGTCGGCCGACGATCACGAGCGACTACGACGCCGACAACACACTCCTGCGGCTCAGTTCCACCTGGTACGACGTGTCGGGCAACGTCGTTCAGACGATCGACCCGAAGATCAAGGCGACAAGGTACGAGTACGACGCCGTGGGTCGACGCACGCGACAGGTCGAACCGGGCCCCACATCGGCGGGCATCGTCACCGCCTTCGGCTACGACGCGGCGGGCAACCGCACGCGGTACACCGACGGCAACGGCAACGTCACGACGACGACGTACAACTCGCTCGGGCTGCAGGCGTCGATGGTGGAACCGGCGACCACGGCCCACCCGGCCGCGGCGGACCGGACCTGGTCGACGACGTACGACCTCGGCGGTCGTCCGGTCAAGGAGACGCGTCCCGGAGGCGTGAACGTCGATCGTACGTACAACGTCCTGGGCGGGCTCACGTCGCAGACGGCCACGTCCACGGGGCCCGACGCGGCGTCGTCGAGCAAGACCTTCGACTACGACCGCCAGGGCCGCCTGGTGAAGGCGTCCACGCCGAGTGGCGACGACACGTTCGGCTACGACTGGCGCAGCCATATCGTGTCGACGAGCGGCCCGTCGGGGACGTCGAGCTTCGCCTACGACCATCTCGGCCGGATGACGTCCCGGACCGACGCGTCCGGGACGTCGAGCTACACCTATGACGAAGCCGGTCGCACCAAGACCGCGACCGACGCCGTGACCGGTACGAATCTGGCCTACTCCTACGACGGCATCGGTCAGTTGACGCAGGTGGCGTACGGCGGTATGGGAGGGTCGGTCAGGACCTTCGGTTACGACAAGCTGCACCGGATGACGTCGGATGTGCTCAAGACGTCCACGGGCGCGCAACTGAACTCGATCACCACGAGTTTCGACGCGGCCGACCGGATGACCGGCAAGACGACGGACAACGGCACCGGTCCGGTGGTGAACACCTACGGCTATGACGACGCGGGTCGGTTGACGAGTTGGAACAACGGCTCGACGACGGTGCCCTACGAATACGACAACGCCGGGAACCGGACCCGGGACGGGCCACGCACGGCGACCTACGACCAGCGCAACCGCCTGCTCGGCGATGGCGCTTACACCTACGAGTACACCGCGCGCGGCACGCTCGCGAAGAAGACCACGGTCGGCGGTTCGGCGTTCACCAGCCTCACCTACGACGCCTTCGACCGGCTCACGGCCGACGGATCGTCGACCTACACGTACGACAGCCTCGACCGGGTACTGACCACGGGCGGACGCACCTTCGCCTACAGCGGCACGGGCAACGACCTGGCGACGGACGGCGCGGACACCTACAGCCGCGGGGCGAACGGCGACCTGATCGGCATTCGCAACGGCTCGACCGGCCAGGCGGACCTGGCCGTGGTCGACGAACACAGCGACATGGTGGCCACGTTCCAGGCGAGTGGGACGACGCTGAGCCGGTCGGTCACGTACAGCCCGTACGGCCAGGTGCTCTCTTCGTCCGGGCCGCGTACGAGCGTGGGGTACCAGAGTGGTTGGACCGACGCCGGCAGCGGCAAGGTCAACATGGCCGCTCGCTGGTACGACCCGTCCACGGGCGCGTTCGCCTCGCGCGACGGCGTCACGCTGGATCCGTCGGCGTCGACCAACGCGAACCGGTATGCGTACGCGAGCGGCAATCCGCTCATGTACACGGACCCGACCGGGCACTGGTCGATCAAGGGGGCGCTGAAGAAGGTCGGCAAGGTGGCCGCGGTCGCGGCGCCGATCGTCGGCGGTCTGGTCGGTGGTGCGGCGGGCATGGCCATCGGCAACCCGGCGCTCGGCGGTGCGATCGGCGGCGCGCTCGGGGGTGCCCTCGCCTACGGCATCACCACCGCCATCAACGGCGACAACTTCAGCTTCAAGGAACTCGCGTACCAGTCCGGGCGAGGCGCCATCGAGGGGGCGATCGGCGGGCACTTCGCCAAGGTCGGCGGTTATGCCGCCCAGTTCGGGTTCGGCGCGTTCGCGAGTGGCATCGGCTACGGCTTCGACGTGGTCACGGGACGCGCCGACTTCAACTGGGGCGACCTGGCCATGCAGATGGCCATCGGCGGCTTCTTCAATGCCGCGGGTCGCTACGTGAGCAACAAGTGGAACAAGTGGCGCGGCGGCCGGGAGGAGGTCGAGGGCCCGGGCGGCCGAAGGGGCGAGGAGGACGGCCCCGGCGGTCGGCGCGGCGATGAGGAGGAACCCGCCGCGCGCAAGGCCCGCGAGGACGCCGACGCCAAGGCCCGAGAGGCCGCGGAGGCCGAAGCGGCCCGCAAGGCGGAAGCGGCCCGCCTCGCCGAGGAGGTCCGAGCCCGCTCCCCACAGGGCGCCGCCGACGACGCCTCGGCCGGCAAGGGCCGCGCCTACGAGGCGGCCACCACCTACGCCCCCCGCCCCGAGCCCATTCGCCCGGAGTACCTGGCGAAGCCGGCCTCCATCCAGGAGGCCCAGGCCCAAAACACCGTCCGGGTAGTCGAAAACGCCCCCAAACTCAACGACGGCACAAGCACCGCAACCTTCACCCCCGCCGAAGCCACGAACACCTCGTCCTCACGCGGCGGTTCAGACGGGAGCAGCGGACCGCGCGCGAGGGAGACTTCGGAGCAGGGCAGTTGCCAGAGACCGAACAGCTTTGTTCCTGGAACTCAGGTGCTAATGGCGGACGGTAGCCACAAGAGCATCGAGAACGTCCGTATAGGTGACGAAGTGCTCGCCGATGATCCGGAAACCGGCCGAGGCGGTGCACGAATGGTCACCGCCGAAATTGGCGGCTCGGGTAGTAAAAACCTGGTCGAACTCACCGTCGACGTCGACGGCATTTCCGGGGATCGCACCGAAACGCTGACTGCCACCGACGGCCATCCCTTCTGGGTCCCTGAACTCCACAAGTGGCAGAAAGCTATGGACCTCAGGCCGGGTCAATGGCTGAGGACTTCGGCGGGCACTTGGGTTCAAGTCACCGTAATACGGTCGTGGACGCAGCAGGCAACTGTTCATAATTTGACAGTCGACGACCTGCATACGTATTACGTACTGGCAGGCGCCACGCCGATATTGGTCCATAATGCAAACCTGCCGGTCATCTGTGGGCCGATTACGAGTAAAACGCACTTTGCAGACGTGGAAGTTTTCGACGCGCACGGGAATCAAGTGGACTCGTATTCCCTTCGAAGCGGTGCCACGACTCCCGAGGAAGCCAGTCTGGGGACGGGAAGAGCGCGCCAGGCGGTTCATACGGAGAATCGGGCGGCCAGGGCATCCGGAGGCGCCTCAATGATTGGGGATCATGAGATTCCCAATGACCCCTTCTGGGGTGCCAGTCCTGCCCCCGACGGTGGACTGGTGAGAATAACAGGTACTCGTCCTCCGTGTGGCCCTTGTCAAAAACAGATGAAGCTGTCGGATGAGGACGTTGGTGTCACATTCGAGTATCGATGGCCGGATGGCAACGGCGGAATGAACACGTGGACGACGGATGAGAATTGGTGACGTATTGTGCGGATTGCCCGCTTGCAAGGTCGCCACTGCTTGACCAGTCGGGTGGCGATTTCGAAGGTAGGTGGTTTCGGGGCTTCAGTTCGATCGCCCGATGGCGGGTGCCGGCGGTATGATTCGGATTATGGACGTTTCGCAAGTAGGCGCGCGCTGTGAAATCTGCGGCCGAATTTTGGATGCGCAGCATTCACATGGGCAGGGCGGCGATCCCTCGGTCGCTGAGCAAGGTGTGTGGATGGAGTATGTGGTGGTGGAGATCCGTGGCGCTATCGCTCATTGCCAAAGGGCGAACGACCCGTCGCGGACGCTTAGAACCGTGGCTGCCGGTCTCGCTGAGCAACTTGGGGTCGATCCATCCGATCTGCCGGGTCTCCACTACACCTGTTGGGTGGTACGGGCCGAGCATGGAGTTATCCAAAGCCAGTTCCGCGTTGTGTGACCACTTGTGATGTGGAACTTGGGTCTCCGCGAAATTCTTAAGTGCCCAGGCTCGCCCTGACCAGGTTATGGACTTGGGAGTGGGTGGTTTTGGGGTCGGGGGATAGGACGGTGATTTGGAGGGTGGGTTGGCCGGAGTCGGCTATTGCCCATTGGATGTCTGTGGTTCGGCCGGCCATGGATCGGGCGGCTGTGGTTACGTGTTGGCCGGTGGCGATGATTATGCGGCATTTGCGTGACACGAGGGCGGTCAGGTAGGTCTCTGCGTCGGTGGGGGATGTGGCTGGGATTTGTAGGCGTTGGGCGTTGATTTTGTTTGTGGTGGCTGCGTCTTGGAGGGCTTGCCAGGCTGCGTCGGCGGTGGCTGGGCCCGTGGGGTCGTCGGTGCCTACTGCGGCGCAGACCACTGGGTTGAGGGAGACGTTGCGGGCTGCCGGGAGCTTTGGTTTGTCGTTGCCGTTGTCGTCGCGCAGGGCGAAGAACGTGATGACTCCGGTGATGGCCACTGCCATGGCTATGGCTGCGGCTAGCAGTTTGGTGCGCATCGGTTGGGCCCACCTGTTCGTGTGAGGCTTTTGGCTCGCCTCGGGGTGGGAGAACCTGAAGGGGTTTCTATCACTTGGGTTGTTTGTTGGTCAGGCGGTTTCGGGTGGGGTGGGGAGGAGTTTTCGGGTGATTGTGGTGAGGAAGGGGTCGCGGAGGCTTTGGAAGGGTTGGTCGTCCACCATGTAGGTCCAGGTGGTGCTGGGGCGGGTGAGGTTTGAGGCTTCCCTGTCGAGGCCGGACTTGGTGATTTTGGCGGTGTCGAGGGATTCGGCTGCGGTGCGTTGGGCGCGTTGGAGCAGCGGGGCGAAGGCTCGTTGGGTTTCGGCGTGGAAGGCGTCTATGGGGTTTTGGCGGGCCAGGGCGCGTAGGTGGATGCCCTCGCGGAGGTCGGCGGTGCGGGCCAGGTGGTCGGTCCAGGCGCGGTCGAGGGCGTGGAGGAGGAGTTGGCGGGCCGCTTCGGCCAGGATGGAGTCGTCCACCTCTTCCTGGAGTTCGGCCCAGCGGTCCGGGTTGAGGTCGGCCAGGATGACGGTCGCCGCGTCGTCGTGCAGGACGTCGTGGCGCAGGGACAGGACTTCCCGGCGTTGCAGGTGGAGTTGTTGGTTGTACATCCACGTGGTGCGGTGGGTGTCGAACAGGGCGCCCTCGGCGATTCGTTGGGCCTGTTCGACGTAGCGGCGCACGGCCGCGTCGAGGATGCGGCCGTCGGACTCGACCCGGGCCGCGCGGGGCGGGGGTTCGGTGGTGTGCCGGGTGATGGACTCGTCGTCGAGGCTGGTCAGGAAGACCGAGGTGCCCGGGTCGCCCTGACGGCCGGCGCGGCCGCGCAACTGGTCGTCCAGCCGTCGGGTGTGGTGTCGGCCGACCCCGACCACGAGCAACCCGCCCAGTTCGACGACGCGTTCGTGGTCGGCCTCGTCCGCGCCGCCGAGGCGGATGTCCGTACCGCGCCCGGCCATCTGGGTGGACACCGTGATCGCGCCGATCGCCCCGGCCTCCGCGATGATCGCCGCCTCACGGCTGTCGTCCCGGGCGTTGAGCACCACGCACCGCAGGCCCGCCTCGCGCAGCGCGGCGCCGATTCGCTCCGACGCGGCGACGTCGCGCGTGCCGATCAGGATCGGTCGGCCGGTGGCGTGGGTGCGCTCGACCAGCGCGATCAACGCCGCGTCCCGGGACTCCTCGTCGTGGTAGAGCCGATCCGGCTCGTCCACCCGCACGCAGGGCAGGTTCGGCGGCAGGTCGCCCGTCTCCAACCGGTAGAACTCGCGCAGTTGCTCCGCGACGATCACGGCCGTGCCGGTCATCCCGGCCACCGTCGGATAACTCCCGATCAGGTCCTGCACGATCAGCTGGTCCAGGACTTCCCCGCGCGGTCCGGCGGTCAGCCCCTCCTTGGCCTCCACCGCCGCGTGCAGCCCGTCGGGCCAGCGCTGCCGCTGGGCGACCCGGCCGCGGTTGGCGTCCACCAGCTTGATGCCGCCCTCGCGCACCAGGTAGTCCACGTCCCGACGCAGCAGCGCCCGCGCGTACAGGGCGACGTTGACCTGGGACAGGCGCGTGTCCATGCCCCGCGCGTACAGGTTGTCCACGCCCAGCGCACGCTCCACCTCGGCCACGCCCGTGTCGGTGAGCTGTACGGTCATCGCGTCCGACGCGGCCTCGTAGTGCCGGCCCTCGACCAGGTCCGCCACCACCCGGGCCGCCTCCGCCTCGTCGGACCCCGCGGCCGTTCCGCCGGCCAGGACGAGCGGGATCCGGGCCTCGTCGATCAGCACCGCGTCGGCCTCGTCGACGATCGCCACATCCGGCGCGGGCAACACCAGTTCGGCGACATCCGTACGCAACCGGTCGCGCAGCGTGTCGAAGCCGACCTCGGTGACGGGCACGTGCACCACGTCGCGGCCGTAGGCGGCCCGCCGCTGTGCCGGGGTGGATTCCTGGGTCACGTGCGCCACGCGCACGCCGAGCAGGTCGTAGACGGGCCCCATCCACTCGGCGTCGCGGCGGGCCAGGTAGTCGTTGACCGACAACACGTGCACCCGGCGGCCCTGGAGCGCGAACCCGGCGGCGGCCAGCGCGCCGACCAGGGTCTTGCCCTCACCGGTGGCCATCTCCACCACCGTGCCGCGCAACAGGCTGAGTACGCCCAGGAGTTGCACGTCGTAGGCCCGCTCGCCCAGGGCCCGCCGGCCCGCCTCGCGCCCCAGCGCGCACAACTCGACCATGGCGTCGTCGTCCCAGGGCGTGCCCGGAATCCCGGACGCCCGGCCGGCCCGACCGAACCGGCCGCCGGAACGCGCGGCGGCCTCCGGCTCGGGCTCCGCGCCGCCGACCCGTACCCGTAGCGTGTGCGCCGCCGCGCGCAGCTCGGCGTCGGACAGATTGCGCAGCGCCGCCTCGCGGTCGGCGGCGCGCCGGACCAGGGGGCGCAGGCCGGTCGGGGTCACGGTTCCGGGCTTGCCCAGGAAACGACGGACGGACCGGGTGAGAGCGCCGGACGAACCCACTGGGCCTCCACTTCCGCGGGGCGGATGGCGCCCCTGTCGTCGGCAGCCGAGGCGACGGCGACGTCGGTCGGATGCCGTGCGACGCGCGGTGTACCCACCCGCGCCCGCCCGTTCCGCACCGCGCCCCCGCGACCCGACACACACATCACAACCTCGGCCCCACGTCGCCGAGGATCCGGTCGGTGCGGCCGTTCGGACAACGAAGCGAGGTCCACGGCTGTTCCCTGTTCGTGACCCGGATTCCCTGTCCGTGATCGCATACCCCGCGATCGGTGACCCCGCCCGGCGGGATCCGGCCGGCGACCGGTGCGGCGACCCGGATTCCTTGTGATTCAGTCGTCGCACAGATAATCTTTGCGCAGGTTAAATGTCGCCGAGCAAGCGGAGCGGGCACATCATGTGGATTCACGAGCACACGGTCGAGACCGAGGTGGGCGTCGAGGCGATCTGGAAGGTGCTTGCGGACGTGGACAACTGGGCGCGCTGGGACACCTCGATGGAGGCGGTCGTGCTGGAGGGACCGTTCGAGGTCGGGTCGTACGTCTCGATGACGCCGACTGGGCAGGAGCCGATCCGGTCCGTGATCGTCGCCCTCGAAGAGAACGAACTGTACGCGGACGAAACCGAGTTCGGCGGTGTGCGGCTGCGCTTCAGCCACGCCCTGCAACGGCTCGCGAACGGCGCCGGTACCCGGGTGGTGCACCGCCTGGAGATCACCGGCCCGGACGCCGACCGCGTGGGCCCGGAACTGGGACCGGCGATCACGGCCGACTTCCCGGAGGCGATGGACGCACTGCTCGGCCGCGCGGCGGCCTGAAACAGCGCACCGGGCGAACGAATGGGGCGGGGCCGCGAGTTCGCGTGGCCCCGCCCCGAGTCGATGCGCTCCGTGCGCGAAGCGTACCAAGCGTACGAAGTGTGCTCAGTCCGCGAGCAGTTCCGCGCGCAGCCGGGTCAGGATGCGGCTGAGCAGGCGCGACACGTGCATCTGGGAGATTCCGAGCCTGGCGCCGATCTGGGCCTGGGTCAGTTCCTGGCCGAACCGCATCGACACGATCTCCCGGTCCCGCTCCGGCAACGCGGCCAGCAGCGGCTTCAGTACGTGCAGGTTCTCCGCGATCTCGTAGCCGGGGTCGACGTAGGACGAGCGGCCGGAGTAGCCGTCGCCCGGACCGTCCTCCGAGGTGGGCGCGTCCAGCGAGGCGGCGGAGTAGCCGGCCGCAGCGGTCAGCCCCTCGGTGACCTCCTCGATGCTGAGGTCCAGGTATTCGGCCAGCTCGGCGGGGGTGGGTTCACGGTCGAATCGACCGGTGAACGCGTCCCGCGCACGGGCCAGTTCGAGCCGCAGCTCCTGAAGGCGCCGCGGCACGTGTACGGCCCAGCTGGTGTCCCGGAAGAAGCGCTTGATCTCACCCGAGATCGTGGGTATCGCGAAGGTGGGGAACTCGGTCCCGAACGAGGCGTCGAAGCGGTCGATCGCCTTGATCAGCCCGATGGTGCCGACCTGGACCATCTCCTCGACCGACTCGTGCCGCGAGCGATAGCGACCGGCCACGAACCGGACCAGGGGGAGGTTGAGTTCGATCAGGGTGTTGCGCACGTACTGATACTCGTGTGTGCCCTCCTCCAACACCTTCAGTCGGTCGAAGAGGACCTTGGACATCGCTCGCGCGTCGCTCGCGGTCGGCTCCGCGCGATCCGGCGAAGCCAAGGTGTCGAAAACCCGGTCGGCAGACTCGCCGGACGTGCCGACCGAGGATTCCGGAGCCGAGGACGCGAGTGCCGGGAATGCGACGGAACGAGCCGTGTGAGCAATCTCCGCGGCGGCTGTGGTCGCGGTCGTCGTGCTCGGGTTCATCGTCTGCCTTCCCCTCTTGTCGTACACGGTGCGTGGGCGCGGGTGCATGGTTCCGACGTCCGGGCATACTGCCCCGCCTTTTTCGGCGTACACCCCTTCGCCGCGGATTATTACGATCCGGCCTCGACCCCACCCTACGCGCGTGCCGAGCCGGACCGACCCAGCAGCACCCACAGCAGGAACGGACCGCCCAGCACCGTGGTCACCACGCCGACCGGAATCTCCGCGCCGTCCAGGACGATTCGGCCCAGCATGTCGGCCAGCACGATCAGGATCGCGCCGACCAGCATCGAGCCGAGGATCGGCACCCGCAGCGGTCCGGTCAGCCGTCCGGCGATCACCGGCGCGGCCAGCGCGACGAAGCCCACCGGCCCGCAGATCCCGACCGCCAGACCCGCCAGGCAGACCGCCGCGACCAGGCAGATCAGCCGGATCCGGCCCGGATCCAGGCCGAGCGAGGAGGCGGTGGAGTCGTCGAAGCGCAACACGTCCAGCTTGCGCCCGAGCGCGAGGGCGAGCGGGACCAGCACCGCGAGCCCGATCAGTACCGGCCATGCCACGCTGTATCCGCGCCCGTTCAGGCTGCCCGAACTCCACACGTACAGCGCGCTCGCCGAGTTGAGCGATCGCCGGGCGAGCACCACCTGCGTGATCGCGGACGCCAGCGCGGACAGCGCCAGGCCGACCACCAGGACCCGATAGCCGCGTCGGCCCAGGCCGCCGGCGACCGCGGTGACCACCACGGCGGCGACGAGCGCACCGATCGGTCCGGCCCACCACGCACCGAACGAGCCGCTCGCGCTGAAGCTGACCGAGACCAGGACGGCGGCGGTGGCGCCGTCGTTGACGCCGAGCAACTCCGGGGTGGCGAGCCGGTTTCGGGCCAGTGTCTGGGTCAGGCAGCCCGCGACGCCCAGCGCCGCGCCCGCCGCCGCGCCGGCCACGATCCGACCCAGTCGGAACTCGCGGACCAGCAGCACGTCGAAGTGGTCGCCCCGGCCGAGGATCGCGTCGAAGGTACGGACCAGGCCCAGTCCGCGCTGTCCGGAGTAGACCGACACCACGATCGCCGCGGCCAGCGCGACCGCGAGCAGCGTCGTAACCAGCACCGCCCGACCGGGCAACAGCAGGGAGAACCGGCCCCGGCGCAACACCAGCTGCTCGGGCAACCGCGGAATGCTCCGCCCGAGCGCCGCGGAACGCGCGGCCTCGTCCGCACGCGCCGCCTCGTCCTCGGGCACATCCTCGCCCGCCCGTGCCGCCTCGCCCGCCCGCGCCGCCCCAGCGCCCCCGCCCCCGCGCCCGATCAGACGCCGCACCCGCGCCGCACCGCCGAAACCCCCACTCGACGCCGACACCGACTCCGGCGCGTCCGTCAGCCCCAGCGCGCCCAGCCGCCGCGACCGCACCACGCCGATCAACAGCGGCGCGCCGATCAGCGCCACGATCACCGAGACCGGCGCCTCGAACGGCCGGGCAACCACCCGGGCCGCGACGTCGGCGGCGGTCAGTACGGCCGCGCCGATCAGCGCGGAGAAGCACAGTTGGGCGAGGATGCGCGGGCCGGCCAGGGTCCGGGCGAGGAATCCGGCGAGCAGGCCGAGGAAGGAGATCGGGCCGACCATGGCCACCGAGGACGCGGTGAGCAGGGTCACCGACACCGCGACCAGGGCCCGGGTCAGCGCCGGGCGATGGCCGAGCCCGCGAGCCAGGTCGTCGCCCAGGACCAGCGCCGACAACGACCGCGAGACCAGCACGGCGAGCACGAACCCGCCCGCGAGCACCGGCGCGAGGCTGCCGAGCGAGTCGAAGCCCTGGATGCCGGCCAGCGAACCGAGGATCCAGAAGCGGAAGTTGTCGTACGCCTCGGTGGAGTTGACGATCAGGATGTTGGTGATGCCGCCGAAGGTGGCGCTCAGCGCGGCGCCCGCGAGCACCAGCCGCATCGGCGAACCGCCGCCGCGCCGGGCGGAGATGGCCAGGACGAGCAGCCCGGCCACGGCGGCGCCGGCGAACGCCCAGACCAGATAGCCGTATCCGGTCTGCACGCCGACCAGGGTGATGCCGAGCACGACGCCGAGCGAGGCGCCCGCGTTGACCCCGAGCAGCCCGGTCTCGGCCAGCGGATTGCGGGTGACGGTCTGCAACAGGCAGCCCGCCGTGCCCAACGCGGCGCCGGTGAGCAACGCGGTCAGCGTGCGCGGCAGCCGCAAGTCGCGAATGACCAGGGTCAGATGACTGTCGGAGCGGGCGCCGTGCCGGTTGAATATGTAGTCGAAGGCGCCGCCGACACCGACCTCGCCGGCGCCCACCGAAAGCGAGATCCCGGTCAGCACCACCACCGTCGCGGTCAGTGCGATCGCAGCGATCAGGACCGTACGCCGACCGGCCGCGCGCCCGGAGGGGTCGTCGCGGCGATCGTCCGAGTGCGCACCGGGCGTGGCGTCGGTGGACATGCTCGGCGGGCCACCCAGGTTTTGCAGAATCGGCTGATGCACAGTCATAAAGTGAGGCTAACCTAACCACCGAGCACCCTTGGAAGGCCGCATCACGCCGACTTCGAGCCCGCGCAGAGGGCCCCACCGGGATCGACCATGAGATCGATATTAGGTTAGGCTAACCTAAATCCCGATCAACGGGGTTGTGCTTGCCAAGGGGAGTTTCGTGCACCCATCAGACCTCGCCGGTCGCGTCGCGGTGGTCACCGGCGCCGCGCAGGGCATCGGTGCCGCCGTCGTCCGGGCCCTCGTCGACCACGGCGCGACCGTCGCCGCCACCGACCGCAATCCGACCGGCGTCAAAGACCTGATGGCCGACGACGGCACCGACGCGGTGATCGCATACCCGCTCGATGTCACCGACGCCTCGGCGGTCGACGCCACCATCGCCGCGATCGAGAATCACCTCGGGCCGATCGACATCCTGGTCAACGTGGCCGGCGTGCTGCACGTCTCGCCGGTGACCGAACTCACCGACCGGGACTGGGCCGACACATTCGCGGTCAACACCACCGGGGTGTTCCACACCGGCCGGGCGGTGGCCGGATCGATGGCCGCGCGCGGGCGCGGCAGCATCGTCACGGTCGGGTCCAACGCGGCCGGCATCCCACGCACCGGGATGGCGGCCTACGCGGCCTCCAAGGCCGCCGCCACGATGTTCACGATGTGTCTGGGACTGGAGCTGGCACGCAGCGGTGTGCGCTGTAACGTGGTCTCGCCGGGTTCCACCGACACCCCGATGCAACGCGCCCTGTGGACCGACCCCGAGGCGCCGAAGCGGGTGCTCGATGGCGACCCGGCGGCGTGGCGCACCGGGATTCCGCTCGGCCGGATCGCGGACCCCGCCGACATCGCCGAGGCGGTCGTGTTCCTGGCCTCGGACCGAGCTCGGCAGATCACCATGCACAACATGTACGTCGACGGCGGCGCCACGCTGCACGTGTGACGAACGGGCGCTCCTCGTATGGGACTTCGGCCACGAGCCGCCCGGCGGAACGGCCATGCACCTGTACCCGCACGCACACTCGCATCGCAACACCGCGCGCGGCGACCGGTACCGCAGACCGTGGAAGCGGACCGCGCGCACCGGTTCGACGTGCCCCACTCGCCCGGCCCACCGGCCGACCGGCCGGTCGTCGGTGCCGCACGGACTCCGTACCACCCCGTCGGAGAATCAAAGGAGCCTCAGGTGACCACCCCAGAAGCCACCGGCCTGGCCACAGTGGGCGCGGCGACCGCGCTGCTGGAGGCGTATCGTCCGGGCGACACACGCTTCTTCGCGTCCCCCACCCGCACCCTGCTCGCGCACGGCACGCAGGCCGAAGTCCCGCACGACGCCCGCCCGTTGCCGACGCGCGTGGCCGCGACGCTGGCCGACGCGAGTCCGGTCGGCGGCCGGCCCCCGATCGTGCTCGGCGCGGTGCCCTTCGACCAGGGCGCACCCGCCGCGCTCGTGGTGCCCGGCACGATCGACTGGGGGCCGCCGCTGTCCGCCGACCCGCTGATCGCACTGGCCGCGCCCGCGCCACCGCCGACCGACTGGGACATCCGTCCGGTGCCCGCGCCGGAGACCTACCGCGCGGGCGTCGCCGAGGCCGTACGGCGCATGCGCGCCGGGGCGTTCGACAAGGTCGTGCTCGCCCGCACCCTGGAACTGCACGCGGCCGATCCGCCGGACATACCCGTCCTGTTGCAGCGCCTGGCCCGCCGCGACCCGCAGGGGTACACCTTCGCGGTCCCGGGCACCCGGCCCGACCACACCCTGATCGGCGCCAGCCCCGAACTGCTCGTCTCCCGGCACGGCGACCGGGTGGTCGCCAACCCGCTCGCCGGATCCGCCAAACGCAGCACCGATCTGGCCGAGGACGTACGCCGCGCGATGGCCTTGCTCGAATCCGAGAAGGACCTGCACGAACACGCCGTCGTGGTGGCGGCCGTGCGGGACGCGCTCGCCCCACACTGCGCCACCCTGGAGATCCCCGAACGGCCGACCCTGGTCTGCACCGCCGCGATGTGGCACCTGTCCACCACCGTCACCGGCACCGTGGACCCGGAAAGGCGGCCCTCCGCACTGGAGTTGGCCTGCGCACTGCATCCGACACCCGCCGTCTGCGGCACCCCGACCACCACCGCGCGGCAGACCATAGCCGACCTCGAACCGTTCGACCGGGGTCTGTACACCGGCATGGTCGGCTGGGGCGACGCGGACGGCGACGGCGAATGGGTGGTCACCATCCGCTGCGCCGAGGCGGCGAGCGACGTGCTGCGCCTGTACGCCGGTGCCGGGATCGTCGCGGAGTCCTCCCCGGACGCGGAAACCGCCGAGACCGAGGCCAAGTTCCGCACCTTCCTGCACGCCGTGGCGGGTGAACGATGAGCACCCCGAAGCCGCCGAGCACCGCGTCCACGCCGAGCACGCCGAGCACCCCCAACCCCGGGTCGCTCGCGCCCACCTGGCCCGCCGAGTTCGCCGAGCGCTACCGCGCGGCCGGTTGGTGGCGCGGCGAGACTTTCGGCGGCGTCCTGCGCGACCGCACCGCCGCGCACCCGCACCGGGTCGCCGTCGTGGACGGCGAACGCCACTGGACCTACCGCGACCTGGACGAGCGAGCCGACCGCGTCGCCGCCGGACTGCTCGCGCTCGGCGTCGCCAGGGGCGACCGGGTCGTGGTGCAACTGCCGAACGTGGCCGAGTTCTTCGCGGTGATCTTCGCCCTGTTCCGGATCGGCGCCCTGCCGGTGTTCGCGCTCCCCGCACACCGCCAGACCGAGATCGGCCACTTCTGCGCGTTCAGCGAGGCGGTCGCCTACGTGATCCCCGACGTGTCCGACGGTTTCGACCACCGCACCCTGGCAAGCGCGGTACAGGCGGTCACGCCCACGCTCCGGCACGTCCTGGTGGTCGGCGATCCGGGCGAACACACCGCGCTGGTCGACATCGAGCGCGACCCGGTCGAGATCACCGACCCCCCGGCCCCGGGCGATCTCGCCTTCCTGCAACTGTCCGGGGGCAGTACGGGCGTGCCCAAGCTGATCCCGCGCACCCACGACGACTACATCTACTCGCTGCGCGGCTCCAACGAGATCTGCGCGGTCGACGCGGACAGCGTGTACCTGTGCGCGCTGCCCGCCGCCCACAACTTCCCGCTCAGCTCGCCCGGCACGCTCGGCGCGCTGTACGCGGGCGCACGCGTGGTGTTGTGCCCCAAGCCCACCCCCGACGTCGCCTTCGCGCTGATCGAACGCGAACGGGTGACCATCACCGGGGTGGTACCGCCGCTCGCCCTGGCCTGGACCGAGGCCGCCGAGCGCGGCGGCTTCGACCTGAGCAGCCTGCGCGTACTCCTGGTCGGCGGCGCCAAGTTCAGCGAGGAGGCGGCCCGCCGGGTCACCCCGACCCTCGGCTGCACCCTGCAACAGGTGTTCGGGATGGCCGAGGGCCTGGTCAACTACACCCGCCTGGACGACCCCGACGAGATCATCGTCACCTCGCAGGGCAGGCCGATCTCCCCGGACGACGAGATCCGCATCGTCGACGACGCCGACGTGCCCGTCCCCGACGGCGAGACCGGACACCTGCTCACGCGCGGCCCCTACACCATCCGCGGCTATTGGAACGCCCCCGAGCACAACGCGCGATCCTTCACCGAGGACGGCTTCTACCGCACGGGCGATGTGGTCCGCAGACTCGCCTCCGGCCACCTCGTGGTGGAGGGCCGGGCCAAGGACCAGATCAACCGCGGCGGCGAGAAGGTGGCGGCGGAGGAGGTGGAGAACCACATCCTGGCCCACCCGTCCGTACACGACGCGGCCGTGGTCGCCGTACCGGACGCCTACCTGGGCGAACGCACCTGCGCGTACGTGATCCTGCGCGCCGGTGCCGAACCGCTCAAGCCCGTGGCCATCCGCCGCTTCGTCCGCGAACGCGGCCTGGCCGGCTACAAGGTGCCCGACCACGTCGAGTTCGTCGAGACGTTCCCGTATACCGGCGTCGGCAAGGTCAGCAAGAAGGACCTGCGCGCGGCGATCGCGGCCGGACTGGCCGCCCGGGCCGGCTGAGCCCGCCTCCACCCCCACACATCCACCTCCCGAAGGACCGCCTCCCCGATGGCCCTCCCCAAGATCGCCCCCTATCCCATGCCGAACGCAGCCGACCTGCCGACGAATCGGGTGGACTGGACCGTGGATCCCACCCGCGCCGCGCTCCTCGTGCACGACCTCCAGAACTACTTCCTGTCCGCGTTCACCCCGAACGCCTCGCCGATCACCGAACTGCTCGCCAACGTCGCCCGTCTCAAGGACGACTGCGACCGACTCGGCGTACCCGTGGTCTACTCCGCCCAGCCCGGCGGCCAGACCGCCGAACAGCGCGGCCTGCAACAGGACTTCTGGGGCCCGGGCCTGCCCGACGACCTGCACGCGGCGGCCGTCGCCGCACCGGTCGCGCCCGGCCCCGCCGACACGGTGCTCACCAAGTGGAAGTACAGCGCCTTCGTCCGCACCGAGTTGCGCCGCTGGATGCGCGACCTGGAGCGCGACCAACTGATCATCGTCGGGGTGTACGCGCACATCGGCGTGACCACCACCGCGTGCGACGCCTGGATGCAGGACATCCAGACGTTCGTGGTGGCCGACGCGGTGGCCGACTTCACCTCGGACAACCACCGCATGGCCCTGTCCTGGGCCGCCGCGAACTGCGCGGTGGTCACCGATACCCAATCACTCTTCGCGGGAAAGTAGACCGGACATGGCCCTGACCCTCGAACTGATCCGCACCGACGTGGCCGACATCCTCGGCGAGGACCCGGCGGACATCCCCGACGACGAGAACCTGGTCGACTACGGCCTGGACTCGGTGCGGGTGATGGCGCTGGTCGAGCGCTGGACCCGCGACCACGGAGTGAGCGTGGACTTCGCCGACCTGGCGGAGCGGCCGACCCTGGAGGGGTGGACGGAACTGCTCGCGCCCAGGCCGTAGTCGCCCGGTTCACGGGTGGCGTGGATCCGGGGCGCACAGGGCGTGGTCGATCAGCGCCCGGGTCGCCGCGTCCACCCGTGCACCGCCCGCCTCGTCGTTCTCGTCGACGCCGTTGCGCACCACCAGGACTGCACGACTCCCGTCGCCGGTGACGCCGTTCTCGCTGGAGAAGCCCAGATCGTCGCCGCCGTGTTGCCAGTACCGCCCGCCGCAGCTCAACTCGGTGCTCTCCAGCCCCAGACCGTACCCGCGTCCGGGCTCGTCGGGGATCGGGTGGGTGCGTTGCATCTCGGCCAGTTCGGCGGGGCCGAGCAGCCGGCCGGACAACAACGCGACGAAGAACCGGTCGATGTCGCTCGGCGTGCCGTGGATGGCGCCCGACGCGTCGGCGACGGTGTGGTTGAGCACGGTGGTGTCGGTCGGCCGGGCGTCGCCCGCGAAGGTGTGCTGCGCCTGTGCGTGTGGCTGCGGCAGGTACGGATCGTCGCCCGGGACGCGGGTGTCGTGCAGGCCGACCGGGCGGATGATGCGATCCTGAACCTCCTCGCCCCACGAGTGGCCGGTGACCTGCCGGATGATCAGGCCCACCAGCAGGTAGTTGGTGTTCGAGTACGCCCACGAACTCCCCGGCTCGAAGCGGCTCGGCAGGGTCAGCGCGGCGGCGACCAGATCCTCGGCCCGGTAGTGCCGGAAGCGGTTCTCCAGGTAGCCGCGCGCCGAGTACAGGGCCGGTACGGCGGCGGGCAGCGCGGTGTAGCCGGGGATACCGCTGGTGTGCTGGAGCAGGTGACGCAGGGTGATCCGGCGGCCGTCGTTGCCGTTGCCGCGCACCAGGCCGGGGAGCCAGGTCTCGATGGGGGAGTCGAGCCGCAGTCGGCCCTCGGCGACCAGTTGGAGGGCGACGGTGGCGACGAAGGTCTTGGTCGTGCTGCCGGTGCGGTAGTGGCCGCTCGGGGGCAGCGGCCGGCCGGTGTGGAGTTCGGCCTCACCGCTGCGGGCGGTACGGACGGTGGTGGGCCCGCCGGGCGTCGGGCGAGCCGTGTAGTGCACGGTGACGCCGATCGTGCCGGCCGCGCGGACCGCGTCGGTATCGCGTTGGAGGCGGGAGGCAGGGGCGTCGGCGCTCGCCGTCGCCGCGCCCGGGCCGGCCGCCGTCAGGGTCAGGGCGATGCCCAGGGCCAGGGCCGCCGGGCGTAACGACCTTTTGTGGATCCGGTTCGGCGCGGTCATCGTGGCGCGCTCCCTTCGGGGCAGAGCAGGCGGTCGGTGAGTTGTTGCACGGCCACCTCGGCGCGCAGGCCGTGTTCGTCGTCCGTGTAGGTGCCGTTGGCCACGATCACCACGCTGCGCCGGCCGTGCTCGGTGACGCCCATGCGGATCTTGGAGCCCTCGACGTCCCCGCCGTGGCCCCAGCGATACCCGCCGCACGGCAGCGGTTGGCGCATCAGGCCGAGGCCGCACCGCACACCCGGCATCACCTGCTCGAAGTCGGGCGGCATCGGCACGGTCTCGCGCATCAGCGCGAGTTGCGCCGGTGGAAGCAGTCGGCCGCGCAGCAGCGCGGTGAAGAAGCGCTCCAAGTCGGCGTGGGTGGTGACGAGTTCGCCGGCGGCGTCGGCCCAGGACATGGTGCGTACGGTCGTGTCCACCCACTCGTCCCGGTCCGGGAAGCGGTGGTACGAGTGGGCGTACGGCGCGGGCAGGGTCGGGTCGTCGCCGGGGGCATGGGTGTCGGTGAGGCCGAGCGGGCGAAGTACCCGGGCACGCACCTCCTCGGCCCAGTGTCGGCCGGTGATCCGCTCGATGATCATCCCGGCCAGGATGTAATTGGTGTTCGAGTACTCCCAGTTCGGTGCCGGGTCGTCGGGCGCGGCGGGCGGGAAGCTCGGGGGGAAGCGCAGTGCGGCGGCGACGAGTTCGGCCGGCCCCGTGTGGCGGAACCGCAATCGTTCGAAGTCGGCGGCGGTGTCTCCGAGTTCGATGCTGTAGTTGTGCAGCCCGCTGGTGTGTCGCAGCAGGTTGTGCACGCTCACCCGGCGTCCGTCGTTGCCGTTGCCGGCCACCACGCCCGGCAACCACCGGTCCACCGCATCCGTGAGCGACAACCGCCGCTCGGCGACCAGTTGCAGGACGACGGTGGCCACGAACGCCTTGGTGGCACTGCCGGCCCGCAACGCGCCGCCGCGCGGCATCGGTTGCCCGGTACGCAGCTCGCCGGGTCCGGCGCTTGCCTCGATCCGCTCGGACCCGTCCCGGAGCAGGATCGCGACATTGACGTAGCCACCCTCGCGCAGCAGCCACTCCGCCTCCCGGCGCAGTCGCGCACCGCCCGTCCGGGCCCGCTGCGTGCCGGTGGCAGCGGCGGCGGGCGTGGTGGCGACCACGGCGGACCCGGCCAGCGTCACGGCCAGTACGCAGCAGCGACGACGGGTCACGACGGTGGGATTGCCGGGCAGGTGGATCGTATTCGGGAACACGCCGACTCCTCGGGGACGCACGGGTATCCCCCGAGGGTCCCGCCCGGCGGGGTGCCGCAACGACCGTGCGGACACCCGAACCGGCCGGGGTGCAGCCCGGTGTGCGGAGGTGGGGCGAACCGAACCTGCCGGGTTAGAGTCGGGGCATGGCAACAGACGAGGCGACGACCGTTCGGGTCGACAGTTGGATCTGGTCGGTGCGGCTGACCAAGACCCGCTCGCTTGCCGCCGCGGCCTGCAAGGCCGGGCACGTGCGGGTCAACGGGGACCGGGTCAAGCCCGCCCAGACCGTCAAGGTCGGGGACGAGGTGCGGGTGCGCATGGACGGCTACGAGCGGATCGTCGTGGTCAAGCGCATCGTGCGCAAGCGGGTCGGGCCGCCGGTGGCCGCCGAGTGCCTGACCGACAACAGCCCGCCGCGTCCGCCTCGGGACGCGCTCCTGATGGTTCCCCAGCGGGACCGCGGCACGGGCCGCCCGACCAAGCGCGACCGTCGCCTCCTGGAGCAGTTCCGCGAACACTGACCGCGAACACCGACCGCGAACACCGACCGATGGCGCGGTGGGCCCACCGAGCGGAGTGGGCCCACCCACGCGGGTCAGAGCGCGGTGGATCCCGTGGACCCCTCGTCCTTCGCAGCCCCCGCCGATCCCGGAGACCCCGCCGGGCCCGCAGGCCCCGCGGACCCCGGAGACCCCGCCGACCCCACCCACTCGACCACGGCGTTCCTCGAAGCCACCGCGTGCGGCAGCGTCTCGCCGCGGAAGAACGACGGCGCGACGAACCGGTACCCGAGCATGAGTACCGCGCCCAGCAACAGCGCGCCGATCCCGGTCAGGAACACCCCGCCGAGCTGCCAGTGCGGCGCGAACGGCAGGGTCCAGTACGTCGTGCCGTAGTCCTTGTCCGAGTAGACGTAGCACGCGTCGATGAAGAAGTACGCCAGCAGTGCGCCGCCGAGCCCCGGCATGATGCCCTTGGTGATCAGGTCGCGCCGGCTGCGGGTGAGCACGCGCCGGTAGTACCAGACGCAGGCGAAGCCGGTGATGCCGTAATAGAAGGCGATGGCCAGGCCGATCGAACCGATCGAGTCGGTCAGGACGTTGGTGCTGACCCGGGTGATCGCCACGTAGAAGGCCACCGACGCGATCCCCATGCCGACCGTGGACCAGGTCGGCACCTGGTTGCGGGTGTGCACGCGCGCGAACTTCTCCGGGATGGCCCGGTGCGCGGCCATCGACAGCGCGGTGCGCGCGGTCGGCAGGATGGTGGTCTGGGTGGACGCCGCCGACGAGGTCAGCACCATGAACACCAGCAGCTTGGCCATGAACCAGCCGAATCCGACACTGCCGAAGACGCTCGAACCGAGGCCGGACAGTACGTCCCCGGAGTTGTCCGGATTGGCCAGACCGCTGCCGGTGTCGCCGGCGCCCGCGAAGGACAGCGCCGAGGTGCTGATCAGGACGTAGATCAGCAGGAGCAGAACGGTCGAGATCACCGCGGCCCGGCCGGGGGTGCGCGCGGAGTCCGCGGTCTCCTCGTTGATCGAGACGGCCGTGTCCCAGCCCCAGTAGATGAACACCGCGGCCAGGACGCCCTTCGTCAGCGCGTCGACGGAGTCGATCTCGAACGGGTTGAACCAGGACCCCGCGATGTGGACCGAGCCGTCGGGGGCGTTGCCGAGGTAGACCTTCCAGAGCGCGGTGAGGCCGAGGGCGACCAGGACCACGATCTCGATGGTCAGCAATACCTTCTGCAGGTTGGCGGACAGTTCGATGCCGACGTAGCAGATCCAGGTCATCAGGATGATCCAGACCACGCCCGCGAAGGTGGTCCAGAACGTGTCCTCGGCGAGGCCGTAGGCGCCGACCAGCTGGAAGCCGTACTGGCCGGCGATCTGCGCGAGGTTGGCCATCACGATGACGTCCGCGACGATGATGGCCCAACCGCCCATCCAGCCGGTCATCGGGCCGAACGTGCGTGAACCCCAGGTGAAGGTGGTGCCGCAGTCGGGGTTGTCCTCGTTGAGTTCCTTGTAGCCGTAGGCGATCAGGAACATCGGGACGAAGGCCAGGACCATGACGATCGGCGATTGCAGGCCGACGCCCGCGACGATGATGCCGAGGGTGGCGGCCAGGCTGTAGGCCGGTGCGGTGGAGGCGAGCCCGATCACGACGCTGGACGCAAGGCCCAGGGCGCCGGTCTTGAGGCCCTTCTCGCCGGCTGCGCGACGCGGGGGCGGTTCGGGCGAGGAGGGTCTTGCGGGGTCGGTGGAGACCATGGCGAACCGTCCTGTCCTAGACGGGTGGTTTCTACCCGTTCGACCGAAAACGGACCATTGAAGCAGGGGATCAGATTAGACCCCCCGGCAAGCCGTCCGGCAGCCCCGGAGGCCGGAAAAATCAAGGGAACTGATGCTGTGTCAGGTGCACGGGACGGCAAGTGTCGCGGGGTGCGGCGGGATGGTCACCGTCGGCCACGAAGTCGACCCGGCGCGGCCGGCGCCGGGCGCCGCTCAGGCGGGCACCCGGGTCGCTTCGGCGGCGGCGTGCTCGGCGGCCGGATGCACGGCGGGCGCGGACGTACGCCCGCGCATGCGGGAATCCGTCCAGGCGCTCGCCACTGCGATCAGGCCCAGGGCGACGCCGACCCACGCGACGGCGGCGTAGTCGAAGCCGGCCGCGATCACCCGGCCGCCGAGCAGTGGGCCGACGGTGATGCCGACGTTGAACGCCGCCGTGTTGGTCGCGCCGGCGAGGGTGGGGGCGTCGGACGCGATGGCGAACACCCGGGCGTTGACGGCCGGGTTCGCCGCGAAGCCGCCCGCGCCGAGCAGGAAGACCAGGACGAGGGTGGCCGGCACGTTCCGCGCCGTCAGCGCGAGCAGCAGGGACACGACCACGACCGTGCCGAGGCTGCCGTACAGGGTGCCGAAGGGGTGTTCGTCGGCCAGCCGTCCGCCGACCGTGATCCCGACCACCGCGCCCACCCCGTACCAGGACAACACCAGCGGCACCCACGCCTCGCCGATCCCGGTGGTGTTGGTCAGCATCGTGCCGAGGTAGCTGAACACCGCGACCACGGCGCCGAAACCGGCCGCCGTCGTGGTGTAGGCGACCCACAGTCGCGGCCGGCGCATGGAGCGCAGTTCGGTCCGGACCGCGCGCGGCGCCTCGTTCGCGGTGTGACCGCCGGGCAGGACCGCGTACACCGCGACCGTGCTCAGCGCGGTGAGCAGGGCGACCGCCCAGAAGGCCGCGCGCCAGCCGGCCCAGGTGCCGATCATGGTGCCGAGCGGGAGGCCGACCACGGTGGCCAGGGACAATCCGCCCGCTACCACCGCCATCGCCTTGGCCCGCGCGTTCGGGGCGACCAGACCGATCGCGGTGACGGCCGCCACCGCCCAGAAGCCGGCGTAGGCGATGGCGCTGACCACGCGGGTGGCGAGCACCACCCAGTAGCCGGGGGCGAGCGCGCCGACCACGTGGCCCAGGACGAACACGGCCTGGAAGGCGATCAGGGCGGTACGCCGGGGCCAGTGCAGGGTGAGTACGGCGAGCAGGGGTGCGCCGACGACCATGCCGACGGCGAAGGCCGAGATCAGCAGCCCGGCGTCGGGGATGGAGACGCCGAGGTCGGCGGCCATCGTCTCCAGCAGCCCGGAGAGCATGAACTCCGAGGTGCCTTGCGCGAATATGCCGAGTCCGAGGATGTAGACGGCCAGGGGCATGGGGGTACTCCCGAGTCGGTGGTGCGGTGTGCGTTCGTGTTTTGGAATGTACGGTTCAAAACGGGGGCATGCGTGAGCCGGGCCCGGGGGTGCGGTGGGCGCCGTGTCGGCTCGGCGCGCGCGGGTCGCTAGAGCGCCGCGAGTGTCGTCTCCGCGATCGCCGTCAGGCCCGCACGGTCGACCCCGCTGCGGGCGGCGAGTCGGATTCCCGACACCGCGCCGATCACGGCGTGCGCGAGGGCGTCGGCGTCCTTGTCCCGGTCGATGTCGCCGTCGAGCCGTCCGGCGTCGATCGCGGCCCTGATCGCCGCGTGCCGGCGGCGGTAGTCGCGTTCGAGCAGCGCGGTCACCTCGACGTCGCGGCCGGACAGTTCGATCGCGGTGTTGACCACCAGGCAGCCGCGCCGGTCGCCGGGGTTGTCGGTCTCGTCGACCACGATCGAGGTCAGCAGATCGCGGATCTTGTCGTGTACGGGGCGATCGCTCTCCAGGTTCGCGACCTGGACGCTCGTCATGTGCTCGATATAGCGCCGCAGCGCGCGCAGGAACAGATCGCGTTTGCTGCTGAACGTGTTGTAGATGCTGCTGCGGCCGAGGCCGGTCGCGTCGCACAGGTCCTGCGTCGAGGTGGCCTCGTAGCCCGCCCGCCAGAACGCGTCGAGCGCGGCCTGGACCGCCTGCTCCTCGTCGAACTTCCGTGGTCGGGCCATACGGAGCACGCTAGCAGGTTTTGTAATGGGTGGTCCAATAAGGTTGATCGCTCCCGCCCGTCGACGCCGCGCGCCGGAGAGGGAAGGATTGTCGACCATGGTGGAGTGGGGGCCTCTGGCCGGGCTGGACGGGATCGACTGGGCGGGTTCGGGACACGCGTACGGCTCGGCCGAGGACGTGCCCGAACAGCTGCGCGCGTTGCGCTCGGCGGATGCGGAGGAGCGGAGGCGGGCGCTGAACGCGCTCTACGGCAACATCTTTCATCAGGGCAGCCGGTACGAGGCGACGGCGCACGCCGTCCCGTTCCTGCTCGCGCTCGTCGCGGATCCGGGCACCCCCGATCGGGCCGACCTGGTGCATCTGCTCGCGGCGTTGGCGATCGGATACGACGAGGCGCATCTCCCCGACGGGGTGGCGATCGCCGCCTGGCGCGCGGCGGTGGGTCGAACACGCGCGGAGGGTGCGGAGGGGGCTCGGCGGCGGTTCGACGGCTGGATCGCGGAGGCCGACGGCGAGGCCGAGCGACGCGTCCGGGAGCGGCGGCGGGACACCTTCGACTTCGAGGAGTCGTGCCGGGAGGCCGAGTACGAACTGCGCGCGTACGACGCGGTGCGTGCCGGTGTGCCGACACTGTGCGGTGTGCTGACCGATCCCGATCCGCAGTTGCGGGCGGCGGCGGCCTACGCGGTCGGCTGGTTTCCCGAGGAGGCGTCGCGGATCCTGCCCCGGCTGCGCGACCTGCCGGCGACCGAATCGGTACCGGGCGTCGCGGCGAACGCGATCGTGGCGATCGGGCTGCTCGGCGACGCGGCCCAGATCGCCCCGCTGCGGGCCTACCACCAGGGCACCGACGAACCCCTGGCCCGCTGGGCGGCAGCGATCGCACTGGCCCGCCTCGGCGCGGCCGACCTCGAGGTGATCGCCGAACTCGCCGCCTGCATGGTGGACCCGCCGGCCGACGACGAGGCGGTCCCGCTGGGGTTCTTCGACGGCGACCTGGGGGCGTACGCGTCGAGCAGCCTGGTCGCCCTCGAAGTCGGCGAACTCCCGGTCGACGTACTGGAATCGGTCCTGACGGGGCTGTCCCGCACCTCCGGCCCCTCGGCCTTCGCCATCACGGACGCGGCACTTCGCCTGGCCTTCGGCACGGAGGCACTGGGAGTGCCCGCGCCCGCCTTCGCCGACTTGCCGGCGGCACGGCGCCGGGTCGTGGCGACCCTGGCCGAACTGGATGTGGACACCTGGAAGTGGCTCAACTTCCGCGAGCTGCTGCGGGCGCGCGACCTGCCGGACGACCGGGCGGCCTGCCGGAGGTACGCGGGGTTGGCGGCGGACTGAGCCCCGGCGGGGCGCGCCCTATTCCGTCGGCGGCGCCCGTAGCGCATCCGGGTCGATGGCGGCCGTCAGCAGGCGGGCGTGGATGGCGGTGCCCGCCCGGGTGTAGGCGCTCTCGTCGTCGTGCAGGACGCTGATGCCGTTGGCGGCCTCCAGGAACGCGATGATCTCGAAGACGAGTTGGGCCACGTCCAGGTCCGGGTGGGCCTCGCCCCGGGTTTTCGCCGCCTCGGCCTCGGCGGTCAGCAGCGCGCGCCAGCCGCTCCAGGCGCCGGCCAGTGCGTCGCGGACCCGGCCCGGGCGGGCGTCGAACTCGGCGGCGGTGTTGAAGAAGAAGCAACCGCCGGGGAAGACCCGGTCGCGCGAGTAGGCGATCCAGTGCTCGGTCAGCCGCCACAGCCGGACCAGGCCGGCGGGCCCCTCCATCGCCGGGGTCACCACATGGTCCACGTAGACCTCGACCGCCGCGCCGATCGCGGCGAGTTGCAGTTCCTCCTTGGAACCGAAGTGGGCGAACACCCCGCTCTTGCTGATCTCCAGGTCGCTCGCGAGCCGGCCGATGGACAGTCCCTCCAGGCCCTCCATCGAGGCGATGTCGGCGGCCCGGTGGACGATCGCCTGCCGGGTGCGATCGCCCTTGCGGACCCGCCCGTCGGTCGCGGACGTGCTCATGGCCACTCCTGTCTCCGCCGGCCCGACCGGTCCGGCCCCTCGGGTGGGCCCGCCGCCTGCTCGGCCGACCGGCGTCGATTATCCCGCTGTCGTGCCTCCCCTCAGGCCTTGACAGTCTTCGCCGACTTGATAAATAGTACGACCGGTCGTGCAATTTTGACAGGGCGGGTTGCGTGTCGGCCCGGCGAACCACTCACCCAGGGGGCGTGCGGACATGATCCATACGAAGGGGTCCGGCACCATCGCCGGCCGGAATGATTCCGAACTCGCCGCGAAGGCACCGGAGTTCGTCGACACACGGGGGTCGGCGAACTCCGGGTCGGTCGTCAGGCGGGCCGGGGAGACGTCTGCGCGGTTGGCTCTGCGGGCGACGACGGCGCTGTCTCCGCGAGCCGCCGGGGCGCTGGCCTACGTGCTGTTTCGGCGTCCGTTCGGGCGCAGTCGGGTCCGGCCGGCGGAGCGTTCGGCGCACCTGTTCGCGGTCACCGACACCTTGGATGTCGGTGGTCGGCAGGTGGTCACCTACCGCTGGGGCGACGGGGCCGAGCCGGTTCTGTTGCTGCACGGATGGCAGTCCCGGGCCTCGCGCTTCGCGCCGTTCGTCGAGGAGCTGCGGGCCCGGGGGCTGACCCCGATCGGCTTCGACGCGCCGGGCAACGGGGATTCGGGTGGGATCGGCCCCACGGTGTTGGACTATGCCGAGATCGCCCGGCAACTCCAGGAACGTCATGGGGAATTCCGAGCCATGCTGGCGCATTCCTTCGGTGTGCTCGGGGCGTTCCAGGCGTTGCGCTCGGGGGTGCGGGCGGATCGGGTGGTGGCGATCGGCGGCGTGTGCGACATGGAATACCTGTTGCACCGGTTCAGTGCCCGACTCCGGTTGGATGCGCGGGTGGTGGCGCTGGTCCGGGAGCGGGCGGACGAGCGACTGCTGGCCCCGGAGTCGGACATCTGGGAGCGGTTCTCCGCGTCCTACGGTCCCGAGCGGGTACGGGTGCCGATCCTGGTCGTGCACGACGAGGACGATCCGATGGCGACGGTCGATCAGGGGTATCGGCTCGCGGCGGCCTACTCCGACCGGGCCCGGCTGTTCGTCACCAGGGGACTCGGCCATCACCGCGTGATGAGCGACCCGGCCGTGGTCGCCGAGGTGCTGCGATTTCTCGACGAGGACCACGGATACCGGTCCAGGACGCGCGACGGCGTGGCCGTGTTCTCGTCGTCGACGACGTGCAGGTAGCGCAGGCCGACGTAGTTCGCGGTCGGGTGGCCGGCGAGCAGCGGACTGTCGAAGCTGCCGGTGCCCGTGGCCATGTCGGTGCGCGGGTTGGCCAGTTGGATGTACGTGAAGGTGCCGGCGCTGCGGGCGATCCAACCGGTGAAGATCACCACGTGGCCGTCGGCGGTGTCGTCCAGCGCGTCGCCGGGGAGCAGGTCGTCGCGGCCGACCCGAACGGTGACCGAACGCCGGTCGAGGGAATCGGTGTTGAAGTCGGTGCTCGGCAGATGCCAGGCCATCGCGACCATTCCGGAGCAGTCCGTGCGGTACTCGTGCGCGCCGTCGGCGTCCGGGGCGACGGCCTGTTGGTCGTACTCGACCCTGCGGTCGAACCAGTCCTTCGCCCGGGCCAGGACCTCCGAACGGGCGATGGCCCCACCACGCGCGGAGGCGGCCTCGGCCGTCGGTGCGGTGGTCGGGCCGATGGCGGTCGCGGACAGGAGGAGGGCGATCGTCACCCGGGTGCGGACTCGGGTGCGGATCCGGATGTGACGGCGAAAGGCTGCAATAAGGAGCGAATGGTGCATTTCACTAGATTTATTCACAATGCGACGATCTCGATGCATCCTCCGGGGCGTGTCGGCCTGCGGATCAATGGCTCAGTGCCGCCCGGGACGCGGCCAACGCGGCGGCCTCGATCGACCTCGGCGGGGTTCGGCCCGCCCCCAGGTGTCGGCGCAGCGCCGCGTACGGCACGTCGACCAGCGCGAACGTGACCCGCTCCAGGCCCGCCGGCGAGACGCGGCCGAAGCGCGCCCGGGTGTACGCCCGCAACGCCTCCCGCAGCGCGTCGTTGATCCCGGCGGGGTCTCGGCCGAGTTCGTTGGGCCAGTGGGCGACCAGGTCCTCGCGACGGTGGAGGAGCAACACCCGAGCCTGGTCCGGATGCTCCCGGGCCCAGTCGAGCACGGCCCGGATCGCCCGGTCGGCGCCGCGCTCGGGGTCCGGGTCGGCCAGCGCGGCCAGGAAGGGCTCCTGGAAGCGCTGCACGGTGCGCACCCACAACCGGGCGAGCAGCAGGTCGCGCGACGCGAACCGGTGGTACACGGATCCGACCGGCGCCGCCGCCTCGGCGGCCACGGCTGCCATCGTCACCCCGGCGGCGCCGGCTCGCGCGGCGACCCGCAGCGCGGCGTCGAGGAAGTCGTCGTCGCCGAACCTCGGTTTGCGGCCCACGTCCGTCCGCCTCGCCCTCGTGCTTGATTTTTAATGGAACCATGATTCTAGTATGGAGCCATTAAAATCGGGAAAGCGCTGTGAACGATCGGCGGTCGACCATGTCCATCACCCCCACCCTCCTCGACACGGCCCTGCGCATCGTGCGCTCGCATGGGTTGGGCTTTTTGGCCACGACCGACGAGCGCGGCGTGCCCCGGGTGCGCCTGGTGCAGCACCTCGCGGTCGAGGACGACGCCACGATCTGGTTCGCCACCAGTCCGCGCTCGCGCAAGGCGCTCGACATCGGTGCCCGACCGGAGGTGTCGTACTCGGTCGAGGATCGCCCGGCCGTCGCCTACGCGACGTTCTACGCCCGGGCCGAACCGGTCGACTCCGAGCAGGAGTCGACCGCGCGCTGGGACGAGACGCTGCGGCCGTTCTTCCCGGCGGGTCCGACCGGCGGCGACTTCGTGCTGGTGCGCCTGGTGCCGCATCGGGTCGAGGTGCTCGACTTCTCCGCCGGGGTGCACCCGGAGCCCTACGGGCTGGTGCCGGCGATGTCGGTGGTCTCCGGCGCCGGGGCGGGACCGGCTCAGGCAGGGAAGTCGAAGGTGTAGCCCTGTTGGACCAGCCAGGGAAGCAGCTGCTTGAGCGCGGCCAGGGTCTGCGCGCGGTCGCCGCCCGCGTCGTGCATCAGGATTATCCCGCCCGGCTTCAGCTCCTTCTCGGCAGTGGCCAGGATCTTGTCCGCGCCGGGGCGCTGCCAGTCGCGCGTGTCGTCGGACCAGTCCAGCGAGCGCATGCCGTACCCGGCCGCCATCGCGCGTACCTGCGGTGACCAGTCGCCGCCGGGCGCACGGAACCAGTCGACCTTCGTGCCCGGTCCGGCCGCCGCGACGATCTGGTCGTGCGCGGTGGTGATCTCGTACTTGATCCGGGACAGCGGGCGCTTCGCGATGCCCTCGTCGTGGGTGACCGAGTGGTCGCACAGTCGGTTGCCGTCCGCGACGACCTCCTTGACCAGCTTCGGATTGGCCTTTGCGTTCGGGCCGAGCATGCAGAACGTCGCCTTCGCCTTGTACTGCTTGAGCAGCGCGAGCACCTGCGGCGTCCACTGCGGGCTGGGCCCGTCGTCGAAGGTCAGCGCGACCGTGCGCCCGCCGGTCGCGGTCTTGCGCACCAGCGCGTCCGGCACCAGCGGCGCCGGGATCGACGCCTGCGGATCGGCCGCGGTGGGCGCGTCGGACGGTGGCGGACCGACCTCCGCGGACCCCTCGCGCCCACCGGGCTTCGCCTTGTCTCCGGAACCTCCCGAATCCGACGAACACGCCGCGGTCCCGGCGGCGAGCACCCCGGCCACGGCGAGAACGGTCAGACGACGCAGGACACGGCGGGTGGGCAGGCTCGTCACCGGTGACTCCAAGCACTGTTCGGAACTACGGACACATGTCCGAACACGTACGCGGCCAACGGGCGGGTTCCCCACCCGACGCCCATTTTGCGGCGACTTGGCGCGCCCTTTCCCTCGGTGGGAGGTCAGCCGCGGTCGAGGGCGCCGAGCGTGGCGGGCAGGTCGGGGGTCTCGGCGGCGGGGCGGTTGTAGGGGAGTCGGCCGAGTACGGCGGCCATGCCGCAGGTGTTCGTGACGGCGGAGAAGACCAGGCCGGAGCCGATCGCCGCGGACAGCAGGCGCACCTTGGGCGCACGGCGGCCGGCGAGCAGGCCGAGCACCACGAGGGAGCCGGCCGCGAAGCGGACCTGACGCTCCATCGGCCACACCGCGCGGGCGCCGTCCGGGGCGTCCAGGGCGTGGCCCTCGGCGGCCCAGGCCGAGGTGCCGCCGCTCAGGTGCGCGGCCTCGATGCCGGCGGCGGCCAATTCGGTGCGGGCCCGCTCGGAGCGGGCACCGGAGGCGCAGACGATCAACAGTTCGGGGTGCGCTGCCCGCTTGAGCACCGGCACCGCCTCGCGCAGCCGGTCCAGCGGGACGTTGTACGCGCCGGGGATGTGGCCCGTGGCGAATTCGCCGGGGGTGCGCACGTCGAGCACGGTGAACGCGGTCAACCGGGCGCGGACCTGCGCGGGAGCGAGGGCGGTCATGGTGATCGGCCTTTCGACGGCCCGCCCGCCGCCGGGCCGGGGGCCGCGCCGGTGCGTGGCGCGGCTCCCCGGGCTCGACACCGGGTGGGGTGATGGGGAGGACTACCTTCCGGTAACGGTGGGATCGAGCAGGGTGTTCCGGTTCGGCGGCGTATTTCGGGTCGCAGCGGCACGCCCGACCCGCTCCAGGGGTTCGGCACTCCCGACGCGGTCCGCCTGCCCCGCCCGCTCCAGGAGTTCGGCGACCAGGGGTGCCACCTGGTCCAGTTCGAGCAGAAAGCCGTCGTGGCCGTACGCGGAGCGCACCACGCGCAGGGGGCCCGCGTTCGGGATGGCGTCGGCGAGGGTCCGCTGCCCGCTCGGCGGGTACAGGCGGTCGCTGTCGACGGCCGCGACCACCGTCGGCGCGGTGATCCGGGCCAGCGCCGCCGCCACGCCGCCCCGGTCCCGGCCCACGTCGTGGCTGTTCATCGCCTCGGTCAGGGCCACGTAGCTGCCCGCGTCGAAGCGTGCGGTCAGCTTGGCCGCGTGGTGGTCCAGGTAGGACTCGACGGCGTAGCGGCCGTTCGGGCCCTCGCCCGGCTGGCGCTCCCGGCCGAAGCGGGCGGCCAGCTCGGGCTCGCTGCGGTAGGTGATGTGCGCGATGCGGCGGGCCAGGCCGAGCCCCCGCCAGGGCCCGGCCGAGGCCGGCCGGTCGTGGTAGTCGCCGCCGGCCCACCCCGGATCGGCCCGGATCGCGTGCAGTTGCGTCGAGCACCACGCGATCTGCTCGGCGCCGGCCGCCGCCGTGGTGGCGATCAGGAACAGCGCGCCGACCCGCTCCGGATGGGTCACCGCCCACTCCACCGCCCGCATCCCGCCCATCGACCCGCCCACCACGGCCGCCCACCGCTCGATGCCCCACATGTCGGCGGCGGCCACCTCCGCGGCCACCTGGTCGCGAATGGTCAACCGGGGAAAACGACTTCCCCAGGCCCGGCCGCCCGGACCGGGCGAGGCGGGGCCGGTGCTGCCCCGGCAACCGCCGAGTGCGTTCGGCGCGACCACGAACCAGCGGTCGGTGTCCAGCGCCCGACCCGGGCCGATCAGGCCGTCCCACCACCCGGGGGTGGGAAAGCCGGGACCGGCCGGGCCGGCGACGTGGCTGTCCCCGGTCAGCGCGTGCAGGACCAGCACCGCGTTCGAGCGGTCCGGGGCGAGCCGACCCCACGTCTCGTAGCCGATCCGGACCTCGGGCAGCACCTCCCCGGACTCGGTCCACAGCGGTGCGGGCAGGGTCAACGAACGAGGCCCCGGCGGGGCGGGTGTGGGGGGTGTGGCGTGCGACATGGCGAGCGTTCCGTCCGAAGTTCCCGGCTGTCCCGGCTAGTTCGACTGCGCGGCGGCGCGGAATCCGGCCACCAGGTCGGCGCGCAGGTCGGCCAGGCCCTCGATGCCGACGGAGAGCCGGACCAGGCCGGGGGTGACGCCCGTGGCCAGCCGTTCCGCGTCGGTGAGCTGGGCGTGCGTGGTACTGGCGGGGTGGATCACCAGGCTGCGCACGTCGCCGATGTTGGCCAGGTGGCTGAACAGGGACAGCGCGTTCACGAACCGGCGGCCCGCCTCGACCCCGCCCTTCAACTCGAACGCCACGATGGCGCCGGCGCCGCGCGGCAGATAGCGCTTGCCGGCGGTGTACCACCGGCTGCTCGGCAGACCCGCGTAGTGCACGGTCTCCACCTCCTCCCGGCTCTGCAACCACGCGGCCAGCGCACTCGCGTTCGCCACGTGCCGCTCGACCCGCAGCGACAACGTCTCCAGGCCCTGGAGGATCAGGAAGCTGGTCAGCGGCGCGATCGAGGCGCCCACGTCGCGCAGCAGTTGTACGCGCAACTTCGCCGCGTACGCGCCCGGGCCCAGATCCGGCCAGTAGCGCAGCCCGTTGTAGCTCGCGTCGGGCTCGGCGAAGCCGGGGAATCGTTCGGCGTGCGCGCCGAAGTCGAAGGTGCCGCCGTCCACCACGACCCCGCCGATCGCGGTGCCGTGCCCGCCCAGGAACTTGGTCGCCGAGTGCACCACGACGTCCGCGCCGTGCTCGATCGGCCGCAGCAGATACGGCGTGGGCACCGTGTTGTCCACCACCAGCGGTACACCCGCGGCGTGCGCGACATCGGCGACCGCCGCCACGTCCAGCACGTTGGCGCGCGGATTGCCCAGCGTCTCGGCGAACAGCAACTTCGTCTGCGGCCGGATCGCGGCCCGCCAGGCGTCCAGGTCGTCCGGGTCGTCGACGAAGGTGACCTCCACGCCGAGCTTCGGCAGCGTCCAGTGGAACAGGTTGTACGTGCCGCCGTAGAGCGACGCACTGGAGACGATGTGGTCGCCCGCCGCGGCGAGGTTGAGCACCGCCAGCGTGGTCGCCGCCTGCCCGGAGGCCGTCGCGACCGCCGCCACGCCGCCTTCGAGCGCCGCCACGCGCCGCTCCAGCGCGTCGGTGGTGGGGTTGTGGATCCGGGTGTAGATGTGGCCTTCCTCGGACAGGTCGAACAGTCCGGCCGCGTGGTCGGTGTCCCGGAAGACGAACGAGGTGGTCTGGTAGATCGGCACCGCACGGGCCCCGGTGGTCGGATCGGGCTCGGCGCCGGCGTGGACCTGCCGGGTCTCGAAGGACCACGAAGCGGGGTCGTCGGTACGTACGGGGCCGTCGGTGCCCACGGGTTCGGCTTCGACGACGGGCGGCGTGTCGGTGGCTTCGAGAGTCATCGGGAAACTCCTTGCGGGGTAGGGGTGTCGGCGGTGGGCACGGGCAACGGTGGGTGGAGCCGGGCCGATTGCGGGTACGCGGGACCACGCCCCCGGGCGGGCGGCGAACGGGCGTACCGCACCGACCGCACGGCACGCGGCGAAGTGGCCGCGAGACGGGCGTGGTTCGGCCACCCGAAGGCCCGGGCCGAAAGGTGCCCGGACACGGGGGAGCGGAATGCGGGAAGCGGGAAAACGTGGGACGCGGCGGAGCCGGCGGGTCAGCGCCCGGGCTCACACACCGCGCGAACCACCGGGACCGGAACGGTCACCGTGGTTCAGCGGGACATACGACAGGCCATGCTGGTCACGCGCACGAGATCCACGTGGCGGCGACTGACGAGCATGGGGCAGGACATGGCCGCGAGTGTAGGCGGCCCGAAGCGGTTTGCGCCACGGGGTACCGCCCGACGCCCGCCGTCGGTCGGTCCCGGACCCGCGCATCGGCCGCCGACCGGCGCGATGTCCGACCCGTACCCTTACGCGTCGTCGACCGGATGTGACGGAAAGTCCGCTGGACCAACACGCCTTCCTCGTGCTTACATCACGGCCATGTCTCCGCGTCAGGTCGCTTCCGCGCTGCTCGACCCCTTCTGGGTGGGTCGACGAGCCGACCACTTCGACCAGATCTGTCGCTGACCCCTGCGCTCGTGCGGTGCGCTTTCGCGCCGCCGAGCAGGTGTGTGCCCGCCCCCGCGTGACCGATGCCGGTCCGCCGCGCGCCGGCCCGCCCGCGTTCCGCGTCGCCGCCCTCCGGGTCGGCGCGCCCATTCGTACCCGATCTCGCCCCACCCGCCGCGGGTCCGCCGTGCCGCGTTCGGCCCCGTCCCGGGCCGGCGTCCGGCCCGGCGTGCCCGAGGCTGTACCGAGGACCCCAGTCATGGCAACCAGCGCACCGCCCACCACCCTGCCCGTGATCGACATCTCCCGATTCCGCGACCCCGCCGCGGACCCGGCCGCCTTCCTGGCCGAACTCCGCTATGCCGCACGGGAGATCGGCTTCTTCTATGTGATCGGCCACGGCGTCGACCCGGAGCTGCGGGCCCGCGCCCTGGCGGTCTCGAAGCGCTTCTTCGCCCTGCCCGAGGCGGACCGACTCGCGGTGGAGAACATCAACTCGCCGCAGTTTCGCGGATACACCCGCACCGGCACCGAGTACACCGAGGGCGGCCCGGACTGGCGCGAACAACTGGACATCGGCCCCGAGCGGGCGGCGCTGGACCTCGGCCCGGACGATCCCGCCTACCTGCGGCTGATCGGCCCCAACCAGTGGCCGGCCGCGCTGCCCGAACTGCGCGAGACCGTACTCGCCTGGCAGGCCGAGGCGTTGCGGGTCAGCCGCGAGGTGCTGCGGGCGCTGGCCGCCGCGCTCGGCCAGGACAGCGGCTACTTCGACGAGTGGTTCGACGAGGAGGCCGCGGTCCACGTCAAGGTGGTGCACTATCCGGGGCGGCCCAGCGCCGACGTCGACCAGGGAGTGGGCGCGCACAAGGACTACGGCTACCTTGCGCTGCTCCAGCAGGACGAGATCGGCGGCCTCCAGGTGCAGGCCCGGGACGGTTCCTGGATCGACGCGACGCCGCTGCCGGACGCGTTCGTGTTCAACATCGGCGAGATGCTGGAAATCGCCACGCGCGGCTACCTACGGGCCACCCGGCACCGGGTGGTCGCCCCGCAACCGGGCGTCGACCGCTACTCGTTGCCGTTCTTCCTCGGCCCACGCCTGGACGCCGTGGTCGAACCGCTGGACCTGCCCGCCGAGTTGGCCGCCGAGGCCGACGGGGTCACCGAGGATCCCACCAATCCGCTCAAGCCCGCCTACGGGGAGAACGCGCTGATCGGGTGGCTGCGGTCGCATCCGCGCGTGGTCGAGCGGTGGTGGTCGGACCTGCTTCCGGACGCCGCCGAACCGACCAACCCCCGACCGGCCTTCGAAACCCTCCAGGTGCATGCCGGGGCCCGCCCCGACCCGGCCACCGGCGCCCGCGCCGTGCCGATCTACCTGACCAGCAGTTACGTCTTCCGCGACGCGGCGCACGCGGCCGACACGTTTGCGCTCACCGACCTGGAGACACACGCGTACACCCGGCTGTCCAACCCCACCACCGCCGTGGTGGAGGAGCGCATAGCCGCACTGGAAGGCGGCACCGCCGCGGTGGCCGTGGGCAGCGGTCAGGCCGCCACCACCCTCGCGCTGCTCAACCTGGCCCGCGCCGGCGACCACCTCGTCGCGGCGGCGTCCCTGTACGGCGGCACCCGCACCCTGCTCGAACACACCTTCGCCGACCTGGGTATCGAGGTGACCTTCGTCGACGACCCGGACGACCTCGACGCCTGGCGCGCCGCGATCCGACCGGCCACGAAGGCGCTGTTCGGCGAGAGCGTCGGCAACCCGCGCGGCAACGTGCTCGACCTGGCCGCCGTCGCGGAGATCGCGCACACCGCGGGTGTCCCGTTCGTGGTCGACAACACGGTGCCCACGCCCTACCTGCTCCGCCCGATCGAGCACGGCGCCGACATCGTCGTGCACTCCACCACCAAGTTCCTCGGCGGTCACGGCACCGCGATCGGCGGGATCGTGGTTGACGGCGGCACCTTCGACTTCGGCGCGCACGCCGACCGCTACCCGGGCCTGGTCGCGCCCGACCCGACCTATCAGGGCCTCTCCTTCTGGGAGCGGTTCGGCCCGGACCGGATCGCCTACGCGCTGCGCCTGCGGGTACGGCTGTTGCGCGACCTCGGCCCGGCGGTGTCGCCGCTGAACAGCTTCCTGCTGCTCCAGGGCATCGAGACGTTGTCGCTGCGCCTGGACCGGCACACCGCCAACGCCGAGCGGGTGGCGGCCTGGCTCGCCGCGCGCCCCGAGGTGGTGCGGGTGGACCACCCGAGCCTGCCCACCAGCCCGTGGCACGCGGCGGCTCGGCGCTATCTGCCGCGCGGCGCGGGGGCGGTGTTGTCGGTGGACCTGGCCGGCGGCCTGCCGGCCGGGCGGCGCTTCGTCGAGGGACTGCGGCTGTTCAGCCACCTGGCCAACATCGGCGACGCGCGCAGCCTGGCGATCCACCCCGCGTCCACCACCCACGCACAACTGGACCCCGAGCAGCGGCTCCACGCGGGGGTCACCCCCGGTCTGGTCCGGTTGTCCGTCGGCCTGGAGGGTATCGACGACCTGCTCGCCGACTTGGAAGGCGGGTTGTCGGCCGCGGCGGCCGGCACCGACACCTTCGCGGAGGGCACCCGATGACCACCCGTCAGGCCGTTCACGAGAGCCGGATCCGCGGTGCCCGCGGCGAGTTCCACCTGCGCGTGTGGCCCGTCGAGGGTGAACCCGTCGCGGTCGTGCTCTTCCTGCACGGACTCGGCGAACACGCCGGCCTGCACGAGCCGTTGGCACATCGACTCAACGCCGACGGGATCGAGGTGTGGGCCCCCGACCAGATCGGCCACGGCCTCAGCGACGGCACCCGGGTCCTGGTCGAGAGCCTGGACGCGCTCGCCGACGACGCCGAACTGGTCCTGGCGCGGATCACGGCGGGCCGCCCCGGCGTACCGCTGATCCTGGCCGGCCACTCGCTCGGCGCGGCCGTCACCCTCCTGCTCGCGGGCGAGCGGGTCGCCGCCGGGTCCGCCCGCGCGCTGGTCCTGGCCGGCGCCGGGACCGGGTTGTCGGCGGGCGAGAGCGGTCTGCGCGCGCTGCTCGCCGAACACGACATCGACCCGATGTCGCTGCGCAAGGACCCGAGCGAGCTGTGCGGAAACGCCGAGTACGCCGAACGGTTGCGCAACGACCCGCTGGTCTGGTCCGGCGGCCTGCGCCCCGAGACGCTGGACGCACTGGAAGCCGGCGGCGAGCGGATCGCCGCACTGATCGCCGGCGGCACGATCACCCGTCCGGTGCTCTTCGTCCACGGCGAGGCCGACGACCTCGCGCCCGCGAGCGCGGTCCGCGCCGCCGCCGAGACACTGCCCGACGCCCGGGCCCGGATCTTCCCCGGCGACCTGCACAACGTGCTCGCCGAACGCGACAGCGACCAAGTACACGACGAAATCGCCGAGTTCGTGCTGACCGCAGCTCGCGGCTGAGCCCTCGGTCCGACTCCGAGGGCTGTACGCCCCCGCCACGTCACGTCACCCCGCACCACCCCACCCGCAAGGAGATCGATCCACCATGCGCCGCTCCGCGCTCCGCATCGCCGCCGTCCTCGCCCTGGCCGGACCGGTCCTCGCCGCGTGCGGCTCCGGCGGCACCCCGAACCCCGCCGCCAACGGCGCCAACACCCAGGCCCCGGCGCCCGCGGACAGCGCGCTCGACCCGAACGCCACGGCCCGGGTGCGGCTGGTCCTGGAACCCACCAGCCTCAACCTGACCACCACCGCCGGCGTCGCGCTGGAACAGGTCCTGCTCGACAACGTCTACCAGGGCCTGCTCGGGGTCGACACCAACGCCGACAACAAGATCGTGCCCGCCCTGGCCTCCGGCTTCGAGACGTCCCCCGACGGCCTCACCTACACCTTCCACCTCGCCCCCGGCGCCGCCTTCCACGACGGCTCGCCGGTTACCGCGGAGGACGCCGTCTGGTCGCTCCAACAGGTGCTCGCGCCCGGCTCCAAGCAGCCGAACGCCAAGACCCTGGCCACGATCGCGGGCGTCGCCGCACCCGACCCAGCCACCGTGGTGATCACCCTCAAGCAGCGCGACACCAACCTCACCTGGGCGCTCACCCAGCGTCAGGGCGTGATCTACAAGAAGGGCACCGACTTCGCCAAGCTGGACACCACGGAGAACGGCACCGGCCCGTTCAAGCTGGACGGCTGGCAACGCGGCTCGGCGATCACCCTCGTGCGCAACGACGCGTACAAGGGCGCCAAGGCGAAGGTGGCCAAGGTCGTGCTCAGCTACATCCCCGACCGCAACGCCGCGAACAACGCGCAGGCCACCGGCCAGACCGACATCGAGACCGCCGCCGAGGCCACACTGCTCCAACCCTTCACGGGCAATGACAAGTTCACCGTGCTGCGCGGCACCACCACCGACAAGTACACGCTGGCGATCAACAACGCCAAGGCGCCGCTGAACAACCCGGCCGTGCGGCACGCCATCCGGCGCGCGATCGACAAGGACGCGCTGATCAAGTCCCTCGGCGGGGCGGGAGTTCGGCTCGGCGGCCCGATACCCACCTCCGACCCGGGCTATCAGGATCTGACCACGATCGACCCGCACGACGCGGCGGCGGCGAAGAAGGCACTCGCCGACGCCGGGGTCACCGATCTCAAGCTCACCCTGAAGATCCCCAACATCTACCCCGCCGCGATCGGTGACGTCCTGGTCTCCAACCTCAAGGACGCCGGCATCGAACTCACGGTCAAGCAACAGGAGTTCACCGCCTGGCTGAGCGAGGTCTACACCGCGAGGGACTACGACCTGAGCCTGGTCAACCACGCGGAGCCGCACGACGTCGGCAACTTCGCCACCCCCGGCTACTACTTCGGCTACGACAACGCGCAGGTGCGCGACTGGTACACGCAGGCCGTGGCCGCGCCCGACGAGCGCACCCGCACCGACCTGCTCGCCCGGGTCGGCCGCCAGGTCGCCGAGGACGCCGGCGCCGACTGGCTGTTCCAGGCCCAGACGCTGACCGTGGTGCGCAAGGGCGTCAGCGGCGCACCCCAGCACCACACCAGCAGCCGACTCAACCTCGCCGGCATCGGGATCGGCAAGTGACCTCGCGTCGGGGGCCGTCGCACGACGGGTCGTCGCGGCACCGGCCGGATCGGGGTCGGGCATGACCGTGTTCGTCGTGCGCCGGCTCGGACTGCTCGCGCTGTCCCTGCTCGGCGCGAGCATCCTGACCTTCGCCCTGCTGCGACTGCTCCCCGGTGATGCCGCCGCCTCGGTCGGCGGCATCACCGCCGACAAGGCACAACTCCGGGCCATCCGGCACGACTTGGGCCTGGATCGACCGCTGATCGTGCAGTACTGGACCTGGCTTACCGAGGTGCCCACCGGCGACCTCGGCCACTCACAGCTCAACGGCTCCTCGGTGACCGGCGAACTCGGCGAGAAACTACGGGTCACCGGCCCGCTCGTGCTCGGCGCGCTGCTCCTGGCGCTCGCCTTCGCGGTACCGCTGGGGATGCTTGCGGCCGTGCGCCGAGAGCGGCGCGACGGTACCGCGATCAGCGTGGCGAGCCAGCTCGGGATTGCGCTGCCCACGTTGTGGGTGGGCCTGTTGCTGATCCTGCTGTTCGCCGTGCAGACCCCGCTGCTGCCCGCCCAGGGCTTCCCCGTGGACGGTTGGACGGATCCCGGCGAGGCGAGCCGCAGCCTGGTGTTGCCGACGCTGACCCTCGCCCTGTCCGAGGGCGCGGTGCTGCTGCGCTTCGTCCGCTCGGCCACGCTCGACGTGCTGCACCGGGACTACCTGCGTACCGCGCGCGCCGCCGGGCGCACCCGCACCGGCGCGTTGCTTCGGCACGGGCTGCGCAACGCGGCCGGGCCGGTGTTGTCCATGCTCGGCGTACAGGTCGCCGCCCTCCTGGTCGGCGCGATCGTGGTGGAGAAGGTGTTCACCCTCCCCGGCGTCGGCTCGATGCTGGTCGCCGACGTGGGCAACCGGGACCTGGTCAAGGTGCAGGGCGAGGTGATGCTCCTGGTGGCGATCGTGCTGTTCGTCGGCTTCCTGGTGGACATCGCCCAGCGGCTGATCGACCCGCGCCTGGCGGACGTTCGGGTCCGGGAGGTGTCCGGATGAGGGCGCGCATCGCCGTCGGCGCGGCTTTGCGTGCGCTGCTGCGCGACCGTAACGGCCTGATCGGCGGCACGTTGATCGCGATCCTGGTCGGCGCGGTGCTGCTGTCGCTGGTGTGGACCCCGTACGACCCGACCGCCGTCGACCCGAACTCGCCCTGGCTGCTCCCGTTTTCGCACGGGCACGTGCTGGGGACCGACATGCTCGGGCGGGACCAGTTCAGCCTGATCCTGGTCGGCTCCCGGGAGACGCTGGTGATCGCGCTCGTCTCGGCGGCGATCGCCGCCGCGCTCGGCGTGCCGCTGGCGCTGGCGGCGGCGCTCGGGCCGCGCCGGGTCGCGGCCGGGGTGGTGCAACTGGTCGACGTGGCCATCGCGTTCCCGGCGCTGCTCACCGCGATGATCCTGGCCGCCGTGTTCGGCGGATCGGTATGGACCGCCGCGAGCGCGATCGGCGTCGCGTTCGGGGTACACCTGGCCAGGATCGCCCGGGCCGAGATCGAGCGGGTGGCCGGCACCGACTACGTCCTGGCCGCCGCCGCGAGCGGATCGAGCACGTGGCGCACCATCCGGCGGCACATCCTGCCGAACATCGCGCCGACCCTGCTCGTCCAGCTCTCGCTGGTGATGGCGGTGGCCTCGCTGACCGAGGCCGCGCTGTCCTACCTCGGATACGGCAGCCCCGCGCCCGCCGTGTCCTGGGGCCGGATCCTGCACGACCAACAGCCCTACATCGCGGCCCGGCCGTTGCTCGTGGTCTGGCCCGGACTCGCCGTCGCACTGACCGTGCTGGGCTTCAACCTGCTCGGCGACGCGCTACGGGACGCGACCGATCCGCGCCTGCGGCACGGGGGACCGGGGCCGCTCGCCAAGGACGAGGGCGAGCGCGCGGTGCGGGCGATGCGCACGCTCGCCGAGGTCGACGGCGCGCTCCTGGAGATCACCGACCTCACCATCCGGATCGCCGGCCGCACCGTGGTGGACGGCGTCGACCTGACCCTCGCGCCCGGCGAACGGCTCGGCCTGATCGGCGAGTCCGGGTCCGGCAAGTCGCTCACCGCGCTGGCCGTGCTCGGCCTGCTGCCCGAGGGCGCCCAGGTCACCGGCAGCATCCGGCTCGACGGCGCCGAACTGCTCGGCCGCTCCGAGCGCGAACTCGCCCGCATCCGCGGCGATCGGGTCGCCATGGTCTTCCAGGAACCGCTCACCGCGCTCGACCCGACCATGCGTATCGGCCGGCAGATCGCCGAACCGCTGCGTCTGCACCGGGGCATGACCCGCCGTCGGGCCGACGAGGCGGCGATCGAGCTGGCCGCGCGGGTGGGCCTGCCGGATCCGGCCGACCTGGTCCGGGCCCGGCCGCACCAGCTCTCCGGCGGGCAGCGCCAGCGGGTGGGCATCGCGATTGCCCTGGCCTGCCGACCGGCGCTGCTGATCGCGGACGAGCCGACCACCGCGCTGGACGTGACCGTGCAGCGGGACATCCTCGCGCTGCTCGACGAGCAGGCCCGGGAGCAGGGCACCGCGCTGCTGTTCATCACACACGACCTCGCGGTGGTGTCCTCGGTGAGCGATCGCATCGCGGTGCTGCGCGGCGGGCGCACGGTCGAACAGGGCCCGCTGGAGACGATCCTGCACGACCCGCGCGCGCCCTACACGCGCGCGCTGCTCGCCGCCGCGCGGGCGACGGCGTTCGTGCCGATCGAGACGCCGACCGAGATCGTCACCGATTCCGTGGAGGCCGCGTCGTGACCACGCCCGCCGTACTGCTGCGCGCCGAGGGGCTGACCCGGACCTACCGGCTGCCGCGTCGTTCGTTGTGGGCCCCACCCGGGCGGCGGTACGCGCTGCGCGGGGTGGATCTGGCGCTGGCCGAAGGCGGCGCGCTCGGCGTGGTCGGCGAGTCCGGCGCGGGCAAATCCACCCTGATCCGGCTGCTGCTCGGCCTGGACCGGGCCGACGGCGGCACGGTCCACTACCGCGACCGCGAGGTCCGTCCCGGACCCGCCCGCACCCTGGCCTGGTTCCGGCGCGAGGTGCAGATCGTGCTCCAGGACCCGATGAGCTCGCTCGACCCTCGCGCGTGCGTGCGCGACATCGTGGCCGAACCGCTCGAATGCCTGGGCGTCGCCGGCGACCACAACGCGCGCGTGGACGAGGTACTGGCCGCCGTCGGCCTCGACCCCGACACCCGGGGCCGCTACCCGCACGAGTTCTCCGGCGGCCAACGGCAGCGTGTCGCCATCGCCCGAGCCCTCGCCCCGGACCCGCGCGTACTGGTCGCCGACGAGCCGGTCAGCGCGCTCGACGTGTCCGTCCGGGCGCAGATCCTGGACCTGCTCGGCGACCTCAGGACCCGGCTCGGCCTGTCCCTCGTGCTGGTCTCGCACGACCTCGGCGTGGTGCAACACCTGTGCGACGAGGTCCTGGTCCTGAAGGCGGGCGAAGCCGTCGAGGCCGGCCCCACGGCGCGGGTCCTGGGCAGCCCGAGCCATGCGTACACCCGCGACCTGCTCGCGGCGATCCCCACGTTGCCCGCGCCGAGGGAGTCGGCCGTGTAGCGCGCCCGGCGGGTGGGTAGCAGCGCTGATCCCGGGTCGGCACGGCCCGGGTGCGCCCACCCCGGAGGGACCATGTCGATCGAGCCCGCCGCCGACGAAGTCGAACTGCGGGTCAACGGGGACCCGCGCCGGATCCGCGTCGACCCGCGCATCACCCTGCTGGACGCGCTGCGCGACGAGTTCGGGCTGACCGGCCCGAAGAAGGGCTGCGACCTGGGCCAGTGCGGCAGTTGTACCGTGCTGCTCGACGGGCGCCGGATCACCTCGTGCCTGACCTTCGCGGTGATGCACGACGGGCGCGAGGTGACCACGATCGAGGGCCTGGGCGGTGACCCCGAAGGGGAGTTGCACCCCGTACAGCGGGCGTTCGTCGACCACGACGCGTTCCAGTGCGGCTTCTGCACCCCCGGGCAGATCATGGCCGCGGTCGCGCTGCTCGCCGAGGGTCACACCGGGGACGACGACGAGATCCGCGAATGGATGAGCGGCAACCTGTGCCGCTGCGCCGCGTACCCGAACATCGTCACGGCGATCGCCGCCGCGGCCGGGCGGTGACCGCCATGCGCCCCTTCACCTACACCCGTCCGGACGAACCCGCGCACGCCTGGGCCGAGCTGGGCCCGGACGCGATGTACATCGCCGGCGGCACCAACCTCGTCGACCTGATGAAGTGCGGCGTGGCCGACCCCGCCCGACTGGTCGACATCGGCGGACTGCCGCTGGGCGGGATCGGGCCCGACGGCGACACGCTCCGGATCGGCGCCCTCGTTCGCAACAGCGACCTGGCCGGGCACCCGGTGGTGTCCGAGCGCCTGCCCGTGCTCGCCCAGGCCCTGCTCGCCGGCGCCTCGCCACAACTGCGCAACCTCGCCACACTCGGCGGCAACCTGATGCAGCGCACCCGGTGCGGCTACTTCCGCGACCCGTCGATGCCGTGCAACAAGCGGCTGCCGGAGAGCGGCTGCGCGGCGCTGGACGGCGACCACCGCGGCCATGCGGTGCTCGGGACGAGCGAGCGGTGCATCGCCACCCACCCGTCCGACCTCGCGGTGGCGCTGCTCGCGCTGGGTGCCCGGGTGCGGATCGACGGACCCGGCGGTCCGCGCGTGGAGCCGATCGACACCTTCCATCTGCCGCCGGGGGACACCCCCGAGCGGGAGACCACACTCGCGCACGGCGAGTTGATCACCGGGGTCGAGGTGCCGCTGACGGCACTGGGTGCCCATTCGTACTACCTCAAGGTGCGCGAGCGGGCCTCGTTCGCGTTCGCGATGTGCTCGGTGGCGGTCGCCCTGGACGTCCGCGAGGACACGGTTCACGACGCTCGGATCGTGCTCGGCGGCGTGGCGACCACGCCGTGGCGGGCGGGCGCGGCCGAGACGGCGCTGATCGGCGCGCCGCCGAGCACCGCCGCGTTCGCCCGGGCGGGGGAGGCGGCCACCGAGGGCGCCCGGCCGCTGCGCGACAACGGATACAAGGTCGAACTCATCCGTCGCGTCGTCGCCCGGGCGCTGACCACGCTGACCGCCGTGGAAGGGGACCGCGGATGAGCCCGGAGCAGCCGTGGATCGGCCGACCCCAGACGCGGGTCGACGGTCCGGTCAAGGTCACCGGTACCGCGATGTACACCGGCGACGTGGCCCTGCCCGATCTCGCCCACGCCGTGCTGCTGCAGAGCACCATCGCCAAGGGCCGGATCCTCGACATGGACGTCGTCGCCGCCGAGCACGCGCCTGGTGTGCTGGCCGTGTGCGCCTCCGACGGCTCGCTGGGCATCGGCCCGGTGGCGTCCTTCTATTCGGCGGACAACGGGCCGATGGGTGACGGCCGGACACCGCTGTCCGACCCGGTGATCCACCACCACGGGCAGCATGTCGCGATGGTGGTCGCGGAGTCCCGGGAGCAGGCGTGGGCCGGCGCCGAGCTGATCCGGGTGCGCTATCGCGAACAGGCGCCACTGGCGCGGATCGAGGACGCCATCCCGCAGACCCCGCCGGGCCGCGAGGATGTGGTCCGGGGCGACCTGACCACGGGCCTGGCGGTGGCCGACGCGACGATCGAGGCGTACTACGAGACACCGCCGCAGCACATGAACGCGATGGAGCCGTGCACCACCACCGCGCGCTGGACGGGCAATCGGCTTACCGTCCACGACTCGACGCAGTACGTCTTCGGGGTACGCGCGGCGCTGGCCGAGGCATTCGGGCTGCGGCCCGAGGACGTGCGGGTGTTGTCCGGGTTCGTCGGCGGCGGCTTCGGCAGCAAGGGCACGGTGTGGCCGCACGTATTGCTCGCCGCGGCGGCGGCGCGGCTGGTCGGCCGACCGGTGCGCCTCGCGCTCACCCGGCCGCAGATGTTCACCTCCTGCGGCGTGCGCCCGCCCACCCGGCAGCGGGTGGTGCTCGGCGCGCGACGGGACGGCCGGTTGACCGCGATCGCCCACGACGGCACCACGGCGACGTCCTTCGGGGAGAACGTGGTGGAGAACACCGGCGCGACGACCGCGATGTTGTACGCCTGCCCGAACGTGACGATCCGTCAGCGCATTGCGCGGCTCGACATGCAGCCGCCGACCTTCCAGCGGGCGCCGGGCCGGGCCCCGGGATCGTTCGCGCTGGAGTCGGCCCTGGATGAGTTGGCCCACGAACTGGGCGTCGACCCGGTGGAGTTGCGGCTGCTCAACCACGCCGACACCGATCCCTCGTCGGGGCGGCCGTGGTCGAGCAAACACCTGCGCGAGTGTTACCGCCTGGGCGCCGAGCGGTTCGGCTGGGATCCGAACGACCGCACGCCCGGCACCCGTCGCGACGGCGACGTGCTGATCGGCAGCGGGATGGCGAGCGCGACCCACGAGATGGACCCGGGACGGGCCGCGGCCTACGCCGAACTGCGAGTCGACGGCACCGCCGTGGTGGGCGTCGCCTCGCACGAGATCGGCACCGGGACGTACACCGTCTTCGCGCAGATCGCCGCCGACGTGCTGGGCGTCGGGCCGGAGCGCATCTTCGTCCGGCTCGGCGACACCGAACTGCCCGAGGCACCGCCCTCGATCGGCTCGCTGACCGTGGCCTACGTCGGCCCGGCGATCCGGCGGGCCTGCGAGGCGGTGCGCGACGACCTGCTGGCCGGTGCCCTGGGCGATCCGGAATCGCCGCTGTATCGGCGGGAGATCGGCACGATCGACTTCGGCCCCGACACCTTCGTGGGCGAGCTGTCCCGGATCGGCTCGCCGTCGATCTCGGCGATCGGCCACGCCCATCCGGACGCCGGATCGCCCTACGCCGTGCACTCGTTCGGTGCCCAGTTCGCCGAGGTCGCGGTGGACGCGCTGACCGGGACGGTGCGGGTGCGGCGGATGGTCGGCGCGTTCGACATCGGCCGGGTGATCAATCCGCGCACGGCGCGCAGCCAACTCATCGGCGGGATGACCTTCGGTCTGGCCCAGGCGTTGATGGAGGCGACCACGATCGACCCGCGCCGGGGACACGTGGTCGAACCGCATCTGGCGGGGTATCACCTGCCGGCGAACGCCGATGTCGGTGTGCTCGACGTGCTGTTCACGGATGTCCCGGACCCGCACATCGGCGACGTCGGCGCGCGCGGCGCGGGCGAGATCGGCGTGGTCGGCGCGGCGGCGGCGATCGCCAACGCGGTCTTCCACGCGACGGGGGTGCGGGTGCGCACGTTGCCGATCACCCCGGACCGGGTGGTGGAAGCCGGATCAGGGCTGGGGAGGGGGCACTTCGGCGAGTGACGGGGGTTTCCCGTCGGTGTCGGGCCGTTCGGCCGACGGGAGGGTGAACACGATGCGGGTACCGCCGGTGTACTCGGGGTCCAGCCCGATCGTGCCGCCGTGGAATTCGACGATCTTCTTGCACATCGCCAGGCCCATGCCGTTGCCCGGATAGGCCTCGCGGGTGTGCAGGCGCTGGAAGATCACGAAGATCCGGTCGGCCTGGGCCGGATCGATACCGATGCCGTCGTCGGTCACCGAGATCCGCCACATACCGTCCACCGCCTCGGCCTCGACCGCGACCCGGACCGGCCGGTCCGGCTTGCGGAACTTCACCGCGTTGGCGATCAGGTTCTGCACGACCAGGGAGAGCTGGGAGCGGTCGCCGCGCACGGTGGGCAGCGGATCGTGCCGGACCTCGGCGCCCGCGTCCCGGATGGCCAGATCCAGATCGCCGACCACCGTCTCGTACACGGCGTTCAGGTCCACCGCCGCGTCGGTCGCCGGACCTCGGCCCACCCGGGAGAAGGCGAGCAGGTCGTCGATCAGGGTCTGCATCCGCACCGCGCCGTCCACCGCGAAGTCCAGATAGCGGTCGGCCCGCTCGTCGAGTCGCCCGTGGTACCGCTTGTCCAGCAGACGGCAAAAGCTCGCGATCTTGCGCAATGGCTCCTGGAGGTCGTGCGAGGCGACGTAGGCGAACTGCTCCAGGTCGGAGTTGGAGCGGCGTAGTTCGGTGGCCTGCTCGTCCAGCCGGTGCCGGGCGTCGTGGGAGAACGCCAACTCGTCGGCGAGGCGGCGGCGCATCGCCTCCATCGCGTCGGCCAACGCGCGCAGGTCGGCGGGGCCGGTGGGGGTGATCTCATGTCGAAAGTCGCCCCCTGCCACCGCATTGGCGTCCGCCACCAGTCGGCTCATCGGCCGGGTCACGCCGTGCCGCAACCCCGCGAACACCATGATCGCACCTCCCACGACCACCAGGGCTATCCCGCTGAACACCCATGTGCGCAGGTCGCGGACGTCCTGGAGGTCGGCCCTGGCGTTGTCGCGCTGCCGTTGGAGGCGGTGCAGCTGCTCGCGGGTGGCGGTGCGCAGCGCCGGGTAGGCGGAGGTGTCGGCGACGGCCGCGCGTACCTCCGCCGGCGGCTCGCTCCCGGGCGGGACGGCCAGCACGGGCCGGACCACCCGCTCCTGCCACGCCTGCGCCCGCTCCTGCACCACCCGCAGTTCGTTGCTCGCGGTCGGGTCGTCGCGCAACAACTCGCGCAGTACGGCCGCCTGTTCCTGCTCGGCGGCGCGGCCCGTCGCGTAGCCCTCCAGAAGCGAGGCGTCGCCGGTCCACACGTAGCCGCGCACCGCGGCGTCCTGGTCGGCGTACGCCGTCTCCAGGCGCACGGCGGCGATCAGCGCCGGCGAACTGTAGTCCACCAGCCGCCCGTTCACCGATGTGGAATGGGTGAACACCCACGCGCCGAGCGCGGCCAGCAGGGCCGATACGACCAGCGTCGTGGAGACTCCGACAAGCAGCCAACGCCTGGTGTCCCAGGTGTGCCGCCGCGTTGCGGCCCCCGGCGCCCCCGACCCGGCGCCGGCCCCCTCGTGTCGCTTCACCACACCGTCCCCATCGTGCCCATCGCGCCGAGCCCGCCGGCGGCGGGCCGGACATCGTGCGAGGACCGATACTTGCCCGAAACGGCGATCTTTGCACCTGCCGAGCGGCGGCGGATCAGGCGCCGGTGGAGGACCCCGGCCGGACGATCATCAACACGGTCACGGTGGCCCAGAGCAGGTTGAACACACCCGTGAGCATGCCCAGGCGCACCGTGGCGCGGTGGAAAGGGGACAACGGATCGGGGGCCACGGCCGTGGCGCCGCGGGCCCCGCCGTCCGCCGTCCCGATGTCGGCCAGCAGCGCGCTCTGTCGGGGCAGCACCGCCAACCCGAGAACCGCGGCGGCGATCGCGGTCAACGCCATCGACACGATCAGCCACGCGTCGCCCACCACGTCCATCTGCAGGGCGACCCCCAACCCGAAGACCGGTACCACCACGCCGACGACCGCGTAGACCCGACAGGTCCGATGCAGCGCGCGCACCACCGCCGCGGCCTGCTCGTCCTCCGGGTGGGCCCGCGCCTTCCGGACTGCGGGCGGGAACATACTCGCGGCAACGGTCACCGGTCCGACCGCCAAAATCGCGGCAAGCACATGTACGGCAAGCAGAAACTTGGTCACCAGCCGAGGCTAAAACTCGCCCATGATCGGCACGAGTGGCAACGGTGCCACCCACCAACGGATTATCGCCAGGGGCCGCCGCGCCGCAGGCGGGGGTGCGGCCTCAGCCCGTCGCTCCCCACCTGCGCTGCTCGTCCTCGACGATCCGCCGCACCGTCGTCTCGTCCGACACGTCGACCGCGTCCGGACTAGCCTCCGCCAGGTCGCTGCGCCGCGCGTACGCGTCGAACAGCGCGGACTTCTCGGCCAGGATGTCGAGCATGCGCTGATCGACACTGTCCGGGGACAACAGGCGATGCACCTGGACCGCCCGGACCTGGCCCATCCGATTGACCCGCGCCTCGGCCTGCTGCTCCGTCGTGGGCTTGACCTGCGGCTCGCAGATCACCACGACCGAGGCCGCCTGCAGGTTCAGCCCGACTCCGCCGGCCTGGATCTGTGCGAGCAGCACCGCGTGGCCGGACACCGCGGAGAACTCGTCGACCATCTTCTGCCGGTGTGCCGCGGCCACCGCGCCGGTGATCGGCCCGAAGCAGCGTGGACCGTCGAGGGCGGCGCCCACCGTGGCCAGCACGTCCCGGAAGAAGGAGAACACCACTACCTTCAGGTCGATCTCGGCGGCTTCCGAGACCAGTTCGCGCAGCCGCTCCAGCTTGGCCGAGTCGTCGGCACAGACGTACGCGGCCCGGCGCATCCGCATGAAGTTCCCGGCGGCCACCGCGTCGCGGTAGGCGTTTCGATCGGCGGCGCTGAACTCCTCCCACTCCTCGACACGCAACAGTGCGGGGAGTTCGGTGAGTACGTCCTCCTGGTTGCGCCGCAGGTACGCGGGCGCCACGGCCATGCGAAACGCACGGGATCCCGCGAGCGCGTCCCGACCGTGGATCCCGGGGACCAGGTCGGGTTGCAACCGCTGGACGAGGGACCGGAATTCGGCGACCCGGTTCTCCATCGGGGTGCCGGTCAGGAACAGGACGTGCCCGGCGTGCTCGGTCCAGCCGGCCAGCGCCCGGGAGCGTCCGGTGTCGGGATTCTTCACATAGTGCGCCTCGTCCACCACGAGCATCCCCACGGCCGCTTCGGCGGTGGGCGCGGGGAGCGTCTTGAGTCCGTCGAAGGTGGTGATCGCGACACCGCCGGACTCCTGCCAGTGACCGAACGCCTCCACCCGGGTCCGGCCGTGCACGACTATGGGACGTAGCTTGCTGTGCTTGCGCACCTCGCGTTCCCAGTTGATCAGCACGCTGCTCGGGCACACCACCAGGAAACGGTGGTGACCGCCGGCGGCGAGGTGGGCGAGTGCCGCGATCGCCTGGACGGTCTTGCCGAGCCCCATCTCGTCACCGAGGATCGACCGACGCTGCCTGAGCGCGAACCGAGCCCCGAAGGACTGGTATCCGCGCAGTGAGGCGAGCAGAAGGGACTCGTCCAACGGTTGGGCGTTGACCCGTTCGGCGATCTCCGCGGGGATGAATCCCTCGGCCGCGTCCCGGTCCGGTACCCGGCCGGCGATCGTGTCGAGCAGGGCGTAGTAGTCCGCAGGGCGCTGCTCGAAGTCGCACCACGCCTCGAAGTCCGAACCGGGGACGCGCAACAGGTCGGTCGAGGCTTGGGCGAACAGCAGCGGCAGTTCGCGCTCGGCCGCGTCCGAGATCAGCGTGTGCAGTTCGGCGAGGGCCGCGGCGACCCGTTCCCGCTTGTCGGTTCGGGCGAACCACATCCGCAGCCGACTGCGACCCGGGCCGGCGGCGGTGCGCGGGGCGACCAGGCGCCCGGTGAGGTCCTCGGCGATCGCCGCCGTCCTGCGGGCCTCCGGGTCGGCCGCGACCAGGGTGTACAGCGCCCGGACCAGCGCGGTGGTCTGCTCCGTGGGCCGGTCGGGGTCGATGCGGACCGTGACGGTGTCCTCGACCGCGCGGGCGATCCGCCGTGCGGCGCCGACGGCTTGGGCGGCGGTCTGCTCGCCGACGCCCGGCACCTGGCGCAGTCGGTACGGCGGCGCGTCGTACACGGCGCCGACCGTCGCAAATCCGGCCGCCTCCAGGGCGCCCAGGCGCAGTCGCCCGTCGGTGGCCTCGCGGAGCTGGTCGATCGGGATGCGGGCCAGCGCGGCGGCCACCAACTCGGCGCGGAGCGGGGACAACGCCGAGCGCACCGCGTCGAGCGCCCCGGCCTGGTCGGCGGTGACGGTTCGAGCGGCGGTGTACAACGCCTCCGCCGCGGCCAGCACTTCCCGCGCGCGTCTGCCGCCGGCCGGTGCGCCGGCTGCCGGTTCGGCCGATCCCATCGAGTGCTCCGCCCCATCCTGCTCGCCGCGACGGGGCATCCTCCCATGCCGCGCTCGAAATCCGGGGTTCGCGGACGTGGGGGCGGCCGGCGGGTGACAGTGGAGGGGCCGGGGTGCTTCGGGTGCTCCGGGCGCTTTGGGTGCTTCGTGTGCTGCGGGAGAGGGGTTGGTGGGTCGTGGCGAGTGGTGAAGGGGAGCGGGTGGAGGAGCCCTGGTGGAAGTCGGCGGTGGTCTATCAGATCTATCCGCGGAGTTTCGCGGACTCCGACGGGGACGGAATCGGGGATCTGGGCGGGATCCTGGCTCGGCTCGATCATCTGGTCGGGCTCGGGGTGGACGTCTTGTGGTTGTCGCCGGTGTATCCCTCGCCGCAGGATGACAACGGGTACGACATCAGCGACTACCAGGGCATCGAGCCGATGTTCGGTACGTTGGCCGACTTCGACCGGCTGACGGCGGCGGTACACGAGCGTGGGATGCGGCTGGTGATGGACCTCGTGGTCAACCACACCTCGGATGAGCACGCGTGGTTCCGGGAATCGCGCGAGGGGCCGAACAGCGCCAAACGGGAATGGTATTGGTGGCGCCCGGGGCGGCCGGAGCGCGGGGTCGTGGGGGAGGAGTCGGCGGCGCCGAACAACTGGGGGTCGTTCTTCTCCGGGTCGGCGTGGCAGTACGACGACACGAGCGGGGAGTACTACCTCCATCTGTTTTCGCCGAAGCAGGCCGACCTGAACTGGGAGAACCCGGAGGTTCGCCAGGCGATTTACGCGATGATGCGCTGGTGGCTCGACCGCGGGGTGGACGGGTTCCGGATGGATGTGATCAACCTGATCTCGAAGCATCCGGACCTGCCGGACGGCGAGTCGACGGGCGACGGGCTGTACGGCGACGGGTCGCCGTACTACGTGTGCGGGCCCCGGGTGCACGAATACCTCGCGGAGATGCACCGTGAGGTATTCGCCGATCGGCCGGAACGGGTGCTCACCGTGGGCGAGATGCCGGGGGTGACGCTGGAGGACGCGCGGCTGTTCACCGACCCGGCGCGCGGCGAGGTGGACATGGTCTTCCAGTTCGAGCACGTGGGGCTGGACTTCGGGCGGCACAAGTTCGACGTGCAGCCGCTGCGGCTGACCGCGCTCAAGGAGTCGTTGGGCCGCTGGCAGACGGGCCTGGCCGAGGTGGGCTGGAACAGCCTGTACTGGAACAACCACGACCAGCCCCGGGTGGTGTCCAGGTTCGGCGACGACGGGCCGCGATACCGGGTGCGTTCGGCGACGATGCTGGCCACCGTGCTGCACCTGCATCGGGGCACGCCCTACATCTACCAGGGCGAGGAACTGGGCATGACCAACGCGCCGTTCGCCTCGGTCGAGGACGTGCGGGACATCGAGGCGCTGGGCCATTACCGGCAGGCGATCCGGGCCGGCGAGGACCCGGAGCGGGTGCTGGACGGACTGCGTGCGCGGGGGCGGGACAACGCGCGTACGCCGATGCAGTGGGACACGTCCGGACATGCCGGATTCACCACGGGCACACCGTGGTTGCCGGTCAACCCGAACCACACCACGATCAACGCGGCGGCGGCGCGGGCCGACCCGGAGTCGGTGTACCACCACTACCGCCGACTGATCGCCCTGCGGCACAGTGAACCGAGCGTCGTACACGGCGACTTCACGATGCTGTTGGCGGACGACGAACGGCTGTACGCGTTCACCCGGCGCTATCGCGACACCACACTGCTGACGCTGGCCAACTTCACCGGCGAGCCGGTCGAGCTCCCGGCGGCGCTCGCGACCGAGTGGGCAACGGCCCCGCTCGTCCTCGGCAACGTGGGCACGTCGATCGACCCGACGACGCTGCAACCGTGGGAGGCCCGCGTACAGCGAAAGGGGTAGTCGGGCGTGTGGGGGGATACTGGGGGTCTACCTAAGGAATCTCATGATTCGCAGGACCCGCATGACTCTCGGCATTCTCGGCTCCTCACTCAAGGAGAACGAGCACCGATTGCCGGTCCACCCGCTGCACGTCGAGCGGATTGCGCCGGACGTCCGCGAACACCTGTTCCTGGAGGAGGGCTACGGCGAGCGTTTCGGCGTAGCCGACGCGGAACTCGTGCGGCACGTGGCCGGCCTGCTTTCGCGTAAACGCCTGCTCGCGGAGAGTGACGTGGTGCTGTTGCCGAAACCGACCCACGAGGACGTGGCCGCGATGCGCGACGGCCAGGTGTTGTGGGGCTGGCCGCACTGTGTGCAGGATCCGATCATGACCCAGCTGGGCATCGATCGTAGGCTGACGATGATCGCGTGGGAGGAGATGAATCACTGGACCGCGACCGGCGCGTTCAGTGTCCACGTGTTCCACAAGAACAACGAACTCGCGGGCTACTGCTCGGTGTTGCATGCTCTCGCGCTCGGCGGCGCGACCGGCAGCTACGGCCGCCGGATGCGTGCGGCGGTGCTCAGCTTCGGCGCGACGGCGCGCGGCGCGGTGATAGCTCTGGAGGCGATGGGTATCTCGGACGTCACGGTGTTGACGGCGCGGGACGCGGTCGCGGTGGCGTCGCCGATGCCCTCGGTCGTGATGAGCCATTTCCGTTTCGGCGAGGACGACCCGTCGCGTCTGGAGGCGCTCACCGAGGACGGGCCGGTGCCGTTGGGCAGCCACCTCGCCGGCTACGACATCGTGGTGAACTGCATTCGGCAGGACACCGACGCGCCGTTGACGTTCGTACTGAACGAGGATCTGCCGGAGTATCGGCCCGGTTCGTTCTTCATCGACGTCTCCTGCGACGACGGCATGGGCTTCGAATGGGCCCACCCGACCACCTTCGACGCACCCGCCTTCACGGTCGGGGACAACTGCCACTACTACGCGGTCGACCACAGCCCGTCCTACCTGTGGGACTCCGCCACGTGGGAGATCAGCGAGGCCCTCATCCCCTACCTCGGCACGGTCATGGCCGGCCCGACCGCGTGGGACGCGGACGCGACCATCACCAACGCGATCGAAATGCGCGACGGCGTGATCCGAAACCCGAAGATCCTGACCTTCCAAAACCGCGCGACCGACTACCCACACGCACGGGCGGCGGGCGCGGGCGTCTAGGTCGGGGGGACTGTGCGGATTCGGGTGGTGGAGCGGGACGCGGGGGAGCCTCGGCGGGTCGTGTTCGGGTCGGATGTCGGTGGTGGGGTCGGCTACTGGAATGTCGGGCCGGACTTTCCGGATCAGGTGCCGATGGTGGGCGAGTGGTACGACGTCGAGGTCGATCCGGCGGACGAGGTGCTCGCGTGGACCCGGGTGCCGGCGGGTGACGTGACGGGATTTGCGCCGGTGGACGGAGGCGGGGTGGCCGTGTCCGGGGTGCTGGAGCGGGTCGAGCCGGGGGCTTCGTTGGTGGTGATGCGGCTCGGGCTCGGGCTGATGTCGATCGATGTGGCGTGCGGGGGCGAGGAGTTGGCCGTGGGGGATGTGATCCGGTTCGAGACGCCGTGGATCGAGGTGTGGCCGTATCTGCCGTGAGGGGTGAGCGCGCCGACGGGGTCCGGGCCCGGGGCGGCGTGGGGTGGGTCGTAGGGTCGGTTCGCCTTGGTCGTTGCCTGGAAGGGATGTTTGGGTCGTGCGTCTTGCGTTTGCCGGGTTCGCCCACAGTCATCCGTTCACCGATGCCGGGGTGGCTCGGGATCTGGGGGTGGGTGGGATCGACGGGTGGGACGGTGGTGAGGCCGGGCGGTTTGCGGCGTTTCGGGAGCTGCATGCGTGTGAGCCGGCCGCATCGCTTGCCGAATTGATCGCCCGCCGGCCGGACGCGGTGGTGGTGACGGTGCGGCCGGGTCTGATCGCGGCGACCGTGGCGCGGGTGTTGCGGGCCGGGCTGCCCTGCTTCGTGAACAAGCCGGCTGCTGCCTCGGCGAGTGCGCTGGCCGAGTTGGACCGGGCCGTGGCGGGGCACGAGGAGCGCTTCCTGACCTCGTCCGTGTTGCGCTTCGCGCCCGCCGTGGTGGACCTGGCCGAACGCCTGGCGGGGCGACGGGTGCTCGGGGCGCGGGCGTTGGTCCGGCACGACATCGCGGGCTTCCTGACGCCGGAGCGGGCCTGGCAGGACGATCCGGCCGAGGGCGGCGGCACGCTGGTCTCGCTCGGCCTGCACGGCGCCGAACTCCTCGACGCGGTGGCCGGTCCGGGTGCGCGGGCGGTGGCGGCGAGCCGGTCGGTGCTGGTGCATCCGGCCACCCGCTCCGAGGACACGGGCACGATCCTGGTCGGCTGGCCGGACGGGCGGCCGGGCACGATCGAGGTGTCCGGGGCGGGCGGCGAGGAGGTGTACGAGGTGGCGGTGCAGACCGAGGACGGGGTACACACCACCCGCCTCGGCGGCGCTCCCGACTGGCAGGAGGCGCTGGGCTACCGCGCCACGATGCGCACGATCCTGGCCATGGCGGGCGGCGCGGCATCGCCGTTGCCGTGGTCGCGGAGCAGGGCGGTCCTGGAGTGCGCCGTCGACGCGGCGACGATGGCGCGGGCCTGACCGGGCCGCCGCGTCACGGGCGCGTGGTGGTGGCCAGGCGCAGGATGGGCAGCGAGGCCAGGAGCAGGATCGGCAGGAGCAGGAACGCGGTACGGACCGGCATCAGGTCGGTGGCCACGCCGAGCAGGAACGGCGCACCTCCGGCGGCCAGGGTGGTGGCCCCGGCGAGCCGGGAGACGGCCAGGTCGGTGCGGCCGCCCGCCGCGCGGATCGCCGTCGCGGTGGCGAGGGGGAACTGTACGGACAGGCCCAGGCCGGACAGGAACAGGCCGGTATAGCCGAGCCACGGCACCGAGGCCGTCCAGAACACCACGAAGCCGACCAGGTTGACCGCGACGGCCCCGCCGTACAGCCGATCCAGCGGCACCCGCAACACCAGCCGCCCGCCCGCCAGTCGACCCAGACACAGGCCGGCCACCACGGCGGTCATCGCGGTGGCGGCGGCGCTCTCCGACATCCCGGTGCGATCGCGCAACAGCGTGGAGGCCCACAACGACAACGAGAACTCCACCGCCACCGAGCACACCGTCAACAACCAGGCCCACCAGTAGGCGGCCGGCAGGCCCCGGGCCGGCGGCCGTTCGTCCTCGGTCGCTGTCTCCCGGTGGTCCGGTGCCGGGCGGGCCGGCGGGTGCGGATCCGGGATCGGGGTTCGGCCGTACACCAGGGCCAGGGCGGCGAAGAGCACCGGGACCACGACCATGGCCCAGCGCCAGCCGGGGCCGGAGGAGTCCATCACACCGATCAGCAGCGGGGCGGCCGTACCCACGCCGGCGGCCAGGCCGTTGGCCTCGCTGAGCGCGCTCGGCCCGGCGATCGGGCCGTGGTGGTCGGCCAGCGCCGTACCCGCCACGTTCACCACCAGGAACGCACCGAACCCGCACAGCAGCGCCGCGCTCAACGACACGGCCGGGGTATCCGCCGCGCAGTACGCGAGCACCCCCAGACACAGCACCACACACCCGGTCCACAACGTGCGCCCACGCCCGAAGCGGCGCATCGGCCGGTCGCCGAGCAGGGCGATCAACACGCCTGCCGCCGCATAGGCCGTACTGTGCAGCGCGGCCACGGCGTTGCTCACGCCCAGTTCGTCGCCGAGCAGCGTGACGGAGGGGCCGAAGCAGTACAGGAAGTAGCCGAACGCGGCCATGTGCAGGTACAGCGACCAGGTCGCCCGGTCGCGGACCAGCCCCGGCGCGGAGCCGTCGATCACGCGAGATCGCCCACAGTCGTCCCCATCCGCATCGTGTGGGCCCCGTCGCGGATGAACCCGCCCCGCCCGGATCGTATGCGATCCACATGAACACCCGATGCCCAAACGACCACAGAACCCGGACCCGGGCCGCACGGTCACGCCCCCGCGCTCCGAAGCCGGCCGGTGCGACGCCCGCCCGACGCCCCGGCCGCCCCCGGACGGCCCGACCCGGACCGTCCACCCCCGTCCCCCCGCCCCGTCCCCCCGCCCCGTCCTCCCCCGGTCCCGCCCATCCCCCCGACACCGACCGCCCGCTCAGCCCACCCCCGCCGACCACCCCTCACGCAGGCGTCGTTCCGCCGCCCCGCCCTCGTCCACCGGCGCTCGCCCCTCGCCGCGCAGGCGATCGAGCCCGAGCAGGGCCGCACCCACCACCGGGGGGTCCGACGCGACCTTCAGGACCGCCCTCGGCGCGACCTCCAGCACCCGCCGCGCCACCGCCGCCATCAACAGCGGCGGCTCCGCGGCCAGCACGCCGCCGCCGAGGACCACATCGGCCGCCTCGCCCAGCAGGTCCAGCCGACCCAGCGCCGTCACCGCCAGTACCGCGATCTCGGCCGCCTGCCGCTCGACCACCTCGCCCGCCACCGGATCGCCCGCCGCGGCCACCCGGAACAACAACGGAACCAGCTCGTGCAGCCGCTCGGCCGGCAGCTCACCGAGGTGCACCGCCTCGGCCACCGCGGTCGCCGACGGCAGACCGAAGTGCTCGGACGTGGCCGCGGCCAGCGCCGTGGCCGGCCCCCGACCGTCCTCGGCCCGCACCGACGACCACATCACCTCCTCCATCAGGCCGATCCCGCCGCCCCAGTCGCCGGTCATCCGCCCGAGCGCCGGGAAGCGCGCGGTACGCCCGTCCGGCAGCAGGCCCACGCAGTTGATCCCCGCGCCGCACACCACCGCGACCCCGCGCGGCGCGTTCGTGCCCGAACGCAGCACCGCGAACGTGTCGTTCCCGACGGTGACCGTGCGGCTCCACCCCCGATCCTCGAACTCCTTGCGCAGCCGCAACTCCTCCACCGGCAGGTCGATGTTGGCCAGATAGGCCGCGACATGCTCCACCGGCCCGACCCCAGCCGCCGCGCGCAGCACCTCCTCGACCAGTTCGGCAACCGCCTCCGCCGCCGCGTCGTGGCCGAGCACGTACGGCTTGTAGCCCGGCCCGCGCGCCCTGCCCCAGACCCGACCGTCCGCGTCGACCACCGCGACATCGGTCTTCGAATTGCCCGCGTCGATCGCGAGCACGGCCGGGGCCGGCCCGGGCGAGGCGCCCCCGGTCACCGCGCCCACGGAAGGTGCTCCTTGCCCGCGGCAAGGAGCCGATCGGTGAGCGACTCGGCGATGTCGTACTGCCCGACCAGCGGGTGCGCCAACAACGCGGTGAACACCCGGTCCCGCCCGCCGCGCAGCGCCGCGTCCAGGGCCAACTCCTCGTACGCCGCGACATGCGCGATCAGCCCGGCCTGCAACGGCCCCACCGGCGCCACCGGCAGCGGCGTCGCCCCGTTCGCGTCGACCCGGGACTGCACCTCGATCACCGCGTCGTCCGGCAAAAACGGCAGGATGCCGTTGTTGCGCACGTCGGCGACCTGGATCCGGGACGCCTCGTCGGCGCCCTTGCCCATCAGCGCGGCGACCAGCGCCACCGCCGCCTCCGAGTAGTACGCCCCGCCCCGGCGCTCCAACAGCTCCGGCTTGGTGTCCAGGGTCGGATCCTTGTACAGCTCGAGCAGTTCGCGCTCGATCGCGGCCACCTCCTCGGCCCGCGAACCGGTGTGCCGCTGCGCGGAGACCACCGCGTCGTGCGCGTAGAAGTAGCGCAGGTAGTAGGAGGGCACCGTGTTCTGCCGGTACATCAGATCCACCGGCAATTCGATGTCCGCCGCGATCGTGGCCCCGTGCTCGGCCAGCAGACGCGGCAGCAGGTCCGGCCCGGGCGCGCCCAGGTCGTCCAGCACGTGGATGCCCCGCTCCCAGGTCAGGTGGTTGAGCCCGACATGGTCCAGGCGCAGCCGATCCGGCGCGACGTCCAACAACGCGGCGAACCGCCGCTGGAAGGTGATCGCGACGTTGCACAGCCCCACCGCACGATGGCCCGCGTCGAGCAGCGCCCGGGTGACGATGCCCACCGGGTTGGTGAAGTCCACGATCCACGCGTCGGGGGCGACCCGGCGGACCCGCTCGGCCGCGTCCAGCACCACCGGCACCGTGCGCAGCGCCTTGGCCAAACCGCCCGCCCCGGTGGTCTCCTGCCCCACGCAGCCGCAGTCCAGCGGCCACGCCTCGTCCTGCGCCCGGGCCTGCTGACCGCCCACCCGGAGCTGGAAGAGCACCGCGTCGGCGCCCTCCGCTCCCGCGTCCAGGTCGTCGGTCAGCACCACCCGGGCCGGGTGTCCGTAGCGGGCCAGGATTCGGCGGACCACCGCGCCGACCGACTCCAGGCGTTGCACCACCGGGTCCACGAGCACGAGTTCGTCGACCGGCAGGGTCTCGCGCAACCGGCCGAGGCCGTCCGCGAGTTCGGGAGTGTAGGTGGACCCACCGCCCACCACCGCAAGCTTCAACCCTTTACTCCCGTCAATGTCACGCCCTCGATGAACGCCTTCTGCGCGAAGAAGAACACGAGGATCACCGGCGCCATCACCAAGAGGGTGGCGGCCATCATGAGATTCCAATTGACCTGATGCGCGCCCTTGAACGACTCCAGGCCGTACGACAACGTCCACGCGCCCGGATTCTCCGAGGCGTACACCTGTGGACCGAAGTAGTCGTTCCAGCAGTAGAAGAACTGGAACAGCGCCACCGCCGCGATCGCCGGCCGGATCATCGGCAACACGATCGAGATCAGGATGCGCAGCTCGCCGCACCCGTCCACCCGGGCCGCGTCCAGGTATTCGGACGGGATGGTGAGCAGGAACTGGCGCAGCAGGAAGATGGTGAACGCGTCGCCGAAGGCCATCGGGATGATCAGCGGCCACAACGTTCCGGTCAGGTGCATCTGCTTGGCCCAGAAGATGTACATCGGGATGACGATCACCTGGGGCGGCAACATCATCGACGAGATCACCAGCATCAGCGCCACGCCCCGGAAGCGGAACCGGAACTTGGCCAGCGCGTAGGCCACCGGCAGGCTGGAGACCACGGTGAACAGGGTGCCGAGCCCGGCGTACATCAGCGTGTTGCGCCACCACGTGCCGAAGCCGGGGGTCTTCATCACCTCGGTGTAGTTGCCCCACTCCCACGACGTGGGCCACAGATGGCTGGTCAGCGCCTGTTTGTCGGACATCACCGAGGTCAGGAACAGGAACACGAACGGAAGGATGAAGAACAGCACGGCGGTGACGGCGAGCGTGTGCACGCCGATCCAGCTCAGTACACGCTTGCGCCGATGCGGCTGCGCCGGTGTCCGGGCGGGCGCGGGCGGCGGCACGACGCCGGCCGCCTCGGCCGTGACGGTCTGGGCCATGTAACCGATCCCTTCTGGGCACGGTGGATCGTCGAACTCGGGTTTTCGGCAGGGAGGTTCGAGGACGGGCGGGGCGGTCGTGGCGCCTTCGGCGGCGCCGGCCGCCGCCGCGCTCAGTCGTCGTCCAACAACCCCGACCGCCGCCGAAGCAGCACGAAGGTGAATGCCATCGCGATGGCGAACAGGATCAGCGAGATCACGCACGCCGCACCGGTGTTGAAGGTGGAGAACCCTTCCTGGTACACGAGTTGCGGCAGCGTCAGGGTGGTGCCCTGCGGATAGCCCGGCTCGAACGGCTGACCGGAGTTGCCGATGATGCCGCTGGCGACCTTCCCGGCGACCATCGCCTGCGTGTAGTACTGCATCGTTTGGATCACCCCGGTGACCACCGCGAACAGCACCACCGGCGTGATCGCCGGCCACGTGACGTAGCGGAACTTCTGCCAGGGCCCGACGCCGTCCAACTCGGCCGCCTCGTACTGCTCGCGCGGCACGTCGAGCAGTGACGCGGTGAAGATCACCAGCAGGTCGCCGATGCCCCACAGGGCGAGCAGGGTGAGCGCGGGCTTGGACCAGTCCGGGTCGGTGAACCAGCCCGGCTGCGGCAGTCCGGCGTCGCCGAGCAGGTTGTTCACCGGCCCGGTACCGGGGTTGAGCAGGAACGCGAAGCCGATCGTGGCGGCCACCGGCGGCGCCAGATACGGCAGATAGGACAGCGTGCGGAACAGCCCGGATCCGCGCTTGAGCCGGATCGCCAGCATGCCCAGAGCGAGCCCGAAGATCACCCGCAGGGTGACCATCACCACGACCAGCCACAACGTGTTGCGCAACGCCTGCCACAGCGCCGGGTAGTCGTTGAAGACGTAGTTCCAGTTGCGGGTGCCCACCCACACGGGCGGGTTGATCAGGTCGTAGCGCGTGAACGAGTAGTACACGGTCGCGCCGAGCGGATACGCGAAGAAGACCGAGAAGCCGATCAGCCACGGGGACAGGAACGCGAGCGTGCGCAGGTTCCGCCGGCGGCGCTGCCTGCGCAGCGCCGCCGGGACCTTCGCCGCCGCGGGGGCGGTCGTGGTCATCGGATCACTGGACCTGGGCCACGTCGGTGTCGATCTGCTTGTCCAGATCGGCCAGACCCTTGCTCGGGTCGCCACCCCCGCCGGCCTCCCACTTGTACGCGAACTCCTGGAAGGTCACCTGGTACTTGCCGCCGTTGGGGCTGGCGGGCGTGGTGTTGCTCGCGGGGTGCTTGAACGCGTCGATGAACGGCTTGAAGTGCTCGTCGTTTGCCAGCGGCGACGCGGCCAGCGCGGCGTTGGTGGTCGGCACGTTGTGGATCGCCCCGGCGAGCTGGTTCAGCGCGTCGGTGTCGGTCGTCACGAACTTGACGAACTCCCAGGCGGCGCGCTGGTGGTGGCTGGACTTGGCGATGCCGATGGTGGTGCCGGTCAGGTAGCTGCGGCCGTACTTGTCCAGCTGGTCGTCCGGGACCGGGAACGGCGCGGTGCCGTAGTTCAGGTTCGGCGCGTCCTTCGCGATCATCGCGGTGCGCCACTCGCCGTCCATGGTCATCGCGAGCTTGCCGCTCATGAACGGGTTCTCCGCGGAGAACTCCTCACCGAAGGTGGTGCGGAACTTCTCCAGCTTGTCGAACCCGCCCTGGCTCTCCACGAATTGCCTCTGCCAGTTGAGGAACTGCGGGACACCCGGGTCCTTGGCCAGGGCCGACTTGCCGTCGGGCGTCTGGTAGGTCGGACCGTACTGGGCGAGCACGTGCGCCGGGGTGAACTCGTAGGCGTGGAAGGTGGGCAGGAAGCCCGCGACCTTGAAGGTGCCGTCGCCGTTGAGCTGGTTGAGCTTCTTGGCCGTCGCGATGAGTTCGCTCATCGTCTTCGGCGGGCCCGCGATGCCCGCCGCGGCGAACATGTCCTTGTTGTAGTAGAGCCCGTAGGAATCCGCGAGCAGGGGCAGCGCACACCGCTTGCCCTGGAACTGGGTGTAGTCCATCACCGCCTTCGGGAAGGTGGTGGTGGGATCGATGTTGGACTGGGCCAGCCACGGCGCGAGGTCGAGCCACGAGCCCGACGAACAGAACTGGCCGACGTTGTCCGTGGTGAACGAGGACACCACGTCCGGGCCCTTGCCCGAGCGGATGCCCTGGGTGATCTTGTCGTCCGTCACGTTGGAGACGATCTTGACCGTGATGTTCGGGTGCGACGCGTTGAACTTGGCGACCAGGTCCTTGACCGCCTTGGTCTCGCTCTCGGCGCTCCAGCCGTGCCAGAAGGTGATGGTGACCTTCTTGTCGGGCGCCTCCGAGGCGCCGGTGCCGGACCCCGAGCCGCCGTCGTCGCCGGCGCACGCGGAGGCCATCAGAGCGAGCGTGGCGGCGCACGCGAGGGTCGTGAGGGAACGACGGAGCCGTGGGAGTCTGTGCACTGGGTCCTCCTCCGGAGATGGCGGCGGCGCGGCCGGGACGAGCGGCGCCGTGGTCCTGGCGGTGGTACGGGTGCTGCCGGTGGCGCTGGGTGTGCCTGGACGGGGGTGTGCCCGGGCGAGGGTGGGCCCGGGGCGGGGTACGCCCGGGTGCCGACGGGTCGCGGCGGTGGACGGCGTCGGGTGGCGCGCGTACGGGGATGGGCGTACGAGGACGGGCGTGCGTGTACGAGGTGGGTGTACCGGGTGGGCCTATGGGGTGTGCGTGGTGCGTCAGGTCGTGGTGAAGACGACGTCGCGCGCGACGTCGAGCGCCGCGTGCACGGCGCCGGTGAGCACGGGGTTGGCGGGCACGTCGCCGAGCACGACGCGTGGGCGCGGGATCGCGAGGCGGTGCAACTCGTCCACCACACGTGAGCGCAACGCTTCGCCGCCGGCCATCGGGATGGCCCCCGACAACACGACGAGTCCCGGATCCAGGACCGAGACGATCACCGCGATCCCCACCGCCAGCCGGTTCGCCAGCTCGTCGAGGAAGGCGCCGCCGCGCGGTTCGGTCGCCCGCACCGCCCGGGCGACGGCCTGCGGCGCGGTACGACTGCCCACGCCGTAGGCACGGGCCAGGGACAACACCGCGGGCGCGCCCGCGAGTTGCTGGAAGCCGCCGGTGTTGCGCCGGCTGACGTCGTGCGGCAGCGGCGCGCCGGGCATCGGCATGTAGCCGACCTCGCCCGCGCCGCCGGTCGAGCCTCGGTGCAGTCGGCCGCCGATCACGATCGCGCAGCCGATTCCCTCGTCGACCCACAGCAGCACGAAGTCCCCCGCGTCGCGGGCCGATCCGTCCCGCTGCTCGGCGAGCGCGGCGAGGTTGACGTCGTTCTCCACGTCCACCGTCAGGCCCAGCGCCTCGCGGATCTGGTCCAGCACCCCGGGGGAGTGCCAGCCCGCGAGGTGGCGGCCGTAGCGGAACTGCTCGGTGGTCGGGTCGAACGCGCCCGGGATGCCGATCACCATGTGCGCGAGATCGGCGAGGTCGAGCCCGGCCGGCTTGGCGGCGGCCCGGACCGCCTCCCGGATCCGGCCCGGCGTATCGGCCGACTCCCGGCGCGGGGTGGCCAGTTCGTGCTCGCCCACCACGCGTCCGGTCAGATCGGCGATGGCCACCCGGATCCGGGCGGGCGTGACGTCCAGGCCCGCGACGTGTCCCGCCGCCGGGTTGATCTCGTACAGCTGGGCGCCGGGCCCCCGGCCGCCCTCGGTGGTACCGACCCCGACGACCAGGCCCGCCGCCTCCAGGCGGGAGAGCAGCTGAGAGGCGGTCGGCTTCGACAAACCGGTCATCGAGCCGATCTGACCCCGGGACAGCCGCCCGTGCCGCAAGAGGAGTTCGAGCGCGGCCCGGTCGTTGATGGCCCGCAAAAGGCTCGGCCGCCCGGCCTGCTCCCGCCCGGACGCTGTCGCGCCGCGCTCGGTGCTCCCGGCCATGAGCGGTCTCCCTTTCGCCACTGTTAGGAAACCTTCCTAAGAGTTGTAGAGGAAATTAGGCCCGCTCTCTCGGCACTGTCAAGGGTGTCCGGCAAGGTCGTTCGCCTTGCCCGACAAGGGAGTCCGTCCGCCGGAGCCGGCGCGGGGCCGACGTGCGGCTGCCCGGCGGGCCCATCTGCGGGCCTGCCGGGCAGCACGATCGAAGAAACAGGATTGTGGGTGGAGCTACGGACGACTGCTACCGGTGGGTACTACCGACCCGAAATACCCACCGGCGGCCTCGACTTCGCGCGGACCCCGCGCGAGCCGGCATCCTCAGCACGGTCCGAGGTCGAGCCACACCCCCCACTGTCCGGTGGTTCCGGGGGTCTCGCCCTGGGTCCACCACTTGGCGCGGTAGGTGTGCCCCTGGTACGAGACCGTGTTGCCGCCCACGTAGACGGTGTTCGCGTCCCACGGCGGCGCGGAGCAGTTGCCCGGACCGGTGCCGACCGTCAGCCGGTAGTCCACGCTGTGCGTGGTGGAGGTACCGGTGGCGGTGACCGTCACCGTGTACGTCCCCGGCGTCGCCGTGGAACTCGCGGACAACTTCAGCGACGACGACGCGCCGGACTGGACGGTGCCGGGAGTGAACACCGCGGTCACGCCGGTGGGCAGGGTCCCGGTGGCCAGCGTGAGCTGCTGCGGGGTGCCGCTGATGGTCGCCGTGGTCAGCGACGTGGTGACATCCCCGCCGGGCGTCACGGTGCCCTGGGTCGGGTTGAGCGAGAGGGAGAAGTCGGGGTTGCCCGGACCGGAACCGACCGTCAGCTGGTACTGCGCGCTGTGCGTGGTGGCCGTACCGGTGGCGGTGACCGTGATCGGGAACGTCCCCTGGGCCGCACCCGCGCTCGCCGTGAACTTCAGCGACGAGCTGTTGCCCGACTGCACGGTACCCGGGGTGAACACGGCGGTCACGCCGCTGGGCAGGGTCCCGGTGGTCAGGGTGAGCTGCTGTGCGTTGCCGCCCGTGGTCGCGGTGGCGACGGAGGTGGTGACGTCACCGCCGGGCTGCACGCTGCCCGAGGTCGGGTTGAGCGAGAGGGAGAAGTCGTCCGGGTTGCCGACACAGGTCGGGTCGCCGGTCTGGGCGGGCAGGCTGACGGCGTCCCAGGCGGCCTTGGTCTTGTTGAACAGCGCGCAGGTCGGGTCGAGGCTCTTCGCCGCGGTCAGCGTCGTGGTGCGGTACTTCTTGTAGGTCATGCCGCTGGTCTTGAGCAGCATGCCGCCATAGAAGACCTTGCCCGCGTTCTGGATGCCGACGCCGGCCAGCGTGGTGTTGTTGCAGGTCGGGCTGCCGGGCTTGCCGTTGCCTGCCGGGGCGGTGCCCTCGGCGAGCAGGTAGAACCAGTGGTTCAGCGGTCCGGCCGCCTTGTGCACCTCGGTGTTCGGGATCGAGGAGCTGTAGCAGTCGGGGTCGCCGTTGGTGGACGGCTTGTACATGTAGCGGATCGGGCCCTGGCCGACCAGGTTGACCGTCTCGCCCACCGTGTAGTCCGGCGAGTCGAAGGAGGTGGGCTCGTTGGTGTACGCCTCGGTCAGCGCGCCGAAGATGTCGCCGGTGCCCTCGCCGAGTCCGGCTTCGCGGCTGGTGCCGCCGGGGGTGAACTGGTCGATGCCGTGGCCGAATTCGTGGCCGACGACGTCCATCGAGCCGATCCACTGGTTGGCCTGGTTGTGGCCGATGGAGACGGACGAGCCGTCCCAGAAGGCGTTGATGTCGCTGATGCCGACCTTGACCGGCCAGCTGCCGCCGGTGCCGTTGTGGCCATTGCGACCGAGCCAGTCGCGGAGCATGTTCCACTCGTTTTGCGCCGCCCACATGACGTCGACGCAGCCGGTCTCCTTGCTCGACGCCTGGCCGTTGCCCCACGAGTCGGTGGACTTCGTGAAGACCTGGCCGGTGGCGTTGTCGGCGCAGCTCAGACCGGGACGGGTGGAGTCGCGGAGGGAGTAGGAACCGGCCGAGCCGCTGGTCTGGATGGTCAGCGGATTGGGGCCGTTCCACTGGCTGTTGCCGGTGCCGGCCTTGACGTCGTCGACCTTGTCGAGGACCTGGCCGGTGCTCGCGTCGACGAACACGTGCAGTCGACTGGGGGCGGTGTCGGTACGGCCGGTGACCACCGTTTCCCACGCCAGGTTGCTGTTGCCGTCGAGGACGTGGACGACGAGGCGGTGCGATTCGACCTTGTCCACGACCGGAAGCTGGGCCTTGGAGGTGGCCTCGGCGGTGCCGGCGGCCACGGTTGCCCGGGTCGGGACGGATATCTGCGCGCTGGTCGCGGCCTGGGTCCCGCGGACCCGGCCCTGACCGTCGGCCATGACCACCGCGTCGCCGCCGACGACCGGCAGGCCGCGGTAGGTGCGCTGGTAGGCGACCGAGTACAGGTCGTTGATCCAGGGGGTGACGAGCTGACGTTCGAACTTCTCGTCCGGGCCCTTCGCGAGGGCGTCCAGACCGTTCGCGACTGCCCGGTCGGCGGCGGATACCGCCTTGTCCTGCGAGCTTGCGGGGGGAGGGGAGGACGGTTCGTTGGTACCGGCCGAGGACGGGCCGACCGCGCCGATCGCCAGGCCGGCGATCAGGGCGAGCACGGTCCCGGCCGTGGTCGTTCTGCGATTCATCGAGGCTCCTTGGGAGGGGACATGCCTCGACCACGTCGCCGACGTGCACCGCGGCGCTGGGGAGCGACACGGGCGACCGTGCAGGCCGGGTACGTGCCCGAGCGAGCGAAACACTCACACGGGTGTGGGGTGGCGGAGAAGCGCTCGGCGGCGATCGGCTAGTTCTGGCAAATGCTCGGGGCCGAACGGAATCCCGGACGACGGGGCCCGTTTGACGGGTCGGGGCGACGGGTCCGGATGAGGGATTCGGGCGATGCATCCGGATGACGGATCCGGGTGACGGACGACGCCTTCCGGTCGCCTGCCGATGATTAGCGGTGAAATATCGGGCAACTCTCAAGATCCGGCAACCGGGTCGGATCCGGAACACCGTACGGACCGACCCGGACCGGACGGGCGCACCGGACCGGGGCGGGGCGTACCGAACCGTGCGGGGCGCACCGACCCGCACGGACGTACGGACCCAGGAGGCGACGTTGGCCGGCAGCACAGCGACGACCGGGCAGTCGAGCGGCGGTGGCGACGGGACCCCGGGCGGTGGTTCCGGCGGCGGCTATTCGGAGAACCTCGGCCACGTCATCTTCATCACGGCCGCCGCCGCCATGGGCGGATTCCTCTTCGGCTACGACAGTTCGGTGATCAACGGCGCGGTCGAGGGCATCCGGGGCAAGTTCTCGCCCGGTTCCAGCCTGCTTGCCCAAGTGGTCGCCGCCGCGCTGGTCGGGTGTGCGATCGGGGCCGCGATCGCGGGCCGGATCGCCGACCGGATCGGGCGCATCCGGGTGATGCAGATCGCCGCCGTGCTGTTCGCGGCCAGCGCGGTGGGATCCGCGCTGCCGTTCGCGCTGTGGGACCTGGCGCTGTGGCGGGTCCTGGGCGGCACGGCGATCGGGATGGCCTCGGTGATCGGTCCGGCGTACATCGCCGAGGTCGCGCCGCCGGCCTATCGCGGCCGGCTCGGCTCGTTCCAGCAGGCCGCCATCGTCACCGGCATCGCGGTCTCGCAGTTGGTCAACTGGGGCATCCTCAACCTGGCCGACGGCGACCAGCGCGGCAAGCTGATCTTCGGCCTCGAGGCGTGGCAGGTGATGCTCGGCGTGATGGTGCTGCCGGCCGTGCTGTACGGCCTGTTCACCTTCACCATCCCCGAGTCGCCGCGCTTCCTGCTTTCGGTCGGGCGGGAGGCGCAGGCGCGGAAGGTGCTCGCCGAGGTGGAGTCCGACGACGTCGACCTGGACGCGCGGGTGGCGGAGATCCGGGCGGCGATGCGGCGCGAGCACAAGTCCACGTTCAAGGACCTGTTGGGCGGTGGCGGGTTCGTGTTCCTGCCGATCGTGTGGATCGGCATCGGGCTGTCGGTGTTCCAGCAGCTCGTCGGGATCAACGTGATCTTCTACTACTCGGCGTCGTTGTGGCAGTCGGTGGGCATCGACCCGAACAGCTCGTTCCTGTACTCCTTCACCACCTCGATCATCAACATCATCGGCACGATCATCGCCATCTCGCTGGTCGACCGGGTGGGCCGCAAGCCGCTCGCGCTGGTCGGTTCGACGGGCATGGCGATCTCGCTCGGCCTGGTCGCGTGGGCCTTCTCGGCCCGCACCGGGAAGGGCAAAAACATCAAACTTCCGGACACCGAGGGCACCGTCGCGCTGATCGCGGCCCACTCGTTCGTGCTGTTCTTCGCGCTGTCGTGGGGCGTGGTGGTGTGGGTCTTCCTCGGCGAGATGTTCCCGAACCGGATCCGCGCGGCGGCGCTGGGGGTGGCGGCGTCGGCGCAGTGGATCGCGAACTGGGTGATCACGGTGTCGTTTCCGACGTTGTCGGACTGGAATCTGTCGGCCACGTATGTGATGTACGCGTGCTTTGCGGTGTTGTCGATTCCGTTCGTGGTGAAGTTCGTGCCGGAGACGAAGGGCAAGACGTTGGAGGAGATGGGGTGAAGGTGGGGCGGCCGGTCGGTCGGCCCGACCGGCCGGGGGTCGGTGGTTTCGTCGAGCTTGGGCCGGGGCTCGGCTGTGGGGCTGGGACTGGGGCTGGGCTGTGGGGCTTGGGCTTGCGCTCGGGTTCAGCCGAGGTCTCGGTGGCGGAGGCCGGTCAGGCCCGTGATGGGCAGGATGGCGGCGAGGGTGAGCAGGCAGGCGTACGGCGTGGCGGTGACGTCGGCGCCGGGCAGCTTCGGCAGGTGGGCGAACGGTGATACGTCCAGGAGCGCCTGCGGCAGCTTCAGGGCCGGGCCGAGCCAGCCGAGCGCGATCACCAGGCCGACCAGGCCCCAGACCGCCGGGGTGAGGCGGGGCAGGGCGCCGACGATCAGGACGGCCAGGCCGGTCATCACCCACACGGCGGGCGTCTGGGCCAGGGTGGCGAGCAGGACGCGCGGGAGTTGGCCGGAAACATCCCCCACGGTGATCCCGTACGACAGGCCCATCGCGAGGCCGCCGGCGGCCAGGACGGCGGCCGTGCCGAGGTAGGCGACCACCAGGTGTCCGCCGGCCCAGCGCAGTCGGCCGACCGCGTTGGCGAGCAGCGGTTCGGCCCGGGCGGCGGTCTCCTCGTCGCGCAGGCGCAGGATCGCACCGGCCGCGAACACCACGCAGATCAGGCCGAGCAGGCCGATCAGGGTGGACAGGAACGCGTCGGTCAGGTCGATGTGGCCGCCCATGCGGCGGACCAGGTCACGGGTGCCGTCGTTGTCGCCGACGATGTCCTTGGCGCCGTCGGCGATGCCGCCGAACACCGCGCCGCCGAAGGCGAGGCCGATCGCCCAGGCCGCGAGGGTGCCGCGTTGGAGGCGCCAGGCCAGGCCGTATGCGCCGGCCAACGACGCGGGGGCGTGGGCCGGTCCGGGGCGTGGGCGGATGAAGCCGGCGCCGATGTCGCGCCGACCGGCGAGGGCGTACGCGAGCACGGCGCACCCGGTGGCGAGGGCGGCGGAGGGGAGCAGGGCCCACCAGCGGTCGCCGGCGAAGGGGCGGACGTTTTCGGCCCAGCCGAGGGGGGTCACCCACACGAGTGGATGGCTGCCTTCGTCGGCCGCGGGTCGCGCCGCGTCGCCCGCCGCGCGCAGGACGAAGGCGACGCCCAGGACGGCGACGGCGATGCCGCGGGCGAGGCGGGTGTTCTCGGTCAGTTGCGCGGACACCGCCGCGATGCCGGCGAAGACCATGCCGGTCAGCGCCACGGCGGTGCCGAACGCGAGGGAGCCGGCGGTGGATTGGCCGGCGCCGCGCAGGACGGCGGTACACAGGAGCAGCAGCGCGAGGTTGGCCAGGGCGGCGCCGGCCAGGGCCGCGGTCAGGGGCGCCCGGCGGCCGACCGTCGCGGCGGACAGCGCCTCCTGACGACCCGTCTCCTCTTCGTCGCGGGTGTGCCGGATCACCACGAGCAGGCTCATCAGGCCGGCGAGGAGGGCGACGGTGGCGCCGACGCGCCAGACGGTGAGGGCGCCGTAGGAGTCGGCGTAGACCGCACCGTACAGGGCCCGGAACGAACCGTTGGCGTTCATGTCGTGCGCGACGTCGGCGCGTTCGGCGGCGGTGTCGTACAGCTTTTCGAGGGAGCGTTCGGTGCTGAAGAGGGTGCCGACCAGGGCCACCACCCAGACCGGGATCAACACGCGGTCGCGGCGCAGGGCGAGGCGGATGAGGGTGGGGGTGCCGGCGAGGTGGCGGGCCGACGCGGTGGGGGCGGGGGTGATGGCGGTGGCGGTCATCGGGACACCACCACGGGGTGGGTGTCCTCGGTGCGGTAGTGGCGCAGGAACAGCTCCTCCAGGGTGGGCGGGCTGCTGGTCAGGCCGCGTACGCCGATCTCGGCCAGCCGGCGCAGCACCGGGTTCAGGTGCTCGTTGTCCACCTGGAGCACGGTGTGGTCGCAGTCGCCGCGCAGGTCGTGCACGCCCGGGAGGTCGGCCAGGCCGTCGGCCAGGCCGTCGGCCGGGCCGGTGAGTTGGACCCGTACCGTGGTCCGGCTCAGGTGGCGCAGGTCGGCCAGCGAACCGGACTCGACGGTACGTCCGTTGCGGATGATGCTGACCCGATCGCACAGCGCCTCGACCTCGGCCAGGATGTGGCTGGACAGCAGCACGGTGCGGCCGCGGTCGCGTTCCTCGGCGACGCAGGCGCGGAAGACCTCCTCCATCAGCGGGTCCAGGCCGGAGGTGGGCTCGTCCAGGATCAGGACGTCCACGTCGGAGGCGAACGCGGCGACCAGGGCCACCTTTTGCCGGTTTCCCTTCGAGTAGGCGCGGCCCTTCTTGGTCGGGTCGAGTTCGAACCGGTCCAGCAGGTCGGCGCGCCGGGCCGGGTTCAGGCCGCCGCGCAGCCGGCCGTACAGGTCGATCACCTCGCCGCCGCTGAGGTTGCGCCAGAGGGTGACGTCGCCGGGTACGTAGGCGACCCGGCGATGCAGGGCCACCGCGTCGCGCCACGGGTCGCCGCCGAGGAGGGTGACGTCGCCCCGGTCGGCGCGGATCAGGCCGAGGAGCACGCGGATGGTCGTGGACTTGCCGGCGCCGTTGGGGCCGAGGAAGCCGTGTACCTCGCCGGTCGCGACCTCGAGATCCAGGCCGTCGAGGGCGTGCGTGCGCCCGAAGGACTTGTGCAGACCGGAGACGCTGATCGCCGTGTTCATGTTTCAGAACATACGCGTCCTTCAGAAAGTTGTGAAGTTAAGAAAAGTCAAGAATCATGAAGACGAAGCGGCAGCGTGCTTCGTGGGTGCCCGGAGGGTGGTCGTAAGGTGAGCCGGATGCGAGAAGAAGAGTCGGTGGCGAAGCGGGACGAGGCGGCCGTCGCCCGCTACGTCGAGCGCTTCGCGGGCGAGCTGACGGATGCCGGCATGCAGCGGATGGGCGCGCGCGTGTTCGCCGCCCTCCTGGCGGCCGACTCGGCGAGCATGACCTCGGCCGAACTCGCCGAGTCGCTGCGGATCAGCCCGGCGGCGGTGTCCTCGGCGATCGGCTACCTCACCCAGGTACGCATGGTCCACCGCGAACGCGAGCCGGGTTCGCGCCGGGACCGCTACTGCCTGCACGACGAACTCTGGTACGAGACCTACGGAGAGCGCGACAAACTCCTCAGCCGCTTCGAGACAATCCTTCGAGACGGCGCCCAAACCCTGGGCCCGGACACCCCGGCAGGCGCCCGAGCCCTCGAATCCGCCGACTTCTTCGCCTTCCTCCAGGAAGAATTCGTCGGAGTCATGCAACGCTGGCGAGCCCGCTCCGCCAGGTAGCCCCCGGCCCTCGGCCCCGCCCAGGCGGCCCCCGCAAACCCGAACCCGCATCGGTGCGGGATGATCACGGGCTGATGGGGAGGGTCCCCGGAGTGCTGGTTAAAGTGATCGCCGTGACGGGGACTGCAGGGTTGCTGGTCGGGGGCCGCTACCGGTTGGTCGCACCCATCGGGCAGGGCGGCATGGGGCGCGTGTGGCGCGGTCATGACGACGTCCTCGACCGCGATGTCGCGGTCAAGGAAATCCTGCTGCCCCCGGGCATCCCCGACGTGACCCGCGACCAGCTGATCGCCCGCACCCAGCGCGAGGCCCGCGCCACGGCCCGGCTCCAACACCCGGGCATCGTCACCGTGTTCGACGTCACGGAGCACGGCGGCACCCCGTGGATCGTCATGGAGCTCGTCCGTGGCCGCTCGCTCGCCGCCGAACTGGCCGAGCACGGCCCCTGGCCGTGGCAGCGCGCCGCGGTGCTCGGCGCGGACCTGGCCGACGCTCTCGCGCACGCGCACGCCGCGGGCGTGGTGCACCGCGATCTGAAGCCCGACAACGTCCTGGTCACCGAACACCGCGCGGTCGTCACCGACTTCGGCATCGCCCGCATCCTCGACGACGTCATGCAACTGACCAGCACACACACCGTCATCGGCACGCCGCACTACATGGCCCCCGAGCAACTGGAGGGCCGGCAGGCCGAGGGTGCGGCCGACATGTGGGCCCTGGGGGCCACGCTCTTCGCCGTCGTGGAGGGCCGACCGCCGTTCGACGGGCCGACGTTGACCGCGGTCATCACCGCCGTACTCACCGGCACGCCGCCGGACGCCCCGCACGCGGGCCCGCTGGCCGCCGTCCTGCCCACACTGCTGGCCAAGGACCCCCGGCAGCGCCCCGACGCGCCGACCACCGCGCAGCGTCTGCGCGACGTGCCCGCGCCGCGCGAACAACCGCCGCCGGCCGTGACGATCGTCAATCCCCGGATCCACGACGCCCCGACCCGGTCCGCCGCCGGCACGCCTCCCACCGCATCGCCGCCCGAAGCGGATGCCGGGTCAGGACAACCGGTCGCACCCCGCCGGCCGAGCCGCCGCACCCTGCTCATCGGCGGCGGTGTCGCCGCCCTGGCGGGTGCGGCAGGCGGCGCCGTCGCCTGGTCCCGCGGCGGCGACGGCTACGAGGACAAGTCCCTGTTCCGGTTGACGGGGTACGGCAACGCGGTGAACACCGTGGCCTTCAGCCCGGACGGCCGGACACTGGCCGGCGGCGGGGGGATGGCCAAGTTCGAGGATCCTGCCGCGGGCGACACGGTCGTGCGGCTGTGGAACCTCACCGACCGCGGCCTGGCCGCGACACTGCCCGAGCCGACCGCGAAGATGCTCCGTTCCGTGGTGTTCAGCCCGGACGGGAGGACGCTGGCCGGCGTCGACTACGGCAAGACGGTGCGGGTGTGGGACGTACGCGCCGGCACGGTCGACACGACCTTCGCCCTGAGCTCCGGCGGCTTCGACAACACATGCTCGGTGGCCTACAGCCCTTCCGGGGCGTTCCTGGCCGGAGCCGACGGCTACGGCGTGCGGCTGTGGGACACGGCCGGCTATGCCGACGCAGGCATCATGTACGGACACGACGCCTACGACAACTCGCTCTACACGCTGGCGTTCAGCCCCGACGGCAGGCTGCTGGCGACCGGCGGCGCGGCCGAAGCCGTGCGGATCTGGAACTTCGCCTCACGCACGATCACCGCCACGCTCACCGGCCACGACACCACGGGGGTATCCGGAGTGGCGTTCAGCCCGGACGGCAAGATCCTGGCAACCGCCGCCCACGCCGTGACGCTGTGGGACGTCGCCACACGGTCCCCGCTCGGCGTTCTCAAACACAAGTACGCGGAATCGCTCGCGTTCAGCCCCGACGGCCGAAGGTTGGCGACCGCGGGCAACGACAACGACATCCGGCTGTGGGACGTCGCCCGGCGCACCCGGGTCGCCACACTCACCGGCCATACGGACACGGTGAAGTCGGTCGCGTTCAGCCCCGACGGGACGACCCTGGCCGGCGGAGGCGACGACCGCACCATCCGTATCTGGAGAGCTCCGGCGTGAGCGCCACCCTTCAGCCGGTCCGGCGTTTGAGGACGCCTGCGCGGGCATCCGCGAACGGCAGCTTGGTTCGCCGAACGCAATTCAGCCCGTCCGGCGTTTGAGGACGCCCACGCAAGCTCCCGTGAACGGCATCCGGGTCCGCTGAACGCGACCCGTTTCAGCCGGTCCGGCGTTTGAGGACGCCTGCGCAGGCACCCGTGAACGGCAGCCTGCTTCGCTGAACGCGACCCATCCCAGCCCGTCCGGCGCTTGAGGACCCTCAGGGCGTGCCGGGCTCGATCGGCACGTTGGGGCATTGCGCGCCCAGCCGCTGGAGCGTGTCGAGCTCGGTCGGGTCGACCGCCAAGTCGTACTTGGTCTTCACGATCACCCAGTCCGTGAGGTACGTACAGCGCGCCCCCTCATACGGCGGCAGCCACGTGCTCGGGTCCTGATCGGCCTTGGAGCGGTTGTACTTCGCCGTCACGGCCACCAACGCCCGAGGCTGGTCGAGGTCGTTGGCATACGCCTCGCGCTGCTTCGAAGTCCACGCGGACGCGCCCGAGTCCCACGCCTCGGCCAACGGCACCATGTGGTCGATGTCCAGCCCGGCCGCGCCGTCGACGTAGGCATCTTCGTAGTAGGAATACCAACGCCCCCCGGCAAGAGCGCACTTGGCGCCGATCTCGGGCGGAAGCACGGCCTCGTCGATCAGTACCTCCGCGCGGGTCGTGCAACCGTTCTTGTCCGCGTCGATCCAGTGCCGGAACGCGGCGCGGTCATAGCCGGAACGATCCTCCTCCGCGACCCGAAGATTGGCGATCGCGTCGTGCAGCGGAATGCGCGTGGCCGACGCCGTCGCCCCCGCGGCCGGCGCCGTTGCCCCCGCGGCCGGCGCCGCCACAGCCGTGCTCGGCGTGAACAGCAGCGCGCCGATGCTCGTTGCCGCCACCACCAGGGAGGCCATCCGGCGCCCAGTGGTCATCGTCCTGGTCCTCGTCACCGTCATCTGAGTCATCGTCATCGTGTCGCCCCGGAGTCGTCGTGATCAGGTTCGCGGTCCTGTTGTAGCGACTGACGGGACGGGATCGGCGACGACGCGGATCGGGCCACTCGAAAGAGTGCAACCGGCAGGAGCGGATGGCCTGTTCGGTAGTGTCGCGCCGTCTCGTCGCCCGATGCGAACAAAGGATGAGCCGATGAACGACGGTGCCGGTTTCGCGGACACATCGCCGACCACCCTCGCCGACCTGCTCGGACGCGCGCAGGTGATGGACATCGGCATCCGGCCGCTGTGGGGCCCGATGCCGCGCGTCGCCGGCCCCGCGTTCACCGTGCGGTGTCCGCCGGGGGACAACCTCATGCTGCACGCGGCCATCCATCGCGCCGAGCCCGGCTCGATCGTCGTGGTCGAATCCGGCGATGTGGACTACGCCTTGGCCGGCGGCAACGTATGCGCCGTTGCGCGGCGGCGCGGGATCGCGGCATTCGTGGCCGACGGGGTGATCCGGGACCTGGCGGAGGTACGGGAGATGGGCTTCCCCGTCTTCGCCCGGGGCGTGATACCCATCCCCGGCACGAAGGCGGCCGTGACACCGCTGAACACCCGGGTGCGCTGCGGCGGCGTCGACGTGGACCCCGGCGACATCGTGGTCGCCGACGAGGAGGGCATCGTGGTCGTCCCGAGCGCACGCCGAGCGCAGGTACTCCACGACGCCCAACACAAATCGGCCAAGGAAGCCGCCGAAACCCCGACCGACTGGGAGACAGCCCACCGCGCTCGAATCGACGCCCTGCTCACGGCCAACCAGCCGACCGATTGACGGCTTGATGTTGGTTACCCCGGGTGACCTCGGCTCGGCCTTGGCGGCGGCGACAACCGAGGGGCCGCGGCTTTGACGCGCGCGACGAGGACAGCCCCGGTGCTCCCCCGTACGTTGTGCCGACCAGGCGCGAACGGAGAGTGGAGCCCAGGATGAGCGAACGGATCCCGTCGGAGATCACGCGGTCGGCGCCCGGGACGGGCGAGCGCACGCATGTGAAACCGGACGTGCAACAGGTGCTCTCGGGGCTTGCGGAGGGGCTGCGAAGCGGGTGGCCGGTGCCGGGGATCGCGATCAGCGTCGTCGATGGGACCGGCGAGTCGACGTTCGTCACCGCGGGGTTCGCGAACGCGGAGTCCGGGGCGCCGATCTCGCGTCGCACGCGCTTCGAGATCGGTTCCATCAGCAAGACCTTCACCGCCTTCCTGTTCGGCGTACTGGCGGACGAGGGGAAGGTGGACCTCGACGCGGCGGTCGCCGATTACCTGCCCTGGTTCGCGCCGAACGGCGGCTCGCGCGCGATTACCATCCGGCACCTTCTGCAGCACACCTCCGGCTTGGTGACCGGGGCCGACACGCTGCCCGATGCCGCCGCCCGCGGCTACGCGCTGCGCGATGCGAGGACCTGGGTCGAACCGGGTGAGCTGTTCCATTACTCCAACGAGGGCTACAACCTGCTGGGGTTGATCGTGGAGCAGGTGACGGGGCAATCGTTGGCGGACGCCATGACCGAACGGCTGCTGCGCCCCCTGGGCATGCGCGACTCGGCGGCGCGGATCACCCACGAGGACATCGCCGAACTCGCCACCGGGTACCGGTTCCTGCGCGACGACCGCCCGCCGCTGCCGTCGACCCCCCTCGCGCCGGCCGGCTTCTTCGAGTATTCGTCGGCCGACGGGAACGTCCTGGCGACCGCTTCCGACCTGGGCCTGTTCGCCCGCATGTTGCTGGGCCGGGGCGCCCTGGACGGCACCACGATCCTCGGGCCGGAGCGTTTTCGGCAGCTCCTCACGGTGCCCGCCGACACGGTCGGCCGCGGCTACGCGTGCGGCGTGGGCGTGGAAGTGATCGACGGCCGCACCTGGCTGACGCACGCCGGCGGGATGGTCGGATACCGCTCGTACCTCGCCGTGGACATCGACGGCGGGCACGGTGTCGCCGTGCTGACCAACGCACCCGGCGAGTGTCGCATCATCGACCGTTTCGCCCGCCATGTGCTCGCCGTCGTCCAGGGAGCCCCGGCGGACCCGGCACTGTTCGACCCGGAGCGGATCCCCGACGCCCGGCGCTACGTCGGGGTCCACGGAACGGCGCCGCGTCGGATCCGCGTCGAGTCCGCGGGGGACGACCGCCTCACGCTCACCTCGGAGGGGGTGACCGGCAAGCTGTACGACGCGGGGGACGGGCGGCTGGTGTGCGATCACCCGGAGTGGTCCGCCTACCACCACTCCCGGGACGGACGCTGGCTCTACGGCCCCGAGTCACTGGGCCCCGACCCGGCTGCGCCGAGCGCCCCACCGCACGCACTCGTGGGTCGCTACCGGAGCTACACCCCCTGGTATCCGGCTTTCGACATCGTGCAGCGGGCGGGACGCCTGCACATGACCGCCGCGACCGGCGTGGAAGCGCCCTACGACGAACCGGAACTCGTCCCGCTCGACGCCGAGACGTTCCGCATCGGAGCCGACCCCCGGCTGCCGGAGCGCCTGACGGCCGGCCCCGCCCCGGACGGCGCGGTCCTCTGGGTCGACGTGGACGGATGCTGCTACACACGCTCGTTCCGGAACCAGCCGAAGCCGTGACCAGCGCTCGTCCGCAGCTCACGCACCCGGATTCGGAGGTGCGCGAGCAGCATGGCGTCGGCATCGGCGAAGTCCGGCCCGGAAACCGGGTGTCGCCCTGTACCTGCGCGGCCTGGTCGGGTCGATCCGCACCGCCATGGTGGTCGGGTCCGCGCTCGGGCCGGCCGCGTAGGCGAGGGCCATCGCGTGGACCGCGTCCAGGAGGTCGAGGATGCCCGGCGTGCCGAGGAGGGCGAGGGGCACCGGTTCCTCCTGGCCTCCTCGGCCTCACGTCTCGATCGACCGTCGACCGCCGTGGGCTCAGGTGGCGCTGGGGGTGGCCGGTATCTCCGCACCTCGGCGATCAGCGGTCGGGCCTCCTCCTCGGCGTCGTCAACCAGGACCCCAAGAAGCGCCATCACGGCAGCCGCCTCGGAGCGGGTGAGCAGTGGGAGCCGCTCGCAGCCGGAGGCGTCGAGTCCATCGACAAGGGGCGCGAAGCGGATCCTGTTATAGGTCTACCGGGCACAGCCTCACGCACTCGTAGCCGTGTACGTACTGGCAGCAGCTGGTGTGACGATATAGGCGAACGATGTCGTCTTCGCGGTCGTGGAACTCGGTAATGATCCGGCCGTCCTCAACGCGTGAGACGCCGACTTGTCTTTCGAAGTCGATCTTCAGGACTACGGTCTCCAACCGCAGACAGCTCACCGCGTACCTGCCGGCAGCCTCGGGGTACTTGGCGAACAATTTGTCGATCTCTTCAAAGAATTCGGGGTCGCGCTGCGGCCCACATGCGGGCTTGGTCTTCATGGCTCGTTTCCCGGTGATGAGTGTGTTGAGCCCCAAAATCATCGTCTCGCAGCTCGGCAGCCGCTGCCACCGTGGCTCCGGAACATTCCCCGTTCGAATGAAGCGGAGCCTACGGCTGCGACGGTCCCATGCCGGGCGTTGCGAAAGACCGCGTCTGAGCCAGACCGGCGAAGTCCCCGCCCCCGCCCCGCTCTCTCAGCCCGAGCGACTGACTACAGAGGGCTACTCGCGACGACAGTTGAATACGCGAGCCCACCAGTACCGAGGCGGGAGTTCGTCTCGTTGATGCCGCAGTGCGCGTGTTGTGTGGAGTACATCCCGGAGTTGGACGAAGGGCGTTGGACGCGCGAGGTGCGGGCGGCGGCGGTCGTGCTCGACTCGTCGCCCGTTCGGGTCGGCCCCGCGCGCCGATCCGTTCCGGTCGACCCTGTGCCCGGGTGCGATCAGGGCCGGGGCTCGCGGAGGTCTTCCCACGAGGGGTGATGGTGCATGGTGTCCCGGCCGCAGGGGCAGTAGAGGGCGGCTCGTCGGTCGAGGACGAAGACGATGCCGATCCAGTAATGGCGGAGGGCGCGCAGGCACCACCGGTAGGGGAGGACTTCGCCGGCCGGGGCCAGGCCGGCCAGGTAGGTGCCGAGGTTGGCGCCGAGCGGTACGAGGTCTATCGGTTGCGGGAGCAGGGTGTGCCAGACGCCCCGGTCGGTGAGGGTGAGGCCGGAGTCGTCGTCGGTGACCACGCCGATCGTCATGGGGCGGTCGTGTGCGGAAGGGTGTTCGTTCGGGCGTCGGAAGGTCGCGGACGTGCCGTTCGGCGCGGCTGCCTCCAAGTCCCCGTCGTGGTGGGCGCCGACGGGCGAGACGTGCATGATCGCGTCGATCCGGCCCAGGTACTCCGGGACTTCCTCGAACCAGCCGACCAGGTTTCGTTCGTCGTCGAACGCGCGGGGGACGGGCGTACCGGGGGCGCTCCAGGCCAGGGTCGTGTGGCCGCCCGGGACGCTCGGGAGGAGGTGGACGTCGGCCAGGCGGAGGCATTTCAGGAAGGTACGAGCGGTCTCGAAGGTCTGAAGCAACCCGACCACTCTTTCGGGTGACATCAAGTGGCTGCCGGTGGAACAGGGTTGGCTTTCGGACACGACAACTCCGTTTCGATGGAATCGAATCGAGCGGTGAGGAACGGCGGTTCAGCCCGGCGGGCCGGCTGAGCCGAACTCAGTGTCATGCGCGACAAGTTCGCCCGAGATCACGGCCCGAACCCACTTGCCTCCGCCACGAACGGGCCCCGACCCGAGCCCACATCCCATGGCCCACACCAGAAACAACCCCCGCCCGCAGCAGTCCCGGTCGTCGGCGGGAGGCTCCACCCCGAGCGCGAACGGCCCACCACCATCCACGACTTCGACCACGACACCCTGATCACCCACCACGCATGAGATGGACCGAGCCCCACCGGCATGCCGCACGGCATTCCCCACCAACTCGGACGCCACGAGCCGCAACACATCAACGACGTTGCCCTGATTGCATCCGGTGCTCCAGTGGGCAACGAACTCCCTTGCCACAGAGGCTGCTTCTGGACCGGGAGGAAGATCGATCCGACGCACTCCTGTGCACGGATTCGCGAATTGGGTCATTGCGCGCCGACTCCCCACTGTCAGTGGTGCCCAGGGCATCGCGATCTTGCTGCACTTGGTGATCTTCCAAGCACAGGCGGTGACTTGAAAGAGACTGCATGGGCCGCATCGCATGAGTCAAGCCACATGCGTGAATTATTCAGAAGTCATGCGAACGAGTGGCGCCGCCGCTAGGCTCGCGCCGTCAGCGATGCTGCGCGGTTGCACAATGGGGTGGAAATCCTCGGATGGAAGGCGCTCGATGGCAGGCACGGGACCGGGCAATCTGAAGGCTCGACGAGAACTCGGGGCGCGACTCCGCAAGATCCGCGTGCGAATGGGACGCTCATCGGAGAGCGTGGGCAAGGCCATTGGCATCAGCCAGTCCACGCTCACGCGTACCGAAACCGGCGATCGAACCTGCACGGAAAGAGAGTTCTATGCGCTGGTCGACTTCTTCGGGTTGGCCGGCGGTGAACGCGAGGCGCTTGAGCTGATGGCGATGTCCGTCTGGAACGCGGATCCACCGTGGTGGTCACGCTTTGGCGACGTCATCTCGGCCAACTACGCCACGGTTCTGGAGTACGAGGACTGGGCCACCTTGCGTCAAGACTACCAACTTGCTGTCATGCCACCACTTTTGCAGACCGAGGCGTATGCGCGAGAGGTCACCGCCGTTGGGTTCAACGATCTGAACCCCGACCAGGTAGACGACCTGGTCGAGGTGCGTACTTGCCGTCAGCGGCGTGTCTATGAAGACCCGCGCTTGGCTATAGAAGCCGTGATCACCCAAGCCGTACTCGAGTTCGAAGTCGGCGGTAGCGCCGAGCACGACGCGCAACTTCGACACCTGCTGGAGATGACTGCGTTGCCCCACGTGGAGGTGCGGGTGATTCCTTTCGCAGCCGGAGCCGGAGGGACCCAGTCGAATCCCTTCCAGATCCTCTCCTACGGTGAAGGCGAGCCCTCCGTGGCATTCGGGCAGGGCGTCGGCGGGAGCACGTTCATGGACGATCCCCGTGACGTGCGGCGGATCACTCGGCTCTTCAGGAACCTGGCCAGACATGCGCTGAGCCCGGAGGATAGCCGTGAACTGATTGCCACGATCAGAAAGAACTGACATGACCCTGCGTCACACTCGCCCTGAGGCCCGTCTCGCCTGGCGGAAGAGCTCGTACAGCCACAACGACGGCGACTGCGTCGAGACCGCGCCGGCCACAGCCGCCGTCGCTGTGCGGGACAGCAAGGACCGCACTGTCGGCACTCTCGCTATCCCCCACGACGCGTGGACTTGCCTGGCGGAAGCTCTCAAAAGCTGACTGGCAGCTGGGCGCGAATCGCCCTTTGTCCCCGATGCGCATCGGGGACAAAGGGCGTTCGCTGATGGGGAGTTGGGGTCAGATGCCCGTCAGGCGCCATAGGGATGTGGTTTCTGCGGCGCGGGCTGCGTGTAGTGGGGTTTTGGGGTCGCCTGCTCTTGGGTGTCGGGGCTTCGTGGTGGTTCTGTCCAGCACCTTGAGGCCGGCTGCCTTGATGGCGGTGGGGACCTCGTGGGGGGTTCTGAGGGCCAGGTGTTCGGCGAGGTCCGACAGGATCAGCCAGGCTTCGCCGTTCGGTGTGAGGTGGGAGGGCAGGTCGTTCAGGAAGGCTCGGAGCATGGTGCTGTTCGGGTCGTAGACGCCCTGTTCCACTGCGGATGTCGGGTGGGCGGGGATCCAGGGTGGGTTGCAGACGATCAGGTCGGCGCGGCCTTGCGGGAAGAGGCAGGGGCCGACTACTTCGATGCGGGCCGTGAGGTCGAGTCGGTGGATGTTTTCGCGGGCGCAGGACAGTGCTCGCGGGTTGATGTCGGTGGCCACCACGTGGTCGACTCCTCGGTGGGCCAGGACCGCGGCGAGTACGCCCGTTCCCGTGCCGAGGTCGAAGGCGGTGCGGCCGGGGCCGCTGCCGGGGAGGGGCGCCTGGGCGACCAGGTCGACGTACTCGCCCCTGATCGGCGAGAAGACGCCGTAGTGCGGGTGGATCCGGGCGGCGAGCGCCGGAATCTCCACGCCCTTCTCGCGCCACTGCCGTGCTCCGATCACGCCCAGCAGTTCGGTGAGTGAGACCGCCGACCGGCCGTGCGGTGGGCCGTATGCCTCGGTGCATGCGCGACGGACGTCGGGGGCTCTGCGTAGCGCCAGGGAGTGGTCGTCCTCCAGCAGTACGAGGAGTTTGCCCAGAACCCGGGCGCGGTGGCCTTGGGTGCGGCGGTGGAGATGGAAGGACTCGGCCGGGCTGTCACCCTCACCCGAACGGGGAGGCTTTCGGTCGAGACGGTGGTTCATCGCGCGCAGCAGTTGACGTGCGTTGTGGTAGTCGCCGCGCCACAACATCGCCGTGCCTTCGCAGGCCAAGCGATATGCGGTACCGGCTTTCATCCGGTCGTCCGCGACGACGACGCGTCGCGGAAGCGGTGCGGCGCTCTCGGAGTGCCAACGGGCGGATCGGACTGTGTCGGTTTCGGTCCAGTGGATCGTGGACACCACGTACTCCTCGTGATCGAACGTGCAGGGCACGAAGAGCACTTCGACGAGGAGCAGGAGAAAACGACGCGCGTGCTACGACGGCACAGGCGCGTGTATCGGGGCAGGCAGGGCTACCGCTCCCGCGTCGAAGCGCGAGAGGAGAGGTCGCCGAGAACCATGCCTAGCGTCACGACCAGCCCTTTCAGGGACGTGGTGGAGAGATGACACGTGAGGCTCGCACAGTTCTCGGCGCACGGGCAACCCGGATTCGGCGACGGGGGGAGGCGTGGGCCTCCCCCCGGATGACGCTCCGTTCCGCTACCAGGTCTTGCCGGCCTGCTCGTTCGTGGTGCGGTTGATGCGGTTGAAGAAGTTGGTCAGGGCGATCTCCAGGGTGATTGCACCCAGTTGTTCCTGGGTGAAGTGGCCGGCGGCGGCCTCCCAGATCTCGTCGGTGACGCCCGCCGCGCCGTCCTGGATCCGGGTGGCGGCCTCGGTCAACGCGAACGCCGCTCGTTCCTCGTCGGTGAAGAAGGGTGTCTCGCGCCAGACGGCCACGTGGTGCAGCCGCTCGTCCGACTCGCCGGCCTTCTTCGCCGCCTCGATCGAGGCGTAGACGCACGGGCTGCAGCTGTTGATCTGGCTGACCCGTAGGTGGATCACCGCCAGCAGGCGCGGTTCGACGCCCCCGGCGTGGATCGCCTTGAAGAGGTGTTGGAAAGCGGTGGTCAGATCGGGGCTCGGCGCGCTCTTCAGCCGTGCTTCCATGGGTCCTGCTCCTTCATCGGTTACCTGCGCCCCTTCGGGCCCGTCATCACCCATGACGGAGCGGATTCGAGGAAGGTAACAACATGTCCGGCACCAACCCCGACCCCGGGCCCGGCCCCGCGGACCCGATGGTCGAGGCATTCGAATCCCAGCGCGACCGCCTGCGCGCGGTCGCGTATCGCATGCTCGGGTCGCACTCCGACGCGGAGGACGTGGTCCAGGAAGCCTGGCTGCGGCTGTCCCGCCAGGACCCGGCGACCATCCACAACCTCGGCGGCTGGCTGACCACGGTGGTCGGCCGGATCAGCCTGGACGTGCTGCGCTCGCGGCAGGCCCGTCCCGAGGCGTCCTACGACGAGCAGTTGCCGGAGTTCGTCGTGACGATCGACGACGGCCGCGCGCCGGAGGAGGAGGCGGTGCTCGCCGACTCGGTCGGCCTCGCGCTCCTGGTCGTGCTCGAATCGCTCCGGCCGAGCGAACGGCTCGCGTTCGTGCTGCACGACCTGTTCGCGGTGCCGTTCGAGGAGATCGGCCGGATCCTCGGCAAGTCCGCCGACGCCACCAAGATGCTGGCCAGCCGGGCGCGCAGGAAGGTACAGGAGACCGAACGGCCGGCGAACGGCGTCCGGGAGCAGCGCGAGGTGGTCCACGCGTTTTTGGCGGCGGCTCGCCACGGCGCCTTCGAGGAGTTGTTGCGAGTGCTCGACCCCGAGGTGCGGTTGGTTGTCGACACCCCCGGCGGTACGGTCGTCACCCTCGGCGCCACCCAGGTTGCGGCGGGTGCGCGACTGGCCGGGGGCGGGGTCGCCCTGGGGCGGCCCGCGTTCGTCAACGGCCTCCCCGGGGTCGTTTCCTGGCACGAGGACGGCTCTCCGCTCTCGGTCCTCGCGTTCACCGTCGTCGACGGCCGCATCACCGAGATCAGGGCCGTGGTCGACCCGGCGAAGCTGGCCCTGATGGATCTGCCGGATCCCGGGTGAGCCGGTACTTCGGCAGAACCCACGAAGCCGCAGGCTGCCCACCCCCCTTTCCGGGACAGCCTGCGGCCCGATCGGGTGATCAGCCGAGTTCGATGTCGCCATCGACGAGCGCCTCGCCTGCCTGGCAGTTCGCGGCGTTGTTGCTCGTGGCGAACGTCCAGGCGGACTTGTCCTCGTACACCGAGCCGTCGATGCGCTTGCACAGGGCCACCACACGGAATCGCTGGTCGTGGGGACGTCCGTAACAGTCGCCGACGACGACGGCGAGCGCGAGGTTCTCGGTGTACTTGGTCACCTCGCACCCGTCGGGGGTGGCCGCCGCGGGTGACGCGGCGACCAGGAGACCCCCGGCCGTGACGGCCGCGGCGGTCAGGAACGAACCGAGAATTCGGGGAATGTTCATGATGTGTCCTCAGAGTTTCGCAAGTGACGTCGCCAGGGCGGTGATCGCCTTGTCGACTCGGTCCACCGTGTCGGCGGTGTAGCACAGCCGGAAGTACCCGGCCTTGGGGCAGTGCATTTCCCCACCCGGCAGGAGCAGCACTTTGGCGTCCGTGCGGATGAACGCGTCCAGGCGTGCCTCACGCGGATCGATCTCGTGGTTGAACAGCGGCAGATTCCCGGGGAGCTTGGCGCTGTCCAGGTACTTGCTCAGGTCGAGCAGGAAGAACTGGGCGGCGTTGCGCTTGCTGTCGCCCTTGCCCACGTAGGGGATCTGCGCCTTGTCGAGGCTCGCGGCGGCTTTGTCGTGGGCGTCCTTGAGACGGTCGGCGTAATCCTTCATCAGCTTCGCCGGGAAGTCGCTGGGCTTGGTCGTGGTGCCGAACAACTTGCGGACGTACGCCGTCTTGAGCGAGTCCAACGGACCGAACCACGACAGCGACTTCCAGGTCTCGTCGCCCTGCATGACCTTGCGGACGTCGTTCGACTTGGAGATCAGGAAGCCGATGCGAAAGCCGGACAGGCCGAAGTCCTTGGTCAGTCCGTACACGAGGTGAATGCGGTCGGGGGCGGTGGCGTAGGCGTCCAGGGACAGGACGCTGGTGAATCCGTCGGTGCCCGTGCTCTGGGAGTGCGCGTAGATCTCGTCGGAGACGATGTGCATCTGCCGGTCGAGGGCCCAGCGGCATACGTCCTCGAGCAGCTTCTTCTCATAGTTGACGCCCAGTGGGTTGTGCGGGTTGGTGAGGACCAACAGCTTGGGCTTGGGATCCGGTGCGGCTTCGTAGGCCCGTTTCAGTGCGTCCACGGTCAGGGTGAGCTGCTGATCGCCGTCCAGGCGTGCGGGTACGCACTTGAGGCCGGGTCGCTGTTCGAAGCACCACAGGAAGCCGGGCCAGAAGGGTGCCGGCAGCAGAACCTGGTCGCCCGGGTTCAGCACGCCGCCGTGGAGCAGCGCGAACGCCAACGACTCGAGGGCCCCCGAGCCGCCGGCGGTGGCGTACACGTCGTACTCGGGATCGATGCCGGGGGAGAACCTGCGCCGGAGCAACGTGGTGATCGGGTCGAGCAGTTCCTGCACCCCGTACGGCGGTGACACGTACTCGGCGTCCGCCTCGGTGAGTTGCACCTTGGCGAAGACCTCCTTGCTCAGCAGGTCGAACAGCAGGACGTTGTTCGCGATACCGAGATTGAACACGTCCTCGGTGACGATCCGGGTATACGCGACCAGGCGTTCCTCGGGGTCGGCGATCCGCCGCAGGCGTTCCAGGGCCACCGCCCGATCGACACTCTCGGCGAGCGCGGCGTCCGTGTGGGCGGTGGCGGTCTTGCGCGGGGATGTGGTCGTCATGCTACGGGCTCCTTGGCGTCGGGGTGATGTGACAAGTGCCGGCACACGGCGAACCGCCGCCAGTCGATGGGAGCGCGGGGGCTCAGGAGGCGAGGAATTCCGGACCGAAGTGTTGCGCGGTGTTCTTGGGGTTCTGCTCCTGGAGAAGTGGGGTCGCCAACTTCTCCAGACCCTTCATGGCCACGACCGCCGCGCCCAACGACTTCCGGCCGCCCCCGGTGGGCGACCACGCGTCGCGCAGGAGTTCGAGGACCTTCTTGTACGCGTCGTTGAACGCGGTCAGCTGCTTCTGGACTCCCGCGCTCACCGTGTACGAGCCGGGGTCCTTCGCATAGCCGCCCTTGGGCACTTCGGCCATGGGCCAGACGTCGGGGAAGGGCACGGGAAGAGCCTTGCTGTACTCCCACCGTCCCGTGCCCTTCTTGATGAGTTCACCGCCGGCCACGATCTGCGCGAACTTGTAGTAGTGGGCGAGCTCATCGGGGTCGTCGGAGATGCCGGGGACGGTGGTGGTGCCCTCGCCCTGTGCCTTGATCTCGGCGATCGCCCGCTCGATGTCCGCGAAGTCCTGGATCTCGAAGAGGCCGAGACCCACATCGCCGAGTTGGGACGTGCGCACGAGTGCCGGGGTGTGGCGTCGCAGTCGGGTCAGGAGCACGTCGTAGAAGGCCCCGATCGTGACCGGAGTGCCGGTCGTCGGCGGCGGCAGGGACGGGATCTCCGGGGCTTCGATGGCCATGTAGGTGCCCTGTACGTATTCCCGTGTCAATCCCTGGAGGCGCACGTTCAGGCCCGCGCCGACTCCGCCCGGCAGGGCCGTCGGATACACGGGGGCCTTGATCGTCGGCACCCCTCCGACGGCGGTCAGCATGTTGCAGGCCAGTGCCATGTGGAGCATCTCCTCCAGTACGACACTCCTGATCAGGTCGTACGCAGGCCTGCTCTTCTTGTCGTCCTTGTTCTTGATCGACCAAAGACCGCAGAGGTAGGCCGGAATGGTGGTGAGCTCCAACTCGATCGCACACTGCAGCTGATCCTTGATCTCCTTCTGCCAGTCCTTCACGTCGTCTCGCAGAACGTGACGGGCGATCCGCTCCGCGAGTGACGGTTCGGCGAGGGTCGTGGCCATCTGATCCTCCGATGTGCGGGTGGGCGAGCGGCGCCGGCTGCGGGCGCGACCGTTCCGAGCCTGCGCCGGGTAACGGGCCAGCGGCCACCTTCGGCCGCCATACGGCGCAAACAACCAACTCGTTGTAGTGAAGTGATGCCTCCCATTGCCACACCGCGCGGGAAGCCCGGGTGACGATGAACAGGTCTCGGCGCCCGGCGCACGACTGCCGAGCCCTCTCCCACGCACCCCGCCGCACACGCGCTGCCGCATGCGAAAGGCACATCTGCGATGGCCCTCGACATCTCGACCGAAGCCCCCGACGACCGCACCGCCCTCCGTGAGCAGGCACGTACCCGACTCCTCGATCAACTCCTGGGCGACGGCGACGGCGACGGGCGAACCCCCCTCGGCCTCGTACACGGCCTGGTCGCGGACCCGACCTTCACGAGCCACGGATGCCCGCTACGGCTGCCCTCGCTCGACGGAGCCGGTCCCGGCGCGGGGGGTGTCGGAGGCACCGGTCCGGGCGGGCCGGTGGTGGAAACCGGCGTGTACAGACGCCTCTTCCCGACACTCGCGCCGTACACCCCGACCAACGACGCGATCGAGGAACTCGGCGCCCCCGGTGGCCCGATGGACGTCAACCGCCCCGATCCGAAGACCAAGAAGTGCGCCCAACCGGGGGAGAGGATCGCGGACACTCTCCTCGCCAAGCCGACTGATCCGTCGAAGACGTCCCCGGCGGATGCCGGCATCCCGGCGGGATACACCTACGTCGGACAATTCCTCGACCACAACATCACCTTCCAGGCCGACGCCGACTTCGACCGGAACGATCCGGCCACCACGACGAACTATCGGGATGCCCGGGTCGACCTTTCACACGTCTACGGCCTCGGCCCCAAGACACAGTCGTTCGCGTTCTACGACAACGTCGACACGGGGAAGTTCTGGATCGACCCGGACCGTGAGTACGACGTTCCGCGAAACCCCCAGGACGTACCACTGGTCGCGGATCCGCGCGACGACAATACGATCATCACGATCCAACTGCACCTGGCGTTCATGAAGTTCCACAACGCCGTGGTCGACATGCTGAAGGGATCGGTCCCGGACGTCTCCCTGTTCACGGAGGCGAAGCGACAGGTCGTCTGGCACTACCAGTGGATGATCCTCAACGACTGGCTACCGAGGATTCTGGCGAAGGACGTCTACGAGAAGCTCAAGAAGGCCGCCGAGGACCGCGAGGCCACGTTCCCGCTTTTCAACCCCGCGTTCGGGAAACCCGTCGACCTACCGGTCGAGTTCACCGCGGCTGCCTACCGCCTGCACTCCCTCCCCGTCGAGGAATACACCCTGAACGACGTCACGGCCGGGCATCTGTTCGACCTGCGCAGGCCGTTCTCTCGTCTGCGGCCCAGTCGGGTCATCGACTGGCGGCGGTACTTCGTCGTTCCCGGGGCGAAGGATCAAACGGGCCACGCCGTCGAGACCCAGTACGCGAAGCGGTTCGATCGGCGCATCATCCACGGATTTCTGCAGATGCCACCGCCGATCGACAGCCCGTTGAACTGGCTGGAGAGCTCATCGGACCGAAAGCCACTGCCGAAGACCACTCCGTACCAGGACCAGGACTACGCCCCGCTGTGTTCCATCGCCATCCGCAATCTGATGCGAGCGAACAGCTTCGACGGGCCGAAGGGCAAGGGGCTTCCTTCAGGGGAAGACGTTGCTCGGGCCGTGTTCAACGCCTACGCGATCAGCCGCGACCCGTACACGGTGAAGGATTTCAAGCTGACCAAGGCGGACGGCTTCACGAACGACTTCGCAAGCGTTCCGCTCTGGTACTACATCCTCGGCGAGGGCGCGCTGGACGAGGTGAAGGCCGGGCATCCCGATGTCGGCAGCCTCAAACTCGGCGCCGTCGGAAGCGCCATCGTCGGCGAAGTGATCTTCGCGATGGTCAAGGCCGATCCCGGGTCCTACATCGCGAACAATTTCTCGGCGGCCCCGAAGTGGCAGCCGACGCTCGGCCGGACCGCCGGCACGTTCTACATGTCCGACATGTTGCGTGTCGCCGGGGTCGTCTGACCGGGCAATCAGCATTCCCCCGGATGTGGGAATGTCATCGAGCAAGGAGCAGAGTATGACCATCCCGAAGATTGTCACCGTCGAGCCTCCGGACGTGGAGGAGGGCGGTCCGGTGACTTTCGAAGGCGAGCACCTGGGCCTGGTCAATTGGGCCGTTTTCACGGACAAGAACAAGAACAAGTGCATTGCCCCCGCCAGGGGGGAGGATGTCGGCAGGGCCGCCCGGGTCGAGCATCGCCCCAAGGATCTCATTACGGGCGCCGGAACGGCCTATCTTTCGACGGCCGATGATCAGAGCGGAATCGGCCCGGACAATTCGAGCAACGAGATCGTGATCTCATTCGTGGAAAAGTGAGCGGGACAGGATGAGACGTGGGGGCGGGGGGGGGGGGCGCCCGGGGCCCCCCGCCCCGCGGATAATTGCAACGACCCCCGGGGGGGGGGGCGGAGGCGGGGGGGCGGGGGGGGGGCTGACCCA
>NZ_JBHZAE010000002.1:0-377616 GCF_042754105.1 Embleya sp. NPDC059237 | reverse complement strand
CATCACGATTCCCCTCCCGCGCCGAACATCGTCAAATAGAAACTCTTCTTCGGCTTCTGCGAAGTTCGTGGCTCACTGACACAGACTGGCCCGGGGCGGTCTCAGCCGCCGGTGCCACGTCTCGACGATTAAAAGTCGCCCTGCCTCGGATGTGGGATCCGAGGCAGGGCGAGCGGGACTTGGAAGACCCTCAAGGGAGTACGAACTCCATGTCCAGCTCATTGCTCGTGTTTTCCGGCGAAATCTCTTCCCTGCTTCTCGCGGTAGACAGGGAAACGTGTCCCGGGCCCCTCGCAAGGCCGCCGGGAAGCTGTTCGACCCGCGCCGTCCTTCCTTCATTTTCTCCTCGAGCGGCGACGACCACCCTTTTTCCGTCGCGGTCCCTGAAGATCGCCCAGTGAACCAGGCCGAGATCGGAACCGTCGAACATAACCGGTCCACCATTCTCCACATCCGGAGGATAGACTCTGGTGAGGACCGGTGTCCTCGAGGCCTCGAACCGGATATCGGTGATGTACGCACAGAGAGGCCCCTCCACCCGGGACCGGAATCGCACCTCCGTCCGGGATGTCGTGGGGGTGAACTCGATGCGCTTTTTCGTCCAGTTCGGCCCCTCGGCCGATGGACCCTGGGGCGAACCATAGTTCGGGGACTCCACGACCGACTGCTTCCCCTGGTCCGGGTCGTAAACCGGTTCGACGGTGATGGCGTATTGCTGTTGATCCCCGTATCCCGCCTCGTGGGGGGCGAAATCCGGGGAATCCATCCAGGCAAGGTGAACCGGCTGTTCGGGAACCGTGTCGACGGTCTGGCAGATGATCCCCAACTCGTTTTGGAGATTCTTCAGGCGCAGCGCCTGAGTGGCTCTCGAACCGTGCGGCCGTTCCTGCGGTCGCAACGCGCGCAGTTCGACGCCGTTCTGCTCGATCGTCCATCCGGGGATCGCCGCGGGCTCGTCGGGGTCGTCTCGATCGAATGACCGGATCATTTCCGGGGGCGTGATTCCGGGCTCGTCGAAACTCGCGTTCTCGATGTCGTACGTCATGTCGGAGACCTCCGGCGGGAGCCTTAGCCCTCGTCGGCCACGACGTCGGTGATCATGGGGCCGCAGTCGTTCGGGGTCTGCGACACGAACGTGAGTGTGTGCAGGTGGTCGCTCGCGACGAAGGTCAGTTCCTGTGGGGAAGTTCTCCACACGCCCGGTTGCAGTCCGCTGGGGTCGGAGGTCACCGTCGTCTTCCCGAGCACCGTTACGCTGTATTTCTGCACGACCGTGGCGTTGGTACCGCACAACCTGGTGGTATTACGAGCCTCCTTCCAGGTGATCGTCACCTTCTTCCCGATCGTGGGCGAGAAAACCTGCGCGATGGCTCCGGGCTGGCCCCCGTTGAGATCGACGGCCTGGTGGGGATTGTTTGCCGCCTCCGTGCCGTATAGGTCCACATTCCCGTCCGTCACCCTCCAGGGTGTCGGCTGCAGAGAATCCGCGGGACCGATGCGTCGGTAACTGTCGGCATTGACGCCAGGGATCTGGAAAGTACCGTTCTCGATACCGGCTCCGGCGGCGGGCGCGGATGATGCGACGACAACGAGTAGCGTCGCGCCGAGGAGAGCCCCGGATGGCACATACTTCATCATTCGGTCCTTTCAGCGGCTGCCTCGGCAGCGACGAAATATCCAAACATTGAGTTGCCACCCGGCGATATTTATAAACATGGCATTTGCCGCAATAATTGGCAGCAGTCGTGTCGGGTTCCGTCGGGGTGATGCGACGGAGGTCGGGAATGGCTGCGACGTACAATCGCTGTCGGGGCGAAGCGCCGGGCCGAGAGTTCGTCGCCGGGCGCCGGCCGTCAGCTCGGGTTCGGGCCCGCCGTGCGGAACGGGCGGAAGAATGTGCGCAGTTCCTCGGCGTACAGCTCGGGCTCCTCGAACGCCGCGAAGTGGCCGCCGCGTTCGGCGTCGGTCACGCGCACGACGTTCGCGGTGCGCTCCATCCAGGGGCGCGGTGGGCGGATCAGGTCGCCGGGGAACAGCGTGAAGCCGGACGGGACTTCGACGCGGCGGGCGAGTTGTGCGGGCGGGATCGAGCCGTTGGCGCGATACATCCGCATCGACGAGCCGATCGTTTCGGTGAGCCAGTAGATCGTGATGTTGGTCAGGATCTCGTCCTTGGTGAAGCTGCGCTCGATGTCGCCGGCGCAGTCGCTCCACGCGCGGAGCTTCTCGACGATCCAGGCGGCGAGGCCGGCCGGCGAGTCGGTGAGGCCGACGGCGGCGGTCTGCGGCTTCGTCCGATGCATCGCGGCGTAGCCGCCCTCGGTCGCGCCCCAGGCGGCGACCTCCCGGAACCACTCGCGTTCCTCGGGCGTGAACTCGGCCAGGTCGCCGGAGACCACGGGTACACCGGCGTCGGTGCGGTGTACGGCCACCACCCGGTCGGGGTGGTCGAGGGCGAGGTAGCGGCTGACGTGGCTGCCGATGTCCCCACCCGCCGCACCGAATCGGGCGTAGCCGAGCCCGTCCATCAACTCGGCCCACAGACCGGCGACGGCGATGGAATCGAGGGGCGGACCGGTCGGGCGATCCGAATACCCGTAGCCCGGCATGTCGGGTACGACGACGTCGAACGCGTCGGCCGGATCACCGCCGTGCGCGCCGGGATCGGTGAGCAGCGAAATCACCTTGGTGTAGCGCCAGAACGAATCCGGCCACCCGTGCCCGAGCACCAACGGCAACACGGGCCCGGTCGGCGCGACGGCCCGGGCATGCACGTAGTGGATCCCGAGCCCACCGACCGTCGCCCGAAAGCGCGGCAGCCGATTGAGCGCGGCCTCCTGCGCATCCCAGTCGAACCCGTCCGCCCAATAGCCCACCAACTCCCGGAGATACCCGAGATCGACCCCGAGCCCCCACCCGACCTCCTCCGGCGCATCCGGCCACCGCGTGGCCCGCAACCGCGCCCGAAGGTCGGCGAGCACGGCGGGATCGGTGCGCCCGATGAACTGCTGCGGCTGGAACACCTTTTCGTCCGACATAGGACGCATGCTAACTCCGCGACGATCACACCCCGGACCGCACACGCACCCACGCCCTCACGGCCCGGATGGTCGCGATCACGTCACCGCCTACGTGCGGAAGCGGGTCCACAGGTTGGGGTAGCGGGTGGCCAGGGCATCGTCGAATTCCAGGTTGATCGCCGTGCCGACCGGGTCCACCGGTTGGGGTGGGAGGCCCACCGGGGGCATGGGGGCGCCGGTCATCTGTTCGTACGCCTCGTCGGCGGCGTAGCCCAGATCCTCGCCGTCGCCGTCGATGTCCGGGTCGAAGGTGTCGAGGAGGTCGGCCAGGTCGTCGGGGTCGCGGAGGGCGCCCTCGAAGACGTCCCGGCCCTGGCCGATCAGCCAGCAGCGGAACGCGTCGAAGACGTCGTCGCTCGCGCCTTCGAGCAGGACCGCCGCCGCGCCCCACAGGTCCCAGCGGTACGCGCGGGTGTAGCGCGCCTCGAAGTGTTTGGCGAAGTCGCAGACGGAGTCGGGATCGAGCTGCGTCAGGCGCTCCACCAGCAGGTCGGCCTGCTCCTCGGGGTCGCCCTCGGCCGCCTCGCGCGTGGCGTCAATGAGTTCCCAGAACTCGCTCTCGTCCATCACGGTCGGATCATCGCATGCGCGGGGCCGAACGCCCGGGAGGACATGAAGGGCAATTCGGTCCGCCCGCCCGGGCCCGATCTCGGGCTCAACCGTCGGCGCGCGAGGCGGCTCCGTCCAGGATTACCGCGACGGTACGCCGGGCGAAATCCGGCTCGACCGGGACCTGGCGGAAGACCACCCGGAGCCAGGCGGCGCCGGCCAGCAGGTCCATCAGCAACATCGGGTCCGCGTCGGCGGCGAGTTCGCCCCGGGCGACGGCGCGCTCGAAGACGGGACGTTCGCGCGCCAGGCGGCCGGCGAAGAAGGTGCCGGCGTGTTCGGCGAGTTCGGCGCTGTGGGTGACCGCGCCCAGGGCGGCGACGGCGATGTCGGCCGTCGGCGGGGTGGTGAGCAGGGACACCATGCCGTCCAACAGTGCCTCCAGGTCGCCCCGGAGGCTGCCGGTGTCGGGCATGGGGAAGTCCAGGCGCCGGGCACCGGTGAGCGCGGCGCCGAGGAGGGCCCCCTTCGACGGCCACCAGCGGTAGATCGTGGTCTTGTTCACCCCGGACCGCTCGGCGACCCCCTCGATGGTCAGGCCCTCGTAGCCCTTGTCGGCGAGGAGGTCGAGGGTGGCGTCGAAGATCGCCTGGGCCTTGCGCGGGCCGCCGGTGCCGGAGCCCGTGGCGATGCCGCCGGTGCCGGTGCGGCTGTTGTCGCCGCCGTCGGTGGGTTCCGCCGGGTGTTGTTCGTCGTTCATGCCGGGAGACTAACAGCTCGAATACAACGCTACGTTGCGTTGCGTTTTGCTGCTAGCGTGACGCCCATGAAGCCTGGGAAGCACCACCCCGAACCCACGCCCGAATCCGCTCCCGAACCGGCGGCGTCGACCGCGCGCGTCTGGGAGATCGAGGAATCGCTGACCGTCCCGCTCGCGCCGGAGGCCGTGTACCCGATCGTCGCCGACGTCCGGCGGATGAAGGACTGGAGCCCGGAGGTCTTCGCCGTTCGGCCCCTCGGGCGCAGCTTCGTCGGCTTCAACCGGCGGGGCCCGTGGGTCTGGTTCACCGTCTGTCGGATCATGACCGCCGACCCGGGCCGGGAGTTCGCGTTCGACGTCACCTCCTTCGGCCTGCCCATCGCCCGCTGGGGCTATCGGTTCGCCCCGGCGGAGGAGGGAGCGGCGACGTTGGTCACCGAGTACTGGATCGACCGCCGCCGCGACGGATGGCGCCGCCGGATCGCCGAGATACTCGGACTGGTCTTCACCGGCACCCCGGCCGCGCGGCGCGCCGAGCGCAACCGCGCGGGCATGCGCACGACGCTGCTCCGTCTCCGGGCCGCGTGCGGCGGCGCCCCCTGACGTCGAGGGCTACCGCGCCCCGCCCGCCCCGTACAACCGCCGGATCCGCGCCGAGTCCGCCGGCGCCTCACCCGACAGCGTGAGGAAGTGCTCGACCTGCCACGCGCGCGTCCGCTCCGCCTGCCGAACGGTCGGCGTCACCCAGGGCGGGTAGACCCGAAAACCCCGCTTGCCCCCGACTCCGCCCACGGACAGGATGCCGTGCTCCGCCAGCACCGCCGTCGGAAACACGAACTGCCCGACGTGTTCGCCCTGCCGGCAACCGATCACCACCAGGTCGATCGCGTCCTCGACCGGCGACGGCTCGATCGGCCCGGCGGCCGAGCGCCGCCACAGGGTGACGAACAGGCCGACCTTGGTCGGCGTGGTCCTCGCGCTCCGAAAGCGGATTCGGACACCGGCCACGGTGAGCGTGTACGCCCCGTATTCGGCGCTCTCCGGCTCGGCGACCGGGCGGCTGCACCCGAACCCGCTCGGGTCGTAGACCATCTCCTTGGCAGCCGTCAGATCGGCGGGCAGGGACGACGACCCGTCACCCGGCCAGGGCTCGACCCCCGGATCGGACCCGGCCGAAAGATCAGGGTTCGTAACCATTCGGGCATCCTGCCGGCACGCACCGACATCTCGGGCGCCGACCCCGGGCACCGACCCCGAACGGTGTGATGCCCGGTGACCCAAACCTCGGGCCACCGGGCATCACAATCGGGACAGCGGTCGTACGGACTACCTACGTGCTACGTGCTACGTGCTACGTGCTACCTGCCCTCGGTGCGCGTCCTCAGCACGGTCCGAGGTCGAGCCACACTCCCCACTGTCCGGTGGTTCCGGGGGTCTCGCCCTGGGTCCACCACTTGGCGCGGTAGGTGTGCCCCTGGTACGAGACCACGTTGCCGCCCACGTAGACGGTGCCGGCGTCCCATGCGGGCGCGGAGCAGTTGCCCGGACCGCCGTCGCCGACCGTCAGCGTGTACGTGGTCGAGTGCACGACCGAGCCCGTGCCCGTGATGGTGATCGGGTACGTGCCGGCCGCGGTGCCCGCCGAGACGGTGATCGTCGCGGTCGAGGAGGTGCCGCTCTGGACCGACGGCGGGCTGAAGCTCACGCTGATGCCCGACGGCGCGTTCGAGCCGAGCGTCACCGTCTGCGCCGTACCACTGGAGGTGGTGGTGTTCACCGTCGTGGAGACGGTGGCACCGGGCTGCGCGTTGCCGGAGGACGGAACGGCCGAGATGGTGAAGTCGTTGGTGGGCGTGGTGCCGCCGACCGCGGTCTTCCAGATCGTGTACGCGACACCGTCCGCGCTGCGGTTGAGCACCGTGGCGCTGATGTTGGAGGAGGTGTCACACGAGGAGTGGTAGCAGGAGTCGTAGGACTGGTTGGCCTGCCCGCCCCACTTCGTCGCCTGTGCCGAGGTCTTGCGCGCGTCGGCACCGGCCGCGTAGCCCGACGTCGGGATGCCGGCCTGCTGGAAGGAGTAGTCGTCGGAGCGTCCCTGGCCCTCGACGTTCTCCTCCGGGCGCAGGTTCAGCGAGTCCCAGTACGCCTTCATCGGCGCGGAGGTGGCGGAGTTGATGTTGTTGATGAAGTAGCCGCCGTTGGGCGAGCCAACCATGTCGAAGTTGTAGTAGCCCTTGATCGCCGCGCGCTGCGTGGAGCCGAGCTGGCTGACGTAGAACTGCGAGCCCTGGAGGCCCTGTTCCTCGCCGGCCCACCAGCCGAACCGCACGTGCTTGGTCAGGCTGGGGTTGGCCTGGGCGAGCGCGAGCGCGTTCTCCAGGAGGGTGGCGGAACCCGAACCGTTGTCGTTGATGCCGGGACCGGCACCGACGCTGTCCAGGTGGGCGCCGAACATGACGACCGAGTCGGCGGGACCGCCGGGCCAGTCGGCGATCAGGTTGTTGGAACGGTAGGTGCAGGAGGTGCAGGTCTGCTCGCTGACCTGGTAGCCGGCCGCCTGGAGCTTACCCTTGACGTACGCCACCGACGCGGTGTAACCGGCGCTGCCCGCACGGCGGTTGCCGCCGTTCTGGTTCGCGATCTGGTTGAGCTGCGTCAGGTGCGACTGCACGTTCGCGACGTTGATGTCCGGCGGGTCGCTCGGGTTGCCCGGCCCGCTGCCGACGGTCAACGTGTACTGCGCGGTGTGCGAGGTGGAACCCGTGCCCGTGATGGTGACCGAGCTGGTGCCCGCGCTCGCCGACGCGCTCGCCGACAGGGTCAGCACGGAGGACTGGTTCGTGCCGATGGTCGCCGGGTTGAACGACGCGGTGACGCCGGCCGGGAGGGGGCCGGTGGTCAGGGTGACGTTCTGCGCCGGACCCGAGACCAGCGTGGCGGTCACGGTGGTGGTCGTGGTGCCACCGGGCGTCACACTGCCGCTGGTCGGGCTGACCGCGAGGCTGAAGTCCGAACCCGGGTCGACGTTGCAGACCGGGTCGCCGGTCTGGGCCGGCACGCTGATCGCGTCCCACGCCGCCTTGGTCTTCTTGAACAGGTCACACGTCGGGTCGATGGTCTTGGCCGCGGTGAGCGTCGCGGTCCGGTAGCGCTTGTAGGTCATGCCGCTGGTCTTGAGCAGCATGCCGCCGTAGAAGACCTTGCCGGCCTTCTGGATGCCCACGCCCGAGAGGGTGGTGTTGTTGCAGGTCGGGCTGGTCGGCTTGCCGCCGCCCGGGTTGGTGCCCTCGGCGAGCAGGTAGAACCAGTGGTTGAGCGGTCCGGCCGCCGCGTGCTCCTCGGTGTTGGGAATGGAGGAGCTGTAGCAGTCGGGGTCGCCGTTGGTGGACGGCTTGTACATGTAGCGGATCGGGCCCTGGCCCACCAGGTTCACGCTCTCGCCGACCGTGTAGTCGGGAGCGTCGTACGGGGAGGGCTCGTTCGCGTAAGCCTCGGTCAGCGCACCCATGATGTCGCCGGTGGCCTCGCCGAGTCCGGCTTCACCGCTGGTGCTACCGGGGGTGAACTGGTCTATGCCGTGGCCGAATTCGTGGCCGACGACGTCCATCGAGCCGATCCACTGGTTGCTCTGGTTGTGGCCGATGGAGATGGAGGAGCCGTCCCAGTAGGCGTTGACGTCGTTCAGGCCGACCTTGACCGGCCAGCTGCCGCCGTTGCCGTTGTGCCCGTTGCGACCGAGCCAGTCGCGGAGCATGTTCCATTCCTTCTGCGCCGCCCAGAAGACGTCGGCGCAGCCGGTTTCCTTGCTCGACGCCTGGCCGTTGCCCCACGAGTCGGTGGACTTCGAGAAGACCTGGCCGGAACTGTAGTCGGAACAGGTCAGACCGGGGCGGTTCGGGTCGCGCAGGGAGTAGGTACCACCGGAGTTGGTGGTGTCGATGCTCAGCGGACTCGGGCCGTTCCACTGGCTGTTCGCACTGCCGGCCTTGACCTCGTCGGTCGTGCCCAGCACCGCGCCGGTGGTCGCGTCGACGAACACGTGCAGCCGGCTGGGCGCGGTCGCGGTACGACCCGCCACCACCGTTTCCCAGGCCAGCGCGCTCTTGTCGTCCTTGACCCGCACGACGAGGCGGTGCGATTCGACCTTGTCCACGACGGGGAGTTGGGCCCGGGACGTGGCCTCGGCGGCACTGGCCGCCACCGTCGGTTGGGTGGTCACGGAGATGCGCGCGTCGGTCGATGCCTGGGTCGCGTGGACTCGGCCCTTGCCGTCGGCCATGACCACCGCGTCGCCGCCGACGACCGGCAGGCCGCGGTAGGTGCGCTGGTACGCGACCGAGTACAGGTCGTTGATCCACGGCGTGACGACCTGGCGTTCGTACTGCTCGTCGGGGCCCTTGGCGAGGGCGTCCAGGCCGCTTGCGGCCGCCCGGTCGGCGGCGGATACCGCGAGTGCCTGCGGGTTTGCGGGGGGAGGGGACGGGTCGGCGACGGCCGGTGTTCCGGCCGCGCCGATCGCCAAGCCGGCGAGCATGGCCAGGACGGTCCCGGCCGTGGTCGTTCTGCGATTCATCGAGGCTCCTTGGGAGGGGACATGCCTCGACCACGTCGCCGGCTTGCGCCGCGTACGCCTCGTGAGCGACGCGGGCGACCGTGCAGGCCGGGTTCGTGCCCGAGCGAGCGAAACACTCACACGGGTGTGGGGACTTGGTGAAGTGATCGGCAACGGCCGGCAAATTCCGGCAAACGCCAAGCAGACCCCGGGAGTCGCGGGAGTGCCTGGTCGCCCGGTCGGGCGGCGGTGCGATGCCCCGACGAGTGCGCCGACGACCGTTCAGTGACCCGGCATCTGCTCCAAGAGGTCGCGCACCTCCGGCAGATCGCTCCAATGTTGGGTCAGACGTCGGCGCAGGCCCAGTAGTTCCCGATTTGTGGTCGCGGTGCCCAGACCGGCGGCCTCGTGGATGACCGGAGCCGCGGTGGTCACCGCCGCGTCGGGTCGGCCGGCGCAGGCGAGCGCGTCGGCCAGCCGTACGGTCAGCAACACCCGGGCGGGGCGCAGCGGAACGGGCAGCAGGTCCAACGCGGCCTCCACCGACTGCACCGCCGACCGGGCCGAGGCGAGATCGCCGGTACGCGCGGCCAGATCGCGCAGCGCGCCACCGACGGTGGCCTCCATGCGGAGCCGGCCGGCCAGTCCGGTCAGCCACGGCGCCTCGGCACGGTCGCGTTCGTCGAACCGGTTGATCTGCCGATGCGCGGTGGCGATCTCCTGGCGACACTCGCCGATGTCGCCGCCGAGCGCGTGGCCGCGGGCCTGGTAGAGCTTGGCGAGCGTGGTGATCCAGGCCCGGCCGGTGTCCACGGCCTCCAGTGCGCGGGCGTAGGCCAGTGCGGCCGTCGCGTCGCCGTCGAGGCGGGCCAGCGAGCACACGTCGCCGAGCAGCGAGGCGCGGGCGCCCGGACTCTCGCAGACGTCCGCCCAGTTGAGGCCGCGGTCGTACCAGGCCATGCCGATCACGCTCTGGCCCTGCTGCATCCGGAAACGTCCGGCGAGTTGGGCGTAGTCGGCGGCCAGGCGCAGCTGCGCGTGTGGCGAACGGCCTTGCGCGTTCAGGGATTCGGCCCAGCTGACGATGCGGCGCAGCACGTACTCGACGGAGCCGACCAGGCCGGTGGTGGTGCCGCCGTGCAGGCCGGCCTGGGTGTAGCCGCCGAGCAGGGCGGTGAGTACGTGGACCACGTCGGGGTCGACGCCGGTCGGGTTGTTGCCGTCGATGCCGGCGAGGATGGTGAGCGCGTCGGCGTACGGCGGGACCTCGCACTCGTGGCAGCCGTCCTTGCCGTGCAGCGGGCAGGGCAGGCCGTGATAGGGCAGCCGCTCGGGCCAGAACCGGTCGGCCAGGGGGGCGAGTCCGGCCGGCGCCTCGCCGCCGGGTATCACCGAGAAGTGCGTGCGGTGCAGCACGGGCGGCGGGATGGCGCGGCTGGTCAGGAGGGCGGACAGGTCGCCGCCGGTGTCGAGGAGGTCGTCGAGCCGGCGCGGCAGACCGGCCGGCGGCTCGCGCAGGCCCGCCTCCAGCTTGCTGATCAGGCTGTGGTGATAGCCGACGCGCAGCCCGAGTTGCTGCTGGGTCATTCCGGCGAGGCGGCGCCGGGTCCGCAGCGTGCGGCCGAACTCCGCCCACAACGGTGTGGACGCGACCTTTAGAGGTGTGGACGCGACCTGTGTGGTGACGGGTGCGTTCGGGAGCCTGTTCACGTTCGTCCTCCCCGAGGTAACTCCGGATGGTCGACGGTTGGTCACTGCCCGGAGCAGGGTGACAGACGGGAGTACGAGTTGTCTCCGATGGAACGAGGCATTCCGCTTTTGGCGTGTGGTGGGGGTGGGATTGGGAGGGGGGTGGGTGGCACGGGACGCGGTGTGACATATCACCCCGGGTTGGCGGGGGCGGCCTTGGGCGCCGGCCGGGCCGTTCGGGCTCGGGTGTTGGTTCGGCCGGGTGTGGGTTGGGCCGGAATGGGGCTTGTGGTTGGTGGGGTGATCAGGCCGTGGGCGTGGCTTTCGGGGGGAGGTTCGACAGGAGGCCGTCCCTTGCGCCTGGGCCCGGGGTTGCCTTCAGGGTTTCGGGGGTCAGGGGTTCCCGGCAGGCGGAGCAGATGTGGACCGCGGTTGTGGGGTGGCCGCACGGGGTGTGGGTGACGATCACCGGGGGGCCGTCGGGGGCGGCCCATTGGTCGCCCCATTGGCGCATGGCGTTGAGTACCGGCCACAGGGCGCGGCCCTTGTCGGTCAGGCGGTAGTCGTAGCGGACCGGCTTGTCCTGGTAGGCCACGCGTTCGAGGATGCCGTGCTCGATCAGGTGCTCCAGGCGCTGGGTGAGCACGTTGCGCGAGATGCCGAGCCGGTCGTGGAAGTCGTCGAAGCGGGTCACGCCGAAGAAGGCGTCCCGCACGATCAGCATCGTCCACCACTCGCCGCCCACCTCGAGGAACTGGGCGACCGAGCAGTGCATCTCCTGGAAGCTCTTGCGGCGCATGGCGTCAGTGTAATGGGTGGGTTGCATGATTGTACTTAGTAAGTTGCTTTATAGAACTCGCTCGTTCTAGGTTGGCCGAGTTGCTTCATAGGACTTACTCGCTCGGTGACCCGGGAGGGCTCTCGTTATGGCCGGTAATGGTTCGGATCGACCGCCGCGTGCGTTCGCGGCGGTGTTGGTCTGTGCGGGCGTGGTGCTCGTCAACCTGGACCTGTTCATCGTCAACGTCGCGATGCCCTCGCTGGCGGAGACGTGGTCGGGCTCCTCGCTCGCCGACCTGTCGTGGGTTCTGAACGCCTACACGGTCGTCTTCGCCGCCCTCCTCGTGCCGGCCGGGCGGTTGTCCGATCGGATCGGGCACCGGCGTGCGTTCCTGGCCGGCGTCGCGGTCTTCACCCTGGCCTCCGCGCTGTGCGCCGCCGCGCCGGAGTTGGCGGTCCTGGTGATCGCCCGACTCGGCCAGGCGGTCGGCGCCGCGCTGTTGATGCCGGCGTCGCTGGGGTTGTTGCTCACGTCATACCCGCCCGAACGTCGCGGTACGGTGATCCGCGCCTGGGCCGCGATCGGTGGAATCGCCGCCGCGGTGGGCCCGGTGCTGGGTGGCCTGTTGCTCGAACCCGGTTGGCGTTGGGTCTTCGTGGTCAACCTGCCGATCGGCGTGCTGACGCTGGTATTCGGCGCGCGCCGACTGCCCGATCCCGCGCCGACCGATCGTGGACCGCTGCCGGACCTGGTGGGGGCCGTGCTGCTGACCGCCGCGATCGGCGCGTTGTCGCTGGGTGTGGTGCGGGCGCCGGACTGGGGTTGGTGGTCCGGCCGTACAGTCGGTGTGTGGGTGGCCACCCTGGTGCTGGTGGCCGGATTCCTGGTGCGCAACGGGCGGCATCCGCGTCCGGTGGTCGAGGGCGCGCTGGTGCGGAATCGGGTCTATGCGGTCTCGGGGGTGGCGAACGTCCTGTTCGGTGTCGCGTTCGCCGGGATGTTGATCTCCGCCACGATGTGGATGCAGACCGTGTGGGGGTGGAGTGCGCTGCGGACCGGCCTCGGGACCGTTCCCGGGCCGCTGTGCGTGCCGTTCGTGACGGTTTTGGCCGGGCGGTACGCGGCTCGGGTCGGACCGGGGCCGCTGGTCGTGCTGGGCGGGATCTCGTTCAGTGCGGGTTTGGGTTGGTGGATTGTCCGACTCGAACCGCACGCGCACTACGCGAGCGACTTCCTGCCCGGTTCGATCCTGAGCGGCATCGGCGTCGGGCTGGTCCTGCCGACCCTGATCGCCACCGCGACCGGTGCGCTGACCCCGGATCGTTTCGCCACCGGCTCGGGGGTGATCACGATGCTGCGGCAGGTCGGTGCGGCGCTCGGGGTCGCGGTGTTCGTCGCGGCGGTCGGCACGGAGGCCACACTCGACGGCTACGACCGGGCCTGGTACATCCTCGGCGGCGCGACGCTGCTCACCGCGCTGGCCGCCCTGTTCCTGCCGAGGGCGGGGCGCGGGGCGGGCGCGGCAGCGGGGGTGGCGGTCGAACGGGGCTCGGGAGCGGCGGCTTCGGCGGCTTCGACGACGGTGACCTGACGAGCGGGGAGGGCGGGGAGCGGGCGCCGGGCGCGGTGGGCGGGGCTCCGGGGTCCGGCGGGCCCGGTCCGATCGGACGCCGCCCGCCCATCGGGGCTCCCGCCCGGGGTGGGGCCTGTGTCCGCGTTGGGTTCTCGTCTGTTGTGGTCAGGTTTCCTTTGTTGCCTTGGCGGCCTTGGCGGCGCGTTTGGCTTCCTGTTTGTGGGCGCGGACCTTGGCCAGGGAGTCGGGGCCGGTGATGTCGGCCACCGAGCGGTAGGAGCCGACCTCTCCGTAGGCGCCGGCGGCTTCGCGCCAGCCCTTGGGGGTTACGCCGTATTGCTTGCCGAGCAGGGCCAGGAAGATCTGTGCCTTCTGCTTTCCGAAACCGGGCAGTTCCTGGAGCCGCTTCAGCAGTTCGGCGCCGGTCTTCGCGTCGGCCCAGACCGCGCTCGCGTCGCCGTCGTAGTGCTCGACCAGATACCGGCACAGCTGCTGGACGCGGTGGGCCATCGAGCCGGGATAGCGGTGTACGGCGGGCTTCTCGACGAAGAGCGCGGTGAAGGCGTCCGGGTCGTAGGCGGCGATCTCGTGCGCGTCCAGGTCGGTGGCGCCCAGGCGTCGGGTGATCGTGTAGGGGCCGGTGAAGGCCCACTCCATCGGGATCTGCTGGTCCAGCAACATGCCGGTCAGCGCCGCCAACGCACTGCGTCCCAACAACTCGTCGGCCTCGTCCTGCTGGGCGAGGTGCACTGTCGTGTCCATCCCCCGATGATCCCCCGACCGGCCCCGGCCCCGCACCCGGACTCGCCGGGTGAACTCGCGATCAACCGCCGGCCGGCCCCGTCGCCGTCGGCGGCGGAGGCCTTCGAGCGGTTGGGTTAGGGGTGGGGTGGGGGTTGGGTGAGGAGTTGGAGGGAGCGTTCGCGCATTTCGATTTTGCGGATTTTGCCGGTTACCGTCATGGGGAACGCGTCGACCAGGTGGACGTAGCGCGGGATTTTGTAGTGGGCCAACCGGCCCGTGCAGAACTCGCGCAGGGCGTCGGCGGTCAACTCCGGGGCGCCGGGGCGGAGTTTGATCCAGGCCATCAGCTCCTCGCCGTAGCGGGCGTCCGGGACGCCGACGACCTGGACGTCCTCGATGTCCGGGTGCGCGTAGAGGAACTCCTCGATCTCGCGCGGGTATACGTTTTCGCCGCCACGGATCACCATGTCCTTGATCCGGCCGACGATGGAGACGTAGCCGTCCGCGTCCATCGTCGCCAGGTCGCCGGTGTGCATCCAGCCGTCGGCGTCGATCACCTCGGCGGTGCGCTCGGGGTCGCGCCAGTAGCCGAGCATCACCGAGTAGCCGCGCGTGCAGAATTCGCCGGGGGAGCCCTCGGGGACGGTCGCGCCCGTGGTCGGGTCGACCACCTTGATCTCCAGGTGCGGGTGGACCCGGCCGACCGTACCGACCCGGCGCTCCAGCGAGTCGTCGCGGCGGGTCTGGGTGGACACCGGCGAGGTCTCGGTCATCCCGTAGCAGATGGTCACCTCGGTCATGCCCATCCGGTCGATCACCCGCTTCATCACCTCCACCGGACACGGCGAACCGGCCATCACGCCGGTGCGCAGCGACGACAGGTCGTACTTGCCCGCCTCGAAGTCGGGCAGGGCGAGTTCGGCGATGAACATGGTCGGCACGCCGTACAGGACCGTGCAGCGCTCCTCGTGTACGGCGCGCAGCGTGGCGGCCGGGTCGAACAGCGCGGCCGGGATCACCATGCACGCGCCGTGGCTGGTCGCGCCGAGATTGCCCATCACCATGCCGAAGCAGTGGTAGAAGGGCACCGGCAGGCACACCCGGTCGGCGGCGGTCCAGCCCTGGATCTCGGCGACCAGGAAGCCGTTGCCGAGGATGTTGCGGTGGGAGAGGGTGGCGCCCTTCGGGAAGCCGGTGGTGCCGGAGGTGTACTGGATGTTGATCGGATCCTCGGGCCGCAGCGTGGCCTCGCGGGCGCGCAACCGGTCGAGCGAGACGTCGGCGCCCTCGGCGAGCAGGGCCGGCCAGTCCGGGGTGTCGATGTGCACGACACGTTCCAGGTCGGGGCAGGTCGGGCGGACCTCGGCGACCATCGCGGGGTAATCGCTGGTCTTCACGCGCGAGGCGGCGATCAGGAGCCTGGTGCCGGATTGGGCGAGCGCGTATTCGATCTCGTGCACCCGGTACGCCGGGTTGAGGTTGACCAGGATCGCGCCGACGCGGGCGGCGGCGTACTGGACGAGGGTCCATTCGGCGCAGTTGGGCGACCAGATGCCGACGCGGTCGCCCGCCTCGATGCCGACGCCGATCAGGGCGCGGGCGAGGTTGTCGACGGCGGTGTCGAACTCCGCGTACGTCCAGCGCCGGTCGCTCGCGCATTCGACGAGCGCGTCGTGGTCCGGGTACGCGGCGGCGATCCGGGCCAGGTTGGCGCCGATGGTCTCGTGGGGGAGGGGCGGCGTGCGCTCTCCCTGGCGGGAGGACGGGGGGAATTCGGCCTGTGGCGGGGCGGGCACGGGGGTGGTCATCGCGGGTCACCTGCCTGGACGGGGTGGGTGGCGGGGCCGGGTTTTCGGTGTGGCGTGTCTGTGTGGTCGCGACGGTAGGTGGGGGCGGGCGGGGGCGGCGAGCGGAGTACCCCCGAATGGGGGTGATGCCGGGCGGGGCTCGGCAGTACGGTGCCCGGGCGCGGTGTGGGTGTGCCCTGGATGGGTACGACGCGAGCCTGAGTGTGGAGTGTGGGGAGGGGCCATGGGCGGACCGGCGGGCGCGGTCGAGGATCCGTTGGCGCGGGCCGTCGAGCGGTTTCGGGCGCGGACCGGGGTGGACGTGGCGTTCGCCGGGCCGTGTCCGAGTACGGCGGACCGGTTGGTGATCTCGTACCTGAGCGGCACCTCGACGCGCGTGTTGGCCGGGTTGACGGTGGTCGCCGGGAGTGGGGTCGGCGGCAAGGCGATCACGACGCGGCGGCCGGTGCGGGTGGTGGACTACGTCGCGGCGTCGGCGATCAGCCACGAGTACGACCGGGCGGTGACGACGGAGGGGGTGCGGGCGGTGTTCGCGGTGCCCGTTCCCGTGCCGGGGCCCGGCGGTGGGCGGGGGGTGGTGGCGGCGGTGCTGTACGGGGCGTTGCGGCGACCGTCGGACTTCGGGGACGGGATTTTGACCACGGCCTGTGACGCGGCGCGGGAGGCGGGGCACGAGATCGCCGTGGCGCGTGAGGTCGAGCAACGGATGGCGCGGGCGGCGGAGTTGCCGGGGTGGGCGGCGTTGGAGATCCGGCTGGCCCATGCGGATCTGCTGGCGCTGGCGGGGTCGGCTGCGGTCGACGATCCGGTGCTGGGGGAGCGGCTGCGAGCGGTGTGTGGGCGGTTGGCGCGGACGGCTGCCGCTGCCTCCGTCGGGGTGGGCGGGGGTGTCGCGCGGGCGGCGGGGCCGCGGTTGACGGTGCGGGAGATGGACGTGTTGGCCCTGGTGGGGGTGGGGCGGACCAACGCGGAGGTGGCGCAGGCGCTGGGGGTGGGGGCGGAGACGGTGAAGAGCTACCTGCGGTCCGCGATGCGCAAGCTCGGGGCGCACAACCGGGTGGAGGCGGTCGTCGCCGCGCGCGCGACGGGCCTGTTGCCGTAGCGCTTGCGCGTGGCCGGGGCGGCCGGGGGCGGTTGCCGGTGCGGGTCGGCCCGCACCCGACGGAGGCCGGCCTCTCGCCCCGACCGTCCTCAAACGCCGGACGGGCTGGTTTGGTCGGGTCCCGTGCGTGGCTTGCGGTCGCGAGTGGGTTGGCTTTTGTTTGTCCTCAAGCGCCGGACGGGCTGCTGTGGTCGGTTCGCGCGTCTGGGTTGCGGCTGTGAGTTGGCTCGGTTGGGTTCCCTCAGGCGCCCGACAGGTTGCTGTAGCCCGTTTTGCATTATGTGGGCGCGGGGAAGTTCCCGGCCCGTTGGCCGGATGGGCCGGGGGCTTCGCTGCGTGTGGATTATGCGATGACCTGGACCACCGTGATCAACAGCCGACTGTTGGTGATCTGGTAGACGACGAACACGCTTCCGCATGTCGCCTCTCGGCGGTCCTTGCTGTACGTCGGGCTGGACCCGGACCCGTAGGGGTCCTGGGCGATGCGCTGCATGCCGCTGTCCAGGTCCCGCCGCTGGTCAGGGGCGAGTTGGTCCCGCGCCCTTTGCGATTTGGGATCGTAGGGCACGTCGTACGACATCGGGATCCTCCCCCATGATCACCCGCGCGTCGGCTTCCTCGGCCAGGCGCTGGATTCTGTCGTGATCGCGCTCCACTGCTTCGACCATTTCCGGGGGGCGCGCCCATCGGACCATCGTCGCGAACATGTCCCTCGCGGGAGTGTTCTCGATCGCCTCCGTGAACTCGGCGCGCTGCTCTTTGGGCAGGGCCGCACGGATGCCCGCGATGGTGGCCGGCATGGTTACCCATTCGTCCCCGACGACCGTACGGAACAGCCTTCCGCCTTGGGTGTCGGGAACGGTCGGGTCGTGGTCCTGCGGTTCGTCTGGAGTGTCGTTCATGCGCTTCCTCGGAAGTCCATTATCCGGTTGCTCTCAGTGTGCCATCGAGAGCACATCGTGAGACAGGGTTCGGCGGTGCGGGCAAGTTCCGAAGTATGGGACCCGGCTGGGGGGAATCGGGGGAGACGGTAGTTTTGGGGATGGTCCGGGGGGCCTTTGGTGTTTGGTGTGTAGCGGATTTGGTGCTCGGGGAGATTGCCCCGATCGAGTACTCGTGGAGGGACGCCATGTCCTTGTTGACCGTGTGGCCTGAGGACGATGCCACCGAGGTGGTCGTGCGGACCTCGGAGCCGGAGGAGATCGCTCGGGAGCTGGAGCCGATCGGGGTTCGGTTCGAGCGGTGGACGGCCGATGTGGCGTTGCCCGATGGGGCTACGCAGGATCAGGTGATCGCGGCCTACAAGACCGAGGTGGATCGTATTTCCGCGGCCGAGGGGTACATCCTCGTGGACGTGATTCGGCTGCAGCCGTCGGATGATCCGGAGTGGCCGGCCAAGGCCGCCGGGGCGCGGGCGAAGTTTTTGACCGAGCACACGCATGAGGATGACGAGGTGCGCTTCTTCGTCGAGGGCGCCGGCATCTTCTACCTCCACATCGCCGGCCGGGTGCACGCGGTGCTGTGCGAGGCCGGTGATCTGCTCTCGGTGCCCAAGGGCATCACGCACTGGTTCGACATGGGCGTGGAGCCGTCGGTCGCCGCGATCCGGTTCTTCCACGACGAGGACGGCTGGGTCGGCGACTTCACCGGTGACCCGATCGCCTCGCGCTTCCCGGACTTCGACGAGATCTGGGCCGGGTACGCCGCGTGAGTTCAGGCACGAACCCGGTCGACGCGCCGCTGACGGTGGTCGTCGACATCGAGGGCACCACCAGCGCCACCGGCTTCATCACCGAGCAGTTGTATCCGTACTCCCGCGTGCACTTCGCCCGTTGGCTGGACGAGCACGGCGACCACCCCGACGTGGTGCGTGCCGCCGAGGCCGTGCGTGAGTTGATCGGCGAACCGGATGCGGACAACCGGCGGATCGTCGAGGCGTTGAACGGCTGGCTCGATCGGGACGAGAAGGTCACGCCGCTCAAGGCGCTCCAGGGCCTGATCTGGGCCGAGGGCTTCGCGTCCGGCGAACTCACCTCGCACTTCTACCCGGACGCGATCCCGGCGCTGCGCGCGTGGCACGCGGCCGGGCATCGGCTGTACATCTTCTCCTCGGGCTCGGTCGCCGCGCAGCGCGCGTGGTTCGGCAGTTCGCCCGAGGGGTCGCTGCTGCCGCTGTTCTCGGGGCACTTCGACACGGAGAACGCCGGCCCGAAGCGGGTCGCCGACTCGTACCGCACGATCGCGGCGCAGATCGGCGAGCAACCGGAGCGCTTGGTCTTCCTGTCCGACGTGGTCGAGGAGTTGGACGCGGCGCGCGAGGCCGGGTGGTGGACCATCGGCGTACGCCGGCCGGACGCCGACGAGCCGTACTACGACCGGGGCGTCGGCGATCACCCGGAGACCGCCACTTTCGCCCGGCTGGACCTGACGGGCGATCGGCCGATCCTGCGCGAGCCCTGAACAACGAACGAAGGGCGGTCGTCGGCGCGAACTCCCGTGCTGCCGGCCGCCCTTCGGCGAAAAACAGGGCTCAGCCGAAGCGCTCCACCCGGATCCGGGTCCTCGGTACGCCGGCCGCGGTGAGCAGTCGGCCCGCGTGTTCGGCGAATCCGGTCGAGCCGCAGACGAAGACCTCGTAGCGCTCGTCCGCGACGGCCGCCGCAGCGTGCGGGGCGAGCGTGTCCGGGGCGAGCCGGCCCACCGGATGCGGATACCCGGGCGGCGCCGCGCGGCTGTACAGGACGGTGTGCTCCTCGCCCGGCAACGGGGCCAACTCCGCCGCGTACAACAGGTCTTGCGGCGTGCGGGCGCACGCGACCAGGCGCAGCGGCACGGTCAGCGCACGGCGCCGCCGGTGACGCACCATCGCCATCAGCGGGACCAGGCCCGACCCGCCCGCCACAAGGAGCACCGGCCGATCGCCCGGCCACGCGAAGAACCCGCCCAGGGGGCCGCGTACTTCCAACTCGTCGCCGGGCCGGGCCACATCGTGCACGAAGCCGGACACCTCGCCGCCCGGCATGCGGTCGACGGTGAACTCGATGTGCCCCTCGTCGTCCGGCGCGGAGGCGACCGAGTAGTGCCGCTGCGCGGTGTAGCCGTCGGCTGCGGTCAACCGCAACATGTAGTGCTGGCCCGCCACATGCGCGTTCCACACCGGCAGCGCCAGGCGCACGGTCACCGCATTGGGCGTCTCGCGCCGTATCTCGACCACGGTCGCGCGCTGCCAGTCCACGGCGCCGCGCAGGCTCGGCGCGGCCCGGCCGGGGGCGGCGAAGGCGGGGATCGGCGGGAGGTTCACCGGGGCCGCCGGGGTCGACTCAGTCACCGGAGTAACGCTCCTCTGCCCACGGGTCGCCGCGATGGTGGTAGCCGTTGACCTCCCAAAAGCCCGGCTCGTCGTGGTCCAGCAGGCGCAGGCCCGCGATCCACTTGACGCTCTTCCAGAAGTACAGGTGCGGCACCAGCAGCCGCGCCGGCCCGCCGTGTGCCGGGGTCAGCGGCTCGCCCTCGAAGTCGAAGGCGATCCAGGCCCGGCCGCCGGTCAGGTCGGCGAGGGCGAGGTTGGTGGTGTAGCCGGTGTGCGAGAAGGCCACCGCGTGGGTGGCGCCGGCGCGCGGTCCGGCCCCGGCCAGGAACACGTCCAGCGACACGCCGGTGAAGTCGGTGCTCAGCTTCGACCAGGACGTGACGCAGTGGATCGGGCCGTCGTACGTCTCCCGGGGCAGTGCGCGGGCCTGGTCCCAACTCCACGAGCGCGGCCGGTCGACCAGCCCGTCGATCCGGAACGACCAGTCGGCCGGAGCCAGTTCGGGAGTGACCTCGGCGGAGAGCACCGGGAAGTCGTGGCGCGCGTCGTACTGCCCCGGCGGCAGCCGCGGATCACGCTCGGCGGCGGTGTGCCGGCCGACGAAGCCGCGCGTGCTGGAACCCATGTCGCCTTCTCCCCTCACGTCGTTCGACCAGGACCAGGACCAGGACCAGCCCCGAGGCCGCCGACCCGCTCTCGCAGCGCCCCCGCGAGCGCCTCGACCTCCTCGATCGCCGCGCCCTCGTCGATCGTAAGCAACCGCCGGTCGCGCAGCACGATCCGGCCGTCGATCACCGTGTCCCGCACGTCGGCGGGCCCGGCCGCGTAGGCGAGCATCGACCACGGGTCGTGCCGGGGCGTCAGATGCGGTCGGTTCAGGTCGAGCACCACCAGGTCGGCCGCCTTGCCCACCTCGATCGACCCCGTCAACGCGCCGATCCCGATCGCCCGCGCGCCGTCGACGGTGGCCATCCGTACCGCCGTGCGCGCGCCGACCACGGTCGGATCGGGCGCCCCGGAACCGACCCGGTGCAGCGTCGCCGCCGCGCGGATCGGGCCGAACAGGTCGAGCGCGTTGGCGCTGACCGCGCCGTCCGTACCCAACCCCACCGGTACCCCGGCCGCCAGCAGTTCGGGCAGTCGGGCCACCCCGGAGGCCAGTTTGAGGTTGGACACCGGGCAGTGCGCGACACCCGCGCCGGAGTCGGCGATCAACCCGATCTCCTCGTCGGTGAGGTGCACCGCGTGCGCGAGCAGGGTGCCGGGGCCCAGCAGCCCCAGATGGTCCAGGAGTTCCACCGGCCGCCGGCCGTGCCGCCGTCGCACGGTCTCCGCCTCGGCCGCGTTCTCCGCCGCATGGATGTGCAGCAACGCGCCGTGTTCGCGGGCCAGTTCGGCCACCGCGAGGAGCCGGTCCGGGTCGAGCGTGTACGTACTGTGCGGCGTCACGCAGCGGATCGCCGTCCGGGCCAGCAACTCCGGTGCGAGCCGCAGCCGGGCCGCGAAGTCGAGCCCGTCGGGCGGCCCCGGCACATCCATGAACGTCGGCCCCGTCACCAGCCGAAAGCCCGCGTCGGCGGCGGCCTCCAGGCCCGCCTCGGGAAACCAGTACATGTCCATCGCCGTGGTCACGCCCGCCCGGATCGACTCGGCCAGCGCCAACCGCACCGCGGCGCGCACCACCTCGGCGGACAACACCGCGCTCTCCGCGGCGACCAACCGGTCCAGGAACACCTGGAGATCGACATCGTCGGCCGTACCCCGGAACAGCGTCATCGCCGCATGCGAGTGTGCGTTGACCAGCCCCGGCAACACCAGGCACCCCCGCGCGTCCAGGGTCGGCGCACCCGGGAACCGCGCCCCCACCTCGGCCGCCGGCCCCACCGCGACGATCCGCCGGTCGGCGATCGCCACCGCGCCGTCGGGCACGTACGTATCGGCCGCGTCGGCGGTGAGCACCGCGCCGCCGGTGACGAGCAGATCGATCACGCGCCGTCCGCCGCCTCGTCCTCGGCCAGCCGGTACAGCGCGTCCAACGCCACCACCACGCCCCGCTCGACGCCCTCGGCCACCACCGTGCGATGCGGGTCGTAGGTCGACGCGCCCGACTCGTCGACCAGGTCGTCGGCCGCGATGCCGTCCACGACCAGCACCCCGCCGGCCCGGTGCCCGCCCAACGCGGCCCAGACCAACAGCGCCGACAGCTCCATCTCGATCGCCAGCACACCCGCCGCCTGATACGGCTTCATCGGCAGTTCCAACACACCCGGCATGAACGCCGCGCGGGTCCACACCGTGCCCCGGTGGTGCGGCGCGGCGTGCGCGCGGGCCGCGCCCTGGAGCGCGAGCACCACCTCGGGCGTGGCGGACGCCGGGAACTCGGCGGGCACCAACTGCTGGGTGACCCCGTCGTCGCGCACCGCGCCGGTGGCTATCACCAGGTCCCCGTCGTGCACCCCGCGCGCCATCGCGCCCGCCGTGCCGAGCCGGACGAAGGTGCGCACCCCCGCCTCGGCCAACTCGCCGAACAGGCATACCGCGCCGGGCCCGCCCACACCGTGCGAGGACACCACCACGGGCAGCCCGTGCCAGGTGCCCGCGTAGCTGACGTACTCCCGGTTGGCACCGATGTGCCGCGCGTCGTCGAGGCGTTCGGCGACCAGCCCGGCACGCGCCGGGTCGCCGACGACGAGTGCGTGCGCAGGCAGCCCGCTGCTGGGGATCCGGGTGATCGGCAACACGGCGGGGCGGGTGGTGGTGGTCATGAGGGCGACTCCGTGGTGGTGCGCGCGATGCGGCGTGGACGGGGGATGCGGCCGGTGAGCCGGCCCGGCGGCGCGCCGCCGCGTCGGCCGCGCGAACGGGTGGCCAGGAACAGCGCGACCAGGGTCATCACGTAGGGCGCGGCGTCGGCGGCCTGCTGGGGCATGCCCTCGCCCTGGAGCCGGAAGCCGATCGCCTCGACCAGCCCGAACAGGATGCCGGCGAGCAACACCCCGACCGGCAGCGCCCGACCGAGCATCACCGCGACCACGGCGATCCAGCCGCGACCGGCGGTCATGTTCTCCGAGAACAGCGTCACGTTGCCCAACGCGAGCTGCGCGCCCGCGAGTCCGCACAGCGCGCCCGAGGTCAGGATCGCGGCGTAGCGATAGCGGGCCACGCTCACCCCGAGCGACTGGGCCGCCTCCGGAGCCTCGCCGACGCCGCGCAGCCGTACACCCCACGGGTGTCGGGACAGCAGGACCGCGATCACCACGACCGCGACCCAGGACAGGTACACCAGCGGCGAGTGGCCGGACAGTGCCGGACCGACGAAGGGCACCGACTCCAGGCCGGGGATGTCGACCGGTTGCAGACCCTTGAGGTCCGGGTCACCGAAGGTGCCCTGTTTGCCGAAGACGGTCCGCAGGAGGAAGCCGGTCAGACCGACCGCGAGCAGGTTCAGCGCGATGCACAACACCACCGCGTCGGCGCCGAGGGTGACCGCGCCGATGGCCAGCAGCAGCGAGAAGACCATCGCGGCCAGGACCGCGGAGATCACCCCGATCCACACGCTGCCGCCGAACCAGCTGCCGGTGACGGCGGCGAAGCAGCCGATCAGCATGGTGCCTTCGAGGGACACGTTGAACACGCCCGCGCGTTCGCACAGCGCGCCGCCGAGGGCGGCGAACAGGATCGGGGTGAGCGCGCGCAGGGCGGAGAAGATCAGTTCGGCGTCGAAGGACATGGTCACTTACCTCCGTCGCCGCGCGCGGGGGCGGGCACATTCGGGTCGGGATCAGGCGGCGATACCGTCGCGAGCGGTCCTGGATCGGCCCCTCGCCCGAGTCGGCGCAACCACCCACCTTTGCGGAACACCCCGCCGCGCACGGCCAGGAAGATGATCACCACGGCCTGGAGCACCGAGGTCAACTGCTGCGGCACGGCGGTCTCCTGCTCCATGCCGAAGCCGCCGATGGTCAGCGCGCTGAAGAAGAACCCGGCGGCGACCGTGCCCAGCGGGGACGCGGCGGCCAGCAGCGCGGCGAGCAGCCCGGTCCAGGTGTAGCCGGGCGTGGTCAGCGAGCCGTCGACCAGCCGGTACGGGAAGCCGAGGACGGCGATCGCGCCGACCAGCCCGGCCAGCGACCCGGAGGCGAACATCAGCCGCAGGGTCAGCCGGGCCCGGTCCACCCCGGCGTAGCCGGCGAAGCGCGCACCCAGGCCGGTCATCCGCACCTCGTAGCCGGCCGCGGTGCGGTGGTCGACCACGAAGTAGACGAGCGCGGCCAACCCGATCAGCACGATGCCCACGCTGACCCCGGTGCCCGCGCCGGATCCGGCGGCGAACTCGGGCAGCTTGACGCCCTCGGGCAGCCGCTCGGTCTGCGGGATGCCCGAGCCCTTCTGGAGCAGCGGGAAGCGCACCATGTAGGACACGAACGACATCGCCGGGTAGCTCAGGAGCAGGCTGCTGACCAGGAGCGGAACACCGCACCGGGTCTCCAGGACGGCGGCCAGCGCGGCCCACAGGCCGCCCGCGAGCATGCCCGCGAGCAGGGCCAGGACCACGGTGATCGCGCTGGGGAAGGGGGAGTACAGGCCGACCGCGACGGCGGCCAGGCCGCCCAGGACCAGTTGGCCGTCGCCGCCGAGGTTGACCAGGCCCGCGCGCAGCGGGATGGCCAGCGCCAGGGCCAGGCCGACGATCGGGATGCTCTCGCCGAGCGTGTCGCCGATGCCCTCGGAGCCGAACGCCCCGGTGAATACCGCGCGATAGGCGGTGACCGGGTCGGCGCCGGTGCCGGCCAGGATGATCGCGCCGAGCAGCAGCGCGGCCACGATGGACGCGGTGACCGGGGACAGTACCGCGCCGCGCAGGCGCAGGGCGGCGTACCGGGCCGGGCCGGGGGCGTGCTCGATGGCCGTACCGGCCTTGATGGCAGTCATGTCTGATAACCCGTCAGGCCAGGTGGGCGGTGGTCGGTGCGGGGTCGGGATCGGGGCCCGAGTCGGGATCGGTGGTCGCCTCGATCGTGCCGCCCGCCATGGCCAGGCCGATCCGGTGCGGATCGGCCTCGGCGCGCGGGAGTTCGGCGACGACGCGGCCCTCGTACATGACCAGGACCCGGTCGGCCAGCGCCAGGATCTCGCTCAGCTCGGCGGAGACGAGCAGTACGCCGTGGCCGGCGTCGCGATACTCCACCAACCGCGCGTGGATGTTCTCGATCGAGCCGATGTCCACACCCCGGGTGGGCTGTTCGACCAGGAGCAGCGGCGCGTCGTGGGTGATCTCCCGGCCCAGGATGGCCTTTTGCTGGTTGCCGCCGGACAGCGTGCCGATGGTCACCGCGGGGGAGGCGGCCTTGACCCCGAAACGTTCGATCACCCGCGTCGCGTGCTCGCGGATCGCGCCCCGGCGCAGGAAGCCGCCGCGCGCCACGAGCGGCGCGGTGCGGTGGAAGCCCATCGCCAGGTTGTCCGCCAGCGAGGCGTCGCGCGCGGCGCCGACCGTGGCCCGGTCCTCGGGGACGTAGGCCAGACCGGCCGCCCGTCGCCGCTGTACCGAGGCGCCGCTCACGTCCGAACCGGCCACCAGCACCCGACCCTCGGCGGCGGGCCGCAACCCGGCCAGGGCTTCGACCAGTTCGCTCTGCCCGTTGCCCGCCACGCCCGCCACGCCGACGATCTCGCCGGCCCGTACGGTCAGCGACACGTCCTCGACCAGCGGCTTGGCGCCGCGCCCGGCCGACACGGTGAGCCCGCGCACGTCCAGCACGTCGGCGGCGGGGGTGCCGGCCGGGTGGGTGCGGTCCAGGTCGATTCGCCGGCCCGTCATGGCCAGCGCGATCTCGGCCGGCGTGGTCTCGGCGGTGGCCAGTCGGGCGGTGACCCGGCCGTCGCGCAGCACGGTGACCCGGTCGGCGACCGCCATCACCTCGCCCAGCTTGTGGGTGACGAGCAACACGGTGCGTCCGGAGCGGGCCAGGCCGCGGATCACCTCCAGGAGGCGATCGGCCTCGGCGGGGGTGAGTACGGCGGTGGGCTCGTCCAGGATCAGCACGCGCGCGTCGCGGTAGAGCAGCTTGAGGATCTCCACCCGCTGCTGCACGCCGACCGGCAGGTCCGCGACACGCGCGTCGGGCGGTACGCGCAGGCCGTGCGTCTCGACCAGTTCGGCGACCCGGGCCCGGGCGGCGGCCCGGTCGACCAGGCCGCGGCGGGTCGGCTCGCTGCCGTAGACCACGTTCTCGGTGACGGTCAGGGACGGGAAGAGCTTGAACCCCTGGTGCACCATGCCCAGTCCGGCCGCGATCGCCTGGACCGGCGAGCCGAAGGAGTGCTCGGCGCCGCGCAGCAGGATGTGGCCGGCGTCCGGGCGTTGCAGGCCGTACAGGATCGACATCAGGGTCGACTTGCCCGCGCCGTTTTCGCCCATGACGGCGTGGATCTCGCCGGTCTCCACCCGCAGATCGACCCGGTCGTTGGCCAGTACGCCGGGGAAGCGCCGGACGATGCCGCGCATCTCGACCTCGGCGAAGTCACCGGGGGCGGCGGCGTGCTGATCGTTCATCGGGCGTGTCTCCGGTGGAAAAGGGGGCGGTGGGACGAGCGTTGGCCGGGGTCGGGGCGCGGTGTGTGCCGTGCCCCGACCCCGGCTCGCGAACTCGCTACTTGGCCGCGGCGGGGTCGGCCACGGTGATCGTGCCCGCCACGATCTGGTCGCGCAGAACCTGGACGGTCTTGATCACCTCGGGACGCTGGGCGATCAGGCACTGCGAGGTCTCCACGCCGCTCTCCAGGCCGGTGAGGGTGATGCCGCCCTCCTTGACGCCGTAGGAGGTGACGCCGCCGGGCTTGCCGCCGACGATCTGCTCGACGCCCTTGTCCACCGCGATGTCGGTGCGCTTGATCACGTTGTCCACGACCGTGCCGGGTGCCGCCGAGCACTGGTTGACATCCACGCCGAACGCCTGGAGGCCGGCCGACTTGGCCGCGTTGAACACGCCGAGGTTGCCCGCGGCGGAGGCGGCGCCCATCACCTGGTCGACGTCCTTGGCCTTGAGCGACGCGGTCTGCTCGCCGGCGCGGGCCGGGTCGTTGAACGGCTTCTGACCGCCGACGAACAGCTGGGTGAAGGAGCTTGCCGGGTTGGTCTGCTTGGCGCCCGCGCCGAACGGGTCGGAGAAGCGGCGGATCTGCGGGCTGTCCAGCGCGACCACCGCACCGACCTTGCCGCTCTTGGTCAGCAGGCCCGCCTCGGCGCCGGCGAGGAAGGTGCCCTCGTGCTCGCGGAAGGTGGCGCAGGTGATGTTCGGGTACGGCTTGGTGGTGCACGAGTCCACGAACAGGAACTGCTGCTTCGGGTTGGCCTCGGCCTGCTGGGCCAGCACGTCGGCGAACTCGAAGCCGACCGCCACCACCACGGCGGGCTTTTGCCGGACCGCGGCCTCCACGTTCTGCTGGATCGCGCTGGTGTCCTTGCTCTCCAGGACGGTCGCGGTGCCGCCGGCCTTCTTGGCCGCGTTCTGCGCGCCGGTGGCGGCCAGCTTCAGGAAGTCGTTGACGCCGATCGGCTCCGGGGTGACCAGCACCACGTTCTTGCCGGCGCCGCCGCCCGTGCCGCCGGCGGCCGGGGTGTTGCCCTTGTCCTTGTCGGCGGAGGCGTTGCACGCGGTGGCGGCCAGCGCGGTGCCGACGAGGAGACCGGCCACGGCGAGGCGGTGGCGGAAGGTGTTGCGGTACATGAGCGTCCTTGGGAGGAGTGTCGACGCCGGCGGTGCGGTGTGTGGCGTCGGTGGTTCGGGGACGGAAACCTCGCGATCCCGGAGTCGGGTCTCGGGATCCCGGAGCTGTGGGAGCTGTCGGAGCGGCGGCCGGTGCGGCGCGATCGGTGCGGGTTTGCCGGTGCGGGACGACCGGTCAGTGCGAGCGCCGACAACAGCGGTCGGTGCGGCGCGTGTCGGCGTCGAGGGCGCCGCGCTCGTCGAGCGAAAGGGGCGGACGGTGACACGCCATGGAGCGGCCGCGGCACTCGATGCGTACGTTGTCGCAACGCCACGTTTCGGCCACAGCCGGCTCCTTTCCGATCGAACCAGACACGCTCGAAGGTCGATGTGATGATCACATGTGACTGGTTTCGGGGGGAGGTTAGCACCCTCACCAGGCACTTCACTCACTTGTTCAGGATGTGGACAGATTGTCCATGATGTGGCCGATGGGTGGGCGTGGGGTACGGGTGTTCGTCCCGGATGGCGGGTGTGGGTCCGCCGGGCGCGGGGCGGCGACGTAGCATCCGTGGTGCCGGACCGTGCGGTTGCCGCGTCCGCCGCCGCACCGCGGCCTGCCCTCGGGCCGGTGTTCGCACCGCCCGCGCGGCGCTTGTTCCCCCGCCCGGAAAGGACCCCCGATGGCCTCCGAGATACGCTCGCTCGCCTGGCACGACACCGGCCTGCGGCTGCTCGACCAGACCGCGCTGCCGCAGCGGATCGTGTACCTCGACATCACCGAGGTGGACGCGCTGATCGACGCGATCCGCCGACTCGCGGTGCGCGGCGCGCCGGCGCTCGGCGCGGCGGGCGCGTACGGCGTCGCGGTGGCGATGCGGCAGGGTGAGCGGCAGGACTGGGACGCGGCGCGACTGGCCGCGGAGATCGGGCGGATCCGGGACGCCCGGCCGACCGCGGTCAACCTGGCCGGCGGCGTGGACCGGGTGTTGCCGTTCGCGGCGAAGGGCGTGGACGCGGTGCTCGCCGAGGCGGACGCGGTGGTCCGGGAGGACGTCGAGGCCAATCACGCGATCGGTCGGCACGGCGCCGACTGGATCCTGTCCCGGGTCGGGCGTCGTCCGCTGCGGGTGCTCACCCACTGCAACACCGGATCGCTGGCCACCGCCGGGTGGGGGACCGCGCTGGGCATCGTGCGCGAACTGCACGCGCGCGGCGCGGTGGAGGTCGTGTACGTCGACGAGACCCGGCCGCTGCTCCAGGGATCCCGGTTGACCGCCTGGGAGTTGGCCCAGGAGGGCATCGCGCATCTGGTCCAGCCGGACGGCGCGGCGGCGAGCACGATCCTGCGCGGGTTGGTGGACGTCGCGGTGATCGGGGCGGACCGGATCGCGGCCAACGGCGACACCGCGAACAAGATCGGGTCCGTGGGCGTGGCACTGGCCTGCGCCGACGCGGGGATCCCGTTCGTGGTCGCGGCGCCGCTGACCACCTTCGACGACGCGACGGCGCACGGGGACGAGATCACCATCGAGGAGCGCCCCGAGTCGGAGGTGTTGGAGGTGGCCGGTGTGCGGGTCGCACCGGCCGAATCGCGCGCGTTCAACCCGGCGTTCGACGTCACGCCGGCGCGGTTGATCAGCGTGATCGTGAACGAGACGGGTGTGCGGGAGTACTGAGCCCGGCCCCGGCGGTCGAGCCGCGCCGGGCGACGACGGCGCATCCATCCGTTTCGCGCGGCTCGCTCCATCCACATCCGTCCCGATCCGGGGCCGGCCCGCCCCGGGTGCGAGGATGGCTCGTCGGTCCCGGTCCGAGGTCCGGACCGATCCCCACCCATCGCAGCCTCGTGAACGACACAGTGAGGAACCTCCCATGACGACCCCCGACGCCGGAATCCCCGCCTCGGTCTCGGATCCCGTCCACGCCGCCGGGGCCATCCTCGCCCGGGAGGCCGCGCGTTTCGCCGGACTCGGCTGGATGCGCGGCACCTCCGGCAACCTGTCCGTGGTGCTCTCCCGCGACCCTTTGCGGCTCGCGGTCACCGCCTCCGGCCTGGACAAGGGCGAACTGGCGACGGACGACCTGGTCGTGGTGGACGCCGCCGGCGACCCGGTCCCCGAGGCGGCGAGCACCCCGCCGCGCCGGCCGTCCGCCGAGGCCGGCCTGCACGCCCGCGTGGTCGCGCTGACCGGGGCGGGCGCGGTCTTCCACGTACACACCCTGGCCGCGGTGCGCGCGGGCAAGCGCTGGCCCGCCGGGATCGAACTGCGTGACATGGAAATGCTCAAGGGCATCGGCCGTTCCGCGCACGACGAGACGGTCACCATCCCGGTGATCGCCAACAGCCAGGACATGACCGAACTCGGCGACCGCCTGGAAGCCGCCCTGGTCCCCGGTGTGCCCGCGGTCGTCGTCGCCTCGCACGGGCTGTACGTCTGGGGCGAGACCCCGATCCAGGCCCGCCACCACGTCGAGATCGTCGAGTGGCTCCTCGAATACCGCATCGCCGAGGGCTGAACCCCGACGCACGCGGCCGATCCGGACTTCGGCACCCGAATCCCGAAGTCCGGAACGCGGCCGGGTCGCACTTGCCGGCAGCCCACACGATTCCGGGGCCCGGCTATGTGCGCCCGCGGGTCTGGCCGTCGTAGCGCAGAATCGGGCTGTCCTCGCGCAGCAGGCGTTGACGATAGGCGACGGCCAGCCAGGCGGCCTCGCGGTAGGCGGCCTCCAACTCGTGATACACCGTGTCGATCAGCGCCGGCGCGGGGCCGTTCTCGGTGCGGAAGGCCAGGAACAGCCGTACCGCGAGCGGATCCCCGGCCAGCGGACGTACCGCCATGTCGGGACGCGGACGCGAGGTGGGCTGGCACGGCGTGACCACCTCGCCGATCGCGACCAGGGAGGCCGCGGTCAGGTAATCCCCGTGCAGGATCCGGGGGTTGATGCCCGCGTCGGACAACACCTCGCGCAGGCCCTCCCATTCGCCGTCCACACTCGGATCGACCATCCACTGGTCGTCGGCCAGGTCGGCGAGTTTGACCTCCGGTTCGGTCACCGCCGGATGATCCGGCGACAGGGCGATGAACTGCGGTTCCCGCTCGACGAGTACGCGGCGGCGCATCCCGTCCGGAACGCGCAGCGGGAAGCCCTCGACCTCGTGCACGAACGCCACGTCGAGCTGGCCGGCGGCGACCATCCCGAGCAGTGTGCTCGCCGATACGTCCACCCGGAGATAGGTGTCGGTGGTGGGCAGGCGCAGCCGAAGTCGGCGCAACCAGTCGGCGATCACCCGGTTCGCGGTGCCGCCGATGCGCAGGTTCGGCCCGGCGGTGCGGACCGCCTCGGCCTGGGTGTCGATGACCAGTGCGCTCATCTCGGCCATGATGGGTCGGGCCCGGTGCAGCATCGTGAGGCCGAGGGGGGTGGGTCGGCTGCCGGTCCGGTCGCGCACGAACAGGGGGGCGCCCAGGGCGTTTTCGATGCGTCTGAGCTGGGCGGTCAACGAGGGCTGGGTCATGCCGAGCAACCTGGCCGCCGCGTGCAGGCTGCCGGTGTCGCCGATGGCACACAGTGCGCGGAGGTGCCTCACCTCGAGCTCCATGATGCGGAGGATAGGACGCTCCACCGAGGTCGTACCAGACACGTGTGCACGCGAGATCGGTCGCGGGCGGTGAATCCGCCGTAACACGATGCGTGGACGGCCGGTAACGGTGCGGGAACGCCGGGTGGTGCCTCGGGAGCGGTGCGGGAACGGCGCGCGAACCGCGGGTGATACGACCGTGCTATCGCCGGTTGTCATCATCCGGGCCGGACGGGGCGCCCATGAGACTCGTTTCCGCACCGAACTGGTCTTCGGCACCCAAGGAGCACCGCCATGTCCCCTGCGCGTCCCCGAACCCCCCGTAAGACCGTGATCACCGCCATCCTCGGCCTCGGCCTCGCGGCCGGAGTGATCGCCGCCCCCGCGGCGTCGGCCGGCCCCAGCGATGTGGCGGCCCCCCTTCGCCACTCCGCCAACTACACCGGCAACGAGGATCAGGCGCAGAACCAGGCGTTCCTCGACGCGGTGATGCAGTCCGTGGCCGCCAAGCGCGCCGCCGCGCCGGGCGCCGCCGTGGTCACCGTCACCTACAGCTCGTCCAGTGCACCCACGTTCCGCACCCAGATAGCGCGTTCCGCGCAGATCTGGAACAGCTCGGTCACCAACGTCCGGCTCCAGGAGGGCAGCAACCCCGACTTCCGGTACTACGAGGGCAACGACTCGCGCGGTTCCTACGCGAGCACCGACGGCCACGGTCGGGGTTACATCTTCCTCGACTACCGGCAGAACCAGCAGTACGACTCGACCCGGGTCACCGCACACGAGACCGGCCACGTGTTGGGTCTGCCGGACCACTACTCCGGGCCGTGCAGCGAACTGATGTCCGGTGGCGGCCCCGGCCCGTCCTGCACCAACCCGAACCCGAACGCCCAGGAGCGCTCGCGCGTCAACACCCTTTGGCGCAACGGCCTGGCGGCCTATTCCGCGAAGTTCTGACCCCGGCTCGCGGCGCCCACCGGGCTCCTCCCCGGCTCCCTTCCCCCGGGCGCCGCGTCGTCCCCAGAACCGGCACCCGATCGTCGTCGATGCGACGGTCGGGTGCCGTTCCATGGGGCCGGGGCGGGGTTTGGGCGGTTGGTTCGGCGGGAGGATGGGGGGATGGAGAACCTGGTGCCGCTCGTGGTCGTGGATTCGGCGAATGTGGTGGGGGCCGTGCCGGACGGGTGGTGGCGGGATCGGGTGGGGGCCACCGAGCGGTTGCGCGATGCGTTGGCGGAGGTGGCTGCGACGGGGGTGCCGGCCGGGGTGTCCGTGCCGGAGTGGGCTTGTGCGGGGCCGGTCGAGGTGGTGTTGGTTGTCGAGGGGGCGGCCGGTGGGGTCGTCGGGGTCGACGGTGTGCGGGTCGTGCGGGCGGAGGGGAGCGGGGACGATCGGGTGGTCGACGTCGTCGCGGCCGCGCCCGGGCGCCGATGCCTCGTGGTGACCGCCGATCGGGGCCTGCGGGCGCGCGTATCGGCCCTCGGGGCCGAGGTGGTCGGGCCCCGCGCGGTGCGTCCTTAGGGTCGGGCGCCGGATATTGTGGGGGGTGGTGGTTCGGGTGCCGCCTTGGACGTGGGTGAGTGGCGGAGGACCGGATGACCACCAATCGGGTGCGTAAAGGTGTGATTCGGGGGCGGATGGCCGCCTCCGGGGAGTCGTATGTCGTGGCGGCGCGGCAGATGGCCGTGCCGCGCGGGGCCAAGGCTCCCGACGCGCGGACCGCGGCGGCGTTGCGCACCCGCTACTGGGAGCCGGCCGAATCGTTCGATGTGCCGTGCCCCTGCGGGGGGACGTGTGCGCCCGGTGAGCGGTGTGAGCGCTGCCACGCGACCTATCGGCACGCCGCCCGGGTGCCCGGCAGTCGGGTCGACGTGGAGGTGTGGCAGGACCGGTACGACTGCACCGGTTGCGCCAACACGTACTCGTTCGAGGTGACCCTGCCGGACCGGCCCTGGGGCGTGGTGCGGACCGTTCCGCAGCGGGGCGGGCGGGAGCCGATCGTGCGGGTCGAGGTGTTCGAGGGCGTCGACCATCCGGACCCGCCGCGCTGACGGCAGGTCAGCGTACGCGTTCCAGGCGGAAACGTTGGTCGGCGGCACCGGAGCAGGCGGCCTGCTCCGCCTCGGCCTTGACCGTGGTTTCGGCCGGGCCGCCGAGGATGCCCACACACAGGCCGCTGTGTACCGGGCTGATGCGGTAGACGCCGGGCTCGGCGGGCTGGGCGGGCTCGATCAGGAAACGTTCGTTGGCGGCGCGGGTGCACGGGCCGGGGCTGAGCAGCGCGCCGGGGGTCAGCATGGACTCGTCCACGCGCAGGCAGCCGACGCCCTTGACCGGGTGGCGCCATTCGATCTGGTACACGTCCCGGTTGAGCGAGGTCAGGTAGGTGTCCGGAACCAGGTTCGCGCACGGCATCTGGGCGGCGATGGGGCGATCCGTGCGGCCGTTGCGTTCGCGGCCCTCGCCCAGGCACAACGAGCCGTCCCGGATCTGGCCGGGCTTGATCAGGTAGTGGCCGTTGGGCAGACGACCGTGGTGGTCGTCGTCGCCGGCGCGGATCGCGACCACTATGGCGCCGGCCGTCACGACGCCCGTCGTGACGGCGGCGATCGCCCAGAGACGCCAACGGCGTCGGGCGGGCTTCGGGGCGATCGGCGGGTCGGCGGGGGCCGGCGGCTCGGCGTCGTCCGGGCGTTCGGCGATGCGGCCGGCCGCCAGGTCGTCGCGGACCTTGAGCCAGCGGGCGGTGGCCTCCGGGCCGAGGCCGCAGGCAGTGACGAGGGCCTCGACCAGATCCGCCCGGGGCAGCGTGGTGCGACCGAGTGCGGCGGCGACCGTACTGGCCGGCAAAACCCGGCCGGACGCTTCGGCCTTGGCCGCCAACTGCCGATAGGTCAACGCCGACCACTCGCGTAACTCACGCAACAAGGCCACGTATTCGGCCGCCGTGGTCGCCGTGTCCGGCCGCGGAGTTCTGTCGTCACGCCCTGTCACAAGACCCCCGTCGGTTACGTCGGCACATACTCACCGTCGCTGATGCGCGACCCATGGTGCCGGCAGTTCGACGGAGCGGCGAGCCCCAGAAAAGCGATATACCGGACGGTGTGCGCGGGCTCCGCGATCGGGCGGCCGGCCCCGGATCCCGTCCGGAACACGTTCGGGACGAGGGCGCCACCTGCCGGGACACGGGCTTCGATGTCCGGGACGGGTGCGGTCTCTTGCGCGGGGAGGGGTGCATTTCCCCGAGCGGGAGCGGTGGATCGTGGGGCGATCGGTGGGCCGCCGCGCGGTGGGTCGGCAGGATGCGGTACGACATCTCCTGTGATCGACGAAGCCCCCACCGCGCCGCGGACCGTACGCCTGTTCGTGGCCCTCGCCCCGCCCGACGACGCCAAGGACGAACTGGCGCGCGCCCTGCGGCCGGTGCATGCCGCGCATCCTCGGCTGCGCTGGAATCGCATCGAGGACTGGCACATCACGCTGGCCTTCCTCGGCGAGGTCGCGGTCGACGTGGTCGAGGCGCTGCGACCGCCGCTCGCGGAGGTGGCCGTCGCGGCCGAGCCGCTCACGCTCGCGCTGCACGGCGCCGGGCAGTTCGACGAGCGGGTGTTGTGGAGCGACGTACGCGGCGATCTGGACGCGCTGCACACGCTGGCCGACGCGGTCCGGGGTGTGGTGGCGGACTGCGGAATCCCGCTGGAAAACCGGCCGTTGCGGGCCCATCTGACTCTGGCCCGAGCTCGCAGGGACAACCTCGACGGCATCGCGGCCGCCGCTGCCGAACTCGCCGACTTCACCGGACGGCCCTGGCCCGCCCGCATGTTGCACCTGGTGGCGAGCAACCAGGGCCGCGGACCCGGACCGATCCACTACCGCGACGTGGACGCCTGGCCACTGCCGACCCGATAGCGCCGACGCGTACGGGAGTCGGCCGCCCGGCCCGAACACGGGGATTGCCGGGGGTACGCGCGCGGGTACGTGCTTTCGTGTGATCGTGAGGTCGCCCGGTGTGGTGAAGTCGGGCCCCGTTCGGTGGAGGTTTCGATGACATCGATCAGCGAAGGTGCCTACGACCGCCGCCGGTTGCGGCAACTCGTCGCCGGCGGCACGCGGGCCGACGGGCCGGGCCGGCGCGATCTGCTCAAGCTGCTCGCGGCGGCCGGAGCGCTGTCGGTGTTGCCGACGACCGGTGCCTTCGCGGCGGGATCGGCCGCGCCGGGCATCGTCAAGCCGCTTCCGCCCGAGTGGTTCACCGTGCGCGGCACCAACGCCGAGACCGACTTCGCGGCGCTCGCAGACACCGGATACCTCACACCGGTCGAGCGTTTCTTCGTGCGCAACCACACCTCGACTCCGCAATCGGCCGCCCGGGACTGGCGGTTGCGGCTGTGGGGGAGCGGACTGCGCACAAACGTCGGATACGACGACGCGATCACCCTCGACCTGGACCAGCTGCGCCGACTGCCCGCCCATACGCACACCGCCGCCATCGAGTGCGCGGGCAACGGCCGCAGCCTCTACGCCTCCCAGCAGGGCGAGACCGTGCCGGGCACGCCCTGGACGCTGGGCGCGATCGGGGTGGCCCGGTGGCGCGGCGCGCGGCTGTCCGACGTGCTGCGCCGGGCCGGACTGCGCCCCGACGCGGTCGACGTGATGCCGCGCGGACTGGACGATCCGTACGTCGGTGGTGGGGTCGACTACGGCCGGGTGCGCCGGCCGCTGCCGTTGGCCAAGGCGCTCGACGACGTGCTTTTGGCGTACGAGATGAACGGCGCGCCGCTCGCGCCGGACCACGGCGCGCCGGTGCGGGTGGTGGTGCCCTCGTGGGTGGGCATCTCCTCGATCAAGTGGGTCGGTGACATCGAGGTCTCCGCGCAGCCGCTGTACTCGCCGTGGAACACCGAGTTCTACCGGATGTTCGGCCCCGCCTTCCCCGAGGGCGGTGGGCCACCGCTGACCCGACAGACCCTCAAGAGCGCGTTCGAGCTGCCCTTCGGCGCGCGGCTCGCGGCCGGTGTCACACACCGGCTCACCGGCCGGTCCTGGTCGGGCGCGGGCGGCGTATGCCGGGTGGAGGTCAGTACGGACGGTGGTGTGCGATGGCGGCACGCGCACCTGTGGGACGAGCCGAGGCGGGACGGGTGGGTGCGCTGGAGCGTGGATTGGCGACCCGCCGAGTCCGGGCCGGCGCTGTTGCTCGCCCGGGCGAGCGACACGGCCGGGCGTACGCAGCCGGACCGCGCCACGTTCAACACCCAGGGGTATCTCTTCGACGCGGTCGTTCGCCACCCGGTGACGGTGGGCTGACCCGACACCGCCCCGGCCGGCGCGGGGCCGATCGGGGCGGTGTGGGTGCGAACGGGTCAGGCCAGCGTGGCGAGCGCGCTGTTGAAGGTCGCCGACGGGCGCATGACCGCCGACGCCTTGGCCGGGTCGGGGCGGTAGTAGCCGCCGATGTCGGCCGGCTTGCCCTGGACCGCGATCAGCTCGTCGACGATCGTCTGCTCCTGCTCGCGCAGCGTGTGCGCGAGCCCGGCGAACGCCTCGGCCAGTGCCGCGTCCTCGGTCTGCGCGGCCAGCTCCTGCGCCCAGTACAGGGCCAGGTAGAAGTGGCTGCCGCGGTTGTCGATGCCACCCAGGCGCCGGCTCGGCGACTTGTCGTTGTCGAGGAAGGTGCCGGTGGCCCGGTCCAGGGTGTCCGCAAGCACCTGGGCGCGGGCGTTGCCCACCGACTGGGCCAGGTGCTCGAAGCTGACCGCGAGGGCCAGGAACTCGCCCAGGCTGTCCCAGCGCAGGTAGTTCTCCTTGACCAGCTGCTGCACGTGCTTGGGCGCGGAGCCGCCCGCGCCGGTCTCGAACAGGCCGCCGCCGTCCATCAGCGGGACCACCGAGAGCATCTTGGCGCTGGTGCCCAGCTCCAGGATCGGGAACAGGTCGGTCAGGTAGTCGCGCAGCACGTTGCCGGTGACCGAGATGGTGTCCTCGCCCCGACGGATGCGCTCCAGGGAGAACGCGGTCGCCTCGACCGGCGACAGGATCTCGATCCGCAGGCCCTCGGTGTCGTGCTCGGGCAGGTACTGCTTCACCTTGGCGATCAGGTTCGCGTCGTGCGCGCGGCCCTCGTCCAGCCAGAACACGGCCGGGGCGCCGGTGGCGCGGGCACGGGAGACGGCGAGCTTGACCCAGTCCTTGATCGGCGCGTCCTTGGTCTGGCACATCCGGAAGATGTCGCCCGCGGACACGACCTGGGACAGCACCACGGTGCCGGCGCCGTCGACCACGCGCACCGTGCCGGCGGCGGAGATCTCGAAGGTCTTGTCGTGGCTGCCGTACTCCTCGGCCTTCTGCGCCATCAGACCGACGTTGGGCACCGAGCCCATGGTGGCCGGGTCGTAGGCGCCGTTGGCCTTGCAGTCGTCGATGACGACCTGGTACACGCCCGCGTAGCTGCTGTCCGGCAGCACCGCGAGGGTGTCCGCCTCCTTGCCGTCCGGGCCCCACATGTGCCCGGAGGTGCGGATCATGGCCGGCATCGAGGCGTCGACGATCACGTCGCTGGGCACGTGCAGGTTGGTGATGCCCCGGTCCGAGTCGACCATCGCCAGTGCCGGACCGGCGGCCAGCTCGGCGTCGAAGGACTCGCGGATCTTCGCGCCGTCGGGCAGCGCGTCCAGGCCCTTGAGGATGGCGCCGAGGCCGTCGTTCGGGCTCAGGCCGGCCGCCGCGAGCGCCGCGCCGTGCTCGGCGAACGTCTGCGGGAAGAAGGCGCGGACCGCGTGGCCGAAGATGATCGGGTCGGAGACCTTCATCATGGTGGCCTTCAGGTGCACCGAGAGCAGCACGTCCTCGGCCTTGGCCTTGGCGACCTGCGCGGCCAGGAACTCGCGCAGCGGCGCGGCGCGCATCACCGACGCGTCCACCACCTCGCCCGCGAGCACCGGTACCGACTCGCGCAGCACGGTGGTGCTGCCGTTGTCGCCCACCAGCTCGATGCGCAGCGTGCCCGGCTCGGCGATCACGGCCGACTTCTCGGTGGACCGGAAGTCGTCGGCGTCCATGGTGGCGACGTGGGTCTTCGACTCGGCGGTCCAGGCGCCCATGCGGTGCGGGTGCGCCCGCACGTAGCTCTTCACCGACGCGGGGGCGCGGCGGTCCGAGTTGCCCTCGCGCAGGACCGGGTTGACCGCGCTGCCCAGGACCTTGCCGTAGCGGGCCCGGACGTCCTTGTCCTCGTCGGTCTTCGGGTCGTCCGGGTAGTCCGGGAGCGCGAAGCCCTGCTCGCGCAGCTCGGCGATGGCGGCCTTGAGCTGCGGGATCGAGGCGGAGATGTTGGGCAGCTTGATGATGTTGGCTTCCGGCGTCTTGGCCAGGTCGCCCAGCTCGGCGAGCGCGTCGTCGAGGCGCTGCTCGGCGGTCAGCCGCTCCGGGAAGTGGGCGATGATGCGCCCGGCCAGGGAGATGTCACGAGTCTCCACCTTGACCCCGGCCGTCGCCGCGTACGCCTGGATCACCGGCAGGAACGAATACGTCGCCAGCGCCGGGGCCTCGTCGGTGTGCGTATAGATGATGGTCGGGTCAGTCACAGGATGCTCCGCTCCATGTCCGCAACATTGCTCGACATCAAGATATCTTGCGGCGGGTGGTGGTGCGTCGCGGGCCCTGCCGGTTCCGGGACGGACTGTGGGTGCGGCGCGACATATTGCGACGGTCGGCTGTATCGAGGCGGTCGGCCGGTCAGACTGTGACGTGTCGCACCGCATCTCAGGGAGGAAGCCCGGATGAGTACGGACGTCGTGGTGATCGGCGCGGGGGTGATGGGTTCCTCGATCGCGCTCGAACTCGCCCGCGCGGGGCGGCGGGTGACCGTGGTGGACAAGGCCGGCGGGGTGGGCCTGGGCTCGACCGGCGCGTCCAGTGCGATCGTGCGGTTCAACTTCCCCACATACGCCGGAGTGGCCGCGTCGTGGGAGGCGCTGTTCTGCTGGCGGGCCTGGCCCGAGCACCTGGGCTGCGAGGTCGCCGACCCGGTGCGCTTCGAGCGTTGTGGGCTGGCCCTGCTCGATGCGGATGCCGCGCCGCGCGGGGCCTACCTGCCACTGTTCGACGCGGTCGGGGTGCCGTACGAGGAGTGGGACGCGCAGACGCTGGCGGCCAGGATCCCGGGTCTGGACGCCGGGCGGTACTGGCCGCCCAGACGGCTGGACGACGAGGCGTTCTGGGCGCCGGCGACCGGCACGCTCGGGGCGGTGTTCACCCCCGACGCGGGGTACGTGAGCGATCCGCAGCTGGCCGCGCAGAACCTGGCTGCCGCGGCGCAGCGATACGGCGCCGAGTTTCGGTTCCGACGCACGGTGACCACGATCGAGTCGACGGCCGGTCGGGTGCGCACGGTGGTGCTCGACGACGGGTCCCGGCTCGCGTGTGCGACGGTGGTCAACGCGGCCGGGCCCTGGTCCGGGCGGATCAACGAACTGGCGGGCGTGGGCGCCGACTTCACCATTGGGGTGCGACCGCTGCGGCAGGAGGTCGAATATCTCCGGGCACCCGACGGCTACAACCCGCAGGGCGCGGCCGGGGTCGCCGTGGCCGACCTGGACCTGGGCGTGTATCTGCGCGGCGAGGTCGGCGGCGGGATGCTGGTCGGCGGGGTCGAGCCCGAGTGCGACCCGCTCCAGTGGCTGGACGACCCGGACGAGGCGAACCCCAACCCGACGCAGGCCGTGTTCGAGGCCCAGGTGACCCGGGCGGCCCGGCGGCTGAGCGGGCTGACCGTGCCGAACCGGGCGCGCGGGGTGGTCGGGGTGTACGACGTCGCCGACGACTGGACGCCGATCTACGACCGAACCGAACTGGACGGCTACTACGTGGCCATGGGCACCAGCGGAAACCAGTTCAAGAACGCCCCGCTGGTGGGGCGGATGATGGCCGCCCTGATCGAGGCGGTGGACAACGGGGCGGACCACGACGCGGATCCGGTGTGCTTCGTCGGCCCACACACCGGCAAGCGCATCGACCTGGGCGCGTTCTCCCGCCGGCGCAGCGTCAACACGGCCAACTCCGGGACGGTCTTCGGCTGATCCCCGGGCCGGCGGGACCGACGGGTCGCCGGACACGGCGCAGGCCCCGTACCGCCGTGACGCGGGCGGTACGGGGCCGATCGGATGCCCGAGATCAGCGGCCGAGGCCGGTGCGGGCCGCGACGGCCGTGTCCGGGTGGTCGGCGAAGACGCCGTCCAGGCCGAGGCCGTAGAAGAGTTCGTACTCGGACGTGATGTCACCGCGTGCGTTCGGGTCGGCGCCGAGCCGGAAGTCCAGCGGCAGGAACTGGTTCTCCGCGCGGAACGTCCAGGCGTGCACGAGCAGTTGGTTGCGGTGCGCGTCGCGGATCACCGAGGTCGGCGCGAGCAGCTTGCCCGCCGCGTCGCGGGGCACGATCAGGTTCTTGTTGACCCCGATGCCGTCGGCGTAGGAGTGGATCCACTTCAGGTTCTCCGGCTTGGCCAGATCCTGGTACGTACGCGGGTCGTTCGCCACCACCAGGTCGTACGGGCGACCGCTCGCGTCCAGCAGTTGGATCAGCTTGTTGTCGGTCATCCGGTCGAGCTTGCGCAGGTTGGCGGTCTCGAAGGACTGGATGAACACCTTGTCCTTGCGCCCGGTGAGCCGGTTCTGCTTGAGGACCCGCACCAGCGGCTCCTCCAGCGCCAGACCTATCGACTGGAAGTAGCTCGGGTGCTTGGTCTCCGGGTACACGCCGATCGTGCGGTCGAGCCGGCGGCCCTCGGTGCGGGCCAGGTCCAGGACCTCCTGGAAGGTCGGCACCTCGAACTTCCCGTCGAACGTGGTGTTCGTGGGCCGGACCTGCGGCAGCCGCTCCTTCGCGCGCAGCGTCTTGAGCTCGGCCAGCGTCAGGTCCTCGGTGAACCACCCGGTGACGGGCGTGCCGTCGATGGTCTTGGTGGTCTTGCGCGCGGCGAACTCCGGGTGCGCGGCCACGTCGGTGGTGCCGGAGATCTCGTTCTCGTGCCGGGCGACCAGCACGCCGTCCTTGGTGGACACCAGGTCGGGCTCGATGTAGTCGGCGCCCATCCGGATCGCGAGGCGGTAGCTCTCCAGGGTGTGCTCGGGACGGTAGCCGCTTGCCCCCCGGTGCCCGATCACGATCGGGTGGGCCGACGGCCGCGACGCATCGCGGGACGTGTCGTCCTGGGCCGCGGCGGCGGGAACCGCGATCACGGTCGCGAGCAGCACGCCGGCCACACCGAGCGCGGGAAGGATACGTCGCAACGCCATCTCCTCTGTCGTCCCGACGCGGGCACGCGCGGGAGCACGAATCGTGCAAACACGCCGAGTCAATCGCCGACAGACGACGCGTGGTGAGGACGAAGCCGGCCCGTGGATGAACCTCCGGAGAACGTCCGGCGGCCCGGGCCCGATGCGACGGTGCCCGGGCCCGGCCGGGCCCGGGTCAGCGGGCGGCGGCGATCGTGGTGGGACGTTCGGCGTCCTCGGCGTGCTGTTCGGCGTCCTCGCCCGGGAGTTCGAGGCGGCTCAGGTGGTCCGGGGTGAGCGCGCGCAGGAAGTCGGCCGCGTCGAAGGCCTCGCCCGCGGCCAGGACGCCGGTCGTGGTGTGCCGTCCGGTCAGGAGCCGTTCGGCGGCCTCGACCACGAGGGGCGCGGTGACCGCGTAGATGTCGTTGCCGCCGGCCACCGCGCGGTGTTCCCGGTCGCCGGTGCGCACGACCACCTCGACGAGGAAGGTCTGCGCGGAGCGGCCGAGGGCATCGGCGGGGGACGGGGAGGGGTTGGGCGTGCTCGCGTCGTTGACGTCCCGCAGCGGGGCCAGGTTCATCACCGCGCGCACCTCGGGGGTGCGCAGGTGACGGGGGATGGTGACCTGATCGGCGGTGGCGAACTCGATGACCGCCAGGGCGCCCATCGGCGCGGGGAAGCGCCACTCGGACTGCTCCTCCGAGTACGAGAAGGGCTGCAGCCGGCCGCCGGTGAACACGAGATGCCGTCCCGCGTTGGTTCGGCCGGTGAGTCGGCTGCCCTCGGTGGGCAGCCAGCTGTCCAGGCCGAAGGCGATGGTGATCTCGTCCGCCGTCGACCGCTCGCCCATCGCGACCGTGGCCAACAGGTCGCCCAGCGCGCCGTAAAAGGCGAACGACGGCGCCAACACCAGCCCGGCGGCCCGGGCCTGCTCGCCCCGAGTGTCGAACAGCGCGGCCGTGGCGGCCTGTTCGGCGGCCACGTCGAGATAGTGCGCGCCCGCGCGGATCGCCGCGTCGGCTACCGGGAGGGTGGTCTTTGAGAACGGTCCCGCACAGTTGATCACGGCGGCGGCGCCGGCGAACGCCCGGTCCAGCGCGGCCGGATCGGCGACGTCGGCGACCCGGATCGACGCGTCCGGATAGCGCTCGCCGAGTTCCCGGAGCTTTTCCTCGTTCCGACCGGAGAAAATCACCGTCCGACCCCGGCGGTGCAATTCGGCGACCACGAAACGCGCGGTGTGTCCATAGGCCCCATAAACCACGACCGAACTTTCCCGGAGAGCGGCGTCGACGTTCGGCGTATTCGTGGCGATGGCGTTCATGATTTCGCTTTCCGGAATCGGGATCCGACCGGAACACCCGGTCGGGAGAAGCACATGTACACATCCTCTGCGCCCGCCGGGGGCGCAGCCAGTGTCGGGAACGACATGGTCCGTGCAATTCCGGACACGGCGAGCGCGGTGGTCGAGGGTGGGGCCCGGGTGGGGTGCACGGGGCGCCCCGAGGCTTCGCCGGCCGGCCCGGGATTTACCGGTGCTGATATACGGGCCGACCGACTGTGCCGATTATCGCGCGATATGGGCGGTTCCGTGATTGCGGACGGCGAGCGAATCGTGCCACGGAGTCATTGACCGACGAATTTCCGTTGTGTCAATGTCGTCACCAGGTACCCGCGACCCGCCCGTCGCGTCGTCCGCCCACCACGGGCGCCCGGCGGGTGGGTCGTCACACCCGGGCCGACCCGAGCGGCCGCGGGAGGAGCGCGCGCGGGGGGCTACGCGCGTGGAGACACATCCGTCCGACCGACGGCTCGACTCTCCGCGAGACACCCCGAGACCGTCGCGACACCACCGCGCTTGACTGGAGGGTTCCATGGAATTCCGGATTCTCGGCCCGCTCGAATCGGTCCACGGCGGCGCACCGGTGGACATCAAGGGCACCCGTCAGCGCACCGTGCTGGCCCTGCTCCTCCTGGAGGCCAACCACATCGTGCCCACCGACCGGCTCGTGGACGGCGTCTGGGACAAGGCGCCGCCGACCACCAGCCGAGGACAGATCCAGATCTGCATCTCCTCGCTGCGCCGGCAGCTCCCGGCCGCCGCGTTACCCGGACTGATCACCACCCGATCGCCCGGCTATCGACTACGCGTCGCCGACGGCCAACTCGACCTGCACGCCTTCGAGTCCGGCGTGGCCGCCGGCCGCCGCGCCGCGGCCGAGCGGCAACCCGAGCGCGCCATCCGCGAGTTCCGGGCCGCGCTCGACCTGTGGCACGGACCGGCGCTGGCCGGGATCGACAGCCGACTGGTCCGGCACGGCGTCGCGCACCTGGACGAACGCCGCCTGGTGGTGCACGAGGAGTGCCTGGAACTGGAGTTGGCCACCGGTGCGCCGCACGGGCCCGCCGGCGAACTGCTCGCGCTGGTCGCCGCGCATCCGCTGCGCGAGCGGCTGCGGGTGCTGCTGATGACCGCGCTGTACCGGGCCGGCCGGCAGGCCGAGGCGCTGGAGGAATACCGCAAGGCCCGGGAGATCCTGATCGAGGAACTGGGCATCGAGCCGGGCGAGGACCTGCGCCGGCTGCACCGGGCCATCCTGAGCGGCGACCCGGATCTGGTGCGACCCACGGCGCCGGCGATGATCGAACCGGTCGTGATCGCGCCGACCCGGGTACCGCGCCTGCTGCCCGCCGACTTCGCGGACTTCACCGGACGCGTGGACCTCGCCCGGGAGTTGACCCGGCCGCGCGACACCGCAGGGCCCGGCACGGCGGTACCGATCACCGTGGTCACCGGACGCTGCGGCGTGGGCAAGACCACCCTGGCCGTGCACGCCGCACACCGGCTGGCCCCGGACTTCCCCGACGGCCAACTCTTCGCGCACCTGACCTCGGCGGACGGCCCGGTGGACCCCCGCGACGTGCTCGGCCGCTTCCTGCGCGCGTTGGGCCTGAGCGGATCGGCCATCCCGGACGGCCTGGAGGAGCGCGCCGAGACCTATCGCGACCTGCTCGCCGGCCGCCGGGTGCTGGTGGTCCTGGACGACGCGACCGCGGAGAGCCAGGTCCTGCCGTTGTTGCCCGGCACCCCGGAGTGCCGGGTCCTGGTCACCTCCCGGCGCCGCTTCACCGGCCTGCCCGCCGCCGATCGGCTGGAGGTGCCCGCCTTCGACCCGGACGGCTCGGTCGAACTGCTCGCCCGGATCGCGGGCCGGCACCGGATCGCCGCCGAGCCGGCCGCGGCGGTCGCGCTGTGCGCCGCGTGCGAACACCTGCCGCTGGCGCTGCGGATCGTGGCCACCCGGCTGGCGGCCCGGCCGCACTGGAGCGTGTCGGACCTGGTCGCCCGGCTCGGCAACGGCTCCCGGCGACTGGACGAGCTGTGCTACGGCGAGGTGAGCGTGCGGGGGAGCATCGCGCCCACCTACGAGGGCCTGACTCCCGAGGCCCGGCGGCTCTTTCGGCTGCTCGCCCTGCTCCAGGCCCCCGGATTCGCCTCGTGGGTCGGCGCGCCGCTGCTGGGCACCGACCCGCTGCGGGCGCAGGACCCACTGGAGGAACTGGCCGAGTGCTACCTCCTCGACGTCGAGGTGAACGCCGGTACCGGCGTGGCCCGCTACCGCTTCCCCGAGCTGGTGTACACCTTCGCCCGGGAGCGGCTGGCCGCCGACGAACCGGCCGGCGTTCGTCGCGCCGCGCTGGAACGTACCCTGGGCGTACTGCTGTTCCTGCTCGGCGAGGCCAGGCGGCGACAGCGCGGGGCAGCGTCGAGCGGGCCGCACGTGGGCGGGCGGCAGCGGGTGTTCTCCGCCGAACTGGTCGAGCGGCTGCTGGCCGATCCGCTCGCCTGGTACGCGCAGGAGCGCCCGTGGATCCTGGCGGCCATCCGACAGGCCGCCGCCGCCGGGTTCCTGGAGCACGCGCGCGGACTCGCGATGAGCACGGTCACCCTGTCCGAGACCCGGACCCACCCGGACGCCGGGCACGCGGTGGTGGGGTTCGGCGACGAGTTCGTCGAGGCCGCCTCGGCGCCCGACGCGTCGACGCGCGCGCTACGGGCCCACCTGCGCCTGGCGGAGGCAGATGCCGGGGCCGGGGAGTTCCGCACGTTGCTCGACCCGGCCGATCCCGGGTACGGGCGCGGCGAGGAGCGGCAGGCGGGCGTGCTCGCGGTGGCCGCCCGCGCGCTCGCGGCGAACGTGGCGCGGCCGCGGGCCGGGTCCGTGCCGTCGCCGCCGGTCGGGGATCTGGTCGAACCGGGCCTGGATTCTGGTGCGTTCGGGTCCGGGACCGGGCCGGTGGGCGATGCCGGCGCGTGGGTTCGGGCGATGATCCCGCAGGCGCGTGCGCTGCGCGCGGAGGGTTGTCCGTCGGGCGGTCCCGGTGCTGCGACGGTGCGTGCGGAGTAGGCGGCTCGGTCGGAGCGGGCGGCGTGTACGGAGCAGGCGGATCGTTTTCGGCACGCGCCTTGTGTCCGAGTGGGCGGCCGGGCCCGGCCGTCGTCCGGTCGTACGCGCGAGCCCTGGCCGAGCCCGCCGTACTCCGGTCCGGACGACGACACGGGTCCGGCCGTCCACCCTTGCCGGTGCGCTTCCGGCCCCCACCCTCGCCCCGTCCCGCCCTCCCCTCGGGACGCGCGGTGACCCCGGAACGCTCCCGGTTCGACACGTGCATTCGGGTCCGGAGCCGGTTTTGGCCCCGGACACGCTCCCACTTGCGCACGTGTCGTGGATCCGAGGACGCCGCCTCGGACCCGGTCCGTCCGGGAACGTCTCCCCGGACCGGGCTGCTCGCCCTACCCGCCTCGCCGATCCGGTTGCCACGCGCGTATATCGGCGTCACGGTGCGAGCGGGCGCTCCCCCCTCGACACGCACGATATGCGGGCCGCCTTTCCTTTTCCTATCGGTGCATTTTCCGTTTCCTATCCTTGACGCCCTCGTATTCGCGTCCTTACGGTGCGAACGTTTGCCGACGAACACATCGCCACGGGGCTTCCGCCGAGGTATCGCACCGATGGGAAGGGCGTCACGATGGACCGCGACTCCGGGCAAGGGCGAGAAATTTCGAAGGCGTTGCGGGGGAACGAGAGGGGTCGTGGACGATGAACGGGGCGGGTGCGGCCGACGGGCGGATCGGGTCCGCCGCGGGCGGGTCCGGCGGTCGTGACGGTGGTGTCGCGGCCGGTTGGCGGGCGGCGGTGGCCGGGGTCTGGCGAGACGGGCTCGGGTGTGGTGCCGACGCGGGCGCGGAGGCCGGGGTTCCGGTTCGGGACGACGCGGACTTCTTCGCCGAGGGCGGCGATTCGGTTGCGGCCGTGGAGACCGCGATCGCGCTGCGGGAGTTGACCGGCTCAGAGGACCTGGCGCTCGACATCCTCTACGACCACCCGGAGTTCGGCCGGCTTCTCGCGGCGCTCGGCGACGGACATGTGGCCCCGGGGCAGGACGAGTTCCGCGAACTCACCCCGGCCGAGGAGCACCTGTGGGTGGCCGAGCAGCGGCACCCGGGAACGCCGGTCCACCACATCGACGCCCACTACCGGTTCGCCCGCTCGCCGAACGTGCCCCGGCTGATCGCCGCGCTGGACGAGGTGGCCGGACGGTATGCCGCGCTGCAGCGCGGATTCGCCGCCCCGGGACGGGCCTTCGAGGTGTCCGGGGTGTCGGTGCCGGTGCGGTGGGTGGATGCCCAGGGCGTGCCCGACACGGTGGTACGCACCCTGCTGGACGACGAGATCCGGACCCCGTTCGACCTCGCCCACCCACCCCTGCTGCGCGCCTTGGTGGTGGACCGGGGCGAGGTCGGCGCCGAACTCCTGCTCACCGCACACCACCTCGTCTGCGACACCGCCTCGCTGGCGCTGCTCGAAGGCGAGTTGCAGCGCCGGTACGCGGGAGCGCCGGACCCGGTCGCCCGGCCCAACCCGCTCGGACCGCCCCCGGCCCCGCTCGTCGCCGACCCGGCCGCCGCGCTCGCCTCCTGGCGGGCGACCCTGGCCGGGTGCCCGCGCGCCATCGCGCTGCCGCACGACCTGCCCCGGCCCGGGACACTCGACGTCGCGGGCGGCGTGCACCGCATGGTGGTCCCGGCCGCGACGAGCGCCGCGCTGCACGCGGTGGCCGCCGGCGAGCGGCTGAGCCCGTTCATGACCTGGGTGGCCGGCTACCTCGTCGGCCTCGCCGCGGTGACCGGCGAGCGCGACCTCGTGGTGGCCGTACCGGTATCCACCCGCCGACCCGAACAGCGGGACGAGGTCGGCACGTTCGTGGACACCCTGCCGCTGCGGCTGACCCTGACCCCGGGTCTGACCGCCCGTGCCCTGGCCCGACGGGTCCGCCGGGTGGTCACCGAGGCGCTGGCCCGGCGGCACGTACCCTTCCGGCGCATCGTCGCGGCGCTGCCGCCGGCGCACGGCGAGCAGTCGCGCGCCCCGCTCGCCCAGGTCGGGCTCACCTACCTCGACACCTCGGAGCGGGGACTGCGACTGGGCCGCTCGTGGGCCGGCCGCACGTCGATGCCGACCGGCGCCACGAAGTACGAACTGTTGTGGGCGCTGACCCGGCGGGGCGACCGTACGATCGCCGAACTGGAGTACCGGATCGGCCTGTTCAGCGAGCAGGCGGCGGCCGACCTGCATGCCCGGATGATGACCGCGATCGAGGCGGCCTTCGTCGATCCGGACGTGGAACTGCCGCTACCGGCCGGGGTGTTGCCGAGGCGCACCGCGCGGCGGCGCACGATGGGGGAGCGGGCCGCCCGAATCGAGGCGGTGCCGCCGCGGGCCGTGGACGCGATCGGGCTCGGGCCCGACGTCGAGGTCGGCAAGGCCCCGCGTGGAGAAACCTTCGGCCTGGTTGCCGGGTTCGTCGAGGCCCGACGCATGGCGAGCCCGATCGTCGAGGACGCGGAGTATGTGCCGGTGCACGAACTCGTGCGCCGACACGCGCGGGAACGCCCGGACGCGATCGCCCTCCGGCACCGCGAACGCGAGCTGACCTACCGCGAGTTGGACGAGCAGGCCGCCGAGGTGGCCGCCGGACTGCGGGCCGCCGGGCTGCGTCGTGGCGCGGTCGTCGCCGTCCCGATCGGTCGCGGCGCCGACCTGGTCATCGCGTGCCTGGGTGTGCTGCACGCGGGATGCGCCTACCTGCCGGTGGACGTACGGCAGCCGACCGCCCGCACCCGCGGCATCGTCCGGGCCACCGCCCAGGCGGCCCTGGTCGCCGACGAGACCACCGCGGCGCTCGTGGTCGACCTGGTACCGGTGTTGTGCCTGGAACTGCTCGCCGAGCGGCGCCGATCCGGGGCCCGGACAGCGCCCTCGGCGCCGCCGCCGCGCGTGCACGGGGACGACATCGCCTACGTGATGTCCACGTCCGGGTCCACCGGTACGCCCAAGGCGGTGATGGTGCCGCACCGGGCGATAAGCCGACTGGTCCCGCACGCCGAGTATCTGCGGATCGGCGTCGAGGACCGGGTCGCGCAGCTGTGCAACCCGGCGTTCGACGCGTCGACGTTCGAGATCTGGGGCGCGCTTTCCGGCGGCGCCACGCTGGTGATCGAGGACGCCGACGTGGTGCTCTCGCCGACCCGACTGCGGGCCTTCCTCGCCGAGCAGCGGATCACCGTGTTGTGGCTCACCACCACGCTGCTCAACCAGGTGATCGACGTCGCGCCCGACGCGCTCGGCCGGCTGCGGGTGTTGCTCGCCGGGGGCGAGCCGCACGATCCGCGCCGCCTGGAGAAGTTGTTCGCGGGCGGCCGGTCGCCGGCCAGGGTGGTGAACGGGTACGGGCCCACCGAGAACACCACGTTCAGCACCACCCACGACATCACGCCCGACAACCTCCGGGCCGGAGTGGTGCCCATCGGCAGGCCGTTCGGCGACGGCACGGCGTACGCGCTCGACCAGAGCGGGCTCCCGGTCGCGGCTGGTGAGGAGGGCGAACTGTACGTGGGCGGCGAGGGGTTGGCGCACGGCTACCTGAACGCCCCCGCGGCCACGGCCGCCGCGTTCGTACCGGACCCGTTCGACCCGCGCGGCGGGCGCCGGCTGTACCGCACCGGCGACCGGGTGCGGCAACTGCCTTGCGGGTCGTTCCAGTTCCTCGGGCGCCGGGACCACCAGGTCAAGGCCAAGGGCGTGCGGGTGGAACTGGGCGAGGTGGAGGCGGTGGTACGGCGCCAGCCGACGGTGGCCGACACGGTGGTGTTCGGCCGGCCCACGGACAACGGCACCGAGATCGTCGCGTGTGTCACCCCGGCTCCGGTCCCGGCCGTGATCGGCGCGGGCAGCGGCGGCGCGGCCCTGGGTGTGCCGGCGCTGGACGTGGCGGCGCTGGGCGAGCGGCTGCGGCTGGAGTTGCCGGAGTACATGCTGCCGACGCTCGTTCCGCTGGACCGGATCCCGATCGATGCCGAGGGCAAGGTCGACCGCGCCGCGCTGGAGGCGGCCGCGTGTCCGACGGCGGAGGTGTCGCGACGGGCGAACCACACCGCCGCGCAGGTCCTGGTGACCAACGACGGGAAGTGGTAGACCGCTTGTGGCCAGGTGTATGGGTACCTCTGCGTGTCTGCGTCCGTGCACCGCTGCACACGCCGGGTGGTCGGTGGTGCGCCTGCGGTGACCTCGGGCGATCCCCGGTCGGTGCGCCGACCCGGTGATGCCCCTGCGTCATCCGGATGACCAGGCGCAACCTGTTTATCGCCCGGGGGTTCGACCGTAGAGTGATGGCCGCCGCGGCGCGCCGGGCGGTTTATACCGTTCCACGCGCGTCGCGGTGAGTCGATCGTGCGCCATGTCGGACCCGCCGCCGCGGTGTTGTACAGCCGAGGCGGCACCCAGCCACGACACAGGAGGCCATCACCTTGGCACCGAAGATCGCCCGTCCCCTCCTCGCCCTCGTCGCGACTCCCGTGCTCGCCGCCCTCCTGGTGGGTGCCGGAACGCAGGGGGGCGCTGCCACGCCCGGTGCTCCCGGGGCGGGCGACCCGTACTTCCCCGACTCCGGGAACGGTGGAATCCACGTCGTCCACTACGGCCTCGACCTGGACTACACACCCACCACCAAAAACCTCGTGGCCACCGCCGACCTCACGGTCACCGCCACCCAAAAGCTCAGTTCGTTCAACCTCGACCTGTCCGGACTGACCGTGGACAGTGTGCGGATCGACGGCCGACGGGCCGCCTTCAGCCGCGCGGGCAACGAACTCACGGTCACCCCGTCCCGGGCGCTGGACAAGGGCCGCAGGTTCCACGTGGTCGTCACCTACTCGGGTGTACCGGCGCATGTGTACGACCCGGACGGCTCCCCCGACGGCTGGATCATCCAACCCGACGACTCGGTCTTCGTGGCCAGTGAACCCCAGGGCGCGATGACCTGGTTCCCCAGCAACAGCCATCCGAGCGACAAGTCCACCTACGACGTGGAGGTCACCGTCCCCGACGGCTGGACCGCGGTGTCCAACGGCCGGTTGCGCGACCGGCGCAGCCGCGACGGCAAGACCACGTTCGCGTGGCGCGAGTCGCAGCCGATGGCCGCCTACCTGGCGACGGCGAGCATCGGCCGGTTCCAGACCGAGCAGTACACCACCCGGAGCGGGCTGCCCGTATACAACGCGGTCGCCCCGAGCCAGGCCGCGGCGGCCAAGCCGGTACTCGACCAACTGCCCGCCGTGATCGAGTTCGAAAGCAGGCTTTTCGGCCGATACCCGTTCGACGCCGCGGGCTCGATCGTCCAGGACGCGCCCGACGTCGGCTACGCCCTGGAGACCCAGACCCGGCCGATCTACGACCGGGCGCCGCGGCTGGACACCCTGGTGCACGAGACGGCGCACCAGTGGTTCGGTGACTCGGTGACGCTGACGAAGTGGCAGGACATCTGGCTGAACGAGGGTTTCGCCACCTATGCCGAATGGCTGTGGGACGCCGAGCACGGCGGCCCGAGCACGGCGCAGAAGTTCGCCACCGACTACGCGCTGCCGGAGACCGACGCGCTGTGGTCCTTCCCGGCCGGCGACCCGGGCGACGGCGGGCACATCTTCGGCAAGCCGCCCTACGCGCGTGGTGCGATGGTGTTGGAGAAGCTGCGCCAGACCGTGGGCGACCGGGACTTCTTCACCATCCTCCGGGCCTGGGCGAGCGAACACCGGTACGGCCACGCCGACTCGGCCGCGTTCATCGCACTGAGCAAGCACATCTCCGGCAAGAACCTGGACGCCATGTTCGCGACATGGCTGTACGGCCGAGGCAAGCCGGCCACCCCGTAACACGATCGACGGCACGACCGAACATGCCCCGAGAGCCCCGGGTCGGATGCGACATCCGACCCGGGGCTCTCGGGACCCACCCCATGAACCGAGGAGAATCATGAAACATGCGAGGAACTCGACCCGCGGCGTACTGGCCGGCGTGCTGGTGGTGGCGGCGGTCGGCGCGACGGCACCCGCCGTCGCCGCCACCTCCGCAACGAAAGCCTGCGCGTGGACGCCGGCCATCCTGCCGATACCCGCGGGCGCGCTCGCCGGCGACGTGCGGGCGACCGACGGAAGCGGTGGCTACGCGGGCACGATTTCGTACGGCGCGAATTCCGCACAGGGCTCCCGGGCGACGTTGTGGAAGAACGGCAAGTTAACCGACTACGGACTCCTGAACGTTCCCGGATACCAGAAGTGGGTCGAGGTCCTCGGCGTCAACAAGGCCGGGACGGTGGTCGGAAGCGCCTTCCGAAACAGCGGACTCTCGAGCGCCGTCCGCTCGCGCGACGGTGGGCTGGAGCGCCTGCCCGAAGTGCCCGGTGCGTCCGCCTCGCGGGCGACGGGTATCAACGACCGCGGGGACATCGTCGGCGCGGCCGACGTCGGGACCGGAGCCTCGTCGTATTGGAAGCCGGTGATCTGGCCCGCCGACAAGCCCGGAACAGTGGTCAAACTCACCGGGTTGCCCGACAGCGAGGGTTTCGCGACCGGTATCGATCAGGACGGCACCGTGCTGATCGATGTGGACAAGGACTTCAGCCGGAGGCCCTACCTGTGGAAGGCGGGTCGAGCACATGCGGCGCGCCTCCCCGCCGGGGCCGTGGACGTGCTCACTCGTGGCATATCCAACGGCCGCTTCATCGGCCAGGTCACCTATGGTTCGGGCAACGGCGCGCCGAGCGTGTTGTGGGACCGCGACGGCGTGCCGCGCGCGGTGGCGCGGGCCGCGGATGTCACGGGCATCAACCGCGACGGGCGGATCGTCGGTCGTACCGATGATCCCGATTGGCACGAATTCGGCGTCTGGCGGTCGTCGGCGCTCGAATCCACGGTGAGCTACGCCCCCGACCGCGGGCTCGAATTCGCGGTCGCCGGTGACGACGGCACGATCGCCGGTCGGAGCTGGAAGATCCCCGGCGGCGCGGACGAGCCGACCGTCTGGACCTGCCGCTGACCGAACCGACCGCGTACGGCGGTGCCGATCCCGGACGCCGAGGCGGGCCCGTGGCGCGATTGCCACGGGCCCGTCCTCGGCGGTGGGGCGTCAGGGTTGGCGCGGCGGGCCGAACCAGGTGGTGAGGGCCTGGCGCAGGGCCGGGGTGTCCGGGTCGGCGTCCTGGTCGGCCCCCCAGGCGACGTGGCCGTCGGGGCGGATCAGCAGCGCGGCCGGGGCGGCGACCTCGCTGCCGGGCGGGACGGGCCAGTACTCGTCCCCGCTCCGGGCCTCGACCAGGTCGACCCGATCCGACCAGTCCCGAACCATCTCCGCCAACTCCGCGTTGCCCCGCAGATCGAGCAGGACCGGGCGGGCGGCGTGCAACAACTCGTGGATCCGGCCGAGGCCCTCGGACGTCTTGAGATCGGCGTCGGGGACCCGCCGGCCCACCAGCGCGTGGTCCCCGTCGATCGGGTACCGGATGTCCAGGGCCGTGAGCATGGCGCACAGATGCCGGTTGACGTCATCGAACACGATGAGCGACCCGAACACGTCGCGCAGCGCGTCCGTTTGCGGCCCCGGGCGGGTCAGGGCCGACTGCGCCCGGGTGTTGTGCAGCACCCGTTCCGCGACCGGGTGGCGTTCGTCGTGGTAGGTGTCCAACAGCTGCTCCGGCGCCCGGCCGAGCACCACCGAGGCGAGTTTCCAGCCGAGGTTGACCGCGTCCTGTACGCCCACGTTCAGTCCCTGCCCACCGGCGGGGAAGTGGATGTGCGCTGCGTCTCCCGCGAGCAGCACCCGGCCGACCCGGTAGCGGGCCGCCTGCCGCGCGGCGTCGCCGAACCGGGAGATCCACCGGGGGTTGCGCATGCCGTAGTCGGTGCCCGCGAGCCTGATCAGCGAGTCCCGGAGCTGCTCGAACGTCGCCGGTTCGTCGCGATCCGCGACCCGGTCGTACGCGGACGTGATCACCCGGTACCAGCCCGGCTCGAAGCCGATCACCGAGAACTCGCCGTCCGGGCGACGCCGTGCCCAGATGTACTCCTCGTCCAGATCGGGGAGTTCGACGTCGCCGATCAGCGCGGTCATGGTGGCCGGCGTGCCGGGGAAGTCGATGCCGGCCAGCTTGCGCACCGTGCTGCGCCCGCCGTCGCAGCCCACCAGCCAGCGGGCGCGCAGCGTTGCCGGTTCGTCGCCACCCAGCTCGACGGTCACCCCGGACTCGTCCTGACGCAGCCCGGTCACCTCGGCCGATCGCCGTACCCGCACGCCGAGTTCCGCCGCCCACTCCTCCAGCAGCCGCTCGATGGTGGACTGCGTGATCATCAGCGGGAGGGGGTGCCGGGACTCGGACTCGTCGAAGTCCAGCCAGATGCCGGAGAAGTGGCCCACCGACTGGAGTTCGCCGAGCGCCAGGAACCGGTCCAGCACTCCGCGCTGGTCCAGCACCTCCAGGGTGCGGGAGTGCATCCCGCCGGCGCGCGCCTCGCCCGTGCGGTCCGCGCGCCGCTCGACCACCGCCACGTCGACGCCCGCCAGCCGCAGTTCGCAGGCGAGCATCAAGCCCGTCGGCCCGGCGCCCGCGATCACCACGTCCGCGTCCATGCCGGTGTGTGCCACGTCGGTTCCCCCTGGTATCACTGCGTCTCCAACCGGTCAGAGCGGGTTCACGCGGTACATCGGGAAGTACGACCCGATCCGGGCGTTCGCGTAGTCGTCGGCCAACTCCGGGACCCGGTCGAAGTCGTAGATCACGTCGGACCCCTTCGGCGCGATCCAGCCCTCGGCCTCCTGGAAGTCACGGATGCCCGGCGAGTCCGGCAGGCGCCAGACGTGCGTGTTGATGAGGAGGTGCCGGCCGATGCTCTCCGCGCCACGCAGGTGCGACAGGCGCATCCCCGCCTTCCAGCCGCACGTGGTGACGACCCCCTCGCGGGCCAGCGCGGTCAGGGTGATGTCGTACAGGGGTTCGCCGATGTTGTCCACGAAGATCGCGACCCCGTGGCCGTCGCTGAGTTCGTTGACCAGCTCCAGGAACTCCCGGACCGACGTGCGCCGTCGCTGATGCCGCTCGCGGTCCGTGCGTTCCGCGCGGGTGGGCAGCGAGAGGGCGGGGAACCGGCGGCGATCCACCGGGGTGATGCCGTTCTCGCGCAGGAAGGCGATCCGATCGTCCGAGCCCGCCGTCATCGCCACCCGGAATCCGGCCCGCTTGGCCAGCATCAGTTCGGCGAATGCCACGCCGCCGCCCCAGCCGAAGACCAGATGGTTCGCGGGGTCGTCGTCGATCACCTGGGTGCGCCAACACCCGTACGCCTTCTGCCAGTTGTCCCACGCGGTGAAGTACCGCCCGTACGTGGTCCATTGCGGCAGCGAGTAGGCCGTGCCGTCCGGGATGGGCAGCAGCAGCCGGGCGTCCATCTTCGTGCGCTTGGCCAGCAGGCCGATGGTGTGGGGGCAGTCGTAGGCGTAGGCCAGTTCGGCGTAGCCGAAGCGGTCGAGCTTGCCGAACGGCATGAGCAGGCACAGGTCCCCTTCGCGGACCCGCACGTCCCGGCCGGCGGCGTTCACGTCGAGCACGCGCACCACGCCCAGGTTGCCCAGGACCACCGCGTCCTCGCCACGACTGCTGCACACGTCGATCGGTGAACGGGTCAGCGCGTGGTCCATGTTGGCCTCCCAGGAGCACAGGATCGGCTCCACCAGCGCCTCACCCTCCTCCAGCGGGCCGAAGGCGAACCGATCGCGTTGCAACGCGCTCCCGGGACTGCCGTCGTGCGCACCGGTCATCGCACCGGAGCGCAGGACCCAGGCATCTGGCGAGTAGATGACAACCTCCTGTGATCGACTGTGTTCACGAAGTCCCGAAGCGCTTAGAGGCCCACCCGGTAGGCCACCGACACCCCGCCCCATGCCTCGCCCGCGCCGTAGGCCACCGCTCCGAGTCGGCCCGCGGGGGGCAGGGATCCGGCCGTCAGTTCCTCGGCGAAGGCCAGCGGGATCGTCGCGGACGACGTGTTCCCGGAGTGCTCGATCCGATTCACGAACGGCACGCCGAGATGGGTGGTGAAGTTGCGGACCTGCTCCAGGATGCGGCCGTTCGCCTGGTGGCCGACCACGACGGTCGGCGCGGGGCCGTGGTCGAACAGGTACTGCGCCGACTCCGTCATCCGGCGCACGGCGCGGTCGTACACCTGCATCCCGTCCAGATGGATGCCGCCGCCGTCGAGTTCGCGCATCAGCGCCTCCTGGGCGCCGTCGCAGCCGGCCACCTGGCGAAATCCCTCGAACTCCGGGCGGTCCGCGAGCAGTACGGCCGCGGCGCCGTCGGCGAAGATGCACGCCGTCTGCCGGTCGGTCCGGTCCACCATCCGGGACATGGCCTCCACCGAGCACAGCAGGACCGACCGCGCCGATCCCGCGTCGCACAACGAGAGCCCGGTGACCAGACCGTAGACGAAGCCGCAACAGGCCGCGTTCATGTCGAACGTCAGTACCGAGGACCCCAGTCCGACGAGTTGCGCGACCTTCTGCGCGATCCCGGGCACGCGCTGCGGCGACGAGGTGCTGACCACGATCAGGGCGCCGATCTCGGAGGAGTCCGCCATCGCGGTCACGATCGGTGTGCAGGCCTCCGCCGCCACCTCCGCCAACGAGGTCTCGTCCGGCAGCCAGGAGCGGGACGCGATGCCGCTGCGGCGCCGGATCCACTCGTCGGTGAGGCCGATCGACGTGAAGTGGTCGTTGTCGATCGTTCGGCCCGGCTTGGCGGTGGCGATGTCGACGATGCCCGCGCTCATCCCCGGTTCGCCAACTTCACGAAATAGGTGGTGAAATCGTCCAGGAAGGCGAAGCCCGCGGTCTCCTTCAGATCGCCCTTGACCTGGAGCTCGCTCTCCAACTGCTGGTGCAGCTCGACCAGGTCGAGGGAGTCGAGGTCGAGGTCGGCGACCGGCCGGGCGAGGTCGTCGGGACCCAACCCCGGGTCGCGCTCGCGCAGTTTGGCCAGCATGGTGTCCGCGATCCGGCTCTCGATGTCGCTCATGTCCTTCTCCGTTCTCCGTCCCCGGAGGGAACTACTCGGCTGCCAACCGGTACAGCACCTCGCCGGACTTGAGGATCGTGCCCACCGTCGCGGCGTGGGCAGTGATCCGTCCGCCGCGTTCCGCCTCGATCTCGGTACTGGCCTTGTCGGTCTCCACGACCGCGATCACGTCGCCGCGCTCGACCCGGTCGCCGACACCGGCGACCCACTCGATCAACAGGGCCTCGCCGAGACCGTGGCCGAAGCCGGGAACCGGCATGTCCTCGGAGGAGTCGCTCACTTCGTCATCACCAGCACCTCGTCCTTGATCTCCTGCACACCGATCAGGTATTCGCTCTCGAAGTTCGCCGGGGGATAGATGCGGCGTTCGGGGGCCAGCCGGCGGATCGGGCCCCGGAGCGTGTCGAAGCCGCGCTCGGCCACCTCTGCGGCGATCTCGGCGCCGATGCCGACGTCCTTCGACCCTTCGTGCACGATCAGCAACCGGCCGGTACGGGTGACCGACTCCAGCACCGTGTCCATGTCGAGCGGGGCGACCCAGCGCAGGTCCACCACCTCGACGTCGACATCGGGGGCGAGGTCGTGCGCCGCCTCCAGCACCTCGTGGGTGATCGCGCCGAACGTGGCGATCGTCAGGTCCGTGCCGCGCCGGACGATCCGGGCCGCGGTCGGCGACCGCGCCGGCTCGGGGTCGCGCACGGGTGTGTCCCGCCGCCAGTACAGCCGGATCGGCTCGTACACCACCACGGGCGAGCCGAGCGTCACCGCGTGGCGCAACACCTGGTCGGCGTCCTCGCCGGTGGACGGGCACGCCACCGAGATACCCGGGTAGCGGGCGAACAGCGCCTCGTTCGACTCGCTGTGGTGCTCGACGCCCCGGAAGCCCCCGCCGGTCGGGATACGCACCACCAGACTCGGGCTCACCTGCCCGTTCCACCGGTAGCCGATCCGCGACGCCTGGGTCACCAGCTGGTTGACCGCGGGATAGGTGAACCCGTCGAACTGGATCTCGCAGATCGGCACGAGACCGCTCATCGTCATGCCGACGGCCTGGCCCACGATGGTGGACTCGGCCAGCAGCGAGTCGCGTACCCGCTCCGCGCCGAAGCGCTCGCGCAGACCCCGGGTCACCCGGAACACGCCGCCGAGGCGGCCGATGTCCTCACCGAGAAGCAGCAGTCCCGGCTCGTGTTCGAGCAGGTCGGCGAGGGTTGCGTTGATCGACTCCGCGAAGGTGGGGGTCCGCACGGTGCTCGTCTCGACGGTGCTCGTCACGCGTACTCCTTCATCAACCGTTCGCGCATCTCCCGTACCTCGGTCTCGACACCCTCGAGCCACGCGGCGTCCACCACGCCCAGGCCGCTCAGCCGGGCCGCGTACGAGGTCACCGGATCCGCGGCCACGCTGCGCGCGATGTCGTCGCGGGTGCGGTAGACCTCCTGCGAGTCGGTGGTCGTGTGGCCGCGGATGCGGCCGACCTGGATCTCGACCAGATAGGGCGCGCGTTCGCCACGAATGTGGGCGGCGGCCCGCGAGCAGGCCGAGAACACGGTTTCCGGATCCCGACCCGAGATCCGGACCGACTCGATCCCGAAACCCCGAGCCCGCTCGGCCACCGAGGTGCGCATCTGCTCCTCGGCCGGCTTCGAGATGGCCCAGCCGTTGTTCTGGCACACGAACAACACGGACGCCGACTCCACGGCGGCCAGGTTCAGCGCCTCCGACATGTCGCCCTCGCTGGTGGCCCCGTCGCCCACGTACACGACGACGAAGTCCTCTTGCCCCTGCAGGCGTTGCCCGATCGAATAGCCGACCCCGTGCAGGGTCTGAGCGGCCAGGACCAGCGTGTAGGGGAAGAACCGCAACCGATACGGATCCCAGCCGCAGAACGTGCGGCCGGCCCACTGCGCCAGCAACTCGTCCGGCGCCACGCCCCGAAGCAGCGCGATGGCGTGCTCGCGGTAGGTGGGAAAGACCGTCGCCTCCGGGCCCACGGCGAGCGCGGAGCCCACCTGCGCGGCCTCGTGCCCCTGCCCCGAAGCCCACAGGATGAGCCCGCCCTGCTTCTGGAGCCGATGCGCCTCCTCGTCGAGACCTCTCGCCACGAGCATGTGGCGCAACAACGACCGCCGTGTGTCGTCGTGCAATTCGGTCGCGTACTCGTACTCGGATTCCGACTTCAAGACCATGGATCACCAGCCGTAGGTTCGTCGATGAGCTTTCTGTCGTCGTATCGCGGTATCGCGCGCAACATCCCGAGGACCTCCGGGTGACGGCGAACCGTACGTCGGCGGTCGGGGTGCGGCTTTTCCGGCACTTCCCCACCCGGGGGATCGGGCCTCGGCGGGCCGACCGCGCAGACCCGTAATCGACTGCGCGCTCTCGATCGCCTCCGGGGAGGAGATTGGCAGAACCCGAATTCGAGCAGACCCGTCGACGGGCCGATGCCCGGTCATGGTGGCACAGAACTCGGCGGGGTACAGGTCCGACGCACGCCCGGGAGGTCGGCGCTCCCGCAGCCAATGTTCGGCGCCCCCGTCGCCATTGTGACGTGGGCGGTCGGGTCCTACGGTGTGGCCTCGGAACCGCGGTGCGGCCGGTGGATGCCGGGTGTCCCGTCGACGGGACGTCGCCGAACGACGAACCCATGTCCCGGCTCCGCGACGAGCGATATCGAGTCGCCCGGCGACGGGCGAGGGTTGTGAAATGGTGTGCGCCTCGGCCGAATTGCCCACCGTGTCGCCCCGTGATCGCCTGGGGTGACTCGGTCGCGGCATTCTTCGATTCCCAGTTGTGACGTGACGATTAAGGACGGTGCCCGTGAGCACGAACCCCTTCGACGACGAGGACGGCCGTTTCCAGGTCCTGGTCAACGCCGAGGAACAGCACTCCCTGTGGCCGGTGTTCGCCGACGTGCCGGAGGGCTGGCGGGTGGTCTTCGGCGAGGCGAGCCGGGCCGAATGCCTGGAATACGTCGAGCGGAACTGGACCGACCTGCGCCCGAAGAGCCTGCGGGAGGCCATGGCGGCGGACCGGTGATCCTGCGGGGAAAGCGGGTCGCCCTGCCACCGAATCCCGTCGTGCACCGGCAATTCGAGGCGCACGCGCGAACCGCCCCCGACGCCGTCGCCGTGCGCTGGGCCGACCGAGAGGTGACGTACGCCGAACTGGACGCGCACGCCAACCGGTTCGCCCGCCTGCTGCTCGCGCGCGGACACGGCCGGGGCGCGAAGGTCGGTCTGTGCCTCGACTACTCGATCGACCTGCTCGTCGCCCTCCTCGGCACGCTGAAGGCGGGCGCGGCCTACGTCCCGCTCGACCCGGCCTACCCGGAGGCGCGACTGCGACTGCTGCTGGGCCAGGTCCCCGATCTCGCCATGATCGTGGCCTCCCCGGCGACGTTCGCCCAGGTCGAGTCGGCGCCCGCCGAGGTGGTCGTCTTCGATGAGCTGGCCGACTACCTCGCCGGGCTCGCCGGTACCGCCCCCGACGTCGCGGTCACCGGGGACGACGTGTGCTACGCCGTCTTCACGTCCGGGTCCACCGGTACGCCGAAGCTGACCGCGGTGCGGCACGAGGGCTGGTTCAACCTGTTGAACTGGCTGATGCTCGAATTCGGCCTGAACTCCGGGTCGGACAACCTCGTGGTCAGCGCGTTCGGGTTCGACCTGTCGCAACGCAGCCTGATGATGCCGCTGTTCTGCGGCGCCACCCAACACCTGTTGGCGAGCCGGAACTTCGACGCCGCCATGGCCTATCGGCTGCTGAACCGACACGGGATCCGGGTCGTGCACTGCGCCTCCAGCACGCTGTATCTGCTGGTGGACTGGGAGACGGCGCGCAAGGGCGACGCGCTGACCCGGCTGGACTACGTGATCTTCGGCGGCGAGCCGCTGCACGTGGAGCGGCTCGCGCACTGGATGCGACGCGAGGGCAATACCTGCACCCTCCTGCACCAGTACGGGGTCGCCGAGTGCACCGACGTCGCCTCGTCCTACGACCTGGCCGACTACCGGCCGGGTGAACACGACATCGCCCCCGTCGGCAGACCGGCGTACAACACCGACCTGCACATCGTCGACGAGCACATGCGGGGCGTCGCGGCGGGCGAATACGGCGAGATCCTGATCGCCGGCACCAGTGTCGGTGCGGGCTACCTCAACGGCACCGGACCCGAATCCGAACGGTTCACCACGATCGAGGTGGACGGCGAACCGCGCCGGGTGTACCGCACGGGCGACCGCGGCCACGTCGACTCGAACGGCGATCTGGTCATCGCCGGCCGGATGGACGCGCAGGTCAAGGTGCGCGGGATGCGCATCGACCCCACCGACATCGAGCGTGCGCTCGGCCGGTTGCCCGGCGTCCGGCAGGCCGCCGTGGCGGTTGCGCACACCGACTCGGGCGACGTCGAGCTGATCGCGTTCCTCGTCCCGATCGGTGACGACCTCGCCGAGGAGGACGTGCGCGCCGGTCTTCTGGCGACGTTGCCGCGAAACATGGTTCCGGCCCGGTTCGTCAACACCGCGCGGATTCCCCTGAGTCCGCACGGGAAGGTGGATCGCCCGGCGCTGGTCGAGGAGTTCCGGAGGAACTTCGCCGACAGCGTCACCCCGGCATAGTCGACGGACCTTGATGACAACCGAGAGGACCTGTGATGATTGCCGAAAGAGTGCTGTCCATCTGGCGTCGGGAACTCCGGCGCGACGACATTTCCGTCGACGACAATTTCTTCACCCTCGGCGGCCAATCCGTGATTATGGCCGGTATCCAGGGTGCGTTCATCGAGGAACTGGACGTCGAGGTTCCGATGGACCAATTGTTTCTCAATCCGACGGTGTCGTCGATTTCCGCGTACATCGAATCCATGGGCGCGACGACCTCATAGCGTCGACCGGTCGTTCCGGCGGCCACGACGACTTTCCGGCTGCGGCCGCTTCGGGATCCAGATAACCACCAAGTGAGAGAGGCACCATGTACGACGTCATTGTCATCGGTGCCCGTTGCGCGGGTTCGCCAGCGGCCATGTTGTTCGCGCGTCAGGGATATCGAGTCCTGCTCCTGGAGAAGGCACGATTCCCCCTGGACACGCTGTCCTCGCATTACATCCACCAGCCGGGAGTGGCGCTGCTCGGTCGCTGGGGGCTGCTCGACGACCTCCGCGCCGCGGGTTGCCCGCCGATCAACCACGAGAGCTACGACGGGCCCGGGGTGCGACTGGACGGTTTCTCGCTACCGGTCGACGGATACCGGACGACCTACGCGCCCAGGCGGTTCGTGCTCGACCCGATCCTGGCGCGCGGAGCAGTGGCGTCGGGTGTGGACTTCCGGGAGTCCTGCGCGGTCACCGACCTGATCTTCGAAGACGATCGGGTGGTCGGGGTGCGGTACACCACGCCCGAGGGCACCGAGGCGACGGACCGGGCCCGGCTGGTGATCGGCGCGGACGGCATGCGCTCGCTGGTGGCCCGCAAGGTCGGCGCGCAAAACGTCGTCGAGCACCCGCGGGCGACCTGCGTCTACTACAGCTACTGGGCCGACGTGCCGTCGAGCTTCGAGCTGTTCGAGCGGCCGGGGCGCTGGATCGCCGCGATCCCGACCAACGACGACCTCACGCTGATCATGACCTACTTCCCGCAGGACGAGTTCCCCACCGTCCGCACCGCGGTGGAGCCCGCCTACCTGGAGGCCGTCCGCACCACCAACCCCGTGCTGTTCGAGCGGATGGCGGCGGGCAAGCGCGTGGAGCAGATGTACGGCACGGGGCACCAGGAGAACTACTTCCGCAAGGCCTACGGGCCCGGGTGGGTCCTGCTGGGCGACGCGGTGCACCACAAGGATTCGATCACCGCGCGCGGGATCACCGACGCCTTCATCCAGGCCCAGACGCTCGTCGACCACATCGGTGACGGCCTGCACGACGACGCCGTGCTCAAGCGGGCGTTGCGGCGTTACGAGAACGACCTGAACAACAACTTCCTCAACCTCTACCAGGGCGTGCTCAACGTGGCCGAGCTCAAGCCCGAGGGGCGCACGGAGATGTTGCGCAAACTCGTCGGCCACCAGGACCTGATCGACCGCTACTTCTCCACGGTCTCGGGTGCGTGCTCCCTCGACGACTTCTACAACGCCGACCTCTTGACGGTGCTCGATCAGAACTGAGTGGCGGATTGCCTCTGTGTAGTTCTGCCGATTGGGAGACACAATGATTCCGTTGTCGTTCGCGCAGCGTCGGCTGTGGTTCGTGGACCGCTTCGAAGGCCCCTCGCCGACCTACAACGGCGCGTTCGCGCTGCGGCTGACCGGTGAACTGGACGTGGCCGCACTGGAGTCGGCGCTTCGCGATGTCGTCGACAGGCACGAGGTCCTGCGCACGGTGATCGTCGAGGACGACGACGGGGTCCCCCACCAGGTGGTGCTGCCCGCCGACCACGAGCCGTTTCGGCTGCCGGTCGTCGAGGTCGCCGAGGAGGGGCGGGCGGCGGCGGTCGACGCGGTGGCCACGAAGTGCTTCGACCTGGCGGCCGACGTGCCGATCCGGGCCGAGCTGGTGCGGTGCGGACCGCGCGAGCACACGCTGGTGGTGGTGGCGCACCACATCGCCGTGGACGGGGAATCGTTCGGGCCGCTGTTCCGCGACCTGACCACGGCCTTCGCGGCACGCCGCGCGGGCGCGGCACCGGTGTGGGAGGCGCTGCCGGTGCAGTACGCGGACTACACGCTGTGGCAGCGCGACGTGCTCGGCGACGAATCCGACCCGGAAAGCCTGGCGGCCCGGCAACTCGCCTACTGGCGCGAGGGGTTGACCGACATGGCACAGCCGCTGGCGCTGCCCACGGACCGGCCGCGGCCGAGGATGATGAGCGCCCGCGGCGACGCGGTCGGATTCGCCATCGACCCCGACCTGCTCCGCTCCGTGGAGAAGCTGGCCGCGCAGGCGGACACCACGGTCTCGATGGTCATGCACTCCGCGCTCGCGGTGCTGCTGCACCACCTCGGCTGCGGCGACGACGTGCCCATCGGCGCCCCGATCGCGGGCCGCACCGACGAGGAACTGCGGGACCTGGTCGGCTTCTTCGTCAACACCTGGGTGCTGCGCGTCGACCTCTCCGGCAACCCGACCTTCGGCGAACTGCTGGGGCGGGTGCGGGATCGGGCGCTGGCCGCCTACGACAACCAGGACATGCCGTTCGAGCGGCTGGTGGAACTGCTCAACCCGGACCGGTCCACCGCCTACAACCCGTTCTTCCAGGTGATGCTCTCCTGGCAGCCGCCGGTGCCGGCGCTGACCATTCCCGGCCTGGAGGTGCGCGCCGAGCGGCTGGAGACCCGAACCGCCAAGTTCGACCTGTTCTTCGACCTGCTCCCCGACGCCTCGGGCGGGGCGCAGTGCCGACTGGAGTACCGCACCGACCTGTTCGACCGGGACACGGTCGAAACCCTCGCGGGGCGGTTCGTGCGCGTGCTGGGCCGACTCGCCGCCGACGCGGAGCGCCGGATCGGCGGGATCGACGTGCTGGACGAGGCCGAGCGGGAGCGGCTGCTCGGCACGTTCAACGACACCGCCACGGCCCCGACCGAGCTGACCGTCCCGCAGCTGTTCGAAACGCAGGTGGCGACGACACCGGACGCCCCGGCGATCGTGTGCGACGAGCGCACGCTGACCTATCGCGAACTGGAAGATCGGGCCAACGCCGTCGCGTGGGAGCTGATCCGGCGCGGCGCCGGGCCCGAGGACCTGGTGGTGCTGGCCCTGCCGCGCACCGAGGACCTGGTGGTCGGCCTGCTGGGGATCCTCAAGTCCGGTGCCGGATACGTGCCGATGGATCCGCAGTATCTGGGCGGACGGGCGCAAACGGTGCTCGCCGAGGCCGGTCCGCGATTCGCGGTCACCGACACGCGGACGTGGTCGGACATGCCGGCCAACGACATCCGGGCCGTGGAGCTGGACCGGCGCGCGGAGTGGGACACGCCCGTGGGGGCGCCGGACGACGCGCGCCGGACCTCGCCGTTGGCGCCGGACCACCTGGCGTACGTGATGTACACCTCCGGCTCCACCGGCAAGCCCAAGGGCGCCGCGATCACCCACCGCAACGTGGTCAACGGCGTGCGGGAGCTGGTCCGCGTGCTGGACGCGCCGCCCGGATGGCGGATGTTGGCCGGTACCTCGGTGAATTTCGACGTCTCGGTCTTCGAACTGCTGACCACCCTGTCCACCGGCGGCACGGCCGAGGTGGTGCCCAACGCGCTGGCCCTGGCCGAACGGCCCGGCTGGGCCGGCCAGGTGATCAGCGCGGTTCCCTCGGTGCTCGGCGAATTGGTCGGCCACCTGGAGAAGACCACCGACGTGCGCACGGTCGTCTTCGCGGGCGACATCCTCCCGGCCCGACTGGTGCGGCAGGTGCGCGAGGCGCTGCCCGGCGTGCAGGTCGTCAACTCCTATGGGCAGAGCGAGAGTTTCTACGCCACCACGTTCTCCCTCGACGGATCCGAGGAGTGGACGGACGGCGAGGTCGCGCCGATCGGCACCCCGCTGGGCAACATGCGCGCCTACGTGCTCGGCCCGGGACTGGCCCCGGTGCCACAGGGCGCGGTCGGCGAGTTGTACGTGGTGGGCACCTGCCTCGGGCGCGGTTACCACGGCCGTCCGGGCCTGACCGCCGAGCGGTTCGTGGCCAACCCGTTCGGTCCGGCCGGCGAGCGGATGTACCGCACCGGCGACCTGGCCCGGTGGAACGCGCGCGGGCAGCTGGAATGCCTGGGGCGCGGCGACGGCCAGGTGAAGGTGCGCGGCTTTCGGATCGAGACCGCCGAGGTCGAGGCGGCCTGCGCGGCGCACCCCGGGATCGGCGAGGCGGTGGTGGTCGCCCGCGAGGTGCCCGGCGGCGGCCGGCGACTGGTCGCCTACGTCGTGCACACCGAAGGCGAACGTGTCGGTGACGACGGTGCCGGCGGGATCGGCGACGTGGACGTACAGTCCGGTGCCTCGGCCGCCGAGCTGCGCAGGTTCGTCGCGGCCCGGCTGCCCGACTACATGGTGCCGTCGGCCTTCGTGGTGCTCGGCCGGATGCCGCTGGGACCGACCGGCAAACTGGACCGCTCGGCGCTGCCCGAACCGGAGTTCGTCGGCGAGACCTACCGGGAACCGCGCACCGAGGCCGAGGCGATCGTCGCCGCGGCATACGCGGACGTGCTCGGCGTGGAGCGGGTCGGCGTCGACGACGACTTCTTCGCCGTCGGCGGGGACAGCCTGCGCTCGATCCAGGTGGTGGCCCGGACCCGGGCCCGGGGCCTGGAGCTGACCACGCGGGAGATCTTCGAGTGCCGTACGGCGGCCCGACTCGCCGAGGTGGCCACCGCACGACGGGACACGATCCCGGCGCTCGCGGAGCACGAGGGCGGCGGCGTCGGCCCGATGCCGTTGCAGCCGGTGGCCCGGCAGGTGTTCGAACACGGCGGCGGCATCGACCGGTTCGCCATGTCGATCGCCCTGGAACTGCCCGCCGGCATCGACGAGAGCGGCCTGGCGGCGACGCTGGACGCGGTACTCGACCGGCACGACCTGCTGCGCGCGCAACTGGTGCGCGAGCACGACGAATCCTCCCTCGTGGTCCGCCCGCAGGGCGCGGTGCGGGCGGCGGAGCTGATCCGCCGGGTTCCGTGCGACGGCCGGTGGGACGAGCCGAAGCTGCTCGACCTGGCGCGGACGGAACTGGACGAGGCGACCGCACGCCTGGACCCGGAAGCCGGGACCATGGCGGACTTCGTCTGGTTCGCCGCCGAGTCGGGCGCCGGCCGACTGCTCGTGGTGCTGCACCACCTCGTGGTGGACGGCGTGTCCTGGCGGATCCTGATGGCCGACCTCGCCGAGGCGTGGCAGCAGGTCCGCTCCGGCCGCACGCCCGAACTACCCGCCGTCGGCACCTCGGCCCGCCGCTGGGCGTCGGCCCTGGCGGACGAGGCACTGAGCCCGAAGCGGGAAGCCGAGCTGGAGTTCTGGCGCGACATGTTGGAGGCGCCGAACCCCCCGCTGGGCACCCGCGCGTTCGACCCCGCGGTGGATGTGATGGCCACGCTCGACAGCGTGCGGGTGCAGGTGCCCGCCGACGTCACCGAGGCGGTGCTGACCACGCTCCCCGCGGCCTTCAAGGGCACCGGGACCGATGTACTGCTCGCCGCGCTCGCCCTGGCGGTCAACCGGTGGCAGGGCACGGAGCACTCCACCCTGGTCCGGTTGGAGGGACACGGCCGCGAGGAGGACGTCGTCCCCGGCGCCGACCTGTCGCGCACCGTCGGCTGGTTCACCAGCATGTATCCGGCCCGGGTCGACGTGCGGGGCGTGGACCCGGCCGAGGTGTCGGCCGGCGGTCCCGCCGTCGCGCGGGCGATCAAGCTGGTCAAGGAGCAACTGCGCGCCATCCCCGACAAGGGCGTGGGATTCGCCCTGCTGCGTCACCTCAACCCGGAGACCGCCGAACAACTGGCCGAACTCCCGGTGCCGCAGATCGGGTTCAACTACCTCGGCCGGATCTCCGACGCCGACGTGCCCGAACACCTGCGCTCGCAGGGGTGGGGACCGGCGTCGTCCTGGTCCGCCGAACTGGTCCCGACACCCGACCCGGACCTGCCCGCGCTGTCCGCCCTGGAGGTCAGCGCGGTCGCCACCGACACTCCCGACGGCACCCGACTGCAGGCCGCCCTCATGTTCCCCACCGGCCTGCTCACCCGCGAACGCGTCGGCGAACTGGCCGAGTCGTGGGTGGAGATGTTGCGCGGGATGGCCGCACACGCCGCGCAGCCGGCGATCGGCGGCCTGACGCCGTCGGACAACCCGCTGGTCACGGTGGGACAGGACGAGATCGAGACCTGGGAGGAGCGCTACGGCCGGCTGGCCGAGGTGTGGCCGATGCCCCCGTCGCAGTCCGGCATCCTGTTCCAGGCGGCGCTCGCCGACGGCTCCTTCGACGTCTACCACATGCAGTTCGTGCTGCACCTGTCCGGACACGTGGACCCGGAGCGCACCCGGGCGGCCGGGCAGGCACTGCTCTCCCGCTACCCGAACCTGCGCTCCGCGTTCCTGACCGGAGCCGGCGGCGAGCCGATCCAGGTCGTGCCGGAACACGTCGACATCCCCTGGCGGCACATCGACCTGACCGACCGCGACGAGGTCGAACAGGACGCCGAGCTGGACCGGTTCCTCGCCGCGGACCGGGTCGACCAACTCGATCCCGTCCGGCCGCCGCTGCTGCGCCTGGCCCTGCTCACCTGCGGGCCGAAGCGGGCCAAGCTGGTGATCACCGCGCACCACGCGCTGTTCGACGGCTGGTCGTCGCCGTCGGTGATCACGGACCTGATCCGGCTCTACTCCGGCACCCACGAGATGACGCCGGTCCGCGGCTACGGCGATTACCTGGCCTGGCTGGCGGCGCAGGACCGCGAGGCGTCGGCCGCCGCGTGGGCCGCGGAGCTGGCCGGATTCGACCGGCCGACCCTGGTGGCCCCGAGCACCGCGTTGCGCGAGACGGCGTCGGCCCTGGGCCGGATCGAGGTACCGCTGTCGATCGACAAGGGCCGCGAACTGGCCCGCCGCGCCGCCGAACTCGGGGTCACGCTGAACACGCTCCTCCAGGCCGCGTGGGCGATCCTGCTCGCGAAGCTCACCGGACAGCAGGATGTGGTCTTCGGCGCCGCGGTCAACGGTCGCCCGGCGGACCTGCTCGGCTCCGACGAGATGGTCGGCCTGTTCATCAACACCCTGCCGATCCGGGTCCCGTGCCCACCCGACCAGCGTGTCGCCGACGTGGTCACCGAGTTGCAGCGGCGGCAGACCGCGCTGCTCGACCACAACCACTACGGGCTGGCCGACATCCAGCGCGGGGTCGGACTGCCCGCCCTGTTCGACACCATCGTGGTCTTCCAGTCCTACCCGATCGACCGCGAGGGCATGATCGAGGCGAACACCTCCGCGGGCTTCTCCATCGACGCCATCCGGCCGTTCGCGGGCTCGCACTACCCGCTCACGCTCAACGCCTCCGACCCCTACCTGCGCCTGTCCCTCGACTACCAGAACCACCTCTACGACCGCGCCGCGGCCGAGGAGGTCGCCGCCCGGCTCGTGCGGGTGCTGGAGCAGGTGCTGGCCGACCCGACCGTGCCGATCGGCGCCGTCGACGTGCTGGCGGCGGACGAGCGGGACCGGCTGGTACGCCGGGTCAACGACACGACGCACCCGGTGGCCCCCGACACCCTGCCGGGCGCGTTCGAGGCCCAGGTGGCGCGGGAGCCCGACCGGATCGCGCTGATCGGCGACCGGGAGACGCTGACCTACGGCGAGTTCAACCGGCGCGCCAATCGACTGGCGCACTGGCTGATCGTCCAGGGCGCGGGCCCCGAGCGCACCGTCGCGGTACGGATCCCCCGGTCGGTGGACCTGATGGTGGCGATCTACGCCGTGGTCAAGGCCGGTGCGGCCTACCTCCCCGTGGACACCGACCTGCCCGAGGACCGGGTGCGCCACGTACTGGACAGCGCGAAGCCGCTCCTGGTGCTCGACGGGACGCTCCCGGACGTCTCCGGATACCCGGTGGTCGACCCCGAGCGCACGCTGTCGCCCGACAACGCCGCCTACGTCATCTACACCTCCGGATCCACCGGCGGCCCCAAGGGCGTACAGGTGTCGCACCGGTCGATCATGAACCGGCTGAAGTGGGGCCTGGCGCACTTCGACGTCGACGAACGGGACCGGGTGCTGCTCAGTACCTCGGCGAGCTTCGACGTGTCGGTACCCGAACTGTTCGCCCCCCTCCAGGTCGGCGCCGCCGTGGTGATCGCCCGGCCCGACGGGCGCCGGGACCCGGCCTACCTGGCCGAGCTGATCCGGCGCGAGAAGGTGACCGGCGCCGACTTCGTGCCCTCCCTCCTGGAGGCGTTCGTCGCCGAACCCTCGGCCGCGGCGTGCACGAGCCTGCGCTGGATCGAGGTCGCCGGCGAGGCGTTCCCGGCCACGCTCGCGAACAAGACGGTCGACCTGCTGCCCGACTGCGGGGTGCACAACCTCTACGGGCCCACCGAGGCGGCCGTCGAGGTCACCGCCTGGCAACACGTACCCGGCGCGGAGCGGGTCCCGATCGGCGCGCCGGTGTGGAACACGCAGGTGTACGTGCTGGACGCGGCGCTGCGCCCGGTCGCGCCCGGCGTCGCGGGGGAGCTGTACCTGGCCGGCGCCGGCCTCGCCCGGGGCTACCTCGGCCGCACCGACCTGACCGCGCACCGGTTCGTCGCCTGCCCGTACGGCGCCCCGGGAAGCCGGATGTACCGCACCGGCGACCTGGTCCGCTGGAACGAGGACAGCCAGGTCGAATACCTCGGCCGCACCGACTTCCAGGTCAAGGTCCGCGGCTTCCGGATCGAACTCGGCGAGATCGAGGCGGCGCTGACCGCACACCCCGACGTCGACCACGCGGTGGTCGTGGTGCGCGAAGAGCGCGCCGGCGACCAGCGGCTGGTCGCCTACGTCGTCCCGGGCAAGGACCCGGGCACCGCGCAGGCGGCCGACCTCGACCTCGCCGCGCTGACCGACCTGGCCCGGGAACGGCTGCCGGAGTACATGGTGCCCTCGGCCATCGTCCCACTCGCCGAGTTCCCCACGAACGCGAGCGGAAAGCTCGACCGCAAGGCCCTGCCCGCGCCCGAGCAGACCGAGGTCGCCGTCGGACGCGGGCCGCGCAACCCGAGGGAGGAAGTGCTCTGCCGGTTGTTCGCCGAACTGCTCGGTGTGGAGGAGATCGGCATCGACGTCGACTTCTTCGAGCACGGCGGGCACTCGCTGCTGGCCACCCGGCTGACCGGTCGCATCCGCAACGAACTCGACGTGGACGTGAAAGTCACGACGGTATTCCGCAATCCCACCGTCGCCAAGCTGGCGGAGAGCCTCGGCGCATCGACCGCCTCCAGCCGCCCGCAGCTGCGCCCGATGACCACATAGGAGAAGCGTCGATGATCCCGTTGTCCTTCGCCCAGCGTCGGCTGTGGTTCCTCCACCGTCTGGAAGGCTCGTCCGCGACCTACAACATTCCGTTCGTGCTCCGCCTGGACGGGCCACTGGACACGGCGGCCCTGGCCGCGGCGGTGGCGGACATCGTCACTCGGCACGAGAGCCTGCGCACCCTGATCGTGGAGGACGCCGACGGGACGCCGGAGCAGCGGATCCTGGTCCCGGAGGAGGCCATTCCGCGATTCCGGGTGGTCGACGTGGCGGCGGACGCGGTCGAGGCCGTGACGCGGGAGGTCGCCTGCGAGGGGTTCGAACTGCACACCGACCTGCCCCTGCGGGTGACCCTCCTGCGGGTCGCCCCGCAGGAGCACATCCTGGTGTTCGTGTTCCACCACATCGCGGCCGACGGATCGTCGATGGCGCCGTTCCTCCGGGATCTGGTGTCGGCGTACACGGCCCGGCGGCAGGGGAGCGCGCCGCGGTGGACCCCACTTCCGGTGCAGTACAAGGACTACACGCTGTGGCAGCAGCAGTTGCTCGGCGACGAGGCCGACCCGAACAGCCTCGCCGCCACGCAACTCGACTACTGGCGAGGTGAATTGGTCGACGTGCCGCAGCCGTTGCAGCTGCCGCTCGACCGGCCCCGGCCGACGGTGGCCGGCCACGACGGCGGTCATGTCTCCTTCGAGTTGGAACCCGAGCTGCTCACCCGGCTCGGGAAACTGGCCGCGGACCGCGGCGCCACGGCGCCGATGGTGGCCCAGGCGGCGTTGGCGGTGCTGCTGCGCACCCTCGGCGGCGGTGACGACGTGACGATCGGCAGCCCGATCGAGGGGCGTACCGACGATGCCCTGGCCGATCTGATCGGGTTCTTCGTCAACACCTGGGTGTTGCGGGCCGACCTGTCCCGCAACCCCTCGTTCGGCGAACTGCTCGAACAGGTACGGGACAAGTCCCTGGCCGCCTACGACAACCAGGACGTGCCGTTCGAGCGGTTGGTGGAACTGCTCGACCTGGAGCGCTCCACCGCGTACCAGCCGCTGTTCCAGGTGATGCTGGCCTGGCAGTTCGTGTGGCCGCCGATCGAGATACCGGGTCTGCGGGTCACCCCCGTGCCGGTGGGCACCGACACAGCCAAGGTCGATCTGTTCCTGAACGTGGTCCCGGACGCCACCGGACGTGCGCACGGGCGACTCGAGTACGCGACCGAACTGTTCGATCGGGCCACGGCGGCCGACATCGTCGAGCGGTTCGTACGCATCCTGGAACTGGTGGTCGCCGATCCGGGCGTGGGTGTCGGTGACCTCGACGTGCTCGGTGAGCACGAGCGGACGTGGCTGCTGCGCACGGCGAACGACACGGTCGAGCCGATCCCCGCCGCCGACCTCGTGGACACGGTGGCACGGCACGCGCGCGACACCCCCGACGCGCTCGCCGTCATCGGCGAGGAACAATCGCTGACCTACCGGGAGCTGGACACCCGGGCCAACCGGCTGGCGCACCGGCTGATCGAGCGCGGGGTGCGGCCGGAGTCGCCGGTCGCCGTCCGCCTGCCCCGCTCCGCGGACCTCGTGGTCGCACTGCTCGCGGTGCAGAAGGCCGGCGCCGCCTACATCCCGATCGACCCGGAGCACCCGGGTTCCCGGATCGACCACATCCTGGCGGACTCCCGCCCGGTGCTCGTGCTCGATACCGGGACATGGGCCGACATGGATCTGTCCACGGGCCCGGACTCGGCGCCGACCGTGCGCGTGTCGCCGGACAACACCGTGTATGTCATCTACACCTCCGGCTCGACCGGTAACCCGAAGGGTGTGGCGGTCCCGCGCGGCGCGCTGACGAACTTCCTGGCCACGATGAGTCGGCGGGTCCCGCTGTCGCCCGCGGATCGCCTGCTGGCGGTGACGACGATCTCGTTCGACATCGCGGCGCTGGAGCTGTATCTGCCGCTGATCTCCGGTGCGGCGGTGGTGCTCGCGAACAAGGACACCGTGTCCGATCCGGCCGCCGCCGTGACGACGATCGGCCGGCACGGGGTCACCGTCGTACAGGCGACGCCCGCGTTCTGGCAGATGGTGCTGACCCACGAGCCGACCGCCGCGACGGGCCTGCGGGTCCTGGTCGGCGGCGAGGCGCTGCCGCAGCGGTTGGCCGAGACGTTGGCCGACCGGGCCGTCGACGTGCTCAACGTGTACGGCCCGACCGAGACGACGATCTGGTCGACGAGCGCGACCGTCGCGCCCGGATCCGGTGCCCCGGCGATCGGCACACCCATCGGCAATACCCGGGTCTACGTGCTGGATTCGCGGCTGCGGCCGGTCCCGCGCGGGGTCGACGGCGAGTTGTACATCGCCGGCGACGGCCTGGCCCGCGGATATCACGGGCGACCCGACCTGACCGTCGGACGATTCGTCGCGTGTCCGTTCGGCCCCGCCGGCGCCCGGATGTATCGCACCGGGGACCTCGTGCGCTGGGGCCGGGAGGGACGGCTGCACTACGTCGGTCGGACCGACTTCCAGGTCAAGGTCCGCGGATTCCGGATCGAACTCGGCGAGATCGAGCATGTATTGGCGGCACACCCCGGCGTGACGCAGGTGGTGGCCGTGGTGCGCGAGGACGGGGACGACAAGCGGCTGGTCGCCTATGTGGTTCCGGAACCCGAGCCGAACCCCGAGCCGGACTCGGAACCCGACTCCGGGTCGGGCCTCGCGCCGACCGAGGCCGAGGCCACGGCGCCGTCCCGGAACGCTGTCCTGCTCGCCGACCTGCGCGAGCACCTGCGCGCCAGGCTGCCCGACTACATGGTGCCCGCCGCCATCGTCCCGCTCTCCGCGATCCCGCTGACGCCGAACGGAAAACTCGACCGGCGGGCGCTGCCGGCGCCGGACTACGCACAGGTGTCGACCGGCCGGGCGCCGCGGAATCGGCGCGAGGAGATCCTGTGCGCCGTGTTCGCCGAAGTGCTCGGTCTGGAGAGCGTCGGGATCGGCGACGACTACTTCGCGCTGGGCGGCGACAGTATCCGCTCGGTCCAGGTGGTGGCCCGGGCCAAGGCCCGGGGCATCACGGTCGGCGTCCGGGAGATCTTCGAGCACCGCACGGTCGCCCGGCTCGCCGAGTCGGTCGCGGGGCGGGACGCCGAACAGGAGCCGATCCTGGCCGAGTTGCCGGGTGGCGGCGTCGGCCCGGTCCCGCTGACGCCGATGGCGGCGCACGTTCTCGCACTCGGTGGTGGCATCGGGCGGTTCTCGATGTCGGCGATGCTGACCCTGCCCGAGCGCATCGACCGCGCCGAACTTCTCGGCGCGCTCCAGGCCGTGCTGGACCGGCACGACGTGTTGCGCTCGCGGCTCGACCGGCTCCGGCCGGGTCTGTGGATCGAGCCGCCCGGCAGCGTGGACGCCGGCGCGCTGCTGCGGGAGGTGCCCAGCGGCGATGCCGACGTCACCGCCGAACTAGACGCGGCTGCGGGACGGTTGGATCCGGACGCGGGTGTCGTGGCGCAGTTCGTGTGGTTCGCCGCCGACCCGGGCGCGGGCCGGTTGTTGATCGTGCTGCACCACCTGGTGATCGACGGGGTGTCGTGGCGGATCCTGGTACCCGACCTGATCTGCGCGTGGCAACGGATCCACGCCGGCCGCGCCCCCGAACCGGCGCCGGTGGGAACCTCGCTGCGCCGGTGGACGCATGCCCTGGCCGACGAGGCGGCCGACGCGGCGCGCGTGGCGGAACTGCCCGTGTGGCAGCGGATCCTGAGCGGCGACGAGCCCGCGCTCGGTGCCCGGGAACTCGACCGCACCCGCGATGTCGCGGCCACCGTGGACACGGTGCGGGTCCGGGTGCCGGCCGACGTCACCGAGGCCCTGCTGACCACCGTCCCGGCGGTGTTCCGTGGCGGGGCCGAAGACGGGCTGTTGGCCGCGCTCGCGCTGGCGCTGACGCGGCGGCGTCGTACCCGAGGCGGGAACGAGTCCTCGGCGCTGGTGCGGATGGAGCGGCATGGCCGGGAGGAGCACGTGATCCCCGGCGCCGACCTGTCGGGCACGATCGGATGGTTCACCTCCTCGTTCCCGGTACGGCTCGACCTGGCCGGGATCGATGTGGCGGACGCGTTCGCCGGCGGCCCGGCCGCCGGCCTGGCGATCAAAGCGGTCAAGGAGCAGCTGCGCGCGGTGCCCGACAACGGCATCGGCTACGGACTGCTGCGCCGGCTCAACCAGGACACCGCCGGCGCACTGGCCGCAGAGCGGGAGCCGCAGATCGGGTTCAACTACCTCGGCCGCGCCTCCGGCACGGACATCCCCGCGGAGCTGCGCGGCCTGGGCTGGGCGCCGGACACCACGCACCCGGACCTGATCGCCGCACCAAACGCGGACATGCCGGTGCTCTCGGCCCTGGAGATCGACGTGGTGGCCACGCCCACCGCCGCCGGCGACGAGTTGACCGCCCACTTCGCCTTCCCCACCGGTGTGCTCTCCCGCGAGGACGTGACCGAGCTGGCCGAGGCGTGGGTCGAGGCATCGACCGCGCTGGCCCGGCACGCCGCGACCCCCGACGCGGGCGGGTTGACCCCGACCGACGCGCCGCTGGTCGAGGTGCGTCAGGAGGAGATCGACGGCTGGGAGGCCCGGCTCGGCCGGCTGGCCGAGATCTGGCCGACCACCCCCGCGCAATCGGGGATGTTGTTCCACAGCATGCTGGCCGGCACGTCCTTCGACGCCTACCACGTGCAGCTGGTCTTCCAGCTCTCCGGCGAGGTCGACCCGGAACGCATGCATCGGGCCGGCCAGGCACTGTTGGAGCGGCACACCAACCTGCGCGCGGCGTTCGTCGAGCGGGCCGACGGCGCTCTCGTACAGGCGGTGCCGGCGCGCGGGGTGACCGTGCCCTGGACACACCTCGACCTGACCTCGGTCGGCGAGGCGGAGCGGACCGAGACGTTCGAGCGATTCCTCGTCCGGGACCGGGCCGCCCACTTCGACGTGCGCACCCCTCCCCTGATGCGACTGGCCCTGGTCACCCTGGAGGCCGGGCGGGCGGAGTTCGTGATGACCGCCCACCACGTGCTGTTCGACGGCTGGTCGATGCCGTTGTTGATGCGCGACCTGCTCCTGCTCTACGCCTCCGGAGGCGATCCCGCCGGCCTGCCCGAGAGCCGCAGCTACGGCGAGTTCCTGGCCTGGCGGGCCCGCCGGGACGAGGACGAGACGGCACGGGCGTGGGCGGCCGAACTCGACGGGGTCGAGGAGCCGACCCTGCTCGCGCCCGGCTCCGCCGGCGTGGGCGAGGGCGGTCTCGACCAGTTGGAGATCGCCCTCCCGGTCGACGAGGCGCGCGCGTTGAGCCGTCGGGCCGCGGCGATGGGCATCACCGTCAACAACCTGGTGCAGGGCGCCTGGGCGCTGCTGCTCGGCCGACTCACCAACCGCCGGGACGTGGTCTTCGGCGCCACCGTCTCCGGGCGCCCGCCCGCGGTGGTGGGCGTCGAGTCGATGGTCGGGATGTTCATCAACACCGTCCCCGTCCGCGTGCGCCACGCCCCCGGCGACACCCTCGCCGAGGTCCTGGCCGCGTTGCAGAGCCGACAGGCCGACCTGATGGAGCACCACCACCACGGGCTCACCGAGATCCAACAGGCCGTCGGCCTGCCGTCCCTGTTCGACACCCTGGTGGTCTTCGAGTCGTATCCCATCGACCGCGAGGGCCTGACCGCCGCCGGCGCCGCCGCGGACGGGATCACCTTCACCGGCCTGCGCCCGAACAACGGCACCCACTACCCGCTGGCCCTGATGGTGGCCGCCGACCCGCACCTGGAGTTCATCCTCCAGTACGCGCCGGGCGCCTTCGACCGGGCCGCCGTGGAGGCGATCGCGGCCCGCTTCCTGCGCATCCTGCGGCAACTCGTGGCCGAACCGGCACGCACGGTCGCTCGGGTCGAGACGCTGGATCCGGCGGAACGCGAGCGCCTGCTCGTCGCGTTCAACGACACGGCCGCGCCGACCCCGGACGTGAGCATCACCGAACTGGTCGAGGCCCAGGCGGCGCGCACCCCGGACGCGGTCGCCGTGGTTGCCGAGGGCGAATCGCTCACGTATCGCGAGCTGGACGCCCGGGTCGATCGGCTGGCGCGCGAACTGGTCGAACTCGGGGTGCGTCCGGAGTCGCCCGTGGCGGTGTCGCTGCCGCGCTCGGCCGACCTGGTGGTCGCCCTGCTCGCGGTCCTGAAGGCCGGCGGCGCGTATCTGCCGGTCGACCCCAAGTACCCAAGCCAACGCCTGCGGGCCATCCTCGAGGAGGCACGCCCGCACCTGGTGCTGACCCACTCCGCGACTGTCGCCGCGCTGCCGGAGCACGACGCCCCGGACGTGCTCCTCGACGCGCTCGACCCGACCACCGCGCGCGTCGCCATCGAGCGGCCGCCGTACGCCGAGCAGTTGGCGTATGTGCTGTACACCTCCGGATCCACCGGCAAGCCCAAGGGCGTCGCGATCACCCACTCCAACGTGGTCAACGGCGTACTGCGGCTCGCCTCACGGGTGGGCATGGAGTCCGGCAAGCGCATGCTCGCCGGCACGTCGATCAACTTCGACGTCTCGGCGTTCGAGATCTTCACCACTCTCGCCGCCGGCGGCGTCGTCGACGTGGTCCGCGACGTCCTGGTCCTGGACGAGGGGAAGAGCTGGAGCGGCGCGGTGGTGTCCACCGTGCCGTCGGCCTTCGCCGAACTCGTCGACCGCGTCCGCGACCGGGTCGAGGTGGAGACGGTGGTCTTCGCCGGCGAGGCCCTGCCGCCGTCGCTCGTCGACAAGACGCGCGAGGCCTTCCCCGGCGTTCGGATCGTCAACGCGTACGGGCAGAGCGAGACGTTCTACGCCACCACCAGTACCGTCTCCGGCGACACCCGGGACTGGGCGGGCAGCGCGCCCGTCGGCACCCCGCTCGGCAACATGCGGGCCTACCTCCTCGGCCCCGACCTCGCGCCGGTGCCGCCGGGCGCGGTCGGCGAGTTGTACGTCGGCGGGAACGTGGGACGCGGCTACCACGGCAACACCGGATCGACCGCGGAGCGCTTCCTCGCCGATCCGTTCGGCCCGGCCGGCTCGCGCATGTACCGCACCGGGGACCTGGCCCGCTGGAACGCCGAGGGCGAACTCCGTTACGTGGGGCGGGGGGACGCGCAGGTCAAGCTGCGCGGCTTCCGGATCGAGCCCGCCGAGGTCGAGGCCGCGCTCACCGCGCACCCCGACATCGCCCGCGCCGCCGTGCTCACCCGGGGCACCGGCGTCGGTACGCGGCTCGTCGCGTACCTGGTGTCGTCGGGCGAGGCCGACGCCGACACCGTTCGAGGATTCCTCGCCGAGCGACTGCCCGAGTACATGGTGCCGTCGGCACTGGTGTTCCTGGACCGGCTGCCGCTGATGCCAAACGGCAAGCTGGACCGGGCCGCGCTGCCCGAGCCGGAGATCGGCGGGGCCGCCTATCGGGCGCCGCGCAATGCCCGCGAGGAGACCCTGGTCCGACTGTTTGCCGAGGTGCTCGGCATCGACCGGGTCGGTATCGACGACAACTTCTTCGCGCTCGGCGGGCACTCCCTGCTCGCCACCCGGCTGATCAGCCGGGCCCGCGCCGACCTGGGGATCGAGATACCCATCCGCAAGATCTTCGACTTGCCGACAGTGGCCGCGCTCGCACCGTGGTCGGAGGAACCGACGGCTCCCCGCCGCCCCGGTTTGCGCAAGATGACCGTAGAGGAGTGAGGCAATGATTCCGCTGTCATTCGCACAGCGTCGCTACTGGTTCCTGCACCAGCTGGAGGGTGGGGAGACCTGGAACATGGCGGCGGCGTTCCGACTGACCGGAGCGCTGGACCGGGACGCCCTCGCCGCGGCGGTCCGGGACGTGGTCGAGCGGCACGAGGTCCTGCGCACCACGTACGTGACCGACGAGGGCGGTGAGCCGCATCAGCGGATCCTGCCCTTGGCGGAGGCACTTCCGCAGGCGCGGATGCCGGTGGTCGAGCTCGCGGCCGAGGACGTGGCCGGCGCGGTCGACGAGGCGGTCGCGCACGGGTTCGACCTGGCCACCGAAATCCCTTTTCGGGCAAGCCTGTTCCGCTGCTCGCCCGAGGACCACGTGCTGGCCGTGGTGATCCACCACATCGCCACCGACGGCAGCTCGGGCGCGCCGCTGGCCCGGGACCTGGGCGTGGCCTACACCGCGCGCCGCGACGGTCGGGCACCGGAGTGGGAGCCGCTGCCCGTGCAGTACAAGGACTACACGCTGTGGCAGCGCGAGGTCCTCGGCGACGTGGACGACCCGGACAGCCTGGTCGCCACGCAGATCGAGTACTGGCGCGACGAACTCGAAGGTGTACCGGAGCCGTTGAACCTGCCGCTGGATCGCCCCCGGTCGGTGGAGACGGACACCGCCGGCAACGCGGTCGCCCTCGCGGCAACCCGGGAGGTGTCGGCCGGACTGGAGAAGCTGGCCGCCGAGCGCGGCACGACCATGGCGATGGTCGTGCAGTCCGCGGTGGCGGTTTTGCTGAGCCGGCTCGGCGCCGGCGACGACGTACCGATCGCCACCCCGATCGCCGGCCGCACCGACGACGCGCTCGCGGACCTGATCGGTTGCTTCGTCAACAACCTGGTGCTGCGGATCGACCTCTCGGGCGACCCGTCCTTCGTCGACCTGCTCACCCGGACGCGGAACAAGGCGCTGTCCGCCTACGAGCAGCAGGACGTGCCGTTCGACGTGCTGGTGGAGACGCTCAACCCCGACCGCTCGGCCGAGTACCGGCCGCTGTTCCAGGTGATGTGCGGCTGGCAGAACTACGCCCGGCCCAGCTTTGAACTGCCGGGACTGAGGGTGGAGTTCCAGCAGGCGCTCACCCAGAAGACGATGGTCGACCTGTTCTTCAGCATGGGCATGGACGAGGCCGGTCGGCTGCACGGCGACATCCAGTACTCGGGCAAGCTGTTCGACCGGGGCACGGTCGAGGACATGGCCGCCCGCTTCGTCCGGATCCTGGAGCAGGTGGTGGCCGATCCGGGCGTGCGCGTCGGGGACATCGACGTGTTGGTCGAGGGGGAGCGGGAGCAACTGCTCGTCGAGGTCAACGACACCACCGAACCGACCCTGGAACAGGGCCTGTTGGCGGCGATCGACCGGCAGGTGGAGGCCACGCCGCAGGCCCTCGCCGTGATCGGCGAAGAGGAGACGCTCACCTATCGGGAACTGGACGTCCGGTCGAACCGGCTGGCGCACTGGCTGGTCGAGCGCGGCGTGCGGGCCGAGTCGCTGGTCGCGGTGTGCCTGCCGCGCACGGTGAACCTGATGGTGGCGATCCTCGCGGTGCTCAAGGCCGGCGGAGCCTACGTCCCGGTCGACCCGGACCACCCGCGCTCGCGGATCGACCACGTCCTCGGGCAGGCGGATCCGCTCCTGGTGCTCGACGCCGACACCTTGGCCGGCGCGGATTGTTCCGGATACCCGGACTCGGCGCCGGAGGTGGTCGTACGGCCGGACAACACCCAGTACGTGATCTACACGTCGGGCTCGACCGGAACCCCGAAGGGGGTGGCGATTTCGCGCGGGGCGCTGGCCAACTTCGTGGCCGCGACGCGGCGACGGTTCCCGCTGTCGCCCGACGACCGCATGTTGTTCAGCACGACGGTGTCGTTCGACATGGCCAACACCGAGCTGTACCTTCCATTCGTCTGCGGCGCGACGATGGTGATGGCGACGAGGGACACGGTCACCGAACCGTCGAGGATGGTGGCGTTCCTGCGCCGGCACGGGGTCACCGTGGTGCAGGCCACCCCCGCCTTCTGGCAGATGGTGCTGACCCACGAGCCGAACGCCGCGCAGGGCCTGCGGATCATCACCGGCGCGGAGGCGGTGCCGGTACGGCTGGCCGAGACGCTGGCGGACCAGGCCGTCGAGGTGGGCAACTGGTACGGCCCCACCGAGACCACGACGTGGTCGACCATGGCGCCGGTGAAGGCCGGGGCGGGGGTCGCGATCGGGACTCCGGTCGGGAACACGCAGGTGTACCTGCTCGACGCGCGGCTGCGCCCGGTCCCGCGCGGCGTGCAGGGCGAGTTGTACATCGCCGGCACCGGTATGGCGCGCGGCTACCAGGGCCGGCCCGACCTGACCGCGGAGCGGTTCGTGCCCTGCCCGTTCGGCCCGGCCGGCGCGCGGATGTACCGCACCGGGGACCTGGCGCGGTGGAACCGCGACGGCCTGCTGGAATACATCGCCCGCACCGACCACCAGGTGAAGATCCGGGGCTACCGGATCGAGTTGGGGGAGATCGAGCACGCGCTGGCCGGGCACCCCGCGGTGGCGCAGGCGGCGGTGGTGGTCCGCGAGGACCGGGAGGACGACCGGCAGATCGTGGGTTACGTGGTGCCCGCCTCCACCGTCGGCGCGCCGGGCGATTCCGGTACCCCGGCGGGCGAGGGGCCGCGCGTGTACGACGACGAGGCGACGGTCGCGCTGCTCGCCGAACTGACCGAGTACCTGCGCGGGCGCCTGCCCGAGTACATGGTGCCCGCCTCGGTGATCGCGCTCTCGCGGATCCCGCTGACGCCCAACGGCAAGCTCGACCGGCGGGCGCTGCCGGCGGAGCAGACGAGCGCCGCGGTCGGCGAAGGACCCCGCGACGTCACCGAAGAGAAGCTGTGCGCGCTGTTCGGCGAGTTGCTAGGCCGGGAGAACGTCGGCATCCACGAGGACTTCTTCGCCCTCGGCGGCCACTCGCTGATGGCCACCCGGCTCAGCGTGCGCATCCGCGCCATGTTCCACGTCGACGTGCCCCTCAGGACGATCATCAAGTTCCCGACGGTGGCCGAGTTGGCCTCGCTCGTGCTCATCGGCGGCATCCCCGTGGGCGACAATGTCGACCCGTTCGGGGTCGTGCTGCCGCTGAACAACGACCCCGGCACGGGCAAGGAACCCCTGTGGTTCTTCCACGGGGGAGGTGGCCTGGGCTGGGCCTACTTCAGCTTCGTCATGCACGTGCCGGACCGCCCGGCCTACGCCCTGCAATCGCGCGGCTCCAACGGCGTGGACGCGCTCGCGGGCTCCGTCGAGGAGATGGTCGACGACTACATCGCCGAGATGTTGAAGATCCAGCCGGAGGGCCCGTTCTACCTGATCGGCTGGTCCTACGGCGGCACCGTCGTGCAGGCCGTCGCGGAGGGGCTCGACCGGCGTGGGCACAAGGTCGGCCTGGTGGCGATCCTCGACTCCCAGCCGGGCGGCGAAGGGTTCTCGGAGATCCACGCCGGCAAGACGCTGGAGGACTACCGGGACGAACTCGAGGAGTTCTTCGGCCAGTACATCGGCACCGACAACCAACAGGACTTCCTGGACACCATGTCGAAGGTGTTGGCCAATAACACCCGGCACATCATGACCTTCCAATCGCCGGTCTACCGCGGCGACGTGGTGTTCTTCAGCGCGACGCTCAAGGACGATCTGTACGCGCACATGTGGCGACCGCTGGTCCTGGGCGACATCGAGGTGCACGACGTGCGCGCCACGCACCACGAGATGAACATGCCCGCACCCGTGGCCGAGGTCATGGAGGTCATCGTCCGCAAACTCGCGGACGCGGAACAATCGGCCATCGAACGGCCGTAGCGGGGCCGCCGGTCGCCGGGTCGTCCCCGGTCGCCGGGTCGCGGGTTTTCCATGAACCATCGAACGCAGGATTGGGGTTGGTCGGGGTGAGCACACCCGGCATGTCCACGCCGGATCGAGGGCAAACCGCGCTGCTGTGCGTGCCGTTCGCCGGCGCGGGACCGTCGTTCTTCCACCCGTGGCGGGCACCGGCCGGCGACCGGTGGCGCCTGCTCTCGGTCGAACTGCCCGGCCGGGAGCGGCGGATCCTGGAGACGCCGTATCGCAATGTCGTCGAGGCGGCCAAGAACTCGGTCGACGAGATCGTCGCGAACCTCGGCCGCGGGACGCGGACCGTGTTGTTCGGGCACAGCCTGGGCGCGGTGCTCGCGTACGAGTTGGTGCATCTGCTCAGTACGCGCGACGTGCCCGTCGAACGGCTGATCGTCAGTGGCTCGCCCGGTCCCTGGACCCAGCGCGAGCGGCGGGCGACGGGCCTTCCGGACGAGGAGTTCCTGGCCCGGGTGGAGGAGTTCGCCGGGTTTCGGCACGAGGCACTGGATCATCCGGAGATGCGCGAGCTGATCCTGCCCGTGTTGCAGGCCGACTGCGAGATGCACGAGAACTACCTGCCCAGCACCGACGACCCGGTGTCGGTGCCGATTTGTTCGATTCGCGGCGGCTCCGACGGCCTGGTCAGCGCGGACCAGGCCCGGGAGTGGCGGGACGCCACCACGAGCACGTTCGAATACGCCGAGTTCCCGGGCGATCACATGTATCTGGTCGATCACGCCCGGGAGATCCTGGATCTGATCGAGGCGCAGTCCGCCCGCGACACCGCGAGGTGACGAGCCGCCGCCTGCCCGGGGGCGGCGTCCCGACCCGGGGCGATACGACGAAATGCCATGGCAGCGGCCGTGTCAGGGGTGTGACAGTCGGGTGACAGTCACCGTGGAAATGGTGGATGCATGAGAAGTTCGGCGATCGCAGTTTCCGGGCTGCGCAAGGCATATGGCGACCGGGTGGTGCTCGACGGCATCGACTTCGAGGTCGCCGAGGGATCGGTGTTCTCCATGCTCGGCCCGAACGGGGCGGGCAAGACGACGACGGTGAACGTGCTGGCGACGTTGCTGACGGCCGATGCCGGAACGGTGCACGTCGCCGGGCACGACGTGCTGACCGCGACCAGGCAGGTACGCGCGGCCATCGGGGTCACCGGCCAGTTCGCCGCGGTGGACGAGCTGTTGTCGGGCCGGGAGAACCTGCAGCTGATGGCGGACCTCAAGCGGGTGCGCTCCGGGGAACGGGTGGTCGAACGACTGCTGGAGCGCTTCGACCTGGTCGAGGCGGCCGACAAGCGCATCTCGACCTACTCGGGCGGCATGACTCGCAAGCTGGACCTGGCGATGACACTGGTCGGCGACCCGCGGATCATCTTCCTGGACGAGCCGACGACGGGCCTGGACCCGCGGAGCAGGCGCACGATGTGGGGGATCGTCCGCGAGTTGGTGGCCGACGGCACCACCATTTTCCTCACCACCCAATACCTCGACGAAGCCGACCACCTCTCCGATCAGGTCGTGGTCCTGGATCAGGGCAGGTTGGTCGCCGAGGGCACCCCCGACGAACTCAAGCGTCAGGTCCCCGGCACCCACGTCCGGCTCCGCTTCACCGACCTCGACGAACTCGACGCGGCGGCACGCGTGTTGCGCGGCGGCACGAGAGACGACCAGGAACTGCTCCTGCGGGTGCCCAGCGACGGCCAGTCGAAGTCGCTGCGGGCCCTGCTGGACCGGCTCGACGAGTACTCGATCAACGCACAGGAGTTCTCCGTGCACACCCCGGACCTCGACGACGTCTTCCTCGCCCTGACCGGGCACCCGAGCGAGGAGGCGGTCGCGTCGTGAGCAATGTCGCCACGGCGTGGGCCGACTCGACGATCATGTTGCGCCGCAACCTCAAGCACACCATGCGCAACCCCCTCGTGCTGTTCAACGCGATCCTGTTCCCCATCGTGCTGCTGCTGATGTTCGTCAAGGTGCTCGGCGGTGCCTTCGAGGTCGGCGAGAGCTACATCGACTACGCGACGCCGGGCATGCTCGTGATGGCCGTCAGCTACGGGCTCGGGTCCACCGCGACGGCCGTCAACGACGACATGACCAAGGGCATCATCAACCGCTTCAAGGCGATGGACATCTCCCGCGGCGCCGTGCTGACCGGACAGGTCATCGTCACCACGGTGCGCTGTCTGGTGGCCTGCACGGCGATCATCGCGGTGGCCTTCGCGATGGGGTTCGACCCGGACGCGAGCGCCCTCGACTGGCTCGGCGTGCTCGGCTTCGTCGTCCTGCTCACCGTCGCGGCCAGCTGGCTCACCGTGGCGTTGGGGCTGGCCGCGAAGTCGGCGGAATCGGCGGGCCTGGCCACCGTGCCGCTGATCATGCTCCCGTTCCTGAGCAGCGCCATCGTGCCCGCGGACACGATGGGCGCCGGAGTGCGCCAGTTCGCCGAATACCAGCCCTTCACCCCGATCATCGAGACGCTGCGCGGGCTGTTGGCGGGCGACCCCTCGACCGGCGACGCGCTCGCGGGCATCGCCTGGTGCATCGGGCTCGCTCTCGTGGGATACGTGTGGGCGGTGTCCACCTTCAAGAAGCGAGCGTGACCGCGACAAGCCGGGACCAGTGCATTTGAGTCCCTTCTCGAGCCGCCTCGGCGAAACCCCCGTCGCCGAGGCGGCGTCGCGCGTTCTGCTCGATCCGCGCCGCGTCCGGATGGGAGCGGTCCGGCAACCCGCGTACGTCCGCGCTCGCCGCGAGCAACCGCGCGGCCTGCACGGGATCGTCGCGACGCAGCGCCAGATCCGCGACCCCGACGAGCACCTGCGCGATCACCGGCGCGTGACCCGCCTCGGTCGCCGCCCGGCAGGCCGCCGCCCGGTGCTCCCGCGCCTCGCCCACGTCCTCGGCGAGATAGCCGAGCAGGTCGTGCGTGGCCGCCCGCACGTTCGCCTGCTGCGCCTCCTCGCCCAACATGGCCGTCGCGACGCCGAGTTGCCGACGCGCTTCCCCGGTATCGCCGCTCCACCGGGCGAGTTCCGCACGCGCGAAGGCCAACTCGGCCAGCGCGTCCGGCCAGGTGACCCGCTTCGCGTGCCGCTCCGCCTCGGCCAGGGCGGCCGCGCCGGCCTCCTCGTCGCCCAGCAACCAGTACAACTGCGCCTGCCGCGAGCGCATCCGGATCACGTCCTCCAGGGCACCCACCTCGGTGACCACCGCGATCGCCTGTTCGTAGTGCTCGCACGCGCCGGCGAACTCGCCGCGCACGGCGATGCGATCCGCCAACTCCGTCAGGGCGAACGAGATCCCGAACCGCTCGCCGATCTCCCGGAATTCGGCCAGCGCCATCTCCAGATACGCGTCCGCGTCCCGCCCGCCCTGGCCGAGCATGATCCGCATCTTGCCCAGGTGCAGCCGGGCAAGCGCGCGTACCCACGGGTCCTCGTTGTCGAGCAGCGGCTCGAACGCGGGCAGGAACGCGTCGGGCGCCTGCAACAGGCGCTCCAGCGCGGCGACGAGTCCGAGCAGCGGGTAGCGGCGTCGGCTGCGCAGGCTGAACCGGTGTGCCTCGCGGATCCACACCGCCGCCTGGTGCTCGTCGCCGCGCCCGGAACTGACGAACAGCACGACCAGCGCATACACCATGGCCCGGGTCTCGTCGGTCACCTCGCCCGGCGTGCGGGTGGCCGCGATGATCAGCTCGATGCCCTCGGTCCGGTGGCCGCTGAGCCACCAGTACCAACCCGTGCCCGCGGCCAGCCGCATCGCCGCCTGCGCCTCGCCTGCCGCCAGTGCGCCACGCATCGCCGCGCTGATGTTGTCGTGCTCGGTCTCCAGCGTGGCGAGCCATTCCAACTGTTCGGCGCGGCGCAGATGCGGCTCCGCGGTCTCGGCGAGTTCGGTGAACCAGGCCAGGTGCGCGTGGCGCGCCCGGTCCGATTCCCCCGCCTCGGCGAGCCGGTGCCGGGAATACTCCTTGATCGTGCCGATCATGCGGTAACGCTGGGTGCGGTCGCCCTCGGCGAGCAGCAGCGACTTCTCGGTCAGCGCGGTGAGCAGTTCGAGGACCTGCTCCGGCTCGACCGCGTCGCCGGCGCAGACCCGTTCGGCCGCCTCCAGGCTTGCCCCACCGGCGAACACCGAGAGCCGACGCAGGACCACTCGCTCGACGTGGGTGAGCAGTTCCCAGCTCCAGTCGACGGCCGCGCGCAGTGTCCGGTGTCGAGGCAGTGCGGTCCGGCTGCCACTGGTCAGCAGACGGAACCGGTCGTCGAGTCGGTTGGCGAGCTGATAGATGGACATGGTGCGCAACCGGGCCGCGGCCAGTTCGATCGCCAGCGGCATCCCGTCCAACGCCCGGCACACGCGCGCCATCGTCTCCGGCGCGGGGGCCTCGACCCACAGGTCCCGGCGCACCGCCCCGGCTCGGTCGCGCAGCAGCCGGACGGCGGGCGCGGCCTCGATCTCGTCGGGGCTCGCGTCCGCGTCCGGCAGGGCCAGCGGCTCGACCAGCCACAGCGCCTCCCCGGTGATGCCGAGCGGCTCCCGGCTCGTGGCCAGGATCCGCAGCCGCCGGCACTCCCCGAGCACCCGGTGGGCGAACACCGCCGCGGACTCGATCACGTGCTCGCAGTTGTCCAGGATCAGCAGCGCCTCCCGCTCGCGGATCGCGGCGATCAGCCGGTCCGTCGGCTCCACGCTCGGCGCCGCGCCGAGCAGCGCGTCACGCAGACCGAGGCCGGAGAGGGTGGCGCGGGCCACGTCGCCGTCGGTGCCGATGGCGGCCAGTTCCACCAGCCAGGCCCCGTCCGGCAGGTCGTCGAGCAGGGTGCGGGCGGTCTCCGTGGCCAACCTGGTCTTGCCCGCCCCCGCCGGCCCGATCACCGTGGTGAGCCGGTGCTCGGCGACGAGTTCGCGAACCGCGGCGGTGTCGGCGTCGCGCCCGACGAAGGTCGTCAGCTCGGCGCGCAGGTTGCTCCTGCGGTTCTCCTCCCGTCGGCCCAACTCGCCCCGCAGCAGCGCGCCATGCAACGCGGCCAGCTCCGGCGATGGGTCCACGCCCAGCGCGTCGGCCAGGGCCTCCCTGGTGCGCTGATACACCAGCAGCGCGTCGCTGTCGCGACCGGTCGCGACCAGGGCGCGCATCAGCGCGGTGGCGAACCGTTCCCGCATCGGATGTGTGGCCACCAGGTCGGTCAGCTCCGTGACCACTTCGGCGCCGCGCCCGAGGGTGACCTCCGCGTCGAACCGCTCCTCGGTGGCGGTCAGGCGTAAGCCTTCCAGGCGCACGATCGCGGCGTCGAACGCGGCGCTGTCCGCCAGACCGACGTCCTGCATGGCCGCACCCCGCCACAGGTCGAGGGCTTCGCGCAGCAGGCGCACCCGTCGGGAGGCGTCCTCGGTGCGCAGGCGGCCCGCGGCCACGAGGCGTTCGAACCGCACCGCGTCGACGGCGTCGGGTTCCACGATCAGCCGGTAACCGTCCGGCCGGCCCTCGATCACCCCGTCGGGCAGCACCTTGCGCAGCCGGGACACCAGGCGTTGCAGTGCGTTCGTCGCGTCGACGGGCGGGTGTTCGCCCCAGATCCAGTCCACGAGCACGGCCTTGGGAACCGGGTGGCCCGCTCTCAGTGCGAGGGCGATCAGCAATGCGCGCAGCCGCGCGCCCGGCACGTCGGCCGTACCGCCGGCGTCCGTGCGAACCTCGAAAGGACCCAGCATCCCGATCTGCACCCACCGATTTTGCCACGGTTGTTCGGACCGTCCGACCGGACCCCGAAACCTTGACGGACCTCGATCGCGATATGGCGCGTCCGCGTGTCGATACCGCGCGGGAATTCGGTACCGATTTCGAGGCGATGGGCAGCTGCCGCCGAAAAACCGGACGGCGCCGGAATCAATGCCCGGGCGATCCACGGCATTCGTCGAGGCCGTGGCGTCCCTGGCCGGCCGGTGTCGTATTACTGTCCTGTCGGCGGGACATCGGCGTCCGTCGGTGTGCGCGGACCACCGTCCCTTGCACCGGGTTTCCCCGGCGATTTATGTTGGCGACGCGAGTTTGCCCCGACAGCCGCCCACCGTAACGCTCTTCGGTCGGCGTGCACAGGCGGTCGCTTTCACCTCGGGGTCCCGGAGCCCCCGGCACGAACCAATCATCGAACAGCGGGCACAACGCCTGCGGATGGCGTTGTCATGCCGGTTCGCCGGCGCATTCCCGATCCGTTCGGCGAAGGAAGGAGAGGCCGGCCATGGAATCGTTGCCGCGTATCCACGAACGAGGCGAACAGGACGAGACATCGGAGGGGCAGGCGGCGCCGACGGGTGCGCCGACCGCCCTCGTACCGGAAATTGCGGCGCTGTGGGGGGAATTCCTCCCGGGGCGCGAGGTCGGGCCGGACGACGACTTCTTCGCGATCGGCGGCAATTCGCTGATCGGGATCAAGATCATCGATCGGGTGGCCCAGGACTACGGCGTCGCCCTGTCCGTGCGCGGGTTCTACCTGGCCCAGACGCCGGCCCGGGTCGCCGAACTGATCGAACAGGAAAGGGCGCGAACGTGAGGTTGACGCCGGGTGCCGCACGCGAGATCGATCTCGACCGTGTCGACCTGTTCGACCTGGACCTGTACACCTCGGGCGATCCGCACCCGATCTGGGACGTGATGCGCGCCGAGGCCCCACTGCACCACCAAGTCCTGCCGGATGGCCGCGAGTTCTGGTCGGTGACCCGCTACGACGACGTCTGCGCCGTACTCGGCGACCACCGCAGGTTCACCTCCGAGCGCGGCACGGTGGTCACCCATCTCGGGGAGGACGACGTCGCGGCGGGCAAGCTGATGACCTCCACCGACCCGCCGCGGCACACCCAGGTGCGCCGGGCGATCGGCGCGCGGCTCACCGCGCGCGCGGTGGCCTCGTGGCAGGACCGGATCCGGGAGGCGATCGTGCGCTTTCTCGAACCGGCCCTCGACGGCGGCACGTTCGACCTCGCCGAAAAGGCGCACCGGCTTCCGATGATCGTCGCGGGACCGCTGCTCGGGATCCCCGAGCGGGACTGGGACGAGCTGGTACAGCTGACCGCGATGGTCACCGCGCCCTCGGACCCGCACTTCAAGCACGGCAGCGAGGCCGCGACGCTGGCCATCTCCCACCACGAACTCGTCACCTATGTCACCGAATGGGTCAAACGGCGGCGGGCCGCCGGAGGCGAGGACGGCAGCCTGCTCGACCACCTCATGACCGTGCGAGCGGGCGACGCGCCGCTGACCGACGAGGAGATCGCGCTCGACGGCTACAGCATCCTGCTCGGCGCCAACGTGACCACGCCGCACACCGTTTCGGGCACGGTGCACGCGCTGATCGAGCGGCCCGAGCAGTTCGCCAAGGTCCAGGCCGACCCCTCGCTCGTGCCGTCCCTGGTCGAGGAGGGACTGCGCTGGACCTCGGCCGCGTGCAACTTCATGCGCTACGCGGTCGACGACACCGAGATCGGCGGCGGTACGATCCCCGCCCGCGGCGCGGTCGTCGCGTGGATCGGCTCGGCCAACCGGGACGAGTCGCAGTTCACCGACCCGCACCAATTCGACGTCACCCGGCGCGAGAACCGCCATGTCGCGTTCGGGTTCGGGCCGCACTACTGCATCGGCGGCCCGCTGGCCCGGCAGACGCTGCGCATCTTCTTCGAGGAACTGCTCGGCCGCTTCGGCTCGATCGAACTCGACGGCGAGCCGCAACACCTGCGGTCGTACTTCATCGCCGGGATGACCCACCTCCCCATCGTCGCCCAGAAACGAACGACGCCATGACATCCGGCAGCGCCCCCGCCTCGTCGCCGTGGTTCGTCCGGCCACCGGCCGGCGACCACCCGGCCCGGCTGTTCTGCTTCCCCTACTCCGGCTCCGGCGCCTCCGCGTTCAGCGCCTGGCCGGCCACGATCGACGACGTCGAGGTCTGCCCCGTGCAGTTCCCCGGCCGGGAGAGCCGGCTGGCCGAACCGCACTACGGCACCTACGAGGATCTGGCCGCCGCCCTGGTGGAACCGCTGGCGGCGCGCCTGGACCGGCCGTTCGCATTCTTCGGGCACTGCGCGGGCGCGCTGCCCGCGTTCGAGACCGTGGTCCGGCTCGCCGAACTGGATCTGCCGGGGCCGGACTGCCTGTTCGTGTCCGGCCAACCCGCGCCGCACGACGCCGCGAGCGATCGCATGCTCACCATGACCGAGGCCGAACTGCGCGCCGAATTGGTGTCGGTGGTGCGCGGGCGGGGCATCGAGCCGCGCCCGGACATGGTCGAGGTGGGGATGAGCGTGCTGCTCGACGACCTCGCAGCCGCGCGCGCCTACCGCAGGGTCGAACCGGTTCGGCTGGGCTGTCCCATCGTCGTCCTGCACTGGCGCGACGACCCCGATGTGACGCCGGACCAACTGGAGGGATGGCGTCGGTACGCGGATTCGGTCGAGATCCGGGTCGTCGAAGGCGGCCACCACGACTTCATGAACGCGCCGGACGAGCTGCTGAAGCTGCTGACCACCCGGCGGTGACGGCGGTGACGGCAAACGGCGGTGAAGGCGGGGCGGCCCGCGGGCGCCGGCCGGCGAGGGAATCGGAAGGAATTCGTATGAGTGGCGCAGCCACCGATATTGCCGTCGTCGGGATGTCGTGCCGCTTCCCCGGGGTGCGCGGTCCGGAGGAGTTCTGGCGCCTGCTGGTCGACGGCGGGTCCACCATCGGGACCTTCCCAGAGCGGCGGGCCGCCGACGTGCGGCGCTCGACCCACCCGGACGCCGCCACGGTGAACGCGGGTTCCTTCCTCGATGCCATCGACGGGTTCGACGCGGAGTTCTTCGGCACGGACGCGGCGGAGGCCACCGCGATGGACCCCGTGCAGCGGCTCGGCCTGGAACTGGCCTGGGAGGCCGTCGAGGACGCCCGGATGCCGGCGGCCGCGCTGGCCGGCCGGGAGATCGACGTCGTGGTCGGCAGCGCGCCCTCCGGCTACGAGGTGCTGCGCAAGCTGTCCGGCGGGGACCGGGACGACCACTACGCCGCGCTCGGGACCGGCGGCGCGTGGATCGCGAACCGGATCTCGACCCTGTTCGACGTGCGCGGGATGAGCCTGTGCGCGGACTCGGGCCAGTCCTCCTCCCTCGTGTCGTTGGCCCTCGCGTGCGACCGGATCCGCGCCGGCGCGGTCGATCTGGCGCTCGCGGGCGGTGTACACCTGATCGCCGACCCGGAGGCGGGCCTGGGCCTGGCGAACCTGGGCGCGTTGTCGCCCGAGGGCCGCTGCTTCCCCTTCGACGAACGCGCCGGTGGCTTCGTCCGGGGCGAGGGCGGGGCCTTCGTCCTGCTCAAGCGGCTCGACCTGGCCGTGGCCGACGGCGATCACATCTACGCGGTGGTGCGCGGCTGGGGGGTGGGCAGCGGCGGTGCGACCAGCCGGATGCCCGATCCCAGCCCGGCCGGGCAGGCGGCGGCGATCCGCACCGCGCTGGAGCGGTCCGGCGTGCCGTTCGACACCGTCGACTACGTCGAGGCGCACGGCACCGGGACGCGCGTCGGCGATCCGGCCGAGGCGGCCGGGCTGCGCGAGGTGTTCCGGGCGACCGGGCGGGATCGCCCCCTGGTGATCGGCTCGGCCAAGGCCAACGTCGGGCACCTGGAACCGGCCGCCGGCATCGTCGGTTTCGTCAAGGCCGCACTGTGCCTGGACCGTGCGCGATTGGTGCCACACCCGAACTTCCGGACGCCCAACCCCGCCATCACGAACTTCCACGAGCACTTCGACGTCCCGGACGCCGCCCGGCCCTGGCCGAGCCCGGCCGACCGGCCGCGACGAGCGGGGGTGTCGGCGTTCGGCCTGGGCGGGACGAACGCGCACGTGATCCTCGAACAGGCACCGGAGGAGCAGGATCGCCCCGGGGTCGTCGACGCGGGGACGATGCCCTGGGTGCTGTCGGCGCGCACCGAGCCCGCCCTGCGCGAGCAGGCGGCACGGCTGCGGGACCGGCTGAGCGCGGACGCGACACCGTCGGCGGCCGACGTGGGCCACTCGCTGGTCTCCACCCGAGCGTCCTTCGCCCACCGGGCGGTGGTCCTGGGCGCCGGCCGCGAGGAGGCCCTGACCGGGCTCGATCTCCTTGCGAGGGGCGGCGATTCGGCCCGTGTGCTGCGCGGGGTCGCGGTGAACCCGCCCGGCCCGATCGTCTTCGTCTTCCCCGGCCAGGGGTCGCAGTGGGCGGGTATGGGCAGGCGGTTGTACGCGGAGTCGGAGGTTTTCGCCCGCTCGATCGACGAGTGCGCGCGGGCCCTGGAACCGTGGCTGGACTGGTCGTTGCCGGACGTGGTCACGGGGATGGACTCGGCGGCGCTGTTGGAGCGCGGCGACGACGTGGTGCAGCCCGCGCTGTTCGCGATGATGGTGTCCCTGGCCCGGGTCTGGCGCTCGCTGGGCGTGGTCCCCGACGTGGTGGTGGGGCACTCCCAGGGGGAGATCGCCGCGGCCTGCGCGTCGGGCGCGCTCTCCCTCGACGACGCGGCCCGCGTGGTCGCGCTGCGCAGCACGGCACTGACCGAACTGGCCGGACTGGGCGGACTGAACGCGGTGTTCGCGCCCCTGGACTGGGTCGAGGAGCGGTTGCGGCCGTGGGCCGGGCGGTTGTGCGTGGGCGCGGTCAACGGGCCGGGCTCGGTGGTGATCTCCGGCGACCTGGAGGCACTGGCGGAGTTCGCCGCGATGGCGGCCGGCGACGGTGTCCGGGTACGCCGGGTCAGGATCGAATACGCGTCGCACTCGCACCAGGTCGAACGTATCCGGGACCGCGTGCTCGCCGCCGCCGAGGGCATCACGCCCAGGGCGTCGGCCGCGGCGTTCCACTCCACGGTCACCGGCGGCCCGCTCGACACCCGCGGGCTGGACGGCGCGTACTGGTACGACAACCTGCGCTCGAAGGTGCGATTCGGCGAGGTGATCGAAGACCTGATGCGCGTGCGCGGCAGCGTGTTCGTGGAGGTCAGCCCGCATCCGGTACTCGCGGTGGCGATGGCCGAGACCGCCGACGCGCTGGCCGCCTCGCCGGTGTTGTCGGGCACCCTGCACCGGGACGACGGGGGCATGGGCCGGGTCCTGGCGGCGTCGGCCGAACTGTACGTGCGCGGCGTGCCGGTGGACTGGACGGCCTGCTTCGCCGCGGCCCGGCCGCGCCGGATCGCTTTGCCGACCTACCCGTTCCAGCGGCGGCGGTACTGGCTGACACCACCCGCCGACACCACCCCGGCGCATGCGAACCCCCGTACAGGGGAGCTCGATTCGGAATCCGCAGTGCGCAAACTCGTGTGCGCCGAGACGGCCGCGCTGCTGAGCACGCCCGACGCGCCCGTCACCGGCGCCGAACTCGCCGCGAGGTCGACCGAGACCTTCAAGGCCCTGGGCTTCGAGTCCTCGATGGCGGTACGGCTGCGCAACCGGCTCACGACGGCGGCCGGTGTACGACTGCCCGCCACCGTCGCGTTCACCTACCCGACCCCACAGGCGCTCGCCCGGCACATCTTTACCCTGCTCGGACCGACGGCCCCCGAAGTCCCGGAAACGGCACCGGAATCGCTGCCGACGCCGACCTCGGCGGCGGCCCCGACCCCGGTGCCGGAGACACCTTCGGAGAGCCGCAGCGACGACGAATTGTACGCATTGATCGACCGCGGATACGTGTAGCGCCACCCGTTCGTCCGAGTAACCGTTGGGGGAGTTCCCGTGGAGGAAGTCGACAAGCTCCGGTCCTACCTGCGCCGTGCCGTCGGCGACGCGCAGGAGTTGCGTGAGCGGGTGCGCGCGTTGGAGGAGTCCGCTCGCGAGCCGGTCGCGGTGGTGGGCATGGGGTGTCGTTTCCCGGGAGGGGCGAACTCCCCCGAAGGGTTGTGGGACGTGGTCTCCGGCGGGGTCGACGCGGTGGGCGACTTCCCGACGGACCGCGGCTGGGACCTGGAGGCGCTGTACGACCCGGACCCGGCGGCGCAGGGCAGGACGTACACCCGCTCGGGCGGATTCCTCCCCGATCTCGCCGAGTTCGACGCGGCGTTCTTCGGGATCAGCCCCCGCGAGGCGCCGGCGATGGATCCGCAGCAGCGGGTGATCCTGGAGACGTCATGGGAGGCGCTGGAGCGGGCCGGGATCGACCCGGTGCGCCTGCGCGGTTCGGCGACCGGGGTGTTCACCGGGATCTACGCGGTCGACTACGGCCCGCGGATGGGCGGCGGGGCCGCCGCCGAGGTGGAGGGCCACTCGATGACCGGGACGTACACCAGTGTGGCCTCGGGCCGGGTGGCGTACGTACTGGGCCTGGAGGGGCCGGCGATCTCGATCGACACCGCGTGCTCGGCGTCGCTCGTCGCCGTGCACCAGGCCGTGCGGTCCCTGCGCGCGGGGGAGTGCACGTTGGCACTTGCCGGCGGGGTGTCGGCGCTGCCGAGCCCCGGGATGTTGGTGGAGGCAGCCCGGCAGCGCGGCCTGGCCGCCGACGGGCGGTGCAAGTCCTTCGCCGAGACGGCCGACGGCACCGGCTGGGGCGAGGGTGCGGGCGTGCTCGTCCTGGAGCGGCTGGCGGACGCGCGGCGCAACGGCCGGCGCGTCCTGGCGGTGATCCGGGGCTCGGCGATCAATCAGGACGGGGCCTCCAACGGGCTGACCGCGCCGAACGAACTGGCGCAGCGACGGGTCATCCGCGCCGCCGTGGCCGACGCCGGGCTCTCGCCCGCCGACGTGGACGCGGTGGAGGCGCACGGAACCGGCACCCGGTTGGGCGACCCCATCGAGGCGGAGGCGCTGCTCGCCACCTACGGACAGGGCCGCGGCGCCGCCGGCCCGCTGTGGCTCGGCTCGCTCAAGTCGAACATCGGCCACACGCAGGCCGCGGCGGGCGTCGGCGGCATGATCAAGATGATCATGGCAATGCGCCACGGGGTGTTGCCGAAGACGCTGCACGTGGACCGGCCGACCCCGCACGTCGACTGGTCGTCCGGCGCGGTGGAACTGTTGACCGAGGCTCGGGAATGGCCCGCCACGCCCGGACGGCCCCGGCGCGCCGGCGTGTCGTCCTTCGGGATCAGCGGTACGAACGCGCACGTCGTGCTCGAAGAGGCACCCGAGGAGTCCGAGGCACCCGAGGCGGCGGAGCCGGCGACCGCGCCGGTTCAGGAACCGCGTCCCGGGGCGGTGCCGTGGGTGGTGTCGGCACGCTCGGCCGAGGCACTGCGGGAGCAGACGCTGCGGTTGCGGGACCGCCTGGCCGCCGACCCCGACCTGCCGCTCGCGGCCGCGGGCCGTGCGCTGGTGACGACACGGTCGTTGTTCGAGCACCGCCGGGTGGTGATCGGCGCCGACCGCGACGAACTTCTCGCCCGCCTGGGCACCGACGTCGGTACGACCAGGAATCCGCCCGGCGTGGTCTCCGGCACCGTCGAGCCCCTCGGCAAGACGGTGTTCGTCTTCCCCGGCCAGGGCTCCCAGTGGGTCGGCATGGGCCGGGAACTCCTCGACACCTCCCCGGTCTTCGCCGAGCGGATGAACGAGTGTGCCCAGGCCCTCGCGCCGTGGGTGCCCTGGTCGCTGATCGACACCGTGCGCGGCGAGCCGGAAGGCGCGGACCTGGAGCGCATCGAGGTCGTGCAACCCGTGTTGTTCGCGGTGATGGTGTCGCTGGCGCGGGTGTGGCGTTCCTTCGGGGTGATTCCCGACGCGGTGATCGGGCACTCCCAGGGCGAGATCGCCGCCGCCTGCGCGGCCGGCGCGCTGACCCTCCGGGAGGCGGCCAGGATCGTGGCCTTGCGCTCGCAACTGCTGGCCACCGCCGACCAGGACGGCGGCATGGCCGGGATCGTGCTGCCCGAACAGCGGGTCCGGGAAATGCTGGAGCGGGTCGGCCCCGGAGTGGTGATCGCCGGCATCAACGGCCCCTACTCGACCACCATCGCGGGCGAGGCCGCGGCGGTCCGGGAGGTGGTCGCGCTCTGCGAGGCCGAGGGCGCCCGCGCCCGGTGGATCCCGGCGAGCGTACCCGGGCACTCGCCCCTGGTGGACCGGTTCGAGGGGCCGCTACGGGACCTCCTGGGCCGGGTCACCTCCGTGTCCTCGCCGGTGGCCTTCCACTCGACGGTCACGGGTGGGCCGCTCGACACGGCGGGACTGGACGGCGCCTACTGGTTCCGCAACATGCGCGAGCCGGTGCAGTTCGAGGCCGCCATGCGCAGCCTCCTCGACACCGAGCACGGCGCGTTCATCGAGATGAGTCCGCACCCGCTGCTCACGATCAACATCCGCGACATGCTCGACAACACCCCCGGCGCCGGCGGGGTGGTGGTGGGCTCGCTGCGCCGCGGCGACGGAGGCCCGGCCCGGTTGTACCGGTCGATGGCCGAGGCGTTCGTGGCGGGCGTTCCGGTGTCGTGGGAGGCGGTGTTCCCGGGCGGCGACGGGCCTGCGGTCGAGTTGCCCACGTACGCCTTCCAACGGGAGCGCTACTGGCTGGACCTGCCCGTGGAGGGTGCCTCCGCGAGCAGCTCGGACCACCCCCTGCTCGACGCCGTGATCGACCTGCCCGACGACGGCGAACGCGGCGGACTGGTGGGCAGCGGGCGGTTGTCCGTGCGTCGCCGGCCGTGGCTGGCCGACCACGTGGTGCACGGCGCGGTACTGGTGCCGGGAACGGCGCTGGTCGAATTGGCGGCGTGGGCGGCGCACAAGGTGGGTTGCGACGTCGTCGACGAACTCACCCTGGAGACACCGCTGGTGTTGTCCCGCACGGCCGAGCGGGAGATCCGCGTGGTGATCGACGGCAAGCGCATGCTCGCCGTGCACTCCAAGGGCCCGGGCGAGCCCGAGTGGACACGCAACGCCGTCGGGTCCGTCGGAGGCGACACCGGAGCCGGCCGGCGCGAGCCCGACCTCGCGGCGTGGCCGCCGCCGGGCGCGGTCGAGGTGCCCGTCGAGGACGCGTACGCCGGATCGGCCGCGCTCGGGTTCGACCACGGGCCGCTGTACCGCGGCCTGAAGCGGGTCTGGCGCAGTGGTGAAGTCCTCTTCGCCGAAGTCGAGTTGCCCGCAGCCGACGGTGCGGACCGGGGCCGGTTCCGGATCCACCCGGCGCTGCTGCATGCCGCGCTGCTGCCGATCGGCCCGGGAGACGGCGACGAGGGCCGGCTGCCGCATCGCTGGACGGGCATCCGGCTGACCTCCGCCGCGCCCACCGTGCTGCGCGTACGGCTGGCACCCACCGGCGAGGGCGCCCGGTCCGTGGCCGTCGCGGACCGCCACGGAGCCCCCGTCGGCGGTGTCGAGTCGCTGACGCTGCGACCCGTCGACGTCGCGGAACTGACCGAACTGGGCTTCGACCGAAGCGACTCGCTGTTCCGGGTGGACTGGGTCCCGCTCACGGCCCCGTCCGGGCCGGCCGCGGGCCGGTTCGCCGTGGCGGGGCCGCCCGACGAACTCACCGCGTCCCTTGGGGCGCGCGGGTCCCTCGTCGCCGACCTCGACGAACTCGCCGCCTCCGAAGGACCGATTCCCCCGATCGTGGTGACCACCATCGAGCGTACCGACGCGGGCGTCGGCAACACCCCTGCCCTGGTCGAGCGCAACCTGCACCGAGTGCTGCGGTGGACCCAACGCTGGCTCGCCGAGGACCGGTTCGCCGACTCGCGGTTGGTCATCGTGACGCGGGATGCGCTCGCCGACGGCCCGGCCGACCACACCGACCCCGTCGCGGCCGCGATCTGGGGATTCGTACGCACCGCGCAGACCGAGAACCCGGGCCGCTTCACACTCGTGGACACGGACGACCGCCCCGACTCGTGGGCGCGCGTGCCGACGGTGGCCGAGACCGGGGAAGCCCAGCTCAGGATCCGGGCGGGCGTGGTGACCACCCCGCAACTGGCCCACGTGCCGGCCCTTTCCACCGAGCACCGGGCCCGCGGCCTGGGCTCCGGGACGGTGCTGATCACGGGCGGGGTCGGCGGCCTGGGCGCGACATTGGCCCGGCACCTCGTGCAGCGGCACGGGGTGCGCCGGTTGTTGCTGGCCGGCAGGCGCGGGCCGACGGCTCCGGCCGCTGCCGCACTGCGGCAGGAGTTGATCGAGGCGGGAGCCGAGGTCGAGATCGTCGCCTGCGACGTCACGAGCCGCGAATCCGTCGCGGCGCTGATCGCCGGCGTGCCGGCGGAGCACCCGTTGACGGCGGTGATCCACTGCGCGGCCGTGCTTGCCGACGGGGTCGTCGAGACACTGACCGAGGAGCGGGTGGACACGGTCCTCGCACCGAAGGTGCGCGGCGCCTGGTATCTGCATGAACTCACCAGGCACCTGGACCTGTCCGCGTTCGTCTTGTTCTCCTCGATCGCGGGCGTGCTCGGTACGGCGGGGCAGGCCAACTACGCGGCGGCGAACGCGTTCCTGAACGGCCTGGCCGAGGCCCGTCGGGCCCAGGGGCTCGCGGCCGGGTCGCTGTGCTGGGGCTACTGGGCGCAACGCACCGAGGCGGGAGCGGACATCGGCGAGTCGGACATCGCGCGCCTGCGCCGACAGGGGGTGCGGCCGATGGCCACACACGAGGGACTGGCGCTGTTCGACGCCGCGATCGCACGGGACGAGCCGGTGCTGGTGCCGGTGCGGCTGGGCCTGCCGGCGCCGGGCGCGCCGAGTGCCGGGCAGGTGTTGTCGCCGCTCCTGCGCGCGCTGGTCGCGGCGCCCGCCGGTCCCGGTGGTTCGAGCCCTGTCGCTGCGGAGACCGCCGACATCGCACTCGCGCAGCGGATCGCCTCGCTGCCCGCGGCCGACGCGCAGGCGCTGCTGCTCGACGCCGTGCGCACGCAGACCGCGAGTGTGCTCGGCCTCGCCGACACCGCGCGGGTCGGCCCCGCCTCGGCGTTCAAGGACCTCGGGGTCGACTCGCTCATGGCGCTGGAGTTGCGGAACAGGCTGACGGCGGTGACCGGGCTGAAGTTGTCCGCCACGCTCGCGTTCGACTACCCGAACCCGGCCGCCCTCGCGGGATTCCTGTACGCGGGCATCAACCCCGACTCCGTCGCCGACCCGCTGTCCCCGACCGATCGCCTGACCCAGGAAATCGAGGGATTGGGCGCCCGGCTGGAGGACACGTTCCGCGACCTCGCCGCGGCGGACAAGGCCACCATCACCACGCTGCTCGGCGAACTGCAGGGCCGCGCACGGGCCCTGGCCGGCGACGGAGCGCCGGTCGGGATCGCCGACCGGATCAGTGCGGCATCGGCCGGCGAACTGCTTTCGCTGCTGGACAAAGAGCTCGGCTAGGGGAGAGCGATGACAAACGACAACAACGCCGATGTGCTCGACTACCTCAAGCGGACGTCGATCGAACTGCTCGACACCCGTCGGCGTCTGAACGAGCTGACGGAGGCCGCCGCCGAGCCCGTCGCCGTCGTGGGCATCGCCTGCCGCTACCCGGGCGGGGTGAACTCGCCCGAGACGTTGTGGGACCTGGTGCGGGAGGGTCGGGACGCGGTGTCGGACTTTCCCGACGACCGCCACTGGGACCTGGACCGGCTCTACGACCCGGATCCGGACCGGCCGAACACCTGCAACACGCGCGCGGGCGGATTCCTGTACGACGCGGGCGACTTCGACGCGGAGTTTTTCGGGATCAACCCGCGCGAGGCGTTGGCCGCCGACCCGCAGCACCGGTTGTTGCTGGAGTCCGCGTGGGAGTCGCTGGAACGGGCCGGCATCGACCCGCACACCCTGCGCGGCAGCGCCACCGGCGTGTTCGCCGGTCTGGCCTACTTCGGCTACGGCAACCACTTCTCCACCCCCGAGGTCATCTCCGGCTACGGGCAGACCGGTTCGCTGCTGAGCGTGGCGTCCGGGCGGGTGGCGTACGCGCTGGGCCTGGAGGGTCCGGCGATATCCACCGACACCGCGTGCTCGTCGTCCCTGGTGGCGGTGCACCAGGCGGTGCAGTCGCTGCGGCAGGGCGAGTGCGGGCTGGCCCTGGCCGGGGGCGTCACCGTGATGGGGACCACACAGGTGTTCCGGGAGATGGCGCGCCAGCGCGGACTGGCCGTGGACGGCCGATGCAAGGCGTTCGCGGACGCCGCCGACGGCACCGGATTCGCCGAGGGCGTCGGGGTGCTGGTGTTGGAGCGGCTGTCCGACGCGCGACGCAACGGGCGGCGGATCCTGGCGGTGATCCGGGGCTCGGCGATCAACCAGGACGGTGCATCCAACGGGCTGACCGCGCCGAACGGTCCCGCCCAGCAGCGGGTGATCCGAGCCGCGTTGGCGAACGCCCGGGTGCAGGCGGGCGACGTGGACGTGATGGAGGCGCACGGGACCGGCACCACGCTGGGCGATCCGATCGAGGCACAGGCACTGCTGGCCACCTACGGCCGCGACCGCGACCCCGAGAACCCGTTGTGGCTGGGCTCGTTGAAGTCGAACATCAGCCACACGCAGGCGGCGGCGGGCGTCGGCGGCATGATCAAGATGATCATGGCGATGCGGCACGGGCTCATGCCCAGGACACTGCACGTGGATCGGCCGTCGACGCACGTGGACTGGTCGGCCGGGGCGGTGGAACTGCTCACCGAGGCGAGGCCCTGGCCGAGCGCCCCCGGACGACCCCGGCGGGCGGCCGTGTCCGCCTTCGGGGCCAGCGGCACCAATGCGCACGTGATCCTGGAGGAGGCGCCCGAGGAGGTCGCGTCCGAGGAGGGGGCGCCGGAGAGCGCGGATCACCCCGTCGAGGTGATCCCGTGGGTGGTGTCCGCACGCTCCGAGGCGGCGCTGCGGGCCCAGGCGGAGCGGTTGCGCGAGTTCGCGGACGCCGAACCGGACGCGCATGTCATGGACATCGCCCGGTCGTTGGTGGCGAGCCGGTCACGGTTCGAGCACCGCGCGGTGGTGCTGGGCCGGGACCGGGACGAGTTGCTGAGCGGTCTGACGGCGCTGGGCGAGGGCGCCGATTCCGCGCGATTGGTGCGTAGCGTAGTCGGTGAACTCGGCGGTACGGTCTTCATGTTCCCGGGGCAGGGCTCTCCATGGGCCGGTGTGGCCCGGGAGTTGTACGACACATTCCCGGTCTTCGCACGCAGCCTCGACGAGGTCTGCGCGCGCTTCGACACCCACCTTCCCTTCGCGCTGAAGGCCCTGCTGCTCGCCGAGGCGCCCGAGGAGGCCCGAGCGCAGCGCACCGACGTGGCGCAACCCGCGCTGTTCGCGCTCCAGGTCGCGCTGTACCGGCTGCTGACCGGGTTCTGCGGGGAGCCGAACCATCTGATCGGCCACTCCGTCGGCGAGATCGCCGCCGCGCACGTGTCCGGCGTTCTGGACCTGGACGGCGCGACCAGGCTCGTGGCCGCGCGCGGCCGGCTCATGCAGACGGTCACCGAGCGCGGCGCCATGCTGGCGGTACGCGCCTCGGAGGACGCCGTGGACGCGCTGCTCGACGGATACGACCACCTCGGCATCGCGGCCGTCAACGGCCCGGAGTCGGTGGTGGTCTCCGGCGCCCGCGAGCAGGTCGTCGAACTGCGGGACCGGCTGGTCGCCGAGGGCGGTTCGGCCAAACTGCTCGACGTCGACCACGCGTTCCACTCGCCGCTGATGGATCCGATCCTGGACGAGTTCGCCGCGTCGATCGGCGAACTCCCGGCGGGACGCCTGGCGATCCCGATCGTCTCCACCAGGACGGGCCGCGAGAGCACGGTGGAGGAACTGACGTCCGTCGCGCACTGGGTACGGCACGTCCGCGAACCCGTTCGTTTCTTCACCGCCGTGGAGAACGCCCGGGCGGCCGGCACGAGCGTCTTCTACGAAATGGGCCCGGGTTCGGCCCTCACGAGCATCGCCAAGGAGGCGTTCGCCGCCGTCGGCGTGACCGACGCGGTGGCCCTGTCGGCGTCGCGGCGCAACCGCGGGCCGGTGTCCACCCTGATCGGCTCGCTGGCCCAACTGCACGTCCGCGGCGGCGCCGTGGACTGGGCGGCCCTGCTCGGCGCCGCACGGCGGCCGGTGGACCTGCCGACGTACGCGTTCCAACGGCGGCGCTACTGGCTGGACTTCCGGGCCGGGACCGGCACCGCGGACGTGGCCTCCGCCGGTCTCTCGGCCGCCGAACACCCACTGCTCGGCGCGGTGGTGGAGCACCCCGGTACCGACGAGGTGGTGTTCACCGACCGATGGTCGCTGCGCACCCACGAATGGCTCGCCGACCATGCGGTGTTCGGCGCGGTCGTGGTACCGGCGACCGCGTACCTGGATCTGGCCCTGTGGGTGGGCGACTTCGTCGGATGCACCACGATCGGGGAACTCTCCCTGGAGGTACCCCTGATCGTCCCCGACACGGGCGAGGTGCGAATCCGGGTCGTGGTCGGTGCGGCGGACGAGAGCGGACGCCGCACGCTGGACGTGTACTCCGGCCCCGACGACGACGAGGACCGCGCCGCCGGCGGGTGGACCCGGCACGCGACGGGGAGCCTGGCACCGGGCGGCGCGCGAGCCGAGCACGCGTCCGCGCCGGCCGCGTGGCCGCCGGCCGGGGCGGAACAGGTCGACATCGGTGCCCTGTACGACTCCTTCGCGGACGCGGGCTTCGACTACGGGCCGGTGTTTCGCGGGCTGCGCGAGGTGTGGCGGCTCGGCGACGACCTGTTCGCCACGGCCACGCTGCCGACGGATGACGACGGTTCGGCCGCCGGGTTCGCCCTGCATCCGGCGCTGTTGGATGCCGCGCTGCACGCGGTGGTCGCCGGCGGGGTCGTCGAGATCGGCGCCGACCAGGGCTGGATGCCCTTCTCGTGGTCCGGGGTGGAGCGGTTCGCGCAGTGCGGTTCGACCGTGCGGATCCGCCTCTCGCCGGCCGCCGACCCGGCGGCCGGCGACCGGGCCGTGTCGGTGGCGATCGCCGACGAGCGGGGCCGCCCGGTCGCGCACGTCGGGGCGCTGACGTTCCGACCGGCGAGCGCCGAACACCTGCGCGCGGCGCGCGGCGAGCGGTCGTTGTACGAACTCGCCTGGCGCCCGGTTCGCGCGGTCGAGCCGGCGACACCCCCCGGGCGGTGGGCCGTGCTCGGCTCGCCCACCCGACTCGGCGAACCGGCGGACGAGGGCGTCGTGTTCCACGCGAGCCTCGACGAACTCCTCGCGGGGGAGGCGCCGCGACACATCGTGCTGTGCCCGGACGACGTCGCCGCGTCCGAGACCGACCTGTTCGCCTCCGTCGCCGACACGGACACCCGCGTCCTGGAGTGCGTGCAACGGTTCCTCGCCGAGGACACGCTCACCGAATCCACGCTGGTCGTGCTCACCCGGCTGGCCGTGGACACCGGCGGCGGGGAGCGGGTGGACAGCCTGCCCGGCGCGTCCGTCTGGGGCCTGATCCGGTCCGCCCAGACCGAACACCCGGGCAGGTTCCGACTGGTGGACGTCGAGGACGTGGCCGCCGCATGGCCCCGCATCCCCGAAGCGCTCACCCTCGACGAGGAGCAACTGGCCCTGCGCGGCGACGCCTACCTGGTGCCGCGCCTGACCGCCGCCGCCCCCGCGGACAACCGGATCGAGCCGCCCGCGGTCGGCGCGTTTCGGCTGGGCATCCCCACCAAGGGCACGTTGGAGAACCTGACCTGGATTCCCTGCCCCGAGGTGGAGGCGCCGCTGACGAGCGGTCAGGTCCGGATCGCCGTGCAGGCCGCCGGCCTCAACTTCCGCGACGTCACGATCGCCCTGGGACTGGTCGAGCGCACCGCACTGGACGCCGGAATCGGCGGCGAGGGCGCCGGAACCGTCCTGGAGGTGGCCGACGACGTCACCGAACTCGCCCCGGGCGACCGGGTGATGGGCATCTTCTCCGGCGCCTTCGGCCGCATCGCGGTGGCGGACCACCGCCTGCTCATGCCCATCCCCGACGGGTGGACCTACACCGAGGCGGCATCCGTACCGGGCGCCTATCTCACCGCCTACTACGCCCTGTTCCACGTGACCAATCTCGAAAAGGGCCAACGGATCCTGATCCACGCCGCGGCCGGCGGCGTCGGGATGGCCGCCGTACAACTGGCCAAGCACGTCGGCGCCGAGATCTACGGCACCGCGAGTCCGGCCAAGTGGCCCACCCTGCGCGCCCTCGGGCTCGACGACGCGCACCTGGCCTCGTCGCGGAACCTGGAGTTCGCCGACACCTTCCTGGCCTCCTCCGGAGGTCGCGGCGTGGACGTCGTGCTCAACTCCCTGGCACACGACTTCGTCGACGCCTCGCTGCGCCTGCTGCCCGAGGGCGGCAGCTTCGTCGAGATGGGCAAGACCGACATCCGCGATCCGCACCACGTGGCGGCCGGGCAACCGGGCGTCGACTACGCGGCGTTCGACCTCTACGAGGCCGGCCCCGAGGTCATCCACGAGGTGTTCCGCGCGGTCATGGAACTGTTCGCCGACGGGCGCGTGCAGCTGAACCCGATCGCCGTACGCAACATCCGCGACGCGCGCGGGGCGTTTCGTGAGATGAGCCAGGGCCGACACATCGGCAAGATCATCTTCGACATGGGCAGCGGCTTCGGCGGCGGAACCGTCCTGGTCACCGGCGCCACCGGCGGCGTCGGCTCGCTCGTGGCACGCCACCTCGTCGCCGAACACGGCGTACGCAGCCTGGTCTTGGCGAGCCGGCGGGGCCCGGCTGCCGACGGCGCCGCCGAACTCGTCGCGGACTTGGAGGCGGCCGGCGCCCTCGTCCGGGTCACGGCCTGCGACGTTGCGGACCGGGCCGCCGTAGCGGACCTGCTCGCCGAGATGCCGCCCGGATACCCGCTGACCGCCGTCGTGCACGCGGCGGGCGTACTCGCCGACGGCACTCTCGAAGCGCAGACCGCACAGAGCCTGGACCGCGCCCTGCGGGCCAAGGCCGGCGGTGCGATCAACCTGCACGAACTGACGCGCGAACACACCCTGTCCGCGTTCGTGCTCTTCTCCGCGCTCGCCGGCACGCTCGGCACCGGCGGCCAGGCCAACTACGCCGCCGCGAACGGCTTCCTGGACGGCCTCGCGGCGCAGCGCAGGGCGTCCGGCCGGGTCGGCACGTCCCTGTGCTGGGGCTGGTGGGAACAGCGCAGCGGGATGACCGAGAACCTGGACGAGGTCGACCTGCGGCGCATCCGCCGCCTCGGCATCGCCGAGATGCCCGGCGCCGAGGCACTGGGCCTGTTCGACGCCGCGTGCACGATCGACAAGCCCGTCCTGATCCCGGCCCGACTGGACCTCACCGCGCTGCGCAGCCGGGCCGCCGACGACCTCCCGCTGCTCCTGCGCGACCTCGTCACCGCCGGCCGCCCCGCCCGCACCCGCGCGAGCACCGCCGCCGGCTCCCTCGGCCTGCCCGCCCGCCTGGCCGGGCTGTCCGAGAGCGAGGGGGAGGCGACCGTGCTCGACTGGGTCCGCGACCAGGTCGCCGTCGTCCTCGGACACCCCGCCGGCACGACCGTCGACGCCGACCAGGCGTTCACCCACCTCGGCTTCGACTCGCTCACCTCGGTCGAACTGTGCAACCGCCTGGCCTCCTCGACCGGGCTGCGCCTGGCATCCACCCTCGTCTTCAGCTACCCGACCCCCCGCGAGCTGGGGCAGCACGTCTTCGACCTGCTGCGCCCCGCGGAGCGCACGAGTGCGGACGGGGACGACGACGCGCGGATCCGCGAGGTGCTGCGCGGCATCCCGATCGACCGACTGCGCGACGCGGGCCTGCTGGAGCAGATCCTGGCGTGCGCCGCCGCGCCGTCGCAACCCGACGCCGGATCGCCCGACGCGGACGCCGACACGGACGAACTGGCGGCGCTGGACCTGGAAGCACTCGTCGACCTGGCTCTGGCCGAGAAGGGCAAGTGACCATGAACACCTCCGCGAACAACGCCGCGGAACGGCCGGCGGCCGGCGGGGACCGGGTCGCCCAGGCGCTCCGCACCCTCCTGGAGGAGCGCGACCGGCTGCGCCAGGAAAACGACGCGCTCAAGGCCGCCAGGGTCGAACCGATCGCCGTGGTGGCGATGGCCTGCCGCTACCCCGGAGGGGTGTCCTCACCCGAGCAGCTGTGGGACATGGTCCGCGACGGGGTCGACGCGATCGACGAGTTCCCGGCGGACCGGGGCTGGCGGGACCTGTACGACGAGGACCCCGACACGCTCGGCAGCTCCTACGTACGGCACGGCGGATTCCTCGCCGACGCCGCCGACTTCGATCCGGAGTTCTTCGGGATCAGCCCGCGCGAGGCGTTGGCGATCGACCCGCAGCAGCGCCTGCTGCTACAGACCTCGTGGGAGGTCCTGGAGCGGGCCGGCATCGTGCCCGCCGACGTGCGCGGCAGCGACATCGGCGTATTCACCGGGGTGGCCTCGTCCGAGTACGGACTGCGCTTCCTGGAGGGCAGCGCGGGCGAGCTGGAGGGCTACCTGCTGCACGGAAGCGCGCTGAGCGTGGCGTCCGGCCGGGTGGCGTACGAACTGGGGCTGACCGGGGCGGCGGTGTCCGTGGACACGGCGTGCTCGTCGTCGCTGGTGGCCCTGCACCTGGCCATCCAGTCGTTGCGCTCGGGGGAGTGCTCGCTGGCGCTGGCGGGCGGGGTGTCGGTGATGGCCACGCCCGCGATCTTCGTGGAGTTCTCCCGGCAGCGCGGCCTGTCGGCAGACGGCCGGTGCAAGTCGTTCGCGGACACCGCCGACGGGACCGGCTGGGCGGAGGGCGCGGGTGTCCTGCTCCTGGAGCGGTTGTCCGACGCCCGCCGCAACGGCCACCCGGTGCTCGCCGTCGTGCGCGGCTCCGCGGTCAACCAGGACGGGGCCAGCAACGGGCTGACCGCGCCCAACGGCCGGGCCCAGGAGCGGGTGATCCGGCAGGCGCTGGCCAACGCCGGGGTGGAGGCCGCCGACGTGGACGCGGTCGAGGCACACGGCACGGGCACCGTGCTGGGGGACCCGATCGAGGCGGGCGCGCTGTTCGCGACGTACGGGCGGGACCGGGCCGAGGGCCGGCCGCTGCGCCTCGGCTCGATGAAGTCCAACATCGGGCACGCGCAGGCCGCCGCCGGGGTGGCCGGGGTGATCAAGATGGTGATGGCCCTGCGGCACGGCTACCTGCCCAGGACGCTGCACGTGGACACCCCCTCACGGCACGTCGACTGGTCCTCCGGCGCGATCGAACTGCTGGCGGAGGGGCGCGAATGGCCCCGGGCGGGCGGTCCCCGGCGGGCCGCGGTGTCGTCGTTCGGCGTAAGCGGGACCAACGCGCACGTGATCCTGGAGGAGGTACCGGAGCCGGAGGACGAGCGGCCCGGCCCGGCCGCGGGCGTCGTCGGCGGGTTGGTGCCGTGGGTGTTGTCGGGCAAGAGCGCCGCGGCCGTGGAGCGACAGGCGGGCCGACTGCACGAGTTCGTCGCCGCCGACCCGGACGCGGACGTCGCCGATCTCGGCTGGTCGCTGGTGTCGAGCCGGTCGCGGTTCGACCATCGTGCGGTCGTCCTGGGCCACGACCGGGACGAACTGCTCGCCGCGCTCGCGGCGTTGCGCGACGGTACCGAGTCGGCCGAGGTGGTGCGCGGTGTCGCCGGGAACCTCGGCGGGGTCGTCTTCATGTTCCCCGGGCAGGGATCCCAGTGGGTCGGCATGGGCCGGCAACTCTACGACGCCTTCCCGGTGTTCGCGCGCACCCTCGACGAGTGTGGGGCGGCGCTGGCCGAGTGGACCGACTGGTCGCTGCTCGACGTGGTGCGCGGCGCGCCCGGGGCGCCGACGCTGGACCGGGTGGACGTGGTCCAGCCGACGCTGTTCTCGGTGATGGTGTCCATGGCCGCGCTGTGGCGGTCCTGGGGCGTGGAGCCGGCCGCGGTGGTCGGGCACAGTCAGGGTGAGATCGCCGCCGCCCACGTGTGCGGCGCGCTGTCGTTGCGCGACGCCGCCAAGGTGGTGGCACTGCGCAGCAAGGCCCTGGTGGACCTGATCGGTCACGGCGGGATGGCCTCGGTGGCGGAATCCGCGGATCTCGTCGCGGCCCGGCTGTCCCCGTGGCAGGACCGGGTGAGCATCGCCGTAGTCAACGGACCCCGCTCGGTGGTGGTTTCCGGGGAACCGGACGCGCTCGACGAATTCGTCGAGAAGATGAAGGCGGAAGGTGCCCAGGCGCGGCGGATATCGGTCGACTACGCCTCGCATTCCCACCAGGTGACCCGAGTCCGCGAACAGGTGATCGCACCCCTCGCCGATCTGGAACCGATAACCTCGACACTGCCCTTCTACTCGACGCTGTACGGCGAGACGATCGACACCGCGAAACTGAACGGCGAATACTGGTACACCAATCTTCGGGAGAAGGTTCGCTTCGAATCCTCGATCCGGCGATCGGTCGACGACGGATTCCGGACCTTCATCGAGATGAGCCCGCACCCCGTATTGACCGTCCCCGTCCAGGAGATCGTCGAGGACGTGGACGACGCGGTGGTCCTGTCCTCGTCCCGCCGAGACCGGGGCGAGGCGGAGGCTGTGCTCGGCTCGCTGGCCCACCTCCACACCCGCGGCGGCACGGTGGACTGGGACGCCCTGTTCGGCGCGCGCCGCCGGGTCGACCTGCCCACGTACGCCTTCCAGCGGCAGCGCTACTGGCTCAACTCCGCGCACACCGCGCCGACGGCGGAGCTGCCCGCGACCGAGGCCCCCTCGGACGAGGAGCAGGCCGTCGCGCTCGCGGACGTGCTGCCCACTCTGTCCGCCGACGAAGCGGCGGCATTCGTCCTGGACCACGTCCTGACCAGGGTCGCCGTGGTGCTCGGGCACGCCTCGGGTACGACGGTCGACCCGGACCGGGAGTTCAGGGAGCTCGGCTTCGACTCGCTGCTCTCGGTGGAACTGAGCAAACGCCTCGCCGCGACGACCGGCCTCAAACTCAGGGCCAACCTGGCGCTGCGGCACCCGTCGCCACGACAGGTCGCGGCGCACATCCTGTCGTCGATGGGCGGGCGCGCGGCGTAGCGTCGCCACCGTGAAAGGGTACGCGCGGCGTGGCGACGCCACGCCGCGAAGCGAGCGCGGGTCCGGCGTACCCCCCTGTCACGGACGGGATTTCGCCCGCCGTGGGTGTCCCGCCGGCGGGACACCGCGGATTCGACGCGGCCCGGCCCGTTCCGGCACCCGTTGTCTTGACCGGCCGATCACACCTCCGTGAAGGTGGAGGTGATCTGCGAATTCATTCAGGTTCCTGGCCTGTTTGCCGAGGGGATGATCCCTGTGCGTTCGTTCGGTGCGTCGTCGGCGCATAAAGGATTGTGGCTGGCCCAGAAAATGTCTCCGGACATGCTCAACCATGCGCTGAGCATGTGGGACGTGGACGGTGAAATCGACACGGCGGTCATGGAATCCGCATTCCGGCACGTGCTGGCGGAAGCGGAAGTGCTGCGGATCGATTTCGTCGACGACGGCGAGGGCAATCTGCTCCTGGTGCCCCGGGAATCGACCGACTGGCAGCCGTTCTTCCTGGACGTCGGCGCCGAGCCGGATCCCGAGCAGGCCGCGCGCGAGGCGCTGGCCGACATGATGAAGCAGCCGTTCGACCTGGAGCGCGATCTGCTGCTCCGGCTCGGCGTGGTCCGGCTCGGGCCCGCCCGCTCCCTCGTGGTGATCGCCTACCACCACCTCGTCTCGGACGGGTACGGCGCGGGCGGCCTGCTCTCGCGGCGCCTCGCCGAGGTGTACACCGCGCTGGCCCGGGGCACGGCCGTACCGGAGCCGGAACACCCGTGGGATGTCGAGTCGTTCGCCGCCGACGCCGCGCGATACCAGGAGTCCCCGAAGTTCGCCGAGGACACCGGGTTCTGGCGCGACTACCTCACCGAGGCGCCGGCGCCCGCGCAGGTGCCGCGCGTGCCGCTGTCCGACGCGGCGCGCGCCGCGCTCGCCGAGCCGATGAGCCGGGTGGACCGCTGGGCGCAGTTGGCCGACTCCATCGGCATGGTCAGTCGAACGCTGACCGTGCCGCGTGCCGAGGCCGACGGGTGGATCGCCGCCGCCGAGTCCATGGGCGTGTGGATGTCGTCGCTGCTGACCGCGGCCTCGGCGGTGTACTTCCGACACCGGTGCGACCGACCGGAGTTCCTGCTCTCGCTGGCCGTGGCCAACCGGACCGGCGACGCGAGCCGCACACCCGGCCTGGCGGTGAACGTGGTGCCGATGCGGGTGAAGGTGCCGCTGGGCGCGACTTTCGCCGACATCGCCGACGCGGTCGTGGACGAGACCTACGAGATCTTCGGGCAAACCGCCTGCCACTACTCGGAGATCCAGCGTGCGAGCGGCACCGTCCTGAGCGGACGCGGCAGTTTCGGCGCGGTCTTGAACATCGTCGAATTCGCGGAGCAACTGCACTTCGCCGACCACTCGGCGCGCTACCTCGGCGGAACGAACGGGGTCTTCGACGAGCTGTCCATCGGCGTCTACACCGACGGCAGCGCCGACAGCGACCTGTTCGTGCGCCTCGACGCCCCCGCCGGCCTGTACACCGGCGCCGAACTGCGCTTCATCGGCGCCGAGTTGATCGAATACATCCACGCGGTGACGGCCGATCCACAGCTGCGCGTCGGCGCGCTGGACGTGCTCGGCGGCGACACCCGCGACCGGGTGCTGACCGCGCCGAACGACACGACCGTGCCGCTGCCGGGGTCGACGGTTCCGGAGCTGTTCGCCGGCCGGGTGGCGCAGGCCCCCGACGACGTCGCGGTGCAGTTCGGCGAATCGGCGCTCACGTACCGCGAGTTGCACGCACGATCCGGCCGCCTGGCCGAGACGCTGCGCGGGCGGGGCGTCGGTCCGGAGACGGTCGTGGCGGTGGCGCTGCCCCGGTCGGTGGACCTGGCCGTCGCGCTGCTCGCGGTGGTGAAGGCGGGCGGAGCGTACCTCCCGATCGACCCCACGTCCCGGGCGGAGCGCATCGTGCCGGTGGTGCGCGACTCCTCGGTGCGGGTGCTGCTCACCGACGCGGCGACGGCCGAGGGGGCAGCCGTCGCCCGGGACGTCGCGGTGATCCTGTTCGACGACGTGCGCCCGGAGACCGCCGTCGACACCGGCGACGACGCGCCGAAGACGCCCGTCCCGTCGCAACCGGACAACCTGTTGGCCGTGATGTACGGTTCCGGACCGGACGGCAAGGCTGCCGGTGTCGCGGTGACGCACCGAAACATGGAGCGCCTGGCCCTGGACCGCCGGTGGCACGAGGGCGGCCGAGGCACCGTGTTGTGGCACTCGCCGATCACTGCCGACGCGCTCGCCCTGGAACTGTGGGTGCCGCTGCTGAACGGCGGCCGCGTGCTGGTGGCCGGGCCGGCGGAGTCGGCGGTGGACGTGCTAGCCGCGTCGACGTCGATCACGGCGGCGTGGTTGTCCGCCGGCCTCTTCTCGGCGATCGCGGCACAACACCCCGAACGCCTGGCCGGGTTGCGCGAGGTGTGGACCGGCGGCGACCGGGTGTCCTCGGCCGCGCTGCGCCGGGTACGCGAGGCCTGCCCCGATCTGACGATCGTGCATGGCCACGGTCCGACGGAGGCGACCGTACTCGCCGCGTGCGACCGCTCGGTCGACGACGGGGCGGCACACCACGCGGGCTCGATCGGCGGCCCGATGGACAACACCGCCGTGTACGTCCTGGGCCCGGGCCTGGCGCCGGTCCCCGTCGGGGTGACCGGTGAGCTGTACGTGGCCGGCCCCGGTGTGACGCGCGGCCGTCCCGGGCGTCCCGGGCAGACCGCGGAGCGCTTCGTGCCCTGCCCGTTCGGCCCGGCCGGCGGTCGGATGTACCGGACCGGGGACCTGGTGCGGTGGGGAAGCGACGGCGGGCTGGAGTACGTCGGCGCGGCCGATGCCCGGTTCGACGTGCGCGATGTCCGGGTCGAGCCGGCCGAGGCCGAGGAGGTGCTGTCCGAACACCCCGGCGTGGCACAGGCGGTGGTGGTCGGCCGGGCGGACGAGTCGGGGCAGCCGCGTCTGGTGGCCTATGTGGTCCCGGTCGGCGGTGCAGGAGAGGGTGCCACGAACTCCGCAGTGCTCTCCGGCACTTCGGGCTCCTCGGACACCTCGGAGGCCGGCTCTTCGGGCCCGTCGGGCGAGGAACTGCGCCGGTTCGCCGCCGAGCGGCTGGCGGAGTCCGTGGTGCCGTCGGCCTTCGTGCTCCTCGAACGCCTGCCGCTGACCGCGGGCGGTCGGGTGGACCGGGCGTCCCTGCCGAAGCCCGAGTTCGACGGCGGCTCCCACCGGGGCCCGCGCAACCGGACCGAGCGGGTCCTGGCCGCGCTGTTCGCCGATGTGCTCGAACTGGACCGCGTGGGTATCGACCAGGACTTCTTCGACCTCGGTGGGAACTCGCTGCGGGCGATCCGGCTGGTCGGCCTGATCCGGGCGGAGCTGAACCTCGAGGTGTCCATCCGCACACTGTTCGCGGCGCGCACCATCATCGGCCTGTCGGACATGTGGGGAGACCTCACCCGGTCGAGCCGGCCGGCTCTGCGCAGGCGGACGAAGGATGGCAAGGCCCTCTGAGAGGAATCCCGACAATGACGAGTCCGGTGGAAGAGCGGTGGCTCCGCCGCTTTCGTGACGACGACGGGTGCGGAACCAAGCTCGTCTGCTTCCCCCACGCCGGCGGCTGGTCCAACGCGTACCGCACCTGGGCACGGGGGCTGCCTTCGGATGTCGGCCTGCTCGCCATCCGGTATCCGGGCCGCGAGGACCGGATCGGCGATCCGTTCCCGTCCGGGTTGGAGGCCCTCGCCGACGACATCGTCGATGCCCTCGTCGGATTGACGCGGTATCGGCTGGTGTTGTTCGGCCACAGCATGGGGGCCTCGGTGGCGCACGAAGTGGCACTGCGCCTGCACAAGCGCGGGTGCCCACCGGCCGCGTTGTGCGTGTCGGGCAGACGTCCGTCGCACGCGCTGGAAGGCCTGCGGCGCCACTTCGGCACGGACGAGGAGATCATCGCGGACGTGGTGCGCTTCGACGAGAGCCGTGCCCCGGTGTTCGCGGATCCCGACCTGCGGGAGATCCTGCTCCCCGCCGTCCGCGCGGACTACCGGATGGTGGACGACTATCCCGCCGGCGACCGGCCTCCGCTCGACTGTCCGGTGTACGGCTACACGGGCGACCACGATTCCGAGGTGAGCCCGGAACTGATGCGCCGCTGGGCGGATACGACGAACGCCGGATTTCGGATCCGGGTCTTTCCCGGCGGGCACTTCTACCTCAGGGCCGAGGAGGACATGCTGCTGGCGGATCTGCGGGATGTATTGGATCGGGTCAAGCGCGGCGTGGGGGCCGGCTCGTGACCGGGTGGGCGCCATCCGGGCACTACGACCGACTCGGCGAGGTGTCGATCCGGATACCGTGACCCGGGCGAGGCGTTCGGCTCGCGATGACGTACGGGTGTCGCCCAGGCCCCGTGACCTGCCCGGATGCCCGTCCGGGCCCAGCCGGCGTGGCGCCGATGGCGCCATCCGGGTCACAGCGACTTGTGTTGGCGCAATAGTTGCGCCATGATGACGTCATGGATGTGAGCCCGTTCGTAGACAGGTTCGGGCGCGAGTTTGCCGCGCTCGCCCGGACCGACAGTGGGGACGCGGTCGTGCCGGAGGCACGACTGCTCGAGCCCGTGATCCGACGCATGTTGTTCGACGCACTGGCCGCCGCCGCGGACGAGATCAATCGCGACTTCGCCCCGGGCGCGGTCGAGCTTCGGCTCCGCGAGGGCGAACCGTACTTCGCCGTGCTGCCACGTGCGCCGGAGAGTGCGCCCGAGGCCGGTGCGGACGGTGCCACGGCACGCGTCGACGTGCGCGTTTCCCGGCACCTGAAGGAGTCCGTCGAGCAGGCCGCCGGCCGCGAAGGGCATTCGGTGCAGGACTGGTTGGAGCAGGTCCTCTCCGCCGCGGTGCGGCACGAGCACATACCCGGCGCCGCGGACCGGCGCGGCAAACGGGCCCGGCAGCGCTACACCGCCTGGGCGCGCTGAGCCGACCGGGCCGACACCCTGGCCGTCCCACCACGGGGGACACCCGCGACACCCGCCGGAAATGACGAGGAAGGAAAACCATGCCTGTTTTCGAGACCCCCAAGCCGATCTCCGTCGAGCTCGAACTCGGTGTCGGTGACGTGGAGATCACCGCCGAGGATCGCACCGACACCGTCGTCGAGGTACGGCCGACCGACGAGAAGGACGCCTCGGACGTCAAGGCGGCCGACCAGATCCGCGTCGAATACAACAACGGCGTACTGCTGATCAAGGGGCCCAAGCACGGGGTGCCCGTGGTGGTGGACTTCTCTCGGAAGTCCCGCTCGGTGGACGTGTCGATCGTGCTGCCCACGGGCTCGCGTGTGCGTGGCGAGGCGGCGATGGCGGACCTGCGCGGCTCCGGACGCCTCGGGGATTGCACATACAAGACGTCCACCGCGGACATTCGCCTCGAGCACGTCGGCCGGTTGAACCTGCGCACGGCGGGTCACATCGGCGTGGGCCGGGTCGACGGTGACGCCGAGGTCGCCACCGCCACCGGGCGGATCCGACTGACGGAGGTCGACGGCGCGATCGACGCCAAGAACTCCAACGGCGACATCGAGATCGGCCGGGTGACCGGCGACGTGCGCGCGCGCACCTCCAACGGTGACATCACCATCGGCCACGCCTCGGGGGGTACGACCGAGGCCAAGACCGCCAACGGCAACATCCGGGTCACGGAGGTGACCCGCGGCTCGCTCGTGCTCAAGACCGGGTCCGGCGACCTGGAGATCGGCATCGGTGGGGACAGCCCGGCGAAGCTGGACCTGAACACCGGATACGGACGCGTGAACAACACCCTGGAGGAGGTCGCCAAGTCGCTCGGGGAGGGGATCGAGGTGCGGGCGCACACCTCCTACGGGGACATCACGATCCACCGGGCCTGACGGGCGGACCGTACGGCCGGGCTCGGGCCGTCGTGCCCGGGCACGACGGCCGGCGTGGCCCGGCGCGACCGGCCGGCGACCGTACGGCCGGCCACCGCACCGGGCGGCCCGCCGCGCACGGGGCGGCTACTGCACCCAGCCGTTGAACTGCTGCTTGCCGCGATGGGACCGCTTGCTGTTGGACAGCGCCGCGGCGGAGGCGCGGACCATCCACGTGTTGACCGAGACGCCCTGTCGGCTCGCCGCCTTCTCGATCTCGTCCTTCATCTCCTGCGGCGGCCGGAAGTTGATCCGGGCCGTGGCGCCACCCCTGGTGCCACCGAACTCGCCGGTCGACCAGTCGCTCACCGGGTCGTCGGTCTCCTCCGGGGCGTCCCGGGCGGGGCCGTCATCGCCCGAGGGCGGGGTCACCACGAAGCTGGGATCCATCCCGCGCAGGCGCAGGTCCACCGAGCCGGGTGCCAGGTCCCGGGTGATCTCGTCGGCCGCCGCCGACAGAACCTTGAGCAACGTGAGCCGGACGGCCGACTCCAGCGGGGCGACGAGCCGCTCGGCCACCGCGCGGGTCTCGGCATCTCCGGCCGCGGAGGCTGCGACCAGCTCGTCGCGCAGCGCCTCGACATACTCCCGTAGTTCCATGGGCCCCATCATGGCACAGCGATTGCGCCGCACGGCGCCTACCTGGCCCGATACCGGGGCGCGAGCCCTTTGCCCAGGTGGAGGCGCGGTGGTCGGCACGGCCGACGGCACCGCCCGGACCGCCGCGCCCGGCGCGATCCGGTCGACCTGTCGCCACGGTTGGCGCCATCACCGCGCCATCGGAGGTACGGGCGGGAGCGGCGCGGGACGGGCGTCGCCGCGTCGCGCCACCCGTCCCGATGCTCGCCTCAGCGTGTGCCGGAAGGCGTGTCCGACGGCGTGTCCGCGGGCGTCGGGCAGAACTCGCCGTTCACGATGGGCAGGATGGTCTCCGCCGCCCAACTGCCGTTGTAGTTGAACGCGAGCTGATGCCGGCCGTCCTCGGTCAGCGCGACCATGGTGATCGACCCCGGCGCGCCGCCGTCGTGGTACCACAGCGTGACGCCGCAGCCCAGCGTGAACCGCTCGATGCCGAGGCCGTAGGACGCGCCCGGAAAATCGGGGTTGTCGACGGTCGTCTTCAGCTCCGCCAACTGCCGTGGCGGCAACAACCTTCCGCGGATCAGGGCCGCGTAGAACCGGTTCAGATCGTCCGCGTCGGAGATCATGTCGCCGTTGCCCCAGGTCTGGGATCCGTTCGTCTCGGTGACGTCGTCGATGCGATCCGGCTGCGCCGCGAAGAGCTTGGCGTAGCCGCGGCTGCTCGGCCGGGGCAGGCGGACCCGGTTGCCCGGGTTGGACGTCGCCCCGAGCCCGAGGGGTTCGATGATGCGATCGTGCACCTCGTCCTCGTACCGCCTGCCGGCGACGCGCTCGACGATCAGCGCGGCCAGGACGTCGTTGGTGTTGGAGAACGAGTGCCGGACACCGGGCCCGAACGGCGCCTGGTGGGAGAGCGCCACGCGTACGCGCATCTCGGGGGTCAGCGTGTCGTACCGGTGCCGCAGGAAGCCGTCGCCCGCGAGATAGGTGGCTCCGTACTCCGGGTCGAGGGCGTAATCGAACAGCCCGCTGGTGTGGTTGAGCAACTGCCGTACGGTGATCGCCCGTCCGTCGTTGCCGTTGCCCCGGACGACGCCGGGCAGATGGCGCTCGACGGTGTCGTCGAGGCCCAGCCGCCCCTCCGCCTCCAGCTGGAGCAGCACGGTCGCCACGAATGTGTCGGTGACGTTGCCGACCCGGAACCGATCGTCCCGGCCGCGCGGCGCACCCGTCCTCAGGTCGCCCACTCCCGATGCCGCCCGCCAGACTCCTCGGCCGTCGCGCGCCTGGGCGGTGACCCCGGGAACCCCGGCCCGTACGGCGGCCTCGATCGCCCGCCGCGTCTCCTGATGCCGACCCCCGGATCGGTCCGCCTCGTCCGCCGAAGCCCGCGCGGATCCGGTGAACACGGTGGCCACCATCGCCATCACCGCCAACCCGACCACGCCGCCCCGCGCCCTCTTCCACGCCACCACGCCGTACCCCCGAATGTCGTCCACACTTGCCCGTCGGCCGCACCCAGTGCCGCTCCCGAGCACCCGTCGGCGGCAGCGTAGATCACCCCCGAGCCGCATGGGGCTTTCCCGTGCCAAGACGACACCCGATGACGAAACGACCGGCCGACACCGCGTCGGACACCCGGAATCGCCGGCTCGAACCCCCCGTCGCACCGGGCCCGTGTCCAGCCGCCGGGACACCCCGGCCGCGGCCCGCGGCGGGCGACGGCGCCGGCCCGGCCCGCCCCGGCCGGCAGGAGTTGCAGCGGGTGGCGGATGAGCGTCTCCTGGACATGAGGCGACAGCGTGTTTTGTGTGCTTTGGGAGAAGATCTGATGACTCATCAGGACATCGAAGCAACCGCCGAACCGGCCGTCCTCGCACAGTACATCGCGGATCTGCCCGTGCCGGACTTGATGCCGGGCTCGATGGAGAGCGTTCGCGAGGACGAATTCGAGGGCCACCGGATCGTGGTCAGGACCAGTTACGAGATCACCGTGGACGACCGGCCGGTCACCGCCCACCTGATGGTGTCGAACAACGGGGAGGTGCACTGCCACGCGCTGCCGGCGTACCAATTCCTGTCCGCCGTCGACACGGTGAAGGCCCTCATCCAGTACTTCCCGGACGAATTCCCGCCCGGCGGCGGAGGCGCGCCCGAGGGGCACGAGGGGCACGAGGGGCACGAGGGGCAGGACCATGAGCACCACCACCACGAGCACGGCCACGGGCCGGATCACCCCGGAGGTGGCTGAGATGGCGATCGTACGCAGAAACGTCATCACCGATCTGTCCGCCCGCGACGCGTACATCCGCGGCGTCAACCTCCTCAAACAGGAGAACACGACGCTGCAGACGACCGCGTTCGGGATCCCCGGCCCCGCCGCGCCGGTCCGTACATACGACCTCTTCGTGATCTGGCACCACCGGGCCATGACCACCCCCGTGCCGCCGACCGGGGACTGGATGGTCCGCAACGGCGCCCATCGCGGGCCGGTGTTCCTGCCGTGGCACCGCGTCATGCTGGCCTACCTGGAGGCCAACCTGCAGCGGGTCCTGAACGACCCCGGCTTCGCCCTTCCGTACTGGGACTGGTCCATCGACGGCTCCCTGCCCGGCCCGGCGAGCCAACCGATCTGGACGGAGAAGTGGATGGGCGGTCCGGGCAGTCCGATCTCCACGGGGCCGTTCGTCTTCAAGGCCGCCGACCCGAAGAGTTTCCGGGTCCGCGTGGAAACCGACAGCTCCCTTCGACTCGTCCAGGCGAACCGGGGCCTGCGCCGGGGCCTGGGAAAGCTTCCCCCGCAGGGCACCGCCTCGTCGACCACCCTCCCGACTGCCCTCGACGTGGGCGCCGCCTTCAACACGCTGCCCATGCTCGGCGGCGATCCCGACCTCGCCACCTACGACTTCGCCCCCTGGGACGCCGGGTCGAAGGGATTCCGCAACCGGCTCGAAGGATTCATCGGAACCGGACTGCACAACCAGGTACACCGCTGGGTGGGCGGCGACATGGGCCCGGCTTCGTCCCCGAACGACCCGATCTTCTACCTGCACCACTGCAACGTGGACCGGCTCTGGGAAGGCTGGATGCACCACCACGGCCGCTCCTACGCCCCACCCATGACAGCCTCCGCCGACCTCCTCGGCCACCGCATCGACGATCCGATCGTCACCCCCCTGGGCCCGAACGCCCCGGGCGGCACCCCGCGCCTGACCCTCGACTTCACCGCCAAGTACACCTACGACCTCGTCCCGTAGGCCCCGACGCCGCCCGACATCACACGGCGCCGGCGTAGCCGCAGTGGTAATTGGAGTTGGTCGCGATGTTCCAGTCGATGACACACACCGCCGCCTTGTAGCCCTTGTCGTCCCAGTGCCAGCCGGTGTTGGTCTGTCCGTTCGTGACGCTCCAGGGGTTGGACGCGTCCGACCAGACACCGTCGTGCTTGCGCTGAAGGATCATGGTGCACTTGCCGCCGTTCCACGAGTGCACCAGCCCCTGCGCGTACCACGCACCGTTGGTCTTTTGGGTGTTGATCCAGGCCTTGCAGTTCTTGCCGTACCAGGTGACGGTGCTCGGCTCGTACACGACCGACTGTGCGGCGGCCTGAGCCGGCGTCCCGCCGCCCATGACCAGCAGTCCGGCCGCAACGGCCACCGACGCCCACACGATGCGCTTTTTCGCCATGAGAATTCCCCGTTCTCGCAAGAGTCGGACGGTCGGGGACCCGAGGTCCGAGTCGGATCCGTTCCGGGTCCCTGAGCCGAAGCTAGACCCGGCCACCTCCCCGATCGTCGAACGCAGGGTGGAACCGGCCCTCAACTTTGGCGGTAGCCCGGCGGTCCGGCGGCGACGCCCGCCCGGGCCGCGGGGGTGCTCGGCGCGTACCGGCCCGAAGGGTTGGTGGGGCGTGGGGGTATTGCGGTCGGGCGGGGCGGGCAGGCACTGGGGATCGAGGGTGTCGGCGAGGTGGGAGGCCGGGGACGATGGCCGAGTTGTTGCTCGGGCCCGTGTTGCGGCACGTGGATCGCACGAGTGCCACGGTGTGGGTGGAGACCGACTCACCCTGTGTGGTGACCGTGGCGTGCGAGGACGGCGTGGCCAGTGCGGCCACGTGGACGGTGTTCGGCCACCACTACGTGCTGGTGGTGGTCGAGGGACTGACGCCGGGGCGATCGCGGGAATACCGGGTGTTGCTGGACGAGCGGACGTGCTGGCCGGACGAGCGCTCGAATTATCCGCCGAGCGTGCTGCGCACCCCCTCGGCCGACGACGAGGAGCGCGACCTGAACCTCGTGTTCGGGTCCTGTCGCTGGTCGAGCCCGCCCAGCACCGAGGCGGGCGAGGAGCGCCGGCTCGATCCGGACGCGCTGGACACCCTCGCCCGCCGGCTGATGCGCTCGCCCGACGAACCGCTGCCGGACGCGCTGCTGCTGCTCGGCGATCAGGTGTACGCGGACGAGACCTCGCGCGCGATGCAGAACCGGCTGGCCCGGCGGCGCGACCTGGACGAACCCCCGGGCGGCCAGATCGCCGACTTCGAGGAGTACACGCTGCTCTATCACGAGTCGTGGTCCGATCCGCAGATCCGTTGGCTGCTGTCGACCGTGCCCAGCGCGATGATCTTCGACGACCACGACGTGATCGACGACTGGAACACCTCGCACGCGTGGCGCGCCGACATGGCCGCGACCGACTGGTGGTCCGAGCGGATCGCGGGCGCGCTCGCGTCGTACTGGATCTACCAGCACGTCGGCAACCTCGATCCGGCCGCGCTGGCGCGCAACGAGGTGCTCGCGGCGGTCCGCGCGGCGGCGCCGGGCGAGGATGTGGGGCCGCTGCTGCACGAGTTCGCGCTGCGCGCCGACGCGGAGGCCGAGGGCAAGACGAGCACGCGGTGGAGCTTCCGGCGCGACTTCGGCCGGACCCGGCTGCTGATGATCGACTCGCGCGCCGGCCGGGTGCTGACCACCGACCGACGGGCGATGATCGGCGCGGACGAGTTGGCCTGGATCACCGAGCAGGCGGACGAGGGCGGGTACGACCACCTGCTGATCGGCACGTCGCTGCCGTGGCTGCTGCCGTCGGGCATCCACGACCTGGAGTCGTGGAACGAGGCGCTGTGCGCGGGCGCTCGCGGGCCCCGCCTCGCACGCTGGAGCGAGTGGTTGCGGCGGGCGGGCGACCTGGAGCACTGGGCGGCGTTTCGCGAATCGTTCGATGCGCTGTCCGCGCTGATCGGGCGGATCGCGCTGCACGGGCCTCGGGCGGGCGGGCCGGCGCCGGCCACGGTGTGCGTGTTGTCGGGGGACGTGCACCATGTGTACGCGGCGGAGGCGCACTGGCTCGGCTCGGGGGAGGGGCCGCGGGCGGGCGACGCCGCCGGTGGCGCGGCCCGGGTCTACCAGTTGACCTGCTCGCCCGTGCACAACTCGGTCCCGCCGGCGATCCGGATCGGCTTCCGGTTCGGGTGGGGACGTACGGCGACCCGCATCGGGCGCGCCCTGGCCGCCCACGCGCGGCTGACGCCGCTGCCGGTCGAGTGGACGAAGCTGGGCGGGCCGTGGTTCGGCAACCACCTGATGACGCTCACCCTGCGCGGGCGGCGCGCCACGCTCTCCCTGGACCGCGCCGAGAACGGCCGACGCCACCGCGCCGCCCGGCTGCGCCGCGTCGGCCGCGCGACCCTGCGCGGGGACTGACCGGGCGGAGCCCGGGGGCCGGCCCGATCACCCACGTGCACGCGCCTGCCCATCCGCGGCCCGGTTTCGGGCGGCGAGGTCGGCGGGGACGGGGTCAAGTGCTGCCTTCCGGGCGACGGACGACCTTGCTCCGGTACCGGGCAGGGCGGCTCATGCGTTGCCGTCCTCGACGTCGGTGCTCGGTGGTCGTCAGGCGTTCGTATCGGGCGGTATCGGTGGCGCGCAACCGGCCAGACCGGCATCGGCGCCGGACTCCCCGGTGGTCGGGGCATCAAACCGCGGTACTCGAACCCCATGCTCCTCGACGATGTCGCCGCGGACTTCCCCGACCTCACCATCGTGATGGCCCACCCGTCGGTCCCCTGGCAGGACGAAGCCATCTCCATCGCCACCCACAGGGCCAACGTGCACATCGACCTGTCCGGCCGGTCCCCGAAGTACTTCCCGCCCCAGCTCGTCCGCGCCGCCAACACCCTCCTCCGCAACAAGGTCATGTTCGGCTCCGACTACCCGGTCATCACCCCGGAACGCCGGCTCGCCGACTTCGGGAAGCTCGACATCAAGGAGGAAGTACGCCCGCTCATCTCAAGGACAACGCGGCTCGCGTACTCGGCTTGGCCGACTGATCCGTGGTCGAAGGCCGCGGGGCGGCCGGTCGGTCGATTCCGCGATTCGGGTGGTGATCTTGCCGGGCCCGCCCGCTCGTACACTGACGAATGTGGAGGATCGTACGACCGCCGGGACCGGGGCACGACCGACGGCCGCCCTGCGGCCGTACGTCGACTCGTACGTCGGTTTCGACCTCCGCGGGTTCCCGGAGGGAGTGCACTGCGGCCCGCCGGGACGCGTGCTCACCACGGTGATCAGCCTGTCGGACCCCCTGGAAGTGGCGACGGGCGTCGACGACGGGTCGCCGATCATCCGATACGACAGCGTGGCCTGCGGTCTGCGCAGCCGCTCCGTCGCGATCCATCACGACGGACGGCAGCAGGGTGTACAGATCGCGCTGACACCGCTCGGCGCCCGGGCCGTCTACGGCATGCCCGCCGCCGGACTCGCCCACCACCTCGTCCCCCTCGACGAACTTCTCGGCTCGCTCGGCATCGAGTTGGTCGAGCGGCTGCGAACGGCGACGACATGGGCGACGCGGTTCACCGCGCTGGACGAACTGCTCCTTCGAGCCGTCGAACGCGGCGCCGGCGGCAACCGGGCACACCGAGCGCGCCCCGAGGTGGCCGAGGCGTGGCGCCGGCTCGTCGCCACCCGGGGCCGCGTCCAGGTCGGGGCGGTCGCCGCGGACCTCGGCTGGAGCCGCCGCTACCTCACCGACCGGTTTCGCGACGAACTGGGGCTGTCGCCGAAGACCTTCGCCCGAGTCCTGCGCTTCGAGCACGCGCACGAACTGGCGACGGCGCGAGCCCCGCTCCCATGGGCCGACGTGGCGACCGTGTCCGGCTACGCCGACCAGGCCCATCTCGTCCGGGACTGGAACGAGTTCACGGGCCGATCACCCACAGCCTGGCGTCGCGGCGAAGTCCTCCTCGCGACCGGATAGCCGCCGACCGCCCGGGCCGCTGTTCCCTTTCGTTCAAGACCACCCGATCGCCGGCGCGGCACGATCGTCGGCATGAGACTCCTCAACGACGAACACGACGCCGTCGACCTGCGGACCACCCCCGTGCACCTCGGGCTGGGATCGAGCGCCAAGCCCATCGAGGGCTTCGCCTGGAAGCCGGAGGTGCTTCGGGCATACGGCGCCGCGGTCGCGGCGGACGGCGCCGAAGGCCGGATGGTGATGATCTTCGACGGCGACGGCCCCGGCGACCACTGGGAGTGCCACCCCGCCGGCGACGAACTGGTCGTCTGCCTGAGCGGATCGGCGACGGTCATCCGCGACATGGACGGGGTACGCGAGCGCGTGCGGCTGCGGCCGGGTGAGGCCACCATCAACCCGGCCGGCGCCTGGCACGTCGTCGACATGGCAGAGCCGACGTCCATTCTGACCATCACCGCCGGCCTCGGTACCGAGCACCACTCCCGAACCGACACCCACCCGGGCGAACACACCGGCGCACCCGACCCAAAAACGCCGTGACGACACGCATCGCATGCCTCGGCGACAGCCTCACCCGGGCACAGTTCAGCGTCGACTACCCGGACGTTCCGAACAGCCGCGGCGCCACCCTCGTCGCCGAGGTCGTCGACACCGCCCTGCTCATCCGACGCCCATAGCCGACTCGGGCCCCCGCAGCCGGCCGAGCGCCATCCACCACCCCGGCGACGCCGGCCGTCCGAGAGGGGGCCACGCCGAACACCCTCGCGCCGCGGCGGGTGTCGTCGGGTTCGTCAGTGTGCGTGTCCGGTCGCGTTGTCGCGGGTTCCGGAAGGGCCGTGGAGGGCGGTGATGCGCGTGGCGGTGCCGGCGAGGCAGTCCGCGATGTCGCGCAGGTGCGATCTGCTGTACGAGTCGGTCGACCAGCCGAGGTCGTCCATGCCCTTGACGACCAGGAGAAGCTGCTCCGCCGCCGCGGCCAGCCGCTTCGCCAGGGCGGCCATGTCCCCCGGGTCTCGTTCCATCGCCTGCCTCCTGTCGTCGAATGGGCCCTCGGCCCCGGTGGGGGTCCCGGTCGCGGGCTCCGCCGCGATCCGGGTGGGGTGCCGCTCGTGACGAGGACTCCGGTGGGTCCCCGGGGGGAATCGAGCCCGGCGGTTTCGGTGGCGGCGTCGATCCGCGCCGGGCGTTCTCGGGGGGTCAGGGGCTCTCGCGTGGCCGGTTCTCGTTGGCGTCGCGCAGTTCGGCGTTCAGGCGCAGGGCCTCCTCGAGTTGGTCCTCGAGGATGACGATGCGGCAGGCGGCGTCGATGGCGGTGCCCTGGTCGACGAGTTCGCGGGCGCGTTGGGCGATGCGCAGTTGATAGCGGGAGTAGCGGCGGTGGCCGCCCTCGGAGCGCAGCGGGGTGATCAGACCGTAGTCGCCGATCGCGCGCAGGAAGCCCTGCGAGGCGCCGATCAGTTCGGCCGCGCGGCCCATGGTGTAGGCGGGGTAGTCGTCGTCGTCGAGCCTGTCGGTGCCGGTCGGGGTCGAGCCGGATTCGGGTGCCATCGGCGCCTCTCTGGAGTTCACATCCGTGGGAGCTGTTCGGGGAACGCGTCGAGGGGCCCTGGTGCCGTACGGCACCAGGGCCCCGAAAGAAATCCACACCATCCACCGACACCGAGGTGCCGGCCTATCCGTTCCGCACGCTTCCCAACGGGTGGGGGTGCGGGGATCGCAATTGCGTGACCGCGGACGACCTTTCGTATCGGCGTCTCCACGGATCCCACTCGGCCGAAGTCTCACCGTGCCGAGCGGGCGATCCGGATGGCGTTCGCTCCTTCCTCTCCTGTCCTGCGTTGTGCAGCCTGTACTGCCTGTCCTGCGTGGCGACCCCGTGGGCCGCCTTCGGTTTCTCCTCGGCCCGACAACCAGTCTCCGGAACCCCTGCCCAACAACGAACGGCCCCGGGACTCTGCTGTCGAACCCTCAACAACGCGCGCCGGTTCGTCTCCGTCGCGCCTCACTGATTCGCTTGGTTACGACAGAAAACATAGCCATCGGCTCCTCTGATGTCTACTCCATGCACGACAGATTTTCCGGCATCGTCGGATGTGGAAACTGCCGCTCCCGTATCCCGTCGACGCGCCTCGTCGTTCCCTCCGGGCCCGGCAGGCCAAGGGCCGCTTCGGCCGCTGCGCTCGACGTGTACGCCTGCCGCCCGGGGGCCTGCCGCGCGACGTCGGCGACGGGGCGGCGGACCCGTCGTCCGATCCCGGGGAGCGCCCGGAACGCATAGAGGGGCCCCGGTGCCGTACGGCACCAGGGCCCCGAAGGAACTGCTACACCACCTGCCGGCCGTGATGCTGCGCCGGCTTCATGTTTCCGCGGGCCCGACCGAACTGCCGTCGGGGGCGCGGGGATCGCGGTTGCTCGACCGGAGACCACCTCACTATCGATGTCCTGCGGTACCCGGGCCCAAGACTTGCGCCCGGGCGATCCCGATGGTGTCGGCTCCTCCGTTCTTCCCTCGAATATCGACTGCTTGACCTGCTCTACTGCGTACTACCGGTGATGCGAACCTCCGGTGGCCTCTCGCAGCGCCACCGTTCGACAGCCGGCCCCGTCGCCCGTCCTGCGTCCTGCTTCGGCTTGGAACCCCACTGCCGAACCTCCCGGTGCGCGCGCCCGCAGCCGACGCCTTCACCGAGGTACTGCTCAACCTCCACTGCCGGATGCTGCGACTTGCACTTACCGGTACTGCCACTGCGTTGACCACTGCACTGCCTGCGGTGGCCCCTGATACTGCGAGCCACCCGGCCCGGCCGTCAGTCCCGTCGCCCTGTCCTTCAAACCGTGGCTTCGGAACTCCACCGCCGAACCGTCCTGCGTACTACGAAAACCTGTACGACTGCCCGGCAGTTCGTTCCCTCCGGGCCCTTCGGTCTCTCTGGGCTACGAGAGAAACCATAGCCACGCCACCACGTGATGTCTACTCCAGACACGACAGATTTTACGATCTCCAAAGAACAGGCAATCTGCTCCGCGCCGGCGCACCCCAGGCGCCCCGGACCTCCGTTCCCGGGTCGGATTCGGCACCCGCCGCACCGCCGCCACGAGGTCGCCTCGGCGATGTCCGTTCGCCATGACGAAAGCGGTGGTCCGTGGCCCGCGTCGGCCGGGACGGTCTTCGATTCGGACCGGCCGACGCGTCGTCCAACGGCGGGTCCCCGGCCAAATCCTGATCACCGCCACCGAGCGGGCCCGGGCCACCACCCGGGCCCGCCCCCGCGGTAAACCCGGCACCTGTACGCCGACTTCGGTCAGGCGCGCCCCGCGGAGCACCGGGTCGGCGATCGTGTGTCACGGGGGATTACCGCCTTGGTACTGTGTGTGATAGTTGCCGTACAGGCTGTGACGCAGACGAGGGTGGAATCGGCATGACGGATAGCTTCACCGCACAGCTGACGGAGATTCCGGAGACCGCCCTTTGGGCCCTCTATCACCGTGCCACCGAAGCCCGGCGCCCGGACGCCGTCCTGGCGGATCCGCTCGCGGTCGAGCTCGTGCGCTCGATCGACTATCCCTGGCAGGAGCGGTTCGGGGTGGCCTCGCCCTGGCTTGCACAGACTGTGGCGTTGCGCGCTCGTTGCTACGACGCGGCCGTGCGGGATTTCCTGGACCGGCATCCGAACGGCACTGTGGTCGCGCTCGGCGAGGGTTTGGAAACGCAGTTCTGGCGGGTGGACAACGGCCATGTGCGCTGGATCACTGTCGACCTCGCGGAGCCGACGGCCCTGCGCGGCAAGTTCCTGCCGTCCGCGGAGCGGCAGCGCACCGTGGTCTGCGACGTCCGGGAGCCTCGGTGGCTGGAGGAAGCAGCCGGCTCCTCCGAGGTGATGATCACGGCGCAGGGGTTGCTGATGTACCTGCGGCCTGCCGAGGTACGGGAGTTGCTGGCGGCCTGTGCGGAGCGCTTCCCCGGAGGGAGCATGGTCTTCGATGCCGTGCCTCGTTGGGTCCGGGATCGCGCCAGGTCCGGACAGCGTGCTCCGGGCAGCCGCTTGAAGCCGCCCATGTACTGGGCGATGGACTCGGGCGAGCACGAGAAGTTGCGCACGGCGCACCCCGGCATCAGCGAGGTCCGTGACCTGCCGATGCCACCGGGGCGCGGTTTCGTCTTTCGGCATGTCGTGCCGCGCGCGGGCCGGTTGCCGCTGGTGCGTCGGATGCGCCCGCCGATCGTCCTGCTGCGGTTCGGGTCGTCCTGAGTCGAGCAGCCCCGGTTCGGAACCGATCGCGGATGCCGCGCGGCCGGTGAGTGGTAAATCAACGAAAGGGGATCGCGGTGCCAGAAGAGCCGACTCCAGTCCTTGACAAGGACACGATCGATTTCGACGCCGTCTACCGGGGTGAGCCGCTCGCGGCGGGTGGGGAGGTGGCCTTCCCCGTCATCCCTTGGGACCTGGGCGAACCGCAGCCGATGGTCCTCGAGTTGGTTCGAGAAGTCGCGTTCCGCGACGAGGTTTTGGATGCCGGCTGCGGGTTGGGGGACAACGCGATCATGCTCGCGGGTCGCGGCCTTCGGGTGACGGGGATCGACTGTTCGGCCACCGCACTCGAGAGTGCGCGCGAACGCGCCGCCGCCGCCGGGGTCCGGGTCGACTTCGTGCAAGCGGACGCCACCAGCCTCACCGGACTGGACGGGCGGCGTTTCGCCACCGTGCTGGACAGCGCGCTGTATCACTGCCTCGGCGATGAAGACCGACACCGGTACATCGCGGAACTGCACCGGGTCACCGAGCCGGAGGCACAACTGCATCTGGTGTGCTGGGCAGAGGGTTCGTCCGCCGCCGCCCGGCATCCCATGGGAGTGAGCGAATCGAATTTGCGCACTACCGTCGGCGTCTTGTGGGACGTCCGGGAGATCCGTTCCACGACCCTTTCTACGGGTCTTGTCCGGGACTCGCTCACCGATGAACAGATCGACCGGTTCAGGCAGTTGGGTGCAACGATCGACAGGGATCGGGCACCCGTCGACAACAAGGGCAGGGTCAGCGGCCCAGCCTGGTATCTGCGCGCGGTTCGCCGTTGAGCCTCCCGCGCCTGCCGACCCGGCCGGCGCCGAGTGGTGGGTCTCACGGGCCGACCGGGTCAGGCGCATGGAAGTAGTCGGCGTAGAAGCACATCAGTTCCGGAACCCGTGCCGGGAGGCCGGGCAACCGGGCCGCCGCGTCGGCGAGATGAGCGAATGTGCGGCTGATCGACCGCAGCGCCACATCCGGCCTGGCGATGAACTCCGGTCGTGCCTCCAGTTCGAACGAAGGGCCTGCGGTACGCCCCGGTTGGCCGGATGGAAGCGTCACCAGGTGCTCGGCGAGTGGCCTCATCATCCCCGCCATGACGTCGATCGCCGCGTTCATGAGCGGCGAGCGGCGCAGGCCGGCGTCCGGCGTGCCGCTGAAGTGCTGAACCATGAGCTGGTTCATCAGGAAGTAGCAGCGGTTGAACACCATCAGTGCGGCGCGCGCCTCCGGGGCGGTCACCTGCTGTCGGGCCGGGTTCCCGGCGTGCAGCGAGGGGTTGCGGAGCACCGGGTAGGCGGGGCTCCAGGGTGGTCGCCGTCGGCCGCCGTCGCGCGGGTGGCCGTGTTTTTGGTGCTCTGCCATGAGCAGGTCCGAGATCCGGGTGAAGGTCGCGAAATGTGACTCCTCGTCGTGTTGGACGCTGTCGAGGACGTTGCCCTCGCCGTGTTCGGTGACGAAGTCGAGGGCGAACAGCGCGCTCGCGACATCGTCCACCTCCAACTGGTAGTCGGGGTGGGCCGCGTTGACCGACGCGCGCATGAACAGGTGGTGTTCCCCGCCGCCGCGTCCTCGTTCGACGAGGAAGAGGTCCGGCACGGTCTTGATGCCCTCGCGGATCGCCTCGTACAGATCGCTGAGCGACTCGTAGGCGTAGGACGGTCCTTCGTCGCGGCGCGGCAGCCGGTCCTCCGCGAGGTCCCGCCCGGAGCCGTGCGGCCGTTCCAGGGCGATGAACCGCTGTACGCTGCCCAGCCCAAACCCTTCCAGGCACAGGTCCAGGGGTAGGCGCAGCCGGCTGTTGACGGTCCCGAAGTCGATCCGCGGCAGGTGGAAGGCCATGCCCATGGCGGTGATGATGTTGTTGATCACCAGGAAGTGCATCATCTCCTCCCGGGCCACGTTCATCAAACCACCTCGCACGCCGTTGTCGAGGGTCTCCGAGCCCTCCCCACACGCGAGGCGGAGTTGCTCCTCGGTCCATTCCCCGCGCCGTACCAGCTCCCGACCCGCGCCGTGCAGGGGGATGGACCAGGCGGCATACAAGTACTGCATCATGACGGCGAGTTCGACCGCGGCGGCCTCTCGGAGCGCCTCGCCGAGTCGGGCACGCGTGGTGATGGCACCGCTGCGTGCCCGGCGGGGAACCAGTCGAGGCGGTGGCCGCCGGCTCGCTTCCTCCTGCCGCAGGTGGGCCAGCAGGAGCCGCGTCTGCGGTCCGGTCATGTCGCGGGTGGGGGGCATGTAGAACGTCTTGTCCCTGTGGCGGGGGTCGCACATCAGCCAGATGAGCCGTGCGTGCGAGGCCACTCGGCATGCGTCGGACAGGCTGAAGACCTCGTCGCCCATGAACGAGTACAGGTGTTCGTAGGGTGCGAACACCTCGCGGTAGAGCACCTGGGGCGTTACCTGGTCCCGAGGAATGTCGTCGAGGTGCCGCGTGTCGGGAAGCACACGAACGTCCACGGCACACACGGCCGGCCAGTACCCCAGGCGATCGTCGTTGTCGTACGCGCGGGCGGCGGACCCGGGCTCGGCGGGATCGCAGGGCGGCTCGTCCCCGGTCGGCAGCACAAGCAACCGCGTGCTGCCCGCCGACGCCCACCGCAGGGCGAGCCGTCCGCGTCCTTCGCCATCGGTCTCCAGCGTGCAGGACTCGTCCCACTTGTCGTCGTCGGCCCGTGTTCCGCCGGGACGGACGTCCACGATCCGCACGTCGCCGCACCGGCGTTCGCAGCTGCCGGCCCAGGGATCGCCGGGCAGCGCGCGTGGGTTGAAGAACTGGGTCACGTGCACCCTCGCCGGCGCCGGGCGCCCGAGATGGTAGGTGCGGACGTCCACCTCGGCGACACCGTCGTCGCGGGAATCCACATCCGGCGGTTCGACGAAAAGGGCGGAATCGTCGATCCGCACCACGATCTCCTCCTCGGTCAGCAGCACCGAGGGCTCGCGTCCGCGCGGCGCGCCCACGAGGACCAGCGGCTCGTCGGGGCCGGCATCTCCCGCCGGGCAGGCGCTCGGATCGTGGTGCGTGGGAACCGTGACGAGACCGCCGGTGCGGTCGGTATCCGCGAGATAGGCGTCGCGCGGCACGGTGGCCACCAGTCGCCCCGAGTCGCGCGTGCGCAGCTGCAGGTCCCCGACATCGAGGCGCGGACCGAGTTCGTGGAGGGGGCCGGGCCCCCGGCGGGTACTCCGGGCGGTGACGGGAATGGCCGTGACGAGGTCGAAGGTGGTGTATTCCGCGCCCACTCGCACCGCGACGTTGTGGAGCAGGGGCGGTGCGCCGCTCCGGCGGGGACGGCGGGCACTGAGGAACCGCCCGGCCGGGCAGGTCCGTTCCTCCTCGCGATGCCACGGTGCGATGGTGCCGCGCACCTGCCACACGTCCGGCGCGTCGTGGACCGTCGGGGTGGCCATGTTGGTGAGCGCGAACCGTACGACGAGACCCGCCGCGCCCTCGTCCGTGATGCGCGTCCGGAGCAGCCGTGCGGCCTCGGAGCCGTCCGCCTCCGGAAACCAGTTCAGGCCGAGGGCGCCGTCGACGGCGAACTGGTGGATCACCGAGCGTCGGAACCGATCGGCCAGCGGGTGGTCGCCGACGTCGAGGATGTGCTGCGAGTTCTGCCAGCGCGGGGGTTGGAAGCCGGTCACCGCGCCCATGGCCATGTAGCCGACCTCGTGTGAGCGGCCCTGCCTGCCGAAGCCGAACCGGCCGACCATCACCGTCGTGGTCCAGTCGGATGCCGGATCGACGTCGAAGACGCGGGCGCGGTTGAACGTGGTCGCCAGGTAGTCGTTGTAGTGGCCCCACATGTCGACGTGTCGGCCCACCACCGGGTCGGAGGTGTCCACGTCACCCGGCGCGTGTTCCCAGCCGCTGACCCGGGCGTCCACCCAAAAGTGGCCATTGGCGCCGAAGTTCCACCCCTTGACCGTGCCGAACCGCCCGTCCGCGGTGATCCGGCCGTCCGGTTCGTAGCGCCGGCCGAGTCCGTCGAGATGGTCGTGGTACTCCCGGGGCGGACGGTCCAGCGGGAACGGCACCCCCTGGGAGGTCACGGCGCGGTTGCGGGAGAGGTCGTACAGCCCGCTGCGCGGTCCGGTGGGAAGGCGGGTGACCGCGGTGCCGGCGAAATGCAGGCGAGGTACGTCGAAGATGCTCAGGGGGACTCCCGCAGCGCTGCGTCGATGGCGGTCACCGCGCCGAGCGCGGACTCGATGGCACCGTTGATCCAGGCCGGAGTGGACGAGCAGTGCTCTCCCGCGAAGAACAGCCGCCCCTGGGGACGCGCGGCCCGCCGCCTCTCCCGGGCGCGGCGGTCGGCGTCATCGCCCCAACCCCAGTGATGCGAGGTACACCCCCTGCTCCACCGGTGGGTGCCCCAAGCGATGCCGGCTGCGCCGAGCACGGCATCGGATTCCTTCAATTCCGGGTGCAGGAGGGCAAGTTCGTCGATGACGGCGGCGTGCCGTGCCTCGGGAGGGAAGGCGCCGAGAAGGTTGCCGTCCTCGGCGATCGCGTAAGAGGCCAGCAGGGCCGCTCCCTTGGCCGGATCGCCCTCCTGGGGTGGGTAGTACGTCTGCCGGGTGCGCCCGCCTGTGGCCGATGCTCCGCCGCGGATTCCGCTCCGTTCCCAGAACGCCTTCCGGCAGTGCAGCCCGATCTTCGTCGCCGATTCGTAGGTGACGCTGTCGATCACGTTCCGCTTGTCGCGGTCGAGGCCGGTCAGAGGTATGTCGCGCAGTACGGAGAAAGGCAGTGTGCACAGTGCCGCCGGATACCGTTGCATCAGGTCGAGCCGGCCGTGTCGCAACCCGAGGCGGACGTGGTCCTCGCCGGCGTGCAGACCGACCACTTCGCGTCCGAGCAGGACGGGCCCTCGGATGCGGTCGACGAGCCGGTCGGTGAGTCGGCTCATGCCGCCGGCCAGGTACATCAGCCCGGGGCCGGTCTCCAGCAGGAGGTCGTCGAGGAATCCGTGCAGCCATGGGCTGCATCCCGTGCGCAGCTCGGGGTGAGCCCGGAAGACGGCCCCGAGGTCGATCCGGTCGGCTTGCGCACCGTGGATGTGGGGTGACAGGTCCAGACGGTCGGCGAGCCCGAGGAGCGTGGTCAGTTCGCACGCCAGGTTCTCGCGCAGCCTGGCCGGACCGATCGCCCGGATGACCGCCGCCAGCCAGGCCCCGAACAGCATGGCGGCCGGCGTGCAGGACATCGTGGGCACGTCGCGGCGCAGATCCGCCAGGAGCGCTCCCGAAGCATGCTTCACCTGCACGAACCCACGCCCGGTGATCAGGTAGTTGTGCTCGTCGCTCAACATGGTGCGGAACGGGCGCAGCGCGGGCCGCAAACCGAGCTTGTCCACATAGCGCATGGTCAGTTCGTGGGTGGACGGGATGCGCATTGCGCCGAGCTCGACGTGCGGAGCGTCCGCCTCTGCACCGAACCTGTGCGTGTAGATGCGACCGCCGATCCGCTCGCTGCCCTCCAGGACCGTCACGCGGTGTCCCAGTGCCTCCAGTTCGTAGGCCGCCACCAGGCCGGCGATTCCCGCGCCGACGACCGCGATGCGCCTGCTCCCGGGCACCGCCGTCGGGTCCGCCGCCGTGGACCGCATCCGGGTCAACGAGTGCATGACGGCTGCTCCGCGAGGTCCTTCCGGATCACCACCTTCCGGTCGACCGGCGGGCCGACGGCGGTGGAGCGTTCCGGAGACGCCTCGATGAGGACTTTTCGGCCCGTCAGGTGGTGGACGGCGTCGAGGCGCAGTTCGGCAGCCGCGAGGAGCGCTTCGAACTCGTCCGTGGTGCGTTCCCTTCCCGGGAGTACGGACAACATGTACAGCGACATGAGCGCGGCCATCTTCGCGTCCGCATCCGTGGCGGCGCCGTCCGTGGCGAGTTCGATCAGGACGAGGCGGCTGTGCGAGGACATGGCCCGACGACACGCGCGCAGCAGCGTGACGCACCGATTGTCGTCCCAGTCGTGCAGGATTTCCCGCAGCAAGTACACATCGCCGCCCGAGGGGACGGCGGCGAAGAAGTCGCCTGCCCGGACGTCGGTGCGTTCGGCCAGGCCCGCCTGGTCCAGCCGCGTCCGGGCGTCGGCCACGGCGGCCGGACGGTCGACGAGCACGCCGCGCAGTTGCGGGTGGACGCTCAGCAGACGGGCCATGAGTTCGCCGTTCCCGCCCCCGACGTCGACCAGGATTCCCGTCTCGGAGAAGTCGTGGGCGCGCTCGATGGCGTCGATCTCCAGATCGAGGTCGGCACTTTGGGAACGGTCGAACAGTTCGCGCAGACCGGGCTGCTTCTCCAGGTAGTCGAAGAACTCGGCACCGAACCGGCTCTCGAAGGCGGGGATTCCGGTGCGTACGGTGTGCGGGATTCCGTGCCAGGCGCTGCCGGTCACCTTGTCTGCCATCAAGGCGCTCGCCCGGGCGCTTCCGGGCGCGCCGGTACTCAGGGCCGCACCGAGGCGGGCGAGTGCGAAGCGGCCGTCCGGGAGTTCCTCGAAAACGTCGAACGCGGTCAGCGCGATCATCACCTGCCGCAGGCTCGGCTCATGGGCACCGGTGAGCTCCGCGAGTTCGGCGACCGGCCGCGGGCCGGACGTCATCAGGTCGGGAATGCCCAGCCCGGTGACACTGCACAGGGCTCGCGAGACCAAGTGGCCGTACAGCAGGGCCCGCACGGCCACCGCACTCTCGACATCGTCGGTGCGCATCAGGATGCCTCTCGCTGTCGGTACCGGCGCTTGGCGGCCGCGAAGAGGCCGAGCATCAGAGGATCGTTCACTCGTCCGTCCACGAACTGCGCCGAGAACTGCTTGTGGTAGGCGTCGAACCAGCGCGGGCAGTCGTGCAGAAAGAGGATGTCGTGGGGCGCCATGTGCCGTGCGGCGAGCAACGGGACGGGGGACCGGGACGCACGCAACACGTGGTTGCGCACCGAACGTTCGTCGCAGTCGGGGTGAAACTGGCCGATCATCAGGCCGTGATCCACGGCCAGATCCTTGAGGTCGGTGTGTGCCTCGTCCAGCGCGGTCCAGTTCTCCTCGGCGAGATCGGGCAGGGCCATGATGAGACATTCGAGCGACGTCTTGTGCGCGCCGGCGGCAGGCGGGGGGAAGCGTCGCAGCCGATCCGCGAGCACGTCGCGAAGTTCGCCCGGATCATCCCCGGTGACTTGGTAGCGGAACTCGAAGCGCAGGGTGCCGGCGTTCAGAGCGGCCGGCACGAACGGGCACAGCGGGCCGGGGCGTTTGAGATCCGGGTGGGGCCGGCTGACGTCGTCCTGCAGCCAGTCGACCAGCACACGAAGGTCCGTATCGACACGTTCGTCGTATCCGTGTGCGGGGAACACGACGGTGTCGCTGCGATACCGCCCGACCGACGGCCCGTCGAACGGCTCGGTACTGGTGGTCATTTGGCTCCTCAGGTACGACGGCCGAGCAGTCGTGGGACCGTGCTGCCGGCAGGGGTTGCACTCGTGATTCGGGCATGAGGGATGCACGGCCGAGACGCGCCTCGTTCTCGAGGTGCCGAAGGGGCTGGGGACCGAGCGCGGACGCGTCGCGTCCGGTCGTGCCGCCACGCCGAGCAACTACACAGTAGCGGAACGTGTGGATCGAATCGTGATAATCCTGTATGAGCGACATCATGCTGACTATCGGTGTATGATTCCGCCTTGAATGCCCTCAAGTCAGAACAAACCGACGAGGCTTGATCGTCCGGCTCGGCTCGGCTCGGGTTGGCTCGGCCCGGCTCTGCTTGCCTCGTCCGAGTCGTCATGCTTTGGACCCGGCCACACGACCACGTGGTCCCGTACTCCTCGCCGCAGAGACCGGCGGGTCGCCGAACTCTCCGCGACCCGAGCGGAGTTCACGGGGCCCGGCCCCGATCCGGAGGCACCATGCACGCCACCACCACCTGGGACCCGCAGCGGCACCTGCGTCGCTCCGGCCCACGAACCCGCCCGTTCCACGACCTGCTCGCCCACATCCCGGAGTTGCCCACCGGCCCCGCGCGCATCGTCGATCTCGGCTGCGGGAGCGGCGAACTGACGGCCGTGCTGGCAGAGCGTTGGCCCGACGCACACATCACCGGACTCGACAACTCCGTCGCAGGGCTGGACGAGGCGGCGGCACACGCCGGGGAGACCGCGGGTGGCGGACACATCGACTTCGCCCATGCCGACATCGACACCTGGTCCCCGGCCGAGCGCTTCGACCTCGTCATCTCGAACGCCGCGATCCAATGGGTACCGAACCAACCCGACCACTTCGCCGGCTGGACACGGACACTGTCTCCGGGGGGCGTGTTCGCCTTTCAAGTCCCGGACAACGCGGCCTCACCCAGCCACGCCGTGTTCCGCGAACTGTGCACGAGCCGGCGCTGGCGCGACCGCCTCGGCGCGGTGGTGCGGCACACGTTCGAGGTCTACGACCCCGCCGAGTACGTGGACCACCTCGCCCCGCTGGGTTTCACCGTCAACGCTTGGGAGACCAGCTACGCCCACGTTCTGCAGGGCGAGGATCCGTTCCAGGGCTGGATCAACGGAACGGGCATGCGTCCGGTGCTGAACGCGCTGGCGGACGACCCCGAAGCCGCCGGCGAGTTCCTCGCCTCCTACCGCGCCCGCCTCGGCGAGGCATACCCCGCCCGACCATACGGCACGGTCTTCACATTCCGCCGCGTCTTCGCCGTCGCCCACAGGGAAGCCGGCGCCTGACCACGCTCGTTGCGTGCCGCACTCGGATGACGTCGACCTGTTCACCGACGTCACCGACCCCGTGGCGTTCGCCGAGTGGCCGAGGCGCTGCAGCCGACTTCGAGCCGACCGGTGCCGAGTACTCGTTCTTCAACCCGGTTGTGACACGTCTTCGCGTAGGCCCAGTTCGGTGGGTACGTACGCGGGATCGGTGTGGGGGCCGTTGCGGAACGCGCGGACGGTCAGGGCGGTCGGGGAGGGGATGCCCAGGGCGCGTGCGGCGGCGACGGCTTGGGCGGGGACGGTGCCGGCGCCCCAGTGCACGATCGGTACGCCGAGGGTCCATTCCGCGATTCCGGGCGCGCACTCTTGCGGCCGCCAGCCGCTCGCGAACATGCGCCGGGCTCGTTCGGAGCCCGGGTTCGACGCGTCGGGCAGCTCGGCGGCGTCGAGTTCGGGGTCCATGACGCTGGTGTAGAGGGAACCCCCGTGCGGGGCGGTCATGAACTGCACGACCTCGCCGTCCGGGCCGGCCATGACGACCGCCGAGTCGACGGCGAGCGTGGTCAGTACCCAGTCGAGGCGGCGCTGTAGGTCGTCCCACTCGGTGCACACCGGCGCGCTGCCGACGGCGCTCGGACGGTCGCCGAAGTTCTTCACGGAGTAGAGCTCGGTCGGGCCGTCGTCGTCCGCGCCGCGGATCACCACGTCGTCCGGAGGCAGGCGGAGGACGTCGCGGAGGGCTTCTACGACCGCACGTCCGCGCGCGCCGCGCACCTGGGCGTTGCTGTACCACCGCCAGGACAGCGACCGGACAGGTTCCCGGACCGGCACGACCGAGCTCCATCCGTGGTGCCACTCCGCTGCGGTGAGCAGCCTTTCCTGGTCCGCGGTGAGCGGGACGCCGTCGCCGGCGCGGATCTCGGCGACGACGAAGTCGTTGAGGCGCGTGAGCGTGACGGACGGACCCGCTTCGGGGGCGCCGATGCGGACGCGTGTGTTGTCGGGTTCGCCTTCGTCGCCTACGAGGAGGGCGATATACGGGATCCCGGCATGGTTCGGACGCGACAGCGCGTCCCAGAGCGCGTGTTCCATGGCGGCAGTGTGCCAAGGCAGGCCGACAGACCGTACCGGTGGTCGTCGAGCCGATCGGCTCGCACGGCCTCGCGGACCTGGCCGTGCGGATACCCGCCCGACACGCACGCGGCCGGTGATCACCTTGGGGGGAGGCGGAGACGGCCGGGATGGCTGCGGCGGCGCCGGCCGGATCCCCCTGGGACGTGCCGACGACCCGGTCCGCTGATGCGGGGCCGGGCCGTTTTTGTGGCGGTGATGGTTGTCAGGCGAGGGCGAGGAAGAGCTTTTCGAGTTCTTCCTCGGTCATGGGGGCCTGGTTTTCGTCGGCGTTGTTCATGCACTGGCGCATGCCGCCGGCGACGATTTTGAAGCCCGCGCGGTCCAGGGCCTTGGAGACGGCGGCGAGTTGGGTGACGACGTCCTTGCAGTCGCGGCCGGCTTCGATCATGGCGATGACGCCGGCGAGTTGCCCCTGGGCGCGCCGCAGGCGGTTGAGGACTGCGTTGACTGCGTCGTCATCGACTTTCACCGGTGTGCCTCCTGGCCTTGTGTGCTCTCCCTCATGGTACCCCAGGGGGTATCAGTGTTCGGAGCGCCGGTGATCGCGAGGGCGGTGAGGGTGCGGTCGAGGTCGCCCTGGTGGGGGCGGTTGTGGGGGAGTTTGGCGAGGATGGCGGCCATGCCGCATGTGTCGGTGAGGGCGGAGAAGACCAGGCCGCCGGCGATACCGGCGGAGGCGAGGCGGAAGGTGGGTCGCAGGCGGCCGAGCGCGAGGCCGGTCAGGACGACGGCGCCGGCGGTGAAGCGGACCTGTCGTTCCATGCTCCACGTGGTGCGGCGCGTGCCTTCGGGGTGGTGCAGGGCGTTGCCGCTTTCGGCCCAGGGTCCGGTGCCGCCGACGAGGGTGGCGGCGGTGATGCCGTGGGCGGCGAGAGTGTGGCAGGCGTGCTCGGAGCGGGCGCCGGAGGCGCAGACGATGAGGATGTCGCCGCGCCGGGCGGCGTCGCGGATGTCCGGGAGGGCCCGGTCCAGGTGGTCGAGGCGGATGTTGAGGGCACCGGGGAGGTGGCCGCCGGCGTATTCGCCGAGGGTGCGGACGTCAAGGACGATGAGTTCGTGCAGGCGGGCTGCCGGCCTGGTCGGTGTCCAGGGTGCGGGGGTTGGTCATGATGCGGGATCCGTCCTTCTTTTCGGATGGTGCCTGGATATGGGCAGCGCGATGCCCCAGGGGTGCTTGCGGTGTGGTCGTGGCGGGGTGTCAGTGGAGGGCGTCGGCGAGCATGAGGGCGGCGACGGCCAGGAGCACGACGGCGAAGACGCGCTGGAGAGCGGGGCCGGAGACTTTCCCGGCGAGGCGCTTACCGTCCCAGGCTCCGAGGATCGCGGCGCCGGTGAAGGGAGCGATGACCGCCCAGTGCAGGGATGTGGGGGTGCCGACGCGGGCGGTGAGCGCGGCGAGGGAGTTGACGGTGATGACCAGGAGGCTGGTGCCCACGGCGGCCCGCATGCGCAGTCCCAGGACGGAGACGAGTGCGGGGACGGCGAGGAAGCCGCCGCCGACGCCGAGGAAGCCGGTGACCGTGCCGAGTCCGGCCCCGGCGCCGGCCGCCCTGGCGGGGCGGACGGGTTGCGACGGCGGGTCGGTGGCGGGGGGTTTGAGCATGGCCGCGGCGGCGAGGGCGGCTATCGCGGCGAAGGCCGCGGTCAGGGCGGCTTCGGGCAGGCGGGCGGCCAGGAGGCCGGCGGCGATGGCGGGCCCGATGCCGGCGGCCGCGAACAGGGTGCCGGTCTTCCAGCGGACGTTGCCGCAGGTCGCGTGGGTGTAGAGGGCGGTCGCGGAGGTGGCGGTGACGATGATCAGCGAGGCGGTGGTGGCCGCGGCCGGGGTGAAGCCGAGGAGGTAGATCAGGGCGGGGACGGCCAGGACGCTGCCGCCGCCTCCGAGCGCGCCGAGGGCCAGGCCGACGACGGCCCCGGCGGCGAGGGCGAGGAGGAGGGCACTCACGCTATCCGGCCGCTGCTTCCGTGCTCGTCCACGACCGGCAGTGCGGCCGATGCCCAGGCGTTCATGCCGCCCTTGACGTCGACGGCGTCGGCCCCGCGCCCGGCGAGGAGCCTGGCGGCCTGCCGGGAGCGGTGACCCGAGCGGCAGATCACCACCAACGGGCGGCCCTTCGCGGCCGGGGGCAGGTCCTGGCCGGTGAGGAGGCGGGAGAGCGCGACGTGGACGGCGCCGGGGGCGTGCCCGGCGTTCCATTCGGCCCGCTCGCGTACGTCCAAGAGCACGGCGTCACCGGACGTGATGCGCTCGTGGGCCTTGGTGGGAGTGACGCGGGCCATGCCGCGACGGAAGAGGAACATTCCGTCGTCCTTCCGGTTTCGGGGGTGGGGCTGTGGGCGGTTCAGCGACCGGTGCCGGTGGTGAGGGGGAGGCCGGCTTCCGTGGCGGCGTCGAAGGTGTCGTCGACGGCGACGACGTCGCGTCCGGCGGCGTCCAGGAGGGAGGCCGCGATGGCCGCGCGCATCCCGCCGGCGCAGTGCACCCACACCGTGCCGGGTGGGACCTCGTTCAGGCGCCGGTGGAGCTGGTGGATGGGGATGTGCGCGGAACCCGTGATCCAGCCCTTGGCGCGTTCGGAGTCGCGGCGCACGTCGAGTACGACGTCGGGGCGGGTGTCGTGGGCGGCGAGGTCGGCGAAGGTGGCGCGGGGGAAGGAACGCGGACTCGCCCCGTCGGGTATCCAGTCGCGGGGGCCACCGGTGGCGGCGGCGGCCGGGCGGTCGATGCCGACGCGGACCAGTTCGCGCTGGGCGGCAGCGAGCTGTGCGGGGGATTCGGCGAGGAGGGTGACGGGCTTGCCCCAGGGGATCATCCAGGCGAGGTAGGTGGCGATCTTCCCCTCGGCCTCGAAGTTGAAGGATCCCGCGAGGTGGCCCTCGGCGAACGTGATCCGGTTGCGCAGATCCACCACCCATTCCCCGGCTGCCAGACGTGCGGCGATGTCGGAGGGATCGGCCACCGGCGGCGAGGTCAGGTCCACCGGCGCAGGGCCCTCGGCGTTGGCCGGGCCCATGTGGGTGTAGTAGGCGGGCACGTCCTCCAGACCGACGAGCAATTCGGCGACGAAGGAGTCGACGTCCTTGACCAGGGCGTCGTTGCCGCTCTTTTCCTTGCCGATGGTGGTGGCGTCGCCCTCGGATTGGGAGGAGGAGCAGAAACTGCCGAAGCCGTGCGTGGGCAGGACCGGCGTCTCGTCGGGGAGTTGGGCCGCGAGCCGGTGGGCGGAAGCGTGCTGGGCGCGCGCCAGCGCCTCGGTCAGTCGAGGCTCGACCAGGTCGGGGCGGCCCACCGAGCCGATCAGCAGCGACCCGCCCGTGAACACCGCCGCCACCGCACCCCGCTCCTCGAGGATGTAGGACGTGTGGTGGGGGGTGTGGCCGGGGGTGGCCATCGCCCGCAAGGTGACGCCGTCGTCGACTTCGACGGTGTCGCCGTCGGCGACGGGAGTGCGGGCGAACGCGACCCGGGCGTCGGTGGGCACGAGGTAGACGGCGCCGGTCAGCCGCGTGAGGTCCAGGCCGCCGCTCACGTAGTCGTTGTGGACGTGGGTCTCCGCCACGTGCGAGACCCGCACGCCCCGCGCCGCAGCCGCCGCCAGGACCCGGTCGACGTCGCGTGGCGGGTCCACCACCACCGCACTGCGCGCACCGCCCGCCAGGTAGCTGCGGTTGCCCAGGCCCTCGGTCTCGATGGTGTCGATGAAGAACACGCGGTTGCTCCTTTCGGCTGAGATTTACCCCCGGGGGTATATTTCGAGCGTACCACGAGTACCCCCGGGGGTATTTTGGACAGTAGGTATTCGCTCTCGCGAGGGCGTGCGGCAACCCGCGCGGCAACCCGCGGCCCGGCCGTGTCCACCCGGGCGGTGGGCACCGTGCCGCTGCGGAACTGTTCCGTCGCAACGCCGAGGACGAGGCCGCCACGCCCGACTCTTCGCGGGGGTGCTCGACCGACTACGTGGACCGGGGCGCCTCGCCGGCGGGGGATCGATGACCGTCGCGCCTGCGGTGGGGCGCCCCCATCACCACTCGGTCGCCGCCGGTGCCGCTGCTGCGGTGTGCGGGCAAACCTCGCCCTCGACACGAGTGTGAGCGGTTCGCGCGATCGTCACGGGGAGTGCTCGGTGGGGTGATGTCCGCGGATGGCACGCCAACGTGATCGTGTCTGCTCGACAATGTCGTCCCACTGGTGCCGGACATCGTCCGGGGACGGGCGCCGGCCCTGGCGAATGCGGACGAGTTCGTCTCGTACCTCCCGTCCGAGCGCGGCCGAGACGACGAGGATGAGCATGGCACCGAAGAGGAGCGTGGCCATCCCGAAGACCGCGCCGGCCGCGCCGTGGCGGGAAGCGTAGGAATCGAACAGGCGCGGCAGGTAGACGGTGGCGAGCACCGAGTAGGCCGCGGTCAGCACGGCCGCGGCGACGGCGAACGGAAGCAGGGTTGCCGGGGCGAGCCGCTTCGCGGAGATGATCCAGCCGCTCCAGACGAGGAACGCCGTGGTCAGCGGCACCTCGCAGACGGCGGCTGCCAGTCCCAGGGGCGCCTCGCCCAGGACCACGTAGAGCCACCCGATGACTGCGGTGTAGAAGCTGAGCATGCAGATCCACCACAAATCGTTGCGTGTGTTGCGAACTCCGAGCGGCTTCAATTCCCAGGTCTGTTCGAACAACCGCTGCATGGTTCGGGAGAAGCTCAGCGCCGAGATTGCCAGAAACATTGTTCCGAAGATGCCGACGCCGGTCGTCGTGGTCTCGGTGGAGAACAGCGATCGGACGGCATCGGCGCCGCCGTCGGTGAGCCCGTAACGATTGATGATGCGATCCGCGGCGTCACTGCCGAAGAACGTGCCGCTCATTACCGTGAGCGGGATCAGCGCGGTCAGTGCGCTGGAGGCCAGAGCCATGGAGCGATCGAAACCCGCGATCCTTTGGAACCGGTTGACGACTCGCAGCAGGAAAGCCGGACGCAACCAAAACGTCAGCGTCCTGATGAGCCGCTCGCGGTTGTTCTCCGCCGTCCCGCCCTCCGGTGATCAAGGGTTATACGTGGCGAAGCGAGCATAGGGGAACTCGGGGTGCACAGCCGAGAGTGACACCGCAACGACGTATCGTCGTTCACGGGCCGTGTCCGCCGGGCGGGGCCTTCGTCGACCGGACCCGTGCGCGGCGGAGCCTGGGGGCGGTGCGGTGCCCGATTGCCTCCCGAGGCCGTGTCGCGAGCGAGGGCCAAGGCGAGTACGCGACGCCAGTCCACGGGGCGGCTGGGTCGGGGAACGCCCGGCCGATCGCGCGGGACGAGAACGCGCAGCGCGGCCGGACGCAGAGTGCACACGACCGGTGTACACATTCGGAGTGCCTCGCCGTCGACCGCGACGGGGATCTCGGCGGCCTCGGAGGTGACCTCGACGCGGCGGGCGCTCGTCACGGTCAACGCCTCGGAGCGATCACCGCGTACGACCAGGTCGGCGGCCCGGACCGCGCCCCGGACGTGGATGCCCAGCACGCCGAGTTCGCCATCGTCCAGGCGCGGGCGTCGGCCGGTGCCGGCCATCTCACTGGGGGAGTTGTACCGATTGTTGCTGATCAGCAGGGCCTGTTGCGCGGTCAGGACGGTGTCGTCGACGCGCGCGTCGAGCCGTACGCCACCATCACCGACCAACAGGTCCGGCAGGAGGCCGAGCGCCGTCGCGGTCTTGTCGTCGCGATACTCGGGGCGCTGCACGACGTCGGCGTACGCACCGAAGGACACCGTGTTGACGAAGGCACGACCCGCGACGTCGCCCAGGTCGACGCGCAACTCCTCGCCATCGGTGAGCGCGTCCAGGCACCGGCTCGGGTCGGCGCGGTCGAGCCCGAGGTCCATCGCGAAGTGGTTGCGAGTTCCGGCCGCGACGACGAGGAAGGGCAGGTCGTGTTCGGCGGCGACCGCTGCCACCAGCGCCTGGGTGCCGTCACCACCGGCCACGCCCAGCAAATCCGCGCCGTCGACGACGGCTTCCCGGGCCAGTTCGGCGACGTCCGCGGGAGCGGAGGGGTCCAGGAGAACGACCCGCGCGCCGAGTTCCTTGGCCCGTTCGACGAGGCCGAAGCGGTCGACCTTGCCTCCCCCGGACTTCGGGTTCATGATCAGGAACGGCCTCGCGGGCCGGAGCGCGGCCGTGGCCTGTTGCACACGATCCGGGTCCGACTTGCGCAGGGCCGCCCGAGCGCACGCCAGGGTAGCGGCCCAACACGCGCCCAGGATCAGAGCGTCGAACCACAGGTTGTTGAAGGCGAAGAGCACGAGGACGGCCACCGGCGCGCACACCGCGACCAGTGCGCCGACCAGTCGGAGCGCGCCCCGGTGCGCGAGGAACCACCACAGACCGACGGCGCAGGCCACCAGGCCGAGAAACGCCGCGCCCACGATCAGGAACCCGGCCTCGCGCAGTGCGACCACGAGGACGACCACCACGCCGACGACGGCGAGCAATGCCAGACGCGCCAAAAGGCGTGCGGCCCCGCCTCCATCGACGTGCGCTCGCCGTGACGCGGCCGTTGCGTACCGGCCCATGATGTGCCTCCCGGCTTGCTCCGCCCGACCGATGCCCACGGAAGAGTCGGCGTGCGGCGGCCGAACCGCATCCGACCGGGTGACGGTGTCTTCCGATCGTGCCGAAGACGCTCGTCACGGGATTCGTGTGATGGAGACGGCAGATGACCGGTGTCGGACCGCGGTCTCCTGCCGCCTCGGCGTCGCCACGAACGCTCAATACCGATCCCTGGCCGGTCCCGTGCACAGTGCCCAGATGACGGCGATGTCGATGGCGATGAGAATCGTCGACCACAGCGGATAGTGCGGCAGCCAGGTGAAGTTGGCGAGCATGCTCAGCCCCGCCAGCAGCACGCCCAGCATGCGCGCCCAGAGCGCATTGGCGAACAACGCGAGGCCTGCGAGAGCGACCACGATCCCGAGGATCAGGTGGATCCAGCCCCAACCCGCGACGCTGAAGCCGAACGTGTAGTTGTGGGTCCTGAGGATGACGTCGTCTTTCGCGATGGCGGCGATCCCCTGGAATACCGCCAACACCCCGCCGACGATCATCATGACCGCTGCGAACACCGTCCATCCGCTTGCGGCGGTGGATGGTGGGTTGTGATGTCGCGTGCTTGTGTGATTGGTCATCGCTGATCATCCTTTCGGGCGCCGACACAGGCGTGTGCCCCGGGCGTCGGCGTCGGCCATGTCCATCGGCGTGCGGCTTTCGCCGCTTCGCGTCGGCGCTCCGAACGAACCACGGCTTTCGAGGCGTCGCCCGTTTCCGGCACCGTGGCGCCCTGAAACGCGGCCGCGTCCGCGTGTGCCGCGACGCAAACCGTCGCATTCCGTGCTCACCGCGCCGGCCGGCGCGACGAGTTCCTTGGCTCGTGCTCACCGGGGTCTCCTGTCTTTCCGCCCCGTTTCCACCGTCTCTCTCGCGTACGAAAGGCGCCACCGGGTCGTTGCCGCCACAGACGCACAAGCGCCGACGCGGCCGGTTTCCCCATCTCGACCCGTGGCCACTGGTGTGCCTGTCACCGTCGCGGCCGGGGGGCGGTCGTCGGGACGGGGAGTGCGGTGAGGGCGGTGATCTCGGGTCGGTCACGAACGGCGCCGAACGAACCCGACACCGGCAGATCGCCGGCTACCGGCCCGACGCTTTCGGGTACGCCCGGGTCGGGACTCTCCAACGCCGACGGAGTCGTCGTCGCGGTCACGACGACCAGGACCGTCGCCGCCGGGCGGATCGACACGGGCACGCTGCCGTGGCAACAGGCCGAGAACGAGATCCGCCTGGAACCGGTCGACCATGCCGTGGCCTTCACCGGCGCCGTTTACGTCATCCTCATCCTCATCCTCATTCTCATTCTCATCCGACCGAACCGAGCTCGACTCCGTCGGTAATGTTCTTGGACGCGAGTTCGGCTGCGTTCATCACCTTCGGGCTCACCGAGAACCCCTGTCCGCCTGCTGATCGACAACCGATACGAATGGGCGGCCCACGATGCCGACTTGCGAGAACGCGATGACCTCACCGAGCCTGGCCGTCGTGAGCGGCGGCCCCGGCACCGGCAAGACCACCTTGGCCCACGCCCTCGCCCAGGAACTCGGGTGCCCCGCGATCATCCGAGACGAGATCAAGCAGGGCCTGGTCATGTCCACCCCCGGCCACCGGAGCGGCGGCGACGATCCGCTCAACCGCCCGACGCTGGACGCGTTCTTCGGCGTACTGAAGGTGCTCCTCCGAGCCGGAGTGACGACCGTCGCCGAGGCCGCCTTCCAGGACCGACTCTGGCGCCCGAACCTGGAGCCGTTGACCAACGTCGCCCACATCCGCGTCATCCGCTGCGTCACGCCTGCCGCGATCGCGCACGATCGCATCGTCCGGCGCGTCGAGGAGAACGCACACCGAGCCGCGCACGGCGACCGGGACCTGCTCGACGCGATCGCGGCCGGAGAGTACTCCCTGGAGTCCTTCGTACCCATCTCGCTCGACGTTCCCACGCTCACGGTGGACACCTCCAACGGCTACACCCCGGCCATCCCGGACATCGCCGCCTTCGTACGGGCAACCGCTCCGAACGGGGACCTCCACCGGCACGGATAGCCCGTCCGCCGCGCGAGCAGCACGATCACACCCCGCTCGCCCCTGAGCCCTCGTGTGTCGGCAGCCTCATCCCGAACTCGTCCCGACGAAGACCGCACACGGCATCGGCGGCAGCACCGACTACCGCGCGACGTTTCAGTGCGCGATACGCCTCGTATCACGCCGCTCTGGTATTCGGTCGCAGGGCGAACAGGTTGCGCGTGCCGGTGAGGTCGAGCACGAATTGCACCCGCTCACTGACGCCGTGCAGTTCCAGCGTTTCGCCTTCGGTGCCTGCGCGTTCACGCAGTTTGAGGAGGAGGTTGAGGCCGAGTTCGCCCGCCACGGCCACGATGGTGCGATCGGTGTCGATGGTGGTGTGGATGTCGAGGGTGGGGTGCATGGCTGATCCTCCGTTGCGGGGATCGGAACCTCCCGCCGCCCCGGCCCGGGATCTCGGGGGGCGTCGGGCGCGCGGCCGTGGAGGCCGCTCCTGCACGCAGGCATGCTTGCCGCCACCTGACCCACGTCGTCCACAGCCTCCGCCATCGTCGGCGCGCCTGAAACCCGCACGGACGGGCATGCGCCTTGCGGGCGGGCTACGCCTCGTCCGGGTCGTCCGGGACGGTGTGCACGGCCGCCTCTTCCGCCGAGGCCGCACCGCCGTCGATTCCCACGTCCTCGGCGAGGGCGACGTGGTCCCGATTCGGGTTGTCGTCCTGCGTGAGACGACCCGTTCGTGGCCCTCCGACTTGGCCGTCGACGACCTCCCCGGTGGCACCCGGCAGGTCGCCGATGCCGTCGCCGGGCTCCGGCTCGACGTCCGGCCGTTCCCGGGTCAGCCGCCGATCCAACGATTCACCCGTCGTCTGCTCCCGGGTTGTCGTACCGAACTCTTCGACGCCGAAGGGTCGTTCCGGCGGCGAGTAGCCCGCATCCAAGAGTTCGTCGAGGTCGGGTTCGTCGACCGCGTTCTCCAGATCGAGTTCGTCATCGGGACCGTTGTCGATATCGGCGTTGGCCGGCTGGTACACGTCGTCGCCGCGGATATCGTCCGACATGCGGGGCTCCTTTCCGGACGGTGTTCGTTCGAGTTCCCGGAGCGACCGAGCGATCTTCGAAACCGACCTCCTGCTTCACCGCCGAGTGGCTCTCGGCCTGCCGTCACCGATCACGAATGCATATCGTCCCGGGGGATGGCGCGACTTTGCCTATTGCACGGCGGCGTCACGCCGGTTGCCTACCCACAGAGCCGCTGGTCACACGCGAGGGACTGCCCGGTGGTTTGCCGCTGCGGATGGCGAGCACACGCTTGACCGGCATTCAGTCGAAAGCCCGAGTCTCAACAGAGGCTGTATCGAACATCCGGGCCACCCACAGGAAGCTGGAATGAACAAGACGGGCACGGCGGAATAGCAACGGTTCATACAGGAATGCTTTCGGGGGTCCCGGGCACGCGCCACATGGAGGTACAAACCATGATTCCCCTTCTGATCGTTCTGCTCCTGGCTTTGATCCTCTTCGGCGCGGGATTCGCGCTCAAGGTGCTGTGGTGGGTCGCGATCGCCGTCCTGGTCGTGTGGCTCCTTGGCTTCGTCTTCCGCTCCGCCGGCACGGGCGGTGGTCGGGGCCGCTGGTACCGCTGGTAGCGCGCTTCGGCCGTACGTGAACCCGTTCGGCGTCGGTCGAGGGTGACGTGGACTGGGCGATGCCCGATGGGGACCACGGTCTACCTGCCGCGCCGACCGCATCGGGGTGTCGCCGCTCCGTCCGTGGCGACGCGCGGGTGGGCGCGGAATCGTGTCGGTCGCGCGCCGTGCCCCGCCGGCATGTCGGAGCGGTTCGTGGGAAGCGGCATCCCATGAGGATCATGACTGCGGTACGTCGCCCGGAGCAGGCTCGGAGCCTGGACCGTCCTGCGGCGTGGATGCGCACGGCGGTGGGTCGACTGCCGCGGGGCACCGTCCGGGACACGTTGCACGGGGTGCCCTTGGGGCACCCCGTGCACCCGCTGCTCGTACAGGTGCCGATCGGCACCTGGCTTTCCGCCTGTACTCCGCCTCCCTGATGACCCGGCTCCGCACGCGGCGACTCTGCGACCGGACGTCGGCGCCGGCCGGGCTCGCCACCGTTGCGGCGGGCGGCTGCTCGGCGGGCATCTCGCCTATCGGCAGACGACCGGCGCCGACCACGCCGAACACGTGCCACACGTGGTCGGGGACGGTTACCGATGGCATTCCGTCGGCCTGTTGTCCGCTCTCCCGGAGGAAAGCCCGCCCGGCGCCTCCTCGGTGAAACCGCGTTGGGTCGTCCGCAGCGGCTCACGGGCGAACGTGCTCGCGGATCGTGGATCGTTGCTCGCACCTGTCCGGACCGCCAACCGAGGGCCAGGTCGCCGGCGGCTGCGTCACCTGTCCCTGGCCCGGCAGCGTCTTCTCCCTCGCCGACGGCGAGGTCGTGCACGGCCCGGCGACCGCGCCGCAACCGGTATTCGAGACACGGGTCCTCGGCGAGGAACCCCAGGTCCGCCTGCCGGGTGCGGGACAACCGCTACCGACGGTGGAGACGTGCTCTCGGTATTCGTAACCGTTCTCCCACCGAGGCCCGGGCCCCGGCCGCGCGAGGTGCCCGATCGGCCGGGGTTCCGCACCGCCCACAACCATCTTTCGGAGGCATGATCATGATCGGATCCGGTGTGGCCGGGCCCCGTTCCACCGATCGCGCACGCCCCGGGTCGCACCGGGTCCGGCGCGCATCCGCCGCGGACTCCGCGCGCGTGTGCGCCCAGGTGTTCGCGCCCATCGTCGCGCAGGGCGTGATCCTGCGCCGGCCGCGACTGCTCGACCTCGCCGCGCACCGCGACAGCGCACGGCGCGGCAACGCCCTGCTCACCCGGCTGCGTGACGAGTACGGACCGGACCCGCTCGCGGTCAGCGCGTTCGGTCGCCGCGTCGTACTGCCGCTCACGGCACAGGACGCCCGCGAAGTACTCGGCCGTTCCCCGGACCCGTTCACGCCCGCGAACCGCGAAAAAGTAGCCGCCCTGGGGCACTTCGAGCCGGGCGCCGTCCTGGTCACCCGCGATGCGCGTCAGCGTGCGGCACGTCGGCGCTTCAACGAGACGGTGCTGGAGACGCCGCACGCGGCGCACCACCTGTCGGGGGTCTTCCTGGACGTGGTCCGGCAAGAGGTCGCCGCCCTCCTGGCCGAGCCGGGCGCTTTGTGCGACTGGGACGGCTTCCACGCCCGTTTCCTGCGGATCGTGCGCCGCATCGTGCTCGGCGACGGCGCGGCCGACGACACCGCCCTGACCAAACAGCTCGACGCCCTGCGTGCGGACGCCAACTGGGGCTTCGCACACCGACGCCGCACCGGCATCCACGACCGGTTCACCACGCGCCTGGGTGCTCACCTGACCCGCGCCGAACCGGGCAGCCTCGCGGCCCCGGCCGCCTTCGCCGACCATCGCGAGGGCATCGACCCGCTCGGACAGGTGCCCCACTGGCTGTTCGCCTACGACGCGGCGGCGATCGCGGCCTTCAACACGCTGACCCTGCTCGCCGCGCATCCCGAGCACGCCGAGCGGGCCCGCGACGAACAGGCTTTCCGGGACGTGGAGGACCCGGCCGGTATCGCCGAGGCGAGCCACCTGCGCGCCTGCGTCCTGGAGTCCCTGCGCCTGTGGCCGACCACGCTGGTGATCCTGCGTGACGCCACCCGCCGGGACTCGTTGGCCCCCGAGGGCGCCGCCGTCGCCGTGGTCAGCTCCTTCTTCCACCGCGACGCGCGCACGCTGGACTTCGCCGACCGCTTCGCCCCGGACGTGTGGCTCGATGGTCGCGCGGACCCCGCCCGAGGCATCGTGCCCTTCAGCGCCGGACCCGCCGCCTGCCCCGGACGCAACCTGGTGCTGTTCACGGTGACCGCGCTGCTGGACACGGTGCTGCGCCGCACCACGAACCTCGACCTCGCCGTCCCCGGCCTCCTCGACCCCGGCCGACCCTTGCCGCACACCTGGAACCACACGGCGGCGCGACTGCTCACGGCGTGAGGACCACCCCCACATCCACTCGGTCCAACCCTTCGGTGTTTGATCGCGCGTCGACCGGTCAGCGGGAGGGGTAGGGACGTCCCCCGTTCCCGACCGGCCACGGTCGTGGCCTCCCGGCGCACGGCGGCTCCGCCGGGGCCGGCCGGCGCATCGAGCAGTCGCTTCTGGAGATGATCACGATGAAGGCGCTCACCTGGCACGGCAGGCGCGACGTACGCGTGGACACCGTCCCGGACCCGACGCTGAAGGATCCGGACGATGTGATCGTCAAGGTCACCTCCTCCGGGATCTGCGGCTCGGACCTGCACCTGTACGAGGTCCTCGGCCCGTTCCTGAGCGAGGGCGACATCCTGGGCCACGAACCGATGGGCGTCGTCGAGGAGGTCGGCGCCGAGGTCACCCACGTACGACCCGGCGATCGAGTGGTGATCCCGTTCAACGTCTCGTGCGGGGTGTGCTACATGTGCGCAGAGGGCTTGCACTCGCAATGCGAGACCTCGCGAGTGCGTGAACAGGGCATGGGCGGGGCGCTGTTCGGCTACACCAAGCTCTACGGACAGGTCCCCGGCGGCCAGGCCGAGTATCTGCGGGTCCCTTCGGCAACAAACTGCCGATCAAAGTCGCCCAGGGCCCGCCGGACGACCGCTACGTCTACCTCTCGGACGTGCTGCCGACCGCGTGGCAGGCGGTCGAGTACGCCGCCGTGCCCCGCGGCGGCACCGTCGCCGTGCTCGGACTGGGCCCCATCGGCGACATGGCGTGTCGCATCGCGCTGCATCGGGGCGCGGAACGGGTGTTCGGCGTCGACCTGGTGCCCGAGCGCGTGGCCCGGGCCCGGGAGCGCGGCGTCGAGGCGTTCGACCTCACGGCCCAACACGACATCTCCGACACGATCCGCGACCTCACCGACGGCCGCGGCCCGGACGCGGTGATCGACGCGGTCGGCATGGAGGCGCACGGCGCACCGGTGGGCAAACTCGCCCAGCAGATCACGGGCCTGCTGCCGGACACGATCGCCGAGAAGATGATGCGCAAGGCGGGCGTGGACCGACTCGGTGCCCTGTACACCGCGATCGACATGGTCCGCCGCGGCGGCACCATCTCGCTCGCCGGCGTGTACGGCGGGATGGCCGACCCCCTCCCGCTGCTCACCATGTTCGACAAGCAGCTCCAACTGCGCATGGGCCAGGCCAACGTCCACCGATGGGTGCCCGAGATCCTCCCGCTGCTGGAGGACGACGACCCGCTGGGCACCGAGGACTTCGCCACCCACCGCATCCCGCTCGCCGAAGCGCCGCAGGCATACGAACGGTTCCAGAAGAAGCAGGACGGCACGATCAAGGTCCTACTGCACCCCTGACCCACCGGCTGCCTGACCGCGATGCGGTGCGACGTGTACGCCCAGGCAGTGGAGGCGGCTGCGGCACGAGCCGGAGAAGGCGGCACATCCACTGACCGATGATCGTCAAGGCTCGGAAACGAAGGGCGAGTTCGCCGTCTGCCGCGATCCGCACGCTCCGGTGCCCCCGCGCACGACGGATGGTGGGTCATGACCGCCCGCGTGGTCATCCCGGACAGGTCGGCGCCGGAACGCCGTTCCGGCACGTGCCGGCGGTCGTCCGTGTCCTGCGGATGGTCGGCAAACAGAGCTTGTCCGGACCAGACGCTGACATGTCCCCGGCCGTGTCACAGGCGTGACAGATCGGTGTCAGACGGCGTGAGGACAGTGACGTCATGACATGTTCGGCACTTGCAGTTTGTGGGCTGGGCAGGACATATGGCGGCAAAGTCGTGCTCGACGGCATCGGCTTCGAGGACATTGCGGGATCGGTTTTCTCGATGCTCGGCCCGGATGGGGCGGGTAGGGCGACACCTGTCATCGCGACGCGATCCAGGTGATCGTGGCCCGGTTCGTTTGGGTGCTTGAGCAAGTGTTCGTCGACTCGACGGCGCCGATCGGCGCCCTCGAAGTGCCGGCGCCCGACCGAGCCGACGTGGCGGAAGAGGGTGGCCGGCGCGGACTTCGTACCGTCCCGGCGGAGGCGTTCCCGGTTGCGCCGGCCCGACGGACCGCGGAGCGGTCCGTCGCGTGACCTCACGGCGCGCCGTGAGCCCGGTTCCACCACTACGGCGATCCCGTGTGGTGGGACCGGGACGGCGGGGTCGAGGACATGGTGCGGTCCGAATTTCGGATCGAGGTCTACGAGCTCCGCGTCGAGCTCGGTAATCCGACCGATGCACAGCCGGCGGTTCGGCTCGGGGAGCCGCCGCGTACCACCGCCCCTCGCTGCGTCCCATGACCACATAGGAGAAGCGTCGATGATCCCGTTGTCCTTCGCCCAGCGGCGCCTGTGGTTCCTGCACCGGCTGGAAGGCCCATCTGCGACCTACAACATTCCGTTCGTGCTACGCCTGGAAGGGCCACTGGACACGGCGGCCCTGGCCGTCGCGGTGACGGACGTGGTCACCCGGCACGAGAGCCTGCGCACCCTGGTCGTCGAGAACGAGGACGGCACGCCGGAGCAGCGGATCCTGCCGGCGCAGGAGGCGACCGTGCCGTTCCGGGTGGTCGACACGGCTGCGGAAGCGGTGGACGCCGCGACGCTTGAGAACGTGTGTGAGGGATTCGACCTGGGCACGGAACTCCCGCTGCGAACCACCGTTTTCCGGGTCCGCCCGCAGGAGCACGTGCTGGTGTTCGTGTTCCACCACATAGCCGCGGACGGCGCGTCGATGGTGCCGTTCCTGCGGGATCTGCTGTCGGCGTACGCGGCGCGTCGCCAGGGAAGGCCGCCGGGGTGGACGCCGCTCGTGGTGCAGTACAAGGACTACACGCTGTGGCAGCGACAATTGTTGGGCGACGAAGGGGACCCGGAGAGTATCACTGCGGTGCAACTGCACCACTGGCGAGAGGAATTGTCCGGTGCACCGCAGCCGGTGCAGTTGCCGCTGGACCGGCCGCGTCCGACGTCGGCCGCGCACTGCGGCGCTCATGTCGACTTCCGGTTGGAGCCGGAACTGCTCGCCCGGATCGGGAAGCTGGCCGCGGATAACGGCGCCACGGCGCCGATGCTCGCCCAGGCCGCGCTGGCGGTGCTCCTGCATCACCTGGGCGCCGGCAACGACCTGACCATCGGCAGTCCGATCGAGGGACGTGCCGATGAACAACTCGACGAGCTGATCGGGTTCTTCGCCAACACCTGGGTGTTGCGTGCCGACCTGTCCGAGAACCCGTCCTTCCGCGACTTGTTGGCGCAGGTGCGCGAGAGGGCTCTTGCCGCGTACGACAACCAGGACGTTCCCTTCGAGCGGCTGGTGGAACTGCTCGCCCCGGACCGCACTACCTCGTACCAACCGCTGTTCCAGGTGATGTTGGCCTGGCAGTCCGCGTGGTCCGAGATCGACATGCCGGGATTGCGGGTCACCCCGCTTCCGGTGGGCACCGGCACCGCCAAGTTCGACCTGTTCTTCAATATCGTCCCGAACCCGTCCAAAGGCGCGTACGCGCGGCTGGAGTACGCGACGGAACTATTCGAGCACTCTACGGCCGAGAGTTTCGTCGACCGCTATCTTCGCGTGTTGCGGCAGGTGGTCGCCGATCCGGGGAAGCGTCTCGGCGAAGTGGACGTGCTCACCGACGCCGAACGGGTTCGGCTGACACGGCTGAACGAGACGACCGTACCGGTGCGAGAGGCGACGGTGGCGGAACTCGTCACCGCTCAAGTGATACGGACACCGGACGCGACAGCGGTCGTCTGTGGGCAAACCACGTTGTCGTATCGAGAGTTGAACGCTCGCGCAGACCGATTGGCTGCGGTGTTGCACGCGCATGGTGTGCGGCCGGATGCGCTGGTAGCCGTGGCGTTGCCACGATCCGCGGACCTGGTGGTCGCGCTGCTGGGCGTGCTCAAGGCGGGCGGTGCGTACCTGCCGATCGATCCCGGGTACCCGGCGGCACGCGTCGAGCTCCTGCTCGACGCGGCCGATCCGGCTCTGCTGCTGACCGATTACGAAACGGCCGCCGTGGCCAAGCGCCGAGCACCGGTGCTCCACCTGGACGACCTGAACCTCGACGGACCCGTGCCGCCGGCCCCGGATGTCCGTATCGGCGCGGACAATCCGGCCTATGTGATGTTCACGTCCGGATCGACCGGGACTCCCAAAGGCGTTGCCGTCACCCACGCCTGCGTGGTCAACGGTGTGCGGGATCTGCGGCGGATCACGCACGTCGGGCCGGGCTCGCGGATGCTCGCCGCGACCTCGGTGAACTTCGACGTCTCCGTGTTCGAGGTATTCACCGCGCTCTCCGCCGGCGCCTGCGTCGAAGTCGTCCGCGACGTGCTCGAACTCGCCGAACGCGACAGATGGGCGGGCAGCACCATCAGTGCCGTGCCCGCGGTGTTCTCCGCCCTCCTCGATCAGATCGCCACCGAGGATCCGGGCAGTCTTCGACTCGACGTGGAAACCATCGTGTTCGCCGGTGAAGCGCTCTCGGCCGATCTCGTGCGCAGGGTCCACCACAGGTTCCCCGATGTCCGTGTCGTCAACGCGTACGGGCAGACCGAAAGCTTCTATGCCTCCACCTTCACGCTTCCACAGCAGTGGGCCGGGACCGGAGCGATACCGGTCGGACAGCCGCTCGCCAACATGCGCGCCTACATTCTGGGACCGGAGCTGACGCCGGTTCCGCCCGGTGTGGTCGGCGAACTGTACGTCGCCGGATTGCTTGCCCGTGGATATCACCGAAGCGGCGGGGCGACCGCGGAGCGATTCGTCGCCTGCCCGTTCGGTCCGGCCGGTGCACGCATGTACCGAACCGGTGACCTGGCCCGCTGGGACCACAAGGGCCGACTGAATTACGCGGGACGCGCCGACACCCAAATAAAGGTCAACGGCATTCGTGTCGAGCCGACCGAGATCGAGACCGTCCTCGCTCGACATCCCGCGGTCGGCCAGGCTGCGGTCACGGCATGCGTGGACCCCGCCGGCAACACGCGGCTCGTCGGCTACGTGGCGCCGACGGGTGCAGGAAGCGACGCTGCCGACGCGCGCTCCGGCGTTTTCGTGACGGATCTGCGGCGGTTCGCGGCCAAGCGGTTGCCGGACTACATGGTGCCTGCCTTGCTCGTGGTGCTGGAGCGGCTGCCATTGACCGCGACCGGAAAGCTGGATCGGGCCGCACTGCCCGAGCCGGAGTTCTCCGGCGCCGACTACCGAGCACCGCGCAGTGCCGCGGAACGGGTGTTGGCCGAGGTGTATGCCGACGTGCTCGACGCCCGACAGGTCGGCATCGACGACGACTTCTTCACCGGCGGCGGGGACAGCATCCGTTCCATCCAGGTCGTCGCGCGGGCCAAGAAGCGCGGCATCGTGGTCAGCACACGGGACATCTTCGAGCACCGCACCGTCGCCCGGCTCGCGGAACTGGTCGAGGGACGGGGAGAAGAGCCACGCGTGACGTTGGCCGAGCTGCCGGGTGGCGGCATCGGCTGGGCTCCGCTGCCGCCGACCGCCGCGCACGTCCTCGCGCCCGGTGGTGGTATCGGCCGGTTCTGCATGTCCGCGATGCTGACCCTGCCCGAGGGCATCGACCGTGCGGAGTTGGTCGCGACTGTGCAGGCCGTGCTGGACGGGCACGACGTGTTGCGTTCCCGACTGGTTCGGGCGCAGTCGGGCCTGTGGATCGGACCGCCCGGCAGCGTGCACGCGGGCGCACTGGTGCGGGAAGTCCCCTACGACGACACCGGTGTGCTCGCCGAATTGGACGCGGCGGCGGGGCGGTTGGATCCGGACGCGGGTGTGATGGCGCAGTTCGTGTGGCTCACCTCCTCGGGCGCGGGTCGGTTGTTGATCGTGCTGCACCACCTGGTCGTCGACGGGGTGTCCTGGCGGATCCTGCTACCGGACCTGATCTCCGCCTGGCAACAGGTCCGGGACGGCCACGGCACGGTACGGGCCGAGGCGGGTACTTCGTTGCGCCGGTGGGCGCATGCTCTGGTCGAGGAGGCGGTCAAACCGCGGCGGGCGGCGGAACTGCCGCTGTGGCAGCGGATGTTGGGTGGAGACGAGCCGGTACTCGGAGCGCGGGCGTTGGACCCGGTGCGCGATGTCGCTGCCACCGTGGACACCGTGCGCGTTCGGGTGCCGGCGGATGTCACGCAAACCGTGTTGAACACGGTGCCCTCGGTCTTCCGGGGCGGTGCGGACGACGCTTTGCTGGCGGCGTTGGCGTTGGCGTTGGCACGTTTCCGAAAGACGCGCGGTGTGACGGGGTCCTCGGTTCTGGTCCGGTTGGAGGGGCACGGTCGGGAGGAGCAGGTGGTACCCGGGGCGGATCTTTCGGGCACGATCGGGTGGTTCACCGCGATGTTCCCGGTGCGGCTGGATCTGGCGGGCGTCGACGTGGCCGAGGCGTTCGCCGGTGGTCCGGCCGCGGGACGGGCGATCAAGGCGGTCAAGGAGCAGGTGCGGGCCGTTCCGGACAACGGGATCGGTTTCGGTCTGCTGCGCCGGCTGAATCCGGAGACCGCCGCCGTACTGGCCGCCGAGCGGGAACCGCAGATCGGCTTCAACTACCTCGGCCGGACCACCGGCGCGGACATTCCCGCGGAACTGCGGGGCCTGGGCTGGGCACCGGATACCACCGTGCCGGACCTGATTGCCGTTCCGGACGCGGACATGCCGGTGTTGTCGGCGCTGGAGATCAACGCGGTGGCCGTCAACACCCTCGGCGGTGAGGAGTTGACCGCGTGGTTCGCCTTCCCGACCGGTGTGCTCTCCCGCGAGGAGGTGACCGAACTGGCCGGGCTGTGGGTCGAGGCACTGACTGCACTGGCTCGGCACGCGGTCTCACCCGACGCCGGCGGACTGACACCGACGGACGCGCCGCTGGTCGAGGTCGGCCAGGAGGAGATCGACACCTGGGAGACCCGGTTCGGCAAGCTGACCCAGGTATGGCCGGTGACCCCGGTGCAGTCCGGCATGTTGTTCCACACGATGTTGGCCGGACCCTCGTTCGACGCCTATCACATGCAACTGGCGTTCCACCTGTCCGGCGCGGTCGACCCGGAGCGCATGCGTCGGGCCGGGCAGGCGCTGTTGGGGCGTTACGCCGGCCTGCGTGCGGCGTTCGTCAACCGGGCGGCCGGCGATGTGGTGCAGGTGGTGCCGGAGACGGTGTCCCTGCCGTGGCAGTACCTCGATCTGACCGGGCGCGGCGGGGAGGAGCGCACCGAGGCGTTCGAGCGGTTCCTCGCCCAGGACCGGGCCACGCACTTCGACGTGGGCACGGCACCGCTGATCCGGTTCGCGTTCGTCGCTCTCGAGTCCGGCGGGGCCGAACTCGTGCTGACCGCTCACCACGTGTTGCTCGACGGCTGGTCCACACCGTTGCTGATGCGGGACCTGCTGCTGCTCTACGCATCCGACGGCGACCCGGCCGGGTTGCCCGGGATCCGCGATTTCGGCGAGTTCCTGGCCTGGCGCGCCCGGCAGGACGACGAGGAGTCGGCACGGGTGTGGGGTGTCGAACTCGAGGGGTTCGAGGAGCCGACCCTGCTTGCTCCCGGCTCCGAAGGTGTGGGTGCGCGGGGCGTCGACCAGGTCGACGTCGTACTGCCGCTCGACGAGGCGCGCGAACTGGTCAGGCGCGCGGCCGAGTCGGGCGTCACCGTCAACACGCTGGTCCAGGGTGCCTGGGGGCTGTTGTTGGCTCAGCTCACCGGCCGCCGGGACGTGGTGTTCGGTGCCACCGTCTCGGGACGTCCGGCCGAGATGACGGGCGTCGAGTCGATGGTGGGGATGTTCATCAACACCCTGCCGGTACGGTTGGAGTACGCACCCGGCGACACCCTCTCCGAGATCCTCACTCGGCTGCAGAGCCGGCAGACCACCCTTCAGGAGCACCACCACTACGGGCTCACGGAGATCCAGCAGACCATCGGTCTGCAGACCCTCTTCGACACGCTGGTCGTCTTCGAGTCCTACCCGATCGACCGGGATGGCTTGGACGCCGCCACCGAGGCCGCGGACGGTATCGCCATCACCGGCCTGCGCCCGTCCACGGCGACCAACTATCCGCTGACCCTGATGGCGGCTGTCGACCCGCACCTCCAGCTCACTCTTCAGTTCTCGCTGGGCGTCTTCGACCGGGACGCGGTGGAACTCTGCGCGGCCCGCCTCGTCCGCGTCCTGCGGCAGTTGGCGGCCACCCCCGAGCTGAAGGTCGCACGAGTCGACATCCTGGAGTCGGCGGAACGCGACCGATTGCTCACGGAGTTCAACCACACGGCGGCCCCCACGCCGGACGTGACGATCGCCGGGCTCATTGAGGCGCAGGTGGTGCGGACTCCGGTTGATGTCGCCGTGGTCGCCGGGGGCAAGTCGCTGACGTACCGCGAGATGAACGCCCGGGCCGACCGGCTGGCGCGCGAACTGGTCCGCCGCGGTGTGGCCCCGGAGTCGGTGGTGGCGGTGTCGCTGCCCCGGTCAGCCGACCTGGTGATCGCCCTGTTGGCGGTGCTGAAGGCGGGTGGCGCGTATCTGCCGGTCGACCCCAGATACCCCGGCCACCGCCTCGCGGCAATCTTCGAGGAGGCACGGCCGCATCTGGTCTTGGCCCATTCCACGACGGTCGCGGTGCTGCCCGAGCACGACGCCCCGGATGTCCTCGTCGAAGAGCTCGACCTGTCCGGACCCGACACTGGCCTCCAACTGCCGCTCCACGCGGAGCAGTTGGCGTACGTAATGTACACCTCCGGCTCCACGGGCAAGCCCAAAGGCGTGGCCATCACCCATGCGAACGTGGTCAACGGGGTATTGCGCCTGGCCCCTCGCGTGGGCATGGAGCCGGGCAAGCGGCTCCTGGCGGGCACGTCGATCAACTTCGACGTCTCGGCGTTCGAGATCTTCACGACCCTCGCAAGCGGCGGCATCGTCGAAGTCGTCGAGGACGTGATGGCCCTGAGCGACCGGAAGGGCTGGAGCGGCAGCGTGATCTCCACCGTGCCGTCCGCCTTCGCCGAACTCTTCGACGAGATCTCCGGCCGCACCGACGTCGAGACGGTCGTCTTCGCCGGCGAGGCGCTGCCCTCGTCCCTCGTCGAGCGGACACGGCGCGCCTTCCCGGGTGTACGGGTCGTCAACGCCTACGGGCAGAGCGAGTCGTTCTACGCCACCACCTACACCGTCTCCGGCGACAAGCAGGACTGGACGGGCAGCGCGCCCATCGGCATGCCGCTGGGGAACATGCGGACCTACCTTCTCGGTCCCGGCCTGGCTCCGGTGCCGCCGGGCGCGGTCGGCGAGTTGTACGTCGGTGGGAACGTGGGTCGCGGCTATTACGACCGCGGCGCGCCGACCGCCGAGCGCTTCGTCGCGGACCCGTTCGGTCCGTCCGGGTCGCGGATGTATCGCACCGGGGACCTGGCCCGCTGGAACGGCGAGGGGCAACTGGAGTACGTGGGCCGCGGGGACGCGCAGGTCAAGGTGCGCGGCTTCCGGATCGAACCCGCCGAGATCGAGGCCGTGCTCACCGCGCACCCCGACGTCGCGCAGGTCGCCGTCATCGTCCGGGGGACCGGCATTGCCCGGCGACTCGTTGCGTACGTGGTGCCGTCGGGTGGGATCGCCGTCGAGGAGATCCGCCGGTTCGCGGCCGAGCAACTGCCCGAGTTCATGGTACCGGCCGCGTTCGTCCTCCTGGATCGGCTGCCGCTGATGCCCAACGGCAAGCTGGACCGGACCGCGTTGCCCGAGCCGGAATACACCGGCACCGCCTACCGTGCGCCCCGCAACCTGCGGGAGGAGGCCATGACCAAGCTCTTCGCCGAGGTACTCGGCGTGGACTCGGTCGGCATCGACGACAGTTTCTTCGCGCTCGGCGGACATTCCCTGCTCGTCGTGCGGCTGATCAGCCGCGCCCGCGACGAAATGGGAATCGAGATTCCCATCCGCAAGATCTTCGACCTGCCGACGGTGGCCGCGCTCGCACCGTGGTCGGAGGAACCGACCCCTCACGGTCGTCCCCGACTGCGCAGGATGACCGTAGAGGAGTGAGGCAATGATTCCGCTGTCCTACGCACAACGTCGGACCTTGTTCCTGCACCGACTCGAGGGAGGCGCGACCTGGAACATGTCGGCGGCGTTCCGGCTGACCGGACGGCTGGACGAGGTTGCCCTCGCCGTGGCCATCCGCGACTTGGTCGACCGACACGAGATCCTGCGCACGGTCTATGTGACCGATGACGACGGTGAGTCCCACCAACGGATCCTGCCGGTGGCGGAGGCGTTCGCGCAGGCGCGGATGCCCGTCGTCGAGGTGGCGCCCGAGAACGTGTCCGGCGCGGTCGACGGGGCCATCTCGCACTGCTTCGACTTGGCGGTCGAAATCCCCATGCGGACAGCTCTGTTCCGCTGCTCATCGGAAGAGCACGTGCTGGTCGTGGTGATCCATCACATCGCCACCGACGGCAGCTCCGGCGCGCCGCTGGCCCGGGACCTGGTCGCGGCCTACACCGCCCGCCTGGCGGGTCGGGCGCCGCAGTGGGAGCCGCTGCCCGTGCAGTACAAGGACTACACGCTGTGGCAGCGCGAGTTACTGGGCGACGTGAACGACCCCGACTCTCTCGCCGCCGCGCAGGTCGAGTACTGGCGCGACGAGTTGGACGGGGCACCGCAGCCACTGAACCTGCCGCTGGATCGACCGCGGTCCTTGGACGCGGACACGGAGGGCGACACGCTCGGCTTCGTGGTGAAACCGGAAGTGGCGGCCGGACTGGAGAAACTGGCGGCCGAGCGGGGCACCAGCATGTCGATGCTTGTGCAGGCGGCGTTGGCGGTGCTGCTGTGCAAGCTCGGTGGTGGCGAGGATGTGCCGATCGCCATGCCGATCGCCGGGCGGACGGAAGAGGCGCTGAACCCTGTGATCGGCTGCTTCGTCAACAACCTGGTGCTGCGGGTAGACCTCTCCGGTGACCCGGCCTTCGGCGAGGTGCTCACACGGGTGCGGAACAAGGCACTGGCGGCCTACGAGCACCAGGACCTACCTTTCGACGTGCTGGTCGAGGCGATCAACCCCGACCGCTCCAGCGCGTACCGGCCGTTGTTCCAGGTGATGTGTGGCTGGCAGAACTACGAGAAGCCGAGCCTCGACCTTCCCGGACTCGAGGTGGAATTCCAACAGGCCATCCCGTCGCAGGCCCAGGTCGACCTGTTCTTCAGCATGACCATGGACGCGACGGGGACGCTGCAGGCCGACATCCAGTACGCGACCCGGCTGTTCGACCGGGACACGATCGAGGCCATGGGTACTCGATTCGCGCGGGTTCTGGAGCAGGTGGTGGCCGATCCGAGCGTGCGCGTCGGGGACATCGACGTGCTGGTCGCGGGCGAGCGGGAGCAACTGCTTGTCGGAGTCAACGACACCACCGAACCGACCCTGGAACAGGGGTTGTCGGCGGCGATCCACCGGCAGGTGCAGGCAACTCCGCAGGCCCTCGCCGTGATCGGCGAGGACGAGACGCTCACCTACCGCGAACTGGACGTCCGGTCGAACCGGCTGGCGCACTGGCTGGTCGAGCGCGGCGTGCGGGCCGAGTCGCTGGTCGCGGTCTGCCTGCCGCGCACGGTGAACCTGATGGTCGCACTGCTGGCGGTGCTGAAGGCCGGCGGAGCCTATGTTCCGGTGGATCCGGACCACCCGCGTTCCCGGATCGACGACATCCTCGATCAGGCGGATCCGATGCTGGTGATCGATACGGACAAGTTGGCCGGCGTGGACTGCACCGGCTATCCGGACTCGGCGCCCGATGTGGTTGTGCGGCCCGAGAACATCCAGTACGTGATCTACACATCGGGGTCGACGGGGACCCCGAAGGGCGTGGCGATCCCGCGCGGCGCGGTGGCGAACTTCATCGCCACGACGCAGCGGCGGTTCCCGCTGTCGTCCGCAGACCGCATGTTGTTCAGCACGACGGTGTCGTTCGACATGGCGAACACCGAGCTGTACCTGCCGTTCGTCTCCGGCGCGACCATGGTGATGGCCCGGAAGGACACCGTCACCGATCCGTCCGCCATGGTGGCATTCATCCGTCGGCACGGGGTCACCGTGGTGCAGGCCACGCCCGCGTTCTGGCAGATGTTGCTCACGCACGAGCCGACCGCGGCGAAGGGTCTGCGGATCATCACCGGCGCGGAGGCGGTGCCGGTACGGCTGGCCGAGACGCTCGCGGATCAGGCCGCCGAAGTAGGCAACTGGTACGGCCCGACGGAGACGACGACGTGGTCGACCATGGCACCGGTGAAGGTGAAGGCCGGGGCGGGTGTGGTGGCGATCGGATCTCCGGTCGGGAACACCCGGGTGTACTTGCTCGATTCGTGGTTGCGCCCGGTTCCGCGCGGAGTGCAGGGCGAGCTCTACATCGCCGGAGCCGGAGTGGCCCGCGGATACCAGGGCCGACCGGAGTCGACCGCGGAGCGGTTCGTGGCGTGCCCGTTCGGTCCAGCCGGTGCGCGGATGTATCGCACCGGGGACCTGGCGCGGTGGAACCGCGACGGTCGGCTCGAATACATCGCGCGTACCGATCTCCAGGTGAAGATCCGGGGCTTTCGGATCGAGTTGGGGGAGATCGAGTATGTGCTGGCCGGGCATCCCGGGGTGGCGCAGGCGGCGGTCGTGGTGCGGGAGAACGAGGCCGGCGACAAGCGCATCGTGGGCTATGTGGTGCCCCGATCTCGTGCCGTGCCGGCCGATGCCGGTGCTCCGGCGAGCGACGTGCCGACCAGCCCGCTGCTCGCCGAACTGTCCGAGTACCTGCGTGGGCGTCTCCCGGACTACATGGTGCCTTCCGCGGTCATTGCGATGTCCGAGATCCCGTTGACGCCGAACGGGAAGCTCGACCGACGAGCACTGCCGTCCGAGAACACGGACACCGCCGTCGGACAAGGGCCACGCGACATCAACGAAGAGAAGCTGTGCGCCCTCTTCGGCGAGTTGCTCGGGAGGGACAAGGTCGGTATCCACGACGACTTCTTCACGCTCGGCGGACACTCGCTCCTGGCCACTCGACTCAGCGCGCGCATCCGCAAGCAGTTCGACGTGGACATACCGCTCAGGACGATCATCAAATATCCCACGGTCGCCGAGTTGGCCTCGCTGGTGCTCATCGGCGGCATTCCCCTGGACAACGCCGACCCTTTCGCAGTCGTGCTGCCGTTGAACACCGATCCCGGCACGGGAAAAGAGCCCCTGTGGTTCTTCCACGGGGGAGGCGGCCTGGGCTGGGCCTACTTCAGCTTCGTGACGCACGTGCGGGACCGGCCGGCCTACGCCCTGCAGTCCCGCGGTTCCGACGGCGTGGACAAGCTCGCGGGGTCCGTGGAGGAAATGGTCGAGGACTACGTCACCGAGATGCTGAAGATCCAACCGGAAGGGCCCTTCCACCTCATCGGCTGGTCCTACGGCGGCACACTCGTGCAGGCCGTCGCCGAATTGCTCGACCGCCGCGGGCACCGGATCGCCCTCGCGGCCATCCTGGATTCTCACCCGGGCGGGCACGGGTTCACCGAGATCCACGCCGGCAAGACACCGTCGAACTACCGGGACGAACTCGAAGAGTTTTTCGGCCAGTACATAGGTACCGACAACCAACAACACTTCCTGGACACCATGTCGAAGGTACTGGCCAACAATACGACCCGCATGATGGACTTCGAATCCCCGGTCTACCGCGGCGATGTGCTGTTCTTCAGCGCAACGCTCAAGGATGAGGTGTACGCGCCCATGTGGCGGCCGTACATCCTCGGCTCCATCGAGGTACACGACGTGCGCGCCACGCACCACGAAATGAACATGCCCGCACCCGTGGCCGAAGTCTTCGAGGTCATCAACCACAAGCTGGCGCAATGACTGCGGCGACGTGCTCGCGGGTATCGCCTGGTGCCTCGGGCTCGCCCTCCTCGGCTATGTGTGGTCGGTCGCCACGCTCAAGAAGCGAGCGCGACCTCGACCAACCAAGCCCAGTCGGACCGCGCTCTCTCCCGAGTCGCCTGTGCGAACCGCGCGTCGCCGAGGCTGCGGCGCGCGGCCTGCTCGATCCGCGCCACGTCCGGGCGGGAGCGGTCCAACAACCCGCACACGCCGGCGCTCGCCGCGAGCAGCCACGCGGCCTGCTCGGGCTTGTCACGGCGCAAAGCCAGGTCCGCGACCCCGACGAGTACCTGCGCGATCAGCGGCGCGTGTCCCGCCTCGGCAGCCGCCGCGCAGGCCGCCGCGCGGTGCGCCCGGACCTGGTCGAGATCCTCGGCGAGGTAGCCGAGCAGGTCGTGGGACACCGCCCGCGCGCTCGCCTGTTTCGCCTCTTCGCCCAATACGTCCGTCGCGACCGCGAGTTGCCGGTGCGCTTCCTCGGCGTCGCCGCTCCACCGGGCGAGTTCCGCCTTCGACAGGGCCAGCTCGGCCAGCGCGTCCGGCCAGGTGACCCGCTCCGCGCACCGCTGCGCCTCGGCAATGGCGGCCGCGGCGGCGTCCTCGTCGCCCCGCAGCCAGTACAACTGGGCCTGCCGCGACCGCATCCGGATGACGTCCTCGATGTCACCGATCTCGGTGACGACCGCGATCGCCTGCTCGTAGCGCTCGCACGCACCGGCGAACTCGCCGCGCACGGCGATCCGGTCGGCCAGCTCGCTCAGGGCGAAGGAGATCCCGAATCGCTCGCCGAGCAGCAAAAACTCGGCCAGCGCCGTCTCCAGGTACGCGTCCGCGTCCCGCCCGTCGTGGCCGAGCATGATGCGCATCTTGCCCATGTGCAGCCGGGCCAGCGCGCGCACCCAGGGGTCCTCGTCGTCCAGCAGCGGTTCGAACGCGGTCAGGAACGCGTCGGGTACCCGCAACATGCGTTCCAGCGGGGCGACGAACCCCATCAGCGGATGGCGGCACCGACTGCGCACGCTGAACCGGTATGCCATATGGATCCACTCCGCGGCCTGGTGTTCGTCGCCCCGTCCGGAACTCACGAACAACACGACCAGGGCGTACACGGTGGCCCTGACGTCATCGGCCGCCTCGCCGGGCATCCTGCCGGCCGTGGTGAGTAACTCCATGCCCTCGGTCTTGTGCCCACTGAGCCACCAGTACCAGCCGGCACCCGCCGCGAGCCGCATTGCCGCCTGCGCCTCACCCGCCGCGAGTGCGCCGCGCATCGCGGAACCTATGTTCTCGTGCTCGGCCCCGAGCGTGGCCAGCCAGTCCAACTGCTCGGCGCGGCGCAGATGCGGCTCCGCGGTCTCGGTGAGTTCGGTGAAGTACGCCAGGTGTGCGTGGCGCGTGTGCTCCGATTCCCCCGCCTCCGCGAGCCGGTGCCCGGCGTACTCCTTGATCGTGCCGATCATCCGGTAGCGCGGGGTGCCGCCGCCCTCGGGGAGCAGCAGCGACTTCTCGGTCAGCGCGGTGAGCAATTCCAGCACCTGCTCCCGCGCGACACCGGTGCCCGCGCAGACCTGCTCGGCCGCCTCCAGGCTCGCCCCGTCGGCGAACACCGCGAGCCTGCGCAGGACCATCCGCTCGGCGTCGGTGAGCAGTTGCCAGCTCCAGTCGATCACCCCGCGCAGCGTCTTGTGCCGCGGGAGTGCGGTTCGGCTGCCGCCGATCAGCAGGCGGAACCGGTCGTCGAGCCGGTTCGCGAGCTGGTCGATGGGCATCGTGCGCAACCGGGCCGCGGCCAGTTCGATCGCCAACGGCATCCCGTCCAGTGCCCGGCAGACCCGCGCCATGGTCGCCAGCGTGGCTGCGTCGACCGCGAGATTCCGCCGCACGGCCCGGGCCCGGTCCCGCAGCAGTTGCACGGCGGGTGAGGACTCGATGTCGGCCGGACCCGCATCCGCCTCCGGCAGGGCCAGCGGCTCGACCGGCCACAGTGCTTCCCCGGTGATGCCGAGGGGCTCGCGGCTCGTGGCCAGGATCCGCAGCCGCCGGCACTCCCCGAGCATCCGGTGAGCGAACACCGCAGCGGACTCGATCAGATGCTCGCAGTTGTCCAGGATCAGCAGCGTCTCCCGCTCGCGGATCGCGGTGACGAGTCGGTCCGTCGGTTCCGCGTTCGGGGCCCCGCCGAGCAGGGCGTCCCGCAGGCCCAATCCGGCGAGCGTCGACTGTGCGATGTCACCGTCCGCGCCGATGGCGGCGAGCTCCACCAGCCAGACCCCGTCCGGCAGGTCGTCGAGCAGCGTGCGCGCGGTCTCCGTGGCCAGCCTGGTCTTCCCCGCGCCGCCCGGCCCGATCACGGTGGTGAGCCGGTGCTCGGCGAGGAGCTCGCGGACCGCCGCGACATCGGCGTTCCTACCGACGAAAGTAGTCAACTCGGCGCGCAGGTTGGTTCTGCAGCTCTCCTCCCGCCGCCCCAGCTCGCCCCGCAATACCGCGACGTGCACCGCCGCCAGCTCCGGGGATGGGTCGACGCCCAGCGTGCCGGCCAGGGCTTCCCTCGTGCGCTGGTACACCAGCAGCGCCTCGCTCTCGCAACCGGCTGCCGCAAGGGCGCGCATCAGCGCGACGGCGAGCCGTTCCCGGAGCGGGTACGCGGTCACCAGGTCGGTCAGCTCGGTGATCAGCTCCGTGCCGCGCCCTAGGGTGACCTCCGCTTCGAATCGATCCTCGGTGGCGGACAGGCGTAACCCGTCGAGCCGGAGGACCGCGGCGTCGAACGCGGAGCTGTCGTGCAGACCGACATCCTGCATCGCCGTACCGCGCCACAGCTCTAGGGCCTCGCGCAGCAGCCGCACCCGCCGGAAGGCGTCCTCGGTGCGGGCCCGGCCCGCGACGACGAGACGTTCGAAGCGCACGGCATCGACGGCATCGGGCTCCACGGTCAACCGGTAGCCGTCCGTCTTCCCCTCGACCACGCCGTCCGGCAGTGCCTTGCGCAGCCGGGATACCAGGCGGTGGAGAGCGTTCGTCGCGTCGGCCGGCGGGCGTTCCCCCCAGATCCAGTCGACGAGTGCAGCCTTTGGAATCGCGTGACCCGGGCGGAGCGCGAGGGCGATCAGCAGAGCGCGCAGCCGCGCTCCCGGTACGTCGACCAAGCCGCCGTCGGTCGTGCGAACCGCGAATGGGCCCAGTACCTCGATGTGCACGCGCTGATTTTGCCATGAGCGTTCGACACGGCCGGGCGGGCGAGGTGTTCGGATCGCATCAAGATTGGGATGGGGCCGATCATGGAGAACCCGGTCAGTCAGTCCTATAGGACACCTTTGCTATTTCGTTCGAAGTTTCGCGGACCGGGTCGCCACACCACATCGATCCTGGCGTCGAAACCAGCCGGTTGTCGTCAAGGGTGCGTTCGGGATCGAGGATGAGGCGTATGGGGTGCGTACTGGCGTCCTGGTGCGGCCGTTGCGCTACCTCGGGTCCGGGCCATGTGGGGGAATATCGGGGCGGCAGAGAGCAGTTGGCCGGGTTCGGGAACGAGCAGCGACCGTGGAGGGTGTCGCCCGGCACCGGGACGCCTACGATCGGCAGATGCGGGCGATGGTTGCGGGGGGACATGCGTAGCGCCGCCGATTTCACAACCAGCCATCAGGAGAACGGCTCCAACCGGTCCTTCGAGCATCTCACCAAGGCGCTGAGCGCGGTGACGGCGATCAACCGCGCGCATATGGACTCCGCGCCGAACGCCGGCCTCGACGGCCTGACCGGCCGCGGGCCGGCCGAGGGCGTCCTGGCCCTGGCAGCCGCAGCTTTGGTGTGGGCGGGAGTGCGTCCCCGATGGGCGGAGTACCGCCCGGGTGGGTCGTCCGCCCGACGGCGGTTGCGGCCGGGCCGCCGGGCCGACCGTTCACCTCGCGCCGGCATCCGGAGCCCGCGCGGCAAACGGCTCGCGTCCGGTGGACGTCGCGGTGGTCCGGCCACGGCCCCTGCCGCCCCGGCCCGGATCACCGACAGCGGCCGAGCGTGGGAAGTCGCCCGCATGCAAGTGACCTACAGCCGAACCGGGTTCAGTGCGCGGCGTGCTCGAAGGCGCTGCCCACCCGGTCGGCGAGGGTGACCGCGACCAGGCGGCTTTGGAGGGAGGGTCGGGCGCCGGCGATGTGGAGGAGCGTGCGGCCTCGGCGGTGTCGCGAATGCGGGCGAGGTGGTCGGCGTCGGTGATGGCGACGACTTGGAGTCGTCGGGCGCGGTCGTTCGCCGATTTGCCGAAGCCGGTTGCCGCGTTGGCTCGACATCGATATCGGTACCAACCGCGCGGTGCATTGCCAGGGTACGTCCGTCCCCGAGGATGGTCGCGGCGACGCGGCGACGCCGGCGTCAAGGTCGCGACAGGTGGGGGCGGTGCCACCTGAAGCTGTGCCGAGACTCGTCCGGACATCGTAGGTTCTGCGGGCCTACGGGCGGCCGGCCACGAGGGGTTTGGCCAGACGGTCGTAGATCCGGTGGGTGGAGTCGAATGCCCCGACCAGGCACGGGATGACCAGGGCAATGAGCCAGGCGCCCTCGGTGAACTTGGCGGCGGTGACCACGATCGCGGCGGTGGCGGTGAGGAGCGCGCCGAAGGCGTTGAGGGCGAGTTTGCCGTGCCAACCGGTCGGGCGCAGGAGCCACCAGTGTTTGACCATGCCGACCTGGGAGAGGGTGAAGCCGACGAAGACGCCGATGGCAAACAGTGGAACCAGGACGTTCATGTCGCCACGGGAGGCGATCAGCAGGATCGCCGAGGTCACCGCCAGCAGCGCGACACTGGCCCGGTAGACCCGACGGCGGTTGTGTATGCCGAATATGTGCGGGAGGAAGTCGTCCTTGGCGAGCAGGTCGGCGAGCACCGGCATGCCGCCGAAGGAGGTGTTCGCGGCGAGTGCCAGCAGGAGCACGGTGGCGAACTGTACGACATAGAAGCCGATGCCGTGGCCAAGTGAGGCGTTGGTGATCTGGGCCAAAACGGTGACGCCGTCGGCGGGCTTGACGGAGTACTTCCGGATGAGCCCGGCGATCCCGATGAGCATCACGCCCAGCAGCACGCCCAGCGCGATCTCGGCGTGTTGGGCGCGACGGGCACGCGGGGCCTTGAACGAGGGGACGGCGTTGGCGATCGCCTCGACCCCGGTCAGCGCCGCGCAGCCGTTGGCGAAGGCCTTGAGGAGCAGCAGGATGCCGACGGTGTGCAGTGCACCGCTGTCGACGGGTTGCGCGAGAGGAGCGGCGGCGGGGCCGCCGCGGAGAAGGCCGACCACCACGACGGTGAGGATGGCGAGCACATACACGACGGTGGGGATGACGAACATCTTCGCGCTGTAGGCGATGCCGCCGAGGTTGATCGCGGTGATCAGGGCCAGGACGCCCAGGCACAACCACAGGGTGTACGGATGCAGTCCGGGTACCGCGGAGGTCAACGCGGCGACGCCGGCGGCGACCGAGACGGCGACGTTGAGCACGTAGTCGACGATCAGAGAGGCGGCGGCGACCAGGGATGCGCGTCGGCCGAGGTGCTTCTTGGCGACGCCGTAGGCGCCGCCCCCGTCGGGGAACGCGGCGATCACGTGCCGGTAGGACATGGTCAGGACCAACAGCAGGCCCGCGATGACCAGGGTGACGGGGAGGGTGAAGCCGAGTCCGGCGCCGCCCGCGAGGGCCAGGACCAGGACGATCGCCTCGGGGCCGTAGGCGACCGACGCCATCGCGTCGAGCGAGAGCGCGGCCAGGCCGCCCACGACGGTCAGCCGATGCCGATCGCCGTCCTCGGGCTCGACCCCGTCCTCGCGTTTCTCGCGGGGGCGGCTGGAAGTGGCGGACGTGTTCATGGTTTTCTCCGGGACTGGGTCGAACGGAGGTCCCAGCGTCGGCCCCCAAGACCCGTCGGAGACCGGCCCTGACGTGATCTTGGCGCCGCTCGTATCGGCCTGTACGCGTTCCTTCCGCGCGTCCTCGGCCAAGCCGACGAGGTACCGGAGCCCGAGCCGGCGACGGATCCGAACCGGCGGCCGGCCCACCCCGTGATCAGGCCGGCGGAGGTTGAGCTTCGAGGTTGGAGGTTGCCCCTACACCTCCAGGACACCGGCGGATCCGTGGTGATCGGAGTCGAATGAGATCAGAAGCACTCGCGTCCCCGGTTCCGGGTCACGCTCCAGAACGTCCTTGAGACCGATCAGCAGTCCGGCGATCGTCCCCCACGGCGTGTGCGCCGCGCGCAGTGCCTTTCCGACGAGCGCGCACACAGGTGAGGGCGGTCGATCCTCGCTCTTGCGATGGTGTCCTGGATGGGGCGGCAGCCGGCCGGGCCCTTCCGTGAGCACGTTCGCGATACGCCGCGCGGGCAGGGTGACGGTGGTCGACTGGCGAGACTGTGGGGTACAGCGGAAATCATCAACCCGTGGCGCCTCGCTGCGCGTAGTTACGATCGACTTCAGTCGGTTGTGTGGCCAGTGGCGTTCGAACAAGACAGCGGTGGCGCCCGTGAGGTGGGCGCAGTCCCGACCCGGAGTGGGGTGCGAGATCTCGGGAACGAGCAGAAGGCTGTGCCGTACTGGGGGATCCTGGCCGGGGGAACGAACCAGGGTGCACAGCAGGGGCAGCACGTCGTTGTCGTTCGGACCGAGGGCGCGAACGTCGGCGCGTCTGAGCCCCAGGCGATCCAGGGCCAGTCGTCCGAGCATCGTGGCGGGTTCTTCGTCGGACCAGGAGTCGCCGACGAACAGGCACGGCTTCGCGAGATCGTCGAGGGTCAGGCCCGCTCGAAGGAGCGCCTCGCCGATGGCGGCCCCGGACGAGGGGAACACCGGGCTCGGGATATCGTCCGCCCCCCGTCGGGCCTTGGCCGGGTCCGGCGTTCGGTGTCCGCCAAAGCGCTCCGGGGCAAGCGACGTGTGTGGCGTTCACGACTGTCCGGTCAGGTGCGTGCCGAGCTTCCACAAGCGCCCCATGGTGCGGCTCTCACCGACCTTGGGGCCCGGTTCGGTGACGGCGAGGCGGTCGTAATAGGCTCCCGGGTCGATCGCGGTGGCCGGCGAGCACAGTGGCAACCGCGAGCGGGCGGGCGATCTCGTAGCCGATGCCGGACGCGGCACCGGTGACCAGGACCGTCCGAGGCCCCACGCGTGTGGATGCCCGGACCGGGGAAGCAAGAGCAGAAGCGAATGTGGGCATGGTTCCTCCAAGAAGCAGGGCAGCCAGGCAGGACACCTCGACCGCAGGGCTGAGCCGGGAAACAGGTGAATGCCAACGGGTGGCCGATGCTGTGCGCGTAGAGGAGCCGGAGGCGACCTGACGAGAGCGGCGAGTCCGGCCGGGGACACTCTGCGGTGCACGCACGTTGTCGGCCACCCGACGGGATCGCGCACATGCCGAGAACCGCGCAACAAGGCCGTTGCCAAGGAGGCGGCGGCCCCGTCGGATCAGATGTGCCTCGGACTGCCGTCCGGATCAGGGGGCTCGTCGTCGTGATGCAGACCGATCCGGCTCAAGAGCGCGGACTCACACGATCGACGGCACGCGACCGCCACGAGACCCCCGCGCTCGTGGTCGACGCCGACCGTCGCTGCCGCAGATTCGCTCACACTACGATCAGACCGCCGGACCCACGCCGACAACAAGCCTGAACGCCCTTTGCTCACGAGACCTTGACACCAACCGAACACCCGGGCAGCGCTTCGACACACCGCAGATCGATGGCGGAGTCCGGGCGTCGATTGTCCGAAGGCCCCACCCGGGCGGCGTTGGTGCCACGTTCGGCGGCGCTTCGACTACGCCACCCCGCCGGGACGACTATCGTGCCGGGAGCGTCCGTCGGGAATCGGAGAGCGCTCGCGTTCGCCAGTCCTGGATTCCATGCCGACAGGCGACGCTGCGGCTGTGGAGAGGGACTCGGCGGCCCGTAGAAGATCTCGCAACGCCCCTACAGCGATGTCCAATTCGCGAGCTACTGAGGATTTCGGGTTGGGGTGACTACGGCGGGACCGGGATCAGTCCGGTTTCGGCGATGAAGCCGTCGAGGAGGGCGAATCGGTATTGCATCATCTCCAGTCGGGTGCGGGCCAGGGCGGCGAGTTCGACGGTGGTGCACGCGGCCAGGTTTCCAAGGCTGTGCTTGAGGTGGGCCCACACGCCCTCGGCCGGGTTGGATCGGGGGCGTAAGTGGGAAACCGGAACACGGTCAGCCAGGCCCGCGCCTCGATCAACTCCCGCATCGCGGCGTCGACGTGATGGGTGTAGTTGTCCCACACCAACACGATCGGACCGCCGAGCTGCCGGTGCGCGGAGTCCAACAGCTCGGCGAAGTCCTTCTCCCGGAAACCCTTGGGATCACCCTTGCGGCCGCGATGCACCCGGATCCGAAAGATCAACCGGGTCCGCCGGCCGGGCCTGCAACACAGCAGACCCGCCAACGAGATCCGTCCCGAGCCCTTCCCGCTGACGGGGATGACGGGCGGGTGGCCCCGCCGGGACCAGGTGCGTGCCTTCGGCGGACGCAGAGTCCGTCCCGCCTCGTCCGCGAAGCACAACCACGCACCGCGGTCCCTCACCGTCTTTCCACGCGTGGCCACGTCTCCTTCACCCAGGTGGCCACCGCCGCCTCGTCGCGCTCCACCGCCCGGTGCACCGGGGCCTGCGGCGTCCAACCCATCCGCCGCAGGATTCGCCAGGTCTGCGGAACGCTGAAGCGCACGTGGAAGCGGCGTGCGATCACCGTGGCCACTCGGGCGACGGTCCAGGACCGGTCCTCGACCCAGCCGTGCGCGGCCGGACCCCGTTTCAACTCCGCGTCCAACCAAGCCCGCCCGTCCGGCCTCATCCGTGACGGTCCGCCGGAAGGCCCCTTGGAACGCAGCGCCTCGACACCCCCGTCCCGCCACTCGGCGTGCCAGGCGTACGCGGACTTGCGCGACACTCGCAGTGCCTTGGCGACCAGCCGCAGAGCCATTCCTTGCGTGAACATCTCGGCGTCCCGTAACCGCACTTGCTCCCGCTGGGCCCGCTGTTTCGCGGTCAGGCCGCCCCCGTCGGGAAACCGCATGACACCGGCATACACCCACAACCGACTCCACCGTCACCCCGAACCGAAAATCTCAGTAGCCGAGGAACTCAGGATCGCTCAAGCCAACGACGCGGACGAGGCACGTCTGCTGGAGATCGCGCGAGCCTGGGGCGGCCGGACCGAGCGTACCTGCCGATCCGCGCAACAGCCGGCATCCGTTGCCGGCGTCACCAGCGTCGAGCGCCCACACGTCCCTGGCGCCGTTGAGCAACTGTGCACTCTGGGCTGGGCCGAGCGCGGGCTGGCGTCCGACTGCCCACGTTGCCGCCAGAAGATGTTCGTGCCGCTGAGCTCTGCGGACGGCCCCTCCACCTGCCGCGGCTGCAGTACCCCCGCCCGCTACACCACATCGGACCAAGGACCGACCGTGTTCTACCGCCTCGACACCTACGTCGACCGCGGTGCCGATCAAGGGGTCTTGCCCCACCTGCTTGTCATCGCGGCCTTGGCAACCGAGAAGCCGGAATCGCACTGCATCCCCGGCGCAGGCGTCTGGTTCCCCGAAGACCTGCGCCGTGAGGTCGATGTCTATGGCCTATGGGGAGGACAAGTCCTGGCTGGTGAGGTCAAAACGGACCCGCGAGTTCACGCAAGACCAACTCGCCCGGGATATCGATGTCAGCGTCCGCCTCGACGTCGACGTGCACCTCATGGCCGCGATCGGCTCCATCACCGCCGAACTTCGCAGCCAAGCCCGGGAGATGTGCCGGGCACAAGGGCTGAGTCCGCACGTCATCGAAAAGATCCAAATTCGCCCTGCAAACACAGACCGGAGTGAACATCCCCCGGCGTCGGCGTGGTCGCGCCCGAGTAGCCCCCATCAGCTTTCCGGGGATGGGACGTTGCAGATGCGCAGTGCCGACGCGGCCGTCCGTTGTCCCCCGAATGAAGCCGCCTGTCGCCGTCAGTGCGTTCCCGTATCGTCGCTTGACCCGCCATGACGCGGGGCGGCACGCGCGGTGAGCTGGTCAGGCTTCTCAACGGCCGCCAATCTCGGCCCTGGGATGGGGCCACCGAGCCGGAAACAGGAAGGGATGTACGTGGCGACCGAGACGGTCTCGTACGGCGGAGGAGACAACTCGGTGCTGAGGTTGGTCCTGTATCGGCTGTGGCGGCATCGGTGCTATTGGTGCGACACGCCAAAGGAATTCAACGATATCGAGATCGATCACATCATCCCGCAGAGCGTCGGAGCGAAGGAACTGAAGGTGCTCGGCGCCGAGTACTGCCTTCCCAGCGACTTCGACATCGACGGTGCCGAGAATCTTGCGCCTATCTGCTCTGCGCACAACGGGCCGCGAGGTAAGGGAAACAAGCTGTACAAGTCCGGGGGCGTCATGCTGGGCTACCTGGACACAGCCCGCAGACTCAAGCCGACCGTGGTCAAGCGGGTGAAACGCTTCGGTGCCTCAGGGAAGGTTGCTGAGTACCTGCTCAACGCCAGCGAGACGGACCTCAACGATCCTGCGGCCAGGCAGGCGTTCGAGGAATACGCACCGGCGATCGTCCAGAAGCTGGCGCTTCTGGACGAGGAGAAGGCCGACTTTTCGTCCTTCCAATCGACCGTGATTGCGCTCGACGGCGAACTCTCGATCGAAGCCGTCACCTCCCTCTCAAGCCGGGGGCGGACGGCTGCGGCGATCCTCCTGGACGTGTGCGGGAGCAAGGTGGAAGACGTCCTCGTGGATCGAGTGGCGATGTTGGTCGGCATGATTTGCAGAAACGTCGAAGAGGACTTCGCGGGTATCGAGGCACCCCTCGGGCCGACCAACTCCGGTCCGCCGGTGATGACCTGGATGCGGGTCGAGGTCGACTCGATCGACTATGAGCGTGAGGGCCGGTCAATCGAGTTCACCTTCAGCGGCAAGTTCGAAGCGGACCTCACAGCCTCTCTCGTGCAAGACAATCGGCACGGCGGACTGGACGAAATTCAGGGTGACGGGGTAGTCCAGGGAACGTTCTCGTTCGACGTCGCCTGGATGTGGTCCTCAGATCCTGGCGACGTTGACATGGGTACGTGCCGGATCAACTCGTGGGAGCCGAACCTCTACACAGAGAAATCCGGCCGCTGAAGGCACATAGCGAGAGGCCTCGCATTTCGCCCTCGTACTTGCGGATCAAGACCGCAGGCATCTGCGCATCCGTGACGACGACCGCGCCGGCGAAGGCGGCGAGCAGGGAGCAGACCACACACGCGGCCCACGCCGGCCGCACGAAACGACGCCCGGCCACGCGGTTTCGCGATCGGCCGTCCGGCCCTTGCTGCCGCGGGCGAGGTCAGCAACACTCTGCGGCACGCTGGTCCGCCCGGGCGAGGTCGGCGAGGAGCTCCAACCGGGGGGCACGACAACCGCATGGATCACAAGGTTGCATCGGCGATGGTGTCACCGACCGATCGGCAGCAGCACCATGACCTTGCCGTTGCTGCGCCACACTGGGCGAATGAGTCTGGAGCCCGGAGTGCCGGATGCAAAGCTGGTTCACCACCGATCACCGACCGGAGCCACTGAGAAGGCCCTGTATGCCACCGCGCTCATCTGTGGGATCCCCTCCTGCCGTGAGCCTCCTATACCGTCGTGTCCCGAACGCCGAGGGGCTCCTCCTCAACAGCAACGTCGCGCACATTCATGCGCGCAGCGAGGGCGGGCCGCGGTGGGACGGCGCGATGACTGAGGACGCGAACCGGGGAGGTGGTGATCTGGGTGCAGGGCCGACTGTCGTTCGACTGCGCGTCCAGGACGTGCGCGCCGCGCAGGTCGCCTCCGTCGCCCCCGCCGGGTCCGGTGGTCGTGTCGCCCACGATGATCACTGCCAGGTGAACGAGTCGGAGACGGTACGCCACGGGTCCACGTTGTCGGCCGTCTGTGGCCCGGACAACGTCAGGTCCACCTCATGCCCGTTCCGGAAGAAGGCGTACCGCTCGAACGCGTCGTGCCCCACCTTGCCCGTCACCGGATCCGCGGGCGAGTCGCCCCGGTAGGTCAGCAGGACGGCGTCACCGGCGTGCCGGGAAATCACCGAGACCTTGTCCATCACGAAGTTGGGGACATGCGTCCGAAGCATCGGCACCGTCGTCGCGGTGACCGAATCGATCGTCGGCGCCGAGGCGCCGGGCACGTCGGTGACTTCGATCCGGTTCAGCCTGTCGGTGAACGAGACGGTGGATCCGTTGTCCAGGCGCGACCAACCCTCCGGCACCTTGATCGTGAAGCCTCCGGCGGGCGGCTGGTAGTTCACGTAGGCCTGGTTGTCGGGGATGTCGCCCGCGGTGTTGACGTCGGGTGAACCGCCCCCCGAGGACGAGCCGCCGCAGCCGGCGATCAATGCCGCGGAACACACCAGTCCGAGGGCGCAGGAGACGAGCTTGCCGCGCATGGTGACACTTCCCCTCGACGACGACGACGAAGGAGGGACGACCACCTTCTCGACAGCCGTGTGGCTATGTTCGAAACGCTAGACAGAGCACGGTTAACCCCCCGCCTGCCGAGGGTTGGACGACGGCAAAACCGCGCGCCGATCGACATCCGGGGGCACGCCGGTCCCCATGATGGGCACATGAGACAGCGCGTGGTTCGCGTGGCGGTGGGCGCCGTGCTGGTGGCCCTGGTCCTGTTCGCGCTGCCCCTCGCGGTGGCCGTCCGGACGTACTTCTTCGCCGACGAACGTGACGAGCTCGAACGCGACGCCCTGGCCGCCGCCGTGCGGGTGAGTCCCGACTTCACCACCGGCGATCCCGTCGAGCTGCCCACCCCGCGCGGCGACACGCGCTTGGGTGTCTACGACGCCGCGATGATCCTGCGCGCCGGGACCGGACCTCGGGTCGGCGACGCCGCCACGCGGCGAGCGGGCGGGGGAGCGGTCGCGCGGGAAGAGGGCGACGACCTCGTCGTGGCCGTGCCCGTCTCGCACGACGAACAGGTGATCGGCGTCGTCCGGGCCTCCACGCCGTCGAGTGGCGTGTGGCGGCACGTACTCCTGGGCTGGCTCACCCTCGCGGGCATGGCCCTGGCCGCACTGTGCGCGGCCGTCGTCGCCCGGCGCTCGGCCCGCGCCCTGTCCGCTCCGCTGGAGGACCTACGACGCCAATGCGTGGCCGTCACCGAGGGCGACCTGACCGCCCGGGCCGCTCCCAGCGTGATCCCGGAGATCGACCAGGTGGCCGGCACCCACAACGCGATGGTCGAGCGCTTGGCCCAACTCCTGCTGCGCGAGCGAGACTTCGCGGCCAACGCGTCCCATCAGCTGCGCACCCCCGCTGACCGGTTTGCAACTGGGCCTGGAGGCGGCCCTTGGCACGCCCCGCGCGGACCTGCGTGCCGCCGTGACGGAAGCCCCGGAACGTGCCCGGGACCTCGACCGGACCGTGAACGACGTGCTGCGACTGGCCCGATCCGGGCACACGCCCCTCGGACCCCTGGCCACGGAGCCATTGGGGCCGTTGGCGGACGGGATCGAGCAGCGGTGGCACGGACTCTTCGCCAAGGACGGCCGCCGCGTCGACTTCGACCTCGATCCGCAGACCCGGGACCTACGGGTGCCCGGCCGAGTCGTCGGTCAGATCCTCGACATCCTCCTCGACAACGCCCGCAGCCACGGCCGCGGATCGACCACCGTGACGGCCCGGGACCTCGGTGACGCCGTTGCCCTCGACGTCACCGACGAGGGAACCCTGCACACCGATCAGGCGACGATGTTCTCGCGCGGCCACACCACCGGATCCGGCACCGGCATCGGACTCGCACTGGCCACCGACCTCGCCCACTCGTCGGGCGGGCGACTCGCACTGACCGACACCGACCCCACGACATTCACACTCCTCCTCCCGCTCCGGCGGGACGAGGACGTGGAAGATCCGGCCTGAAGGAACGACACCGAGCGCCTGATCAACCGAACGCAGGACCGCCGTGGCATCGCCACACGCTTCGACAAGCCACGCGAGAGCGATTTCGCAGGCATCGAACCCGCCCCGCGATCACTCGGCTCGAAGACCCCCCGAGAGCAACCGACTGCCACTACGGAGCCGAACTTGCGCCCCCATCACCCCTGACGCTCAAGGGCACCGCCGGCTTGGGCGTACCCGACGCGGTCCTCCTGGACACCCACGTACGCATCCACGACCTGGCCATCCACAAGCCACCCGGCGTGCCCCCGACAGACCGTTGCGACCGTCCTCTCCTCGGTCGTGCGACCGGCCTCGCCGGCGGCGCGGTGGAGGTAATGCTCGGCACCGCCCTCCAAGCCTGACGGCATAGCGCCGAGTAGGACCAAGTGGCCTCGCCCACGGACAAGCGGCGTGGGGCTGGAGGGACGATCCCCCCGATGGCCGTGACGCGGCGGTTCCAACACGTTTCACTGGTACACCCGTTGGGTCGCGGTGGTGTGGTGAACGGTCTGCGTGAGCGGCTCGGTCGTGGCCGGCCGGGCGGGCCCCGGGCCGGCCCGCGCCGACCCGCACCGACCCTCACCCAGCCGCGCGGTGCCCCTTGTTCTCAGCGTTCTCTCAGGCGTGATCCGCGATGGTTTCGGGGACAGAGCACCGGTGCGTCGTCGTTCCCGCGATACGCGGTCGAAGCGACGTCGGATCGCGACGTATGGGAGGGAGCGCTATGGCGCCGTCGGCCGTGTCCGACCTGGCCGTGAACGTCCTGGACGCGAGTTCGTTGTTGTCCGCGTTCGGGGCGATCGGAATCGCCGTGGTGTTGTTCGCGGAGACCGGGCTGCTGATCGGCTTCTTCCTTCCCGGCGACTCGTTGCTGTTCACCGCCGGTCTGCTGTGTGTGTCGAGTTCCTCCGGGGTCCACCTGACGTTGTGGCAGGTCCTGCTCGCCGCCGTGGCCGGCGCCCTGATCGGCGCGCAGGTCGGGTACGTCCTGGGTCGCCGCGGCGGACGCGCGCTGCTCGCCCGGTACCGGAACAAGAGCCTGCACGAGGGTGTGCAGCGAGCCGAGGAGCTGCTGGCCCGGTACGGACACGCCAAGGCGGTGGTGTTGGCCCGCTTCGTACCGATCGTGCGTACCGTGCTGAACCCGCTCGCCGGTGTCCTGGAGATGCCGGTGCGCACCTTCACACTGTGGCAGACCCTCGGCGGGGCGGTCTGGGCGATCGGACTGGTCATGGCAGGCTACGGCCTGGGTTCGTCGGTGCCCAACGTGGACACCTACCTGCTGCCGATCGTCGCGCTGGTCGTCCTGGTATCGCTGACACCCATCGCCCTCGAAGTGCTCAAGGCGCGACGGCGGAAGCCGAACACCGTGCCTCGGCACGCCGGGCATCGGGAGGAATCATGACCGCGTCGGCCCTCTTCGGCTCGTCCGTCGACGGCGGGCTGTACACGCGGGTGACCGAATGGGCCCGGCACACGCCGGATTTCGTCAACCGGGTGATCGACGACTGGACCGCGTACGGCCTGGTCGTCTTCGCGGCGCTGATGGTGCTCGCGTGGTGGTCGGCACGCGGGCAGGACACGGTGCGGATGGCGCGGGCGCTGTGCGCGCCGCTGGTGGTGGCCCTGGTGTACGCGCTGGACACCGGGCTCAAGAGCCTGGTCCACGAGCAGCGGCCCTGCCAGAGCATGGCGAACTCGTTCACCGTCGAGAGTTGTCCGGCTGCCGGCGACTGGTCGTTCCCGAGCAACCACGCGGTGATCGCGGCCGCGGCGGCGACCGTGATCTGGCTGCTGAACCGTGCCCTGGGCATCCTCGCGGCGGTCGCGGCGCTGGCGATGGCGGCCTCCCGGGTGTGGGTGGGCGTGCACTATCCGCATGACGCGCTCGTAGGTCTCCTGGTCGGGGTGCTGTTGGCGTGGCCGCTGACCCTGGCGGCGGGTCGGGCCGCGCCGTTGGTGGAGCGGATGCGGGACTCGCGGATGCGTCCGTGGGTCGCCGCCGGGCGATGATCGAGCGCGGTCGCGCCGCGTTGGCGGGCCGGTGGGCGCGGGCCCGTGGGTGGTACCGGCGGCACGCGGGCGTGCGCACCCGGTCGGCGCTGGCCGCCGCGGTGGTGGTGGCGCTGGTCCTGGCCGTGGCGATCGCCGCGTTCGTCCTGCTCTACCGGCGGTCCCTGGAACGCACGATCGACGCCGACGCGAGCCGGCAGGCCCGGGCGGTCGCCGCCGACCTGGCCCGCACCGGCGTACCGGAAGGCGAGTTCCCCACCGAGCGGGGTGGGTCGGCTCCGGTCCAGGTACTGCGTCCGGACGGCACGGTGCTCGCGTGGTCGGGCGCGCTGAGGGGACGGCCGCCGATGTCCGCCGCCCGGCCCGCGGCGGGCCGGCTGCAGAGCGAGGGCCGGCGCGGGATCATCAACCACGAGGACCGATACCGGGTGGCCACGATCGGCGTGGGCCTGACGGACGGGACGTACACCGTGGTGGTCGGCGAGTCCCTGGAGCCGATCCGGGACAGTGTCGAGGACGCCGCCGCGCTGTTGATCGTCGGGTATCCGGTGCTGGTGGTCGTGGTCGCCGGCGCCACGTACGCCTTCGTGGGGCGATCGCTCGGACCGGTGGAGGCGATCCGGCGCAAGGTGGCCGGCATCGGCGCGGCCCGCCTCGGCGATCGGGTCCCGGTGCCCGAGGCGCGGGACGAGGTGGCCCGGCTCGCCGAGACGATGAACGAGATGCTCGACCGTTTGGAGAAACAGGTCGACGCACGGCGTCGGTTCGTCGCGGACGCCGGGCACGAGTTGCGCAGCCCGCTGACCACACTGCGCACGGGCCTGGAGGTGCTGGGCACGCGCCCGCTCGCGGACCGGGACACGGCCATGGTCGAGCTGCTGACCGCGGAGACCGTACGCCTGGACCGCCTGGTCGACGACCTGATCCTGCTCGCCCGCGCCGACGAGCGCGAACTGCGACCGCGCTTCGCCGACGTGGATCTGGACGACCTGCTCGATGCCGAGCGGCACCGGCTCGCCGTCCGGCATCCCGACCTGGCCGTGACCGCGGCGATCACTCCGGTACGGATGCGCGGCGACGCCCATCGACTCGGCCGAGTACTGCGCAACCTCGCCGACAACGCCGCCACGCACGCCGGGTCGAGCGTGCGGTTCACCCTGCGCGAAGTCGACGGCAACGCGATCGTCGAGGTGATCGACGACGGGCCCGGCATCCCGGTCGAGGACCGAGAGCGGGTGTTCGAGCGGTTCGTCCGACTGGACGAGAGCCGGCGCCGCGACTCGGGCGGCACCGGATTGGGGTTGGCGATCACGCGCGAGGTGGTCATCGCGCATGGGGGAACGGTTGAGGCGTTCGCCTCGGCGCAGGGCGGGGCGCTGTTCCGGGTGGTCCTGCCGGTGGATGCGCGTGACGAGGCCACCGGCCGCTGATTCGCTGGGGGTGGGCAACGGTGGGTGCGGGCCGGGCTCGCGAAATCCGCACCGCGCCCTGAACCCGCGGAGCCTTTGGCGAGTCCGGCTTCGAGTCAGCAGGTGTTCGTCGGCGTGGGGTGCGCGTCGTGCTTGTGCCGGAACTTGTCGAGCAGGTTGTCCGCGTGTTCGGCGGCCACGCGCAGCGCGTGCGGTGCCTGCACAGTGTCGGCGGCGGTGGTGCAGGGGCGCGGATTCGGCTCCTGGGCCGCAATCGGCGGCAGCATCAAAATGGCCACCACAGCCGCGGCCAGAAGCGCCGGCGCGATGATTCGCATCCGCCGTCCACGTCGAGCGCGCAGCGAACTCGAACGGGTGATCACTGCCTTTTCTCTCCCCGACATCACACATCGGCGGCCCAGTCCGGCCACCCTCACCGGCAGCCAACCACCCGCCGGCTGAGAACGTGCTGAGAAGCCACATGCCCCGGGGCGAAACGGGCGTACGCACCGTTGTCGTGTCTCAGCGTCTTCTTGGGTTCGGGGTGGTGTGCTGGCTGCACGGTCGGCGGTTCCGGCGGCCGGTGTGTGGGCGGCGGAGGTGTCGGGTGCGGGTGCTGTTGGTGGAGGACGAGGTGCGGTTGGCGGAGACCGTGCGGCTGGGGCTGGTCGACGCGGGCTTCAATGTCGAGGTGGTCCACACCGGGACCGACGGCCTGTGGGCCGCGACCGAGAACACCTACGACGTGATCGTGCTCGACATCATGCTGCCGGGCTTGAGCGGTTACCGGGTGTGTGAACGGTTGCGCGCTGCGGACGTGTGGACCCCGGTACTGATGCTGACCGCGAAGGACGGCGAATACGACCAGGCGGACGCGTTCGACCTGGGGGCGGACGACTATCTCACCAAGCCGTTCAGCTTCGTGGTCCTCATCGCGCGCCTGCGCGCGCTGGTGCGCCGGGGAGCGCCGGTGCGACCCGCTGTGCTCGAAGTGGGCGCCCTGACCCTGGACCCGGCGCGCCGCCGCGTCGAGATCGAGGGCGAGGAGGCACAGCTGACCCCACGGGAGTTCGCGCTGCTCGAGTTCCTGATGCGTCGCGCCGGCGACGCGGTGTCGAAGACGGAGATCCTGGCGAACGTGTGGGACGCGCACTACGAGGGGCCCGCGAACGTGGTCGAGGTGTATGTCGGCTACCTCAGGCGCAAGATCGGCCGCGAAGGTCGCGACACCGGCGCGCGTTCGGCCGGCCCGTCGGGCGCGCCCGGCCGGCGGCCCGTGATCGAGACGGTGCGCGGGGTCGGGTACAGGCTGGTCGATACCGACCGCATCGGTGGCGGGTGAACGGGCCGTCGCCGGGCGGCCCGGTCGCCGGGGGTGTGTCCGCTCGGGCGTGCGACACGCGGCCCGCGCGGCGGCCCGTCCGACCGGTCAGGGCTCCCCGACAACCCCCGAGTCGTGGGTTGGGAGTGTCGCGGTGTCGCCGCGGGCCGTGAGTCGGCCTTCGGTGAGAACGTGCACGGTTTGCGTGTAGCGGGCGGCCAGGTGGTGGTCGTGGGTGACCAGGGCCAGGGCCGTGCCCCGTTCGGCGCAAACGGTGCGCAGGAGGTCCATGACGGCGATGGCGGTGTCGGGGTCGAGGGCGCTGGTGATCTCGTCGCACAGCAGGTAGTCGGGGTCGACGGCCAGGGCGCGCGCTATGGCGACGCGTTGGCGTTGGCCTCCGGACAGTTCGACGGGGTGGCGATCGGCGAAGTCGGCGGGCAGGCCGACCAGTTCTAGCAGTTCGACGACACGTGCGACGCGCGGGCCGCGGGCGAGTGGGGTGTGCAGTGCCAGTGGGCGGGCCAGGGCGGCACCGACGGTACGGCTCGGGTTGAGGGTGGCGAGCGGGTTCTGCGGGATGAGCTGGATCCGGCGTTGCCGGTCGCGTCCGCGGCGGCGAACCGCGGGGTGCAGCGGCGCGCCGTCCAGGGTGAGTGTGCCGGAGGCGGGCACGGCGAGTCCGGCGAGCACGCGAAGCAGCGTGGTCTTCCCGGAGCCGGACGGGCCGACGATCGAGACCGCGGCGCCGGACGGGAGTGCGAGGTCCACGCCGTCCAGTGCCGGGCGGCGATTGCGACCGGTGCCGAAGGCGACGGTGACCCGGTGGGCGGCGAGTTCGTGCCGCTCGGGCTCCGCCGCGGCGATGGACTCGGTGGGCGGGCGCACGTGGTCGGGGTCGATCCGGGGGGCGGTGCGCTCAGTGGGTGTGGTTCGCTCCGCCGGGATTCGCGTCCGCGCCCGCTTCGGGGAGGAGGGCGGCCGTGTTGGCGGGCCGGCCGTTCCGAGGGTGTCCGCTGTGCCGGGAGTTACGAGGGCGATGGTGTCGTCGGCGCATGCCCCGACCAGTTCCGGATCGTGGCAGGCCATCAGCACGGCGAGTCCGCGGGTATCCGCGAGGCGTCGCAGGAGCCGGGCGATCTCGTCGCGCAGCGCGGGGTCGAGTCCCGCGGTGGGTTCGTCGAGCAGCAGCAGTCGGGGGTTGCGGGCCAGGGCGCGGGCGAGCGCGACGCGGCGCTGCTGGCCGCCGGAGAGGGCGCTGGGCCGGCGGTCGGGCAGGCCGCCCTCCAGGGAAAGGCGGCATTCGGTGAGGAGGGCGTCGACGGCGTGTCGGGTCGGGTCGTGGGCGGTCTCGGCGACGAGGCGGCGCACGGTCATGCGGGGGTTGAGCGCGGAGCCGGGATCCTGGCCGACGTAGGCGAGTTCGGTGCGGCGCAGCCGGGTCAGCACGGCGCGGTCCAGCCGCAGCACGTCGTGGCCGAGGACGCGTGCGGTGCCGTCGGTGGTGGCGCCGGGCGGCAGATGGCCGAGCAGGGCCTTGAGGAGTGTGGTCTTTCCGGAGCCGGACGCGCCGGTGAGCGCGGTGATGCGGCCCGCGTGCACGGTGGCGTCGGTCGGGTGCAGCAGGTGGCCACCGGGGAGGCGGATGCCGAGTCCGGCGGTGGCGGCGACCACCGTCTCGGCGGCATCGCCGTTCGCGGCTCTCGCGGCACGGTCGGCGGTGCTCGAATGCGTGTCGTGGCGTGTGTCGTCTCCGGGTTCGGGTTCGGGTTCGGGTCCGGGTTCGGGTTCGGGTTCGGGTTCGGGTCCGGGTTCGGGTCCGGGTTCGGGTCCGGGTTCGGGTCCGGGTTCGGGTTCGGATCCGGGTCCGGAGCGGGTAGGGGTGCGCGGGCTCATGCCGAGGTCACCGCCTGAGTGCGGGGGGCCGGTGCCGAGGCGGCGAGGTTGACGGTGATCGCCAGGAGGGCGATGGCGGCGCTGGGCGCCAGGACGGCCCACGGGTTGAGGAGGATGCCGGGGGCGTTCTCGCGGATCATCAGCGCCCAGTCGGCTTCGGGCGGTTGGGGGCCGATCTGGAGGAACGCGGCCGTCGAGATGATGTAGACCGCTTCGACGAAGCGCAGTCCGAACAGGGTCGTCACGGTGCCGCGCAGGTTGGGCAGAAGTTCGCGGACGGTGATGGAGAGGCTGGACTCGCCGCGCATCAGGGCGGCTTCGACGTACCCGGCGGCGGCGAGCGGTGCGGCGGCCGCGGCGACCACGCGCACGGCGAACGGGGTGCCCAGGACGACGGCGGCGGTGACGACGGCCAAGCGTCCGCCGTCCGGCCAGGCCAGGGCGACGAGCATGATGCCCAGGACGGACGGCAGGAGGATGGCGACGTCGGCGGTGCGTTCGAGGATGCGGCCCGCGCGCGGGTGCAGTACCGCGAGGCAGCCGAGCAGGGCCGCCGCCGCAGTGACGGCGGCGGCGATGAGGAAGGCGCAGCCGATCAGCGCGGTTCCGCCGTCGAGGAGGCGGGACCACACGTCGCGGCCGAGTTGGTCGCCGCCCAGAAACGCGCCGTCGCCGGCCGTGGCGTAGGTGGCGGTCACCGGGGCGTCGATGGTGTGCGGTGCGAGCCGGGGTCCGGCGAGGGCGGCCCCGAGGAAGAGCGCGGCCGGGAGGAGCAGGGGCAGCACACGGCGCGCGGCGCGACGCCGCCCGGGTCGGGCGGACGCGGCGGCGGTGGTGGTCGAGGCGGCGGAGGTGGTCATCGGCCGGCTCCGGCGGTCTTGGCGCGGACGAGGTCGGCGGCGAGGAGGACGACGGTGATCGCGGCGCCCGCGAGGGCGACGGAACCGGCGATCAGGGCGGTGTCGCGGCCTGCGACGGCGCCGGCCAGGACGGTGCCGATGCCGGGGTAGTTGAAGAGGGTTTCGACGACGACGGCGCCGCCCAGGAGCATGCCCGTCGAGGTGGCGATGCCGGTGGCGACGACGGGGAGCGCGCCGGGCAGCGCGTGGCGCAGCAGGACGCGGGTGGTGGACAGGCCGTCCAGGCGGGCGGCTTCGACGTGGGGCATGCCGGCCTGGTCGGCGAGGGCGCCGCGGACGATGCGGGTGTTCCAGCCGATCTGTGGGATGGCGAGGGCGAGCACCGGCATGATCATCATGGTCCATTCGGCGGGTTTGCCCGTCGCGTCGGCGACGGTGACCGCGGGCAGCCAACCGGTCCACAGGGACAGGACCAGAACCAGGCCGGTCGCCAGGACGAAGTCGGGCACGGCGAACGCGGTCGTGGCGGTGTGGCCGATCACGCGGTCCGTGCGCCTGCCGGGGCGCGCGGCGGCCAGGCAGCCGAGGGCCAGAGACGCGACGGCCGTGAGGGCGAACGCCGCGCCCGCCAGGACCAGGGTGTTGGGAAACGGGTCGCGCAGCAGGTCGGCGACCTTCTCGCCGCGCGCGGAGGTGCCCAGGTCACCGGTGGGCAACGCGATCATCCAGTCCGTGAAGCGCTCCCACAACGGCCGGTCCAGGCCCAGCTGTTCGCGACGAGCGGCAATGCCGGCGGCGCTGTCGCCGCGCTCCGCGGTGGCGGTGGCCGCGTCGCCGGGAAGGATCTCCACGGCGACGAAGACGACGGCCAGCAGAGCGATCAATACCAGGGTGCGGTGCAACAGGACGGCGCCCGCGCGTAGCGCGGCCCGCCCTGCGCGCCGCACCGGGTCGGTGGACCCGGCCGCCGCTGCGCCCGGGGTCAGCGCAGCCACGCGCTCTGCAACTGGACGCGGCCGTATCCGGCCAGGGCGGGCAGGCCCTGGACCTTGGCGGTGGCGACGTCGATGCCGTCGGCCATGCCCCACAGCAGGTAGCCGGAGCGCTCGTGCTGGATCTTCTGCACCTCGACCAGGCCTGTGGCGCGGCCGGCCTCGTCGGCGGCGCCGACCGCGCGACGGTAGGCGTCGTCGAACGCCGGGTCGGCGAACTGGGCCTCGTTCTGGCCGGCGTCGCCGACCATGAGCTTGGAGCCGAGGAAGAGCACCGAGTCGTTGGTGCCCCAGTACGTCGTGTAGAGGGTGCCCTTCTGCCAGGTTTCGTCCCAGAATTTACCGGACTCCTGCTTGACGACGTTGATCCTGATGCCGGCTTCGCGGGCGTGGTTGGCGAACAGCGTGGCGGATTCGGCGAGTCCGGCGATGTCCTCGGTGGTGATCAGGTCGTACGTCCTGCCCAGGTCGAAGTTCGCCTCGGTGAGGAGCTGCCTGGCGCGGGTCAGGTTGCGGGCGCGCTGCGGGATGTCGCGGGCGTAGCGCGGGTCGCCGGTGCCCATGATGTCGTTGGCTACGGTGCCGTAGCCGGACAGGACCTGCTTGACCATGGCGTCGCGGTCGACGACCAGGCGCATGGCCTCCCGCACGCGCGGGTCGGCGAACGGGCCGTCCTTGGCGCGCATGACGATCGGCATGGCCATGTCGTTCGGGCGGCGCACGACCCGCAGGTCCTTGCGGCTCTCGGCGGTGCGCGCGGCCACCGGGCCGACGTTGGAGGCCAGGTCGATCTGGCCGGCGAGGATCGCGTTGGACATCGCCTGCGCGGTGTCGAACATGGTGATCTCGACAGCGTCGAGGAGGACTTCGCCGCCGTACCACTTCTCATTGCGGACGAGGCGGGCATTGCCGTTGCGGTACCAGTCGAGTTTGAACGGACCGGTGCCGGGCGCCTTGTCCAGCGCGTTGTCCGGGGTGTCCTTCTTGAGGATGAAGCTGCTTAGCCGGGTCAGCAGCGGCAGTTCGGCGTCGGGGTAGTCGGAGACCAGGACCACGGTGTCCTGGCCGTCGGCGGTGATGTTGTCCGCCTGGATGCCGGGCAGGCGCGAGGCACCCGACTTGGTGTTGCGCAGGCGGCGCAGCGACCAGACCACGTCGGCGGCGGTGACCGGGCTGCCGTCGTGGAAGAGGGCGCCGGGAGCGAGCTTGAAGCGCCAGGTCTTCAGGTCGGGGCCGGCTTCCCACGACGCGGCCAGGCGGGGCGCCGTGTTGGGCCGGTCGGCGGGCACCGTCAGCGTGTCGAACACGAGCGACAGGACCAGATAGTCGCTCTCGTTGCTCTGCGTGCCGTGCGGGTCGCGGGTGATTGCCCCGGCCCGGCCCAGCGCGCCGACGCGGAGCGTGCCGCCCTTCTTCGGGGTGCCGCCGGTGGTCTGCGGCGCCGGGGTGTCGCCGCCCTGGGACGAGCATCCGACGAGGGTGGCGGCCCCGATCCCTCCGCCGGCTATCAGCAGTTGGCGCCTGTTCACGTACACGGTGCGTCCTCGTTCTCGAACCACAACCACAGATGATTAGGTGTGCCTACCCTAATTCGGGCGGCCGGCGCAAGATCGCCGACGGTAGCGCACCGTGCTCCCGGCTCCACGCTCGACCGCGCCCGAAAGGTGCGGAACCCGGCTGCTACGGTTCCCTGCCCGATCCCGAGGAGCCGCTGCGTACGATGTCCACGACCTTCATTCGCGACGGCCGCGCCCTGGCCGTACTCGCGGTCCCGCTGATCCTCACCCAGCTCGCCCAGGTCGCGCTGACCACCACCGACACCGTCATGATGGGCCTGCTCGGCACCGAGGAACTCGCCGCGGGCGGACTGGCGATCGTCGTGTTCAACCAGGTCCGCACCATGGGCGTGGGCCTGGTGACCGCCGTCGGCAACCAGGTCGCCGCAGCAGCCGCGCGGGCCGAGCGCGCCGCCGACGCGGTGGCGACGAGCGCGCCGGGAGCCGCGAACACGGGTGGCGTCGGGCCGGAGACGACGGCGGACGCGGCGTGCGAGGAGGTGCGCGCCGTCGTGCGCGCCGCCATGGTGGTTGCCACCGGCGCCGGCCTCGTGGGCGCGGTACTCATGCTCGCGGTCGGCCAGGCGCTTCCCCTGCTCGGCCAGGACCACGAGGTCGCCCGCCGCGCGCAGCACATGCTCGCCGCCCTCGCCCCCGGCCTGCTGCCGTGCCTGTGGTTCCAGGTCGTGCGCCAGTTCACGGTCGGCATGCGTCGTCCTCAGGCGCTCCTGCACATCACGGTCGCCTCCGTCGCCGTCAACGCGGGACTGAACTGGGCCCTCGTGCACGGCGTTTGGATCCTGCCGGGGGCGGGGCTGGTCGGGATCGGCGCCGCGACGTCGGGGGTCTACCTGCTGACGTTCCTCGCGCTGTACACCGTCGCCCGCCGCGACCGCGAACTCGCTCCGCTGCTGGCCCTGAACCCCGCCCGGGCGGACCGCGCGGCCGTGCGGCGCCTGGTCGGACTGGGCGTGCCGATCGCCGCGACATACGGCTCCGAGGCCGGGTTCTTCTTCGTCACAGCGCTGATGGCCGGGTCGTTCGGACCGGCCGCGCTCGCCGCGCACACCGCGGTCAACCAACTCGTGTACATCGTCTTCCAGGTCGCCGTGGGCCTGTCCCACGCCGCGTCGATCAACGTCAGCCGCGAGATCGCCCTCGGCGACCACGCCCGCGCCCGCCGCCTCATGCGCACCGCACTGGGCTGCGCGGCCTGCGTGACGGCCGTGGTCGGCGCCGCGTACCTGACGGTGCCACACCTGATCCTCGCCCCCTTCCTGGACTCCGACTCCGGCGACGCCCTGACCATCGCCACCCGACTGCTGATCGTCGCCGCAGCCCTGCAGTTCTTCGACTGCGCACAGAACATCGGCGTCGGACTCCTGCGCGGCCTCGACGACACCCGAACCGGCTTCCGCGTCACGCTCGTCGGCTACTGGGCGATCGGACTGCCCGCGTCGTGCCTGTTCGCGTTCGGGTTCGGCGCAGACACCCTCGGACTGTGGCTCGGTCTGCTCACCGGTCTCGCCGCCACCGCCGCGCTGCTCCTGCGCGCCTTCACCACCGCGCTCGACCGCCGGACAGTCGGATCGACCGTCGCCACGACATAGCCCGCCCCGTAGGCGGCCGAGGCTCCCGGACGGGCCACGACTGCGGCGCGCGGTGGGCGCAGGACGTCGACCTCTCCGGTTCCGACACGATCGCCGTCGCCAAGACCCGCACCATCGTCTACGACCGGGCCCTCGACAAGGGCAGCCGCAACAAGGACGTGGAGAAGGAGGCCAAGATCGAGGCCGGGAAGCGCGTCCTGCCGGTGCCCGCCCCGGCGCTCAAGGGACTCAAGACCTTCCGCGCGATCCAGGCGGCGGAGAAGCTCGCCGCGGGGGACGCGTACGTGGACAGCGGCTACGTCCTCGTGGACGAGCTCGGGAACCCGTTCCAGACGGACAAGCTCCGGCGCGAGGCGTACAAGCTCATGAAGGCCGCCAGGTCCGCAAGGTCCGCCTCTACGACGCGCGCCACGCCGTCCTGTCCTGGCTCGCCAACAACGGGGTACCCGACACGGTGGTCTCCGCCTGGGCCGGTCACCCGGACCTGGGCTTCACCAAACGGGTTTACGTGCACCCGGATCCGCAGAGTTTGAAAGCCGGTTCGGACAAGCTCGCCGAGTTGCTGGGCTGACGGCTCTTCAGCAAGCTGCCCCGGACCGTTGTGAGAGTCTGTGAGAGTGAGCCCGACAAAACGGACGAAGGCCCTGTCTCGTTTTCGCGAGACAGGGCATCTGACCTGCGTAAACGCTGGTCGGGACGACAGGATTTGAACCTGCGACCCCTTGACCCCCAGTCAAGGAGGTGGGGCATTTTCGCAGGTCAGGGGCACTTTGCTGCTCAATATAGTGCTCGTTTTCTGGCGTTTTGTATGGTTTCGTGCATGGCGTGTGGTCCCCAAATGGTCCCCAGGGCGAGAGTGCCGGGGACCGGGATGTACTGCTGCCGCGCTGTTGGGAGGAGAGGCGGGAGCTTTCGCGTATCCAGGCTTCCTGGGGGTGAACCACGCTTGTGGTTTGCGGAGGTTCGGTCGAGCCACACCCCGGGGTCACGCCTACCAGCGGTGTGTCCGTGAGCAGTTCCCTGCGGCTCGGAGCAGGCGCCCGTGCTGCGGCTGTGCGTCAAGTCGACCTGCGGGTGGCTCGGTTCCGCAGGTCTCGCACCATCGCGGCCCATGCCCAGGACTCGGCTCCCCACCAGTGGATGTGCCCAGCAGGGTGCCAGTCGGCGAGTTCGTCCAGCGAGGCGATGATCGTGTCGGGATCGAGGCTTCCCTGTCGGTGTTGCTGCGGAGAACGATTGAGAGGTTCCCGACGCGGCCGGCGGATGCGATGATCTGAGCTGGACCGGATGGACTCAGGTCGCGGCCCTTTGGAACCGTTTACGCCTCGTGTAGGTTCTCGCTAGGGGCTCAAGCCTCGATGTGATCTCGCTTCATTGCCGGTCCCCACCGAAACCCCACATATTCGGCATTGCGAACCCCTCGGCCTGCGCCAAGCGTTGGCGGAATGCCTTGAACCCGAGTAGGACCAGCTGACATCCGGGCTGGTGCGGTCACCACCACCAGGAAACAGGCACAACCCCACAAAGGCTCCTCGATCGAGACTCACATGATCGAGTGGGCAGGGCAGGTACGACAAGCGACCCCTGCTATCCGGGCTTCCGCAGAACAACACACTGCGCCTCAGAGACTCCGCACCACTCGCGCCCTGCCTTGTGTACGGAAACCCAGCGCATGGCGATAAATCTCCGGCATTCGGTAGCGCCCGTCGGCGTCCCTTGCCAGTGCACCCCATTGCTCCAGAGCTTCGACATCGTCGGCCGACAGCTTCAAATCTGTTGCCTCGAACGGCATCTTGACGGAGTCCGAGAATGTTGACATAACCCGCAGAAGCTTCCCAAGGCGCGGGTTTTCCTGGTTGATCTCCTCCACCTTCGCACGGCTACAAGCGCCCAGGGCATGGCGCATGGCCGCCGGTGTCAAAAGTCTGTCTGGCCACCGCTCATCTCCCACGGACGCGGCCGCCGCCTCGCAGAGGAAGCGGACGACATCACGTGCCTGAATCTGCTCGTTGAAGTCCGCGAGGGCCGCGGGAACCCACCGTTCCGTCCATGCCTCACGCGAGTTGGCGGTCCCTAGCTTCGCCCCCCACAAGCCAAGGAGCGTCTGCACAATCTCTTCGTAACCCATGTCCGCAATCGGCCGCTCCAAAGGCGCCATCGCGTCGGCGCTTGTCGCCACCCACAGCGAGAGTCGGAGGGCATCCTCGGTATCCCAGCGCAGTTCGTAGGGGGCATAGCGATCGAGGAATTGGCCGAGGTTCTGCCTGATCGCCGCGCGAACCAAATCCTGGCGTACGAAGACCACGAGGCCAAGCGAGCGACTCCGAAGTCGACGGAGCCAAGCCGGAACCTCGACTAGCAACGTCCGTAGCGCGATGCGCCTCGATTCCGCCTCCAGGGACTCCAGCCAGTCCTCCAAGCCGTCGATGACGAAGAGGCAGGCCGCGGACGCGTCCAAAGTACGCTCGATCAGGAATTCTTCTGCGGGTTGACCGCGGTCCGCACCTGCTGACAAGGCTAGGCACTCCAGCCAGCGTTGCCGCCAAAACTCTGGGTCATCGGCTCGCTCGTCCCGAAGTCCGGCATTGAGATGGCTCCGGATCTCGTCTGCGGTGATACCTTGCCCGCCTGCCGCATGGTCTCTGAGCTTCTGCGGCGACACCTCGTCCGCCGCCGGCTCAGCAATGTTGACCGGATCCAGGACGGGAATCACCCTTGCGGCCCGCTCAACGTTCTGACCATTCTCCTGGGCAAACGCTTCCCAAGATCCCTCGGCACACATTCTCGCGAAAGTGAACGTCTTTCCTGCACCCTTAGCGCCGACCACGATTGCTACAGGAAGGTCCGTGCTGTGATCCGCGATCAGTCGGCGAACCGGCTCGGTGGTGAGGAATCCCAGCCCGGAGTCCATACCGCGTTGCTCAGCAAAGACAAGTCGGCGTGCGGTGCTTTCCAGGGCGCTCCGACGATCGTCCAGCGTTGCCGGTTCCTCGGATCGAGTCGAGGCCATCGGTGTCACGCTTGGGGCGAATTCAGCAAGCAGCCCGGATAGACCGCAGCGCCGGACGACCTCCACTACTGCGTCCCAGCTTTGTGGAAGCGCCAGCAACTCCTCACGGAACGGACTCAGTACGGGCTCGGTCAGCACCTGCTCATCTACCGCGAGATCCTCCGGTGCGTACTCTCCGGCAGTGGCCTCCACGAGGACAATGGTGGACGACAGTGCCGCCGAGAGCCCTCTCCGTGCCTCCTCGGCATGGCTATCGTGCACATCGAGCCGATACTGCGTCACAATCGCGCCTGGAGTGGGGTCTGTCCCCGCCACTGCGGGCGACTGCGCCCCTAGCTGCCGGATCATAGTCTCGGTGCCTTGGAGGGACTGACTACTGATCGTGGTGACGAAAATACGCATCACCCGGGGGTCCAACAGAATCGGCGCTGCCAACTCCGAGGCGCCGGCCCGAAGGTCCAAAACGACAGTGTCAGCCTCAGCAGCGATTGCGAGGGCTACCAGGGACTCGCTGAGGAAGTACGGGGAGCGATCCTCGGTCAGCAAGTCGGCGGGGCCAATACGGGGCGGGCCGAGCCGCGTTCGCCGACTGGCCGGAAGAACAGTCACGCGGCCCGTACCCGGGTACCGCGAAACCCTCTGATTCGGCAGATATGCGGCGGCGATCTCTACCGCATGCGTCGGATCGCCTTGCTTGGAGGAGTGCAGGAGGGCGAGAACATCCTCGTAGGCGATGTCGCAACGGCCGCCCTGCGCCTGATACATCCAGGTGACACCCGGCGCCTCCAAGTCCGCATCGATGAGGAGGACGTGCTGACCTTGCGAGGCCAGGAGGTCTGCCAGCGCCACGGCGTGCAGTGTGCGCCCCACGCCACCCTTAAAGGAGTGGAAGGCAATCACCTGCCTATCCCCAACAAACTGCGCACCTTCCGGGCGCGGAAGGGCTTCGCCCAGGGCCGAGGTGACGCGGCGTTCACTGAGCTTGGGCCGACGTGGAGCCGCACCTGCGTCAGTCGACTCGACCAGAGACACAGGCAGCGACTCGGGAACGTGGGTCGATGGGCGGTCAAGCGTGAGTTCTAGGGATGTATCAAGTTCAACGGTCGATCCGAGGCCAAACTGGCTGTCCAGCCAGTCTCGAACCGCAGCGACCTCAGTCCTCGGGAGAACCGTCAGCTCCAGCCCATCCCACCAAGCATCTACCTCCAGCAGCCAGTGCGGCCAAAGGCCGTCAACTGCCGCCTCCGCCAGTTGGGAATCGATGTCGACCCAGGTGAAGAGCTTGCCGGCCATAGCACTCAAGATCCCTTCCTGGCTGCCTTCACCAGTGCCTTCAGAGCTTCCGTTGCCGCCTTCTGATCATCGGCGCGTAGTTCTGCACCATAGCGCCATGCTTCATGCAGCTGGTGGCCCTCGATCCACGTGCCACCCCTATGCCGGTGACACCGCAACGGGTCCGGCCCGGGACCAGGGTCCGGGAGGTTCAGCGCCTTGGCCAAGCGGCGCAAGTTGTGGCTACGCAGGTCTTCAGGCAAGCCAGAGGTGTCGTCGCGACACAGAACCCAACGCAGCACCTCGGCCTTCAGCCCGCACTCGGCAGCATAAAAAAGCAGCAATCCGCCGACCGCGTTGTCCCCCGCTTGCTCGACAGCCTCCCCCTGCTTGGCAAGCCGATCACGGCTCCGTCGCAACTCGCCGACCCCCACGTCTACCATCGGACCAGACTACTCCGCGGCAAAATAGGGGACTTGGGCTCTTCCTGGGTGTATTCACCCGTGAGGTTGGGTATGTATGCCTTCTCATCCGCCTCTACGGAACCCCGAATACACCGGATCCCGGTTCCTCGACCAACACGGCTGTACAGCAATGCCGTTCGGCTGCCGCATCAGTGTGAACGCCGATGGCCGGGGCTGCACGGCGATGTCCTCGGCCGGCCAGGTGTACACCTACGGCACCGTCGCCAACCGCGGCAACCCCTACGACATGCAAGCTACGTCGGCGGCCGCAGCAGTCAGGTGACACTCGCCAACGGCACACCCGTCATCAACACCACCTTCGGCGGCAGCCGCTCGAGCCCGCGTTCGTCCCCTCGGCCTCGTTGCCGAGGGGACGAACCGCGGTACGCGGGAACCAGTCTTGGACAGCCCGTCACCTGCTCGGCCTGCTCGCGCCGAGTATGGAGGTCAACGCCGGAGTTCCGCCGATACGACGCAGCCCCCGTTTGGGCAACGCAGCCATCGCCACGGCGGAAGCGGCGACCGCCGGAGACCGGTGACCGATGCCTTGCCGCGAGAAGGTTCACCTACAAGGTGGGGCCATCCGGTCGACACGTCCGCCCCGCTGTCCCGATCGCGGACGCATACCTGAAAACGTCGCAGGCTTCGGTGAGCGACGATGACGAGTTCGTCGAGGGGGCCGGCCCCCGGCCCCGAGGTTGGCCGGGCCATCACTCTTCAAGTGCGCCCAACCGCCTTCCACCAGGTTGAGGTCAGAGCCGACTCGGGTTTCGTAGAGTCGTTCTGCGGTTGTTCAGGCAATCTGGGTGGTTTTCTGGGAGCGTCATGAAGGGCGTGGCGCATCTGGCAGGGCGCTGGGACGGAGGCCTGGGGGAGGCATGGATCCGATCGTGGTCGCGGCCGGCAGCGCCGTGGTGAGTGCGATGGCAACGGAGGCGTGGGGGCGGGCGAGGACGGCGGTGACGGAGGCGTGGCGTCGGGTGCGACCGGATCAGGCGATGCCGTGGGCACCGATCTCGCGCGGGTGCGCGACCAGATGCTGGAGGCGCGGCGCGGCGGCGACGCGGACACCGAGCAGGCTCTGATCGGCAGCCGGCGGCTACGCCTGCAGGAACTGGCGCGGGAGAACCCGGCGTTCGACGACGCGCTGCGGCGGCTGGTGCGGGAGGAGCTGCTCCCGGTCCTGCCGGACGGTGAGCGGTCTCGGATCGGGGCGATCTTCATGAACGCGACAGCCAAGGGCCACGGCCGGGTGTACCAAGCCGGGCGGGACCAGCACATCACCGAGTCATGAACCCCGAGCCGCACGATCCCTCCGGCACGCGGATAAGCGGCCGGGCACGCGGCGACGGGCGGGTACACCAGGCCGGGCGGGACATGTACATCACACAGCACCAGAACGGCATCCCACGTGTGCGACCGGTAACGGCCCTGGCCGGCGTCGCCGCCGTCGTCGTGGTGGTGGTGTTGACAGTGCTCGCCTCGGTGAACCACTGGTGGTCCGACGGCGCGGGTCCGAAGCCTTCTTCCGATAGCGGCCTGGCCCCACCGGCGGGGGTCACGCCCGGCTCATCCCCGTCCACGGCCGCCCTGGTGCCCACGGCGACGGTACGCCCCTGGCGGTTCGCTGCCGGGAGCACGATCTCGTCGTCGCCGACGGCTGCGGACGCGGCGGTGTACATGGGCACGGCCGACGGCACGGTGTACGCGCTGGACGCCGCTACCGGTACCAAGAAGTGGACCCACCCGACCGGCAGCATGGTTACTTCGTCGCCGACGGTGGCGGACGGCGTGGTGTACGTGGGTGTCAACGACGGCACGGTGTACGGACGCCGCCACCGGTACGAAGAAGTGGACGTACCCGACAGGAAGTTCCGCCTCGTCCCCCGCCGTGGCCGGCGCGGTGGTGTACGTAGGCGTCGCCGACGGCACGGTGTACGCCTTCGACGCCGCCACCGGGACGAAGACGTGGACCTACGCGACCGGCAGCACGGTTACTTCGTCGCCGACGGTGGCGGATTCGGTGGTGTATGTCGGTACTACGGACGGCACGGTGCACGTTGTCGACTCCACCGACGGCACCAAAAAGTGGGTCTACCCGACCGGCAGCACCGCTACGTCGCCCGTGGTGACAGATGCGAAGGTGTACGTAGGCACCATCGACGGCACGGTGTACGCGCTGGATGTCGTGACGGCCGCCAAACGGTGGACGTACCCGACCGGTAGCGCGTCTTCCTCATTCGCAATAGCGCACGGGATGCTCTACGTCGGTGCACACGATGGGACGCTTTACGCGCTGGACGCTGTCACCGGCGCCGGGCCATGACCACAACCGCGGTGTGAACGGTAGGGTGTTCATCACCGACGCGATCATGAACGGCCTGCCCCCGCACGTCGCACAGGTCATCGCCGGCCACGACGACAACAACACCACGATGCGGGTTCGAGTTCCGTCGGTCGTCGCCGGCAGAGACGTGTGAAGCGAGTCGTTGGGCTGGTTCGGCGTCGGTCCCAGCTTGTACTGGTGTAGGCGAGCGATGTTGGTTCCGGCGGCGGTGAGCACATGTTGGACGTGGGTTTTGGCGATTCCTCGGTAGCGTGAGTGGCGGAGGCCGTGGCGTGCACGGTTTCGGAGACGGTCGCCTCGCATCCGGCCCTGATGGCGTATCGCTCGCGCCAGGGTTGGGTTTGCCGGTCCCTCCGCACCCGGTTCTGGACCTCTTGGAGAGGCTGGGGCAGGAGGATGTGCCGACCGCGGCCGGCGGTGTTCCCGGGGCATTTCAGGCGGTTGTCGCAGGCCCGGCAGCCGGCGCGGGGAAAGAGCACGGACAGTCGCTCGTGTCCGTCGGCGAGTGTCGGATGCCAGGGTGGACTCGTCCCGCCGTTTGGGCAAGTAGGCGTCTTCGCATCCCAGTTGGGGTGGAAGTCCTCCTTGTCGAAGCCCGGATGCGCTCGGGAGGTGGGGGCGAGGCGAACCGGTCCGACCAGGTCGATTCCGTACTCGGTCCGGGCTCGATGGATGGTGGTGGGGGTGGTGTAGCCGCCGTCGACCATGTGATCGACGGGTGCGAGGTCGCGTGCCGCGAGGTCGGCGTGGATCCTCTCCAAGGCGTCGACGTCCTGCTCGGGTGCCGGCGTGGTGGCCACATGCACGATCACGTTCGACAGACCTGCATCGCAGGTTTCGGTCTGGTGGTCCTTGTAGCCGACCCACTCGGCCGTCCCGGGTTTGTGGCTGAAGCGCGCCTGCTCATCGTGTGGGGAGACGATCTCCACCGACGACCACGGTACGCAGGCGGTGGCCGGATCGGGGTTTCCGGCCGAGGTCGTAGCGGAAGCGGATCTCCGAGGGGCGGTGCGACGGCTGAGCTGGTCACGGGTCTGCTTGGGTCCGCGCCGGCGCAGGTCGCCGTGATCGTCGCGCCAGTACCGCTGGATCCAGACCTGCCGCAGCGCCTCGACCTTGGGCAGCCACCGAAGCCGGGCCGGGGTGGCGGGAGCGAGGAGGAGCCGGGGCAGGCGCATGCCGTCCTCCCCGACCGTGAGCGCGTACCGCTCACGCTCCCTCGTTTCCTGGGCAACCGGTCGTAACGCACCGGGCGGCCATAGCGGCGCGCCCACTCATCCGTGACCAGGGCGGATACCCGGTTCCCGTCGAGGGCGGTCAGCTCCTCGAGGGCCGCTCTCACGGTCTCACCCACCAACTCGATCCGGTCCAGGGGCCGCACCGCCGCCAAGACCTGCGTGGAGTCGGTGCGCCGGCGCCCGCGTCGCCTGACCAGCCCCGCCTCCGCCAGCCGATCCACCATCATCGCCGGCAACCGGTCCGCACGGTCGCCTTCGGCCATCCGTTCACGGAACTCGCTCAGCACCGAGACAGCATCCATCCGGTGAGCAGAGCCGTTCGATGTACAGACCCTGATTGTCCACCTTGTCATGCGGACGGCACCGGGACGGGCAAGGGCGCGGTGAGGGCGGCGGTGCCGATGGCGACGAGGTTGGCGACGAGCTCGTCGGTGGTGAAGCCGAGGGGGGCGGTGGTGTCGCTGCTGCCGCGAGCCCAGTCCGCGAGTGCGGTGGTCGTCATGGCGGACCAGCACAGCACCCGGAACTCCCTGACCTTCGGCGGGAGATGGGCAAGGCGGTCGTTGAGTTCGGCGAAGAGCCAGTGCAGTTCCTCGGGTGAGTCCTCGGGGATGAGCGTGGCCGCCGACAGGCCGCGGTCGTGGCGCATCTGGTCGACGATGCGGATCCGGTTGCGACCGGACGGTGTTGCGAGTTGTGCCGCGAGTGGGGCGACGAGGGCGCCGAGGACGGCGGCGACCGCGGGCCGGTCCTGTGCGGCCCGGAGGCGTTCCACGATGGCCACGCGCAGGGGGTCGACGCAGGCGCGGTGGCGTTCCATGACCGCGTCGAGGAGCCGGTCGCGGGATCCGAAGTGGTAGTGGAGTGCGGATTTGTTGCTCTGGCCGGCGAGGCGGTGGACGTCCCGGAGGTTGGCTTCGCCGATGCCCTGTTCGGCGAACACCTGCTCGGCGGCGTCGATGAGGAGGTTGCGGGTGGCGGTCGCGTCTCGGGGCATTCGCCCAGCGTAGCGGTGGTGGCGGAAGGGTCCGGGTGGCGGCTGTGCCGCAGGTGGTGGCCCTTGACGGCGCACGCCGGGCATGTCTTACTAAGGCGCCGCCTTATATAAGGCGACACCTTGGAACAAGTAACAGGAAAGGCAGGAGGCCCATGCCCGAGGCCCTCGAACCCGCGGTGCGGGCCGGCACGTGCATTTCCGCCTGGGAGCGGTTTTGTGCCGACCTGGCGGACCTCGGCCGCGCGGTACACGACGGCGGCCACCCGGATCCCGCGGACGGTGTCCGGCACCTGAGCCGGGTGGCGATACATGCGCTGCAGTCGGCCGTGGAGCACGGCGATCCGGCATTCCCGACGTTCCACCGGTTCGACGACGACGTGGTCAAGTGGGGCGGTCCGAACGTCGACAATGTGTACCTGCGTGCCCGGGTCGACGCGGACTACGGCTACCGGGTCACCGGGAACCTTGCGGGCGTACGGAACGTCATCGTCTCGGTGGTCGAGGGCGACATGCAGCTGGAGCAGTACGGCGTCTTCGCCGAGTGCGACATCGACCGCCTCGATGTCGCCGAGGACGGCTCGTTCGAACTCGTCGTGTCCGCGGTGCGCCCCGGCGGGTGTTCCGGGCCGTGGATGCCGTTGGACCGGCGGGCCCGCTACCTGTCGGTCCGGGTGTACGTGTGCGACCTGGACACCGACCGGGTCGGCGAGTTCGCGATCGAACGCATCGGCTCCGCCGGGCAGGCCCCCGCCCGGCTCGCACCCGCCCGGTTGGCGGACCAACTGGGCGAGGCCATGACCTGGCAGCGTGCCACCATGGAGTACTGGGGGCCATTCATGGACAGCGTCTACGAGCGCACCGGCGGCGCGAACGTGATCAGCCCGCCGATGTCGGTGCCCGGCGGCGCGGACGGCATCCGCTACGGCGGCGGCATCTACGAACTCGCCCCCGACGAGGCGCTCCTGATCGAGACCGAAGTCCCGGACGCCGACTACTGGAGCGTCATGCTCTACAGCAAGCCGTGGTTCGAGTCCCTCGACATTCACAACCGGCAGAACGCCCTCAACGGGCAGGAGATCCACGTCGACGACGACGGAATCTGCCGGATCGTCGTCGCGCACCGCGACCCGGCCCTGCCGAACTGGCTCGACACCGAAGGCCGTTCAACCGGACACGTGTCGTGGCGGTGGATCTGGGCCCGCTCCGCACCGACACCGGTGGCGACCGTGGTGCCCCACGCGAACCTCGACCGAGTCGTCCCGGCCGAAGCGCGGCGGCTCACCCGTGCCGAACGCACCGCCGCGCTGGCGCGCCGCCGCGCCCACTTCGCCCGCCGCTTCCGCCGCTGAACGCCGGCCCTGACGCGGGCCGAACCCCGAGCGCCGAGCACCTCCAACGGGACGGATCGGGCCCCGACGCGAGCCGGACCGGTCGACGCCCGCCGCGCGCCCGCCCCGTACTCGCGGCGCACCTGCTCGATCTCCCCGCCGGACCGGCCGGACCAACCCCGGATCACGTCGACTGCTGCTGCGGTGTCCCCGCAAGGCGCTCCCCATCGACCTTCCCCGATCGCGACACGAGGACTAGCATGCGCGCTGCCGGAAACCCTGCCCGTGCAAGAACCGCCGCCGTGGCACTGATCGCCGCCTCGCTACTCGCGCTCACCGGATGCGGAGGCGGTGACAAGGACGGCGGAACCACGGCGTCGGGCACCGCCGGCACCGGGACCCCGCGGGCGGGCGGCACGCTGACCATGCTGGCCACGGGCGAGTCGAACTCCCTGGACCCGTTCGGCGCCAACTACGGCGGCGCGCCCGCCGACAACGCTCGGATGGCCGCGCTCTACGACACCCTGGTCTACCTGGACCCGGAGGCCAACACCGTCAAGACGCAACTCGCGGAGTCACTCGCCACGGCGGACGGCGGCGCGACATGGACGTTGAAGCTCCGCCCCGGCGTGACGTTCTCCGACCATACCGTCTTCGACGCCGAAGCGGTGCGCCTCAACTGGGAGATGCACGCCAGGCCCGAGCTGCGTTCGCAGCACCGCGCCGCCGCCACCGGCCTGACCTTGACGGTGGCCGACCCCCTCACCTTGCGGATCTCGCTGCCCGCACCGAACCCGAGCTTCGACCGGACAGTCGCCGCCGACCTGACGTTCATCGCAGCCCCGTCCGTGATCGCCAAGGGCCCCGAGGTCTACCGCACCCGGCCGGTGGGAGCCGGACCGTTCACCCTCACGCGCTGGACCCGCGGCTCGGAACAGACCTACGAGAAGAACCCGGGCTACTGGCAGAAGGACAAGAGGCTGCCCTACCTCGACCGCGTCAGCATCAAGGTCGTCTCCGACATCGAGCAGCAGTACAAAACCCTCCGCGCCCGCGGCGCCGACATCGTCATCGGCGCCGAAGCGCTCCTCGACCGCGCCGGCAACGGACTGAACAGCCGCCCGGTACGCGCAAACGGCGGCCAAGCCGTGCAGTTCAACGTCATCAAGGCACCGTTCGACGACGTCCGGGCCCGCCGCGCCCTCGCCCTCGCCGTCGACCCCGCCGACATGGCCAGGACCCTCGGCGTCGGCGCCGTCCCGGCACGCGGCTACTTCAACACCGGCTCCCCGTTCTTCGACGCCGCAGCCGCCCAACCGACCTTCGACAAGGTCGAGGCACAGCGGCTCTTCGACGAACTCGCCGCCCAGGGACGCAAAACCGAATTCACGTTCGTCGTCCCCAAATCAACGGTGTCGGACAAGGTCGCCGAGTACCTGCAAAGCCGCCTCAACCAGTACCGCCACGTCTCCCTGAAAATCGAATCCCTCGACATCGCCGCATACGTCACCCGGGTGGTCGTGCAGAAGGACTACCAGGCCACCCTCACCCAGGACTGGGTCATCGACCCCGAGCCCCGCACCTGGAACACGTTCTCCTCCACCAGCCCGCAAAACCCGGCCGGCTGGAAGAATCCCGACGCCGACCGCGCCCTCCGGGCCGGCCGGACCGCAACCGACCCGGCCAGCCGCAAGGCCGCCTACAACGACCTCCAACGGGTCTTGGCCGCCGACCTGCCGCTGTGGGTATACGGCGAATCCACCCAAGGCCCCGTCTTCACCGACCGCGTCACCGGCGTCGCCCTGTTCAACTCCGGTTCGGTGCTCATGGACCGCATCGGACTGACGGGCTGACGCCCATGCAACGCACAGACGCCGGCACCCCCTCGCCCGCGACGCGCCCCGCGTCCCGGGCGTGCCGACCCCTCCTTGGCCCCTGGAGACGAATCCGTGCCCGAGAAAGTGCTGCTTGAGTACGACGGCCCGATCGCCACGATCACCAACAACAACCCGGACAAGCACAACGCGTTCGACGACGACATGGACCAGCTGTTGTGGCGGATCCTGGCCGAGTTGCGGTCGCGTACCGACGTGCGGGCGGTGATCTGGCGTGCCGAGGGCAAGTCGTTCTCGTCCGGCCGGGACGTGGGCGCCATCGGCGGCGGCCAAGTCACCATGACCCACCACGAACTGATGACGCGCGGGCACCGCGGCGTCCAGCAGATGTTCGACCTGGACGCGCCGATCCTGGTGGCATGCAAAGGCTGGTCGATCGGGGCGTCGTTCCAGCGTGCGCTGCTGGCCGACATCCGGGTGGCCGCCGAGGGCGCGCAATTCGCACTACCGGAGACCACGCACGGCGTGATCCCGGACACCGGCGGTGTCGGCCGCCTGTTCCAGATATGCGGTCACGGAGTGGCCTCGGACCTCGTGCTGACCGGTCGTCCGATGGACGTGAACGAGGCGTACGCGCACGGCGTCGTCTCCCGCGTGGTGCCGGCCGACCGGCTCGACGCGACGGTGCGCCAGATGGCCGAGAAGATCGCCGCGGCACCCTTCGCGACCGTCAAAACCGCACGCCGGGTGATCCGGCACCTCGCGGAGCCGGAGATCCGCAGCTCGATGGCCGAGGAGCTGATCGCCCAAACGTACCTGAGCCGTTCGGACGACCTGGCGGAGTTCCGCGCCGCCCGCGCCGAAGGCCGTCCGCCGCACTACACCGGGAGCTGACCGCCCGCCATGACGCACAACGCAGCGACCACTCCGCCCACGGAGCCCAACGGCCTGCCCGCGCACGGGCGCTATCCCGGCCTGCCCGAGCCCGCCCCCCTCGGCACCAGTGCCCTCCCCGCGCACGCCTACCAGGGCACCGTCGTGTTCATCACCGGCGGCGGCACCGGCCTGGGCAAGGCCATCGCGTCCGAGTACGCCCGCCTGGGCGCGGACATCGTCGTCGCCTCACGCAGTGACGACCACCTCAAGGCCGCCCGCGAGGGCCTGGCAGGACTCGGCGGCCGGGTTGCCACCGCGACCTGCGACATCCGCGACCCGGAACGGATCGCCGAGGCGTTCGACGCCGCCGAGCAGCACTTCGGGCTACCGCACATCCTGATCAACAACGCCGCCGCGAACTTCCCCATCCCCGCCGAGGACATGTCCCCCAACGCGTGGCGCACGGTCGTCGACATCACCCTCAACGGCACCTACTTCTGCGCCCGCGAGTTCGCCCGCCGCCACCTCGCGGCCGGCAGCCCTGGATCCATCGTCAACATCGGCGCCTCCTACGCCTGGACCGGCGGCCCGGGCTTCGCCCACAGCGCCGCCGCCAAAGCGGGCGTCAAGAACATGGTCGAAACGCTCGCCGTCGAATGGGGTCCCTACGGCATCCAGATCAACGGCCTTGTCCCCGGGCTGTTCCCTCACGAGGACATGACCGCCGACATTCGCAGCAACGTCGACCACGCGCGCGCCAAAGACCCCCTCCAACCCGCGCTTCGCACCGGGCGCCTACGCGAACTGGGCTGGGCCGCAACGTTCCTCACCTCCCCCTACGCCCGCTTCATCTCCGGCCACACCCTCGTCGTCGACGGCGCCAACTGGCAACGCCGAGCCCTCCTCAACCACCCGGTGGTCGCCGTCCGCGACCAGATGGGACGTGGCTCGTTCGAGCCGTGATCAGCCGTGAGAGGAAGCGGCGCAGTGGGCCATGCGGAGTGACGGCCCGCAGCACCGACACCGACGGCAACTCGTCGAAACCGGTTGTGACGCCACTACCGGGCGCCCGCAACGGAACCGATCGACACGCGGCCGGCTCCGGCACCACCACGCCCGTGCCGGTCTCGGGACTGCAAAACTAACGGCTCTGTCTCACATTCGGGATGCTGTTGGCGATCTTTCGCCCTGATTCGCCACGGTGACGCGTTCCTGTACCGGTGTTTTCCTGGAACGGGGCTGTGGTGAGGGGGCGTCGGTGTCGATGGCAGCGAGTTCAGGGCTTGGTATTCCGGTGCGGACGTTGCAGGTCGCGCGGGCGGCGAACCCTCGTGGTACCGCGGCGATGTGGGTGCGAGACCGGTTGTCCGAGGTGTTCCGCGACGAGGATTTCGCCGATTGGTTCCCGCGAGACGGGCGCCGGGGCTGTCACCGGCGCGGGCGGCGTTGGTGTCGGTGCTGCGATTCACCGAGAACCTGACCGACCGGCAGGCCGCGGAGGCGGTGCGGTGCCGCATCGGCTGGAAGTAGGCGCTCGGCTTGGAGTTGGACGATCCCGGGTTCGACCACTCGGTCCTGATCGAGTTCCGCGACCGGGTTGCCGAAGGGGACCGCGCGGACCGGCTGTTGGGGCTGTTCGTCGACCGGTTGGTCGAGGCCGGGCCGGTGCGCCGTGGTGGTCGGCAGCGGGCGGACTCGACGCATGTGCTCGCGGCGGTGCGGACACTCGACCGCGCCGAACCGGTTGGCGAGACGCTGCGGCGCGCGTTGGAGGCACTCGCGGAGGCGGACGGGGTGTGGCCGGCTGACGTGCTCGCCCCGGAGCGGGCGGAACGCTACGGCCTCTAAAGAGGGTTTGGAGGCATCCGCCAACCGGTGAGTCGTCTAAACCGGTAGGAGGCGCTGATCTGGGCTTTTGCCCTGGCCGGCGCCTCTTGAACACCGTCGGAACGACAGGATTTGAACCTGCGACCCTTGGCCCCCAGTCAAGGAGATGGGGCATTTTCGCAGGTCAGAGGCTTTTCGTTGTTCGATATGACGTTCCCTTTTCGCTATATCGTGCTGTATTGCGTATAGCGTGTGGTCCCCAAACGGTCCCCAGGGTGTGGGAGTTGAGGAGCTTTGAAGCTGACCGTGCTCGCCAGATCGAGGGCTTGTTTGCTCAGAGGGCGCCAGGTTCGAAGACGACGCGGCCGGGGCCTTCCGAGACTGGTGTCGGCGCCATCCGACTCGCGTGGATGCCCCGCCTGTTGACTGTGGACGCGCATGTGCACGGGGTACGCGCGAGCGACTTGCGGCGAGGCCGTCGAGGGTGTGGTTCATCTGGAACGGACCCGCGCGGCGAGGATCGTCCTACCCTGCGTGCGGGGCCAATCCGCGGAGGACCGCGTCGAGCAGGTCGTCGAGCGCGCCGGTGGTGGGCAGCCGGAGCACCGCGATTCGGGCGAGTGATTCGTCGATGTCCTGGTCCCGGCGCTCGGCCAGGCCGTCGGTGTAGAGCAGCAGGATCTCCTCGGGCAGAAGGTCACGGGTGACTTGCTCGTATCCGTCGAAGTCGGTACCCAGGGTTGGTCTGCTGGGGATCTCGACGCGTTCGATGGGACGGTCTCGGGAGGACACGGGTCGCGGGGCGAGCCGACTCCATGATGTCGAGTTGGTGGAGGGTTCGGTGCCGGGCAGGTCCATTGCGGCGACACGGCGCAGCGCCGTGCGGTCGGTGCTTGTGGTGACGGCGGCGTCGACGTCGTGTCCCATGACGTCGCCCATCACCGGAAGGGTGCGGCCGAACGACAGCCGCACGATCTCGTACCAGTTGCCGCCGACCACCGAGGTGGCTCCGGAGGGTAGGTAGGGGAAGGTGAGTTCGAGGTTGGGATGCGGTATTCCGGGTTGGGACGCGCTCGGATCGGGAGGATTCGGACCCCGGGGATGTGGGTGACTTGGCGGACGCGGTTTGCGATCGACGAGGTCGGTATCGATTGGCTACGTCTTCGTTCTCGGTGGTGCTGTGGGGAGTTCGATAGCGTCTGTGGTGGACGGTTCGCTTGTTTTTGGGTGGGTTGGATTCTGGGCGTGGAGCGGGATCGTCCATGATGGGTGGGTGTTGACCTGTGTCACCGTGGTGCCGGCCAACTCCTTGTAGGTGTTCGCGATCCGCTCCGCTCGGGCGACGGGCAGCGGCCCGCCGTGTTCGGCGGCGCGCGCGATGATTTCTTCCGGTCCCAGGTTCCGATTGGCCAGGACGATCGCGTTGACCACCGGTCGACGCATGTGGTCGTAGCGGTTGAGCGCGGCTACGGGGTCATGGTCGCGGGCCAGGCACCAGGCGAGGACGCGTGCGTCGACGATGGACTGCGATCCGCCGTTCATGCCCATCGGGAACATCGGGTGTGCGGCGTCGCCGAGCAGGGTGACGCGTCCGAAACTCCAGCGCGGCAGCGGGTCGCGGTCGAGCATCGGATATTCGAGGATCGTCGAGGAGCGTTCGACCAGTGTTGCCGGGTCGATCCATGGCAGGCTCCAGTCGGCCAGACCGGCGCGAGCCTCCGCCGTGGTGACGCGACGGTGCGAGCGGTCCAGGGGCTCGGCGGACCGCCCGTGCCGTACCTCCAGCACCCAGTTCAACAGCGCGTCGCCGTCCGGGGCCGGCGGGTCCTCGATCGGATAGGCGACGAACTTCGCCCCCGGAGTGCCGCCGGCCACCACGATCGAACGTCCGTCGAGGATGTGCGGATGTCGGGCGACTCCGCGCCACATGTGCACGCCGTTCCAGCGCGACGTGCCCTCGTCCGGGTGGAGCCGGGCACGGACCACCGAGTCGATGCCGTCGGAGCCGATCAGCACGTCGGCGTCCTCCACCGTGGGCGCGCCACTCATCCGGTCCAGGAAGTGGGCCCGAACGCCATCCCTGGTCTGCTCCAAGTCTCGGAACGCCAGGCCGGTGCGGACGCAGTCCGGTCCGAGCCGCTCGCGTACCGCCGTCAGCAACATCAGGTGCAGGCGGCCGCGGTGCACGGAGTACTGCGGCCACCGGTAGCCCGCCGTCAGTCCGAGCGGCTCCGTCCACACCGGCTCACCCGCCCGATCGTGGTAGGCCAACCGATGCGGGGGCACCGAGATGGCGGCCAACTCGTCGACCAGACCGAACTCGGCGAGTTCCCGAACGGCGTGCGGCAGCAGGTTGATTCCCACACCCACCGCCTCGATGGTTCGCGCCGCCTCGCTCACCCGTGGCTGAAACCCGGCCGCGTGCAGACTCAGCGCGCAGGTCAGCCCGGCGATCCCACCACCGACGATGGAAACCCTCATCCGCCCGCTCCTCGCCTTTCGCCGCCGCTGTCATGGAAGTTCATCCGCAGGAACCCGGCTGGGACGCCGACTGCGCTCGTTCACGGCAGGACCGCTCATGTCGGCGAACGCGGAGGCGCTGAACAGCCATTGCTCTGCCGCGATCAGCCGGACCCGCTGTCCTCGACAGATCGCCGGCGAAGACCGCGCCCACCTTGTCCGGCCGGACGTACAGGTCGGTTCCGGTGGTGCCGTCGGGGTTGGTGAACGGGACATGCGGCGCCCGCTGCATCGGCCGGGGCAGGCCGGCACGGTGGGCGGCCGGGGGATGTACATGCGTCGAATCAGGAGCCGGCGGCCTGCTTGATCAGGTCGGCGACGGCCGTGGGCTGCGAGACGTAGATCGCGTGGCTGCCCGCCACCTCGACCGTCACCGCGCCGATCCGCTCGGCCATGGCGCGTTGCGCCGGCGGCGGAATCATCCGGTCCTCGGAGGCGACCAGGTACCAGGACGGCTTCGTGCGCCACGCCGGGGTGGCCACCGCGCCGGCGAGCGCCTCCACGCCCCAGGGGACCTGCGAGTCGGCCAGGAACCGCGCCTGGGCGAGCGACAGGTCGCCGGCGAAGGACTCGGGGAACTTCTCCCGATCCAGGAGCAGGAAGCCGTCGACCGGCGGCAGGATCGGCGGTACCGGCGCGCCGGGCGGCGGGTCGGCGATCAGGGTGTTCACCGACTCGCTCTTGTCCGGGGCGAAGGCGGCGATGTACACCAGCGCCGTCACCTTGTCGTGGTTGCCCGCCTCGGTGATCACCGCGCCGCCGTACGAATGACCGACGAGCGTGACCGGTCCCGGCTGCGCGTCGATCACCCGCCGGGTGACGAGCACGTCGTCGTCCAGCGACAACGTGGGGTTCTGCACGACGGCCACGTTGTACCCGTCCTCGGTCAGGGCCTCGTACACCCCCTGCCAGCCGGCGCCGTCCACGAAGCCGCCGTGGACGAGGACGACGTTCCCCCGCGATGCGTTGTCGCTCATCGTTTCCTCCCGAGTCCTGCGGGGCTGATGACGCGGATGACCCAGCCCGTGGCACCGAACGTAGGAGCGCGAACTGCGTGGCCTCTTGCGTCATTTGACGCAAATCGAGGGCTACCTCGGTAGCACGGTGCCGTCGAGCGCATCGCGCAGCCCGGCCCGAGAGGTCACGCCCAGCTTGGGGAAGGCCCGGTAGAGGTGGGAGGAGACCGTACGCGGGGACAGGAACAGCCGCTCGCCGATCTGCTTGTTGGTCAGGCCGGTCGCGGCCAGGCTCGCGATCCGGTACTCCTGAGCGGTGAGCGCGCCATCCTGCGAGCCCGCGAGGTGATCACCGACGCAGGCCCGCAGTTCCTGTTCCGCGCGTCGTGCCCAGGGCGTCGCGCCGAGCCGTTCGAAGGTTTCCGCAGACGTGGCCAAGTGCTGCCGAGCCGCGGCGAGTGCGCCACCGTGCCGCAGCCGTTCGCCGAAGTACAACCGGATGCGGGCGTGCTCGAAGGGCCAGCGCTCGGCATCCTCGTCGGCCAGGGCCTCGGCGAACCACCTCAGGGCCTTGGCGTCGTTCCGGCACGCCAAGGCGGCGGAGGCGCGCAGGACGATGCGCAGGCGCGGCGAGACCGCGTCGAGTCCCGCCTTTCGGGCCGCCGCGACGTGATCGCGCGCCCTGTCGTGCCGGCCGGTGCGCACCGCCGCCTCGACGGTGTCCAGGATCGCCCACAGCGCGTGTCCGACGAACGGGGCGAGGGTCCCGGCGGGCGAGATCCGGCACGCGTGGTGGTGGGCCGTCTCGAAGTCGCCCCGGGAGAGCGCGAGTATCGTCTTGGCGTGCGCGGCATAGCAGGTGATGGCGTGCGCGCGCCGGGAGCCGCCCCACTGGTCCATCCGGTCGGCGAGGGCGCGGGCGGTGGGGTAATCGCCGCACGCCGCAGATACACACGCGAGGACGAACTCTCCGGTCCACGACCGCAGCGGGTAGTGGAACTCCGCACAGAGCGCCAGCCCGTTGCCGACCACGTCGCGCAGTTCGGCCCACCGGCCGGTGAGCCAGGCGTGGCTGCCCCACAGGAACGAGGCCTGGATGGCCGGGAAGTTGTTCTCGCCGCCGCGTCCACCCCGCGCGGTGCGCAACAGCGATTCCTCCATGGCGCCGAGGCGGTCGGCGTAGGCCCCGGCGGTGCCGATCCGGACGATCCGGACCGGATCGGAGGTTTCGACCAGGGCCGCGACGGCGGCGTCGAGCCGGGCCCAGTCGCCCGGGCACGCCCGGGCCGGGTCGGCGAAGGTGGCCCGCAGCAGCCGCAGTGTGTCCGGGACCGAGGTGCACTTGGCCAGCGCCGCGTCGTAGGCCGCCCACAGCCGTGACCCGGCGCCGTAGACGCAGACGATGAGCAGGGTCGACAGCGCTTCGAGCAGGGTGGGGTCGGCCAGGTCGTAGGGCTCGGATTGGAGCGCGATGGCGCCGGACAGCAGGCGGTGCGCGGTGTCGACATCGCCGTGGCTGTTGAGCAGATACATCGCGGCGGCCACCGTGGCCGCCAATGAGTCGGCGTCCGGGTCGGCCTGACGCGCATGGTCCAGCAGACGGGGTACGTCGCGCAGGTCGCCGGTGATGTTCGCACCGACGTACGCGGCCTTGGCCAGCCGCCGAGCCTGCTCGGCCGTTGCCGGACTCAGGTCGGCGGCGCGGACCAGCGCGGCCACCGAGCCCGGCCCGTCGCCACGGCGGGCGCTGATGTCCGCGGTCTCCTCCAGCAGCGCGGCGATCTGCTCGTCGGGCTCCTCCGCCGCCTGCGCCAGGTGCCAGACACGCTGCTCGGGAACCCCGGCCCATGCCTCGGCGAGCGCGCGATGCACACTGCGCCGCTGGTCGCTGGTGGACAGGTCCACCACGGTCGAGCGAATGAGCGAGTGCCGGAATCCGAGGCGTCCGGTCATGTCGTCGACGTGGACGAGGTGGGCCCGCTCTGCGGGCGCGAGATGCTTGAGATCGCAGCGTCCCGCCACCGCCCGGCGCACCACCAGGAGATTGCCGCTGCCCTCCAAGGCCGCCACGAGCAGCAGATGTCGGGTGGCTGCCGGCAACACGGTGATCCGGGAGGCGAAGGTCGACCGAAGCCGTCGACTGAGCGGGATGCGGCTCGGCAGGGCTCGGCCGGCGCTGCGCTGGGAGTCGGTGAGGGCGGCCGGGAGTTCGAGCAACGCGAGCGGGTTGCCCTCGGCGTCGGCCATCAGGCGTCGGCGCACTCGCGGAGCGAGCGAGGGGAAGCGACGGGAGAGGAGTTCCTCGGACGCGGCCTCGGTGAGCGGGCCCAACTCGTGGAGCAGCAGGCCGCCATGGTCGAAGAAGCCCTCGTCGCCGATCCGGACCGCGCAGACCAGGCCCGCCCCGACCCCCGCCAGGCGGCGGGCCACCTGCGTGAGCACCACGGCACTGGCCGGGTCCAGCCACTGGGCGTCGTCCAGCACGAGCACGGTGGGCCGGTCGCGGGAAAGATCCGCGAGCAGCGACACCACGGCTTCGCAGACCGCCTCCGGCCCGGGAGCGGCGGCCCGTTCCAGGTCCAGCGCCGCGGTGAGCACGGGTATACCGGCGATCCCGGCCCGCACGTCGGGAGTGGAGGTCAGCAGCCGGCGCAGCGCCCCGTATCCGGTCCGTGCCCGGTATTGCACGCCGACCGTGTGCGGTACGCGCATCCCGGCCGCCTCGGCCCGCTGGGCGAACGCCGTGAGCAGTGTCGTCTTCCCGACGCCCGGCTCTCCGAGCAGCACCAACGACCCGCCACCGTGCCCGACATCGGTCAGGAAGGCGTCGAGCCGCGCCAAGTCGGCCTCGCGGCCGATCAACGCGCCGTCTCCCGCGTCGGACGTCCGGCCGTCGGCCGAGGCGCCGAACCGGGTGTGGTCGCCGGTGTGGTCGCGCATGACGACACCTCCTGAAGCCCGTTGCTTTCGACGCCGAACACGCGTGCGGCCCCGCCGACACACGTCGCGGCCGATCGCGAGCACGGCGTGCCCTGCGAGTGTCGCCCGGAGCGTGGCCGACATCGACAGGATGCCTGCGGCGGGCACGAGTTCGGCGTTCACCTGTTTCGACGACAAAATGATCGGTTCTTCGTGCACCGGAGTGTCGTTCGCGATGGGCGGCGAGCCCGCCCGCCTCGGCGCGACACGGCCACACTCCCGACGGGCCGGGCCCCGCAATCCCTGCGCGCCGGCGCCCTGCCACCGGAGTTGACCATCCACGCCGACAACAGCGATTGCCTCCTCGACGTCTTCCAGGGCAACGACACCAACGGCACACACGTGATCACCTATCACGACAACGGCGCGGCCAATCAGCGCCGGCGCCTCCAGGCCATCGGGACGTCCACCTCGACCGGGCACCCGATGTACCGAATCATGAGCAGTGACAACGGAAAGTGCCTCGACGTCAACCGCGGACAGCAGTCCGGCTGGGGCGACCACCTGAACATCTGGGACTGCCACGACATCGACGGGGTTCCCGGCTCCGGCGGAAACCAGCGCGACACCCAGAACTTCACCCTCGAACACCCGAACCCGCGCATGCCCAACCTGACGATGCTCCGCAACAACGCCACCGGGCTCTACGCGAACATCGCCGGCAACAACCGGAACGACGGCGCCTGGGTCGTCCAGTGGGGCGACCAATGGGGGAACCGCGCCGCCCCGAACGAGAGTTTCTACCTGCACCCGCTCACCAACGGCTGACGAAAAAGGCCCCGGCCCCCGTGGGCCGGGGCGCCACCCCGAAAGTGGACCAGACATCGGACACTGCACGGAGCGCGCGCCGATCGACGATATGACATGGCGTATTGAATCGGCACCGGAGCGTCATCTAGAGTTTTCGGTATGGCGGATCAGATCACCGGCGGACCGGAACTTCGCGAATACGTCAGGGAGTTCTCACTCAGGGAAGACGATATTCTCCGCGACCTGCGACGGACGACCGCGGAGCTACCCGCCGGGAAAACGATGCAGGTCATGCCCGAGGAGGGGCAGTTCCTCGCGATGCTGGTCGCGGTGACGGGTGCCTCGGAGGTGCTGGAGATCGGTACCTTCACCGGGTACAGCACCCTGTGCATGGCGCGCGCGCTGCCCTCGCACGGGCGCTTGGTCACCTGCGAAATCAGCGCGCGCTGGCCCGAGATCGGCGCCGAATACTGGCGGCGGGCGGGCGTTTTCGAACGCATCGAGGTTCGTATCGGCGCGGCGATCGAAACTCTCGAAGAAATGATCGCCGAGGGCCGGTCCGGCGAATTCGGTCTCGTGTTCATCGACGCCGACAAGGCGAATTATCCGCGATATTACGAGCTCGCCCTGCACTTGGTTCGGTCGGGTGGATTGTTGGTGCTGGACAATACGCTCTTCTTCGGTCGGGTGGTCGATCCCCTCGCTGTGGATCCGGACACCGCCGGTGTCCGGGAGGTCAACGCCACGATCCGGGACGACCGACGGGTCGACATCTGCATGCTCCCGATGGCCGACGGCATCACCCTGGTCCGCCGGAGGTGACCGCATTCTCGGTGAGGTCCGGTGCGATCAGCCGAAGCGTCTCGGGAGCAGGCCGCGCCCCGGCTACGAGGTGCAATACCTGAACGCCCTCGGTGAAATCCCGCTCGACCACCCCGTCCCCACACGGGCATGGCGACTCGTCGAAACCGGCGAACCGGTAGGCGACCTCCATCATGCGATTGCGGTCCGTGGCGCGGAAGTCCGCCAGCAGGTGCACACCGGCCCGGGCCGCCTGGTCGACCAGCCAGTTCAGGATGATCGTGCCGGCACCGAACGCCACCACACGACACGAGGTGGCGAGCAGCCTGAGACGCCACACACGCGGATGCTTCCGCAACAGCACCACGCCCACCGCACCGTGTGGCCCGAAGCGGTCGGTGAGCGTGGTGACCAGAACCTCGTGGTGGGCATCGTCGAGGAGGGCGCGCAGCGCCGCGTCGGGGTAGTGCACCCCCGTCGCGTTCATCTGGCTGGTGCGCAGCGTCAACTCCTCGACCCGGGACAGCTCCTCCTCCGTGGCCCGCCCGATGCGCATCACCATCTCCAGCGAGCGCAGGAAGTCCTCGTGCGAGCCGGTGAATCGTGTGCGTTCGTCCGTGCGCCGAACCCCGGCCCGGTACATCGTCCGGCGCCGGCGCGCGTCGACGGTCACCGTCCTCGGGCTGAACTCGGGCCGATCGAGCAGCGTCGCGGCATCCTCTGCCCGGTAGCAACGTACGTCCGGAAGGTGGTGGGCGACCTCGGCCCGCTCGGCCGGCTGGTCGTCGATGAAGGCGATGGCGGAGGGCGCGAACCCCAGCCGCTCGGCGATCCGCCGAACACCCTCCGACTTGCGCCCCCAGCCGATCTCCGGCACGACGAACCAGTCGGCCATCCCCAGTGCCCGCAGCCGGGCCCAGGTCGGGTCGTGATCGTTGCGGCTGCACACGGACTGCAGGATGCCGCGCCCGTCCAGGCCGGCGATCACCTCGCGGATCGCCGGGAACGGGACGACGTGCTCGTCCTCCAGCAACGTGCCGTGCCAGAGCGTGTTGTCGAGGTCCCAGACGAGGCACTTGACCAGCGTGGGCGGCATGTCCGGTTCCAATGAGCCGGGTTCGTCGACGGCCATGATCGGGATCACCGCCGACCCAGCACATGGTCGGCCAACATCAACTGACACATCTCGTTGCTGCCCTCGATGATCTCCATGAGCTTGGCGTCGCGGTACGCCCGCGCGACGACATGACCGTCCTGTACCCCGGCCGACGCGAGCACCTGAACGGCCGCCGCCGCGCCCTTGACCGCGTTCTCCGCCCCGACGTATTTCGCCAGTACGACGGCCGCGGCCAGGTCGGAGGCGTGCTCGTCCCAGCAACGACTCGCGTACTCGCAGACCCGGGTCGCCACCTGCTCGGCGGTCCACAACTCGGCCAAGTGCCGTGCCACCAACTGATGTTGCGCCAGCGGCCGACCGAACTGCTCCCGAGACAGCGCGTGTCCGACGGCCGCCGCCACACAGGCCCGCAGGATGCCCACACACCCCCAGGCGACCGAGACGCGACCATAGGCCAGAGCCGTCGTCACCAGCAGGGACAACGGCTGACACCCACCGCCCAGCAAACTCTCCAGTGGCAACCGCACCCGGTCGAACCGGACTTCCGCGTGTCCGGCCGCCCGACAACCCAGCGGGTCGGCCACCCGGGAGATCCGGACCCCGGGGGTGTTCCGGGGCACCACAACCACGGCTCCGCCTTCACCCATCCGGGCAACGACCAGGAACACATCGGCGTGGTCGGCCGCGGTCACCCACTTCTTGCGGCCGGTGAGCAGCACGCCGTCGCCGTCCACGGCGACGGTGGTCGCGACGGCGGACAGGTCACTGCCCGCCTGCACTTCGCTGAAAGCCATCGCCGCCGTGTCACCCGAGGCCAACCGCGGCAACATCTCCGCCGCCTGCGCCGGATCACCCATCCGTTCGATCGTCCACGCGGCCATGCCCTGCGAGGTCAGCACGCTGCGCAACGAACCGCACAGACTGCCGACATGCGCGGTGAACTCGCCGCCGTCCGTGCTCGACCACCCCAAACCGCCGTACTTCTGTGGAATCTGCACCGTGAGCAGGCCGGCCGCGCCGAGTTTGCGGATGACGTCGTCGGGGAGTCGGCCCGCGCGGTCCCAGTCGCCCGCCCGGTCACCGACCAGGTCGGTGACGGTTGAGGCCGCCGCGCCGACGGTTTCACGCACCGGGGCCTCCGGGGACCGACTGCCGCAGTCGTTCGACGAGTTCGGCCATGCGCACTACCGTGCGAAAGTTGTCCATCCGCAGATCGGCGCCGCGGATGGCGATGTCGTACGTCCGTTCCAGATACACCACCAGCTCCATGGCGAAGAGCGAAGACAGGCCCCCGGGGCCGAAGACGTCCGCGTCGGTGGTCCAGGCCCGCCCCGTGTGCCGGGCCAGGAAGCGCAGCAGTTCCGCCTCGACGCCGTCCCGGTCGACGCCGGGCTCCGGCGGCGCCGGATCGGGCGACTCGAACGATTCGGACGACACAGTCATGCCTGTTCTCCCTCGTATGGGTAGAAGCCGTGCCCGCTCTTGCGGCCGAGTCGGCCGGTGCGCACCATCTCGAGGAGCAGTTCGCAGGGGCGACATTCCTCGTCGCCGGTCCGGTCGTGCAGCACCCACAGCGAGTCGACCAGGTTGTCCAGTCCGATCAGATCCGCGGTGCGCAGCGGGCCCGTCGGGTGGCCCAGGCACCCCTGCATGAGCCGGTCCACCGACTCGACGCTCGCGGTGCCCGCCGCCACCACCCGGACCGCGCTGTTGATCATGGGGTGCAGGATGCGACTGGTCACGAACCCCGGCGCGTCCTCGACCACGATCGGCTCCCGCCGCAGCGCGGCGAGCAGGGTGCGAAGGGCGTGCATGGTGGCCTCGCCGGTGTGCGTGCCCCGGATCACCTCGACCGTGCGGATCAGGTGCGGTGGGTTCATGAAGTGCGTGCCGATCAGATCCGCCGGGCGGGCCACCGCCCGGGCCAGTTCGTCGATCGGGATCGCGGACGTGTTGGAGATGATCGGGGTGCCCGGAGGGACCAGTGCGGACACCTCCGCGAGGACCTTGGCCTTGGCGTCGGCGTCCTCGGTGACCGCCTCGATCACCGCCCCGGGGGCCGAGGCGTCGGCCGTCGTCGCCTCGGTGAAGGAGGTTGCCCTGAGGAGAACGCCCGTGCCCGCGCCGTCCGGCAGCGCGTCCATCAGTCGGGCCATGCGCACCATGCGATCGATGCGCGTGGGGGCCTCGTCCAGTCGGCGTCGGTCCGGATCGACGAGCGACACCGCGACCCCGTGCCCGATCGCCAGCGCGGCGATGCCCGACCCCATCACCCCCGCGCCGACGACGGCCAATCGTCGCCCGATCTCCGGCGTACCGTTCTCCGCTGCCATGTCGTCTCTCTTTCGGTCCCGGCCGGGCCGGTTACGGGGACACGAGGCCGTCCGCGGGCTTCGGGTCCGCGCCCGCGAGCTTCGCGTCGATACCCTCGGGGTCCTCGGTCTCCATCCGGACACCCTCGACGCCGGCGTAGAACTGCTGTGCCCACAACCGGTATCGGCCGATGGGCCCGTCGCCCTTGGCGAGCTTCGGCTGTTCGACGTGTTCCTGGTGGTTCCACATCAGCAGGTCGGCTCCGGTGTCCAGGCTCGCCAGCCGCTGGATCAACGAGCTGCCCAGTCGCGCGACGGGCATCGTGGCCGCGCGTGCGATGCTCTCGGGCAGGCCGGGCACGCGGCCCAGTTCCAGCTTCGTGCCGAAGCGCAGGTGGATGCGCCCGGGAGTGGTCGGCGTCGCGTGGAGCATCACGTGGAGGTTGCCCGCGCCCCGCGGCAGGACCGTACGGGCCGCGATGGTGGCCAGGCCGATCACGGTGAGCGTGTACGACTGGCGGAAGCCGCGCATGACGGTGCCGCGCGCGGTCGCGGTGACCGTGGCGACCGGCTCCCCGGGCATCGGCTTGCCGTCGATGTCGAGATCTTGAAGACCGTGCAGTGCGGGCAGGTGGCCCCAGTCGAAGGCGTTCTCGATGACGTCCTGCGGATGCCCGGCGATGTCGAACGTGTCGTGGCTGTACGGCTGCCGGTCGTCCATGGGCAACACCGGCACCCGCCACTGCGGCGGCAGGCCGAGGGCATGCCGCCACACGTAGATCGAGCCGTTGGCCTCGCACACCGGGTACGGGGTCAGCGACGCCTTCGGGGGCAGCCGGCCGTAGCCGGTGCGCACGCAGGTGCCGGCAGGGTCGAACGCGAAGCGGTGGAAGGGGCAGACGATGTCCTCGCCCTCGATCGAGCCGCCGACCCCCAGGTGCGCGCCCAGGTGCGGGCAGCGCGGGTGCACGGCCCGGAGCACGCCCTTGGTGGTGCGGTACAGGACCACTTCGGCACCCGCGAGCGCCCGGGTGGTGATGGCGCCGGGGCGCACCTCGTCCGAGAAGGCCAGGCAGAACCAGCCGTTCGGGTGCGGGCGGGTTGGGGCGTGCAGGGTATCGGCCGGAGCCGCTCCGGACGTGCCGACGCGGCGGGCCCGCAGAAGCCCCTTGACCAGTGGCTTCACATGAGGCCTCATGGCATCGCTCCTAGTGGTCGATGGGGCAACCGCCGGTGCCCGGCGTGGTGGGGGGCGGGGTGGCCGCGGACCGCGTCGCGTGCGCGCGCGGTTCGGCGGTGACGGTGTCGCTCGCGCGGCGTGCGTCGAGGCGCAGGTGCAGTCCGCGCGAGCTGAGACTGGTCTCCACCTTGGGGCGGAAGGGTTCGTCGCCGACCGGGACGAGGTGCCAGCGGGCGACGATGGCGGTCAGCGCGAGGATGGCCTCGGTGAGGGCGAACTGGTCCCCGATGCACTTGCGGGGGCCGGCACCGAAGGGGATGTAGGTGGCCCGGTCGGGCTGGGCCCCGAGCCAGCGGTCCGGGTCGAACCGGTCGGGCTCGGAGTACAGGTCGGATCGGCGGTGCAGGAGGTAGGGGCTGAGCACGATGGTGCTGCCGCCCTTGAAGCGCACTCCGCCGAGCTCGGCGTCCTCGCGGAGGGTGCGCGTCATCATCCAGGCGGGCGGATACAGCCGCAGCGTCTCGGTCACGACGCGGCTCGCCAGGCCGAGCGAGGGCAGGTGTCCGGCGTGGAGTGTGCCGCCGTTGTCGGCCAGGACCTCGTCGGTCTCGGTCTGGAGGCGGCGCTGTACGTGCGGGTTGTCGGCGAGCAGGTGCAGTGCCCAGGCGAGGGTGATGGCCGTGGTCTCCATCCCGCCCAGGAAGAACGTCAAGGCCTCGTCGGCCAGTTCGGTGTCGCTGAGTTGCTTCTCGCCGCCCTCGCTCTCCTCGTCGACCGCGCCGATCAGCGCGGAGAGCAGGTCGGCGTGGTCGGTGGGGTCGGCGCGGCGCTCGGCGATGATCTCCTCGATGGTGGCCGACAGTCGGTGTCGGGCCTCGTCGTAGCGTCGCTTCTTGGGGGTCGGCAGCCCGCGCAGCAGGGCGGGCGTCATCATCCGGCGAAAGAACGCGCTGACCACGGTGGAGGTGTCGGTCAGGGCCCGCCGCATGGTCTCCTCCGGCAGGGCGCCGCTGAACATCGTCTCCATGGTGGCGCGTGTGGTCAGCGTCATCATTTCCTGGGTGATGTCGACGACGTCGCCGTCGCGCCAGGTCGCCGCCTTCGTCTGGGCCGCGCGGGCGAACACCGCGCCGTACCCGGTGAGTCGGGTGGGATGGAAGGACGGCTGGCACAGTCGGCGCTGACGCCGGTGCAGGGGGTACGCGCAGGTGGACAGGCCGTCGCCGATGACCTCGCGGATGCGGTCGTAGATGGCGCCGCCCTTGTCGAAGACGCGGTCGTTGAGGAAGACCTGCCGGGTCAGTCCCGGGTCGCAGATCATCACGGCGGAGCTGGGGCCGAGCCGGATGCGGACCATCTGGCGGTAGCCCGACAGCGATGTGATGAAAGCCAGCGGATCGCGCAGCAGCGGTAGCGCGTGACCCAGCAGCGGCAGGGCACGCGGGGCCAGCGGAATGGCCGCGACGGTGGTGGTACCGGTGGTGGGCATGGACGACCTCATTCCGGGCGTGTCCGAGCGGCCGGTGCCGCGGGGGTGGTGTCGCGGGTGACCTCGATCAGGGCGGTGGTCCAGCGGAAGCCGAGCCCGAAGCTGAGCACCAGGACGCGGTCGCCGGCTCGCGCGGTCCCCGAGCGGAACAGCCGGTCGAGGCCGAGCAGGATGTCGCACGGCCCGGCATGGCCGAGGTGCCGACCGAAGGTCCAACTGGTGTCCTCGCAGCGCAGATCCAGCGGCGACCCGGCGAGCACCAGATCGAGCACGATCGACCCGATCGCGATGGCCACCACGTGCGTGACGTCGCCCGGCTTCGTGTCGGTCTCGTCGAGGACGGTCTCGACGCAACGGCGGGTGGCGCGTTGCAGCGTGTCCATGTGCGGCATGAGCCCGCTGTCCTCGATGGGGAACGGCCGACCGCCGCCGGCGTGGCCCGTCCCGGCCCGGGTCAGCACCTCCAGGCGCGGCTCCACGGCCTGCGCGGTCGCGGCCAGCCGGGCGAAGCCGGTGCCTCGGGTCAGCACGGCGGCGGCGCCCGTGTCGCCGGCCACGTAGCCCATCTCCCGGGCGCCGCCCCAGCGTTGTTCCGGGAATCGGGCACCGGCGGTGACCAGCGCGGCCTTCGCGGTGGGCCGGGCGGTGAGGTGCTCGGCGGCGGCGATCAGCGCGGCGGCCCCGCCGTCGCTGGCGGCGCACAACTCGTAGCCGACGGTGTGCGCTCCGCCGAGCACGCGCAACAGGTAGGTCCCGGGTGTGTAGTGGTCCTCGTCCTGGAAGTTGGCGTGCACGAGCGCGCTGAGGTCGGCGGGCGCGACGTCGGCGTGGCGCAGCGCCTTGAGGCCGGCGCGGGCGGCCATGTGCGTCGGCGTGTGATCGGTCGCGATGGCGGCCGAGGTGAATCCGTTGAGCGTGGCCGGACGGGGCTCGACGACGGGTGCGTCGCGTGGATCGGGTACGGGGACGATGGGTGGGATCCAGGCGCCGGTGCCCGCGATCGTGATGTCCTGCCACAACATCGATGTCTCCTCGACTGTCACGAATCGGCTCTCGGGAATCGGCTGTCACGCATCGATCGATCGGCGGGTGTCGGCGAGGGGTCGGACGAGTTCGCCGCTGTGGTCGGGGTCGTGTGCGCTGACCGAGGCGATCCGGGCGAGCGTGTGGCCGTCGGCGGTGGCGGCGGTCAGGATCCCGGTGGAGAAGTCGCAGTGCAGCCGGATGGTCGGGTGTGCCGCACCGAGTCGGCAGTCGTTGCCCGGCCCGCCGAGGTCGACCTCGCCGAGGCCGGCCATCGGGCCGACCCGGGGCGGGAGTTCGCCGGCGGGTGGCAGCAGGAGCAGGTGCACCATCGCGTCCAGGAGGATGGCGGGCACGATCGCGTCGGACAGAGCCGGCGCCCAGGTGACGTGGTCGAAGCCGAACGAGGCGCTGTTCCCGTCGGGGCCCCGGGCGTGGTCGCGGGTGCCGGCGAAGGGGCCGGTGAGCGAGATCGGCGGGTCGGGGGTGTAGACGGGCATCGCGAAGTCGGGTTCGGGGTGGTGCGCCGAGCAGTCCGGGGGTGGGGCGAGGGCGGGATATCGCCGGGCCAGGTTGACCTTCGTCTCGCACAGCAGGTCGTTGAAGCGCAGGACCCGGTCGTTGCGGCCGACGCGGTGGGTCGTCATACGGACGGCGACTTCGGCGTGGTCCCGGTGCCGGCTCGTGACCCGGGCCTCGACCGCGACGGTGCGCCGCGGCCCGGTGAGCCCGACCGTGATCGAGGTGTGGCAGCGCAGGTCGCGGAATCCGGTGACCACGAGATCGGGGCACAACAACGAGGCCGCGCCGGCGGCGGCTTCGAGGGTGAACGTGCCGGGCAGCGTGTACTCGCCGTTGACCCGGTGGTGGCGCATCCAACGGCCGTCGCGTTCGGCCAGGGTGCGGGGCTCCCAGGTCTTGGTCAGGACGATCCATTTCGTGCCGCGATGGAGGACGCCGTCGAGCAGCGGTGTGCGCACGGCCGGATCCGGCACGGCGGGCGGCGGCACGTCGGGGGTGGGCATACGAAGGCAGTCGGGTGACCCGTGCGCGGCGATTCCGCGTGTGTGCAGCAGGGTGCGCTCGTCCTCGCGGACGAAGAAGGTCACTCCGTCGGCCGGGGGGCGGGTGACGGCGGCGAGGAACTGGGCGCAGCCCAGCGCGTTGTCGATGTAGGCGTCCATACGGTTGCGTTTGAGCGTTTCGCGCATGGTGACACTGCTGGCCACGCCGGCTTCGAGCCAGCCGCTCCACAGGATCGCGAACTCGTGCCGGTCGTTCGGCGCATGGCGACGAGCCCGGGCGCTCGCGTACGCGAGGTATTCGTTGGCGGTGCAGTAGTCGACGTCGCCGGGTGCGGGCGCGAGTGCCGCAAGGGTGCTGAAGTTGACCCACGTGCGGGGCGGATGCCCGGCCAGGGCGCGTTTGAGGTTGCGGTATCCGGTCGCCTTGGTGGCCCGCACCGCGCGGAAGTCGGCGAGGGTCTTGGCGTGCAGCGCGCGCGAACGCAGTTCCAGCACGGTGTTGACGAGCAGGTCGATGTGCCCGTGACGGTCCAGGACCTCACTCAGGACGGCGGTGGTGCGTTCGGCGTCGAGGACGTCGCACACGCGGTGGTGCACCCGGTCGGCGCCGCACAGGTCGGCCAACCGGCGCATGGTGCGGCCCACCTCCAGGCGCGCCTGAGCCTTGTCGTACAGGGCGCGCAGCTCGCCCACCGACGCGTCGGGGCGTTCGCGGCGTCCGGCGACGATGAACTCGGCCTGCGGCGGGAGTGTTTCGCCGGGTTCCGGGGGTGGGGTGCGACCGACGACGTACACGTGGGGTCGGTCGACGGTGCGGGCGAGCGCATGCATGATCTCGGGGGTGATGCCGCGGGCGCCGCCGAAGGCGACCACGACCGCGCCGGGCGGCAGTGGGGCCCGCGCCTTCAGGGTCGGTGCGGCGGCGTCGTCGACGACCGCCATCGTGAGCCAGGTGCCCGCCCGGCAGGCCAGCGTGTGGGTGGGCACCTGGGCGCCGGCCGCCCGCGCCAGCCGGGACAGGGCGGTGGCGGCGTCCGGTGCGTCGGTGAGCAGGGCGACGCCGCCGCACTGGCGGATCTCGGCGCGCACCGAGCGGACGAGACCGACGATCAGCGCGCTCGACGGGGACGGCAGGTCGTCCGGTATCGCGCCCAGCAGGACGGCGGCCAGCGAGCCGCCGTTGCGCAGTGCGGGCAGTGCGGCTTGGACCGTGGTGAACGTGAGGTCTTGCAGGTCCTCCATCCGGCCCATCTCGGCGTCGTCGGTGCCGTCGCCGTCGAGGCCGCCGTCATCGTGGGGCAGGCGGGTCAGGATCCGGATGTGGCGGGGGACGAACGGCAGGTCGGCCAGGGCGCCGGCCGCGTCTTCGGGCGGTACGTGGGTGGTGGCGCCGATACCCGGCCTCGGGGCCCACACCGCGACGTCCGGACCGCCGGTCGCCGCTGCGGCGAGGTCGGGGGAGTCGGTGATGACGACGGTCCCCGGTGGGACGGCCGGCATGGCCGCGTCCGCGGGGGGTGGCGTGGTGGGGACGAGGCGGATGGTCTGGCGGCGGCCGAGATATGCCTCGGGGTGTTGCGCGACCGGTGCGACCGGCGTGACCGGGTCGGGGGGTGTGGTGTGTCGGTTCGGTGCGCCCGGGCCGGTAGCGGTGTGTGCCTTCGGCGCGAGCGGCGCCGTCTGGGTGCGCTCCTTCGGTTCGACCCGGGTGGGCGTAAGGTATTCCGCCCCCGTACCGTCGGCCCGTTCCTTGGCACGTCGGGGCGGACCGACCCGCTCCGGGCCGGCCGGCGGGGTGAATCGGATCGGCGGCGATCCGGGGGCGGCCGGCGCGACGACGGCGCCGGATCCGGTGACGACGGCCTCCAGGATCGCCAGCACGGCGTCGAGCGAGAGGTAGGTGTGCCCGGCGTTGGCCAACACGGGCAGCGCGTGCGCGGGAGTCGCGGTGGCGTCGTCGCCGGTGAGCGCGGTGGAGAGCACGCCCAGGATCGGCAGGTCGTGTTCGTGTGCCGTGGAGCGCCTGGCGATCGCCAGCACGGCGGCGCCCTCCGCGATGGATCGGCCGTGCGGTACCAAGCCCGCGAGGTGGTGGTCCCAGCCGCTGATCGGACGCAGGCACACCGCGCCGACCAGGGCCAGGTCGCAGGCCCGGTGCCGAAGTTGGCGCAGGGCCACGTCGACGCCGGTGTGCGCGGAGTCCCGGTGCGCGTAGACGCTGGTGCCCATGCCCCGGAAGTCGTAGTAGTTCGCGGCCCGCCCGGACAGGATGCACGAGACGGCGCCGGTGAAGTCGTCCTCGTTCAAGTCGCCGGGAATCACCCCCGCGGCCTCCGCCATCCCCTTCGCGAGGTATTCCTTCAGCCGCCGTGCCTGCGCGTGGTCCGGCAGGATGTCGAACGCGGTGGCGCACTCGGCGGCGTGTACCCGCAGTGCGGCCCGGGTGTTGTGGGTGGTCGGCAGCGACGATCCGACGATGATCGCGGTCGTGGGCCGCAGGTGGGTGCCCGGCTCGCCGAGCCGGTCCAGCAGCGGGCCGAGAGCCTGAAGCGTCATCAGGTGCGCGGCGTCCATGTGCCGCATCGTCAGCGGCGGGATACGCACCTGGCGCGGGGACGGCAGCGGATACGGCAGCCCGAAGCCGGCGTCCGGCCGCGAGGCGCCGCCGGTGAGCCAGGCCGGCACATCGGCGGGATCCAGGCCGGGCAGGTGGGCGTTCCAGCCCACGACGACCATGTCCTCCGTTTCGGCGATGTCCGCCCCGCCGCGCCGAGTCGCGGGCGCGGCCGGCGGTACTCGATCAGAGAGCACCACGTGTGCGTCGGCGCCGCCGAGGCCGAACGCCGACACGCCGACCACACGCGGTCGTGCGTGGTCCGTCGGCCATGGCGCGTCCACGAGCGGTACGGTCAGGCGCGAGCCGTCGCCCAGCACGGGGTGCGGGTCGGTGACCACGCACTGCCCGGGAATCGCCTCGCGCTCGAACGCGACCAGCGCGTGGGCCACCGAGACCAGGCCCGCCAGGACCCCGGTGTGGCCGAAGACCTGCTTGTTCGACGTCACCAGGCACGCCCGTTCCCGCGGACCCAACCGGGAGAGCAGCGAGCGCAGTTCGATCTCGTCGCCCACCGGCGTGCCGGTGCCGTGGGCCACGATCCAGTCGACGTCGTCGGCCTCCACGCCCGCGTCGGCCCAGGCCCGGGCGATCGCCGATTCCTGGCCACGCATGGCCGGGGCGTGAATGCCCTTGCCCCGCCCGTCGGCCGCCAGGCCGCTGCCGCGCACCACACCGAGCACCCGGTCGCCGTCCGCCACGGCCCGCGCGTACGACTTGAGTGCGAGCATGACCGCGCCCTCGCCGATCACGGTCCCGTCGGCCGCCCGGTCGAACGGGCGTACGTTGCCGCTCATCGAGATGCCCTGGGCTCGGCAGAAGAGGGTGAACCCGATCGGCTCCACCACCGCGGTGCCCCCGGCGAACGCCACGTCGCACGAGCCGTCGCGCAGCGCCTTGACCGCCGCGTCGAGGGCGAACAGGCCGCTCGCGCACGCCGAATCCAGGGTCAGGTGTTGAGCGTCGTCCGGAATCAGTCCGCGCAGCGCGTTGCGGGAGACGGACGCGGGCAGGTACGCCTGCGGGCTTCCGCCGTCACCGGCGTAATGCGTGTTGATGGCGTGATCGGCCAACTCGGCCAACCAGTCGCCCTCCTGGTCGGCGGGAATCGCCTCGCGCACCATGCGCCGGTATTCGTCGCCGAGCACGACGGCCTGAGGGCCGAGCCCCGTCTGGTCGTGGATGCCGGTGGTCGCGACGAACCAGCGGTCCGTCGAGTGTCGGCGTACTCCCGCCAGGGCCCGGACGGCGCAGTGCCGCAACCACCGGTTGGTACGCGGCCATCCGGGGTGGTCGACGTTGCCGTGCGGTTCGACGATCGATGCGGGGTCGGGGACGAAGGTTTGGACGTAGCCGGCCTCGCGGACGTAGAAGGCGTCGGTGTCCTCCCGGGTGGGCGCCCAGAAGTGCTTCAGGTCGAAAGCGGAGGGCTCGCTGCGGATCAGGGTGCCCTCGCGCAGCCGATCCCAGAACTCCTCCGTGGAGTTGGCGCCGGGCAGGACCAGGCCGAGGCCGACCACCGCGACTGCTTCGGGGTCGGCGCGCGGTGTGCGGTCGGACGTGGGAATGGCCGCCGGTGTCGGGGGCGGCGTCGCGGCGACGGGCTCCGGGCGCGCGGCCGGGGGTGGTTCGGAGGTGGGCTTGTTCGCCTCGGGCGTTGTCTGCGTTGCCGTCCCCGCGTTCGGTCGGCCCCGGGTGGGCACGCCCACCCGGTTCGCCAGCTTGCTGTGCAGGCGGGCGCCCTGCATCCCGCCGATGGCGATGCCGCCGTCGGCGACGATGGTCTGTCCGGTGATGAAGGCGGAGTCCGGGTGGAGGAGGTGGGCGATCAACGTGGCGGCCTCCGGTGTCGAGAGGGCGCGGCTCATCAGTTCGCTCGTTTCCGACGGATCGCCGAGCGCCGTCGGAGGGTCGTCCAGATTGTCGACGAACTCACTTGCCACGGTGCCCAATTGCACGGTGTTGACGCGGATTCCCTGGGCGAGGAGTTCGAGCGCCAGGTAGCGGACCAGGGACTCCAGGGCGGCCTTGGTGACACCGCCGGGGCCGTATCCGGGGATCGGCAGGTGGGCCCCGACACTGGACAGGCACACGATGTTCGCGTTCTCCCGTCCCGTCATCAACTCGGCCGCCCGGCGCGAACAGTGGTAGGCCGCCATCACATTGGTGGACCAGGCCCGTTGCCAGTAGGTGTCGTCGATGTCGAGGAGGGGGAGGAATGCCCCACCGGCGGCGTTGTTGATCAGGATGTCCAGTCCACCGTGTCGTTCGCCCACCAGGTCGAACATGCGGTCGATCTCACCGGTCTTGGCCACCGATGCACGAATGAACTCGCAGCTTCTACCGTCTTGTTCCAGCTCCGCCCGAAGGCGCTCGGCCTGTTCGACGGAGTGGAAGTAGTTGACGATCACGTGGGCGCCGTCGCTCGCCAGTCGGCGGACGATGTCCGCACCGAGACTTCTCGCCGCCCCGGTGACCAGGGCGACCCTGCCGCGTAGGTGGTCGGTGGCGGTCATCGTGCGGCGACTTCCGCCCGGGCCCGGACCACGGTCTCCGCGATCCGGCGCAGGGTGGCGAGCGTCAACAGGGAGGTGTTCGCTCGCAGGTCGGGCAGGTCGAACCGGTCGGAGACCCGCCCGAGGAGGGCCACCTGCTTGAGCGATTCCACCCCCAGCTCGGATTCGAGTCCGTCGTCCTCGCCGAGGAGATCCGGCGGATAGCCCAGGAAGTCGCCGTAGAGTACGCGCAGTTCGTCCAGGACCGTTTCGTAGTCGAGCCCGGCGGGCGCAGCGGGGGTCGGGGTGGCGGCAGGCGCCGCCTCGCGCACCGGGGGCGCCGGGATCGTGGGCGCCGGGTCGACAACGGGGTTCACATGGGCGACGGGAGGCGTGGACGCAGACATCGCCGGGGACGGCGCCGACGAGACGGCGACGGGGAGTGTGGCAAGTGTGGCGACCGACCCGGTCGAACCGGATGCGCTCACCCGCGTGATGCCGCCATCGCCGCCGGGCAGGGGAGCCGACACCCGCTCGCGGAAGAGCCCACCGTGGGACGAGTCGGCGACCAACGGCCGCACCGCCGCGAACGGATCGCCCTCGCTCAGCGGCACCACGCACCGCACCCCCGGGACCGAAGCCTCGACGAACTTGGTGACTACTGGCCATTCGCCGCACTCCACGAAGGCGTCGACACCCGCCGCGTGCAGGTCACGGATCGTCTGCAGCATCCGGACCCGCGCGGTGAGCGCTCCGGCGACCAGGTCGACCGGGTCGTCGTCGCCGACGTCCCGGCCCAGCCAGGGGGAGCACACCCGCCAACGCCCGGTGCCGTACGGAACGCGCGGCGCGCTCGCCCGCAGGTCCCGTGCCGCGTGCACCATCGCCGGCGTGTGTGTCGGATGTGGGACGTCCAGCCGCAGACTCGGCCAGCCCAGCGTGTCCGCCACCCGCTCCACGAACTCGATCAACGGTTCGGGACCGCTGAGTACGCTCTGCCGAGGCGCGTTCTCGCAGGCCAGTACCAGGTGGGGATGGTCGAGCAACCCGGCGAGCGCCTGCGCCCGGCGGCCGTCGACCCCGACCGCGAGCATCTTGCCGCCCCACCCCTGTCGGGTCAGCGCCTGGGACCGGGCCACGGCCAGACGTGCGGCATCCTCCACGGCCAGATGCCCGGCCGCGGCCAGCGCCCACAGCTCCCCGATGCTCTGCCCGACGATCGCGACGGGCCGAACCCCCTCCGCGACCAGCATGTGGTGGGTCGCGAGGCTGACCGCGTAGATCTCCAGATACTGCACCTCGGGACCGCGCCGGTCGCTCGTTCCGTTGTCCTCGATCAGCCGGGGACTGATCTCGGGCAGCCCCATTTCCCGAGCCGCCTTGTCGATCCGGGACAAGGATTCACGTACGGTCTCGTAGCGTTGATGGAAATCGCTCAGGATGCCTCCGCGCGGGGCGGGCACCGTACCGGGCATGACAAAGACGGAATCCATCACGTACGTCACCCTCATTTCCGTCCGACGGCCGGCGTTTTCTCGCGGCCGGCGGGAGTCCTGAAACGCCACGGTGGTGTGACAAGGTCGACGACATGCAGTGCATTTCGCCGTGCGATATTCGAACGCCGGGCGCGGGAAACTGCACTGTGTCGTCTCGGACGCCAGGTGTGGTCGCCTGCCGTTTTCGGTGATTCGCCGCACCCGGGTCTTATCGATGAAGCCGCGTCCTTTGAAGGGACGGTGAATTGCCGCGCTGTCGATCCTTCGGGGAGTTGTCTCTCGCACCGGAATGGGTTGCCATCCCCACACCGAGATCAGTCTCGGATTCGCCGCCCGCAGGTGACCAGACCATCCTCTGCTCATCTGCTGCTCGGTTCTGCTCACCCCAGTGTTCGCTCCGACCCGACTGCCCGGCAAACGAGTTCGGTGGGGGAGCCGGGCGCAGAGGCTGGTGACTCCACCCGAGAAGGCGGTACCACCACCCTCCGATCCTCGCCCGGACCGAGGTCAGAACCGGGTGACGACCGAGGCGGCTGGGGGCATACCGCGCATTACCTGGTCCCAGAGGAGTTCGCTGACGTACCGGATCCCCAGGGTGAGATGCCTGCGGTAGGTGCTGAACGGCAACTCCACGCGTCGGGCGGCCGCCTCCTGGGTCGGTGCCCCGTCCACGAACGTCGCGGTCAGGGCGCGGTGTGCCTTCACGCTCCTCGGGTCGCCGCCGAGCGTATCCATCGCACGTTCGAGCACGTCCCGAAGGGAACCCCCCGCCTCGGCGAGCACCCCGCTTCGCGACAGGGGGTTGCGAGCCAGGGCATCGGGCCGATGCCAACACCGCAACGCCTCACGGACGGCATCGTCGAACTCGGGCCGCGCCATGGCGGTCCGCTCGTACGCGCAGGCAGCCGACTCCACCGTCGTACGCAGGGATCGGGGCGGACCAATGTGGTCGAGGACGTATTCCAGGGGCTCGGCGCGCCAGTCGTGTGCGAATATCCGAAGGGGGTCTCCCTCGACGGCAACGCCGCTTCCGATCGGGTGGAAAGGACCATGGGCCGTTGTCGATGCCCAGAGGTTGCGATCAGCCGAAGCGACGAACGACCACGCTGCCCCTCGGACGAGCAGCACTTCCGCGGCGATCCTCAACAACATCAGGTCCAGGACGGGTGAGCGACGCCGCACGGGGTCGGACAAGACCATGAATCGCGCGATCCCCGCGGACTCTTCCGGTAGGAGGTTGCCCGCCGCGCGGACGTGTGTCCAAACCGCCGCCGCCACCGGATCCGCGCGCAGTTCGTCCTCGTCCGGATCCCGCAACGTCAACCAGGCGGAAAACCCCTCCATTTCCTCCGTGTCGGATCGTCGATACACCCGAAAAGCCTCGGGTTGACGGGCGAGCCAGTACCGAACGATCGCGGCGGAACGTGCCCCCTCCGCCCGCTCCGTCATCCGTATGAGAGCCGAGTGGTCCTGTTGTCGTAGCTCTGCCTCGCGGATCTCGCCTCGGCTCCGCCACGTCATGAGGTCACCCAGGAAGCCGCCACCCCGGTACAGGTACATGATCGGGGCGACGGCGGCGATCCGGTCCGAGCAACGTGCCTCGACGGCGCGCTTCAGCAGGTGATCGCGGATCCGGCCGTGCGTGGCGGCGTAGCACTGGGGATCGCGCCATCGCAGGTCCGCATCCACCGCGTTGCGTACGACATCGTGCGGGAAAAGGCCCAGGGTCCCCGCCTCCACCGACGGCAGCCGACGGAGCCAGGCGAAGAGGCGCCCCGCGTCCTCCCCCGGCAGCGCCGCTCGCAGCAAGTCCTCCGTCGTGGCACGAGCGTGGCAGCAGACCTCCAACGCCTGCCGATGAGCCGCGGACGGCAGGTCGCCGACCAGGTGCTCCACCAACTTGGCGTACACCTCCTGCGCTGGTGGTTCACCGGTGGACGTGGCGGCCTGGAGGGCGACTTCGGCGGCGAGCGCGAGTGCCAGCGGATGGCCGCCGGCGAACGCGAGCAGCGGTCCGTGCGGGACGCCACGCGACTCCAACAGCGCCGCGGCGTCCTCGGGCGACAGGTCTTCGAGCCGCACCACCCGTACCACCTCGGCCCAGCCCGGGTCGGTCTCCCACACCGGCGCGGGGGCTCTGCGCCCGGCGAAGACGGTCAGCGCCCCGACCGGCAACCGGGGGAGGAAGTGGTCCCGCAGCCAGTCCTCCAGGACCTGACACCGTTCGAAGTCGTCGACCAGCAGTACGGCGTTGTCGTGGGCGAACATTTCCGCCGCCGCGATCTCGAACGCCGCCGGCGACGAGCCGACGCGACCGCTGACTTCGATCACGGTCCGCCCAGCCGCGCGTGCGTCCACGGCGAACTGCCTTAAGAGGGATGATTTGCCCACTCCTGCGAGTCCATGAACCAACAGGACGGCCAACGAGCCGGGTTCACCGTCGAGCGCGCGGCGGAACAGGGCCAGCTCCCGAGCCCTTCCGACGAAGGCACGGTTGCGGGCCGCCTCGAGATGTTGCGCGAGGCTGGGGAACGAGTGTCCGTCGGCGGATGACGTGCACTGCAATGTGGGACTCCCGTGTGGAGAGGGGCCATGCGCGGGCGAGATGCGCCGCAACGCGGCATGGCGCACCCATGGCCCCGGAATGGTCCGGATGTTCGTGGACGCGAAGGGCGATCGTGGTCGGCCGACGCCGACGAGAGCGGCCCACGTCTCGGCGAGCCCCAATGAACCCCTCGCAACTCACGGTACCTCTCATCTTGCAGAGAGTCATCGGCTCGCGATTGCACTCCGGCGCATGCGCCCGGTACACACGTGAGTTCCCGTCTTTGGAACTCCCGGACACGGGGCTGTTTCGGGGAGTGCGGCCGAGGGGCGACAGCTTGCCCAAACCCGGGAACGTCGGGCCCGTCGGCGGCGAAATCGCGCGCGGCGCGACGCCCGGCAGCGCGAACAGCCGATCACCCCGGGGCTATTCGGCGATCCTCGTGGAATAGCTCCACCGGAAGAGCGGCAGGTCCACGCCGTCCAACTCCACGACGCCACCTGTGTATTCGTAGTGCTCGCGGCCGTTGCGGAATTCCACGGACACCTTTTCCGGTATGCCCGGCCCCGTCACCACGAGCACCGCAGGCATCTCGAGAATCCCGCCCGTCAGGGCCACTTGCATCTCGTGGCCCGAACGCACCGGAGTCGCTCCACCGTCCATCTTCCACCTCGTATCACACGTGACGCGCAAGAGGTCGGCTCGGTCGCGGCTACTCCTGGAATGCATCGCCAAACGGCGAGATCGATCGAAAGCCGACTGCCCTGCAAGGAAAACAACAAGGAAGGCAACAGGTACAGGGCGTACGAACGCATCGGGGGCGCACCGGCGACAGGAGAGCGGCAAGATGACGTCCGATCACGTTTTTCGCGCCTGCCTGTGTCGAAAAAGACAGCACAAACGGCGCAAGCACCGGTGTACACGCCGCGTGACACGCACGACCCGGCGGGATCTGCTCGACTGACGGCTCGCACACGGTCGGCATCGCACCCCGGTCGGGTGCGAACCGACCGACTTCCCGTGCACCTACATCCGATCCCTCGGCCGAAAAGCTGACGAGGTTGGCCGGATCGGCGGTGCGGCAAGGGCTCGATGTTCGTGCTGAATGGGTGGTGATCGAAACGACCCGAGAGGCAAGGGGAACCGGAGCGGCATGGGGGATTTCAATGTGCGGACAACCGCGGGCCGGCTTCGCAGGTGCCGGGTCACGGCCGGGGGAGGTGGTCCCGAACGATCGACTCGTATCTGATTGCGGTGTTCGGGTTCGGCGACCACGAACAGATCCGGCGGGCGTGCGGGAAACATCGCGGGTGGTGCCGGACTACTGGTACTGCGCGACCTACGCGCTCGTCGGCTGTGAGCCGGTCACGGTGACCGTCCGTCCGGTAAGGACGTACCTCCACCAAGGGACGGACACGGTTCCCGTGATCGCGTGGTCGTCGAATGGCGCAACACTGGCGAAGGTACCGCGCCTTTCTCCGTGAACCCGGTGGTCAGGGCCGAGACGGTCGTGTACACCGCGTCGTCGGTTCCGGAGCCTGCGATCCGCCCGAACCGGCCCTCGGCCGCGCTGTGCCCCTGACGCCCCGGGACCGGCCCAGGGACTCGCTGACACCCGCTGACACACCGCACCATCGCACGGGAACGAAGGAGAAAACAATGTCGACCTGGACGGCCGTGTCGAACCTCTCCGTGACACTCGAGAGCGGCGACCGGAGTTGCGACATCTACGCGAACGGGCGCAACAGGATCGGCGTGACGATCGTCGTCGAACCGATCGACGAGAACGCGGCGCCCATCCGGGTCGACCCGGAGCATCTGCTCGCGAACCTGTGGCTCGTCGACTACGTCGACGAGTCGAAGCTCGCCTGGAAGGGCTACGGGGAATGGTCCTACACGGACGTCGCGGGCGAGTTCACCGCGATCCCCGGTGCGTCGGGCGAGCATGCCGAGGCTTCGACGCGGGACGACGGGGTCCAGCGCCTCACGCTCTGGGTGTATTGCTCGTTCGGGTCGGAGCCGAAGTCGATCGGCGTGCAAGCCCGGACCGACTCCGGCGACGTCGTCAAGAGTTCCCTGGACGGGACGTACCACGGCAAGGTCACGCTCACCCCGCGCGCACCCGTGAACCACGGGCGACAGGACGTCGAATGGGACTGCTCGCGCACGCCCACCGCCGCCGGCGACACAGCGGGGAATGTGACGACCAAGGCCTGGAACTACTACCTGTGCCTGAAGGCCGACGAGAACGACTTCGTCTCCTTCTCGGCGAGTCGCTGCTTCACCGACGACGGCTACGACGGGTTCTTCGCCTACGACATCACCCCCGACGGCGGGCGCGACAACTTCTACGGCGCGTATGTCTGGTACCGCGAGCCGCACGACTCCGCCAACCACTCCCCGCAGGACCGATACGGCAGGGGGCAGATCGTCAACTTCCCCGCGGTGAACGCGTGGTGCGACCACGCGACGATCTACGACCGGGAGCACCCCGAGCGATACCTGTGCTTCACCTGGGTACACGCCACCACCACCGGCAGCGGGTGGTACATCCCGAACGGGCCGACAACCCTCTTGAAGGCGTACTGGCCGCTGAAGATCGTCGCGAGTGACAAGTACGGCAACACAGGTACGTTCTGGGTGGACGGATCGGACATCACCGGCGGGCTCGACATCTACGACCACGAACCGTGGTAGCGGAGCCGACGGATCGGGCCCGTGCACGCCTACGCGACATGGGCGCCGTGTCGACGATCCCGGACGGCGAGATCGTTTCCTCGGCCCCGCCGGCCGCCCCCGGGAAGGCGCGGCGGGACGGCCCGAGAGGGCACTCGTCGAACGGCTCACCGGCGGGGGAGTCCGCGGCCTGTTCGAGGGACTTCGACAGGCCGCGCCAGAGCCGGAACAGCTCCTTGTCGCACCGCTGTCGGATCAAGGAGTTCACGCGGTCGCCGGCGACGACGAACGCCACGACGTAGTACCCGTCCTCGGTCCTGGTCGAGGGTATGCGCGCCGCGACACTCGCAACCGGGTCGGCCGAAGGGAGCCAATCGACGGCGCCGGGCAACGTGTTCATGTTTATGGTCGGGAACCTACCCCCGCGGCACGTGCCCGAGGAACACCTCCGGCGGGTCCGCGTCCTCCACGGCCGCACGCCCCTCCACCGCACGAAAGGAACCTGAGCGTGTACTCATCCGGCAGGCGGAAGACGACACGCCTGTTCATCGCGCTGTCCCTGTTGACGGCCCTCCTGGTGGGGCCCTTCCCGACGCAACGGGCCCACGCGGACGACGGGTTGACCGACATTCTCGATCACAAGTACGGCCTGTTCGTCCACTACGTGCCCGCCCGCACAGTCACCCCCGGCGGCGTCGTCGTCCACGACTCCAACGCTTTGGCAAACGCCTTCGACGCGAACGGGTTCGCCGACGATCTGGCCGCCACGAAGGTGCAGTACGTCGTCTTCACCGCCTGGCACGCCGGGATGGTGGCCCTGTACCCGAGCCGGACGATGCTTGACTGGGACCTGCCCGACCATCGCGTCGAACGCGACCTCATCGGCGACATGATCACCGCCGTCAAGGCCAAGGGCATCCGGGTCTACCTCTACACCCACCCGCGCGACGGCATGGAATTCACCGCCGCCGACCGGCAGAAGACCGGCTGGGGCACCCAACCCCACCCGCCCGAACAACCCTGGAACCCGGGAACGGACTTCGACCGCCCCCGATGGAACACCTTCGTCGACGACGTCTACCGGGAACTGATGCAACGCTACGGCGCGCGGATCGACGGCCTGTTCATGGACGAGGCAAGCCCCGCGGGCGACAGCCAGACCGTCCTCGACTACCCGCGACTGCGCACCACGATCAAGGCGGTCAATCCGCGCGCCGTGCTCATCCAGAACGACTACGGCAACCTGTACGGCCTGGACAAGGGCATGAAGGAGTACTTCGGCCAGAACGAGTTCGCCCAGCCCGACGGCGACCTGTGGCCCGGCTACGCCAAGCCCGTCACGGCGACCCTGCGCGCGACCGAGACCTCCTGGTGGGCCTCGGAGACCGGCGGCTCGGTGAAGTACCCGCCGCGGAGCATGTTCCGCTACACCGTCCTGCAGGCGGGCACCAACACCGACGGCGGCGGCACGGCCTGGGCGGCCGGCCCCTACGCCGGCGGCGGATGGGAGCCCGGCGTCATGCCGGCACTGCGACAGGTCGGTGCCTGGATCGAACCGATCGCGCGGTCCGTCCTCGGCACCCGGCCCAGCACCTCCTACCCCACACGGGCCGGTACCCGCATCACCGACCTGCCCTGGGGCGTGGCGACCAGGTCACCCGACGACCGCACCGAATACCTCCACGTCCTCAACCCGCCCGCCGGACGAACCCTCGTCCTCCCCCTGCCCCGCGACGGCAAGGTCTTCGCCGCCGCCTCCCTCGTCAAGGACGGCACACCGGTCGCGCTCACCCGCGACGCCAACCGGGTCACGCTCACCATCCCGGGCTCCTGGGACGCCAACGACACGGCCATCGAACTTACCGTCGCCGACCACTCCGGACCCGTCTCCCTCTACCGCTGCTTCAACCCCGCCACCCAGGACCACCTCGTAACCACCGAAGCCGGCTGTGAGGACCCGAGCCGTTACCATCTCGAAGGCCCCCTCGGCTACGTCCACCGCAACCAAGTCGCGGGCACCGTCCCCCTGTACCGCTGCTACAGCCCAGGCACCAACGACCACCTGGTCACCACCGAGGCCGGCTGCGAGGACCCGACCCGCTACATCCTCGAAGGCCCCCTCGGCAACGTCCACCACGACCCGGCCGCGGGCACCGTCCCCCTCTACCGCTGCTTCAACCCCACCACCCGCCAACACCTGGTCACCACCGACTCCCGCTGCGAGGACCCGAGTCGATATTCCCTGGAGGGTGTGCTCGGCCACATCATCAACTGACCCGGGCGGACGCGTCCGGCACGAACACACGGCGGGGAAGGACGGCGCGACGCGGTGTTCGCCATACTCGCAGCCCGGTCGGGCGTCGAACGCGAGTTCGTCCGCCCCCGCACCTTCGTGCGGCAGCAGTCCGCTCGCGGACGCCGCACGACCATCGGCGATGGCGACCTGCGCTGCGGGACTCCATGCCGCAGAGAGCAGCAACCGAGAGTGAAGTCGGTGCACGACCACGTATCGGCCCACCCGGAAGCATGGAGCGATCTCCGAGCGCTTGCCGAAGCATCACGCTCGATGAACACCGGGACGCAACTGAACACCGGATCCGTGCCGCCGGACGACCACCTCGCCCGGCGGGCTCGTGGACAAGGGCACCAAGGGCAAGCAGCAGCGGAAGGGGCATCCCGCAGATCCGGCCGCTGATGCTCCGCGGGATCGGTTCGGTCGGCACGGATCCGATGGCCCACCTGTTCACGGAGCCGCGCGGGGGACGGATCACCACTGCCATGCTGCGTGAGCCACCCACTGGACTGGGACGAGGTCGTCACCGCGCCGGGATAACGAGCACCTGCGCCGACACGGATCGCGGCACACCGGGCTGACCTGGAGGGCCGAGGCGGGAGTTCCGGTGCACGTGCTGCGCAAGCTTGCGGGACACGGTTGGCTCATGACGACCCAGCGATATCTGCATCCGGATGTGCACTTGATCACGAGTGCGGGCGAGGCCCTGAGCGCCCATCTCAGGCCGGTCCCGGGGAGGTTTGGTCCATATCCGGTCCATGGACGCTTCGGCGCCACTCGCCCCAACCCGCTGATGGCCTAAACCTGCAAGAGGCGCCGACCTGGGCCTCTGCCCTGGTCGACGCCTCTTGAACACCGTCGGGACGACAGGATTTGAACCTGCGACCCCTTGACCCCCAGTTGGGCGAGGGGAGCGTTTCCGCAGGTCGGAGGCATTTGCCTGCTCGCTGCGACGTTCGATTTCCATCGTATCGTGACGATTCGCGCAGGGCGTGTGGTCCACGACTGGTCCACAGGGCGGGGTCTCTCTGGCGTCCGTTGGCATACTGGACGCATGGACGCGCGCGTGCGGTACGCGGATGTCCGGCCGTATGTGGTGCCGGACAGCTTCGCGGAGTTGGCCGGTCCGGCCGAGGGTGTCGTCGTGTTGCCCACGTCCCTGGATTGGACCCCGAAGCAGTCGTACGACCTGGCGGACGACGCCGATGTGCGTCTGCTGTACGAGACGGTGCTTCGTGAGGCGATGCATGCCGAGGATCTTCGTCGCCACGTGAACGGGGACCTGCTGGCGCATGTGTGGTCGCGGTTGTGGTTGCCGCTGCGTCTGCGGGTGATGTGGGAGTCGAGGTTCCCGGACCTGGTCCCCGCGGCCGCATAACATTCCGGCCATGGATCCCCTGCACGCCAGGCTCGCCCGCGTCGGTCTCGCCGCCGCGGCCTCGTACGGTTTCGTCCTGGCGGGCGGCTATGCGGTCCAGGCCCACGGCTTCCTCGAACGCGTCTCGGACGACGTCGACCTGTTCACCGACGTCACCGACCCCACGGCGTTCGCCGAGGCGGTGGATCGTGTGGCCATGGCCTACCGGACCGACGGTTTCACGGTCGACGTCGAACTCCTCGGGGACGTGTTCGCCCGCTTCACGGTGATCGACGAGGCAGGCCGCGCGGCGAAAGTCGAGATGGGCTGCGACTGGCGATCCCGCCCACCGGCACACCTCGACATCGGCCCGGTGCTCCACCCCGACGACGCGGTCGCCAACAAGGTCACCACCCTGTTCGGCCGAGCGGCCCCACGCGACTACCTGGACGTCGACGCTGCTCTCGCCTCCGGCCGCTATACCGAGGAACGCCTCCTCGAACTCGCCGAAGAACACGACGCAGGCTTCGACCGCCCCTACTTCGCTCTGGCCCTCCAAGCGGTCGATCGCTGGCCGGATCGCGAATACGCGGTATACGGAGTGAACGAGGAGCAGATCACGACCATGCGTGGGCGGCTCAAGGCGTGGGCCGTTCGTATCAGTGATGCATAGTCGGTACCGGCGCGAGTAGCCGCACTCTTCGTGTGGCTCAGGTGAACAGTGCGAGCTCTTCCTCTTCGGGTGCCTGAGTCGGTCCAGGTTCGTCCGAGAGGAACCAAAGACGATTTGCAGGACGAACTACTCTTTACAGGGTGTGACGTCGCGCCTGCTCGGGCGCGAGGTGGAGGTCGTCGAGGAAGTCGTCCTTGACGGGCTTCGTCATGGTCTCGGGCCGGTAGCGGGGGTGGTACAGGTGGAAGTCGTTCGCGCCGATCCACAACTGGTCGACCGCTGCCATCCAGCGGAGGCAGCCTTCGCGCTCGGCGGCTGACAGCCCCAGGTGGCCGAAGAGGGCGGGCAGGCTTGCCTTGATCTTCCGGTATTCCGCCAAGGCGCCGTACGTAAGGTCGACGACGTGTCGAGTGGCGTCTGCCCGGGGCATGCTGCGCTCTTGTTCAAGGACGAGGACGGCGTTGCTGGGGTCGTTGCGGGTGATGTCTTTGGGGAGCGAGTAGATGTCGTTCATCCAGGCGCACCCGTCGACCGTGCGGGTGCGCAGGGAGTCGAACTCCCATGAGTTGTGGATGACATCGGGCAACTCGTATCCCGTCCCGATCTCCACCAAGTCCAGGGCGCCTCGGGCCCATACGTTGTTGCGTCGTTGGATCATGTACTCGTCGAAGGTCCACACGCGGCGGACGCGCCGCTGGGTAGCTTCGTTCGACATGGCGGTCAGCCAGTCGAGCGTGTTGTTGAACATGCGGTTGCACCACATGGCGGACATGCGCTGTCCGGTGCGCCGGATGAGGTCGACCAGGGCGCTCTCGGCGGGGTGGTTGACGTGTGGGGGGTTCTCGGGATCGCCGTGCACGATGTCGGCAAGGTTCTCGATGACCTCGGCCGCCGTCCGGGGATTGCTGCCGACGGCGCCGTCGAAGAGGTCGTCGAAAATGATGGCCCAGCCCATCCAGTCCGTGCACAGCCGCAAGTCCGCGCCGCGGAGATGCGGCAGGACGACGCCGCAGACCAGCGCGATGTCCCACGATGCGATGCCCTCGATGGCACGCGGGCTGCGCACCATTCCGTGCTCCAGGAGCCAGGCCGCGTGATGCGTCGCGGCTCGGTCCACGTCAGGGCTCACTCGTCGAGTGAACGGAATCCGGAACACGCCAGGCCGCACGGGAGCTGTCCGTTCCAGCAGGATGGGGTTGAGCTGAGGGTCCATGCCGTCCTCCTTGGCCAAGTGGTGAGTGGTGGCATCAATCCCGGCGAAGGTGCCGCCGTCAGCGGCCCTGCCGTAGCCCTGGCGACCCTGTCGACCGTCACACGCTCGTCCTCGCCTCTCGCTCCCCGGGGTCGCCCGGGTTTTCGATCGGCGAGGCCCCCGGGCTCGAGGTCCATCGGGGCGCGAGATCGGCAGTGATCCGGGTTGAACGTTGGCAAACAGCACGGGGCGGGACCACCACTGGGCAGCCCCGCCCGAACCGCTCATCGGATCACCTGCTGACGGCGGACGCCGCCTTCTGCGCGCCCCGGTGCCGACACGGTGGCAAGGGGCTTCACGAGGTGAAGAAGGCTCCCGAAAACTGCTGGGGGTCATCGAAGTTCACCGCGGCTTTCGGCGGCATCTGGTGTGTGGCGCCGTCGTCGGTGAACAACTCGGCATTGAACCTCGTGTTGTTCCGGGCGGAACGGGCGGTGAACGGCTCGCTCAACGACGCGCGGCCTCCTCCGACGCCGGTCGCCGACACGGACACCGTGTCGCCGCCCTGGTCGGGCTCGCTGTAGAGGTCCACAGACCCAAGACCTGTCATGACTCCTCCTTCTCGGCCGCGGCAAAGCCGACGGCGACGCGGACGCTGCGCAGGCGCACGGCTGTCCTTCCGATCGTTCTCCGGCGACCCGACTGTCGACGGGGTTCCGACCGCAGCGCTGCCGAAGGCCTGCGGCGCGCCGGACTGCGGCCGGCGCCGGGGCCGGCGTGCGGACACCGTGATCTCGATGTCGCAGGCATGCGGCGGCCCGGTCGGCGATGGCGACCTGCTCCGCCGGGTCAACCGCGAGACCCCACAGGCCTTCATCGCGACCGGGTCCGCCAAGTACGTGCAGTCGTACGGCTGATACGGCGGCACCCACTCACGGACGTCCTCGTCGGCCTTGGCCCGGTTCGTCACGGCCGACACCGCGATCGGCAGCCGGTCGTCACCCAAGTCGTTCGCGTGCTGCGCGCGTTCCCTCGGCGTCCACGCGCTCGCGCCGCTGTCCCACGCCTCGGCCGACGCGGCTGTCGCCGGTGCGGAGCGCACCACTGCGGACTGCGTTGCCGCGGCGGCAGCAGCGGACCGGCAACGCAGTGGAAGACGCATCCGACTCCTCATCCATACGATTCGTTGGTTCGGGTAGTCGTACAGGCCCGCGCCACTCCGAGTCGAGTCAGGCGCGCGGGCGTTCACCCGCCCGGACGACGAGGTGCCCGCACTTGGGCGACGCAGGCTGCGCCGTCACCCCGACGGGTGGATGTGTGTGAATGGGGGACCCCGGCGCGCCAGTCGACGGGATCGAAGAAGTCCTCTGGTACCCCGGACGGTGCGGTGCATTCGAAGGTACCGGCGGCGGCGCCGGCCGAGCCGAGGAGGGAGAGCATCGGGAGTGCAGTGCCGGTGCCGGTGCCCGCGCGGGTGCGGGCGCGGGCGCGGGCTCACACCAGTTTGTCGCCGGCCGCGTCGAGCGCGGGCGACAGGCTGCGGTATCCCTGCCCGAACTCTTGGGGAGCGGTCCAGGAGCCGCTGAGGCCGTCACCGGGTCGGTGTGTCCACAACACCTTCTGGTGTCCGGCGTAGGAGACGAACAGGCCGCGCCCGGGGGCCCAGGCGACCGCGGGGGCGGTGTGGGTCCTGTCGATGTCCGGGAAGTGAGCATTGCCGAGGGCGGCCAGGTGTAGCGGCGAAGACATCCGGCGGGGCCTCGGCTTGGACTTTTCCCTGGTCGGCGCCTCTTGAACACCGTCGGGACGGCAGGATTTGGATCTGCGACCCCTTGACCCCCGGTGCTCGAACGGGAGTTCCGTGCGTCTTCGCTGATCCAGAATCCCTCAACAGAAGCGCTTCTGTTCAGGAGGCATGAGGGATTTTGGCGCCTTGTGACACCCAGTCTGTGAGGGCTTTGTGAGAGGCGCGCATACCAACGTGACTCGCCTCACCCGCGAGCGCTGGAGCCGACACTGACTCGGTGCGCACGGTGCGCACGGTGCGCACGGTGCGCACGGTGCGCATGCGTGGCCGCGGGGGCTACCCCTGTGATCGTGGGGCTACACCGTGCCGGGCGTGACGTCGCGGGCGAACACCGGACCATCCCCGCGTACGCGGGGCCAACGCTGCGCGACCTGGGTCTCTATCAGTGAGTAACGCGAATCCAAGTCCCTGTGCGCTGCGCGATCGGCCGAACTGGCGACCCACCCGTTACGCCCACCACCACAATGAGCGGCCTCGGGCACAGCGACCAGACCGTTCACATGTCACCCAAGCGGACTTCCCCACCGGCGATAGCCTCGACGAGGCGCCGCTGCGAGCGGATATCCAGGGACTGCTCGGCGGTGAGGCCGTACTGCTGGAGTACGTCGAGTTGGGCCAGGGCAGCGTCGGGATCTCCCAGCCAGGCGATGATTACGGCGCGTTGCGAGCGCAGGCCGATCACCTCGTCGACCAGCGCGTAGTGGTTCGTGAGCGGCAGCAGCGACTCGTCGATCAGCTTGAGTGCCCCGGTGAGGTTACCAACCTCGACGAGATCGTCGGCCGCATCCTGGCCGATGGTGACCATCGATCGCCAGGCAGCCGAAAGACCGTAGAACTTCATGGCGTGCAGTGCTGCGAGGCCGTATCCCTGGGACCGCTGACGGCAAGTCCGCACGTAGAGGCCGAGGCAGTCGGCGAGGTGCTTGCAGTCGTCCTGCCAGGTGTCGCCGACCGCCACCATGGCGCGGAGCTGCGCCGTAGCCATTCCGACGACGTTCTCAACGGTAAGCCCGAGGTGGTGGTAGTAGGCCTCGGCGGCTGACAGAGCCTCCTCTCCGGCCTTCTCGTACCGACCGAGCGCGTAGAGGCCGGTTGCGTAGGTGTACTGGACGATGCGGTCCACCTGCGGGGATGCAGCCAACAGGAGGGCCTCTTGGTGCGCGAGCTGCAGCGCTTGCGAGTCGCCCTTCGAACCGGCCTCCAGGACCAGTCGCAACGCGAGGGTAATTCTTGCCCAGGTGTCCAGCTCGCCGGTCGTGGCCAGCAACCGCATTCGGTCGACGTGGGTCGCAAAATCTTCCGCGTCTCCCTGGTGGTTACTCCAGGTCGCGAGGGCACTGGACGCAAGGAACCGGTGAGCGGTGGTTTGTTCCTCGTCCACCGCGACAGCGGCGAGAATCTCCTGAAGTTCATCCGGTACGCCGACCTCGCGGAAGTGTTCATCGCCGGCGATGTCGACCAGGACATCGACTTGGCCGAGGACAACGAGCAGCCGTAGCCACCGACCGAATCGGCGGATGTCGCGGTCCTCCTCAAACGATTCCAGGAGTCTCGCCGCGAGTGCCTGCCGCACGGAGTCCAACCGGTCCGACGGCAGTGCGTCGGCGTACTCGCCGGCCACGGGGCGGGCGGCATCGTGGAGTTTGACCCTGCCGTTGGCGAAGAACTGCGCAAGGCCGCATGCGACGAGTTCTCGCAGCGCTCGGGCACGAACCGTCGGCGAGGCCGTTCCCGCCGCCGCGCCGAGTGCGTCCGCCTCGGAACGAGTGAGCGGTACTTCGGCCAAGGCCAGGACAGCGGCAGTGGTCCGGGCAGGCTCGCCAAGGCGGGCGAAGGTGTCGCCGATGAGAAGTTCCTGCGCCGTCGGGCTGATGTGCAGCCGCTCTTGTAGGGCTGTGCAGAAAGCACGCGCATCCGAACCGTAGGCGTCCCGGGTGAGCTGGGCGGCGTTGGCGACGAATAGAGGAAGCCCTCCAGTGAGGTCTAGGACGCGCTGGGCGGTGGGATGGTCCACGGGGCATCCGGCCGACGCGAAGACGGCAGCGATCGTGTCCCGGCCCCACCCCCACAGGCTCTCCGCCGGTCGCCCGAGGTGCGCCTCGATCAACCCCTGGTCGCCCCAGGGTTGAGCCAACAGCACGAAGCGGAGGCGGGAGGCGGTGTCCAGCACAGCTCGAATGTCCGCGTAGGCGAGGCGGTGCACGTTGTCCAAGACGACGGTGACGAGCTCTTTGGTCTCCAGCCGCAGGTTGACGGCGCCCAGGATCTCCAGGCCGCTTCCGCCCGGGAGTAGCGCACCAGCGACGGGCCGTTCGGGGGTTGATAGCAGATGTGCAGCCAGTTCACGGGCGAGCGAGGCTGGCACCGAGGCGGCGGGCAGATCGGCGATGTCGAAATAAACGACCGTGCCGAAGCAATGCGCGGCGGCCCGACCCGCCCATGTGCTCTTGCCCGAGCCGGCGAGTCCAACAAGCAGACGGACGCGGTGCTCGCTTTCCGGCTGCGGCTCGTTGCGGTGCGGGAACCACGGGGTGGGCACCACAGGAAAGGTTTGCAACTGTTCGACGAACTGCTCGCAGAGAGTAGGCAGTTCGTCGGCAGAAACCCTATGCCCACTCGCGCCGGTCGCGAGGTGCTGCACGTGCGCGGCCAGTTTTGCCACCAGGGTTTGCGAGGCGAGGGAAGCGAATGGAATGCGATCGGCGGCGGCCACGCACCATCGCATGGCTTCGGCGAGATCGGTCCAGGCGGGCGGCAGGCCGGTCACGGCCCCGGGGCCGGCGGGCCAGTGAATGTGCACATCCTGCGGCCAGTGCGGGTCCGCAGTCTTCGCCGCGAGTCCCGGACCCGGCTCGGCGTTGGTGACGATCACCAAAACGGGCTCTTCGGCGCGGCGTCCGGCGTCATGCTCCGCACGGATCGCCGCGAAGCTCTCCACAGCACCCTTGACGTCTCCCCACTGCAGCGCATGGCCCCTGGTCTTCACCTGCAGGTAAAGACGGCGGGTGGCGAGGAGGAGCTCAATGTCCTCGTCGCGTTCGCTGATTAACGTGCCAGCCCCGGAGTCCGCCATGGTAAGCAGGCAGGCCGTCGCGTAAAGGTGCTGGTAGAGGAAGCCGCGGTGGACCGATTCGATGCGGTTCAGCTGCGCCGGATCAAGGACGGACCCGAGATCGGCCGCCGGCATGCCTATACCATCCCCGACGAACTGCATGGCTCTATCATCCGTCACTCAGTCAGCCTATCCAGACCAGTGTAGGGCCAGCGGCCGATCAACCACACATTGAGCATCGCCGCTGTGCGGGGACCCTGAGGCTCCCCCCGAGACGCGGAAGGCGACATTCCGTGGCCCGATGGGTCACAAGAAGGGAGCCATCGACATGCCCGCTCCGAAGAAGTACCCGGGCGGCCATGCCCGGAGCACGTGAATTCGTTCCGGAGTTCCCTGCACCAATTTGGTGGAGGGGTATACCTCAGCGATCTTCCACGATGAAGCAGGTCCGTTCGTAGAGTTCGTCGAACGTGATGACCTCGACGTCCTGGATGGATCGCCGGTATTGCTCGAACGAGGTGATCTTTTCCGGGTTCGCCGAACCCCGGTCGGCGAGCTCCTCGAGGCTGCCGATCACCAGCACCTGCCGGGGGCGGACGGTGGAGATCTCGATGTCGGTCGGGGCGCCGTCGTCCTCGAAGAGTCTGTGCAGTTCGCCGGCGACCAGTCGTAGGGCCTTGTGAGCGGTCTTCTGCACTTGCGCCACTGCGCCGACGACGTCCTTGGAGACGTGGTAGACGTCCGGTGCCCGGTACGGCGCGGCAGCGAGGAGAGGCGTCGTGTGGGTCTTGATCTCGCAGAGCAGCAGGCTGCTGATGAAGCCCTTGGAGCGCATGACGGCGTCACTGCGCTTTCCCGCGCCGGTGAAGATGTTGGCGCCGGTCGTGATGCGCTCGAGCTTCCCGTCGTCCAATGGTTCACAGGCCACGAGGTTGAGCCCGTACCCGAAGATCCACGGGTTGTCTTCGAAGAGGCTCTGCCAGACCGCCTCCGGCCCCGCGACCCGGTGGCGTTCCCGCTCGAAGTACTCCGGGTCGGTGAGCAGTTGCCGGAACCGTTGGAGCTGCGACTTGCGATTGCTGATCAGCCGGATGTCCTCTTCCGTGAGGGCGCCGCCGACGGCGGTTCTGACGGCTTCGAGAAGCGTCGTACGGTCCTGGCCGGCCAGGAGCCGGGCCAGCTCGGCTTCGTCGCCGACGACCAGCCGCAGGCTGCTCTCGGAGATATCCAGCCCGACGCAGCTCTGGAGGAAGTGGATGACCTTCCAAAAGCTTTCGTGAACATCGCCGATGTCGACGAGTGCCTTGACGATCTGGGGAGCCTCCGTGTCGGGTATCGCTTCCATGGCTGCTGTCCGGAGAGCCTTGGTCTTGTCCTTCTTCCACAGCTTGATCCGGGGCGAAAAGACGCCGTCCTTGTGGATGAGAGTGACATGGCACAGCGTGGCCACCTTGGGCCGGTCGTCGAGGAGAAAGTCGGTGATCAGACGTGCTCTGCGGGTGTCGTAGAAGTAGGGGAGCCCTTGGCCGCGAATCTCCAGATCGGAGAAGTCCTGCACCGTGACGTCGAACTCCGTGTTCGGGAGACCGACGCCGAAGCGCAGTACGACGGGGAGGTCGAGCTCGGCCGCTTGGCGCCTCCAGTCCGGTGGGACGGCCGGCGGCGGCGTGACGTCGCCTTCGACCACGAGGGCTCGCACGTCCTCGCGCCGGAGTCGGGCGAGTACAGTTCGCAGCCGTTGCCAGACGGCGCTGATGACCGTCTGCGTGAACGCGGGCAGCAGTGCAGGAGGCACGGTGAGGACGGCCTCGTACGTGGCCGCAGTCCAGTTGTCATCGGGCATGGGGTGGAAGGCGCCGCCGTCACGGCGCAGCGTCAGGACGGACGAGCGGAGCAGGTCACGAGCCACGTCCTCACCTTCGCGGTCGAGGACGCTGTGGGTCTGCCCGAGAACGAGGTCGAGCTTGCCGGTGTCGTCGTCATCGAGCGGCAGTGACATCAGAGGGCCCGTGGCCTCTGTGGTGGCCGGTGTGTAGATCGGCCTGCCCGAGAGGAACTCGAAGACGCGGAGCGCCCAGCCGTCGGGTCCAAGGAGATGGTTTAACTTCTGGACGTGGTGGGAGGTGTGGTCGACGTCGGGCTGGATCTCCGGGTGTACGAACCGCGCCAGGAAGGCGAGAAGCACCGCGTCGGAGCCGTCGAAAAGCCGGAAGTGCGGATACCCGAAGACCCAGTTGTCGGACCAGTCCGCCGGGTTGTCGATCCGATGCTTGACGATGTCCTCATGTGCCGTTGCGAACCGGCGGTCCGTAGACGGCAACCGGTCTAACTCGTAAGGATCCCAGGAAGTCGATCTCCTCGAGCCGCCCCCACCACGGGCCGCCCTCACCGCTCAGGTAGTTGAAGATGTCGCGTCGCGTGAGTGCCGTGATCCTCTGCGCGCTGTGCGGTGCCGCGGAGGCGGCGGACTGCGTCATGCCCCCAGGATGGACGTCCGTCGACTCGCCCGGCGGGCGATTCAACATCTTGGTCTCCGACTTCAGGAGGTGATGTTTCCGGGCTACTCCCGGGGGCGAAACGCTCGGTGGCTCCTTGCCCACTGGACGCCGCCACTCCGCCGCGGTGAGCAGCCTTTCCTGGTCCGCGGTGAGCGGGACGCCGTCGTCGACCCGAATCTCGGCGACCACGAAGTCGTTGAGCCGCGTGAGGGTGACGGACGGACCCGCCTCGGGGCGCCGATGCGGACGTGCGCGAAGCCAAGGACCGCAGAACGAGGACGCTCAATCGTCCGGTTGTGTGGTGTTGATTGCAGCGACCCGGTTGTACGCACGTGCCAAGCCCCGGGGTTGCAGCGGCATGCCCGGCGGCGCATATCGGGGCGCGCCGTCGGGGCCGCGTGCTTTCCGCATACAGAGACCCACAGCGCTTCCGTCGCCGCCGACTTGGGCGCGGCGTTCCTGCCGGACGTGGTCTGGTTGCAACTTGCCGAGTCCTCACGCCCGTCCGCGACTTCGTGAACTGGCTTTCGGGCCCCTGACCAGCCGATTTTCCCTTGTCTTCACGGTAGGCGACGTGTCGATGAAAGCTCTGAATTCCCGAAGTTCGTTCGCCCCTGCCGTGTTGTTGACGACCCCGGTGAACACGCGGCCGGACGGGCTCGGCGATGCGTCGGCGTGGGACGGTGGCCGGACCCCCGCCGGATCCTCGAGCCGGTGCGGTGGCCGCTTCAGCCTCATCCCGTACCGGCGTTGGCCTCGGCGTTCCAGGACCGTACGCCGTTGTGCGGGCGAATCGACCGGGCCCGGGCCGAGCACGCGAGCGTGGTGCTGTCCGGCGGCGGCGGCACGGGCAAGTCCCAACTCGCCGCCGCCTACGCCCACCGGGCCCTCGCCGACGGCGTCGAGCTGGTCCTGTGGGTCGACGCCGCCGATACCGAACAGGTGATCACCACCTACGCGAGCACCGCCCGCCTGGTCGCCGCCCCGGGCGCCGCGGGCTCGGACATAGAGGAGGACGCCCGCGCGTTCGTGAACTGGCTGGCCACGACGCCTCGTTCCTGGCTCGTGGTCCTCGACGACATCACCGACCCTTGAGCGCTCGAACCCTGGTGGCCACCGACCCCGTCGCCGCCGGGCCACGGGTAGGTTCTGGACACCACCCGCCGCGGGGCGCTGCTCTCCGGCGGCGGCCGTGTCGTGATCGACGTCGACACCTACACCGAGGCCGAGACCGAGGCGTACCTGCGCGAACGCCTTACCCACGCCGACTGTGCCCACCTGCTTGACCAGGACACGCCGCTCCTGGCCCACGCGTTGGGCCTGCTGCCACTGGCTCTCGCCCACACCGCGGCATACATGATCAACGAGGACACCACCTGCGCCCGGTACCTGCGCCTGTTCACCGCTGACACCGCCCGCTTGGATGCACTGCTACCGCGGGAAGACACCGAACGGTACGGCCGCCCCGTGGCCGCCGCCCTCCTGGTGTCCCTGGACGCCGCCCAACGCGCCGAACCCGCCGGACTCGCCGCCCCTGCCCTTGCCTTGGCCGCGTTCCTCGATCCCGCCGGGCACCCCCGCGCACTCTGGAGCCACCCGAGCGTCCTCGGCCACCTCGGCGCTCACCGCGCCTCCGACATCGGGGTCGACGCCGAAACTGTCCACGCCGTCCTGCGACTACTGCACCGCTACGGCCTGATCACCGCCGACTCCCGCAACGACCTCCGCGCCGTACGCATCCACGCCCTCACCGCCCGCGCCGCCCGTGAAACAACCTCCGACACCGAAGCCTCCACCGCCGTGCGTGCGATTGCCGACGCACTTCTCGGACTGTGGCCCGCCGAGGACCACACCGACCTGGACCTGGTCGCCGCCCTGCGCGCCAACACCGAGGCCCTGACCGCATACGCCGGCGACCACCTGTGGAACCCCGGGCCCACACGGTCCTGTACCGAATCGGACGAAGCCTCTTCGACGCGGGACTCCACGGTGCCTCGATTTCCCACTGGCGGCGTATGACAGCCGACAGCGAGCGGTTGCTGGGCGCGGAACATCCCGACACGCTGTCTACCCAGGGGAGCCTGGCAGTCTCGTACGAGCGGGTGGGGCGGATCGGCGAGGCGATCGCCCTGGAGAAGCGGGTGCTGGCCGACTGCGAACGGCTGCTGGGCGCCGAACACCCCCACACGTTGAGGTCCAAGGCGAACCTGGCCGTCTCGTACGGGCAGGTGGGGCGGATCGGCGAGGCGATTGCCCTGTTGGAGCGGGTGCTGGCCGACCGCGAACGACTGCTGGGCGTAGAACACCCCGAGACGCTGATGTCCCGGGCGCACCTGGCCGCCTCGTACATGCAGGCGGAGCGGACCGGCGAAGCCGTCGTTCTACTGAAGCAGGTGCTCGCCGACAGCGAGCGGGTGCTCGGCGCCGAGCACCCCGACACGCTGGCGCGGATGGCTGCGTTACGTAGATGGAAGAGTCCCTGACTCACGGCCTGGGCCCCCTCCGGCCCGTGACACGCACGTCGCTCAGCCGCGAGCCCTGGAGCGCACGGGACTCCCCGGCCGACCAAATTGGTCACACGGCGCTACATGTCTTGCTGCGGCACATTCGGGGGAACAGGGCCGGCACCCGGACCACCGACGTTGCCGGCGGACCCGCCCGTCAGGAGTGACCGCGTACGAGCGTGACGGCCTTGTTCAATCGTGCGAATCAGGCGGGGGCCTGGTTGTCGTCGATCCATCGACGCACCACCCCTGCTTCGTCCGCGCGCCCGAGAGCATCGAGCAATACCGCCTGCCAATTCCGCATCGCAAGTAACAACGGCAGGACGGACGGCTGAACGGCCGTGTACCTGCCAAAGATCTCGACGGCCTCCTTCACCGCGGCCAGTGCCTCGGCCGACCGCACTACCTCCGCGAGATGACCTCCGAGGCCGGACAACGAACGGGCCAGGTCGGGCTCGTACGCACCGGGGTTGTCGGCCGACAACCGCCGCCGGATCTCGGCGGATCGTTCGGTCGCGGTCAGGGCCTCGGCCCGCCGCCATGCCTCCGACAGATGGCCGCCGAGGTTTGGACAGCGAGGCGGCGACCCGCGTTTGCCGAGTAGTTGTGGTCAGGGTGGTGGGGTGCGGGCGAGCCATTCCTGGAGTTCGCGGTGGCGGAACTGGTAGGCGGTTCCGGCGACGCGGAGGAGTCCGGCTTCGGTGGCCCAGTTCAGGAACCGTCCCAGGCGCCAGGGCAATCGGTGAGGTCCTCGGCGCACGCACATCAGGAAAACGATGCCCCGCGAGCCCGCGATGCCGACCATGAGTGCGTATGCGAAGCCGACCATGAGCCCGAACCCGGGTTCGGAGAGGAGCGCGCAAATGAGCCCGAGGGAGAGACCGCCTACAAGGCCCAGGACGAGCGTCACCACCAAGTTGGCGCGGGGAAGGTCCCGTGGATCGACGAGTCTCGTCGCATTGTCCTCAGACCCGTTTGCCGCAGCCCTGAGCCACCCGAGCAGTGCGATCGCGAGTCCGGCCGCGAGCCCGAAGAGGAATCCGAGTTCGAGGCCCACCAGGGAGCCGAGAGCGAGCGCGACCACGAGGCTGAGTGCTGCTCGGCGTCGGCGTTTGGTTGTTCGGAGACCTTCCAGGTCAAACCACGCGGGAGCGGCCCAGACCTTCCACCAGGCGTGGATTGCCCCGAGTGCGCTCATGAGGACGAAGGCGACCGTGGCGACGATCCGACCCGCCGGCGTGGATCCGGCGCCGGGGATCCACAAGCCGATGATTGCTGCCGTGCCGAACGCGCCGGTGAGGAGTGCGTGTGCGGCGCGGACGCGGCGGTCTCCGGCGAGTGGCCACAGTTCGTGGGGAACCAGATCGGTGCCGGACAAGGTTCGTCCGTGAAGAGTCCGTGGGTTGTTCGTGTTGTCCTCGAGGTAGCGGGCGAGAACCCTGAGCCAGGCGTGGACGTGGTGAGGGTCGGGGCCACCCGGAGGTCGGGGGTTGGCGGTGGCGGTGGTCTGGAGGAACAGGTGGATGAGGTGGTTGCGCAGGGCGGGTTCGGTGTCGAGGGCGGGGGAGAGCAGGAGCCGTGGAGGATATAGGAGGGCCCCGTGCTCGTTGCGCTGCTCGTGGACGGTAACGGCCATCGTCAGCCTCCAGGGGGTGGACAGCACTCTGGCGAGCGGCCCGGAGGGGTTGAGGTCGAGTGCGTCCAGGACGTCGTGCCACGGATGGGGGTCGTCGTGCGCCGCTCTGGACAAGATGAACGCGCGGGCGCGGGCGGTGCCGAGCGGGGCGATCTCGACGCGGGCGGTGTCTCGTGCACGCGCACCCAGCGCATCGTAGATTGCGCTACGGCTGGTGAGGATCAGGCTCGCTCTCTTGGTTCCGTGCTGGTAGGCGTTGAGTTCCTCCAACGCTCGTTTCGCCCGTGGAGTTTGTGGGGCGGGGGCGCCAGAGGCGAGGTTTGGCGGGTCGGTGGGATCCATCTCGTCCAGGCCGTCCAGGACAGGCAGGATCATTCCCCCGTCGACCAGTGCCCGGAGGGCGGTGACAGGAAGATTGATCGTGTCCACCAGGTGCGCCCGGATCCAGGCCCGCACCGCGTCCCCCGTTCCGGTGCCTGCGGATGTGGCGGGGTCTGTGGATAGAGCCGTCCAGGACGTGAGGGAAATCCGCACCGGTACCGGGTCGTCGGGCCCGCGAACCTCCAAGAGCGCCAAGAGCAGTTCGATGGCCAGGACTGTCTTGCCCGACCCTGCTTTGCCGGTGATGACAAGGCGGCCAGGGCGAAGTGCGCGGTAGTAGTCGACGACTCGGCTCAGTTGCCCGTCGGGGTCGGCGCCGGTTGCGTTGTGAGCCGGGGCGGGGCGCAGGATGAACCGCACATCGATCGCCGTTGCATCACCCAGCAAGCGAGCGCGTTCTCGGGTCTCGGCCTCCAAGATCTGATCGGCCAGTCGCTTGGCCATTTGGCTTGTGTCGGTTTCCTGGTGTCGTAGCGCGGCCCTGGCCGGCCATCCCGACCACACCGCCACGATCAGCCCGGCGGAGGTGAGCAACATGCCGACCAGGTCGACACGGCCTTGCTTCAGCTCCCAGGCGGCCGACACGGCGGTGCCCACCACGCACGCAATAAGCCAGGCCCGACTTCGTTTGTTCGTGCGCCCCGAACCGCCACCACCATCCATGGTGGACCATCCTCATCGCCTGACATGCACGCCACGTGGATATCCAGGTAGTTGGTTCGGCAACGTTCTGGGCCTGGCGGTCTAATGGCATGCGCTTCGACAGGCTCGACCGAGTGAATTGCCGTAAGAAGCCGACGACATCGGTGGAGTGCTGCGCCGTTCTCGAAGACTCCACGTCCGTGGTGCGATGCGGTTTCCGTGTTGCTCTGCATGTGTCTCCGTCGGCTTCTACAGTGGTCCTTCGTTGGAGTTCCGTGTGCGGGGGTTTGCGTGTCGGACGGCACAGGGAAGCCTGGTCGGTTTCTGATCGCAACGGCGATCGCGCGATACCCCAAGGCTCCCGCGCATCTGCGGTGGGATCGCCCGGGGCTGTCCGCAGCGCGTGAGCGGGTTGTTGAGTTGTTTACCGACCGGTTGGGCTATCGGCATGTGAGTGCGTTGGGCATGGACCCCACGCAGGATCAACTCACCGGTGCCATCAGGTCGTTCTGCCGTGCTCCCGAGCGTCGTGCGGACGATCTGATTGCGGTATACATCGGCGGACATGGGGCGATCCTGGACGAGGAGGACGGTGGCGGGCACGTGTTGTGCATGCACGACACCGATCCCGACGACCTACCCGATGCGTTGCAGACTTCGGCCCTGGCCCGCAAGATTCTGGCCGGCACGCCGGTGCGACGGCTGCTGCTGATGCTGGACACTTGCTACTCCGGACGCGGCGGACACGAACTTGCCGCAGCGGCCCTGGAGAAGATGAATCCCCGGTGGGCTGTGACTCCCGGGGCCGGGGTGGCGCTGTTGACGTCCGCGCAACCGAACGAGGAAGCTGCCACCGGAGCCTTCCCGCTCTTGCTGGAGCGCGCTGTCGAGAGCTGGCCGGTTGCGGGCCACGGTCCACAGGCCCTTCCTCTGGATGCAATCGTGCGTCACATGAACGACGACTCCAGACGCCCCGGGCACCAGCGGGTGGGGCTGACCCTGCTGGGCCTGGACGGGGAGCCGCCGCCGTTCCTCGCCAGCCCTCGCCACGATCCCACACTCAACGATCTCGACCTCGCGACGGCGAGCCGCTGCCGCACCGAGCGGGAGGCGCAGACACGCAGGCGGGAAACGGAGTACCTCGACTACTTCCTGCCGCGCGCCCAAGCCCACCACGGCGCGATCGAGCACACCGAGTGGTGGTACCGCGGACGTCACCAGGCGCTTGCCGACATCGCCGAATGGCTCGATCATGTCGATTTTCGCCTGCCCGCCATGGCGGTGACCGCCGACCCGGGCTCCGGTAAGACCGCCGTGCTGGGACTGATCGCCACGCTCAACCACCCCCGACGCCGTAGCACCATTCCCGTTCACACCCTGGGCTTGGGTGACGAGCACATCCCGGCGCCGGGCGTGATCGACGCCGCCGTCTACGCTCGCAACCTCACCGACGACCAGGTTCTCGACGCCATCGCCGCCGCAGCGGGCGTACCTGCCGCACCGGTCGACGAGTTGATCAAGGCACTGCGCACACACACCAGGAATGGTGCCCGTCCGATCACGGTGCTCATCGACGCGCTGGACGAGGCGAGTACCCCCCACACGCTGTGTGCGCTCATCCTTCGCCCGCTTATCGACGACGCCGGCGAGCACATCCGTTTCCTCCTGGGCACCCGCCCCCACCTGCTGCACCATCTGGGGCTACGCCGTGACGACCAGGTCGATCTGGACTGCGAACGTCACGCCGATCCCGATGCCCTCCTCGCCTATACCATGCGCAACCTCCTCAAGGGCCACCCTGCATCCCCCTATCCGGCCGACGAAGCACGCCATCGCCTCGCCGTCGCGCGGTGTGTTGCCGAGGCCGCAGGCAGGTCGTTCCTGGTGGCCCGCATCACCGCGACCACCCTCGCCGCCACCGCCGTCCTCCCCGACCCGAACGACCACGCCTGGCGAGCCGAACTGCCCCATGCGGCCGGTGACGCCATGCGTGCCGACCTCACGCAACGCCTCGGCCCATCCGCTCCACGCGCCGTCGACCTCCTACGCCCCCTCGCCTTCGCCCAGGGCCGCGGTCTGCCGTGGGAGGACCTGTGGGCCAACCTCGCCACCGCCATCAGTGGACGTAGCTACGACGACAACGATCTGCTGTGGCTCCGTGAGCACGCGGGCTCGTACATCGTCGAGACCGTCGACAACGGACGCTCGGTCTACCGCCTCTACCATCAGGCCCTCATCGAACACCTTCGCCAAGGCGTCGAACACATCGCCGTACACGCTATGTTCACCCGCACGCTCGCCGACCGGGTACCGCGCACCCTTGAGGACGTTCCCGACTGGGCCCGTGCACACCCCTACACCCGTGCCCAACTCGCGGCTCACGCCGCCGCCGCCAACCTGCTCGACCCGCTCCTCGACGACACCGAGTACTTGGTCCACGCTCAACCTCGCACCCTCATCCCACACCTGCACAACACGCGCACGCTGCCTGCGCGCCTGGCGGCGGCGATCTACCGCGACGCCCTTACCGCACGCCGCGACGCCGATACGGAAACCCGTCGCCAGGCCCTCCAGCTCGCCGCCTGCCAGCACCGTGCCCAATCCGTCGTCGACGCACTCGACGCCCATACGCCGCCGTCTACTTGGCGTCCGACCACCGCTACCGGCGGCAGCCTCAGCCCGGCCCACCGCGACACCCTCCTCGGACATGCCGGATCGGTGGCATCGGTGGCGTGCGCGGTCGTGGACGGCAGGCCTGTGGCCGTCACCGGCTCCGACGACAACACCGTGCGGATCTGGGAGTTGGCCACCGGTAACCTCGTCGGTGAACTCACGGGACACACCCGCCCCGTGAGGGCGGTGGCGTGCGCGGTCGTGGACGGCAGGCCTGTGGCCGTCACCGGCTCCGACGACAACACCATGCGAATCTGGGACCTCGTCACCGGCCGCCCCTTCGGCGAGCCCCTCACCGGACACACTGACTGGGTGACCTCGGTGGCGTGCACGGTGATGGACGGCGTGTCCGTCGCGGTTACCGGTTCCGACGATCACACAGTGCGGGTCTGGAATCTGGCGACGGGCAGTCTCGTCGGCGAACTCACGGGACACACCCGGCCGGTGAGCGCGGTGGCGTGCGCGGTCGTGGACGGCAGGCCCGTGGCCGTCACCGGCTCCGACGATCACACGGTGCGGTTGTGGGATCTGGCGACCGGGAGCGCCCTCGGTGAAGCCTTCACGGGGCACACCGCCGCGGTGAGCGCGGTGGCGTGCACGGTGATGGACGGTGTCCCCATCGCCGTGACCGGCTCCGACGACCACTCGGTGCGGGTCTGGGACCTCGCCACCCGCAGCCCTCTCGGTGAACCCTTCACGGGGCACACCGCCGCGGTGAGCGCGGTGGCGTGCACGGCTATCGACGGTGTGCCCGTTGCCGTTACCGGCTCCGACGACCACGCCGTGCGGATGTGGGACTTGGGGACTGCCAGCCCTGTCGGTGGACCCCTCACCGGATACACCACCAGCACCGTGTTATCGGTGGCGTGCACGATTGTGGACGGTGTGCCCGTCGCCGTTACCGGCTTCGACGACCGCACAGTGCGGATCTGGAACCTTGCCACCCGCAGCCCTCTCGGTGAACCCTTCACCGGACACAGCGACTGGGTGACGTCGGTGGCGGGTGCGACCGTGGACGACAGACCGGTGGCCGTCACCGGCTCCGATGACAGCACCGTACGGATCTGGGACCTCGCCACCGGCGGCCCCGTTGGCGAACCTCTCACCGGCCACACCGACTGCGTGACATCGGTGGCGTGCGCGGTCATGGACGACAGACCGGTAGCCGTCACAGGCGCCCAGGACAACACCGTGCGTGTATGGGACCTCGCCACGGGCAGCCCCCTCGGTGTACCCCTGACCGGACACACCGACTCGGTGACGTCGGTGGCGTGCGCGGTCGTGGACGGCAGCCCCGTGGCCGTCACCGGCTCCCTTGACCGCACTGTGCGAATGTGGAGCCTTGCCACCGGCCGTGCCGTTGGCAAGCCCCTCACCGGACACAGCAGCCCTGTGGGCGCCGTGGCCTGTGCGGTCGTGGACGGCAGGCCCGTCGCCGTCACCGGCTCCAACGACAATACGGTCCGCGTGTGGGATCTCCCTACTGGCAGCCCCATTGGTCAACCCCTTATCGGACACACTGATTGGGTGACGTCGGTGGCGTGCGTGACCGTGAGTGGCATGCCCCTCGCCATCACCGGCTCAAGTGACCGCACCGTGCGGGTGTGGGACCTTGTCACCGGCGTCTCGTTGGGCGAACCTCTCACCGAACACAGCGACATGGTGCTGGCGCTGGCATGCCTGGTCGTGGACGGCATACCTGTCGTCGTTACCGGCTCCAGTGACGGCACCGTGCGAGTACGGGGCCTCCCTACCGGCAAATTCTCCGGTGAACCCCAGGCCCGGTACATCGCTGAGGTGGGGTCGGCGGTCCATACGGTTCTGGATGGTAACCCCGTCGCCGTCGCCGGTTTCGCCGACAGGATCGCTCGGGCCCGGCATCTCCGCGACCACTCGAATACCGAACGACTTGTGATGCCATCCGTGTGCCTGGCTGTTGCCTTCGGGGCCGATCACCAACTGATCACGGTCTTCGGCAACGACATTGCCGTTTGGCGCCGCACGCCTTCTCGACCCGGGCCCAACCAGTTGCACTCCGCAGGTACACCTCAACGAGCTGGCTGTGTGTACCTCGGGCCAGATAGATAGCCGGATCGGATGGGGGACTCCTTGAGTCTTGTGGTGGCCGTACACGGTGTGGGTCAACAACTGCTGGGCGAGGAATCGTTGTTGGTACGCTGGCGGCCGGCTCTCCTCGACGGCTTGCGGCGCGCCGGGCATCCAGGGCTGTCGGTGGGCGACTTGGCCGTGGCGTTCTACGGGGACATTTTCCGACCGGAGGGCGATTTCCTGGCCGTCGGCGAGCCTCGGTACGGAGCTCGGGACGTGGAGGAAGGTTTCGAGACCGAGTTGTTGTTCGCGTGGTGGGCGAAGGCCGCTGCAGTGGATGAGCACGTGGTGTCGCCGGACACGGACACCTTGGCGCCCCGTTCGGTGCAGGCCGCGTTGCGGGCCCTACCCCAGGGCCGCTACTTCACAGGCGTGGTGCTCCGTGCGCTGGTGTCGGATTTGAAGCAGACCACCCGATACCTCCTCGAACCCGGGATTCGCGCGGCGGCGCGTGCTCGCGTGGCTACGGCGATCACTGCAGACACCCGTGTGGTGGTGGCGCATTCGCTGGGGTCGGTCGTGGCATACGAGGTGTTGTGTTCCCTGTCCGGCCATGGAGTCCGTGCCCTGGTGACCCTCGGTTCGCCGTTGGGAACAGCGATGATCTTCGACCGGCTTGACCCCGCCCCCGCGTCGAAGGGCCCAGGCAGGTTTCGGCAAGTGCTCGGGAAGGTCGCAACCGATCCGGAACCCCGAGGAGTGTGGCCGGGCAGCAGGCACCTCGCGTGGACGAATGTCGCCGACGGCGGCGACGTGGTCGCCCTCGAAAAGGATCTACGTCCATGGTTCGGCGAGGCTGTGATCAACGCCGTCGTCCACAACGGATCCCATGCTCACGAGGCCACTGCCTACCTCACGGACAAGTTCACCGGCACCGCGATTGCCCGGGGACTTGAACTGCCATGACATCGCAGACCAGCCGAGATATGTACCAAGTTCCTTTGTTGTGCAGCGCGGGCGCCGACACCCGCTCGGTGTACGCGCTCGCCGCCCGAGGGAACAACGGCACCCCGAACACTTCGTCCCTGGGCCCCAACCGCCATGTCCCGGGCGCTTGTTCGACGATGACGCCGCTGATGTCCCAGTCGAGGACGAACAGCGGCTCGCTGGCAGGCAGGGGCGCCTCCAGCGGATTCAGCCGATGGCCTTGACGCGGACGAGTACCTCGGTTGGCAGGGGCTGGGCTTGGGCGCATTTACGACGGTGAGCGGTTGGGACCGCCGAGCGTCTGCTGGGCGATGGTGCGCATGGCTCTCCTGGTTTTGGAAGGGGCGAGAGCATTGACGGTAGGTATTCCGACAGGAACCGGCAGCTGCCTGCGGCGCGGGTACCGTTCGTGCCATGAGCGGTTTCGGTCCTGGCGGCACCGCTCTCGCCGACTGCCCGGCGCGGCTTGCGGTCGAGGTGATCGTCGACAAGTGGACGGTGGTCGTGCTCTACGGCCTCGGTAAGGGCCCAGTAGGCCATGGCGAGTTGATCGAGCTGATCGGCGGCATCTCTCGCAAGGTGCTCACCCGGACACTGCGTCGGCTCGAGGCGCACGGGCTCGTCCTGCCACGCCTACGCCGAGGCGCCGCCCCGTGTCGAGTACAAGCTCATCTCGCCCGGGGAGACGCTGATCGAACCGACCCACATGCCGACCGAGTGGGCGAGAGCCAACGGCGACGCGCGGTGCTCGACGCGCTCGACGCCGGTCCCGAACCCGCCGCCCCTGGACACCGAGTCCAGGCTCTGCGGCCCGTCTGCCTATCAACTCGTCTGACTGGCATGGGAAGTTACCGAGAACGGCCAAGTCTGTCGCGAGGAGTTCCGTGATCAAGATCAGCATCTTCCTGACCCGGCGCGCGGACCTCACCCACGAGGAGTTCGTGGAGTACTGGACGCACAAGCACCTGCCGCTGATCGCGAGCGTGACGGACGGAGCGGTGCCGATCCGGCGCCATGTTCTGCTCCTGCCCACCGGCGACGAGATCCCCGGCCTGCGCAGCACCTACTACGACGGCGTCGTCGAGGTCTGGTTCGACGACACTGCCCGCTGGTTCACCTCCGAAGCCTTCACCACGACCGTCGCCGCCGACGAGGAGAACTTCCTCGACCGCTCGCTCACCCGGTTCCTCTACACCACCGAAAACCCGATCGGCCGTTGACCGGCGCCGTCGCCCTGGCAGCGTGATCCGCCTCATTCGTATGCGCTAGGTGCCGGGCTTGCGACGAACTCCCACTTCTTTGCCGCATGACCCAGGGACAGAATGCCGGAGCCGGAAAGGATGGTGTACCCACGGGAGGGCGGCGGCCCCCGGGACGCGTAGTCCAGCGCCCGCGGCGACCATCGCACGCCGGGGTGCGGCCCCGTTCGAGCTACACGGCTGGCCGGGGGTGAACTGGGCGCGTTTGCTGCGGATTTGGCCGAGCAGTTGCAGGAGTCCAGGCCGGGTGGGAGGAGCTCGTGATCGCCGAGCGGGCCCTGAACCGGCCGGCCGAGCAGAATAGGGCTGCGGCGGAGGCTGCTGCGGCTGCCGCCCCGGCGTCCGCCGAAGAACCGAGTCTGGCGGACCTACGAGGAAGACTCGGGGTCGTTGTCGCCAAACTGCCGGTGTCGGGTCATCGAGCGGTGAGCACGTGCGCCCACGGCTCATCGATGTCGGGCAGACGCAGCACGGCGACCGTCTGCTGCGGGCACCGACCGATGATCGAGCAAGCGATGTGTTTGGTTATGTGCGCGTAAAGATGGAGAAAACCTCAAAGTCCACGCGGTGGATGGCCGTCCGAGCCCTTGAGTGACGAAAAGGAGGCAGCCGGGGGCTTGCGGCGAGCTGCCGTACACGTCCGAGGGTTACCTGTGGGGGCGAGATGAGCCGCAAGAAGGATCTTGACGACAAGATCGTGTGGGCCAGCGATCCGCACACCTTGGTCAAGCATCTGGTGTACCGGCACTATCTGGAGTGCTGGCTGCCGAAGATTCTGCAGTCGTTTCCCGAGGCAACCATCGTCGATGCTTTCGCAGGCCCCGGAATCTACGAGGACGGCCTCCCCGGTTCGCCGGTTCTGATCGCCAAGACGTTCCTGGAGCACCGCGCATTTCAGCGGTTCGGAGCGCTCAATCTGATCTGCCTGGAGAAGCGCGCCGACAGGACGGACGAACTCCGGTGTCAAATTGCCTCGTTGCCCACCTCACCCAAGCTTCGGATCACCGTGGTCGAACCCGGTGTCTTCACCGAGCAACAGCCGCGACTCTCTGCGGTGGCGCACGGTACGGACCCACGGCGTCCCGTGCTCTGGCTTCTGGACCCCTTCAAAATCAACAGCGTTCCATTCTCTGCGGTGCTCGCGTGTGTGGCAGGGCCACATGACGAGGTTGTACTCACTTGCTTTACCGACGAGATGCATCGGTTCTGCGAATCGGAGAGTCTGCCGTCGGCGTTGAATCGTCACTTCGGGGGCGAGGGATGGCGATCGGCAGTCCCCGCGCAGGGGGCGGCCGTCCGTAAGCTCGCATTCGCTCGGGCGTACGGGCGCGCCCTCGAGGCGCAGGGGCTGCTGTACGGGCAGTTCGCCATTGAAGTAGCCAGGCAGACCGCGCGCTATCACCTCATCCTGGCCACCCATAGCGAGGCGGGCCTGAAGTGCTGGAACCCGGTCACATGGAAACTGGACACCTACACGGGCGCCGGCGCAGCCGCAGAGACGCTGCACCAACCCGACCTTTTTGGCGAGTCCTACGTCGGTGAGCTGGAGCGTATGCTGCGCGACCACGCCGGGTCCGAACAGACCATGGGCGGCCTGATCACTTCGACGCTGAAGGCGGGGTTCGTGGAGCGTCAATTGCGCGAGGCGCTGGACGGCTTGGCTAGCGAGGGTCTCGCGATCCGCGTGCACCCGATCAAAGCCCGTTCCCCGTGGCCCGCCGACGGTATCGTCCGCTTCTATGCTCCTGAGGACATCGCGTTCGAATCCGTCAGACCGCCTGTCGCTTAGGTACCGAATCCGCCGTTGCCCGGCGCGGCATCTGATCCCAGAGCGCCCCTTCCAGGTGGCGACCGTTCGCCTTCGGTGTTCGGCCGCCCCATTGCTTGAAGAAGAAGGGAACTTCGGCGTCGCGGCACGCATCGCGAATGGCGGAAACCCATGTCGGATCCATGGTCCGGTGTCCGGGACCGGATTCTCCGCCCGCGATCACCCAGTCGACGTGAGTCAAGTCCAGCTCGGGAAGAGGCCCTAACAGCGGTTCGCAACTGAGGAATCGGACTGCGGCCGGTACTTCGCGAAGGTCGTCGATACGCGTCATGGCCGCTTCGTTCTCGACCGACACACCCATCCACGCATTCGACGGCCATTCGAGTTTGTCCGCGAGGCGTCGCAGCCGCCGCGACCGTTTGGTGAGTAACTGGTAGGTGTGCTGTGGAGTTTCGGTCATGACTTCGAAGACGCGGCGGATGAACGGCAACGGGACCCGTGCGTGGAAGAGGTCCGACATGGAGTTCACGAATACGACACGAGGAGCCTTCCAGCCGCGTGGTACGTCCAACGCCGACGTGTGGGTTGTCAGGCCGAAGCCGGGACCTGACGTTCGCGGATCACCGTCGTTCTGATACTTCGCCGCGCCCATGGCTTTGAGCCTGCGTGAGAGGGCGAGTGCGTAACAGTTGTCGCATCCGACAGAGATCCGATCGCAACCCGTAGTGGGGTTCCAGGTTGCTTCGGTCCATTCGATGTTGCTGTGGTCGGCCATGTTGACCCTGTCTCCCCTCGGGGTGACTGCGTGTCGCGGATGCGGCTTACAGCACCCGGGTCAATGGTTCAACGATTTAAGGGCTTTCAGGACACGCTCAACCTTCCTCGCGCACGTGTTCGAGTCAAGGTTTCAGGGAGACGGGTCCCATACCGTTATGGAGCCGACATCCATCGTGAGGCACAGCGCGGTGGGCCATCGTCAGCGAATGACGACACGCCAGAGACGGTGGTCGGCGATTCGGTGTTGCGGGCCGTCGTAGGCTTGGCTCTGCCGTCTCGGGCAGGGGAGTCCCGGGATGGGACCCGCACACCCACGCCCTGGAGGGGCGGTAGTGGGCCGCCTCTCGGGGGATTCAGGTGTATTTAGCGCGAGTTCGCGCCGAAAACTTTCGTATCTTCGGGTGTGCCGAAGATGTCGGTGTATGTGCGCATGAGGCCTTGGACGTCGTCTTGGAAGCTGGCGTCACCGTGCTGGTCGGCGAGAACGACAGCGGTAAGTCGGCGATCGTCGACGCGGTTCGACTGTGCCTGCTCACCACGTCCGCCGACTTCTACCGTGTCGGCGAAGACGACTTCCATTGCTGTGGACCCGGCCGCGCCCCCGGATTCTCGATCACCTGCACTTTCAACGGGCTCAGCGACGCGGAGAAGGCCACCTTCCTGGAGCTGCTCACAGTGCGGGAAGGGGCCGAGGCCATCCTGTGCATCACCCTGCGAGCCCAGATCATGGATCCTCTGAAGCCGTCGCGAATATCTGTTACGACCAGGACCGGAGCCCTGGGCGACGGCCCGGCTCTGGACGGAGCCGCGAGAGAGCTCCTGAAGGCCACCTACCTCAAGCCACTGCGAGACGCCGAGAGCGAGCTGCGCTCCGGACGCAACTCCAGGCTCTCGCAAATCCTGGCGAGCTACCCGGCAATGCGGAAAGAAGGCAAAAGCGACTTCGACACGGAGGCCGACACCGCCACGACGCTGGTCGGGATCCTCAAACGAGCCGAACACCACATCGGGCTCAACCCAGCGGTGTCGCGTGTACGTGACGACATCAACGACAACTACCTGAGCAAGTTCGGCATCGGCAAGGATGACCTCAGCAGCGAGATCGGCGTGTCCAGCGACGCCACACTGCCGCGTGCGCTGGAACGCCTGGAACTCAAGTTCTCTGCGGACGCGGCCACCAGGTGGTGGACAAGGCGCGGCTTGGGATACAACAACGCCTTGTTCATGGGCGCCGAACTTCTCCTGCTCGGAAACAGCGAAATGGCTCCCCTGCTACTCATCGAGGAGCCAGAGGCGCACCTGCACCCGCAACTCCAGAGCCGGGTGATGGATCTACTCACCGAGAAGGCAGAGGCGCCGGGTGCCGCGGTGCAGGTCCTCCTGACCACGCACAGCCCGCATATCGCCGCCTCGCTGCCCGTGGAACGCATCACGATCGTTTCACGCGGATCCACGTTCCCCCTGACGCCCGGGCAGACGAAACTCGACGCGTCCGACTACGCGTTCCTGTCCCGCTTCCTCGACGCGACCAAGGCGAACCTCTTTTTCGCGCGTGGGGTAGCCGTCGTGGAAGGGGACGCCGAGAATCTCCTTCTGCCCGCCTTGGCGAAGGCCACGGGGCGCTCGTTCGGTGAGGCCGGGGTGAGCATCGTCAACGTCGGCAGCGTCCGCCTGTTCCGGTTCAGCCGCATCTTGCAGCGTGAGGGAACCCGGCAACTCGCCGTCAGGGTGGCATGCATCACCGACCGAGACCTGGCTCCGGACGGGATTCCCGACGACATGGTGGGGGAGAACTTTCCGCGCGCCTCGAGTATGACCCCTCAGCAGATTTCCGATCATCTTGGCAAGTTGATGGTGGACGACGGAGGGCCCGTCCGTACGTTCGTATCCGATCTGTGGACGTTGGAATACGACCTCGCTGCGGCTTCCTGGACCCTTGCCGAGGTCATGCATCAAGCAGTCGAGTCCGCCCGGAAAGCGAAACATGGATGGCTTACTGACGACGAACTCGCCGCAGTGGAAGAGATGGCGAGGGAACAGATCGAAGACTGGAAACGTCGCGGCTTGGCCCTGAGCGCCGTCGCCTTCGAGATCTATCGCCCCTTGAAAGCGGGGAAGGCGAGCAAGGCAGTTGCCGCGCAGCACGCTGCTCGACTACTCAAGGGCACCACATTGGCGACGACCGACCTCCCGGCCTACCTGAGCCGGGCCCTGGACCACCTGTGCGGACCGACCTGACTCGTGACGAACCCTTGGACCGCCGACGCCTTTGCGACCGAACGCGTCGAACTATGCGCCCGCCGACTCGGCCTGACGATCTCCCATCACCAGCAGTGGGATTTCATCCGCAGCACCACATCGTTCGACCTGCAGGCCGCCCCCGGAGCCGGGAAGACCAGCCTTGTGGGTCTCAAACTTTGCCTGATCGCGGATGCCTGGACGTCCACGACGCAAGGGTTGTGCGTGTTGTCGCACACGAACACGGCCAGGGACCAGATCCGAGATCGGATTTCGGTGTTGCCGGCGGGGCGGGACCTCGGCCGGCATCCGCACTTCATCGGGACGATCCAGTCATTCGTTCACACCTTCTTCGCTCTTCCGGACCTACGGGCACGCGGGGTGGCAGTGAGCGCGATCGACGACGATGCCTACGCTGCAGCGGCTAAACGGCTCGTGCACAAATGGAAATACGCCACCCTACGAGCCGCATTGGAACACCGAAACGACGGCGAAAGAATCCTCACAGAGTCCAGGTTCGTCTTCGAGCACGGCGCGCTCCGTGTCGAGCCCATGCCATTCAGTCCATCGGCGACCAGCAGCGCGCAGCTCTCTCACCTCAAGAACGCCCTCGCGTGGCGCGGAGTTTTCCGATACGAAGACATGTTCGCTCTCGCCGCGCGATACTTGTCCAACAATCCGTCTCTTATCGAGGCCGCCAGAATTCGTTTCCCTTTCGTCCTGCTGGACGAAATGCAGGACACCAGCGCCATGCAACAGAGACTCCTGGCCACACTCTTCACCTCCGACCGGACTGTGTTGCAGCGCGTCGGCGATGTAAACCAGCGAATCCTCGGCGATGCTCCGGGAGGAAAAGGATCTTTTCCCGAGCTCGATTCACGGGATCTCTCGGTGAGTCGTCGATTCGGGCCGCAAATCGCACGCGTCGCAAGTGCTCTGACGGTTAACAGACGCCAAGAGATCATCGGTTCGGGACCAGACGGCTTCCTTGTCTTGATCATCTTCGACGACAGGACCGTCACTGACGTGGTGCCCACGTTCGAGCGCCTCACCACCGAACGTATCCCACTAGAGATAAGGACGCGCTTTCCCCCCAAGGTTCTGGGCTCGCGCAAGGCCCCCGGACGATCGAAGAAGAGGCCGCAATCGATCTCCTGCTATGTCCCCGGATTCGCTGCCCCGGGTCGATCCGAGGGTGCTGGCGGTTTCATCACGGCCGCTCGCGAAGCCCAGGTGATCTGGAATGCCGGGGGCGACGCAGCGAAGGCAGTCGACTACCTTTGGGGAGCCGCCCGTGCGCTCCTCAGGCACGTCGACAGCCGCAACGAGCACGGTGACAGGCTCCGCCCCCCTGTGCTCGCACATCTCGAACGGGCTCCCGGCGAGCAGGGTTGGCGACTGAGGGCATTGTTCGTCTCTCTCCTTGAAGCAGATCTCGGAGACAAGGACACCTGGGTCCAATTAACAGAGCGTCTACAGGCCCTGCTCGAAGAGATCACTGACCGCCGATGGACCCCGGCGACGTATCCCACCGAACTGCTCGAATTCGTCGTCCCTGCGGAGCACCTCGACCAGACAGCACCCCAGAAGGCTGGCCCCAACACTCCAGGGCTGTACGCCGGAACGATCCAGAACAGCAAAGGCGAGACTCACAGTGCGACGCTTATCCTCGAATGCCTCGACGCGACGGGCAAGAACTACGTCCTCCAAGGAGTACTCCCCACCCTCGTCAACGGCGAGCCGATGGCAGAAACGTCACTCACCGCGAGGGAAAGAGACATCGCGCAACTCGTCTTCGTAGGTGCGACCCGTCCCACACATCTGTTGGCCATGGCCATTTTGAGAGACCATGCCCTTCCTTACCTGGAGGCATTGGGGGAACAGGGCTGGGAGATCCACGACATCACGGCGGATGACGTACACGTCTTCGACGAAGGGGATGGTCGTTCTCAGACGGACGAGCGTCACTGATGTACGAGGGACCGTTGGACAGCTACTGAGGTTTCCGGATTCGGTTGACAGTATGTCAAATATGAGCATATCCGTTGTATGGGGAGTTCGGGGATGTCCCCGGTCGAGCAGGAGCACCGGGAGAAGTCGCGGTTGCGAGCTGCTGGTTGGTTTGCGGAGGGGTGTGTCGCAGGTGGTGTCGGTGTGGCATCGCGCCTGGCTGGACGGTGGAGCGGACGCGTTGCGTTCGGCCGGGCCGCCGGGTGCCCGGCGTCGTGCGTCGGACGAGGGGTTCGCCGAGGTTGGGGCGGTGCTGGAGGCCGGTCCGGAGGCGGCGGGGTTCACGGGGCAGGTCTGGACGCTCGCGCGGGTCGGGCGGGTGATCACGCAGGTCACCGGGGTTGTGTATGCGTCGCCGTCCAGCGTGTGGCGACTGTTGAGAGCGCACGGTTGGTCACGGCAGCGGCGCGCGGCGTGCGTTGGAGCGGGACGAGGGGGCAGTGACGACCTGGAGGAGCACGGTGTGGCCCCGGAAACCCGACTCTCGCCGATGCGCCGCGACGGGCTGCCGATCACGGCGTGACGGACTCCGGGAAGAATCTGTTGTTCAGGATCGCGAGTGTCGTGGCGTTGGTCAGTCGGCAGATCGGAAGCTGCAGGGCGAACATGCCCCTGTCCCAGACGGCTTCGGCTCGGTCGACCGTCTTGAGCCAGCGGACCGGCAGTACGTACTCGGCGACGTCGGGGTCGTTCTCGTCGCCGGTGTGGCGGTACCTCCCCACGAGTTGCTGTTCGGCCAGGCGCACCGTCCCGTCTCCGAGAACGGCCTCGGCGAACCTGGTCGGCTCACCGCACACCTCGCCGATGCCCACGTACCCGAGTTTCGGGATGTGGAGGTTGATCCGCTGTCCCGGCCGCGGTCGGCGCAGTCCCTGGGAGTACCACTTGCCGCCGCCAGCGGAGATGAACCCGAACCTGCGGGCGTCGTCCCACGACCGGGTGCCGTCTTCCTCGCCCATCGCGGAGTACCAGTCGATGCCGTTCCAGGGCTCGCGCGTCGCGGACTTGCCGACGCGGGGCGCGGGTACGGATTCGGCTTCGTCGCGCAGCCAGGTTCGGGCGAGATAACGCCGGTCGTCGTCCTCGTAGTAGTGGAAGGAGACGGCGTTGACCGGTACACCGAGATCCGCGAGATAGCCGACGATCCGCTCGGTGGCCTCGTCCAGGCGCGCCGCGACGATCGTCACGCGATGTGCCGCGTTCAGCTCCTCGGGCGCGGACGTGCCGAACCGCTCCTCGAACGCGGCCTCGAACGTCGTGTCGCCGCCGCGATAGTCGGCGAACAGCTTCAGGATCTGCGTGTGGGAAAGCGTCGCCGCCCACGACGCGTAGTCCAAGGCCTGGGCGATCACCTCTCGCGCTCCTCGGTCGCGCTTCAGCTCCAGGACGCGCAGACCACCCTCCTCGTCCACGGCGAGGAGATCGACGAACCCTCCGTGGGCGGTGGGCACCTGTCGCCCGATCAGCAGGACGGGTTCACCGAGGACGTCCGGCTCTGCCTCGATCACATCCTCGAGGTCGCGCTCCAGAGGCATCCTCGCCGACCGCAAGCGCTCTGGTCGTCCCCCGTCGTCCATCCGCCATATCGCGATCTCGGTCGGCATGTCCCCCCAGCCCGTCGAAATGCCTGCCGTACAACGCAACTACCCGTTGCCATGCATTGTTCCGACGCCAGCTTCCCGATGTCACGACCGGGTACGTTCAGGGTGTCGCGGGGATGCCTCCCCATGACGCGTGTCCCCGGAAAAGCGACTACCAGGTCATCTCCCCTGAACGACCTTGCGGGCACCCTCAGGGAGGTCTTGCGGTCCATCATGGCAGCGGTTATCAAGGGCGGCGACGGCATGCAGGACGCGGAGGGTGGGCCATTGATCCCGACAGCCATCTGTCTAGCGCACTCCTTGAGACCCGGGGCAGGGTCAAGGGCAGCATGGGCCACGTAGATCACGGGCTCCAGGTACTCGTCGATACCGGGGTACGACGCCCCTGCCGCGGCCTGAAGCGGCGTATGGCCTCCGCTGAGTCTGAAGACGGAAACGGGGCGTACTGCGGACATGCTCGTGCGTGAGGGGGTGTCCCCTCGAAGGTGGCCGGGCCAAGGGGAGACGAGCGGACGACGGACAGTTCGGAGAAGTGTTTGGTGATCGCACCACTGGCGGGCGCGGTGGCATCGTGGGCGTTCACCGGGTAGACGGTAATACGGGGTTTGACGTCCGCGGTTGTCGTTCCAGGCGCGGATTCGGTCGCACATGCGTTGGGCGAGGTCGTGCCCCCTGGGCCGTGGGCATGGGCGTCAAGCTCCCAGCGTGTGGGGCCTCATTTGCCGTCTTCGCGGCGCACCTGAAGTAGGCGAGGGAGGGGGCGCTGCGGGATGCGATGGCCGGTGTGCAGCGGCCGGAGTCGACGGCGGTGAGGTCGGCCACGATTCGGCAGGTGCCGGGCGCGGACGCTGCCAGGCGCAGCCGGACTCCGTCAAAGGATTCGCTGGCGACGACGAATACGTCGGACCACACGGTGTGCCGGGGTTGGGTCGAGGACTCCGGTGAGGTGGTGGAGGGATGGGCCGGTATGCCCATGTGCCGAGCAGGGCCCGCCTCGGCGATCTCGCGGACGATGTACTCGTCGGGCTTTTCGCTGAGTTCCAGGCGTCCGTCGGGGAGTTCCCACTCCTGGCATTCGTTGCACAGGAGCAGGACGCGGTCTTCGTGGTCGACAATCACGTCCTTGACCGAGACGGGCCAGGTAGAGAAGCGGGCCTGGGGTGGTCCGGGCACGGAACGGAACCTGGCAAGGGACGGGGTGAATCCTGCTACGGGCGGGATGCAGATGATGCTGCCCGTACTGGCGAAAGGATCACATAGCGGAATCACACAGCTGCCGGCGTGCAGCGCCCGGGCACGCACTGCCGCAGGCCGCAGACAACGTGCGCGTGGCGGTGCCGCAACTTCCGTACGGATCGTAGGCTTTGAGGATGGCGAAAACCGCGGAGCCCAAGTACGGCGGCCTGATCTTCGACTTCTTCGGGGTCTTGACCTTCAATATGGTCGAGGTGATCTCCTCCTTCGAGGATCGGGAGAAGATCGCGCGGGGGACGTTCCTTCGTGGTTGGGCCGACCCGCGAGGGCAGGAGCTCTTCCGGCAGCTCGAGCTCGGCGCGATCAGCCAGAGTGACTGGAACGAGGGGTTTGGCGCCCTGATCGACGTCGCGCCTGAAAACCTGCTCGCCCGCTATCTCCACGATGCCTTCCCGGCCTACCACGTACTCAAAGTGGCGCGGCAGGCGCGGGCCGCCGGGATTAAGACTGCGGTGTTGTCGAACAGTCTCGGGCGGGAACCGTACGACCCTTATGCGGGGTTCGACCTTCACAACACCTTCGACGAGGTGGTGTTCTCTGCGGATCACGGAGTGCGCAAGCCCGATCCCGTCATCTTTCACCTGGTGCTCGACAAGCTCGGTGTGCCGGCCGGGCGATGCTTGTTCATCGACGACAGTGAAGGGAATCTCGCTGCCGCGTACAGGCTCGGCATCACGCCGCTGTTGGCACTTGACGAGGAGGTCGTGGCCTCCCGTCTGCGGGAAATGCTCGGTCTACCCGACCTGTAGGAATTCGCGTACGGCTGCGTGCGCGGTGTGTGCCGCCAGCTGATTGCGAAGTCCCTTCAGTTCGGAGGCCGAGCGCGCGGAGTCCACCGAGCCGAGGCATCGGGCCGCGTTGCGCGCTTTGGCGACCGCGGCGTCCAGGTCGTGCATGGCAAGGTGCGCTTCGGCGGCGCGAGCCAGGTAGATGGCGTGAGTTCGTGGGTATTCGTCGTCGCCGGGGTACGACGCTGTCGCAGCGGCCTCGAAGCGGCGTACCGCCTCGGCCGGGTCGCCGAGTTGCAGGGCGGCCGAACCGGCGATCATTTCGATCTCGCCGTAGTCCACCCAGTAGAGGGTCTTGGGATCGTCGTCGTGAGTTCCCTTGTCCAACGCGGCACGAGCGACCTGGAGTTGGTGCGCGCACTCCCTCTTGGCGCCGGTCTTCGACTGCGCCCGAGCGGTGCGGGCGGCCAGCATCGCGTGCATGCGCGGAGTCGCCTTCCACTGCACCTGCTCTTGCGCCGTCTCCAAAAGCGACAATGCTCTTCCCGCCTGTCCGGGAGTGGAGTAGCACTGGACTGCGGCGAACGAGAGCGCGTACGCGCCGCTGATCGGATCCCGGGCCTCGGCGGAGGCTCGGAGGGAAGCGTCGAAGAAGCGCTGGGCGACGCCGGGGTGGCCCTGGTCGAACGCGTTCCACGCCACCTGCCGAGCCGCTTCGGACGCCGTGGAGTACAGGTGCCCCACGGTCGATGCGTCGTAGCGCCCCGACTTGATCAGTCGCACGATCAATGTCAGCTCGCCACGCGCCAGTTGACACACCTGGCCGCTTCCGAGTTCGTCATCCAGATGCCTCAAGTGAGCAAGACGGCTCTCCACATGGGCCAACAAGGCTGGCCCGCTGGGAAATTTCGTGGGTGTCCTGGTTGTCCGGACCGGCTCCAGGGCTTTGCACCAACTGTTCGTTGAAACGGAAAGTGCCGCCCCGGCCGTCAGGAAACCTCTGCGATCCACGTTGCTTCCATTCAACAGTTCGGCGAGAACCGCCAGGCTTTCCGGCCGGTCCCACGGCACGTCCCTGCCGATCGTCGAACCGGCTTCGTGGAGCGCCGCCGCAAAGGTGCCGCCGGTGCCCAGCACCCTGTCGTAGGCGGCGGCAACGGCGGCAGTCACCGATCGGTTCCCGTTCTCCACATTGCGCAGGTACGCCTCGCCGAACCCCGCTTCACGTGCGAGTCTTGCCCAAACCATGCCGGATGCCCTGCGTGCTTCCCGCATGGCGTCACGGAGCTGTTCGGACATCGAGGACGGCCTCTCCCTGCTTGGGATCGGTGCTGGATCGGGCAACGCCATTGTCTCCCGTTCGGTGGCGGTGTGTGCTCGTCTCGGGACATAAAGCGAAGGTCATCGCCCATCCGCCCGCCATGCCTGCGCGGGTGATCCGAGTCCTCCAGCGGGCGTTGCGGAAGCCTGGGGCCGGTGAAGGCAGGCCACGCGCCGGCACCGGACCGCCGCCCGATGTTCCCACCAGGGTTCCTCCGACAAGGATCAGGAGCACAGATGAGCACGCAGAGCATCGCGTCGAGCGTCGAGCCGCCCCAGGCGGATGTCGTCGACGAAGCCGACGACCCATTCCGGCTCGACATCACCATCATCGAGAACACTCCGGCGACCGAGACGGTGCTGATGTGCACCACCGGTGACAACTGCGGGAGTTCCTGCCCGAGCGCCTGCACCACCTCGTAGCCCTGAGCCGATCCGGGTGTGTGGGCCCGGACGGAGCCGTCCGTCCAGGCCCACGCCCCTCCAAGAACGGAGTGCGGGTGATGACGCGCATACGGCACAACCTGTACGTGGGCCTCGGCGAAGGAATGCTACGCGCCGCCGTCAACCTCGCAGGACCGGACATGCCGCCCTGGCCGGGGCCGGCAGGTCGGCTCGGAGACTGGCGCGCGTGGCTGGCCGCGGTGTGGGCGGACGACACATTCCGGCAGGCCGTGTCCGAGGCCAGTCCCGATCTGGCGCGCCAGGTCAGGGCGATTCTCGACGGGCGACCCGCGAAGGTGCGCCGGGTGCGCCGGGCGGCTCTGGCCACCGCTCGGTACGCGATCAGGTACACGCACCGCTCCACCCCGTTCGGCCTGTTCGCCGGCGTGGCCCCGATCGAGTTCGGCGACGTGGCACAGGCACGCTTCGGCGACCGGCATCGGATCGTCACCCGGCCGGACCCCGTGGCGTTGGATGCCGCGATCAGCGCCTGGGAAGCCGACGACGCGCGGATGGCCGACATCGACGTGTGCGCCAACAACCTGGCACGTGTGCGAAACGGCCGCGTACTCATCCCGTCCGAAGGCGCCTTGGAGTTCTCACTTGCGATGACACCCGCGGTCGCGATGGTCCTGGACGCGGCTCGGTCGCCGATCCGGTACTCGGCACTGGTAGACAAGCTCACCGCCGAATTCCCGAGCACCAAGGAGCGCGATCGCACCGGGCTGCTCGGACAACTCCTGCGGGTGCGGCTGTTGCGGTCGTTGCTGCGCGCACCTGCCACCGTCGTCGACCCCACCGACACCCTGCCACCCGACCTGCGCCGGAGCGCCCGCAACCGCACGGCGGCGCCGGACCTGCGATTGGACGCCACAGTCCGGCTGCCGACGGCGGTGGAGACGGAAGCGGAAACCGCCGCGACCGTCCTGACCAGGCTCGCCGCCCACCCGACGGGCACCGAGGCGTGGCGCCGCTATGTCGAACGGTTCGCCGACCGCTTCGGCGAGAACGTCGAGGCTCCGCTGGAGCTGGTGACGGATCCCGACCGGGGTCTGGGCTTCCCCGAGGGGTTCGACCACGTTTCGGAGCCGCCTCGACCGATGACTCGGCGCGATCGGCTGCTTCTGGAACTGGCCTGCACCGCAGCCGTCGAGGGCAACAGGTCGGTCGTGCTCTGCGGCGCGATGATCGAGAGGCTGGAGGCGGCGGCGGGCCGGCGAACGCACACCCCTCCTCATCTCGAACTGTGCGTCCAGGTCCAGGCCGCCTCCACGCGGGCCCTGGATCGTGGGGACTTCCGTCTTCGCGTGGCCGCCGTCTCCCGCGCGGCCGGGTCGATGACGGGCCGCTTCTGGCACCTGATCCCGCCCACCGGCTCGACGTATGCCGACCTGCCCACGGTCGAACCCGGCGCGGAGCCGGCCCAGTTGTCGTTTCACGCCGCCCGCGTTCCGGCCGACCTGCTCACCCGCGCTCCTCAGGTCCTGCCTCGTCTGGTCAGCGTCGGGGAATTCCGCCCCCGGGAAAGGGGCGTGCTCTTACCGTCCGATCTGGTCGTCGGATTCCGTGACGGCCGACTCCACCTGGCCGAGGTCGCCACCGGTAAGCGTCTGGAACTGCTCGCGCCGACCGCGATCAACTTCCTGTGGAACAACTACACCCCACCGCTGGTTCGATTCCTGGCCGAGATCGGCCGCGCCGGAACTCCGCAGGTGACGTGGTTCGATTGGGGCGCCGCCTGGATCCTCCCGTTCACCCCCGCACTGCACTACCGGCGTTCCATCCTCGCGCCTGCACGATGGAAATTGCCCGCCCGGAACCTGCCCGCCCTTACCGCGACACACGACGAGTGGGCGGAGAAACTGCACGGCTGGATGCACCGGTTCCGCGTGCCGGAGCGCGTGCTCCTGGTCCAAGACGACCAGCAGTTGCCGCTCGACCTGCGCCACGACATGCATCTGGACGTGCTACGCACCCACCTCGCCGCGGCCCCGACCGGCGTTGCCGTCCTGCACGACGCACCGCCACCGGATGCCGACAGTTGGCTCGGTGGACGCGCCCACAGCATCGTCGTTCCGCTCCGGGCACGGCCATGAAGGCGACGACCGCGCCCAGGACGCAGGACCTCTCCGAAGGCCCGCTGGGGATGGCGCTGCTGCACCTGGAACGCGCTGACCTTGCCTCCGCGCGACGCAGCCTGGCGCAGGCTGTCGCAGGTGGGGTCAGCGCCGGGCGTAACGCGTCGTTGTTCCACGGCGCCCCGGCGCTGGAGTTCGTCCTCGGCTGCGCCGGGCGTGCCGACCGCCACGTGCAACGCGCTGTCGACCGCGTTGTCACCACCCGGCTGGCCGCAGCCCGTCGGAGGAACGCCGGCGGGGCGTTGCCGCATCTCGCGGAGTTCGATCTCATCCGGGGCCTGAGCGGGCTCGGCGTGCTGTTGCTGACCCGCGACGGAGCCCCGTCGCTGCTGCGGGAGGTGCTGGCTTACCTGGTCTCCCTGTCGCAGCCGGTCCCCGTCGACGGCCGGGAGCTGCCCGGCTGGTGGTCCAACACTGGTCCCGGGGGCGAGGAGATGCGCGGCGGCCATGGCAACAACGGTGTCGCGCACGGCATCGCCGGCCCCTTGGCCGTACTGTCCCTCGCCGCCCGGCACGGCGTCCAAGTGACCGGGCAGCGGGACGCCATCGAGGTGTTCGCCCGTTCGCTGGACAAGTACGGCCACTGCTACTGGATCACCCGCGACCAACTGTCCCTTGACGAGCCGCCCGCGCCGGACGCCGCTCGACCGTCGTGGTGCTACGGAGAACCCGGCATCGCCCGCACTCGGCAACTGGCCGCGATCGCCCTCGGCGACCAGGCCGGCCGACGTGCCGCGGAGGACACCTTCGTCAGCACATTGACTGAGCCGCAACGCCTGGAACGGATCACCGATGCCTCGCTGTGTCACGGCTGGGCCGGCCTGCTGACCCTCGCCCGTGCCATCGCCGAAGACAGCGCTGATCCGGCCCCGTTCACGCCGCTGATCGAAGACCTGTACAAGCGCTTGGCCGCCGAAGCGAACGCGCTGTCCAGGCCCGGCTTCATGGAGGGCCGAGCCGGCGCGAGCCTGGCACTCGACGGCACGAACACCACCGGCTGGACCCGCGCCCTGCTGATCTCGTGACCCGCCTTCATCCGCCCCGAGCCCTACCACCCAGGAGCGCCCACGACCATGGACATCGACGACGAGCACCTTCCGATCACCACCGAGAACGGCTGGTGGCACGCCACCGTGTCCTTTCCGGGAAACGCCGGAGCGAGCCCAGAGGCCGCCCGGGCACTGTCATGCGTACTACACGACCAGCGGTTCCACTTCCTACGCAAGGACGGGGGAGTGAGGCTACGTACTGAGCAGTCCGCAGCCCGCCTGCTGGACGAGCTCGTCACCGACCGGCTGGTCGACGGCTGGGTCGGCGGCGTTTACGAGCCGGAGATCGAAGCGTTCGGCGGCCCCCATGGCATGGACGTCGCGCACGACGTGTTCTGCGCGGACAGCCGTGCCGCCTTGGCCGAGATCGGTACCTCGGGCGCCAGGGAACGCTGCGTCCTGTTGCTGTCCGGCTTGAACCGGGCGGCCGGCCTGGACCCCTTCGAGGTCGGCGATGTCTGGGCGAAGCTCGGCTTCCTGCGGCCGACTGTGATCGCGCCCACCGGCCTCTCACGCGAGCGGGCGATCACGGCCATGCGGCGTCTGATGAACGCCGACCCCGCCCGGCGACCGGACGCGGAGCCCGGCTGGGCCGAGCGCGTCGCCGCGTTCGAGGACGCGGGCCTTCGGCTCGCACGACTGGCCGCCGCTGGGCGACTGACGCGGGGGCTGCGTGCGGTACTCGCGCATCACGCGGTCTTCGCCCTCAACCGCGCCGGTGTGCCCGTCGACGAGCAGGCGGCGACGGCATGGCTGGGCCGGCAAGTCGCTTTCACCGGTGCGGATGAGGCGGACGTGTCCACCGGCCGGTACACCTCTCCGGCCCCTACCCTCACTCGGATGGAGAGCACCCTGAGCCCCGCGACCGACCCCGCCGAGTTGCGCGAAGCGCTCGTGAATCGCCTCGTCGACAGCGGCCACCTGCACACCTGCGCCGTCGTCACCGCCTTCCGGGACACCGAGCGGCACCGGTTCCTTCCCGGTGTCGACCTTCAGACCGCATACGTGGATGACGCGGTGCCGATCAAGCACGACGACAGCGGCGAGATGATCTCCTGCATCTCCGCACCCTCGATCGTCGCCACCCAGATCGAGCAACTCGGCGCCGAGCCCGGCCACAAGGTCCTGGAAGCCGGAGCCGCGACCGGCTACAACGCCCATCTGCTCGGACAACTCGTGGGCCCCGACGGCCACGTGTGGACCGTGGACGTCGACCAGGACCTCGTCGACCGCGCCCGGAAGAACCTCGCGCAGGCCGGAGCCTCGAACGTGAGCGTCGTCCTGGCCGACGGCGCAGCCGGCCTGCCCGAACACGCGCCCTTCGATCGCATCCACTTCACCGTCGGCGCCGGCGACGTGCCCATGCGGATCCTCGACCAACTCGCCCCCGGCGGACGCCTGGTCCTCCCGATGCGCATCCGCGGCAGCATCTCCCGCAGCTTCGCCTTCGAACGCGACGGCCGGACCTGGAAAACCGTCTCGTGCGAGATGGCCACCTTCGTGCCGCTGCGCAAGGGCGTCTGCGACGACGTCTACACCCTCGTACCCATGGCCGGTGAAGGGAATGTGCGCCTGGAGACCTTCAGTGAACAGGACGTGGACCGCGACGCGATGCGCACCGTCCTCGACGCCCCCTCCGCCAAGGTCTACTCCGGCGTGAAGTTCCGCCAGGGCGACCCGTGGGAGTGGCTGTACCTGTACCTGGCGTCGGTACTGCCCAACGGCCTGTCCCGCATGCCCGGATCCCGCCCCGGCTTCACCCCGCACTTCGGATGGGGCTCCATGGCCGCGCTCGACGAGGACACCCTGGCGTACCTGACCGTGCGCGAAGGCGAGGACGAGCAAGGCAGGTTCTGGGAGATCGGCGCCATTGGCCACGGCCCACGCGCCGCCACGCTCGCCGAGCAGGTCTCCCGTGAGATCGGCGAGTGGGACCGCGGCTGGGGCAACACCGCGCCCGAACCCGGCTTCCGCATGGCCGTCGGCGACGCCCGCGACCAACTCATCGCCGCCGAACCGCGCTTCGTCATCGACAAGCCCAACAGCCGCCTCGTCGTCGACTGGCCACGCAGGAGCTGAGCCGATGATTCCCCCCATTGCAGCCCGCATCCCCCTCGTGCGCCGGCCCAAGGCACCCGGGCTACCCCTGGGCGAGCGGATCAACGAACTCACCGCGCTGGCCATCCCGCCTGCCGATGCAGGCCATCGCGTCCTGGTGGCCCGCGCGAGTGGGGTCCTCAACTACGCCGCGCTGGTCGCGTCCGACGTCGGGATGCCCGACCTGGCCGCGCAACTGTGCTGGAGGCAGCACCGCGTCTTCGCCGAAGCCGGACGCCTCACCGGGGACATCGCCGTGATGGCGCTCATGCCGGTGGTGAACATCGCCCGACTATTGATCCGCGAAGGTGACGGGGAAGGCGCCTACGAGGTCCTCGGGCGGTTGTACCGCGCCGCCCAACGGCGCGGTACAACCGAAATCCGAGACCAGGCGGTCGACCTGTCACTGCTGACCGGCACGGACGCGGACCACCGGAAAGTCTGCGAGGAACTGTGGGTGACGGTGCTGATCGACGGTGCCAGGGCTCTGGCGCGGATAGGCCGATGGACCGAGGCCGCCGAAACCATGGCCGCATACCGCGGCCTCGGCAACCGGCTGCTCGACGGCCGCCAGATCATGATCATGTCGATGATGGAACGCGGCCTCGACCGTCAGGCCCGCGCCATGATCGAAGCGACCGTCCCCGCCGAACCGTGGGAGAACGCCGTCGCGGCCCTCCTGCGAGCCTGCTGCCCGCCCCGGCAACCCGAGCCTGACCTTGCCCTGATGGAGGTACTCCCGGTTATCGCCCCACCCGACCCGGCAACCGCCGCCTTCCAAGCCCGAGTCGGGCTCACCGCGCTCGACCTGTGCCGCGAATCCATGAACTCCGACGCCGCCCTCGTGCGGGACGCTCTCGTCGATGTCGCCGTCCTCGACGCCTACGCCGCCCGCGACATCTTGACCCACGGCCCGCTGCGTTCCCGCCTGAGCGGCGGGCAGACGCGGGAACTTCAAGCCGTACTGACCGCATCGGGGCTCGGTGCCGGAAGTCTCGCCGCAGTCCACGCACATGCCCTTGCCGGGGCCGTGGACGCGGCCGAGAGTGCACTCCGCAGGCAGCTTTTGACGTGCCCATCGGACGATCGTGTCGTCGCGGACAACAATGCCGGGCCTCCTCCTCGACCCCATGATGTCTGTCGGTAGGGATCTCTACACTCTGCGTGATGAATTCGAGTCCGTGTCTTCCCCTCCCATACACAGCCCTTTCTGATCCGGCTCGTACCGACGGCGCGATCAGGAGACCGCAGGCTGAAGCCGGGTTTTGCCGACCATCGGGGGCGTCTCGATGAGTGGCGAGGAAGGCGCCACGACACCGAACCGGCGCGTCGGGTCCGGTACGGGTGGAGTTCTGAACGTCGTCGGCGCCCACCTCTATCTGGAGGATTCCCAGGGGCGGGTTCTGCTCGGATTGCGGCACCCCGATTCCGTATACGCGCCCTCGACCCACCACTTCCTGGCCGGGCACTGCGAGCAGGAGTCCGCCGTCGCCTGCCTCGTGCGCGAGGCCCGGGAGGAAGCCGGACTGCTGATCCACCCCGACGACATCGAGTTCGCACACGCCGTCCACCTCATGGAGCCGCCGGGCACCCGCCCCCGCTTGCAGATGATCTTCAGGGCCCGGCGGTGGACGGGCACACCCGAAGTCCTCGAACCCGACAAGTGCCTCGGCTGGGGATGGTGGCACCCCGACGACCTGCCGGACCCGACCGTTGCCTACACGCGCGCCGCGATCCAAGCCATTCGAGCCGGCCGCCTGTATACCGAGCTCGGCTGGACCTGACACCGAGCACGTGCCCCGTCCGCGCAGAGAGGTCTCCCGCCCGTGAGCGAGCATGCACCACCCGCCCCTGTGACCGTTCCTCCGTCGCCTGGATACCGAACTACCGGGGCGCCGACGACCCGCCCACCGAAGACCACCGCCCCGAATCAAGCAGCGACGACCGCCGGTCGCAGGGCTGGGCCGAAGTGCGCTCACCCGGACGCCGGCCCGTCGGGGGGTGAGAATTGAGCGCGCCGGACCGACACGTGGAGCCCGTGGACGTCCACTTGATCCTGCGCCGCGACGGCGCCGCTGGGCCGCAGGTGTTGCTGTCGCGGCGAGCGGGGGCGGTGTATGCGTCGGGCCTGTGGCATCTCCCGTCGGGCCACCTGGACGGCCCGCACGAGGACGTCGTCGACGCGCTCCTGCGGGAGACGACGGAGGAGACCGGCGTTCTCGTCGACCCGGCCGATGTCCGCGTCGCAGCCACGGTGCACCATCGCAGCCCGGAAGGGGGCGCCCGGGTCGGATTCTTCTTCGAGGTCCGGCGATGGCACGGCACGCCGCAGGTCATGGAACCGGCCGTGTGCGACGCGATGGGCTGGTGCCGCCTCGACGCGCTGCCGGCACCGATGGTGGCCTACTGCCGGGCCGGACTCGACACCTACCGGGCCGGCGTCCGGCTCGCCGTGCACTTCCAACTCCCCGGTGATCCGATCGCGTACGACGCCACGAAGGCCCGGCTGCGCATGGTCCCCGCCGTCGGTGACGTGGGCGCGGCACTGCCCGGGAGGGCCGCACGGATGCCGGCCGAACGTCCTGTTGAGAAGGGGAGCGGGGCATGACGGAAACCACGGGCCGACTGCGCGGTGGAGACGCCGACGCGGGGGAGTCGGATGCTGATACCCCGACGCGGGAGACGTTGACGTTCGACCACCCGGGCGGCGACAGCCTGGAGTTGGCCGAGCTGCTGACCGGCCGCAGCATGGCCCGCCGGTTGCCGTCGCTGATCCGCCGAACGTTCGCCCTGGCGTGGGAGGTCGACCGCACGGCGGTCGTGTGGCTGTTGGCCTGCCAGCTCGTGTCCGGAGTGTCCGCCGCATTGGGATTGTTCGCCACCACGGCCGCGTTCTCCGTGCTCATCGACACCGCCCACGACCCCGGTCGGCTCGGCACGGCGGTCCCGGCGGTAGCGGTACTGGCCGGCGCAGCAGGCCTGCGGGCGTTGCTGGGCATCGTGATCCAGGGCTTGTCCAACCGGCTCTCGCCCCGGATCTGCCGCGAGGCGGAGTACAGGATGCTGGAGGCGGCGACCAACGCCGAACAGGCCGCCTACGACCACCCCGGCTTCAACGACAGATACGACGCGGCCGAACGGGGCGTGGACGTCAGTCAGGACATGATCGGGCAGTCGCAGAACTACATCTCCTCCCTGGCCACCCTCGTTGCCGCAGGCGTGGTGCTGGCCACCCTGTATCCGCTTCTGCTACCGCTGCTCCTGCTGGCGGCCGTCCCTCAGGCCATGGCCGCGATCCGCGGCGAGCGCGTTACGTACCTGGCGGTTGTGGCCACCCACAAGGACCGCCGGGTGATGTCCATGCTGCGCTGGCACTTGATTGCCAAGGAACAGGCCGACCAGGTTCGCACCGACACCCTGGCCCCCTATCTCCTCGACAAGTACAAGGCGAGCGCCAAGCGGGTGGAGGCCACCAACGACCGAGCGGCCTGGGAGCGGGCGAAGATCGCCGTGGTGGGCGCCGTCGCCACCGGACTGGTGTCCGCGGTGGTGTGGGGCGCGGTGTTGCTCCTGCTCGGGACCGGACGCATCTCCGCGGCGTCCGCCGGTACGGCGATCTTCGCCCTGCGGTCGGCGGGCACCGGACTGCAGGGCCTGGTCGGCTACGGCCGCGACCTGCTCCGGACCGGCCTGTACCTCGACGACTGGGAACGGTTCGTCACCGAAGCGGCGGGACAACGCCTGGAGCGCGGCGACATCGTCCCGGACCGACCGCGGCACATCGCCCTTCGCGATGTCGTCTTCCGCTACCCCGAGGCCGAACGGGACACCCTGCGCGGCGTCGACTTCGACGTGCGCCAAGGAGAGATCGTGGCCGTGGTCGGCGAGAACGGCTCCGGCAAGTCGACCCTGATGAAGCTGCTGTCGGGGCTCAACCTGCCCACCACCGGCACCGTTACCTGGGACGGGGTCGGCGTCGCGGACCTGGAGGCGCAGGCGATGTGGAAACAGACCTCGGTGGTTCCGCAGGTCTTCGCCCGCTGGCCCATGACCGCGCGGGAGAACATTCATCTGGGCCAACCCCGCAAGGAGGGCGAGCGAGCCGTGCTCGCGGCGGCCCGCGCCAGCGGCGCCAACGACGTGATCCAGACCCTGCGTTCCGGAATGGGCACCCTCCTGGCTCGGGAGTGGTGGGGCGGCGTGGCCCTTTCCCCGGGACAGTGGCAACGTATCGCCGTCGCCCGAGCGATCCATCGCGATGCCGGTCTCTTGATCATGGACGAGCCGACCTCCGACCTGGACCCCCGCGCCGAGCACCGGATCTTCACCGGTCTCCGCGCTCTCACCGGCGACCGCGCGGTGGTGCTCGTCACCCACAACCTGGCCAACACCTCCGTCGCCGACCGCGTGGTCGTCATGGAAAAAGGCCGTGTCGTGCAGAGCGGCACCTTCCACGAACTGATTGGCCGACCCGGCCTGATGCAGGACCTGTGGCGTCTTCAGCAGGACCGGGACGCCTACCGGCCGGGAGGAGACTCGTGACCGACATGCATCGGAACACCCCTTGCCCGTACGTGCCGTCGACCAGAGATGAGCGCAAGCCCGTGTAAGGCGACGCCTGGACAAAATACGGCACGTATCACCTCCAAAGAGGGACCGAAGCCTTTGAAGTCAACTGTCTCACCTGCGGATTCCAGCCGACCGCTTCCGGTGCCGAGGCGTTGGGCGACGTCACCGTCCGCCGAGACCGTTCGGGTGAACTCCCCCGCCCGTTCGGCGAGGCGGTGGCGGGTCAGGGGTAGCCGGTCCCCGGAAGTCGCGGGGCGCCATGTTGCAAGCGAGCCTGGCGGTTCCCGGTTTCGAGCCCCCATCCTTCAGGAGTTGTCCCCATGCGTATGCGCCTCCGACCGCGTGCGGCTCTGGCTGTTACCGCCGGCGTCCTTGCTCTGTCCCTCGTCGACCTCGCCATCGCCACGGCGGCCCCGGGCGTGGTGGTCATGTACCGCCTCGGCCAGGAGAAGGCCGTCTACGATCCGCAGGCCGACCAGTGCCAACCGGGACTCGGAACCGGGACCACGATCTCCAACAAGACCAAGGGCACGATCCTGCTGTTCCCCGACGGCAGCTGCCAGACGAAGGTCTACGACCCGCTGGAGCCGAGCCAGACCCGAACTGCGCAAGTCGGCAGTTTCATGGCTTTGGACTGAGCCCCGTACCGCCTCGCCTGCTCACCGCTCCGGACCTCGCCGGACCCATGGGCAGGCGAATGGGCGGCGTCGAGAACCCGGAACGGGGAGCCGGCTCGGGGGCACTCGTTGTCGGCGGAGGTTCCGGCGGTGGACAGGGCACCATCCCCGAGCCGGGTCCCGCCCCCGCCTCCACCCTGTCCGGGGCCGAGGTACGGGTGCGGGTCTCGGTCGAACTGCTGGACATGAAGCAGCACGTACGCCCATGAGGGGTACGTCTACCGTCCGCGTTTGGATCCCGTTACGAAGCTGCCGGCGGCACGGTGTTGGAGGGCCCCACCAGCGTTGGGGCCCTCCGTCTTGCATGAGGGCTAGTCGTCGAATTCGCCGTTTCGCGCTCCTGCCAGAAACGCGGCCCATTCGCGGGCGTTGTACCTCTGGACGGCTCCGTTCGGGTCGGCCGGGTTTCGCAGTGCCATTCCCCCATCGGGGAGTGCCGCGATCTCGATCCGGTCGTTGGGGTCGGCTCCAGGCGCGGTCAGCCAGTGCGCCTCGGATAGATCCAAGGCGTAGAGGTTCGCCTTGTCGTCCGAGGTCATGCCTGGACGAACCTTCCGGTCTTGGCGGCGTCGACGAACTCGTGCCAGGCAGAGGCGGATACGCGTGTGACGGGCAGATCCGTGTTCTTGCTGTCTCGGATCGCCACGGCGGCAGACCCGGGGATGACGCCCGTTTCGACGCAGTCTCCTGCGTTGGCGGTAAAGGAACTCTTCTTCCAAGTTATGCCGTCGAGGTCGAGGGCATAGACGTCGTTCAGGTCCATGTCAGGTCCGGTTTCTCTTGGCCTTGATGAGGGCACGGGTGTCGTCCGCGCTGAGCGCGACCTTCCCCAGGTTCTTGAAGAGCCTGTTCACGCGCACCAAGTCACGGGGATCGTTCATAAATACGCTACCGCTGACGCCTTCGGAGAACGCCACGTCGGGGTCGCCGCCGTCGTAGGAGAAGACGTTGAAGGCTCCGGTATGGGTACCTCCCGCACCTGCTGTGTACGGGATGATGCGGAGGTCGACGTTCGGGAGTTTTGTGATTTCCAGAAGGTGATCGAGAAGTTCAAGATGTGCCTCGGGGCCGCCGACCTCGAAGGTGACGGCGGCCTGAGTGATAACCGCTTCGACGAAGAGCGGCTTCGGCTCGTAAAGGCGGCGTTGCCGCATCGAGCGAACCTCGACCAAGCTGTCGATCTGGTCCGGGCCAAGGGCGCTCCATCCGAGACTCGTCACCTCCCGCGAATACGCCTCGGTCTGGAGATGGGCGGGGATCAGGACGGGTTGGTAGTCGCGGCGCAGGCGGGCGTCGGCCTCGTATTCGAGGACCGTGGCGTAGTTGGCCGACACGACCTCGCCGAAGGCGTACCACCATGGCGGCGTCTCATCGCGGGCCTGTTCCAGGAGTTCGCGTAGGTCGACGAGGTCTTGGCCCTCGATTCCGTAGAGCTCCACGAAGCGGTCGAACATCTGGTCCGTGCAGGTGCGGTCTCCGGTCTCGATCCTCGTCACCTGCGCCGCGGTGACGCCGATCGCGTCGCCCACCGCCTTCGCAGGGGTTCTTCCGCGCCGGGCGCGAAGTCGCGATCCGAAGTCTCGTCGCGCTCGAAGGTTGCCCGGGCCGCTCGTGGCCATGTCGTCCTCCCCGTCGTCGTCGCGTAGATCCGCCGTGCCTGCTACCGCCCAGCATCCCGGAGCCGCTGCGAGCCTATACACCAAGGTCCGATGGGAATGTTCCAGGAAGTATTCCTGGAAGTGACTTGACGTCATACCAAGGAGAGATGGAGTCTGTTTCCAGTCACCGACTGCGTTGTCATGATCACAAGACGCAGCAGTGTGCGATGCCCGTGCGACCCGCAGGGAGACCCGCATGGAACTGCCCGCTCAACGACTGGAACTCCCGAGAACCGCGCTCTCCGCCAAGAGCGCCCGCCTGCACACCGATGCCGTGTGCGCTGCCGTCGGCGCGTTGTCCGACGACGATCCCCGCTCGGTGGTCGTCGAGTTGGTCACGAACGCGCTGGAACACACCGACGGATCCATCGACTTGTTCTGGTGGGTCGATGGAGAACGGCTGCTCTTCGCGGTGACGGATGACACTTTCGTGGTACTGGCCTGGAGGGCACCGCGCGCCGAGCCCGATGCCGATGCGGAGGACGGACGGGGGCTGGAGATGGCCCTCGTCTTGGCGGACGAGGTGGCCTACGGGCCGTGCCCGGGTGGCGGGAAATGGATCCGGGCGGCATTCGCCCTACCGGCGTCGTCCGCCCCCGAAACGCTCGCGGCGCGGCGTCGTGCTGCTCTTGGGCGCCCGATCTGGCACGACGCCCCGCCCGCAGCGTCGTACAGGTGCGACGCCGACGACGGGGCTACCCGACAAGCCGGGCCTCCGTCGATTGCGGTCTCGGGCCTACCCGTGATGCGCGGCGGGCCGCATAACCGTCGTGCGGTGGCTGTGGCGCAGCCGTGGCTGATGCGTGTACGGGAATTGTTCCGAACTCAAAGTCAGGCACACCGTCGAGGCGGTGCCGGACCGCGAGTCGCCACATCCAGATGTCGCGCTCGCTTTGTCCGGCGCTGTGTCTCGCCATCCTGGCCTCAACCTCCGACCGCCGGGCACGCAGATCGGCTTTGCCCCGAGCGAGGACCACAATCGGTTCTCCCGGCCCGGCGTCGACGGCGGAGACCTGTTTCCGCGTAGCTGAGCTACGAATTCGCCCCTTCTTCCCGGCACAGGTCGATGAACTCCTTGCGTCGGGTCGGGCCGCCTCGCTGCCTTCCGGGTCGGCCGGTCGGACGCGAGCCGCCCGCGCGGCTCGCGTCCGATCCCATTCAGCCTCTCCGCCCCGATCCCCCCTTCGACCCCCTGCAGGGAGCCCGGGCCCGGATTGCTCGCACGGGGATCAACGGCAATCCGACGGCGGCGCAGGCGAATCAACGGCGATTCGCCTGCGCTCGTACTTCCCCCACATACATCTTCGTCGCCTGCGAGGAATTGTGATCACGAACACCACGCACGAACACACCATGCGCGCCGGCCTGAGACGTTTCGGATACGCCCTCCTGGCCGGCGAGATCGGCCGGATCTGGACCGAACGCATCCGTGAGGAAGCCGTGGGTCTGTTCACCCCGGTTGCCCACGACGGCCGCGACGCGAAGTTGGTGAGGCCGGCTCGGAACGTCCGGTCGCTCTCGCGAGAGATCGACATCCTCGGGGACTCCGTCACCGTAAAGACGGCAGTTCGCCGGGTGTTGGCGGCGGATCACGTCGCCATCGTGACCTACGAGTTACTGCGGATACCCGCCCGAGACGGCGAACAGGCGCCCATCCAGGACGCCGTCGTCGAGGGTTTCGACGCCGACACGCACGTGTGCGCGTACGTCGCATTGGACTCGCTGTACGCACGTCACGGCGCCGTCATGGTGTACCCGCAGGCCCACGATCGGGCCCGGACGCATCGTGGGGATCCAGCCGGCATCGACCCGAGCGCGTTACCGGCGTCGGGCGCGCGGCACATCCAACTACACCCGGGCGATGTCCTGTTCGTCCACGGATGGCTGCCGCACGGCTGGACCAACAACGCCGGTGGCCGGGATCTGCTCGTGGTACGGATCCTCTACCGAGGAGTCGAATCGCGGCCCGTGCCGAAGCCCGACATGGAATCCCCGATTACGGAAGCCCCGCGCCGCCGTGGCGACGGGTTGGGCCCGCAGGCGCGAACGATCCGGGTGGTGGCGTCGTGAACGATTCTGTCTCGGATGCCGATGTCGACGCGGCCCGCCGGATGTACCACCGCGACGGATACGCGCAGTTGGGCAACGTGCTGGCCGAAGACCGCGTGGCGCGCCTGGAGGCGGAGGCCGTGCGCCTGTACGAACGGTGGGGTCCGACGCGCCGGGACGTACTTCGCCACCCTGTGGGCGCCGCCCGCAACGCTGACTCGCTCGACGGTGCCGCGCTGTCCGTGCTCTTTGACGAGTTGCTGCACGACCGCGAACTCAACTGCTGGGCAGCTCGGATCCTGGGTGGCGCGGTCGAGCCGGTTGGCCTTGCCTTGAGGTACATGCTCCCGCGCACACCGCCTTCGCCACCGGTGCCGTGCGGACCTTGTTCGGCCATGGGCTCGTCGAACGACAGCGTCCACCTGTGGATCCCGATTCAACGAGACGGCTCGTGGTGCCTGCGGGTCGTCTTGCGAAGCCACGTCCGTGTGATGTCCCCGGGTCCCGGTCTGTTCTGCCGCAGGCGCAACGGCCCTGGTCGGATGGGTGGTTGTGGTGGATCGGATCCGTGCGTCCTCGCCGTGCACCCGCGTCTGTGGGTCGGCATGGGCGCAAACGAGAGCAGATACCTGCGGGCCTCGGCCACCGTCACCTATCGTCGCCACCACGCCGGAGACCGTCCGTGCCACTGACCCCCGATCCCTCGAAAGGCGCCTCGCCCGCAATGCGTTCGGGCGGTATGGCGACGGCCGGGCACAGGCCGCTCGCGATGGAGATGGTGCTGCGCGAATCCGGGGGAGGACGGGTCGGTTCCGCGCCGACGGCCACGGTTCATCCCGAGCGCGTGCTGCGGATCGTCATCACCTCGCCGGACAATCCGACGGCAGTACGGGTCGTCACCGCGGGTCAGGCAATTGCCGCCATCCGAACGGCCTTCGGGCACCGCATTCCTCGCCGGCCCCACCTGCCCGGGGGCAGCCCGCACCGCGCGACGCCGACGGTCCTGCACGCCTTGCACCGTCGCGCGTGCGAACCGGCCGGCCCCGGGCTCCGTCGTGTTCCGCCGCCGACGGTGGGTTGGCGACCGTTCGCCCGGACCGGCGCCACGGTTGTCGCCACTTGGTCCACCTCGAACTGACGCTCACTCGACCCGCCGATCCCTTCGCGGAAGTGCACCGACCAGCGCAGCCGGCGCCCGGTTCGGCAATGCCACCGCGCCTTGATACGCGGCGCCGGAGCAGCCCCGGCAGGCGGCTTCGCGCCGGCGTACCTCGTTCGCCCTTCCTTCCCATTGCCCGTTCGAACCCGGACAGGACCATGACCACCCACCACAACCACTCCCGACAACGACGCGCCCACGACCAGGTGACCGCATTCGCTGACGCACGACTGGCCGCGATCGTGCCCACCCTGTTCGACGGCACGATCGAATGGGGTGACGCCCACTCGACGTCCACCCACCACATCCGCGACGCGCTGCTGCACCGGGTCGGACAGGAACCATTCGCGGTCACGGCGTCCCTGGCCTACGGCACCCCGCTGCCCGAACTGCTGCACGAGCAGGGCGCGAACGTCGCGGCGCGCATGACCGCCGCCCACGGGCGGGCGAGCCGTGAAACCGCTCGCGTCGTGGCCCACCGGGCGGTCCTGGCCGCGATAGGCTGCCCACCGGCGCCCGCCGTGCCGGCCCACCTGGGCCCGGTCCTGGTCGTCGAACGGACTCCGTCCGGCGCGACCCTGGCATCGAAGATGCTCGACACACCGCACGAGGTCGTCGATCACATCGACCGGCTGTGGGGCTCGCTGGCTCCGCTGCGGCTGCGGACCGCCGCGAATCGCATGGCCGCCGCTGCCTCGCTGGACCGAGTCGGTTCGATCGAGGCGCAGTTCGCCGAGCTGTGGATGGCGGACCCGCTGCCCGACCACATCGCCGAAGCAGGCCGCGGATGGGTCTCCGGCGCCGCGCTGTCGGGGTTGCGTGCACGTCTGGTCCATGTCGCCGTGCGCCTCATGCTCACGGTCCCCGGAACCTCCGAGCGAGTGCTCGCCCACGGCGGACTCGACTCCGCCGACATTGTCATCCGCCCCCCGGCGCCCGTGCCGTCCTGCCCGCGCCCACACCTGGCCACCCCACACGCCGACCTGGCGACGCTCGTCAGCCGCACGGCCCAACACCTGATCGGCGCCCGAACCGGCACCGTCGTCGCGGACACCGTCACCACCGATCTGTACACGTGGATCACCGCGGTCGAAGGCCCGTTGGCCGCACACGGGATCCGCCGTACCCAAGGGCTACGTGACGTACTGCGCCTGTGGGCGATGGACACGCTCACCACCGTCGCCGGCTACCTCGCGCTGCCTCCGGACGTACCGATCCTGACACCGGCGCAACGCGGCCTCGCCGAGCGCGCGATCGAGGTCCTCGACCTGGTCGAGAGCATCACGCACAGCCTCCTCGGCGCCCACACTCCACCCGCGACCGCCCTGGCCGACGCCCTGGACCGCGTCATCGTCGCCGCCCGCGCCTGAACTCGCCCCGCGCGCCGCCCGGTCTCGGAACAGCCCGGCCCGGAGCCGGCCGAACGCCAACCCCGCACAGGAGATACACGTGCACGACCACGCCATCACCGGCGGCCCGAACACGCCACGGACCACATCCCACGGCTCGTCACCACGACTTCGCCAGGCAGACGCGAGCACCGTGCGACGGAGACTGCGTGACGCGAACCGAGCCCGCGGATGGGCGGCACACCGCATGGATGTGGCCCTTCGCCAACTCCTCGACGGTGCGCACATCGTCCCGGGCACCGACCTCGGAGACCTATCCGGCCACACCGTCAGCGCCACCGTGGACAAGCGGCCTGTGACGGTCCGCATGGACTACGGGCGACCGGTCGCCGCACTCCTGTACGACGCCGAAGCCGCCGACGCGACCGTGACCTCGCTGCTGCACCACGGCCACGACCGCGTCGGCCGCCGCGTCCAACGCGATCTCGCCGACGCGCTCGCGTTCACTCGCGCCACCGGGCTCGACCGACCCGAAACCCTCGTCTCCCAAGGGCCGATCACCATCACCGAACACCCGGACGGGACCAGCCTGTCGGCGGCCGTCCTGGAACACCCGCACCGCACGAGCGCACTTCTGGAACACCTGTGGACCGCCCTTACCGCCACCCGCGACCCCGGCCTCGCCAGGACGGTGCCCGTGTCCGCGTCGAGCGGCCGGTCGGGCATCGAGGGCGAGTTCGGCTCGCTCTGGCACCGGATCACCCCCGCGTGGCCGGCCGACATCGGCACCGGGTGGATCCGCGCCAAGGATCGTCGCGCGTTCCGCGACCGGATCGACCACCTGTCCGTGGTCCTGGACGAACACCGCCCCGACGATCACCAGGACCGGCACGTCCTGGTCCACGGCAACCTGGACTGCGACCACCTCGTCCTGGCCACGGACGGCACCTGGACCACCAGCCCGCGACCACACCTCGCCACCCCCGAGGCTGACCTCGCCCTGCTGGTCAGCCGCCTGATCCAACTCCTGATCGGCAGCGCCGCACCCCCCGACACGGTCGTCGCAGTAACCGACTCCCTGCACTCCTGGCTCACCGCGGACACCGGCCCGCTTCCGCCCGACCACGACCGGTCCACCGCGCTACGCGAGGTCCTTCGGCTGTGGGCCATGGACACCCTGACCATCCTGGCCACTTGCCTCGCCCTGCCTCCGTGCGTCCCCGGGCCCACCGACACCCAACGCCACACGACGCGCCGTGCGACCCGAGTGCTGAGCATCGTCGCCACCATCGCCCGTGGCCTCGAACTCCGCCCCACACAACCCGAGTACGCCCTGACCTCGGCCCTGGCCCGCGTCCACGCCGCCTGCGCCGTTCCCCGACAGCACCGACCCGGCACCCGCAACGCATCCCACGGCTGACGGCCGCCCGACAAGGACGCGCTCCACAAGACCGTGGCGCCGCCCCGAACCGCTCGACAACTCCCACACGAAACGAACAACGCCCCTCCCGACCGCGACCGATCCACGTATCCACGCCTGAACGAAAGGCCCCGACATGACCACCACCACCATCGACTTCATCACTGCCAACTTCGAGAACAACGGAGGCGGCGACCGCCAGAAATGGCACCGGACCCACGAGTACTACGCCTCGCTGCGCCCCGCCGTGCTCTTCCGGCAGGAGATGTGGGACGCCCTCGACAACAACGGTGAACTCGCCGACGCGGCCGAAACCGTACTCGGCATGACCGGATGGGTCGGCAAGGGCAGCTCCACCGCCCTGTACATCGACCCCGCGGTGTTCGAATCCCCGCGCGGCTGGGATGACAGCGGATGGCAACTGGAGCCCACGGCACGCGCGTTGCGCCTGCGCGACACTCACGCGGAAACTCTGCCGATCGTCTGTGTGTCCCTCCACCTCCCCTACGCCTCCTGCACCGGCCGCGCGATCGAGGGGGAGTACCTGACCCGCTTCCTCGACAAGGCGCACATCACCGGGAGCGGCAACACGGTAAAACTGCCCGCGGTCCTCGGCGGCGACCGCAACAGCTACACCACACCCGTCCCCGGCGGCCCGCTCCTGCCACCCATCGAGACCTTCACCGACCGCGTCCACCAAACACACCGCTCCCGCCGCGGCCCCGACGGAGTGCGGATCCCGGACACCCACACCGACCAGGAGATCCGCACCGCAGGCGCCGAGGACGCCGCCCGCCACGTCGCACTCACCTACGGGCGCATGTCCGCACTCGCACCCACAGTCGTCGAAAAACCCGAACAGGGGCCCGCGACCGCCGTCGACGGCTTCTGGCTGTCACGGATGCTCCTGCCGGCCCTGGTCGACGTCAACGTGATCGACATGACCGGACTCTCCGACCACCACGCGGTCCGCGCCCGCTTCCACCGCCCCACGCTCGCGGACATCCTGCGCCGCGCCGCAGCACCACGCGCCGACCTCAGGCAGTCCTCGACCCGGATGCGGAGCGCGGCCCGATGAGCCGGCACGAGCCGACCCCGCCTGGCATCGATCGTGCCACCGATGCCCGCGAAATCGACTGGCCGGCCGGCGGAACCGACAACTACCCACCCGACCGACCATTCTCCACGTCGCGCCCTGGGCCACACTCCGAGCAGGCGTCCCTCTGCGACTTCCTGGCACGCCGGGCTGCGCGCACCACTCGCGAAGGACAAACGCCGCCGTTGACGGCCGCACGGACCGGCACCGAGGGCTGCGGCGCCGGGGCGGCGACCCTGGTCATTCGGGCCGTGACGCCGGGCAGTCGTGGAAGAGAACCGCCTTCGCACGGCGTTGCCTGCCGGGAGTGCGCACGTTCCTCGGGGGGTATTCGCGATCACCGCCATGAAGAGGAGACGTCCGCGATGCCCCCGTACCCCTTGCTGCTGGCCGCCCCGAAGCAGGCGGGCCCGGAGCTGTTCACGGTCGAGGACTCGGGAATGAGCGTCCTGAAGGCCAAGAGCGTGTGGTCGCCGGCACAGGGCGACACCTCCCGTAGCGGCCACTACACGGACGCCAAGGCCGTGACGAACAAGAAGTGGGGCAAGGTGGTGGTCGCGGCCCGCACCACGATCAAGCCGCACGTGGTCGTCATCGACCACGCGACCCGCAAGACGCTCTGGCACGAGAAGGACAAGGCTCTCCAGGACCTCTCGGGCGGGGTGCATTCGGCGACCGCCCTGCCGGACGGCAACGTGGTAGTCCACGCCCCCTGCTCCCAGGCCCCCACCAAGGACAACCTGGCCCTGGTCCGCGCCGCCGACCCGGGCAAGGTGATTCCCTACGACTTCAAGGACTCCCATGCGTCGGTGTGGATCGACGCCGGGGACGGCCACGGCGGAGGCCACCTGTGGGCGGTCGGACGCACCGGGCACGCGAAGGACAAGACGGGCAAATGTGTCCTGCGGGAGTACAGCTATCAGTCCGGCGATCACCCGTCCCTGACACAGGTGGCCCAGTACGACCTGGTCGCCAAACCCCTGGAACTCACCTACCTGAAGAAGACGGGCTGGTGGGAGAGCCCCCACGACATCGCCCGCCATGACCGGGACACCCTGTGGATCAGCACGGAATCTCGCGTCGTTGCCTTAACCTCGCCACCCGCACCGTCGGTGCCGCCCCGCTGGCCCGCTCGGTTTTCCAATCCGCGCACGAGCAGGGCGACCCGTTGACGTCCGCCACCAACCTCAAAAGCCCGAACATCCACGACGGCACGATCATGTACACCCAGATCATGGGCGACGAAACGGACGCCAAGACGGTCTCCGTGGTGAAGGACGGAAAGAAGCACACCCTCGATCTCGGACCGGTCTACAAGGCGCGCTGGGCCTGGCCCGCCAGTCACTAGCGGTTCGCCGGGGTGTCCGTGCCGCCGTCACCCGCGGTTGGCCCCGCTCGATGCCGGTCGCCGGTCGCCGACCCGGCCCTCCGCCCGACGCCGCACCCCCACCCGGAGCACCTCCGAAAGGGCTCACTTTGCGACAACGACCCACGAAGTCCGAGCTCGGATCGGGTACGGGGCGGGCTCGGCCGAGGTGGGCGCATGCGCATCTCGGCCACTGAACTACGCAGGCTTCTCGCTCCCGTCGTGTCGGGCGCGGGCCGCATTCCTCGGGCGACTCCCGCCAGAGGGCCGGCCCGGTTGACCGTGGGGATTTGCACCTACGACGACTTCGATGGCGCCTGGTTCACCATCGCCTCGCTGCTGCTGCATCACGGGGACGTCATGCCGGTGACCGAGATCCTGCTGATCGACAACAATCCCGAAGGAGCCGCAGCGGGCGTCCTGAAGTCCCTGGAGGCCGGTGTGCCCAACCTGCGCTACGTTCCGGTGACCACGGTGCGCTCCACGGCCGTCAAGCACATGGTGTTCCCGCTCGCCGCAGGCGAGATCGTCGTTGTTCTGGACAGCCACGTGCTGCTGGCTGCCGGTGCCCTGCGAGCGGTGCTCGACTACTTCGACCGGCGCCCGGGCTGCCGTGACCTGGTGCAGGGGCCGCTACTGCACGACGACGCGGTGACCGTGTGCGGTACACACTTCACGCCGGTGTGGTCCGACGGGATGCACGGGCAGTGGGCGGTGGACGACCGGGCGAAGGACCCGACGGCCGCGGAGTTCGATATCCCGATGCAGGGCACGGGAGTATTCGCCTGCCGCCGTGACGCCTGGCCCGGCCTGAACACCCGGTTCCGGGGTTTCGGATGCGAGGAGGGCTATCTGCACGAGAAGATCCGCCGCAACGGCGGGCGCACCGTGTGCCTGCCCGCACTGCGCTGGCTACATCGCTTCGAACGTCCCTCTGGTGTCCCCTACCGCCTCGCCTGGGAGGACCACCTGCGCAATTACCTCATCGCGTGGAGTGAACTCGGCTGGGATACGGATCCGGTCCTGCGCCACTTCGCCGAACACATGGCACCGGAGTCCGTCCGGTCCATCCATGACGCCGTGGGTGTCGAACTCACACACCCAGCGGCCCTTTTCGACGGCGCGCTCTACCCGATGGAGCTGGGGGAGGGCCGCCCGCCGCCCACCGCCGAACATCCGCCGCAGGGCACGAGCGCGCGCCCACCCGTGCCCTGCGGCGATGCCGTGGCCGCAGTTACCCACGACGACCCACAGGTCGCCGAGCTGCTGACTCACCGCCGGCTTTTGACCCATGCCCATCTCCACGGCTGGGACAGCGTTCTGGTGGCGGACAGTCTCGAAACATTGTCCGCCTGTACGCACGAGAGGTTGCGGTGCGGGCACGCGCCGCAACCCGACCTGGCCGTCCACCTCCCGGAGGCGAACGGCCGAGGCAACGGTGGAACCGCGGGAATGATGGTGGCCTACCGACGCGCCGCCTATCGGTCGGTCCTGGCCGAACTGCCCGCAGGCCCGCGGGCGGCGCGACGCTGGCTCGACCGGAACGAACCCGTGCCCGCGTGGCTCGCGTCCAAGGCGGCCGAGGACGCCGGCCCCTGAACACGACCTCACCTGCCTGGCTCCCATGCGAGAACACTTCCCCAACACTTCCCCTGTCCGCATCGGAACGGGATGGGAAGCCCACCGGCCTCGCGGGTCATTTCACCTTGTCGTTGGCATCGGTGATCTCATAGATGACGCCCTTGTTATGTCCCGGCGAGAGGTACCAGGTGGATGGCCCGGCACCGCCGGTGGGTTCCCCTCGATAGAGGCGTTCGCTCGCCCTCCCTCCGCTGGTGGTGGGAATGAGGTCATAAGACTTATACGTATAGCCCTTGGGAAGACTTCCGTCGCTGTTGCTGTAGCTGTGTGGGTATCTCCCGGCTTTTTCCAAGCCGGCTTCGGTGCCGTGCTTGACGTCTGAGATGGCCTTCTCGACCACAGTCCAGCCGTAGTTGGCCCCAGTGCATTCTTTGAGCTTCTTCTGGACCAGTCGTGTGGGTTTCTTTGTGGTTGTCGGTTTTTTGGTCGTGGTGGGTTTTTGGGTAGTTGTCGGTTTTTTGGTCGTGGTGGGCTTTTTGGTGGTCGTCGGTTTTTTGGTCGTGGTGGGTTTTAGGGTGGTCGTCGGTTTCTTGGTCGTGGGCTTTTTGGTCGTGGGTTTCGGGGGTGGCACCGGTGTGCTCCCTTCGGGTTCGCAGGCGGTGTGATGTGTGGTGAGTGGGTTCGGTGCGGCGGGCCGGAGGATTGCCGCACCTTTGGGCGACGCGTCCGCTATACGCTTCAACCATTCCGGCCGGGTGAGGACATACCCCGGCCTGGACCAGGCCGGTCGGACGGTCGAGGCGGTCCGGCGCCGCCGGCCGCCGGGGGTGTCCTCGGCGACCGGCGGCCGGCGCCTGGGTGGGTCGGTCCGGGTGTGGTACTCGACCGGCGTCGTCTCGGAGTCGGAGCAGAACCACCTGTCACATGGGCCGGCTCTCCTCGCCCGCACGTACGCCGAACGGGAAGAAGGCGAGCAACTTGTTGTCCTTGTCCTTCAGCCTGACTTCTCCGTTGCAGTAGTAGTCGACGTCGACTTCCTGGGTGATGGTCAACGTGGTGGGCAGCTTCGCCCACTGCAGCACCTCGTTGATGGGGGCACACCACCACCAGTGGCCTTTGTGCTTGTCGTTGAAATAGCCGATCAGGTCTCCGCTGACGGTCGCATGGAACGTGAACCTCGCCTTGAGGGTTCCGCGGCTTGCGGAGAGTTCGGCGACGACCGACTGGTGCGGCTGCAAGGTGACACTGACCCCGCTCTGCGATCCGACGGTGATGTCCTTGGTCTCTGTCTTGCTGTGTCCCCACTCGTGGGAGTAGGTCAGCTGTGTCGACCCTCCGCCTCCGGTTCCGAGGAATTCGACCTGGTAATTGAAGGTCTGGCCGACGTCGACCCTGTTGCTCTGGGTCCAGGTGTCGCTCACGCTGCAGGTCACACTGTCCTGGACGGATGCGTTGAACTCGCCGGCCTTGGTCGAATCGTTGGTGAACGTCTGGTCCTTCACGATGACCGGCTTCGTGTCGATGCCGATGATCTCGGACTTGGCCAGGATCAGCGTCGTGCTGGGAACGGTCCAACCAAAGGTCTTGTAATGTTCGTCGCTCCAGTAGACGTGGTCGGGTTTCCCGTCGAGGATCTTTCCGAATCCCTCCTTGATGGTCGACCCGGTGAGCCTGAAGGACTTGGCCTCCTTGTCGGTGACGTGGTGGATCTCCTTCCCGCTCCCGAAGGCCTTGCAGTGCTCCTTGTTCTTGGCTGCGGCAACGTGCAAATGGAAGCTCATGCGATTCTCCGTTCAGAATTTCGCCGATCTCCCGCCGGTGATTTCCGCCGGTAGACGGCCCCGGGTTCATCCGGATGACTCGACCGGTCCGGGCCGATCAATTTTTGGTCTCCGGAAGCTGAACCGTGGTTCGCGTCATCCATGCAACGACGGCGCGTAACCCCCATCGACATGCCCGTCGTCCGACTCGGCCGAGAAGGGCGGCAGTTCAACCGCACGGCGCCGATCTACCGGACGTACTCATCTCATCGATCGTGTGTCCGCCTTCGCGTGCTCTACGGCATCCACGATGTCCGGGTATCGGATGGGCCGCATCTTGATACAACCAAATGGACGGTTTTATCGAAGACGCCGCCCGCCCCGAGGCCCCCGGCGATGAGTACTCCTGGCGGTTGCGTCGTGTGCATCTTGGTCTCGCCGGGGTCGTCAGGGCGGCGGCGTCGACCCCGAGGGGTGCCCCATCCGGGAGCCGATCCGTAACCGCTGGTTGCCGTCGGCGACCGTGTAGCGCGGACGCCCGTTCGCGGGGCGGACGGTGCGTGGCGCGCCTTCGTCGACGACGTGGGGAGAAGGGGCCGATGTGGGGGTGTCGCAGGAGGTGGTTCTCCGGTTCGAGGACTAGGACGAGGTGAGGCCACGATCGGCGGTTGGCCACTTCGTCGACCGATAGTCGGTCATACAGGGCATCGCGAGTGGAGAAGGACCGGTTCGGCCTTGGGGGGCGACCCCGTGTTCCGGGCGTGACCCGGACCGGTGCGCTCCCCGAGCGGCTTGCCTCGGCGGAGCCCGCCGAGCGGCGGCGACCCCGGCCGAATCCCGATGAGACATTCGACCTGTCCGAATCGCCTGCCGATCACTCGAACGACGCCGATCACGTGATCGTTCATCAGGTGCTCGGCTCTCGGGCCGTGGGCAGCGCCAAGGGCAGCGCGCCACGAGCGGAAGTCGATGTCCTGTGCATGCCGGTCCACCCGGAGAGCGACTTCGGCTGCTGGGGTCGCACGGTTTCGCGGCTCGCGGGTACGGTCGCGCGCCAGGGTACGGCATCGACGGGCCGGGATTCGCCGGGATCGGTCTCGTCGAGGACCGCGGTGTTTGCGTCGGTCGACGATCCGCAGGCACGGTACCCCCGCCGTCATAGCGGCTGGTCGGTCCAGAGTTACCGATCGACGGTATCGATGTGTCGCCTAGCGGCTTCGGTGCGACAAGAATCCCACCAATGGGTTAGTTGGACAGGTTGTACGAGCCTTCCCCGAGCCAAGCTGAGGCGGGAACCCGACGCGGCCACACGTCCCCGTCGCTTCGAGTCCTCCGGTCGGCATGCACGCCCGTGCCCGTCCCCAGGGAGCAGCCATGAACGCCTCCTTCGCCTTCCGCTCCGCCACCACCCGCCGCGCGCGCCACCGTGGGCCGTGGTGCATACGCGCGGCTCTCGCCGTCTCCGCAGCCTTGGCCTCCGTCCCGGCCGCCGCCGTCCCCGCGTATGCCTTCGGCCCCGATACGCACACGGACATCACCACGCGGGCCCTGTCCGGTTTCCAGAAGGTGTCCCTCGCCGCGATGGCCGCGCACAAGATCGACAACACCCACTGGGGCGCCATCCAAATCAGCGACCACATCCACGCCGAGCAGACCCGCTACCACTGCGACGACGCGGACTACCTGGCGACGAGTTCCTACCCGCGCACCAGGCAACAGGCCACCAACGAACTCCTCGCCTGCGTGGAAACCGCCATCGTGGGATTCGACAAGGCGGTGGCCGCCGCCGACCGACTCGTCGATGCCGGGGGGCACATCAAGCCCGCAGAGGTCGCCCTCGGCCACCCCTGCACATACGACGACCGCCGCGGCCGCGCCAAGTGCGAGGTCTTCGAACACCTCGGACACGCCTGGCACGTCGTCGAGGACTTCTACGCCCACAGCAACTGGAGCGACGAGGCCGATCCGAAACACGGCATCGGTCTGGGCAACCCGCCCGGGCTACGCCAAAGGAAACCCGCACCCTTCTTCACCCTGCGCACCTACAGCCACCAAGCCACCGCCGCGTGGAAGAAGGACGCGGCCGTGGCCGTGGACCCGAAGCTGACCACCGGCTGCGTCCCCGGCGAGTACGAGTCCGACGGGAAGAAGGCCGACTGCAAGGGCCGCATCAATCACTACGACTCCGCCGGCCAGAAAGGCCTCAGCAAGGAAGTCTCGCGGGGCAACGTCGGCGATAACCTCAACCAGGCCGTCAAGGTCGCGGTCGCGGACATCGAACGCCAGTGGCAGGACTTCCGGGACGAACTCCTCGCCAAGTACCCCGGGCGCGGCAAGAAGATGATCTGCGCCCTCACCCACGACACACCCACCGACTCCACCTGCGGATAGTCGGTGCCCGGCGGACGGCCTGCCCAGGGATCCGGTGGCCCGGACGGCCGGGCCGCGGCGCGGCGACGAGCCGTACTTCGGCCGCGTCTGCTTCGCGGCATCGGGTTCCGCCTCGAGTTCCGTGTTCAGGGTTCGATGGCGGGATGGACGGTCCCTTCCGAACCGCCCTCCAGGGAGATCGGGAAGTCCACGGGTGCCCCGACGCACGTGAAGTGTCCCGCCCGCTGAACCTCCAATTGGCCGGACGGAACGCACAGGGAACCGGAGGGCCAAAGGAGATTCGATCCGGCCTTGTCGCCGACGCGGCAAGGCCGGATTCCAAGCTCACAGTCCAGTGGCATGTGATTCTCGTCATCCAACAGTTTGGTGGACGTAGCGACGACGATTCGTGCAGTCTGTGCCTCCGATGGAGGAGGTGTGCCGAAGTGGGCGAGAAGCCTGATACGCCGGCTATGACGCTGGCCGCGAAGCTCGACCGACTGTTCGATGTCGTGCGCAAGCCCGATGGCGGTGCGTACAGCAACGGTGAGGTCGCGCGGGGGATCAAGGAGCAGGCGGGCTCGGGAGGGGCGACCGTGTCCGCGAGCCTGGTACAGCAGCTTCGGACCGGGGTGCAGACGAATCCGACGCTGAAGACCATCGACGCGCTCGCCCGGTTCTTCGGCGTCGAGCCCGTCTACTTCTTCGACGACGCGGCGGCGGAGCGCATCGCGGCCGAGCGGGACGCGTGGTCGCGGATGCGGGAGAACGACGTCCACCGCCTGGTTTTTCGCGCCGACGGCCTGTCGGCGGACAGCCTGCGAATGGTGAGCGCGGTGATCGAGCAGGCTCGGCGCCTCGAAGGGCTCAAGCCGGATGCCCACGACGCGGGTGAGACGCGGGCGGGCGAGCGTGATTGAGATCTTCACCCGCGACGTCAGCGGCGTCGATCGGCTTTGGCGCTCGTCCCAGGACTATCGAAGGACTTCGTGCGTGGATCTCAGGCGGCTTCGGGACGACTGTCGCAAGCGGTTGGAGACCCTGGACATCGACGTTCCCGATCCGTTCGACGCGCAGCTCCTGTGCCGGAACATCTCGCGATCGCGGGGGAGAGACCTGCGCCTGATGCCGTTGGCAGAGGGGCTTCCGGCGGGGATGCCGTGCGGGATGTGGGTCGCGACCGAGACGGCCGACTGGGTCTGGTACGACGCCTCGACCAGTCCGGCGCACCAACGGCACATCATCGCGCACGAGCTGGCGCATGTGCTGTGTGATCACAGCGGTGGGATGGACGCGCTGTTGGCCGGGCAGTTCTCGCCGGACCTGGCTCCGTCCACGATCGAGCGCATGCTCGGGCGCACGTCGTATGACGACGTCCAGGAGTTGGAGGCCGAGACGCTCGCGTCCCTGCTCACCGCTCCTGCCGGGCCGGCGGAACCCGAGCTGCCCGGGCGGGTGTTGTCGCGGTTGCACGCGAGTTTGACCGAGCCCGCGCGGCGCTCCGGCAGGCGGTCGTGATGCACGTCTTGGAGCTGGGTGTCGTGGTGCTGGCCTGGGTGATCGTCGTGTGGAGACGCCCCACCACCGACAGCTCGTACCGGACGCGCTCGCTCTGGGGAGCGTTCGTTGCTTTGGCCGTCGCCCTCACGATCCGGGTGCCCAGAGTCGACGACGCGATCGAGAACATCACCGGCGTGGCGCAGGTGGGCACGCTCATGAAGCACGTCGTCGGGCTCGTGGCGATGCTCCTGATCGTCAATTGGATCACCGCTCTGGTGTCTCCCACGGAGGAGCCACCGGCGTTCACCTCGCCTCGGTACATCACCACCGGGGTGATGATCGGCGCGTTGGTGGTGCTGTTCTTCCTCATCCCCGACCGGGACCACGATGGCGACTACTTCATCACCGACCATGCGGGTGACGCCGTCGCGACCGCATACCAGCTCGTGTTCGTCGCCGGCGCGACATTGGCGACGGGAGTGGGCACCCTGCTGGTGGCCCGTGCGGCGCGCCCGGCCCCGGCGGGCGGTCTGCGGCGGTCGTTGGCGACGCTGGCACTGGGGAACCTGCTCGGCGTGGGCTACTGCCTGCTTCGCGCGGCGTACCTCCTGATCGCCGCCACCGACGGAGCCTGGCCCGGAGGTGACGACGCCTTCGAGACCGCGTCCAACGCGGTCAAGTTGACGGCCATCATGCTGATCATCGCCGGGACGTCGTACTCGGCGTTCGCGGCGGCCCTGCGCCGGTGGAGGCAATGGGTGGCGATGCGCCGCCTGTACGCCCTGTGGTGGGCATTGACGGAAGCGGTGCCGCATGTCGTCCTGTGCGGCGAGAACGAACCCGGCGAGTACAGCCCGGTGGAGTTGACGTATCGGTTGCATCGCCGCGGGATCGAGATCCGCGACGCGGCCCTGACGCTGCGCGACACCGCGCCGCCAGGGCTGCACCGGGACGTGGTGCTCGCGGTGGAGCGGGCGGAGGTGCCGGAGGATCAGCGCGCTGCGGTGGCCGAGGCGTACTGGCTCAAGGAAGTCCTGCGGTTGGCCGAACAAGGGATCACGGCCTCGGGCGACCTCTCGTACACGCCGCATCCGGCGGCCGAGTCGGAGGCGGAGACCGCCTGGTTGGTGCGTGTGGCCCGGGCGTTCGCCTCGCCCACGATGCGCCGAGTCGAGGATGCCATTCCGGAGAAGGCAACATGAGCACCACACACCGATCCCCGAAGTCCGTCCCGTCGGGGGAGCATCTGGCGCGGACGGTCACCAACGTGCTCGCGCCGCAGTACATCGTTGTGGTGCTGCTGTTGCTCGTCGGTGCGGTGACAGGCGGATGGACCGGGGTCGGCTGGGCGATGTGGGCGATCCTGTTCGCCGCCGTCCTGCCACTGATGCTGGTCAAGATCGGCATTCGCCGGGGCAAGTGGGCGGATCGTCACGTGAGTAGGCGAACCCAGCGGATGCGCGTGATGCCGGTCGTGATCGCCCTGGTGGCAGCCGGACTGACGTCGATGGCCGTACTCGGGGCACCACACGACATGGTCCTTCTCGTCGTGGTGATGGTGGTGACCTTGCTCGTGCTCACCGCGATCACCAGCGTGTGGAAGATCAGCGTCCACACCACAGTGATGACCGGGGCGGTCACCCAGACCGCCTACGCGCTGGGCGCGTGGTGGGCATTGGGTGCCGTGCTCGTTCCGCTTGTCGCATGGTCGAGGGTGGCTCTGCGGGCCCACACACGAGCGCAGACGGTCGCCGGCGCCATCGTCGGCTTTGTGATTGCCGCAGGATGCTGGGCTCTCGGCTGAACCTCGACCGGACTTAGCCTCCCTACACCCTGCCGGCCAAAGTACGGCTCAATTCCTCGACACACGCCCCGGTCGCCGGCCAGTGGAGCGCGGCCTCGATGTCGATGAGGCGATCGGCCTGAGCGTCGAGATCCGGCAGCGGTGGCCGCGGGGGGACCAACTCCACGCGTTGCGGAGCCTTGCCTCGGCGCAGCGCGTCGGCGGTCAGGACGGTCCACGCCGCGACGGTCGCCAATTGGAGCTCGGCGCCTGTGAGTCCACGTCCCTCCAGGTCGATGCGGAGGCGGTCGCACAGGTCCGGGTCGGCGTAGCGGCGAAGGGCCAGCATGCCGTCTCGGATCTCGACGACGTCCCGGACCAGGCGCATGTGCGCCGCCTCCAGGCCGAGCGGATCGGGGCGCGTGCCGGGGGGTGCAGGAAGGACGGCGTCGGGGATCGCCGGCACGACGAGATCCCAGAGCGGGCGAAGCGCGCGAAGGCGCTCATGGGTGATTCGGGTCCAGTGGCGATCGAGCATGGTCGTGAGGCGACCCGGTACTCCGTCGTCCGACCGTTGCGCGGGCAGGCACGGGGACGTTGCCCGTGCGTAGATGAGCGAGGCGAGCATTTCCGCCTCGCTTTCCTGGGCGGGGGCGAAACCGTGACGTCCGCGTAGCCCGGAGGTCTCCACATCCGGGGCGTCCGAGTGCGGTGCGGTGTGGCCGCAGATCAGGTGAGCCAGCTCATGCAGGACGACCAGTTCGAAGTGCGCGCCGGTCAGGCCCGGGTCGTGGAAGATCCAGTCGGTCGTCTCCAGCGGGACGGTCAGTGCGTGGACGCCGCCGCTGGGGTCGGGATCGGCCGCTGCCGCGATGCCTATGTCGCGGCAGCGCAACTCCTCAACGGTACGGCGGAACGCGTCCAGGTCGAACGGGCGAGGTATGGCGATTCCCTCGAGCCGCTGTTCGCAGGCGGCGAGCAACGGTTGCAAGTCGTCCACGTATGTTCCTCAAGCTCCGACGGGCGGGAAGTGCGAACCCCCGCTCGCGGCGAAGCCGACGACCCGCGCGACTCCACGCGAGATGTTAGAACACAAATCAGGACGATTCGGCATCAGATCCGACATGTGTGACCAGAGGCACGATGCCTTGGAGATGTCGCGAACTGGCTCGACACGGTGTTGCACGGGTGTGAGGGCGACATGCGACCCCTGCTCGCGAAGCGCGCGATGGAGCCGGGTCCTATTCGACCGGCCCCGGGTCCTCCGGCGGCTCGGGAAGGCCCTCCAAGAGGCGCACGCGGTCGAGCATCGCGGCGATGCTGGCCTGGCTCTCCCGCGACAGCCCGTTGGCGCGGAGGGCGATCGAGCGAACTCCCGCGTCGCGGACGGCGGCGAGCATCGCGAGTTGGGCATCGGTCCGCTCGGCCACGGCGTCGTCGTAGAAGTAGGTAACGGACACGCCGAAAAACTTGGCTACCGCGTTCAGGCGGCTGTGGGTGGGGTCGTCTCTGCGCCCGGTTCGCAGTTGCCACATGTACGTGGCGCCGATGACCGTTTCGCCGGCCGCCTCGTTGATCAGCTCCACGGCCTCGGCCGTCGAGTACGGGCCGCGGTCCGGTGGGTGCACGGTCGCGAACAGGTGCTCCAGGCGCTGCGCGAGCATGCCCGGTTCGGGCGCCGCCTCGTCCACATCGTCGGCCATGGCGTCACCTCCCTGTCGGACCGTGTGATCCAACTCTGCCCGATCTGCTAGCGCGGAAGCAAATTGGTCGCATTGAGATCACCTCTTCGCGATGGCTAATTTTCGTGATCTACTACAGACAGCCCACGTGACCCGACGGGGAGTCATCCGGCGTGACATCGGACTGTTGTGGCCGGTCGACCCAGGGCTACGAACAAGGGTGGACTTGGTCGCCGACCCGGTGCCATCGTGTCCGTCCGACGCCGCCCTGCGGCCCACGCGAGGAGCGCGCGATCCCATGACCTAGCCCATCGAACCGCCACGACGAGCGGTGAGAGCACAACGGCGCCCGGGGGCGGGAACCCCCGGACGCCGCGCTCGAACCCCACGAAGAGGCTCGGATACTCCATAACCGAAGCGACCGGCCCAACTGTCGAGGGCCGTGCCGGTGGCTTCACTTACGATTCGGGGATTCTCGCATGACCGACATCGTGCGTACAGACCTGCCCGCAGCCGGCGCCGCGGAGCAGGTCCACGCCACAACACCGCCTCCCTGCTGCTCCGACCACTGCCCCTGCGACCGCGCGGTGGACCACGACTTGGGCCGACTGGTCGGTGACCTCGCTGACGATCCGGCCGTGGTCCGGCTCGTCCTGGAGGCGAGCGGGATCTTGACCGCGCGCCTGCTCGACGAGTACGGCGCTTTGCTGGACCTGCCGGTTCAGCTCTGCGCGACCGTCGCATGGCGCGCGGACCGCGCCTTCCCCGGCGTCGCCTGGGACCTCCCGCACGACTTCCACCCGACGACCGGACGCCTGACCCCCGCGATACCGAGGGGGTGCTGAATGCCCAGAATCCGTACCACCAAGCCCGAGTTCTACGAGTCGGACACGCTGGCCATGGTGTCCCTGTCGGCCGAGCGCACCTTCAGTGGACTGTGGCCGTTCTCCGACGACTACGGCCGCATCCGCGACAACCCTGCCTTCATCCGCTCCAAGGTGTGGTGCGTCCGCACCGAACACCCCGAGGAGGGAGTCGCCGACGACCTCCGCCAGCTCGCGGCCGTCGGGGTCATCTGCCGCTACGTCGGCTGCGACGGCAAGAACTACCTGCACACCGTCAACTGGGACGAGCACCAGAAGATCGACAAGCCCGGCGCGCCGCACTGGCCTTCGTGCCCGGTACACCAGGCCACCCAGCGATGCTCCAAGTGCGGCGGGCCGTGCAAGCGCCTCTCGCGCGACACCGAGGCCTCGAAGACGGCTTCCCGGGACCTCGCCGAGCCGTCACCGAGGATTCTCGCCACGGCTGCAACGCCTTGCGTAGGTTCCCCGAGGGACGTCGAACCGGTGACCGCCGCCCCGGCGACTCCGACCGCAGTGTCTCGCTCCGAGCCGCGTTCGCCTGTCGCCGTTGGCAGCGAATCCGCAGGTCGGGACACGTTCGCCGAGTCCTCGGGGACCACTCGCCGAGCCCTCACCGAAGGCTCGGCGCCTGGACCTGGGACCTTGGACCTAGGACCTGTTCCCTCCGGGGGGCGCAAGGCGCCCGCGCCCACTGCCACCGAGCGACTCGATGACCGTCCCTCGACACCGACGGACGCGCCGACCGCCTCCCGGCTCATCGCCGAACACGTGAGTGCCTGCCGAACCCGACCGCCCAAGGACGTCCTGGGACAGACCGCCAAGCTCGTCGCCCGCTTGTTGGACGAGGGCATTGCCCCCGAAGCCGTCCGGGTCGGGCTGGAACGCCTGCGTGCCAAGGCGCTACACCCGAGCGTCCTTCCGAGCCTGGTCAACGAGGCCCTCAACCCGCCAACGTCCGGCGCGGGCACCGGCGGTACCGGGTACCGACCCTGGACCAACTCGCCGCCTGTCACCGACCTGGTCGCGGTGGGCACCGGTTCGTGGGGCTCGCTGTGACCGAGCCCCAGCCGATCGGCCGCTTCGACAAGCGCATGGCCGACATCCTTGCCGCACGCGGCATCGACCCGACCGCCGAGGTCCATCTCGAACCGGACGACCCCCGAGGCGAAGCCCTTCGCCTGGCGAGCGAGCGCATCCCGCCGCTCTTCCGCGACGCCCAGCCCTGGCACCCCGACGTCCTGTCCTGGGTCGACGAGGTCCTGCGCAATGCCGACCGGGGCATCACCGGCATGCGCAGGATCACCACCGGGTCGACCCTGCTGATCGGCGGGACCACCGGAACCGGCAAGACCCACAACGCCTTCGGCGCCCTGCGCCGCCTCATCGCCTCCGGCTGCGCCGCCCGCTGGACGGCGTACAACCAGCCCGACCTGCACGCCCACCTGCGCCCCCGCAAGGACGCCGACAACGAGCGCGAATTCCTGGCCATCGCCAACAGCCCGCTGCTCATCCTCGACGACCTGGGCGCGGCCAAGCCGTCCGAATGGACGGAGGAGCTGATCTACCGGCTGATCAACCGCCGGTACGAACGCATGCTCCCGACCCTGATCACGACCAACCTGCGCTTCGACCACCTCGGTTCCTACCTCGGCGACCGCATCGCCTCCCGACTGATCGAGATGTCCACCGAGGTACACCTCACCGGCGAGGACCTGCGCCGCGCCATCCGCGCGCAACGCGAACTCGACCGCGCGCACGCCCGCGACGCCGCCTGACGCACGGCACGTCGCACCCTCCATGACCGCACGACCCCGTCGGCTCCCGGCCTGCCACGCTCGGGCCACGGCGGGGGAACGGAGCATCCCCATGAGCGCCACCAACCCGCCTCGACCCGCCTCGAGCTTCCGCACGCTCGGCGACCAGAGCTGGAAGAACACCGCGTCGTGCCGCCGCCACGTCGACCCCGACCTGTGGTTCCCGGGCGGCGAAGGCGCCGAGTTCACCGAACGCATCAACCGCGCCAAGGCCATCTGCGACTGGTGCCCCGTCCGCTCGACCTGCCTGGAAGCCTCCCTCGAAGAGGGTGACCGCTGGGGCATCCGCGGCGGCCTCACCGAGGAGGAGCGCAAGCCGCTCCGCCACAACCTGGACCGCCGCCTGGACCGCGCCCGCGTCACCGCCGCGCTCGCCGGCCGCCGGATCCACCTGACCATGCCCGAACAACGCGCCGTCGCCGTGGAAGCCAGGGCGGCGGGGATGCCTGTCGCGCGGATCGCGGTGCTCCTGGACTGCGCGCCCAAGAGGGTGCTCCGGCTGATCCGGGAAGCCCGCCGCCGACCTCGCCGTCACACCCGCTCGCCGATCATCGTCGTCCGCAGCGAGGCCGCGTGACCATCGCTCCGGCCCCACCCCACCGCGTCACCGCCCTGGACCGCACGGCGATAGCGCTGCTCGGCGCCGCCGGTTTCGCCCTGTCCTACGACGCCCTGCGACAGATGGCCCAGGCCGTCCACGTGCGCGGACCTCTGACCCTGCTCTTTCCCCTGCTCATCGACGGCTTCATCGCCTACGGGATCCGCGCCCTGCTGGTCCTGCGCACGGCGCCCTTGGTTGCCAGGGCCTACGCCTGGACGCTGTTCGGCACCGCCACGGCAGCGAGCATCTGGGCCAACGCCCTGCACGCCGTGCGGCTCAACGCCCAAGGCGACGCCGGCGCGGGCGGCCTGCGGCTCGGGGACACGACGGTCGGCGTCCTGTCCACGCTCGCGCCATTGGCCCTGGCCGGAGCGGTGCACCTGTACATCCTCATCGCACGCACTACCGGCGCCGACGGCGAACAACCGACCACCTCCACGGTGTCCGAGCCCGCCGGACTACCGTCCGCCGGTTACCAGGTGTCGGCCACGACCGCGCTTCGTGACCCCAAGATCGAGCGGTGGGCCACTGTGAACCGCTCCACCGCAGAAGGACCCTCGTTGACCGAGAAGGCCCGGACACCGATGGAAGCTGGCCGGTCACCGCGCCCGGACACCGGGACAACCCTCCGGACGGCGCCGGCCGCCCCGCCCCCTCGACCGCCTGAGCAGGCTCCCGACCTGCACGGACAAGCCCCGGACACTGCACCGAAGCGCCCGTCCGGTCACCAACCCGCTTCGGGCGGTGACCAAGTCCGAGATGCGATCGACCGTGCCGACCGCACCCCTGTGATGACCGACGAGGACCTGCTGTCCGTGGCCAGGACAGCCGTCGCGGACAGCGGACAGGTGACCCGGAAGGTCGTGGCCGCAGCCATCCGAGGACAGGGGATCCCGCTGTCCAACGACCGGCTCACGCTCCTCATGCGCGAACTGCGCTGACCGCCGACTGCACTTCCCTCGAAGCCGCCGACCGCCACATCCCACTTTCGGCGGTGGGTACCCGGACCCGCGATGCGCAAGCTGGGTACCCACCGGCCCTGCCGAACTCACCTGCATCTGTTGGAGAGAGCCCGTGCACGACCTTCCGATCACCCGCGCAGAGATCGACGCGTGGTTGCTCGCCCTGCTCGCGTTCGACGTGATCCACGATGCCGCTCACGGCCCCGACGGCTGTTGGATCGTGCGCCGTACCGAGGCGGATTACCCCGATGTCCTGCACTCCCCGGAAGAGGCAGGCATCTTCGTTGCGGCCATGCAGCTTGCCGCCCGTCGCACCGCCCTCGAGGAAACCGCATGAGCCCGCGCGAAGGCATACCCGGGGACAGCATTTCCGCAGGTCAAAAGCTTCCCGACGTTGCCGGAGCAAGTTATCCCCAAAGCAATGCACCCGCCGGGAGCATTGCTTTGGGAGGCCCCGCCCCAAGGGTGGCGGGCCTCCTCCGGCACCAGGGGGCGCCGGAGGAGGGGACTGCGACCGAGGGCGGACCGCAGACCGGGAACGACCAACACCTGTGCCACGACACCGATTGCGCACACGCCGCCCAACTCAAGCCGCGCGTGCGCCATCGCCCGCACAAAGCGCCCCAGCACAAACGTCCCCACCAAAAGAGCACCCGCCTCGACGACGACGAACTCGCGCTGATTTCCGCAGCCGCAGCCGCCTGCGGCATGACGCCCGCCGGCTTCCTCGCCCACGCCGCCCTCGCCGCAGCCCGCGACTTGAACACCACGGCCGCCGCAGTGGCCGGTGAACGCGAGTTGGTCACCGAACTCTTCGCCGCCCGCCGCCACCTCGCCCAGGTCGGCAACAACCTGAACCAGATCGCCAAGCTCCTCAACTCCGGCGCCGAGGCTCCCCATGCCGCGACCGTCCTGACCGCCGTGATGAACGCGGTCACCCGCCTGGACGCGGCCACCGACCGCCTCCTCGACCACCGCGACGCCGCCGGGTGATCCCACGCATTCACAAACGCGGACCCCGCACGATCGGCTTGCTCGCCTACCTCTACGGCCCGGGAAAGGCCGAGGAACACGTCGACCCGCACATCGTCGCGTCCTTCGACGGCATGGCACCCGACCCCGGACGCGACCCCAGCGACTCCCTCAAACCCCTCGAACGCGTCCTCGACCACCCGTTGCTCGCCCTGCCCAAGGACGAACGACCCAACGCACACGTCTGGCACTGCTCCGTGCGCGCCGCAGCCACCGACCGCATCCTGACCGACCAGGAATGGGGCGACATCGCCCGCCGCATCGTCGCCGCCACCGGCATCGACCCCGAAGGCGACGACGCCGGATGCCGATGGGTCGCGGTACGCCACGCCGACGACCACATCCACATCATCGCCAACCTCGTCCGCGAAGACGGCCACCGACCGGACCTCGACTTCGACGCCCCACGCGCCCAAGCCGAAGCCCGCCGCATCGAAAAAGACCTGGGCCTGCGCGAACTCGCCGCAGGCGACGGCACCGCAGCCAGGCGCCCCACCAGCGCCGAACGCCACAAGGCCGCACGCCGCAGCCTCGAATCTACCCCACGCGAACTCCTCCGCGAAGCCGTCCGCCGCTCCCTCGCCGGCGCCGCCGACGAGAGTGAATTCTTCACCCGCCTGCGCGGCGAAGGTGTCCGGGTGAATCAACGCCGCGCACCCTCCGGCGACATCATCGGTTACACCGTTGCGTTGCCCGGCGATCACAACGCCCAGGGCCAACCGATCTGGTACGCCGGTTCCAAACTCGCGCCCGACCTGTCCTTGCCCGCCATCCGACGCCGTCTCGACCATGACCCTGAAGACATGTGGATCACCACCGGGACCACACAAGAGCGGCCCCACAGGAGCGGACGCGCGCAACCCACGCGCTTGCGGCCGGCGCAAGCGCGAGACCGGGCGACCGACGCCCTCGACCGTGCCGCTGCCGTCTTCGACGCGGAGGACGACGCAGGCACGGCCGCCGGCCTGATTGGGGTCGGTGAAGTCCTCGATGCGCTTTCCCAGACCGCTTCCGCCGACGTCCGCGCCGAACTACGAGCTGCCGCACGTGAATTCGAACGTGCCAGTCGATCTCACATTCGCGCGGGACGTGCCGACCAACGCGCGCTGCGCTCTGTCGCCCGCGAAATCGTCTACGCCGGGGGAGCTTTGGGCCGTGGCGAGGACGGCGCGGCCACGGCCGCCGTCCTGTGCACCCTCGTCCTGGTCGCTGTGGCCGCCGCACGCTGGCACACCGCCCACGGCCATGCCCAACAGGCCGCAGCCGCACAAGCCAGCGCTCGACACCTGCGCGCCGCCTACCGCAACGCTGCCGCACCACCGATGCGGGCGTTGCACGATGCGGGACGGTCCCTGCCGGCTCCTGAGCGCGACCGTCACCGAGACACGATCGCCACCGTCCTGCCGGACCAAGTCATCGGCCCGGCCGAGGACTCTCTATGGAACGCGCTGACTGCCACTCTGGACCAGGTCGAACGCGCCGGATACGACCCGCAGGCACTCCTCGCCGAAGCGGCAGCCATGCGCGAACTCAACAGCGCCGACAACACCGCCGACGTCCTTGTCTGGCGACTGCGCCACATCGCCCAACTCCCCGCACCCACTTCTCGACGCGTCACCAAGCGCGCCTCAACCTCGCCGAAACTTGCCCCGGCACCCGCAGCGACCCCCACCCAGTTCGACGCCCCACGGCACACAAACCGTCGGTGACCTGCAAAGGAGCCTCCCGGAAGTGATCCTGAACACCATGGACTTCGTCCGCTTCGAAGTCCATGGTGTTCCTTCCCTACGGAGAGGCCCGCCTTGCAGCGACCCGATCACGAGCCCGAGCCCGATCCGGAAGTGCCGCTCAACCTCAACCCCATGCCCGACCCCCGTACCTACGATCACGACGACCTCGTACGGTGCACCGAACACTCGGATGAACTGCGCGCCCGAGGAATCCCGATCCGCTGCCCTTCCTGCTCCGCACGCCGTGACTGGCTGGTTATCCTCCACCGCGGCAACGTGTGGATCCGATGTAGATGTGCCTACCAGTGGCACGAACGCGAGCTGACCACGGAGGCGTTCGACGAGCTGGGCGTCGGACCTCCTGATCGGTACTGGTCCTCTTTCGAAGAGGCGGTTATGTCCATGGGATTCGACGGAACCTTGCGCGGAACGTACTTCTAGTCGATAGAGGGAGGCGCCTTGCGCTTTGCCTCTTGCCGGGGCGGGGGTGCCCGCAGGGATCGCTCCCTGGGTTCGCCGAGGCCCGTGCATCGGATCACCGCCGAGATCGGGCCCTCGGTGATCTGCGGGAGAGAACATCCCTGTCCAGGGAGTTCGCCGGCGGCATCTGGAGCGAGATGGTCCGTAACCGCACCGGTGGCAGCGCCCTGCTCGCCTTGGGGGTCTGTCCACCCCGGCAGTCACAGCCCGGAGACGGTCTGCTTCAGGGGAGTGGGGGCGCGTAGCGTTCGTGCAGGTGGGTGAGGTAGTCGTCCGGGTTCGGGTAGGGCCGGTCCTGGGCGCCGTGGCGGTGGAGGGTCAGGCGGCCGTCGGGGTGGAGGGCCACGGTGGTCGTCGCGCGGAGGGCGGGGGCGTTCGCCGGGTCGTCGTCGCCGGTGGCGGGGTGGGGCGGGCGCAGGACGGGGACGGTGGCGGGGAACATGGCCAGTGCTTCGTCGTGGGTGGCGGCGGGTGGGTGGCCGGTGCGGTTGGCGCTGCTCACGTACAGCACGGGGTGTTCGTCCAGGAGCGGTGCGAGTGGTTGCCAGCGGGTGCCGAAGAGCAGTACCCGGTCGTTCTTGCAGGCGGGCGTGAGCCAGGCGGGTCGATCGGCCCCGGCGCGGAGGGGCAGCAGCAGGGTGAGGTGTTCCTCGGCCAGTAGTCGGGCGGCCAGGGCGAGGTGTGCGGGGGCGAGTTCGGCGCAGGCGGTGATGGCCTGGAGGGTCTCGGCGTGATGGGCCCAGAGGGCGACGGGCTGGCCCGGGGGTCGTGTCTTGGCCTCGTTGACGCTGTGGGGCGTGGTGGCGGTGACGACGTGGGTCAGGGGAGGGGGGTTCGGCAGCACCACGGCCGTGCCTGCGCGCAGGGCTCGTCGGACGTCGTCCATGCCGGTCGTTGCCCGCTGTGCGGCGAGGTCGGGGCTCACGGTGTGCCTCCGTCGTGGTGGTGGGTGAGGCCGGCGAGGTAGTCGGCGAAGGCGTCGTCCTCGATCACGGCTCGGCCGGTGCGGTAGGCGCGTTCCTTGACCCACGTCATCGCGGCGTGGGTCTGTTCGCGGTCGAGGGTGTGGTCGAGGCGGGTGGCCACGGCGGTGACGACCCGGGCACTGGCCAGGTGGGTGAGGACCACGCGCGGGGCGATGCCCAGCACTTCCCGGGGGTCGTACGGCTGGAATAGTTCAGGGTGGACGAAGGGCGTGCCGGGGAGATGGACCCCACCCCGGTTCCGACGATCGGTGTGGTCACGGTCAGCGGGACACCGGTCTCCTCGGCCACCATCCGTGCGATGACCGGGAGTCGGGTCAGATCGGGCGGGATCCACCAGGGCGTGGTGTCGGGTCCGAGCAGTTCGTCGGCGTGCCGGGCGAGCAGGAAGAGCAATGTTCGGTGGCGACGATGCCGGCCCGCTCGGCGATGCCCAGCCACGAGGAGGACACCACCCGCACCCCTGCGGCCAACGCCTCCAGGGTGTTGGCCAGACCCAGTCCGAGATCGTTGTGCAGGTGCGAGGCCAACACGACGTCACGGCCTGCTTCCGCACGCACCCGCCGGAACATCTCCCGGCAGTCGGAGAGCAGTTGGGCGCCCACCGTGTCCGCCAGGACGACCAGACCCGCCCCCGCGCCGGTCATCGCCTGCGCGTGGTGCGCCATCAGGGCGTGGTCGGCACGGGAGGCGTCCGCCAGGCACACGTCCACCGCGACCGCCTCGTCCAGATCGCGGGCCCGCTTCACGAGATCGACGCCGGCCTGAAGCGCCTCCGCCGCGGTGCGATGGACCATCACCTGCGCCATCGCCTCCGACGCGGGCACCACCACCATCACCCGGGCGTGACGGCTGCCCCTCACGGACGCCACCGCCTGCTCCAGGTCCCGCTGCGCCCCACGGCACACGGCCGCCACGCTCACCGCGCCTTCGGCTTCCACCGCAACCTGCCGCACGGCTTCGAACTCGTCCCCGCACACGGCGGGGAAACCGGCCGCGAGCACCACGTGCCGGGGCCCGTCCGAACCGAACACGCGGCCCGTCTCATGCGCTAAACGCACCCGGAAGTCCGCTGTCATCAGCGTCTTCGCCTGTGCGCCGTCCCGGGCCGACTCCTCCCAGAACACCACCCCCCCCGGCACCCGCCGACTCCCGCACCACATCCACCGACACCACTCCCTACGTCCGGGTACCGGAGATCATGTTGACAGACCTCAGGACAGTCGTAGGCCATCAGCGAGTGAACGATGCTTCACCGGACGTGCACTCACGGGAGCTTGTCTTGCTCGCACGGGGATCCCCGTTCCGTACAAATCGACGAGAGCCGCGCACGCTGTTCGCGTGTGCGGCTGGTCTCGCGCGTAGTCAGGGGGATGGGGACGTCAGGTGAGACCTCGGCGGGCTGCGGTCGCGTGTTCCACCACGCGCAGTTGCTCCGTCAGTTGGACGATGTCGGCGAGCAGGCTCGTGGTCCATTCGTGGGCGTGGGCGATGAACAGGAGATCGTTCTCCGCCCGTTCCAGCGTGTCGGACTCGTCGTGAAGGCACGCGACGGTGGTCGCGACGATGCGCTCACGGCGGTCGAAGAGGCGAACGATGGCGTGCCGGCCGCGAGTTTCGGTCCGGACCGACCACGGGCCCCGCTGCCGCCGATGACGCGGGCGCGGATCAGGGCGTACTCGTGGGGTGTCAGCAGTGCGGGGTCCCTTCGGGGATAGCGGGAGGCGGCCCGGTTTCCGGCGTGCTGCGAGAAGGACCTCAGAATTCGTCGGGTCGATCGTGTGCCGCCAAGAGGGCGGCGACGAAGCCGGCGATGACCTCGGCCGGCACGGCCGCGTCGAAGACCTGTTCCCAGCCGGGCCTGTCCGGGGTGCCCTCGACCGTGATGTGCCACAGGTCGCCGAGCCGGGTGTCCGGGGCTTCCGGGAGATAGCCGATGTAGACGCGGCCGTCGGGGGAGGCGGCGTGTACGTCGGCACGGTGGTCGAGAACGATCGACCAGCCGTTCGCGACCAGGAGGTCGAGCACGGGATAGGGAGTGCCCGCCCCCTTTATCCAGCGATCCCCCTCCATGTGGACGGAAGCCGAGTGGGCGGTCACTGCTGGGACTTGGCGAGCTGGCGGGGGAAGGAGAGTCAGGTGCACAGGCGGGCCCTTCGACATCGGGTCTGGTCGACTGCCGGTCGGATCAGACGGACTCGGTGGCCCGCTGCGCAGTGAGCAGGGTTGTGACGAACGCGTGGACCAGTTCGTTCGGTGTGCTGCTGTCGAACGTCTGGGTCCAGTCGTAGCCCCGATGGTCGTCGACCGTGACCTCCCACAGCGGACCGCGTCGTCCGCCGGGGTGTTCGGGGGTGAACCGGATGAACGCGCAATTGTCGGGCGAGGACGTGTAGACGTTGGCCGACGAGTCCGAAGCGATGCCCCAGCCAGCGCCACGCAGCATGTCGAGTACGGGGTGCGCGTCACCAGGGTCGGTGAGCCACATCCGCTCAGCTCTGGGGGACATCGAAAGGGGCGAAGCGTCCGTGTACAGACCGCTGGAGGTCGCCTCGGCAGGGTTGCTGGGGGAGTGGTGGGAGCCATTGTCGAACATCTGGAATCCTTCGCTGACCTGCGGAGTTGCCGGTGGATTCACCGACGTCCGTACGTTGGCATCGGTTGGCGGGTGGTATCCAGTCGTGTGCGTCTGCCGTGGGCGAACAGGTTGATTGACAGGATCCATTCGGAAATGGAACTGCCCCGGCCGGGAAAGAAACCCGGGCCGGGGCAGCGTGTTGCTGGGCATCGGATGCGGCGACGTCGTGTCAACGGCGTTATGGCCGCGCAGAGTTGCCGACGGCCCGAAGGGCGTGGGGCGTTACCGCGCCTTGTGGCGGCGTGGACGGTCGGGCCGGTGTTGTGGTGCGGCTCGCTGCGCCGCGGCCACGCGTGAGCGGTGCCGGGGTGAGGGGCAGGCGGGCATGAACTCGTTCACCGGGCGGGGTCGGGCGTATGGCTCAGCCTTCGTCCGCGAGGGTGTCTTACTTCAGGTCGCGATGATCGGTGTTCTATCGCCCGGGGATGAACACGGTGCTCCCAGGCCCGATGGGGGTTGTGGGGTCAGCGGCGTGCTCGCGATGTGATGCCGTGCGATGCCGGGCTGCTGGTCACGGGCGCGGTCTCGGTGGGGCGGACGTGATCTTGGGGTGTGGGGCTTCGGCGGGTTGCTGCGGCGCGCGTCTGCGCGGCCTCGGTGCTGGTGGTGTGGGCGGGGGTGGGCCGGACTGGCGCGTGGGCGGGTGCGGGGCCGAGGTCGGTGTAAGCGTCCAGGAGTGCCTGGAGGTGGGTGTCGGCGTCCTTGATGAGGGTGGCAAGGAGGTCGATCCTTTGCCCTGCCATCTGCACCACTCCGGATGGGTTCAGCAGGCGGTGGGAGCAGTCGGCGGCGTGCATGAGGTCGGTGGCCAGCCACTGGGCGTGGTGGCGGAACTCGTCATCGAGGCCGTCGAGATGGGTCGCGGCTCGTTGGACGAGCTTGACGATCACCAGGTGTGGGCTGTCAGGCGGAAGGTTGTTATCACCTCCCGTGGCGTTGTGCCAAGGGCCGTGACTGCGAGGTGGGTGCCGGGTCGAGGTATCGCGTGGATGCCACCACGGTCGGCGGAGGGGTCGGGTGCCATGGTCGGGACCTTCAGGGTGGTGATGGAGCGCGGCGGCGGTTCGGCGCGCCAGTGGCCGTGGTCCTGCGCATCGCGTCAATTCCGTTGGTGACCGGCGCGGTTGGTCATCGGGGCGGAGCGGACGAGGTGGTCGGTGGGTTGTTCGCGTGGTGCCAGGCGGCGAGAACAAGTTGATCCGGAGTGAGGCCCACCGGAACGTGTGTTCCGCGGGCCGGCGGCACGGCTGCGGTGTTCATTGCTGCGGTGGGCACCCAGTGGGAAGGGCGCACTCTGATCAGGTGGAGCGAAGAATTGGGGAGCCAGCGGGCCTCGCGCAGGACGGGTTGAGGGTCGGTGAGGGCGTCCACCACGGCGGTGACCACGTGGTGGGGCATCGACGCGGACAAGCGTCCGGCCCAGACGATGTCGTCGACCTCGCCGGCGCGAAGATGCCACGTCCAGTCGTCGGCGCGCGGTCCGGATGAGGGGTACGAGCGGGTGATGGCCAGAAGGCCGTCCGGAGCCATCGTGCCCACCGCAGTGTGGCCGTACAGGCGGATGGGCCAACCTGCGCCGTCCACGACCGCAGTGAGGGCGATGTCGGTCGGTGTTCGGGTGGGTTCGTCTCCTGCGAGGTCGCGGGCGATGGTCGTGGCAGCTGCGCGAACGACTTCCACCGGGGTCTCATGCTCGAACTCTGCTCGCCATGCTTCGTCGGGACCGAAACCGGGGTCGACGTGGATAGTCCAGTCCCACTGCTCGTCCGGGTCGTCTTCCCGCTTGGCGAGCGTGACCCTGGCGCGGTCACACGGGCTGTGGGCGCTCTCGGTGTGACCGGGGTCTTTGGTCCACGTCCACCCGAAATCCGTTTCGAGGACGCGGAAGGCATGGTCACTGTCGCCCATCCCGGCCAGGTACGGGGGCGAGATCCACGCTTCGCAAAGGACGTCCTCCTCCAGGACTACGGAGATCTCCGAGTACGTGTGCAACTGCGCTCCCTGGCGATGTGGTTCGATCCGTGCGACGTGGCACGGCCATACGGCGACGGCAATCGGGACCGGCCACGTGCTATCGCTTCGCTGTCGAGCGAGGCGGTGCCGCGACGATCGCTCCGGTCGGAAGCGTGGGCACGGTGGGTGTCGCCTTGGCGCCGGTGGTGCTGCGGCTTGCCGCCGCGGTTGCGCACGCCGATTCGGGCCCTGCATCTGCGGTGATGGCGAGTGCCGCAGTGAGGTAGCGCAGGTGCTCCTTCGGGAGTTCGCGCCGGGTGCGCGGGACGGGAGCGGGATCGGCGAGGGCTGTGCTGAACGCGGCGATCAAGTGCGCGGGGGTGTCGCTGGTGAACGTGGCGTGATCGCGATACCGGCCGTCCCCGATCACCAGGTCCCAGGCGTGAGGACCGCTCGACATCTCCCCGGCGTAGGAGCTGGGGGAGCGGTTACAGATCAGCTGGGCCGCGCCCTCGGGCGAGACGAAGGTGGCTCGAGTGCCGATGAATCGTTCCCGCCAACCCGCCTCGGAGAGCGGATACCAGCCCGGCGTGGCGCCCAACGGGGCGACCAGGAACTCGTCACCTTCGGCTGTGACGCTCGCGGCCAAGGCGGTGGTGAATCCCGCGACGGCCTCGATCGGGACCTGTGCGTCGGCGACCATCTTCCACTTGGGCAGGTGCATCGGCAGAGTGGCGGCGGTGACGTGCCACAGTCCGATGTCGTCGCCTTCGGGCGTGAAGGCCACTCGCACCCTCATGCAGGGCGAGTCGACGTACACGTTTCCGAGCTCGTCGTACCGGTGGGACCAACCTGCGTTCAGCAAGGGCCGGATAGCACCGTCCCCGTCGGCGCGTGACCCGGCCAGGTGGCGTGGCGAGACGAACAGCTCTTCGAGGTCGTCGTGGGCGGTGAGGGCGTCGAGTTCCTCGGGCGTCACCGGCGTATCCCACCGTGCCGTGGCCCGGCGGCGGTCGGGGTGGCCGCGCCGGGCCCCAGAGCGTCGCCAGGGTGGGAGAAGGTCACTGCGAACGTGGCGGCGTGAACTGTGCTGCGGCCGGTTGCCGCTGTCCGGGCCGCAGCACGCGAGGGCGCGCTGAGGACTGTGGCTGCGGTGGGATTGGCCGCTGTCCGGGTGGCTGGAACGTCGGCGGAAGCGACGTGGTGATGGGCCCAGACGGTCAGTTCGCCGATGGTCGGTTCCAGGGCGCGTGCGCGGTCGGTGAGCGCGTAGTGGCCGCGCCATCCGTTGGTGCGGGCGATGACGCCGTTGTGCTGGAGTTGGTGGAGTCGCTGGGCCAGGAGGGGGTCTTGGATCCCGGTGATTGCCTCCTTGAGTTCACTGAATCGGACCAGCTCACGATCACGCAGGATCTGGAGGATCGGGAGTGTGTGTCGATTCCTCAGTACGGCGAGGGCTTCTTCGGTGGCTTCTGCGGCGGGCACGGGGTTGTTGTGTGGCAAGTGCTTTTGCGACCAGGCGGCGAGGGACGCGTGTGCGGGTTCGAGGGCCCGGCCGGCTGCGGTGAGGGCGTAGCCGGGCTTACCTCGGCGGGTGACGGCTTCGACGAGGCCGTCTTGGGCGAGGATTCCCAGCCGCCGCGAGACGCCTCCGTCGGCGATCCAGGGCAGCGCGCGGGCGATTTCGCCCGCGCGCAGGTGTGTGTCGGCTGCGTGCGCGAGGGTCTGCAGGACCCAGGTCGACCAACGGGGATGGAGGATTGCCACGGCACGTTCGGTGCGTTCGTCGGCGCGCGGCGGAGCGATCGTAGGCATGACGGTCCTTGGGGGCGGGTGCGGTGGCGGCAGTGGACGTTCGGTGTCAGCGAACCCGGCGGCGGCCGGCCTCCGGGGGTTGCGCGGTGGGCGTTGGCACGGGGGGCCGACTCGTTCGATTCGCGGTGTCACCGGCCGGGTTGGACACGACCGACAGCGTGCGGTGCTCGGGACCGACCTCGCGAGCCCTGCGTTGTTCGCGCTCCGGAGGAAGGAGCGGAGGTGTGCAGGCGCGATAGGCGCCGATGAGCAGGCCCAAGTGGTAGCGGGCCTGTTCGCGTTCTCCCGCCAGGAATTCGATCCGTGCGGTCGCCACGCCCGATGTGGTTCCCGGTGGTGTTTCGGCAGTGGTGCCCACCGCCGCCAGGATCTTCGCGGCGGCGTGTGCGACTTGTCGGAAGACGAGGTCGCGGGTGTTGAGGTTGAGTGCGCGCTGGACGATCAGCGAGGCCAGCTCTTCCTGAGCGGGATTCTTGTGGCGTCGATGCCGCAGGGTGCGCAAAGCGTCCGCGCCCAGGAGTTCGTCCAGGACGCGGGTTCCCATGAGCGGGACGGGCGGGGGGAGTTCGTTGTCCATGGGGCCTCGTGCGGGTGGCTCAGCGGCGCGATGCCGTGCGCGATGAAGGTGCGGCGGCGGGGATGCGCGTGGCGGGCGTGGTGGGTGAGGGGCCGGCGTGGGCGGAGCGGGCGCGGGCCGCTTGAGGGGTGCGGTCGCCGCCGGGCCGGCAGGTACGCAGGCGGGCCGCTGCGGTTTCGTAGACGCTCAGGTCGGCGCGGGGGCCGGCCGCGACGATGACGATGTCCCGGTGGTCGCGGGGGCCGGAGGGCTGTGGCATTTCGATGTACACCACGCGCCAGTCGGCGGCGGGGCCGACGTAGAGCTTGCGGCAGCCGTCGAGTTCGCGGGTTTGCTGGTTGTCGAGCCGGGGGCCGCGGATGTGGGTGCGCATGACGTCGTGGATCAGGGACAGGGCGTCGGCCCGGATGTGGCGGGGCATGCGGTCCAGGTCCTCGATGGCTTCGGGTAGGGCGTTGAAGCCCCACCGCACGACGCTCATCGACCGGGTCCGGTCGTCGGGGAAGTGCCTGGTCGTTGCGCGAGATGGGCCACGGTCGGTCCGGTGGGCCCCGGGCACGACGGCGTCGCGGTGCGGCTGTGGGCCGCCGCTTGTGTGCGGCCCGACGAGTCGGCGGCGGATGGCTGTGACCGGGAGCCTTCGCGGGTGGTGATCCATTGCTCTGCCGTATCCCGGTCGGGGAAGCATTCCTCGCGCACTGCGTAGGCCCAGGGTTCGCGAAGTATCCGTTCGATTTGCACCACGAAGGGCAGTTCGGCATGAACGGGGGCGTCATCGTGCATGAGAACCCAGGTCTCGACGTCCTGGTCGGTGTCGTATGCGCCGGAGTGCGCCAGGAGGCGGAGCCGGTTGCCGGCGTCGCGGGTGCGGCGCTCGATCTCGCGTGTGACGGTGTCGGCGGGTGCGAGTTGGTCGGCATCACGAACCAGCCGATCGGGGTCGGCACCGCGCTCCAGAAGCCAGCCCTCGGCCAGGGCGAGGGTGGCGGCGCGTGCGTGTTCGACGTGGACCGTGGCCGTCCAAGGGTCCCGCGCGATGTGCACCACGCGAAGCCACGGGTAGCCGTCGGGGCTCCAGGGCGTGGCCAGATCGCCGAGCGCCAGGAACTGCTCGTTGCCGTCCGGCGCGATCTGTGCGGCGACCGGATGCAGGTCGGGTGCGTGGAGCCACAGGTCCTCGATGGCCTTTGCCACCCTGTCGTCGGCTGGGGTCCAGTCCTCCAGGTCGAAGTCGTACACGGAACTCCTCGGACGAGGTTCAGGCCGCCGACGGCAGGTCGACGAGGGCGGGTGCGAGGGTGGCTACAGGTGCGGCGGCGGGGCCGGCCAGGAGCCGGTGATTGGGGCGGGCCGCGTTGGTGGTGCATGCGCCGAACGGTCCTGCCGGGTCGCGCAGTTGGGCGAGGGTGGGGTCGAGATAGTCGCGGTGCCAGGTCGCCGGGCCGGTGAGACCGGCGTCGGCGTCGGTGAGCTGCTGGAATGCCAGCCACAAGCCGTGCAGGCGTACCACTGCCTCGGGGTGCTCCTGCCACTGCGAGCACCAGGGCCGGTTGGTGCTGGTCTCGCGTCCGTATACGGGGAGCAGTAGGTCCTCGACCCACATGCGCAATGCGGCCAACTCGGCGGCGTACTGCGGCGGATCGAATGCCAGGATGCAGATCGACGTGTTCGTCGACGCTGACTCGTTCCTCGCGCCGTCCGCGCTCGGCGGTTCATGCGCGGCGTCGTCGAAGTCCTCGTTCGCGACCGTGAGATGGTCCAGTACCTGGCGCTGCGCGAGGAGTTCGCGGGTCAGCCGGTCGATGATGGCCCACAGTTCCTCCGTCGCGACGTCCTCGGACGCAACCGAGGTGGTGTCACGTTCGGGTCCGTCGGCGTCGGGATCGGAAGGACGCGGGTCCGGAGGCAGGGGCTCGCAGTCGGTTCCGGTCATGGGGAGATGCCCTTTCTCGGGAGGCGGGGGCGGCCGGCCGAGCGGCCGGGTCGATCCTCGGCCGGGCGTCGACCCGGCCGCTCGGAGTCATGCCGCGAGTTCGTACTGGGCGGTCCCGGCCAGTCGTGCCTCGGCGATGTCCGCGTACTGCGGCGAGTACTCGACGCCGATGAAGCGCCGCCCCTCCATCAGGGCCGCGACTCCGGTCGTGCCCGAACCCGCGAACGGGTCAAGGACCGTCCCGCCCGGCGGGCAGAGCGTGACCAACTCGCGCATCACGCTCAAGGGTTTCTGCGTGATGTGCTTACGGTCCTTGCGCGGCTGTGACGCGGTGTACAGACCGGGCAGGTAGACCGGATTTCGGGCGGCGTCGACCCTTCCCTTGCTGCCCCACACGATGAACTCGCAGGACTGCTTGATGCGGCCCTTCTGCGGCCGGGACGCCGGCTTGTGCCAGGCGGCGACGCCGCGCCACGTCCACCCGGCCATCTGCATCGCGTCCGTGAGCGACGGCAGCTGCCGCCAGTCGATGAACACGATCGCGGTACCCGTGGGAACCGTGGCCCGGTACGACTCGCGCAGGATCTCGGTCATCCACCTGGTGAAACCGCGCTGGTCCTTGTTCTCGTCGCCGAAATCCGGGAGCCCGCCCTTTTCGGACGTGTATTTCGAGCGCGCACTGCGTGTGGTCCTGTCCGAACTGGTGCGCCCGCCGCTGTTGTATGGCGGGTCGGTGACGAGCGCGTCCACGCTATCGTCCGGAAGCGTCGAGAGGACGCTCAAGGCATCCCCTCGATGCAAGGTGTAGGGCATAGGCGTGCGGCCTTTCGCAGAATACTGAGGAGATCATCCCGGGATCTTGATGAGCGATTCACGCCGGCGATGGGAAACGGAGACTAGACCCGATGTGTGACGCCGCAAAATCGCACTCTCGAATTCATCGGGGACGCCGCGGACTCTGCCGCAGCGTCGTCCACCGGCGGCCGAGAGCAGCCCCGCCCGCAATGAATCTGCAGGTGGGTAGCCTCGGGGGCACCTGGTAATGCCGCACGATGCCACGCAGTCCGCACTCGTCGAATCACGTGGAACCGTGAGTCGTCGCGATTTTGCGGCGTCACGGCTCGGGTCTAGTCTCCGGTCGTGCTCCAAGGGAAGACCCGACACCGAAACTCCTGGACCGTGAGGCGAAATCCGTGGAGCGGCATGGCGTCGATTGTGCGGATTGGATTGACGTCGCATGCGATGCCCCGTGTCCAGGTGGGGCGAATCGGATTCTCGGTGTACCAACACCGGATGTCCGGACGGAGTCGGGTACGCGTTGCGATCGGAAACCGAGCAGCGGTGTGCATTCGCCGATGAATCGAGGGGTTATGGAATCACAAGGGATACGGCCGCCGGGAGCCCCTGCGGTGCAGCGACTCTCATGGCCCGGGCGGATGCGCGAGGGTCGTCCGTGAAGAAGGCGGGCCTCGTTGTCGGAGCGATCGCCCTATCGCCGCTGGTGATGATCACCCCGATCGTGATCGCGCTGTCGGGCACCGCGTCCGCCAAGTGCGCCACCACCACAGAGGGTGCGGTCGACTCGGCCGCGATCGCCGAGGAGGTCAAACGCATCCTGGCCGGGCTCAGCGGCAACGTGTACATCCCGCAGTTGCTCAACCCTCGCGAACAGATCCCCAACGCCCAGACGATCGTTGCGACCGGACAGGCCCTGAAGGTCTCGGCCCGTGGGCAGACCATCGCCTTGGCCGTGGCGATGCAGGAGTCGACGCTGATCAACCTGCCTTACGGGGACCGGGATTCGGTCGGTCTGTTCCAGCAACGCCCTTCTCAGGGCTGGGGCTCGGTCGAGCAGATCATGGATCCGGTCTATTCGAGTACGAAGTTCTACACGGCCCTCAAGAAGGTCCGGGGCTGGGAGCAGCTGACGCTGGGTCAGGCCGCCCAGACCGTCCAGCAGTCCGGGTTCCCCGACGCGTACGACAAGTGGGAACCCCTGGCCACAGCACTCCAGAGGGCCATTGAAGGAGTCCTGCCCCAGAACGCAACCCCGCCGACGAACCCCACCGCACCGCCCGTCGTCGGCCCGACCTTCGTCGACCAGCCGACGCCCGGCGCTCCCGCACCGCCCGCGACCACTCCGCCCACCTCGACCACGCCCTCTTCGCCGGTTGCACCGCCCCCGCCCCCTGCCCGAGCCGGTTTGGCCGGCTGCAGGACGACGGCCGGGTCCGGTGCCGGCGGTGACGGATCGGGGTTCGGCACCATTCCCGCCGGGGCGCTGCCGGACGGCTACGCGATCCCCACGGACGCGCCGCCCGCCGTGCAGACGGCGATCCGGTGGGCGCTGGGCCAGCTCGGTACGCCCTACCAGTGGGGCGGCACCTGTATGGATCCACACGGACCGGATCCGATGGGTCGCTGTGACTGCAGCTCGCTCATGCAGCGGGCGTATGCGGCGGCCGGGATCCAGCTCACCCGCACCACGTACACCCAGGTCAACGAAGGTACGGCCGTCGCCGTCACCGACCTTCGCCCTGGCGACCTCGTGTTCACGCGCGGTACTGCGGCGGTCCCCGAGCACGTGGGGATGGTCATCGGCGGCGGGTTGATCGTCAACGCGCCCAAGACGGGTGACGTGACCCGGGTCGCGACCATCGCCGCTTGGAAGCCGCAGATCCTCGCGGCCCGCCGCATCGTCACCGGCTGATCCGGCCACAGCCCTTCCGCGCAGCCGCACGTGCCGCGCGACCTCTCGCCGCAGGCGCTCTGCCGCGGCGCTCCTCCCTCTGATTGCGCATCCGCGCCAGGAGTTCTCATGAAGCTGCTCGAAAAGGCCCAGAACCTCGCCTTCGACCCCGGTGTCCAGCCGAAGGAGGGCGGGTTGCCGGGCCTGTCCGTCCTGAAGGACGTCGTCTCCTCGGTCAACCTCTTCGGGATCATCGCGATCGTCGGCGCCCTGTGCGTGTCGGGCGCCGTGTGGGCCTGGGGCAACCACTCCGGCTCCCACCAGGCCGAGGCCAACGGCAAGAAGGGCGTCCTCATCTGCAGCGGCGCCGCGTTGCTGCTCGGCGGGGCCAACGGCATCGTCGCGTTCTTCTCGGCCATGGGCACCAAGATCCAGTGAAGGGCCGTACGAAGGACCCGGTCGCGTTCGGCGCGAACCTGGACATGCGCACCCGCATCCTGCTGGGCAGCACCGTGCTGCTCGTCCTGATGGCGGCCACCGCGTTGCTGGCCTGGGCGACCACCGACGACGCGCCGTCCCGTCGCGGATCCGGGTCGTCGAAGCACCCCGCGGCGGTGCCTGGGAATGCCGGAGGCGCGGATGCTCCGGCGTCCCCGATTGCGAGTCCCTCGCGGACCTCGGACCCGGTGGTATTCGCCAAGGCGTTCGCGAAGCAGCTCTGGTCGTACGACACGCGCGTCGACACGCAGTCGGGGCATCTCGTCGCTCTGCAAGGCTGGTTGACCCGCGAGAGGGACTACGCCGACGGGGAGTCCGTCGCCCGCGCGGTTCCGGATCCGGTTCTGTGGTCGCGGATGCGCGACGGCGGCCAGTACGCCACGGCCGACGTCGCGGAAGGCCACATCCCGGCCTCGTTCACCGCCGCGCTCAATGCCGAGCCCGACCGGATCACCGACGCCTACGCCTACGCGGTGACCGTCACCGGCAAGCAGACCATCCGCTGGAACGGCTCGGGCGGCGGCGCGGAACCGCGCACGGTGACACTCGCCGTCCAGTGCCGTCCGGACAAGGACTGCGCACTCGTCGGCATCACGCCGAACATCGCACCTTGACCCATCCACGTAGAAAGGAGGAAACCCCATGGGGGTCTGCAATGTGCCCCTGGTCGACAAGGTCTGCGACGCCGTCGGGGGCGTCGTTTCCAGCACCGGCGCGGCCATCACGGACGGCATCGGCGCGTGGATGGCCAAGAGCATGGGCGAACTCGCCGCCAGCGCAGCCGACTTGGCCGCACGCGCCGTCGACAACACCACCGGCGTCGATCTGAACGCCGGGTGGTTCCGCGACAACTACGCGCTGTTGTTGCCCATCGGCCTGGTCATGATCGTCGGGACGTTCTGCGCACAGCTCATCCGGGCCGCGATCCGCCGGGATGAGCGCGCACTCGCGCAGGCGGTCACCGGCACCGTCATCGGCGTGATGTTCCAATTCGGCGCGATCGCCTTCACCTCCGTCGCCCTGACCGTCGTGGACGCCTTGTCCGCCGGATTGTTCCAGGCCGCGGGTACCTCGATCGAGGCGTCGATCCGCCGGATCGTCCAGGTGTCCAGCTTCGGCTCGATGTATCCGCTGGGCTGGGCCGTCGCCGCGCTGGTCGCCCTGGGGTGCGCCGTGGCGTGCTTCCTCTACTGGGGCGTGATGGTCTTCCGCAAGGTGTCCATCCTGATCATGGTCTCGCTGGCCGTCTTCGCGGGCGCCGGCGGCGGCTGGGAAGCCGCACGCCGCTGGCGGCGCGGCTGGATCGAGGCCACCGCGACACTCGTCGTGAGCAAGCTTCTGATGACCATCGTCTTCGTCCTTGGCGTCGCGGCCATAGGCAAGTCGGACACCTCTGACGGCCTCGCGGCCTTGAGCGACGCGATGGCGGGGATCGTCGTGATGGCGATCGTCCTCTGCTGCCCGATGGTGACGTACAAGTTCATCCACTGGGCCGGGGAGGGCGGCAACGGCCATGACCTGCACCGCAGTGGCTCTACGGGGCTGTCCACCGCTGCGGCGGCTGCGCAGAAGGCGGGCGGCATGGCGATGGGCGCCGCCGCCAAGCATGGATCCCCGCAAGGTCCGTTGAAGTTCCCCGGCATGGGCAAGGACGGCGTCATCGGGGGGATCAACCCCTCTGGCGGAGGCAATGGTGGTGGGGGAGGTCCTACGCGGTTCAAGTTCGGCGAGGACCCGAGCGCTCCGGGCGACAAGGGCAAGCCACTCATCAAGAGGCCACAGTCCGACGGAGACCAGGGCCAGCCCCTGATCCGCCGGGCGGGAGAAGCGGGCCCCTCGATCAAGGCGCCCGAGTCCGACTCCGCAGCGGTCCCCGACTCGGCACCGGCCCCCACCGGTGGTGTGTCCGCCTCGGCGAGCGCCCCGGCCACCCCCGATTCCGGGTCGGCTGCGGCACCGGAATCCACACCCGCGCCAACCGGCGGTGCGTCCGGCCCGACGACAGAGGTTGTAGGCGTCGCGGCGACACCCGAGTCGGGATCGACGCCACCTCCGAGCGGAGGTTCGGCACCGGCCGTCGCCTCGGTTCGCCCGGGATCACCCTTGAGGTCCGCACCTCAAGGCGGATCTTCCTCGGCGGCTCCGGCTCCGGCTCCGGCTCCGGCTTCCGCGCCGCGCGCTACAGGGGCAACTCCTTCGCCCGCAGCGCGAGGTGGACGGGCCGCGACGCCCGTGCCGATCGATCCGGGTGTCGCGCCCGGGGCCGGAAGCACGGGTCCGTCCCCACAGGGTTCGGCGACGCCGAACCGCTGGGTGTACCCGGACGAGCCGCCCACCGGCGACTGACGGACGCCATCCGACAGCCGTGCCCGCCGCTATCCCCATGGGCGGCGGGCACGGCACCCGCCCCGCCGACCATCCGTCGAAGGAACCACCCATGACTCCCGAAGAGATCCCTGCCACCGTGCGCTTTCCGCACCGCTCCCGGCGCGGCGTCCTCCTCGGCCTCGCCTGGCCCCAGCTCATCGTCGCCGCCACCATCGGGGTCCTGCTCCTGGCCACCATGCTCACCCTCGGCCTGCTCGCAGCCCTCAAGCTGATCCCCCTATGGGGACTACTGGCCGCACTCGTGATCGTCCGATACCGAGGCCGATCCCTCGCCGAATGGGCGCCCATCGCCGGCCGTTACGCCCGCCGCCGTGCCCGCGGCCAACTCGTCTGGCTCGCCCGCCCCGCCTCACGGCCGCGCCGAGACGGCGTCCTGCACCTGCCGGGGACCGCCGCGTCGGCGCGTGTGGTTACTGCCGCCAACGGCGAACTCGCAGCGGTCCACGACCCGCATGCGGCCACGTTGACCGCCGTCGTCCGCGTCGCCTCACGCGCCTTCGCTCTCCTGGACCCGGCGACGCAGAACCACAACGTGCACGGCTGGGGCCGAGTGCTGGCGTCGATGGCGCGGACCGGGCAGGTTGCCAGGGTCCAGGTCCTGGAGCGCACCGTGCCCTCCAGCGGTGACGCCGTCCAGCGGTACTGGGCCGAGAACGGCAACCCGGACGCGCCCTTCGCGGCTGACATCTACACCGACCTGCTCACCGCCGCAGGCCCGGCGGCGGCACCCCACGAGGCGTACGTGGCCATCGCGCTGGACCTCACCGCGGCCCGTCGCCTGATCAACCAGGCCGGAGGTGGCCTCACCGGCGCCTTTGCCGTCCTCGCCCAGCTGACCGCCACCTTCGACCAGGCCGCACGACCGGCGGGCGTCGTACCGAACGGATGGCTAACCGCCCAGGAGATCGCCGCCGTCGTACGCACCGCCTACGACCCCGCGTCCCTGACCGCGCTGGACCGCTGGTCCGACGAGGGCCGCGCCCAGGCCGAACCGGCGGCGGCCGGACCGGTGGTTGTCGTCGAGGAGGCGGATCGCATCCGCACCGACACCGCCCACCACGCCACGTTCTGGATCGAGAACTGGCCGCGCACCGAAACCCACTCGGGATTCCTCCACCAGCTGCTGTTCACCTCGGGAGTCCGCCGCACCCTCTCCCTCGTCTACACCCCACAGGGCCTGGAATCGGCGCTGCGCGACGTCCAGCGCCGCAAGGCAACGGTGATCGCCGACGCCAACGAACGCATCCGCAAGGGCCAAGTCGACAGCGAATCCGACAGCGTCGAGTACGCCGACATCAAGCAGCGCGAACGCGAACTCATCGCCGGCCACGCCGACGTCGCCCTGACCGGACTGGTCACCGTCAGCGCCGAGACCGGCAAGGACCTCGACGCCGCCTGCGCACAGATCGAAACCGCCGCCGTCGCGGCCTTGGTCGACCTGCGCCGCCTGACCTGGCAACAAAGCGAAGCGTTCACAACCGCTGCCCTGCCGATCGCCCGCGCCGCCTGACGCGCCGTCACCCACCCCACCGCGAAAGACGGACGCCATGCCCCGCATCCCGGAACAGCCGCACGCACCGGACTCGAACTTCCTCCTGTTCGCCGCGATCGCCCTCGACTGCCACCGCACCATCGACCTACCGAGCCTCACCGGCGCCGCCACCCGCGACGAACTCGACGACCTGCACGGCCACTTGATCGCACTGCACCACCTGATCGACGCCCATACCACCCGCACCACGCCGATCGCCGACGCCGAGGGCGACCACCTCAAGGCCGCCCGCACCCACCTGTGGCAAGCCGCCGAACAACTCCACCACGCCTACCACCACGCGCCCCACACCGACGGTGCCACACCCGACCGCGACGTCTGCCGCCGCGGCACCCCCGAAGGCGCACCGGAACTCACCGTGTGCCAACGCCACATCGCGGCCCTGACCCGAGTCCGCCGCCACGCCACACCCGCCGACCTGCGCAAGAGCGCACCGGGACCGGCCCACCACACGAAGGAGAAGTAGAGGTGAGCCTCCGTCGCGCCAGCGCCAGCCCCCTGTTCACCCCCACCGCAGCCCCGCGTGCCGAACGCAAGGCCGCCCGAGCCCAACTCGACCGCGCCCAGGGCCGGGCCCGCCTCGCCGGGCGCCGCGACCGCCGACGCGGCGCGTCCGGTGTCGATCCCGACGTTGCGCCGTTGTACCCGTCCGCCGGACGCCCCGGGCCTGCCTCGGCACGCGGCGGCAGACTTCGGCTCCCGGCGCACCGCATGACCACCGCGATCGCCAGTGGCGCCTACCCCTTCCTCGCCGAGGGCGGCCTGGGCGCCAACGGCCTCTATATCGGCCGCGACGTCCATGCCGAAGCCGCCTTCACCTACGACCCGTTCACTCTTTACGGGAAGCTCGACGGCTTCACCAATCCCAACGTGTTGCTCGCCGGCGTGATCGGTATGGGCAAGTCGGCGCTGGCCAAGTCCTTGGCGGTGCGGGCGATCGCCCACGGCTACCGCATCTACGTACCCTGCGACCCCAAGGGCGAGTGGACCACCGTCAGCCGCGCCCTGGGCGGGGACACGATCGCACTGGGCCCCGGTCTCCCCGGCAGGCTCAACCCCCTGGACGCACCCGCCCGACCGGACGGGGTCGACGAACGGGACTGGTCGACGGAGATTCGCAAGCGTCGCCTTCTTCTCCTCGGCTCGTTGGCGCGCACGGTCCTGCGGCGCGACCTGCTGCCGATGGAACACACCGGCCTCGACGTCGCCCTCGACCGCGCCGTTGCCGTCGCCGCCGACGAGAATCGCCCCCCGCTCCTCGGCGACGTGGCCCACATCATGGGCAACCCCACCGCCCTCGACACCGCCTTCGGCGAACCCGCCGGCCACCTCGGCGCCGCAGCCCGGGACCTCGCCCACGCGCTGCGAAGGTTGGTGGCGGGCGACCTGGCCGGGATGTTCGACGCGGAGTCGACGGTCCGATTCGACGCCAGGGCGCCGATGTTGAGCATCGACCTCTCCCGCCTGGGTGCGGGAGGCGACGACACGGGCCTGGTCCTGGCCATGACCTGTGCGTCCGCCTGGATGGAATCGGCTCTCGCCGATCCCAACGGCGGCCGACGGTGGGTGATCTACGACGAAGCCTGGCGCGTGATGCGCCACGTCCCGCTGCTTGAGCGCATGCAGTCCCAGTGGAAACTCTCCCGCGGACTCGGCATCGCGAACCTCATGGTGATCCACCGCCTCAGCGACCTGATGAGCGCCGGCGACGCCGGATCCCGCGGACGAGCCCTCGCCGAGGGCCTGCTCGCCGACTGCAGCACACGCATCATCTACCGCCAGGAACCCGATCAACTCGCCACAGCTGCCGGGCTCTTGGGACTGACCGGCGTGGAGACGCAGGCGGTCGCGGCCCTTACCAAGGGCCGCGGCCTGTGGAAGGTCGCCGGCCGGTCCTTCATCGTCCAACACCTCCTGCACCCCTTCGAGCTCGACCTCTTCGACACCGACGCCCGCATGCACCGGAGAGCCGCCGAGTTCACCGGCGCCGAGGGCTTCTCAACAGCCCATACCGCCGATCCCGCGAGCCCACGCGGTAAAGCCGTGAGGTCATGAGCGGCCCCCGCCGCATCGGGTTCGCCTCCCCCGAAGAGGAGGCCGCAGCCCAGGACATCGACCTTGCGAAGAGGTTCCGGGCCATCGGCGCCGCCGCCGCAGACCGGATCCCCATCCCCTTCCACATCGGCGGATACAACCTGGACCGCGCATCGATGATCGAACTCGGGGAGGAGCTATGGGGCGCCGACGAGATGCGCGAGGCCCTTGCCACCACCCCGGGCCAGAAGCTGAACCTGTGCCTGCGCCGCGACGGCGACATCCTGCTGGTCCGGCACCCGACCGATCCCGACATCTTCCTCGCCGCGTGCCTGGCCCCCACGCACGTCAACCTCGACCACGACTGGACCCGCGACCCCCACGCCCCGGCCGTGCTCCACGTCCCCGCAGACCCCCACCGCGCCGTCGAAGCCATCGCGGCGACCCTGCTGCCCCGGCAGCAGGCTGCCGTCACCGCGCTGCGTCAGTCCGCCGTCGCGGGAGGTACCGAAGTCGTCGTCGGTGTCGGACGGACCTGGAGGCACGCCGGCCAACTCACCGCCCACGTCACCGACACGGCCCACTGGGGAACCGTCAACGACCTCGAATACCACGGGCTCACGCGCACCGACCACTGCGTCTACACCCGCGCCGACTGGGACCAGCAGCAGGCCGAACACCTCGTCGAACACCTCCAGCACGCCGGTATCCGCGTACGCCGAGGACCCGACTTTCCCGCGCCGGCCGGCGCCGCGCGCAAAAGCGGCGCGACCTCGGCGACCACCGTGACCACCGCGCCCGGCCCACCGGCGCCGAGCCCGCCGCGCCCTCCCGGCACCCCACCCGTGCGCCCCACGCCCCGCCGCCGCTGACTCGCGCCGCACATTCGCGAAGTTCGTAATTCCGTCTCACCGACCACCAAGGAAGACCTGTGCCCGAGGTTTACCCGAGCATCGGCGAAGCCGTCGGCGCCGCGATGCAGCACAACATCCGGCTCGCCCACGGCTCCCGGTCGTCTGCCGATTCGAGCTCCACCCCAGGTATGACCGACCACGTCACGGAAACGGCCACTCAACCGACCCCGGAGCCACCAGGACACGTTCGTCCGACCCTCTCGATCGGCATCCACCCCCGCTTCGGGATCGTCGCCCTGACCACCGACGACACCCCAACCCTGGCCGTTCGCCTGCTTGCCGTCGCCGGCTTCGACGCGACGGGGACCGGCATCCACGTCCTTGACGCCACCGACGACGAGGTCGACGACCTGCTCCACGCCCACAACGTCGTCACCGTCCTGCGCGACGCCGGCGTCCCCGTGCGCTCCGACCTGCCACCCGCATCGACCACCACCACCGTCGCGCGCGCCGCGACGCCAGCAGTCGCGAGCCGACCGCAGACTCCACCGGCGCCTTTCACCGGCAGCCCGCGCCCCGCCCGGCACCGCTGACATCGCACCACCCCAGGAGCCGAACCATGGCCACCACCCCCGACATCGTCATCGGCGACCACCCCACCCTCGGCGTCGTCGCCAACAACCACTCCAACCAGCCCGCCGCCAAACAACTCCTCAACCGCCTCGGCTTCGAACGCACCGCGGACAAGGGCCTCTACACCCTCACCGCGAGCAACCGACCCGCCGCCGACCGCGCCGCCCAAGCGGTCGCGATCCTGCGCGCCGCACGCTTCGAGGTCCAGACCGACCTCGCCTACGAACCCGAACCCGGCACGCTGCGGGCCGCATCCAACTCGCAGCCCACACGGGCCACTCCGACGCGAGAGGAACCGGACGTCGCTTTCGGCAAGCACCCCACCAAGGGGATTGTCGCCGCCGTCTCGGACGACCGTCCCTACGCCCGGATGGTCCTGCGTGTAGCCGGCTTCAGGCACGACCCCGACCTGGACGTGTACACCCTGCCCACCGGTACGGATCATGCCGCCGCAAGTGACATCGTCCGCAACGCTCGCCAGGTGATGACCGCCACCGGATCCACGGTCCACGTCGTACCAGGCACTTTGAGCACCGAAACGACCACGCCGGCAACGGAGTCCGCATCGACCAAAAGCACGTGGACACCAAAGCCGTCCGTCCTCGACGAACCCCCTGAGACTGTCGATGAACTCGACGGACCCACCGGCGCTCAGGCGCTGCTGGAGGCCATCCGGCGACTGATCCAAGCCGCCGCCGCATGGTGCACGACCCGCGCTACCGTCGCCGGTGCCCACGTGGCCAACCGACTCACGGACGCGGCCCAGGCGTTGATTCGCGTCGAAGCCGCCCTCGACAAGGCGAGCGAGCGCCTTCGCACAGATCGCCCTCGCATCACGACGACCACGACCACCGCACGGAACCCGACCACGGACCCGAGGTTCGTCGCGCCGTTGGAGGCCGAGGCCGGCGCCGCCGAAATCGGCACGGCCCTGGACCGAGTCACCGATGACGCCGGTGCCCTGACCGCGGTGCACCAACTCGTCGAGCAGGCCGCCCGTCGATGCGCTGAACTCCCCGGCGACATGGGCGTCGAACTCTCTGCGCAACTGCGCGAGGCAGGCCGAACCCTCGATCGGGTCGGAGGCGCCCTGATCCACGTCAGCGACCACCTCGCCGACATGCCCCGACGTCCCGTCGACACAGCCACGACCGCCCGCGCTGCGGCGGCCCGCTCGGCCGCGAAGCAGCCCACCCCACCGACCAGCCGCACACCCGTCGTTGCCCACTCGACATGGACCGCCCCCATGCCCGGTCGACGTACGCGCTGACCGCAGGGCTACCCGGTGACGTGGTCACGTCACCGCCCACCCCAACGACCCGGAGGAGTCATGCCCGTGCAGACCATTTGGACCGTCGACCACGTCTGCGGCCACAGCGCCGAGAAGGACCTCTCCCACAAGCCCGCGGACGAACGCAGCGGATTCGCGCGCTGGCTCGCGACCCGGGACTGCAGCGACTGCTGGCGCGCGAGCCGGGCCGGTGACGACGCCGGCAGAGCCACCTGGCTCAAGCAGCGCCGCGCCGCCGAGCAGGAGACCGCCGACGCGTGGTCGCAGCAGTACGCGATGCCCCTATTGGAAGGCACCGAGCGGGCAGTCGCCTGGGGCACTCGCTGCCGGTACGACCTCGTCTCGGCCGCTTATGCCGCCCTGGTAGTCGAGGGTGACCTCGGCGAGGAGGAGTGGCAGACCATCGAGGAGACGGCCAGAACGATCACTCGCGCGGGATGGTGGATCGACCAGCGCGACAACGTCCCAAGCGACCTCCCCGAACTACTCGAAGCTGCCACGGAAAGGGATCGCCTGAGCGAAAACCCCTTCCAGTGACCGGCGAAGCCGAAAAGGCACAGCCCGAGCCATACGACCGCATCGAGCCCCCGGGTTGTATCCCGGCCGACCCCGAGTCGGCAGGGTCCGCATGGTACGTCGCCACTCGAAGGCCACGTCTGGCCTGGGCCGTGGATCTGCCCACGCGCGACAGGTGGGATCACCCCGGCCGCGCGACGATAGCCCGAGACGAGGCCGCGGCCCACCACCGGCGATACCTCGCGTCCGTACTGTGGAACAGCCCGACCGAGCATTTGTACGTGGCAAACCACACGCACCATTCGACGCTGACCGACGCGATCGGTTGGCTGATCGAATCCTGCCCCGACATCGACGTCACCCGAGTGGTTACGCACATCGCACGAGCACTCTCCAGCCGAGCCACCGCGTCCGCGACCCCGACCGCGCACACCGTCGCTACGACGAGCGCGCAAGCAGGTAGGAGGCGCACGTGAATTCCACACCCATCCCCGGGGCAGGGTCGCTGCTGCCCGCAATGTCGACCGTGAGTGACACCCGAACCTTGCTCGAACTCCTCACCAGACGGCGCGAATCCGGTGTCCGGCCGGTGGCTGTTCTGCACGATGCCGCGACCACCACCGAGGGAGACACCGTCCCGTGGTGCGGTCACTCCCTGGACCGCCTCGCCCGAGGCATCGACCTCCCCGCGATCCTGCACCGACAAGGCGTTCCGCCGGACGAGGCCGTTCCCGACATGACCTGGTACTGCGGCCTGCGCGGCTACGCCGGAGGATCGTGGCCCCGAGACCGCGAATGGGACGCCATCGCCCGACGGGTCCTGGGCGCCGCCGGTCTCATCGGTGGCGAGGGCCGCGACTGTCCCTGGGTCCTGCTGCGCGACACCTACGACAACGTGCACCTGGTCGCCTCCACCGCCGCAGTCATGGAAGCGCCCCGACAGGTCGACCAGGCGCGGGTCCTTGCCGAATGCCGGACGATCGGAAACATCCTGGCCGCTCTGGACATCGCGGATCCCGAACCACCCCTCGAACGTGGCGTCGCCCACATCGGCACCCACCCGGAAGGTGTGGCCACGCTCGCATACCGCGACGAGAGCATCGCCGAGATCCTGCGCGACCTCGACTGGATTCCCGCCCCCAGATATCAGGCCAACTGGCATCGGACTCCGTTCGGCGCCGATGCGACCGAGGTAGTCGACCTCGCCCGCGATGTCCGTTCCCGGCTGGTCGCCGCTGGCTGGATCGTGAGGGCGGACCCCGCCCTGGGACTCATTCGGTCTCCGCGAGCCCAGGGTCGACTGGCTCGCCCCTTGCCCGGCACCACGCGAAAACACGCGGTTACGCCCGCGTCGCCTCGCCGGATTCCTTCGACCACGGGCACCGTGGCCTACGCCGACTCTGCTGCGGCTGGCTCTCGACCTCGCCGGGCACGCTGAAGCCACCCGGGCCACAGCACCACCGCCCGAGCTTCACCCTCCTCCCGGCACCAGCCCGATTGAAGGCACCGGCTCTGCGTGAGACAGCCGCGTGTCGATCACCCATGCCCCAAGGAGCCACCCACTTTGCCTCCGCGCGCATCCACACCCTCGAACACCCCCGGCACCGACGCCGCGCTCTACGCCATGCTCGGTGCCGCCGCCCTTGCCGCCGGCGGCGGAACCCTCGCCTGGCTGACCGCCAACACCGTGAACGCTTTCATGGGGGAGGGGGAGTGGGCACCATACGAGCCGATATCGGCGCTGCTTCACCCCGACCGAATATGGCCCGCGCTCCCGCACCCGGTCCTGACCATCACGTGTTACCTCGTTCCGGCGCTCGTCCTCGCCATCGCGGCCGTGCTGGGTCTCAAGATCAGGGCCCGATTCAAAGGCCACAGCGCAGGGTTGGCCGGTCGGCGCGAACTGGAGATCCTGCTGCCGAAGGAAATGACCACCAGAGCCCAGTCGTTGCGGCCGTCACTGAAGAACGCAACGGCCAAGGGCATCAACCCCGACGACTGCGGCATCCTCCTGGGCACCCTCGCACCGGGCTCCCACGAGGTGCGTTCCTCCTGGGAGGACGTCCTCCTGGCGATCATGGCCCCGCGCTCGGGCAAGACCAGCGGTCTCGCCATCCCCGCCGTCCTGGCCGCCCCCGGCCCCGTGCTGCTGACGTCCAACAAGGCGGCGAACGACGCCTACACCGCCTGTATCGACGCTCGTTCGCGACTGGGAACGGTGTGGACGCTCGACCCGCAGCAGATCGCGCACGCCCGGCAGGAGATGTGGTGGGACATCCTCGGCGAAGCCGACGACCTCGCCGGAGCCCGACGACTGGCCGGTCACTTCGTGTCCGCCTCGGTGGACGAGGGCAACCAGGGCGACTTCTGGAGCACCGCCGCCGCCAACACGCTCACCGCCCTGTTCCTGGCCGCGGCCAAGGACAAGCGACCCATCACCGACGTCCTGGCATGGCTCGCCTCACCCGCCGACCGCACCCCGGTCGACCTCCTCCAGGACCACCACCTCGACGCGGTCGCCGCCCAACTGCAGGGCACCGTGTCCGGAGCGGTCGAGACCCGCGACGGCATCTACGAGACGGCAAGGCAGTACGCCGCCTGCCTCCTGGACCCCCGCATCGCCGCCTGGGTCACCCCCACCCGCGGCCTGGCCCAGTTCCGCCCCGAACACTTCGCCACCAGCACCGACAGCCTGTTCCTGCTCAGCAAGGACGGCGGAGGCTCCGCCGGAGCGATCATCGCCGCAGCCGCAGACGCCGTCATGCGCGCAGCCGTCGCCCAAGCCGAACGCGCCGGAGGTCGCCTGGACCCGCCGATGCTCGCGATCCTCGACGAGGCCGCGAACGTCTGCAAGATCTCGGACCTGCCCGACCTGTACTCCCACCTCGGATCGCGCGGCGTCATCCCGATCACGATCCTTCAGAGCTACCGCCAGGGCGTACGCGTCTGGGGCGAATCCGGCATGGACTCCCTGTGGAGCGCTGCCACCATCAAGATGATCGGCAGCGGCATCGACGACGCCGATTTCGCGGACAAGCTCAGCAGACTCGTCGGCGACCACGACGTACAAACGGTGTCCCACTCCACGAGCGAATCCGGACGCTCCACCAGCACCAGCATGCGCCAGGAACGCATCCTCCCCGCCGACGCGATCCGAGCCCTCCCCAAGGGCAAGGCCCTCCTCATGGCCACCGGCATCCGAGCCGGCCTCCTCGACCTCAAACCCTGGTACAGGGAGCCCTCGGCGAAGGCGATCGGCGCCGACTCCGCCCGCGCCACCGCACAGATCACCGAACGCGCCGTCGCCAAGTACACCGCGCTGCTCCGTGACGACCTCGGGCGGGCCGCATGACCTGCGCAGGCACGTCGGGACGGACCCCCGACACTCGCACGGGTGAGCCGAGGTATCGCGTGCTCAGCCTCGGTGCCGGAGTGCAGAGCACCACCTGCCTGCTCCTCGCCGCGGAGGGCCATCTCCCGAAACTGGACTTCGCGATTTTCGCCGACACCGGATGGGAGCCCAAGTCGGTGTATTCCCACCTGGATCGCATCGAACGGGAAATCGCAGTACCCGCCGGCATTCCGATCCTGCGCGTATCGTCGGGGAACATCAGAGCCGACGCACTCGACCCCGGTCATCGATTCGCGTCCATGCCACTCCACATCAAGAACGCGAACGGCGAACACGGCCTGACACGGCGTCAGTGCACCTCGGAATACAAGCTGAAGCCGATCAAGCAGCAGGTCAGAAGACTCCTCGGCTACCCCCATCCGATCCGCGTGCCGCCCGGAGTATTCGTGGAACAGTGGATCGGGATATCGGTCGACGAGGTTCATCGCGCCAAGGACTCCGGAATCGGCTACATGCGCAACCGGCATCCACTCCTGGATCTGGGATACACCCGCGCGGACTGCCAAAGACTCCTCCGCGCACGAGGATTCGGACAGACCCCGAAATCGGCATGCCTGGGCTGCCCGTTCCACGGCAACCAGCAGTGGAGAGCCCTGCGGGACGAATCCCCCGACGAATGGCGAGACGTCGTGGAATTCGACGCGGCCATCCGCTCGGGCAACGCCCGGGCGACCGCCGAGGGCAGCCCGCTCCTCGGCGAGGCGTATCTGCACCGCAGCCTCCTGCCACTGTCGATCGCTCCGATCGACCGGGTCACCTCGCACGAGTGGAGATCCCGCCAGGTCGACGTGTTCGACGCGGTCGCCGACGCGGAGATGGAACTCGGCGACCAGGATGGCTGCTCCCCGTGGTCATGCCGCTCCGGGGCCCCGGTTCGTGAAGACCTCGGTTTGGCGGCCTGATGATCCTCGACCTCTTCGCCGGGCCCGGGGGATGGTCCCAAGGCCTACGGGACCTCGGCGCCCTCGACTTCGGCCTGGAATGGGACCCAGCGGCCTGCGCCACCCGCCTGGCCGCAGGACACGGCACCCTGCGCGTCGACGTCGCCGCCCAGCCGACCGGACCATTCCTGGGCTGGGTCGACGGAGTGATCGCCAGCCCGCCCTGCCAGGCATGGAGCACCGCCGGCAAACGCCTCGGCCTGCTCGACCAACCCCTGGTTCACCACGCCGTCGCCGACCTTGCCCGCGGCATTGACGAACGCGAACACCTCCTGACCGCCTGCCGCGACCCCAGATCCCTGCTCGCCGCCGAGCCCATGCGCTACCTCCACGCCCTCCACATCCACTCTGGTCAACCCCGGTGGGTGTGCATGGAGGAAGTCCCCGACGTATTGCCGCTGTGGAAGCAGTACGCCCAAATCCTGCGCGGCTGGGGCTTCTCGGTGTGGACCGGATTGCTGAACGCCGCGGACTACGGGGTGCCCCAGACCAGAAGACGCGCCATCCTCATCGCCTCCCGCACCCGCACCGCCACGCCACCTCAACCCACCCATGCCGAACACGCCGAACCCGTCGGGTTGTTCGGTCCGGGACGCGACCGCTGGCTTTCGATGGCCGAGGCGCTGGGCTGGGAATGGCCCGGGACCGTCAACACCCAAGGCGCACGCCGCCCCGGCGCGGGAGGCAATGAATTCGGATCCGAGCAGCCCTCGTGGGCTCTCACCGGCAGCGCCCGCAGCTGGGTATTGCGCTCGAACAGCCAGGCCCACGCCGCGGTCCGCGCTCTCGACCAACCCGCACCGACGATGTTCTTCGGACACCGTGCCAACGAGGCCCGCTGGGAGTCAGCTTCCGAGATTCCGCCACGTACGCCCGCGATCGCGAAGACGAAGACTCCCGAACTACGTCTGACCGTGGCCCAGGCCGGGACGCTCCAATCGTTCGCGCCCGACTACCCGTGGCAGGGGGGTCGCAGCCGCCAGTTCTCCCAGATCGGCAACGCGGTCCCACCACTCATGGCTCGCCACCTTTTGGCCCCGCACATATGCCCGACGCGTGAGGACTTCGACCTCGCGGCATAGCGCGAACCCTTCACCGGCTCGTGGACAACGTCTGTCGTCCTGGCGCGAGCATCACCGAGCCCCCGAGAACCCGTGCCACTCCTTCTCAAGCACCGGGCAGCTCGCGCACCCGCCGATTCCTCCGATCGAACCTCACAGCCCAGCAACAGGGGAGCCCCGCACCAAATGTTCGCCCACATCACCGCCCGACACGCCGCCGAAGCCCTCCACGCCGCCAACCCATGGTCGGCGCCGAGCATCGTCCACGACAGCGTCCAGACTTCCTGGGCGCTCGCCGATCACCCCCGTGACCGCCTCGTCCAGGACCTCGCCGAGCCCGCCGCGAAGCACGACCGCGTCCACGGAACGAACACCGAGGACACCGGCGTCTGGCACATCGCCATCGGCGGCATCACCGACATCGCGGACCTCGACGACGGCGAGTGTGCCGCGATCACCCACGACGTCGCGGCTGCCGCAGGGTTCCACGACGGCGCCCGCCCCACCACACGCTGGGTAGCGGCGCGTTCCCGCCAGGACCACACCCTCCACCTGATCGCTTCCACGGTCGGCAACAACGACGAACCGCTACGTGTCGAAACGGAACACGTCCACCACGTCTGCCGCGAGATCGAGACCCGCATCCACGACCAGAACCACGCTCCGTTGGAGCACATCGGCGCCGACGACCTCGACCACGAAGCCGTCGTCATCCGCGACAACCCTGAATTGGGCATCGCCCACACGCTTGGCGCCGACAACCTCGCCGAACTCATCCTGAGCAAAACCGGGTTCCGCTCCGCCGATCTCGGCGCCGGCTTCCGGGCATGGCGCACCCCCTACGGCGCCGGACCCGAGCAACGCGCCCACATCGCCAGCACGGCCCTCGACCTCTTGAGCGCCGTCGGCTACCGCGTCAGCATTCAAACGTCCCTCCTTACCAATCCGCGCCCCGACCACGACATCGGCCGTGCTGAACGCCGCATCGCCGATCTCACCGAGCAACTCGACTTCTGCTTCGACGCCGACGACGTTGCGGAGGCCACCACGGAAATCGACGCCACCCTCCGCCGGACCACGGAATTCACCCGAGCGCTGAGTGCGTGGAGCGATCAACGCCTCGACGACGGCGCCTACAGCGCGCGTCTCGCCGAGGCCGCAACCCTGCTCGACCGAGCCGCCGCCATTATCAAGCGCGACCCCGCCGAAGCCCCCGCCCGAGCCACATGGTCACCCGAGCCGCGACCACGAGCACCACCGCCAGGCCCGGCCCGGCCACCACACCCGCGGCATCAGCGCCGCTGCCCGCCGGCGAGCCTCCGCTCCGCCGCACCCGCTGACCCGCTCCGCTCCCGGCCCGGGCGCCACTCCGAGGAGGCGACGTGCACCCCCACCTATACGCGGAACAAGCGCTCCTGGGCGCGCTGTTGCTGGAGCCGACCCGTGTGGAGGAGGTACGCGGGCGACTGCTGCCCGAGCACATGTATCGGCCCGCACACACCGCCCTGTACCGCGCGCTGCTTGAACACCCCGCCCCACCGGACGCCACCGCCACCATGGCAACGCGCGTGCTCGCCCTGGTGGCCGCGGCCGGAGAACACGCCGCAGGCATCACACCCGTCTACGCCCACACCCTCATGGCCGCGTGCCCCTACCCGCGCAACGCGGTTCTGTACGCGCGCATGATCGTCGAAGCCGCCGACCACCGCACCATCGCCCAACACGCCACCCGACTCGGCCAGGTCGCCGTCGCCGACCAGGCCCGCGACGGACTCGCCGACACCCTCACCCACCACCAGGCCCTCCACGCCGCCCTCGACGAACTCGCCCACCGCTGGGGCGAACCCCACGGCACCACCCCACCCGCCCCCGTGGTTTTGCCACCCACGACTCCGTGTCCGCGCGACCTCACCGAGGAACAGGCCTTGATCGCAGCCCTCGTCGCCGACCCCACCCCCCTGTCCCGGATCGGCCACTGGTTGCGACCCGACGACTTCGCCGACCACGCCCACCGCGCCCTGTATCAAAGCATCGCCGGCCTCGCCCACCGCGGCGAGACGATCGACCCCCTCACCGTCCTGTGGGAGGCCCAACGCCGCGGACATCTCGCCGACGGCACCCTCACCCCCGAACTCACCCTGACCATCACCGCATACGGCACCGGCGGCAGCACCGACTACCACGCCCGACGCGTCCTGCGCGCCGCCCTCCTCCGAACCGCCGCGGCCACCGCGCACACCGCCCGCACCCATGCCAACAACCCGACGCTGCCGATCCGCCACCTCCTCGCCGTAACACGCCTGGCTATGGGCCCACTCGACGAGATCCGGAGACGCTGGCACACAGCCCTCGGAGAACCCACGTACTCAACCCGAGGCGAGACGGCTGGGCCTGTGAACGACGCGACTGTGGGCGCCGCACGATCACGGACCACCGCGTTCCGTGCCCCCGGTATGTCAGAGCCGACGCCAGAGCGGGCGGCAAACGTGCCTGCCAGACGAGCCGCTCCCAATCCTCCAACATCGTTTCGGTAGCTGAGCAGGTCAGGAGCGGGTGCGAAAGGCCTTCGTTGAGGCGCCAACACGTACTGCGTTATCGCGTAAGGTAATTGGTCCGCACCCACCCTGGCTGGACTCGTCAGCTACGGACTGTGCGTGTATGCGGTGACATTCCAGCTCCGGGGGGTTTTGGACCATGCTCGATCCCGCAACCATGGCGATAGTGACGGGTGCTGCCGGCACCCTGGTGGCCTCGATGGTGTCCGGGGGAAGCCGTGCGGCCCGAGCCGGACTCGTACGGCTGTTCCGCCACGACACACCCCAAGCGCAGCGAGATGCGATCGCCACACATGACAACGACGAGCGAATCCTCATTGACTTGGCCTGTGCCGCAGAAGCCGACGCGACGTTCGGCCCCGAGCTGGCCTTGATGCGGGAGCGGATCACGCAGGCGTGGGTCAGTCGTCTGCACGACCATGTGTCGGCTCACCCGGAAGCATGGAGCGATCTCCAGGCGCTGGCCGAAGCTTCACGCGCAACGAACGTGGGGACGCAACTGAACAGTGGATCGGGGATGTTGGTGAACGGCAACATCTTCGGAGGCGTGCACAACACGTACGGTGCCGAACCGCGATGACGTGTCGGTCGATCCATCGTGCGCCGCGGCTGTTCATCCAAGACCAATCGGCTCCTCAGCTCCACGAACAAAGAGAGGACTTGCAGCCTTCGGATCGCGACCCACAGCTGTTGCGGCGGTGACGGGAGATGTCCGAACCTGTACAGCGCCCGCACGTGCAACGCAACGAGGGCTCAGGGGTTTTCGTCGACGGCTACGTCGACGGTGGCATACACATCCACCATCATCACGCCAACGAGTCTCGTGCGGCGATAGATCGTCCGCCGCCTGGGCCAGCGCCCGGTTCCACCGATGAGGAACAGGAAGTTAGTCAACAAGCCAAGGAACGGCCGCTGCTTCGATTGTTGGCGGCGACTTTCCTTGCTGTCGGTTGCATGACCTCCGTCGTTTTCGCTGTAGTCGGAGTGCAGACCACTGCGGATGCTCCGCCGTCCTTACCGCAGCGCGTGCTCGGCGGGCTTGTTGGTTGCGTCGGCCTGTGGCTTGCCGCGGTGTGTTTACTGGCCCGTGCCGCCCAAGTCTGCTCGGGGATCGCAAATCGGGCCCGTGACGCCGCGGCGAGGATGGACCCTCGCCATCGCCGCGCAACTGCGCTGAGCGCTGGAACGGCTGGCAGGGCCGAAACGTGGACACGCGCGTTGGCCGCCGCCGCTGTACTCATCGCAGCGCCGATCGCGTGGTCACCGTTGGGGCGTGGCGCGGCCACGAGAGCACTCGATGCCGGGGCTCGAATTGCGGACACTGCCCTGGTTTCGTCACCGCCGCAACGACAGGACGGCCCGAAAGGCTGATCCCGCGCTCCCTGTGCGACGTGATGCGCCCCAGGGGCCCCTGGGGCGCATCACGAAAACCCCCCACCAGCGCACGGATATCCCAATGCGGACCGTGTGCGTGACGGCCACCGCGTGGCACCGGTGGGAGCATCGGGGCGGTGAGCGAATGTGAGGTTCACTGTTGCCAGGCATGCGTTTGGATGGAGCGTGAGCCTCGTGGGCGGCCAGGGGCCCTATGCAAAAGGACGGTTATGCAGCGAATAGGTCTGTACTACCCGTACGTGCATGTTCGGGATGAGAGCTGGATAAAGGCCGCAGCGTTGTACTGGCCGCAGGTCGCGCGCGTGGTGCCGCAGGGCTTTCGGGTCCACGACACGGAGACCGCGTATGCGTTGAAGGACGGCCTCGATTTCCTCGTGGACGTGGATCCTTCGGCGGCGGCCTCGGCAATCGCGCCGGGCTGGTTACGGATCCTGAACGATCACAGCGCGGATCTGCGCCGGCGGTATCTTGCGGGCCCCGGACGCTTGCTTGAGGTCAACGATCCCGGCCACCGTGTGCGCGGTGTGGGTGCTCAGGTGACCGTCGAACCGGCATCCTCGACCGCCCACCTTGCGTTGCCGACCCGGCAGAGGCCGCTCGCCGGTCTGTACTGGAATGAAGTGGATCCGGCGCTGCGCGACGCCCTGTTCGCGTCCGGCCTGGCGGTGGCGACGTCGCGGTCCCGATATACGGACGCGTGGCCGGGGGAGTGGGTCGCCACCGATCCGAGTCTGGCGTGGGCGTACAAGTGCGTGCTCACCCAGGAGTTGGCGCGTCGCACGCGCTTCGCTCCGCTGACCGATCGGGTCGGGGCGCACTCGGCGACGGGAACGTGGGACGACACCCGAATCGCCGAGGTCCTGCTGGGGCAGTCCACGCCCGTGCCGGACCAGGACATCGCGCGGATGGTCGGGCACCTTGCCATCGAACTGGTGGTACCCGCCGACCTGGAGAGCGTTCCGGTCGAGCGGATCATCAAGCTGCGTACCGATCACGGCGCGGAGTTCACGGCGTTCACCAGCGCGGTGGCCGACCTCGCACGGGAACTTGAACCGGCTCTCGGCGGAATCGAGGACCCGCAAGCGCTCCGGCTGTACCTCGACCAGGCGGTGAACAACAGCTTCCGGGAACCGCTGCGGGAACTCCGAGCCGCCCTGCGTGGCGCCCCCATGAAGGCCGCGACCGGCATCATGGGGCTCAGCCTCGTGCCGAGCGGCGCCACCACATACGCCGCGTCCACCGCATTCGGCCAAGGCGCCCTCGCGACCGCTGTCGCAACCGGTGGCACGGTGGCCCTAGGAATGGTCGCGCTCCGTCAAACCACCGCCGCCGCCCGGGATGCCGCCATGGGCAGTTCGCCCGCCGGGTACCTCCTGCGCGCCGAACACGAACTCCCGCCCGTCGCTCTGCTCAAGCGCATTCCCCGCGCACTGGCCCGACTGTCGGGTTCCGGCTTGTAGGTCGACAGGCGAAAGACGGGCGGGTGCCGAGCGGTTGGACGGCCGGGCTTCGCCTCGCCGCCATCCACCGCGCGACAGGCATCCACCGCGTTCAAGCCTTCGGCACGGCGGCCAGGGAGCAGGCCGCCGTGCATCAAGGTGGGATGCCTGGCCCCGGACGTGGTGGCGTTTCAGCGGGAGACGTTGCCGGCAGCGCCGAGATCGGTCATCAGACTCTGTAAGCCCACCGGGTTCGGCGCGTTCGGGAGCGTAAATCGCACGCATGCCCTCCAAATCGATGCGTAGGCTGTCGGTGATCCATGGCACAGTTCGCAAGTTGTTCGGCAACCCGAAGCTGCCCTGGTACCTGCTGGTCGTGATCCTAGAAACCGGGGCAGCCCCGTGAAGCTCACATGGCTCAAGATCGTCAACTCCCAACGCCTGCAGGACCTGGAGATCCGGGTCCGCGAGCACTTGGTGATCGTCGGGGCGAACGACGTGGGCAAGTCGTCGCTGCTGCGCCTACTCAATCTGACGTTCGCGTGCACGGTCGGCCAGCTCTACCAAAGCTTGTCCCGGGCCGACCTTCGCGACCCGATGAGGCCGCTGATAGTCGAGGCGGCCTTCGCCGAACTCACGGGCGAAGAGCGGCGACTCTTCTATCGCGAGATTGATATCGATCCCGAGGACCAAACGACGGCGACCTTGAAGATTCGCCTTGATGTCGAGCCGGTGGACGGTGATCCGGAGGCCATCACCATCCGCCGATGGCTGCCCGGAACCGCGGAGGGTCGGGCACCCACGCGGGACCAAATCGCCGCTCTGGGCTGGCGGTACCTGTCGGCAAACCGCACGGCGGGTGCCTCGCTGTTGGACGGCCCCAACAGCGCGTTGCGCACTCTGCTCGACGCCATCGACATGGGCCCCGAAGCACACCAGTTGACTGGCCTGCTCGATGACTTCAATGAGAAGCTCGGCGTGAGCGAGCGGCTGGGAGAGCTGCGCGGGACTGTAGCGGATCACCTCAGCAAGGCGATGCCGCAGACCGTCACCGCCGATGACCTGGCGATACGCACTCAATCGGATCCCGCCGCTTCCGTCCTCGCGGGTGTTTCGATGTTCTTCAGCCGCAACGGACAGTACGTCCCGCTGATCGAGCAGTCCGACGGGATGCGGCAGTTGGTCGCGATGACGTTGTTCGACCTCGCCGAAGCCGGTGCCAACATCGTCGCGGTAGACGAACCGGAGCTTCATCTGCAGCCCTCGAATCAGCGCAACGTCGCGACACTGTTTGCCTCCGGAGCCAACCAAAAGATCGTGGCGACGCATTCCGCCTACGTCCTTCAGTGTTTCGAACCTGCGCACGTGCTGGTCATCGCCCCCGACGGCAGCGCGCACCAACTGAATGAGAACAGGTTCGACACGATCGAGAAGCTGCGGCTGCAGTGGTGGTCACCGCACCTGCTGGAAGCGCTTACCGCGCGATACGTGATCGCGGTCGAAGGCATCTCGGACCGTCGGATCGTGCAGCGTGCCGCGCGCGTCCTGGGCATCGATCTGGACCGCATCGGTGCGATGGTGTTCACGCTCGACGGCGCGGACAAGTTTCGGCACGTTTACGCTCTCCTGGGCAAGAACGGCTTCGGCGTGTGTGTCCTCGGCCTGGTGGACGAGGCGGAGAAGGGCATCTTCTGCGGGGCCTACGGCGGCAAGCAGTCGATCGTGCTGGGCGACCGCGTGTGGGCCTGCCAAATCGATCTTGAGCACGAGTACTGCACCGCATTGACCGCAACCGGCATGAACGAGCTCCTCGTCGCTGCCAAGGTCTGCCGCGAAGGGGCCCTCCGGGAGGCTTCCGGAGTTGCCGGCGACGACGACCTCACTATTGAGGGCATAGCCCGCTTCTGCCGTAACAACAAGACGGCGGCTGCGGAGGCCGTGAGCGCGTCCTTGACGGCTGAGCAGGTCACAAGGATGCCCGCCGTCAAGGGGATTCTGGAGAAGGTAAGGGAGTTGGCCGCGCGATGAGCATCCCGGTCGAAGCCGACCCAGCCCTGAACCCCGACCCCCACATGCTGGTCATTGCGCCACCAGGCTGTGGCAAGACCGAACTCCTCGCCCGACGCGCGGACTACCTCATCCCACGACTCGGTCCCCACCAGCAGATCCTGGCGTTGACCTTCTCCAATCGGGCCAGACAGAACCTGACGGACAGGCTCATCCGCGCCGTGGGCGCTCAACAATTCCGCCGCCGCGTACATGTCCGAAACTTCCACGGGTACGCGGCGGAGATCATCCGTGCTCACGGACAGACCATCGGCATCGACCCGAAGTTCCCGATGCCCACCCGCAACACACTGACCTGCGCCGTTGCGCGGTACACGGTCGACATGACCAGAGAACAGGCTGCGGACGCCCGAAAGGGCATCGAGTCCGCACTCCGGGAAGCGAAGAGTGACGCACACGATGACGACGCCGTCGGCCGCGAACTCGACCGCATCGGCAACCCTTTCGCCCGTGAGATAGAACGCGACCGTGCCGCGGCCGGCCTGTTTCACTACGACGACCTGCTTCGACATGCACAACGCCTACTGGGCATCGAGGCCGTGGGCGCTCTGTACAGGGCCCACTTCGGAGCGATCCTGGTCGACGAATTCCAGGACCTGTCACCCCAGCAACTCCGTATAGCCTTGGGCAGTTGCACGGAATCGATTACGTGCGTGGGCGATCCGCTGCAGGGCATCTACAGTTGGGCCGGCGCCCGACCCGTGGAGATTGAGGCCGAACTTCGCGTCGTCTGCGGCCCTCCACACCGCCTGACGATGTCGTACCGCTCCTCGCCCGCTGTGTTGGGTGTGGTGAACAAGGTGGCCGTACTGGCCGGTGGCGAGACTCTCGTCGCGGCCCACCCGGAAAACTGGATAGGCGGGGGAGCCGCCGTGGCTCACGTCTTCGACACCGAGGACGAGGAGTCGCAATGGATTGTGGACATCTCCACCAAGATCCTGGACTCGGACCCAACTGCAACGATCGGCGTCATAACCCGGGAGGGCTGGCGCCGCGCTGTCACCGACGAGAAGTTCGGCCACGCTTCGCACTTGCCCCGGCAACGCTGGGACCTCGCCATCGACGACGAGGAAGTGCTGCAACTTCTGCACACCGTCGCCGCGCAGCACCCCAAGGCCGAGGGCGACAACCTGCGCAAGTTCGTTCTGTCTGCAGTCGAACCGTCCGACGTCGAGACCCACGATCGTGTGGCAACGGCGCTGGACACATTCCTCGAACAGGCCGAACTCTTCGGGTCGCCCGCATCGGCACTCAGCCAACTGCGCCCCCCGGAGATGAGCGGATCCTTGCAGCCCGGCGTCCACCTGCTCAATGCGCACACCGGTAAGGGACGCCAATTCGACTGGGTCTTCGTGCCCGGCATCGAGGAATTCCACATCCCCAGTGGACAGTCGAAGCCTGAAGACCTCGCCGAGGAACTGCGCGTGCTGCTCGTCATGCTCTCCCGAGCCCGACACGGCCTCGTGGTTACCGCGGCCAGGTCACGTATATCCAAAAAGGGCAATCCCTATCCGACCACGCCCAGTCGTTGGTGGTGGGCAGTGGCGCAAAGCTGCTCATTGAATGCGGCCACCATGCTTGAACACCTCGATCGACTGACCACCGGGCGTCCGTGATCGCGACCCACTAGTGAGTCGGATGTGCACGATAGGGCAGAGGTCAGTCGCGTCCACGGTGGTTGTCGAGGTCGCGGCGAACACAGCCATCGAGGGCGGTAAAACGCGACGTGATGCGCCCCGGAAGAATCCCGGGGCGCATCACGGAAACCTCCGACCAGTGCACGCATTTGCGCGTACGGCGCGTGCACGACGGTTCCGGCACCCGCCGACATCCGGCGGTATCCCCCGATTTCGCGGCATTGGGAGATCCAAAACGGGACACAGCGCCCCTCTGTGGCATCCCTCGGCACCGTCCCATCGGCACTTACAAAGCAGGGGTGGGTGGTTCGGCTCGTTGGGCCCCCTCGAATCGAGCCCAGTCCGGTCGGGCTGATCGGGCTCCCTCCGGGGCGGCGTGCCGGGTCCTGTTGCGTCGGGCTGTGGCGTACGCGTTGCCCTGAAGCGTGGAGTCGACCAGGTATGGATCCGCCGTTCGCGGGATCGGTCGAGGGTGCCTGGGGCTCACGACAGCTCGGAGTGTCACCCCTCTCATCGCGCGTCAGCGCCGTGAATCGCTGCTTGTGTCAAGAGAAAACAATTCTTGCGCCCGGTCTAGCCAGTGATGTCTCGCGAGCGAAGACTGTCTCGTCAAAGATCAGAATAATGATGTACTGTTCACTCATGACGCAAAACGAATCGGCATCGAGCCTGGTGGCGGTTGTCGCGGGTGAGGTGCGGCGCCATCGCAAGGCGCGGAGGATGAGTGCGCAGCAGCTCGCGGACGCGTGTACGGCGTTGGGTGTGGAGATGCAGCGTGGGGTGTTGGCGAATCTGGAGATCGGGCGGCGCGAGTCGCTTGATGTGACCGAACTGGTGGCCCTGGCTCAGGCGTTGGGTGTGCCGGCGATCAGTCTTCTGTTTCCCGTGGGTGAGGTTGCCACGGTTTCTCCGACACCTGGCGTCGTCGTTGATACGTGGGATGGGCTTGCCGCTTTTACGGGGGAGACGCCGTTGTCCGAGTTGCCGCCCGCGGATTCGCCGCGTGCGCGGCTTGAGGCTTTCCGGCAGCACGCGGTTGCCGTCGAGGCGGCCGTGGCGTCCGGGCGGCTGGCGCACGATCGGCGCCGCCTGGCTACGGTCAACCTCGATCCGGCCGAGCACGAGCGGTTGGGGCAGGTTGCGGCACGGTACGAGCGGCTGGCGTTCGAGGACGTCCTGGCCCTACGGGATCTGCGTGTGCGCATGCGCGATCGGGGCCTGGAGCCGCCCGCGCTTCCCGCCGGACTCGCTCACGTCGACGACGGCGCCGCGACGGAGGCGTCCGGCGCGTGAACGGCTCGCCGCATCAACGCCGTTGAGGTGATGACTCCGAACACGACCGAGTGGCCATCGGGGGCGGAGAACTGTGCCCGCAGAGCTTACGGCGTGCGCGGGGAATCGCCGGCTTGGAGTGGCACCGCCATTCCTGGAGGCGGAGTCGGAGTCGATCACGACAAGGATCCGCATGGCCCGTCAAGTCCGTGTCGACGGACGGCGCGGGTGCTCGACCGGATCGATGAGCGGAAGCTCGGGCGTTTCGAAGGTATGCATCGATAACTGGCCGATGCAAAGAACGACATGTACGGACAGGGGTGGTGGCGATGCGTCATCTGCATCGGACGCGAGTTCGGCCCGAAAGTGCGGAGCGGGACATGGCCGGGGCGGGCTTGTTGGAGGGCGGGTGGTATTCCACCGAGGAGGTTGCGGAGCTGCTGGGGGTGGATCCGTCGACCCTGCGGCGGTGGCGGACCGGGCGGCCGGTGCAGGGGCCGCCGTTCGTGCCGCTCTCGGCGCGGACGACGGTATACAGCGCCGCCGATGTCGAGGCGTGGCTGGCGAGCCGTCGGGTGGATCCGCAGGTGGCCGCCTGATGCCTCCTCGGATACCGCCTGCCGGCATCCCGTTGTCGTCCGACATCGAGTTTTTGAAGGATCGGCCGACGCCGTACCGGGCGCGGTTGCGGTGGGTGGATCCGGTGAGCAGGGAGCGCAGGTCCGCGTCGGAGAGTCTCGATACGGAGGAGGCGGCAGAGGCGTGGATCGAGCGGTTGCGGAGGTTGGCGCTTGCGGGTGTCGATCCCGGGATGGCGACGATGCCCTTGGGCGAATACGGGGACCTGGTGATGGACATGGCGCTGCGCGGTCTGGAGAAGAAGACCACGGACCCGTACATGGCCGGTTGGCGGCTGCGGGTGAAGCCGTATTTGGGCCACCTGCCGGTGCACTCGCTCACCTACGGCGCGGTGGACCGGACCGTGTACGAGTGGATCGAGGACGGGGCCGGTCGCTCGACGATCAAGTGCACCATCGCCGTACTCGTGCGGGTGATGCAGCAGGCACAGCGGGACGGTCTCGTCGAGACGAACCCGGCCCGGATCAGCGGGTGGCAGCACGCGTTTCGCATGGCCGAGGATGAGCTCGACAACCCGCGCGAACTGGCGCTGCGTGACTGGGCCGCGCTCGACACCCTGGCCGACGCCCTTGTCCGGCGCTCACACGGCGACTTCGGCGGCTGGGGCGACGTCGTTCGCTTCGCCGGCTGCACCGCGGCGCGGATCGGGGAGGTGTCCGGGGTTCGGCTCAAGGACATCGACACGCGCGAGTGGATGTGGAACCTGTGCCGGCAGACCACGCCTTCGCCGGGCGGGCTCGTCGACAAGGGCACCAAGGGCAAGCGCCGAAGATGGGTGCCGATCATTCCGCAGGTCCGCCCGCTCGTGCTGCGCCGGATCGCTCTCCTCGGGCCGGAACCCGACCCGATGGCCCGGCTGTTCACCGGGCCGCGCGGAGGACGCATCACCACGGCGGTGCTGCGTGACGCGACGCACTGGGACGAAGTGGTCGCGGGGCTGGGGTACGAGTTCCTGCGCCGGCACGATCTGCGGCACACCGGGCTGACGTGGATGGCCGACGCGGGCATCCCGGTGCATGTGTTGCGGAAGATCGCCGGGCACGGATCGCTGTCGACGACACAGCGATATCTGCACCCCGCGAGGCAGTCGATCATCGACGCCGGAGGGGCGCTCCAGGTGCATCTCGACCCGGCTTGGTCCACAAATGGTCCACAGATGATCTTGAACCGTACAACCAACCTGCGAGTGGTCTAAACCTGCAAGAGGCGCTGACCTGGGCTTTTGCCCCTGTCAGCGCCTCTTGAACACCGTCGGGACGACAGGATTTGAACCTGCGACCCCTTGACCCCCAGTCAAGTGCGCTACCAAGCTGCGCCACGTCCCGGTGTTCGGCTGGCCGAACACGGAAACCATATCGCACTTGGGGGGGTGGTCCGCCACGTGGTTGTTCGGTGGTGTCGGGGGTGGGGAAGGGGCGTGGGTCCGGGAAGATCTTCGGGTGGCTTATCCGGTGAATGTCGATGTCGTGCCCCTCGAGACCTATCCCGATCTGGATGAACTCCAGCGGCTCGGGGTCGGGGCGTTGCTGAGTGACGGGCTCGATGCCGTGGAGGGGTTCGAGGAGGCGGACGGGGTCGGGGTGGATCTGGTGGACCATCGGGTCACGCCCCGGTCGGATGGGGCCGGGGTGTTGTTGTCGGTGGACGCGCCGACACTGGAGGCGGCCGAGCGGACGGCTCGGCAGATCGTGCTCGCGGTGTTGGAGGCCAGCGTGTTGCTCGCGGATTGGCGGGTGGTGCGGAGCGAGGTGCAGCTGCACGACGAGCTCGTGTACGAGAGTTTGCTGGCCGCCGAGGGGCCGGACGCGCCCGCGGAGGATCCGACCATGCGGGCGCGGCGGCCGATGCCGGAGGAGCGGCTGCGGATCGAGCGGCAGGCCGCGGGGGTGCGGGCATTCGGACTCGACGCGTTCGGGTGTGAGCCCGACACCGCGCAGCCCGACGTGCCGGAGGAGAAGGCCCGACTCGCGGCGGGCGCCGTCGCCGCCTCCGTCGGGGTGCTGATCGACCTCCTGTTCACCGACCTCGTCAATCTGCGCGAGGAGGACGGCGCCTCGTTCTTCGTCCTCGACGCGTTGCCGCTGACCGAGGAGGGGTTCGTCCGCCGCTTCGTGGTCGCCGCGGTCACCGTCACCGGGCGGCTCGCCGGTACCGAGTGGGCGCCGCCCGGCTGTTTCGCCGAGGAGATGGCACTGCGGCTGCTGGTGGATCAGGCGGCGTCGCTGCTGGAGCGGCAAGGGCTGTACGACGACGACGTCGAGGCCGCCTTCGTCACCTTCAGCGACGCGGCCTCCGACGACCCCGAGACCGTCGAGCCGCGCCTGTCGGACCCCGGCCCGGAGGAGTGGTTCGACCCCATCGTGCCCGGACGGGCCGTCCACGGATATCTGAGAGCGAACCGACATGAGTGGTGAGCCCGACCCCGGGGCACGACGCGCGGGCCGGGGCGGCGGCGACGTCCTCGGCCCCGCCGCCGTGGACCGCGCCGTGTGGACTCGCGTACACGGCGTCGAGGACGCGCCCCTGGACCTGATGACCGCCCGCTTCCGGCGGCACCGCTACGCCCCGCACGCGCACGAGGAGTACGCGATCGGCGTCTGCGTCGAGGGCATCGAGCAGATCAACTACCGAGGTGCCGTACACCGCTCCGGCCCCGGGGCGGTGGTCGTCGCCGAGCCGGGCGAGACGCACACCGGTGGGCCGGGCGTCCCCGAGGGGTACGCCTATCGGGTCTTCTACCCCTCCACCACCCTGGTCGGCGAGGACCTGCCCGGCCCCGCGCCGCACTTCCCGTCGCTGATCGTCGCCGACCCGGCGCTCGCCGCCGAGATGGTCGCCGTACACGTGCACCTGACCACCGGCGGTGACGCCTTCGAGGGCGAGTCCCGGCTCGTGGAGGTGCTGCGCGCCCTCGTCGGCCGACACGCGGTCCGTGAACAGGCGCGCCGCCGTACCTCGCCGGACGCCGCCCGGGTGGCCCGCGCCGTTCGGGAACGGCTGGCCGACCAGCTCGTCGAGCCGCCGTCGCTGAGCGAGCTGGCGGCCGGGATCGGCCTGTCCCGCTACCAGACCCTGCGCGCCTTCCGCGACGTGGCGGGCCTGCCCCCGTACGCCTGGCTCGCCCAGCACCGCGTCGCCCGCGCCCAGGAGCTCCTGGCCCGCGGGATGACGCCCGCCGGGGCCGCCCTGGCCGTCGGCTTCGCGGACCAGGCGCATCTGGGCCGGTGGTTTCGCCGCGTACTCGGCGTCACGCCCGCCGGCTACCGCAGCAGCGTGCTGCGCGACAGCGTGCTGTGCAACAACGTTCTAGACCGATCGGCCCCGTGTGGTTGATCATCCTTTTCGATCCAGAGATTGAGGGGACACGGCCGTGAGTCGTCGTGGAGCGTTGTTGTTCGCGTGCATGTGCGTGATCTGGGGGATCCCGTACCTGCTGATCAAGGTCGCGGTGGACGAGGTGTCGCCGGGCGTGCTGGTGTTCGCGCGTACCGGGCTCGGCGCCCTGCTGCTGCTGCCGTTCGCGCTGCGCGGCGGGGGGATGCGCGGGCTGGCCCCGTACAAGTGGCCGCTGCTCGTCTTCGCGGTGACCGAGTTCGTCGGGCCGTGGTGGATGCTCTCGGACGCCGAGCGGCGGCTGTCCAGCTCGACCACCGGGCTGCTGATCGCGTCCGTGCCGATCTTCGGGGCGGTACTGGTCTACCTGGCCGGCGGCACCGAGCGTATGGGGCCGGTGCGGTGGGCCGGGCTCGCGATCGGGTTCGGCGGGGTCGCGGTATTGGCCGGGCCGACGCTGGGCGGCGGCGACCCCTGGGCGGCGGTCGAGGTATTGGCCACGGCCCTGTGCTACGCGGGCGCGGCGCTGGTGGCAGAGCGCCGGCTCAAGGACGTGCCGAGCCTGCCGATGACCGTGGTCTGCCTCGGCTTCACCGCGCTGGTGTACACACCGCTCGCCGCCGTGCAGTGGCCCGCGCACGTGCCGGGCGGTAAGGCGCTCGGGGCGATCGGCGTACTGGCCCTGGTGTGCACGGCGATCGCGATGGTGATCTTCTTCGAACTGGTCCGCGAGGTCGGCGCGGCCCGCGCCACGGTCATCACGTACGTCAACCCGGCGGTGGCGGTGGCGGCCGGCGTGCTGATCCTGGACGAGACGTTCACCCTCGCGATCGGCGCGTCGTTCGTCCTGATCCTGGGCGGGGCGGTACTGGCCACCCGCAAGAACGCCGCGCCGATTGCCGGGGAGACCGAGGCGGCCGAGGCGGCCGAGGCGACGACCACGACCGACGAACTGCCCGGAGCCATGGACGCCTCGACGCAGAGCAGCTGACCCCCGGTCGGTGGAAGGCGCGCCTGCCCCCGTCCCCGGAAGCCCTCGCCCCATCACAACCCATCGGTAACAAACGCCCGTTCCCCTCGGACACCGCCCGACCCCGCGTGGCATCGTGGCGGGATGACGAGCCATGGGGGAATGGATCCGCACCCGAGCGGCACCGGCCGAAGGCACCGCTCACGCCGGCCCACCGAAGCCGAACTGCGCGCCGTGATCGAGCCGTTGGCCCGGATCGAACGGCTGCCCACCTCGCCCGGCGAGCGGGAGGCCGCACACCGGATAGCCGACCTGCTGCGCACACTGGGCGCGACCGACGCCGCGGTCGAGGAGGAGCCGGCGTACACCTCCTACGCGCGCCCGATCGGCACCCTCACCGCCCTGGCCACCGCCGCCGGCCTGCTCGCAGGCCGCTCCCGCCTCGCCGCGACGGCGGTCGCGACCGCCGCCACCGTGGGCATCGCGGACGACATCTCCTACCGGCGCCAATACGCCCGCAGGGCCCTCGGCGGTCGCCGGCGCAGCGCCCACAACGTGGTCGCCTCCGTGGGCGACCCGGACGCGCCACGCACCCTCGTGGTGACCGCGCACCACGACGCGGCGCCCACCGGCGCGGTGTTCGACGAACGAGCCGCACGCCGGCTCGCCACCCGCTACCCGCACCTGCTCGACCGGGTGAACGAGAATCCGCCGCTGTGGTGGCCGGTCGTCGCCGGTCCGGCCCTGATCGCGCTCGGCGCGGCCACCGGCGCCAAGAGCCTGCGCCGCGCCGGCATCGGCCTCGCCGCCCTGTCCACCGCCGCGTTCACCCAGATCGGCCGCAGCCGTGCGGTCCCCGGCGCCAACGACAACCTGTCCGGGGTGGCCGTACTGGTCGCCCTCGCCCGCACACTGCGCGACGAACCCATCGACGGCGTCAGGGTGTTGCTCGTCTCCGCCGGCGCCGAGGAGGCCCTGCAGGAAGGCATCCGCGGCTTCGCCCGTCGACACTTCCCCGACCTGGATCGCGAACGCACCTGGTTCCTGAACGTCGACACCGTCGGCTCCGGAAACCTCGTACTCCTCGAAGCCGAGGGCCCGTTGCGCATGGAGCCCTACGACGTCCCGTTCAACAACCTGCTCTCCGAGTGCGCCACCCGCAACGACATCAAGGTCCTGACCGGCCTGCGCTCACGCAGTTCCACCGACGGCGTGGTGCCCAACCGGCACGGTTACCCCACAGCGACGCTGGTCTCCATCGACGACCAGAAGCTGATCCCGCACTACCACCTGCACACCGACCTGCCCGAACACGTCGACTACGACTGCGTCGCCGACGCCTGCGCCCTGGCCGAAGCCGCCGCCCGGGCGCTGGCGCCGGAGCAGCCCGAATAGGCACCGACCCGCATACGCAGACGCCTCGCCCCACACACACCCGCCTCGCCCCCACACACGCCTCGCGCCCGATGCCGAAACCACCGACACCGGGCGCGAGTCGACGCACCATCACCTCGAAGTTCCGGCTACGAACGCTCGAACAACTCCTCCCACAACCGCTCCAGCTGGTCCAAGAAGTCGTTGCCCGTACTCGGATGCACGCGCAGCACCTGCGGATCGTGATCGCTCGCCTGGTCCGCGAACGCCGCGTTCACGTGCACGATGTCGTACTCGAACCGGCTGAGCCGAGGGCTGGTCAAAATGTGGTCGAGCATCTGGCTGTTGCCGTTGAACACGTACCCCCACCGCTCGTTCGCCGGCAGCGTGTCGACCATCGTGCGCAGCGCCCCGCCGTCGGTGAGCGTCTTCAGCGTCGGGGAGAACGCGAAGTCGTTCAGGTCGCCCAGGAGCACCAGGTTCGCCCGCGGGTCGGAGCGGAGCAGTTCGTCCACGAAGCCGCGCAGCACCTTCGCCTGCGCCACCCGCTGCACCTCGGAACCGCGCGTCGGCGGCTGGAATCGGCTGTCCAGCGCCTGGTCGCCGCCCTTGGAGGCGAAGTGGTTCGCGATCACGAACACGGTCTTGCCACGGAAGCGGAACTCGCCCGCGAGCGGCTTGCGGCTGTTGTCCCACGCCGCGTCCGTCGGCGCCACCCGGCCCGGAGACTGGGTCAGTTGGGTACGTCCGAGCCAGTCCTTGCGCACACCCACCGCGCTGGTCGAGCCGCCGCCGGGACGGTCCACGAACTCCACGCGCGTAGCGTCGAAGAGGAACGCGGTGCGGATGTTCCCGCCCGGCTGGCCGCCGTCCTTGCCGTCGACCGGCTCGATCGAACGCCACGAATAGGCGGGCCCGCCCGCGGCCTTGATCGCCGCGACCAACTGGTCCAGGGTCTGATTCGCGGCCACCACACCGTCGTTGGTGGGTCCGCTGTTGTCCTGGATCTCCTCCAGGGCCACCACGTCGGGCGTCGAGAGGTTGGTGACGATGCCCTTCGCGAGGCGGTCGAACTTGGCCTGCGGGTCCTTGGGGGAGAGGTTCTCCACGTTGTAGGTGGCGACCGCGAGTTCGGAGTTCTTCTGATCCCGCGTGGTCTCCGGCGTCAACGTGCCCTTGGCCACCTTGCCCAGGGTCGTCGCGGCCAGCGTGTACCCGCCGAACTGGTCGTAGGTGAGCGGGCCCGTGGTCTCGCCGGAGAGCGTGTCGCCGACGTTCGCCTGCGGGAACGGCTCCTGGGAGAACGGGATCAGCGAGGAGACCTTGATCCGACCGCTGTTCTGCGCGTCGTAGCCGGCGTACAGCGTGCCGCCCTGCGCGGTCGGGTTCTGTGTCGGCTCGACGGTGACCCACAACTCGCCGTGCGTGTTGCTCGGGCCGACCACACGCGAGTCGGCTACGCGCGTCAATTGGCCTTCGAGCGACTCGTACAGGTCCAGCGCGTACTTCGTCGGCTCCAGCGGCAGCGCCTCGATCGACGGCGCCCCAACGGGCACGTACGCATCCGGTACGGAGGCCGCGTCGAGCAGCACGGGGGCGGGCAGCGCCTGACCCGACGCGTCGATCACCCAGGTGGCGTCGGCGAGTTGGGTCAACGACTGGCCGCCGATGTCCGCGCCGCCGGGGTAGAACTCGTCGACCCGACCGGTCACCTTCACCGCGTCGCCGACCGCGACCTTCGGCGTCACCGAACCGGTGAACACGAACAGCCCCTCGGACGTGCGGGGATCGTCGTCCGCCTGGGTGTCCTGGAACCAAAAGCCGCGCGCGGAACCGAAACCGCGAACACCGGTGACCACACCGGGCACGCTCGTCACCCGCGCGCCCTTCTTCGGCGACACCCGCGTGGTGCCCTGGATGTCGTGGATCCGCGCACTGGTCGGCTCCGGCTCGCCACCGCCGGGGTCGGTCGGACCCTGCCCGTGCGCGTTGAGCGGCGTCGGCGCGCCCGCCGCGAAGTCGGCGCCGTTGTCGTCGGTGTCCGCGAGCGCCGAAGTACGGGCCACAGACGTCGAGTTCGTGGCGGGGGCCGTCGGGGTGCCCTCGCGGACCACCGCGTCGCCGTAGCCGACCACATCCACGACCCGGCCGTCCGCGAGGCAGTCCGCGGCGGTCAGGCAGGTGAGCGCGGTGGTGCCGCGGACCAGGGCGACGGTGCCGGCGGTCCCGGACATGTTGATCGAGCCCGCCGCGTCCGGGGCGGGCAGCGCGACGGTGCCGCCTGCGCCCTTGGCCTCGCCGATCAGGTACCGGCCGCCCGGCGCCACCGAGCCGGTCAGCGCGGTGACCTGCCAGGCCGAGGTCGGCTTGGGCGCGGCCGGGAGGTACTGCACGCTCCAACCGTCGACCGCGACCGCGGCCGAACCCTTGTTGGCCAACTCGACGAAGTCGTTGGTCAGGGTCGCGCCGGTGTTGCCGCCACCGCCGTACACCTCGGCGAGCAGTACGTCCACGGCCGGCGCCGCGACGGCCGGAGCGGGCGCGACGACGAGCGCGGTGCCGGCGAGGGCGCCGGCCACGGTCGTGGCCACGACACCGATTCGGCGCCGCGACCCCGACGCGGATCGTCGTCGAGACGATTGCTGACGGAATGTCACCCAGAGCCTCCGAAGTGGGAAAGGGACAGGTTCGGGACATTCTCCGGACTCAGGGTGAACGGCGTCCATCGTTTGGGCGGCCCGAAGAGGGCCAAGGTTCACCCGGCGCCCGAATCTTTTCCGCCCGACCCCTTCGGGCCCGTCGGCCTTCGCACAACGACGCACCATGCACCAAGCACCAAGCACCAAGCACCAAGCACCAAGCAACACACAGCGCAGCACGCGGCGTGTAGCAGCAGCCGGCACGTATCGACATCTGTGCGACGCCCGCGCGCCGCTTCGGAGATGGAGGCGGGATTCGAACCCGCGTACACGGTTTTGCGGACCGCTGCCTTGCCTCTCGGCCACTCCATCGGGACTACGAGGTGGAGACGGGATTCGAACCCGCGTGAACGGCTTTGCAGGCCGCTGCCTAACCTCTCGGCCACTCCACCGGGCCTTTGTTCTCTCAGCCTTTGTTGCTCCCCAACCTCGTTGCCACCCACCACCGTTGCCCCCGGCCGGGCGATCCGTCGGTCCTCCGCACCGGATCGCCCGGACCCTACGGGGCTGCGCCGCCGGCCCCCTCCGTCCGGCGACGCATCCTCGAACCGGTCCCGCACCTCGGGATCCCCGTCACGCACGCGTCCCGACGTGCGCAGATCCCACAGGACCGACACCGACCCGACCGAAGCCGGCCCGGCGAACCCCACGAACTCCGTGAATTCCACAAACTCCGTGAATTCCACGAACTCCGTGAACTCGACGAACTCCACGAACTCCGCGAGTTCGACGTACCATTCGACGCACCGTCCGGTTCACCGTCCGGCTCACCCCAACGCGGCCCGATCGTGCGCCGACGCCCACTGCGCGGCGGTCGGCGACTCCGGCGACTCGGGGAATCGCCGCCGCCGGCTCTCCGCCAGCACCGCGAGATCCGTGGTCTCCCGGAACTCCGGCCGGCTGTACAGGTCACGCGCGTATCCCCACAGGTGGGGGTAGTCCACCAGCGTGCGTCCGTCCTCGGCGATCGCCGCCCGGTACGTCTCGGTGAAGCGCACCAGCTTCACCCAGAACCGGATGTCCGAGATGGTCAGCCGATCCCCGAACAGGTAGCGCTTGTCGGCCAGATGCGCGTCCGAGCGCTCCAGGGTGTGGATCGTCTCGCCCTCCTCCGACGTCCACAGCCCGCCCTTGCGCGCGGCGGTGGCGAAGTCGGTATCGGTGATGTCGATCGCTTCGCGCAGATCCTCCGGATACAGGTCCGCGGCCTGCTCGCCGACCAATTCCGGGAAGGCGACGGCGAGATCGTTCGGGATCACGTCGTAGGCGTTGGACACGATCCGCTGCGTCTCGCGATCCCACAACGTCGGCACCGAGATGTGCCCCGCGTACCCGGGCACGGTCGCCTCGTACGCCTCCCGCAGCAGGGTGAACCCGTTCACCGGATCCGGGCCGAACCGCTCCCGGAACGCCCAGCCCCGGGCGTCGCGTTCCTCGTCCACGTACGACGCGCCGACGATCCCGGTGAGACCGCGCGCATGTCGTACGATCGCGACGATGTGCGCCCATGGGCAACCATGCGCCAGGTACACGTGATATCGCCCGGCCTCCGCCGGGAACTCGGCATCACCGATCGCACCGACGAACGGATACTCCGGGTTCGTCGCGCTGTACGGTCCGTAGCGGTCGACGTCGACGGGACTCGCATAACCGAGTTGTGTGGTCACTGACTTGCTCCTGTCACGAGTTCCAACCGATCGCCGCTCGGCGCACCGGGTCGCCTCCCGGTCCGGGCCCCGGTCCGGTCGGCGGCGCCGTCGACCGCCCGCTCCGCCGTCGGATCGACGGTCCGTACATGATCCAATACGTTCCGGGCCAAGGCATCGTTGACCCGGAACGACGGTGCGTCGAAGCGCGGCCGGGAGAACCCCGCGCTCCCGGCACCGCCTGCCACGCCGTGCCCCACCGCGAACCGGTCCGGGTGTACCGCGCCCCGCGCGTCGACCAACCTGCGGTCGCCGGCCCGGGTCGCCAGTCGCCCGCTCGGATCCGCCGACGCGTCGCCGCGCGCGGCCAGCCGGCGCAGCAGCGCGTCCCGGGTGCGGGCGAGCGAGGGCTCGGGCAACCGGGCCTCCACCAGCGCCCGGGTCCGCACCCGCGCCGTCGGCACGGTCGGGCTCGACGCCCACCACCCACCCGCCTCCTCGTCGGCGGTGATCGTCACATCCTCGCCCAGGAAACGCACCACGCCGGCCCGGGCCAACGCCAACATCTCCTCCAGACGCGGCCCCGGTGGACCACTGGCCAGATAGCTGAAAAAGCCGAGCAGCCTTGGCAGTTGCGCCAAAGACTGGGCACCGCCCTCGCCCCCGTCCTGGAGCCGCAGCAGCACCCCGTACACGCTCAACAACGCGTGTATCACCGCCAGATCCTGGCTGTACCCGGAATCGTGCCGGCGGGCCAAGTCGCCCTCGATGTGCGTGAACATCCAGTCCTGCAACGTGCCTTCGTCGGCGAACCGACGTCCCTGTACCGGCCGATCCAACCGCTCCGGGTCGAACCGGTCGGCCGGATCCGGCACCGCGCGCGCGACCACCTCGTCCGGATCCTCGGCCGCCTCGAACTCCGCGTCGAACTCGGCCCAGTCCATCGTGGTGCGCTCGCGGTGCGCGGTGAACAGTCGGTGGTAGTGCGCGCCGGCCAACTCCCGGAGGATCAACGGCCACAGGTCCGTCGCCTCCCGCGCCGCCGCCACGGTGAAGTGCCGGGGGAGCGGCGGCCGTTCGCCCGACCAGGCATAGCCGGTCTTGGACCGGTACGGCACCCCGCGCCGCGACGCCGCCAGCAACAGCGGCTCACGCCCCGACGGCCGGTAGTGCAACACACCCTCCGCGTCGCGCTCGAACGCACCGCCGCGTCCGTGGCTGAGCCGCACCATCAGATCGACGAACGCCAACCCGATCCCGCGCACCAGTACCGGCTCGCCGGGGCGCAGCGCGTCCAGGTCGAGGTCGGCGGTGTAGCCCGTCGGGATGTAGGCAAGCCCGTGCCGGCGGGCGAACCTGATTTGCTCGCGCTCGTCCGGCGAGGGTTCGACGTCCAGATGACCCTGGGCCATTATCACCGCGTCCACCTGGAGCGGTGGCCTGCGCCCGGCCAGGTGCACCCGCTGGCGACGCGGTCCGTCGGTGACGTCCACCACCACCGTCTGGTGCACCAACACCCGTACGTTCGCCGGCGCCCCCGCCACCGATGCCCGAAAGAACCAGGCCAGGTAGGCGCTCAGCAACGGCCGGGACGGAAACGACGTCGGCGTGCAGGCAGCCAACTCGACTGCAAACGGCGCCAGTTCGTCGGAACCGCGACCCTCGTCCAACTCCCGGGCGCGGTCCGCGGCCCACTCGGCCAGCGAGGGTCCCGGCCGGATCGGCCCCTCGATCGTGGATGCCTCGTCGGTGAACAGGGTGATGTCGGCGGCCAACGAATTCGCCCACAGCAGCGGCGACTGGGCCCGCCGCCACACCCGACCCGCACCCGGTGGGTAGGGGTCGACGACGTGTATGTGCAGCGGGCGGTCGCCGAGGAGTTCGGGCACGTTGGCCAACAGGCGTTCGAGCACGGACGCGCCGCCCGGACCGGCGCCGACGATGCAGACGGCGACGGGGCGGAGGCGGCCGGACGGATGGTCGGGCATGGCTCTCCCCTCGTGGGGCACAGCAGGAGTACACGAACCGGCGCGCCGGCGTCCGGACGACGGGACGCCACGTGGCGGCGGTTCGATCGGGTGGGAATCCGGCGGGAATCGGGTGAGAGGGGCCTTGCGCCACAAGGCCGGGTGCGCAACCCGGGCGGGAGCTCAGGAGTCCTCGGGGCGGCACCGCGAACGGCGGCGCACGGTCATACCGAGGAGCGCGGCGGCGAGGTCAGCCGCGCGGACGACACAGCCCGCCGGCCACACGACACAGGTCGATGGGGCGGCACGACACGAGGAAGAGGTCGGGGCTCACGACGTCGACGCTACGGAGCCGTCCGACGAGTTGTCAACGCCGAACGACCGTGAACGCCTGGTCGCCGCGCTCCCGGAGAGCAGGAAGTCGCCTGCCGGCAAGGTGAGTTCGAGCGCCTGGAACACGTAGTCGTAGACGCGGAACATGGTCAGTGTCGCCAACTTGGCGGCGCATCCGAACCTGTGCCCCGACCCGAGGCGCCAGACGAGCGCCATGATTTCCAGGAGCAGCACCAGGCCCAGGAAGCCACCGGCGGGCAGCGGATTGAACAGCACGAAGATCCCCAGCGCGACCAGCACCGTCACGACGATCCCGTACAGCGAATCCCGGACGACCTCGGTCCACCGAACCGGCCCGACGCCAACTCCGTCTTCCGGCCGAGGGTGAGCGTGATGTGCTCCGAGGCGGAGCATCTTTCCCTGTCCACGGAGCGAACCTTTCACCTATGGCGCCCCCCGATATGGCCACGCCCGAGGTGGGCCGCAGCCCGGCAGCACCCGAGTCCGCAGCCCGGCAGACGCCCGGTCCACGCTACGGCAGCCGCCGAGTCCGCACCCCACCGACACCGCCCGGCCACCCGACGCATGCCCGACGCCGACCACCGCGGCCGGCTTCGGACAATTGACCGAGCACCGCCCGGCGGGTTAGGTTCCGGACCATCTCGCCGTGGCATTCCGCCACGGCTCAGCGAGGGGATCCCGGTGGCGCACCACGCGCGACGCAGCGACGGGGCGGTCAGGTCCGCCGCCGGTTGGCTGCTGTCCGCCCGCCTCCACATCGACCTCGGGCGCGTCACCAGCGCCGCCTGTTGTCGCTGACCGCAGCAGGGGTACGCGCACGCGGCCGAGGCCGCGCGGCCGGCGCCCGATCGTCCCGGATCGGCGCACCCGATCGACTCGTCGCACACCACCGTCGCCACGCCCGGCGCGCCGTCGAGGCACACGGGTAGACCCGTAGACCCGCCACGGCCCCGCTTCAGCGGCCGATCGGCGGCGAACGCCCCGGCGCCGGACGGATATGGCGCACGAGTCGCCACCCGGGTACGGACGGCCGCCCACGGCCCGACCACCCGCCGCGCACCCGCACCGCGCACCCCCCGCCCCCACCCCGGCACGCCCCACCCCGGCGCCGCACAACCCGGTGCCCCCGGCCCGGCGCCCCACCCGCACCCCCCACCCCAGAACCACCCGAACCGAGGTAATCCCATGGCAACCGTCCTGACCGTATGGGGCAGCCCCTCCGCGACCTCCCGCACCGGCGCCGTCGCCCGCCACGTCGCCGCCCGGCTGGCCGCCGACGGGCACGACGTGTCCACCCTCGCCGTGCGCGACCTGCCCGCCCAGGCCCTCCTGTACGCCGACTTCGCCGACCCCGACCTGCGCGCGGCCCTCGCCCGGGTCGCCGCCGCCGACGCCCTCGTCATCGCCAGCCCCGTCTACAAGGCCGCCTACAGCGGCGTTCTCAAGACGTTCCTCGACGTGCTTCCGCAATTCGCGCTGCGCGGCAAGGAGATCCTTCCGGTCCTCACCGGCGGCACCCCCGCACACGTGCTGGCCCTCGACTACGCGCTGCGCCCGGTGTTGACCTCGCTCGGCGCCGACCACGTCGCCCAGGGCTGGTTCGTACACGAACGTTTCGTCACCGCCGCCGGTGGGATCGAAGCCGAGGGCGTGGCGCCGCTGGAGGAACTCGCCGACGCGTTCTCCGCCCGGCTGCGCCGCCCCGCCGCCGTCGCCTGATCCGCGCCGCTCGGCGCCCCGCCCCGCCGACCGGCCCGGTCCGATCCACCCCTCACCCCAGGGAGTTCGCATGACCACCGGCCACCCCCACCTCGGCGTCGCCCTCGACGGCGCGGGCCGCCACCCCGCCGCGTGGCGCTCGCCGCACGCCCGCCCCGCCGACCTGTTCGACCCGAATTACTGGGTCGCGCTCGCCCGCACCGCCGAACGCGGCCTGCTCGACTTCATCCGCCTCGACGACTCGCTCGGCCCACCGTCGGCCCGCCTTCCCGGCCGGCTCGACGCGGTCTCCGTGGCCGCCCGCGTGGCGCCGACGACCGCGTCGATCGGCCTGATCCCGGCCGCCACCACCACCCACACCGAGCCGTTCCACGTCTCCACCGCGATCGCCACCCTCGACCACGTCAGCCGCGGCCGGGCCGGGTGGTGGCCCAAGGCCTCGCGCACCGCCGCCGAGGCCCGCCACTTCGGCCGCAAACCCGTCGCCCCCGACGGCGAACTCACCGACGAGCAGGGCGAGTTCACCGACGTCGTCGGCCGGCTGTGGGACAGCTGGGAGGACGACGCGATCATCCGCGACGTGGCCACCAGCCGTTTCCTGGACCGGGAGAAGTTGCACTACGTCGACTTCGAGGGCACCTACTTCGACGTCCGCGGCCCCTCCATCACCCCCCGCCCGCCCCAGGGCCGGCCGGTGATCGGGATCACCGTCGACGGCCCGGACACGCTGGAGATCGCGGCCCGGTTCGCCGACGTGCTGTTCGTCGACGCCTCCGGCCCGGACGAGGCCCGACGGTTGCGCGAACGTGCCCACGCGATCGCCGAGGGCAACGACCGCGACCCCGCCGAACTGCGCGTACTCGCCGACATCACCGTGCACCTGGCCGAAAGCGAACCCCAGGCCCGCCGGCAACGCGCCCTGCTGGACGCGCGCTCGGACGTCCCCGTGCCCGACGGACTCGCCTTCGTCGGCACCGCCGCCGCCCTCGCCGACCGCATCGCCGCCTGGTACACGGGCAACGCCGTCGACGGCTTCACCCTCCTCCCCGGCGTGCTGCCGTACGACCTGGACCGCATCGTCGAGGACCTGGTGCCGATCCTGCGCGAGCACGGCCTCGCCCGCACCGCCTACACCGCCGACACCCTGCGCGGCCACCTGGACCTGCCGCGCCCGGCCAACCGCTACGCCCACACCTGAGGAGGGTACGCATGCCCCACTCCCAGCACCCCCGCCACCGCACGCGCATCCACCTCGCCGCGCACTTCCCGGGCGTGAACAGCACCACCGTGTGGAGCGACCCGCACTCGGGCAGCCAGATCGACTTCGACTCGTTCGAACACCTCGCCCGCACCGCCGAACGCGGCCGATTCGACTTCTTCTTCCTCGCCGAGGGCCAGCGGCTGCGCGAACACCAGGGCCGCATCCTCGAACTCGACGTCGCCGGACGCCCCGACGCGCTCACCGTACTGGCGGGCCTGGCCGCGGTCACCGACCGGATCGGCCTGGCCGCGACCGCCACCGCCACCTACAACGAGCCGTACGAACTGGCCCGCAGGATCGCCTCGCTCGACCACCTCAGCGCCGGCCGCGCCGCCTGGAACGTGGTCACCTCGCCCGACGCCTGGACGGGGGAGAACTTCCGCCGGGGCGGCTTCCTGCCCCGCGAGGAACGCTACGAACGCGCCGCCGAGTTCGTCGAGGCCACCCGCACCCTGTGGGACAGCTGGGCCCCCGACGCACTCCTCGCAGACCGCGACACGGGCACGTTCGCCACCCCCGACGCGGGCCGATTCGCGCACCACGGACGGCACTTCGGCATCGAGGGCCGATTCACCGTGCCGCGCGGCCCGCAGGGCAGGCCGGTGCTGATCCAGGCCGGCGACTCCGAGGACGGCCGCGAGTTCGGCGCCGCGTACGCCGACGTGATCTTCTCCCGGCACGGCCACTACGACGCCGGACGCGCCTTCTACGCCGACATGAAGGGCCGCGCCGCCCGACACGGGCGCGGCCCCGACGAGATCAGAATCCTGCCCGCGGTGACCGCCGTCGTCGGCGCCACCACCGAGGAGGCACAGGAAAAGGCCGCCTGGATCCGCCGGCAACAGGTCAGCCCACGCAACGCGATCCACAGCGCCGAACAGGTCTGGGGCCGCGACCTGTCCGACCTGGACCCCGACGGGCCGCTCCCGGACTTCGACCCCGTCGCCGACGCCGCCTCGATCAGCCGCGGCCGGGTCCGCTCCGGCACCGACCCGCTGGAGACCGCCCGCGCCTGGCGCGAACTCGCGGCGGCCAAGGGCGGCTTGAGCCTGCGCGAGGTGGTGATCGAGGTGGCCGCGCACCAGACGTTCATCGGCACCGCCGAGCACATCGCGGACCGGATGGAGGTGCACGTGCGCGACGGCGCGAGCGACGGCTTCATCCTCGTACCACACCTGACCCCGACCGGCCTCGACGACTTCGTCGACCAGGTGGTGCCCATCCTCCAGGAGCGCGGCGTCTTCCGCGCCGAATACGAGGGCACCACCCTGCGCGAACACCTGAACCTGCCCGCCCCCGGCCCGGCGGCCGGCACCCACCGCCACGACGACGTGGCGGTGTGAGCCCCGGCCCGAAACCGAGGCCCCCACCGCCCCGCCGACTCAGCTCCAGTCGTTGAGCGCGATCGAGACCCCCGAAGCCGCCGGGCCACGACAGTGGCTCCGGTGGTTTCGGGCGATGTGGTCCAGACGCAGGTTGTCGCGGAACGCCGGGATCAGGTTCAACCGCCTTGCGTACGCCCACAGATGCGGGTGCGCCGCGAGCCGGTGCACGTCCGCGGCGTCCAAGTGCCGCTTGTGCACCGCGTCCAGGTGCACGAGGGTGACCCACAGGTGTACGTCCGCCGAGGTCAGCCGATCGCCCAGCAGGAACGGCCGCACCGCGAGGCGCCGTTCGGCCACCGCCAGGGTGGCCAGCACGGTGTCCATCGCCTCCGCCCGCCGCGAACCGGCCGGCGCCCGCCCGGCCCGCTGCGCCGCGTCGGTGACGTCCTCCTCGAACAGGGTGTCCAGCGCGCACAGTTCCTCGCGCCGATCGGCCGGATACAGATCCGGCCCGCCCCCGAACGCGGTGGCCAGGTCGCGCAGCACGTGCGGCGCGTGGTTGCTGACGATGCGTCCGCTCCACCGGTCCCACAACACCGGCACGCTCACCGGCCCGTCGTAGTGGTACTCCGTCGCCTCGTATGCCTCGCGCAGGAACGCGAACCCGCCGACCGGGTCGAGGCCGTGGCCGTCCCCGTCGCGAAACGCCCAGCCGCGCCCGTCGCGGACCGGGTCCACCAGCGACGTGCCCACCACGTCGCCCAGGCCCTTCAGATCCCGGGTGATCGCCACCCGCAGCGACTTCGGGCAGGCCAGGCACAGATACAGGTGGAAGCGGTACGGCTCGGCGCGGAACCCGGCGCCGATCCGGCCGCGGAAGCGCTGCATCGGCGGGCGGATCGTCTCCAGGCCCGGCAGCGGCGACCCGGAGTGGCGGGCACGGTAGCGCCCGTGGGTGCGGAAGTCGATCGGTCCGGCGGCCTTCGGGGATGTCGTGGACATACGGGTCTCCCTCGCGCGGGTCGTTGAGTGTGGCAACGGTCGAGACGGCACGGCACGGCGCGGCCCCACCCCGAAATCCGGGCGGACCGGTGGCGTGAAACTCAGACCGCGCGACAACTCGCGCTGCACACGCGCAGGAAGTCGATGTGGCGGCGGATCAACAGGTGAACGGCGATCAGGACCCGCGCCCTCGGCAGAACCGGGCGGGGGCCCGCGTGACACACGCAGCCGTCCATGGCTCGGATTATTCGCGCTGTGGACCGCCCCCGCAAGGGCCTTCACCGATCCCCGGCACCGATTCCCGAACCCGCCGATCCCGCCCCCTCCCACACCCGCGAGGGCAACGCACGACGCAACTGCGGCGCCACCTCGTCCGCGAACAGCTCCAACACCGCCCGCCGTTCCGTCCGATCCAGCCCCTCAGTCCCGATCGCCTGCACCTGATGTCCGTACGCGGCGTGGTAGCGACCGATCTTGTCCACGATCTGCGCCGGACTGCCCACCAGCGCGGGGCCGTTGGCGACGTTGTCCTCCAGCGACGTGAACGGCGAACGGTTGTGCTGCGCCGCCGCCGACTTCGCGAACGCGTCGTAGTACGGCCGATATCGCGCCAACGCCTCCTGCGAGGTCGGCGCCACATAGCAGCCGCCCGCACCCGAACCGACCACCGCGTCCGCCGGATCACGCCCGTACGCCGCCCAGCGCTCGCGATAGTGGTCGATCAGATCCGCGTACTTGGCCATCGGATGGAACCCGTTCGCGGTGAACAGAGGATCCCCCCACTTCGCGGCCAACTCCGTGGACGCCCGGCTGGTCGCGCTGCCGTGCCAGATCACCGGCGCCCGCCCCTCCGCACGCGGGAACGGGCGCGGCTGGGTGGTGACCTCGTGCAGGGGGGTACGAAAGCGCCCCGACCACGTCACGTTCTCCTCGCTCCACAACCGCCGCAACAACTCGAACTTCTCCTCCTGCAACTCCCACTGATCCGCCTCGTCGAGGCCGAACAGCGGAAAGTGCCGAGGGTCGTTGCCCTTGCCGACCATCAGATCCAGCCGGCCCTCGGACAACTGGTCGACCGTCGCGTAGTCCTCGGCCACCCGCACCGGATCCAGCACACTGATCACCGTCAGCGTGGTCAACAGCCGGATCCGCGACGTGCGTTGCGCCACCGCCGCCAGGATCACCGGCGGCGCCGAGGACAGGAACGGCTCGCCGTGCCGCTCACCCACCCCGAACGCGTCGAACCCCAACTCCTCCGCCAGCGCCGCGCTCTCCACCAACTCCCGCAACCGCGCGTGCGCCGGCGCCTGTTCGCCGGTGAGCGGATGCGGCGCGTTGGCGCCCAGGGTGAACACCGCGAACTTCATGACACCGCCCCCAGCGGTCGCGGGCGCCGCCGCCCCGGAATGGCCGCGATCAACTCGCGCGTATACGGATGGGTCGGCGCCGCCAACACCTGCTCGCAGGTGCCCTTCTCGACCAGCCGACCCGCGCGCAGCACACCCACCCGGTCGGCGATCTGCCGCACCACGGCCAGATCGTGCGAAATGAACAGATAGCTCACCCCCAACTCCTCCCGGAGCCGGGCGAGCAGATCCAGGATCTGCGCCTGAACGGACACGTCCAGCGCGGACACCGGCTCGTCGCACACCACCAGATCCGGCTCCAGCGCCAACGCCCGGGCGATCGCCACCCGTTGCCGCTGTCCCCCCGACAACTCCGCCGGTTTGCGGCGCAACACGTCCGCCGGCAGCGCCACCTGATCGATCAGCGCCGCCGCCCGGGCCCGCTGCTCCGCCCGGGTGCCGACCCGATAGGCGCGCAACGGCTCCTCGACGATCTCGGACACGGTGAAGCGCGGATCCAGCGACGCGTACGGGTTCTGATACACCAACTGCATACGCCGGCGCAGCGCCCGTGCCTCGCCGCGCCCGGGCCGGGTGACGTCCCGGCCCTCGATCAGCACACGGCCCTCGGTGGGCGTCTCCAGGCCCAGGATCATCCGCACCGTGGTCGACTTGCCCGAACCCGACTCGCCGACCAGCGCGAACGTCTCACCGCGCCGCACGGTGAACGAGACGTCGTCCACCGCGCGCACCGTGCGCGGCCCCTCCTTGGTCCTCGGCAGCGCGAACTCCTTGACCAGTGCGGTCACGGTCAACAGCGGCTCGGTCCGCGGCACCGGATCGCGGACCGGACGCGGCCGGGCCCGCCGCCGGGTCAAACTGGGCGCGGCGGCGATCAACCCCCGGGTGTACGGGTGTTCCGGATCGGTCAGGACCCGCTCCGCCGGTCCCTGCTCGACCACCTCGCCGCGCGACATCACCACCACCCGCCGGGCCCGGTCGGCCGCCACCCCCAGATCGTGCGTGATCAACAACATCGCGGTGCCGTGCGCGTGGGTCAGCTCCTCGATGTGGTCCAGGATGCGCCGCTGCACGGTGACATCGAGCGCACTGGTCGGCTCGTCGGCGATCACCAGCTTCGGCCGGCACGCCAGCGCGATGGCGATCAACACCCGCTGGCACATGCCCCCGGACAACTCGTGCGGGAACTGCCTGGCCCGCAACGCCGGTTCGGGCAGGCCGGCTTCGTCGAGCGCCGCCACCGCCCGCTCGGCGGCCTCCTTCCCGCTCGCCAACCCGTGCACGATCAGCGCCTCGGCGACCTGGTCGCCGATCCGCCGCACCGGATTGAGCGAAACCATCGGGTCCTGCGGGATCAGCCCGATCGAACGGCCGCGCACCGCACGCAGATCCCGCTCGCGCAGCCCCAGCAGGTCCCGATCCTCGAACAACACCCGCCCCGCGCCGACCCGTCCGCCCGCCGGCAGCAACCCCACGATCGCGTGTGCCGTGGTGCTCTTGCCCGACCCCGACTCGCCGACCACCGCCACCACTTCACCCGGCAACACGCTCACATCGGCGGCCGTCACCGCGTCCACCGACCCATGCGAGGTGCGATACGACACCCGCAACCCGCGAACGTCCAGCAACGGCGCCTCGGGCGCAGCCACAGCCGACGCGCCCACCGCACCGAGCGCACCCGGCGCCCCGGACGCACCGAGCGCACCCGCCACCCCCGCTTCTCCCGGGACGCCCGCCACCGCCCCCTCCACCCGCCGAGCCCGCCCACCGCGCACCAAGCCGCCGCTCATCGCTCCCGCCTCCGCTCTCCGTCCAGGGCCCGCGAGACGCGGTTCGCCGACAACACCGTCGCCGCGATCACCAGCCCGGGAAATGTGGTCAACCACCACGCCGTGGCCACGAACCCGCGCCCGTCGGCGATCAACACGCCCCACTCCGGCGTCGGCGGCGGCGCGCCGAACCCCAGGAAACTCAGCGCCGACACGGACAGGATCGCCACCCCGAACTCCAACGCGGCCAGCACGAACACCGGCCCGGACGCGTTCGGCAACACATGCCGCGCCAGGATCGCCCCCGACCGCACCCCGCTCGCCCGCGCCGCCTCCACATACACCGACGAACGCACCCGCAACACCTCGGCGCGCATCACCCGGGCGAAGGACGCGACACTGGCCACCCCCACCGCGATCGCCACCTTCGTGGTGCCGAAACCCAGCGCGCTCACCAGCGCCAGCGACAACAACAGCCGCGGAATCGCCTGCACCACGTCCACCGTGCGCATCAACACCGCGTCCAACCACCCGCCGACGAACCCGGCCACCAGACCGAGCCCGCCGCCCACCACCAGGGCCACCGCCACCGCGACCACCGTCGCCCGCAGCGAGAGCGAACTGCCGTGCACGACCCGGGTGAACAGGTCCCGCCCGAGTTGATCGGTACCGAACAGGTGCGCCGCGCTCGGCCCCTGCAACCGCTCGCGCGGCGTACCCACCAGGGGATCCCCGTCCGCGAGCAGCGTCGGGACCAGCGCCGCGAGCAACACCAGCGCCAGCACCACCAGCGAGAGCAACAACCCGGGCCGGCGCACCACGAACCACGCATGCCCACGCGCCGCGGGCCCCACCCGCGCGCCGAATCCGGTCGCCGTCGTCACGCCGTCCTCCCCACCCGCGGATCCAGCAGCGGATACAGCAGATCCACCACCAGCGCGACCACCACGAACACCGCCGCCGCCAGCAACACCACGCCCTGAACCACGGCCAGGTCCTGGGTGTCCACCGCCGCCGCCGTCAACCGGCCCACCCCGGCCCGGGAGAACACCGTCTCCACCACCACCGACTCCATCAGCAGATTCCCCGCCACCACCGCCGCCAGCGTCAGCGCCGGCAACGACGCGTTGCGCAGCGCGTGCCGCAGATGGATCCGCACCCGGCCCGCCCCCTTGGCCCGCGCGGTCTCCACATACGGCTCGGCCAACGCGGTGCTCAGGCTCTTCGCCAACACCTGCGCGATCATCGCGCCCGCCGGCAGCGCCATCGTGATCGCCGGCAGCACCAGGCTCTCGAATCCCTCGTTGCCCATCGCCGGCAGCAGCCCCCACTGGAACGACACCACCTGGACCAACAGCAGACCCACCCAAAAGCCCGGCATCGAGATCCCGATCGCGGGCAACGACAACAACACCTGACGCAGCGCCCGCACCCGGGTGAACGTGGCCGCCAGCGCCACCGCCCCACCACCGAGCACCGCCAACACCATCGCGCACCCGGTCAGCGCCAACGTCTGCGGCAGCGCGTCGGTGATCGTGCGCACCACCGGCGCCCCCGTCTGCGCCGACCGCCCCAGATCCCCGCCCAGCGCGTCACCCAGGGCGTGCGCGTACTGCACATACAGCGGATCGTCCAGGCCGTACTCGGCGCGCACCGCGTCGACCTGCGCCTGTGTCGCGGTGCCCTCCAGGCCGCCCAGCTTGATCGACAACGAATCCCCGGGCAGCAGATACAACACCACGAACGAGACGGTGAACGCCGCCCACAACACCACCACCGCCTGCAGCAGCCGGCGCAGCAGATATCCGCGCATCAGCCCACCCACGTGTCGTGGAACTGCAGGCGCGAGGACGCCTCGAAGGTCAGCCCGTGCACCTTCGGACCGAGCCCGTGCACCTGCGCCAGCTCGAACAGCGGCACCACATAGGCCCGATCGGTGACGATGCGCTGCGCCTCGGCGACCTTCGCGAAGCGCTGCGCCGGGTCGAGGTTTTGCGCCTGGTCGTCGAGCACGGTGTCCAGATCGCCGGAGGGGATCCGAAGCCGGTTCACCGTCCTGGTGCCGAACAGGGTGCGCAGGATGTCCGGGTCGGAGCGGGTGACGTTGTAGTAGGCGAAGTCGTAGTCGCCCGCGTTTTGCACCTGGTTCTGCTCACCGGCGGCCAACTTGCGCAGCCGCAGGTCCACCCCGACCCGGCGCAACTGCTGCTGGACCAGCTCCAGGACGGACTGGCTGGCGTTGAACAGCGGCGCGAAGATCACATCCACGCTCAGCCGGCGCCCGTCCTTGACCCGGACGCCGTCCGAGCCGGCCCGCCAACCGGCCTCCTCCAGGAGCCGCTTCGCTCCCTCGGGGTCGTATCCCAGCTGCGCGGACAGGTCGACGTAGCCGGGCGTGACCGAGGCCAGCGGCGAGGTGGCCGCCTTGTACTTCGGGGTGAGTACGGTCTGCGCCACCTCGGGCCGGTCCACCGCCTTGGCGATGGCCCGCCGGACCGCGTCCTCGCCCAGGATCGGGCGTGAGACGTTGGCCTGGAGGACGAATACCACGCCCGGGTTGGGCCGGGTCAACACGGTGTAGCCGGCGGCGAAGCGGGCCTCGTCCTGCGGCTGTACGTCGCTGATCGCGTCCACCTGACCGGACTCCAGGCTGCCGGCGCGCACCCCGGACTCGGGCACGATCTTGAACACCAGCCGATCCAGGTACGCCTCGCCCGGGTGGGCGAACAGGGACGAGCCCCAGCCGTACCCGGCGCGCTTGGCCAACTCCACGCTCTGGTTCGGCTTGTACGAGCGCAGCGTGAACGGGCCCGAGCCGACCAGGTCGCCCTGGCAGCGCTGTTCGGGGGTCTTGGCGAGGGTGGCGGGGGAGAGCAGGCCCAGCGACATGGTCGAGGTGGCCTGGAGGAACTGGGCGCTGGGCGCGGCGAATTCGATCCGCACGGTGGTCGGGTCGAGCACCGTGGTGCCCCGGTAACCGGCGAGGTAGCTGCTCGCCACGGTCGCCTTGGCGCCCAGCGCGAGCACCGCGTCCAGGTTGGCCTTGACCGCCGCGCCGTCCAGCGGGGCGCCGTCGGCGAAGGTCACCCCCGGGCGCAGGTGGAAGGTGAACGCGGTGGCCTGCGGGTTCACCTCCCACGAGGTGGCCAGCCACGGCTTGATCTCGCCGGTACGCCCGTCCTGGTCGGTCAGCGAGTCGACGAGTTGGCGGCCCACGTTCAGGCTCGCGTTGGTGCCGAACTGCTGCGGGTCCAGGCACACGGGGTCGGCGGCCAGCGCGAAGGTGAGCGTGCCGCCGGCCTTCGGCGGGCCGACCTCGGCGGAACTCGCCGCCGGGCCGCCGGCGCCGTTGCAGGCGGCGACCAGGGCCAGGGCGGCGGTCGCGGCGGCGCCGGAGCCGGCGGCGCGGCGCAGTCTTCGGAAGGCGGCGGAGGCGGGGTCGGCGGCGAATCGCGAAAGGCGCATGTATATCTCCGGGCAGGACGAATTCACGCGGCGGCGCGCGTGATTTCGGGCAGGGGATATCCATCGATTCACGCGCGCGCGGCGGGTGAAACCCGACGGAAATCGGGCCGGCGCGGGACGCGGCGAATCGAGGGGAGGAATGTGGAACGGCGGGCGGACGCCTCGCGATCACCGGGATCGGCGGGATCGACGAGGGGGTCCGGCGGCGGAGCAGTCCGGTCCGCGGCGGTCAGCGGGCTCGACAGGCCGAGCTGTGGACCCGGCCGAAATCGACATGCCTGCGCGTGCACAGGGGAGTTCGTGGGCGGTGCACGGCCGCGCCGAGGGGCGCGACGGCCTCGACACGCCGCGAGGAGACCCCGGGGGTGGAGGCGGTGACCGGCACCACGAGCGTCATGACGTCCTTCGACAACAATGGATCGATATCCGTACCGGCGAGAGCCTATCGAGTCCGTAGTGGCGACAACAAGTGGTAATTCCGCTTTTCGGTGGCGGGGGTACGAAAACCCGCATCGGGCGGCAATACCCGCAGGCCCGGCGCCGGCGATATCGCCGACGCCGGTGGGCCGACCGGCGCGGTCGACCGTGCGGTCGCCGGCGCGGCCCGACGGCGACCTACGGGACGTCGGAGGAGTGGCCCGGGAAGACGTGCGCCGAGGGGTCGATCACGGTCATCGCGTTGTTGACCGCGGTGGCCGCCTCGCCGAAGCCGGTGGCGATCAGCTTGACCTTGCCGTCGTAGTCGACGATGTCGCCTGCGGCGAACACCCGCTCCAGGTTGGTGCGCATCGCCTGGTTCACCACGATGTGCCGCTTGCGCTGCTCCAGGCCCCAGTGGGTCATCGGGCCCAGGTCCGCGACGAAGCCGAGCGCGGCCACCACCGCCTGGACCGGCAGCGTGCGTACCGCGCCGTCGAGCTTGCCGACCACATCCGCCGCCCGCACCTGCCCGTTGCCGTGCAGCGCGGTGACCTCGGCGGAGGTGATCACCTCGGTGGTGGAGGCCAACACCCGCCGCACGGTGTGCTCGTGCGCACGGAACTTGTCCCGCCGGTGGACCAGGGTGATCGACTTGGCGATCGGCTCCAGGCTGGTCGCCCAGTCGAACGCCGAGTCGCCGCCGCCCACGATCAACACGTCGAGTCCGGCCAGATCGGCCAGGCGCGGCACGAAGTAGCGCACACCCTCGCCGGTGAACGCGTCGGCCGCCGGCAGCGGGCGCGGGCTGAAGGTACCGATGCCGCCGCTGATCAACACCACCTTGGTGCGCACCACCAGGCCGCTCGCGCAGGTGATCGTGACGCCCTCCTCGTCCTGCGCCAACTGCTCGGCGCGGTGCCCGAGGAGGTAGTTCGGCTCGAACGGGGCGGCCTGTTCGACCAGCGCGTCGACCAAGTCCTGGCCCTTGATCGCGGGGAAGCCCGCGACGTCGTAGATCATCTTCTCCGGGTACATCGCGGAGATCTGCCCGCCGGGTTCGGGCAGCGAGTCGACGAGCGCGGTGCGCAGGCCCCGAAATCCCGCGTAGTAGGCGGCGTACAGGCCCGTCGGGCCCGCGCCGACGACGAGCAGATCGGTGTCGACGGTGGTGGACACACGCGCTCCTTCCCGAGCGGGGTTGCCCGGACACTAGCCCAAGGACACATGGCCTTCCCCGAGTTCGTGCCCCGCGTCACACGAACGGAAGCACCAACCGCACGCGAGGTAGCCCAACGGTGGGCAAAAGTCCATACGTGAGCGTATGGAAACCGTGGAACTTGTTCTCATCCGGCTCGCCGATCGTTAGGGTCCCGTCCATGGAGTTCTCCTGCGCGCCGCCGCGACGATCGGCCCTTCGGCGCCGATCGCGATGGGCGCGGACCACGGTCGCGCCCGGCCTCGGCGCCACGGCCCGCCCCGGGTTAGCCTCGCGACCGCACCGCCCGCCCGTGCCGCGCCCGGTCGACTCACCCTCACGGGCGAAGGCGAACGTGTGTGCGGCAAACTGGCGGCGCCCGCGCACCGCGGCGTGATCGAGGTCGCCTGCCGGCGGCTCGGTCCCGATCCGGTACGCGAGTTCGCGGCGCCGCGCCCCAGCGGCGAGGCGGCCGCACCGACCTGATCCGCTTCGAGCCCGTTCGAATCCCGCACGACCGCGAGGACGCACCATGACCCTGTTCCCCGGCAGGGACTCCGACGTCACCACCGCCGTCGCCGCTCTGCTGGCGAAGTGCCGACTGTCGATACCCCGCACGTGGATACTCACCGCGCTCGACTACGCGTGGCACGACGAGCGCCCCGTCGTGGTCCTGCGCCACCAACCCGCCGGTGATCCGCGCCCCGGCGGCGCGCACGCCAGCGTGGTGGTCGACCGCGCCGACGGCACGCTGCTGGGCTGGACCCGGCTGGACGGCCCGCGCCCGGGGCCGCTGCCCGGCACCGAGGAGGCGCACGCCGCCGCCGAGGCGTTTTGGCACCACGTCGATCCGCTGCACGCCGAGGGGCTGACCGTGCAGTGGGTCGCCCAGCACGACGAGACCATCGCCACCGCCTCCGGTCGGGCGGGTTCGGTGAGCGGAATGAGGGTCAACGCGCGTCACATCAACGGGCTCTACACGTGGGCGGTGCTCGCGGGGGACCTGTCCGTGCTCACCTACGAGCGCGACGTGCAGTGGGACGAGCGGGCCGCCCGACGGCGCACCCAGATGTGGCTGCACGACCGCTGGCGGGCCGCCGTGGACGGCACCGCGCCGGCTCCCGGCGCGCCGTACGCACCGGCCCGTCGCTGACTTCGTACCGGAGCAACTGCCAGAAAATTCCGGAAAGTTCGTCGAAACCCCAGCTCACGCGGGTCCTTCGGGGCCCGCGTGCGGCGTTTTCGGCGCCGGCCGCGGTGGTTGGTCCAGACCATTTTGGTACAGACCATTGACCTCTGGTCCAGACCTTTCCTACGCTCACGGGAACCCCGGTGGGGTGGTGGTCGAATCGTTTCCCCACCGGCTGGTGCACGTCCCCGCATGTCTGGCCCCACTCGAGGAGCACCCTTGAGCACAGGAACCAAACAACGCACCACCTTGTCCCGACGCACTCTCGTCGCCATGATGAGCGCCCTGCTGCTTCCCCTCGCGGCGATGGTCGGCCTCGCGTCCCCCGCACAGGCCGCCGGCACCACCGCAACGTTCGTCAAGACCTCCGACTGGGGCTCCGGCTTCGGCGGAAGCTGGACCGTCAAGAACACCGGCACCGCCGCGATCAGCTCGTGGACCCTGGAATGGGACTTCCCCGCCGGCACCGCCGTCGGCTCGTCCTGGGACGCCACCGTCACGCGCACCGGCGACCACTACAGCGCCAAGAACGTCGGCTGGAACGGCACCGTCGCCCCCGGCGCCTCGGTGACCTTCGGCTTCAACGGCACCGGTCCCGGCAACCCCACGGGCTGCAAGATCAACGGCGCCTCCTGCGACGGGGGACCCACGAACCCCGGCGACAACCCGCCATCGGCACCCGGAACGCCCGTGGCGAGCAACGTCGGCGACAACGGCGCCACGCTCACCTGGACCGCGGCCACCGACGACCACGGCGTCAAGAACTACGACGTGCTGCGCGGCGGCACCAAGGTCGCCACCGTCGCCACGACCACCTACACCGACGGCGGCCTCGCCGCGGGCACCGACTACACCTACACCGTCGTCGCCCGCGACAACGCCGACCAGACCGGCCCGGCCAGTTCCCCGGTCACCGTGCACACCACCGGCGGCGGCAACCCCGGCGGCGGTGGCAACGCGGTCAAGCTCGGCTACTTCACCAACTGGGGCATCTACGGCCGCAACTACAACGTGAAGAACATCGTCACGTCCGGCTCGGCCGCCAAGATCACCCACATCAACTACGCCTTCGGCAACGTCCAGGGCGGCAAGTGCACCATCGGCGACTCCTACGCCGACTACGACAAGGCGTTCACGGCCGATCAAAGCGTCAGCGGAGTCGCCGACAACTGGGAGCAGCCGTTGCGCGGCAACTTCAACCAACTGCGCCAGCTCAAGGCCAAGTACCCCAACATCAAGGTCCTGTGGTCCTTCGGCGGCTGGACCTGGTCCGGCGGCTTCGGCCAGGCCGCGGCCAACCCCGCCGCGTTCGCCGAGTCCTGCTACAACCTGGTCGAGGACCCGCGCTGGGCCGACGTGTTCGACGGCATCGACCTCGACTGGGAATACCCCAACGCGTGCGGCCTGACCTGCGACACCAGCGGCGCCGCGTCGATCAAGACGCTGCTCGCGGCCACCCGCGCCAAGTTCGGTGCCAACAACCTGGTCACCGCGGCGATCACCGCCGACGCCTCCTCGGCCGGCAAGATCGACGCGGCCGACTACGGCGGCGCCTCTGCGTCCGTCGACTGGTACAACGTGATGACGTACGACTTCTTCGGCGCCTGGGACGCCAAGGGCCCCACCGCCCCCCACTCGCCGCTGACCTCGTACACCGGCATCCCCAAGGACGGCTTCAACTCCTCGGACGCCATCGCCAAGCTCAAGACCAAGGGCGTACCGGCGAACAAGCTCCTCCTCGGCATCGGCTTCTACGGCCGCGGCTGGACCGGCGTCACCCAGGACACGCCCGGCGGCACCGCCACCGGCGCCGCCCCGGGCACCTACGAGGCCGGCATCGAGGACTACAAGGTGCTCAAGAGCAGCTGCCCCACCACCGGCCTCGTGGCCGGCACCGCCTACGCCAAGTGCGGCAGCAACTGGTGGAGCTACGACACCCCGGCCACCGTCGCTTCCAAGATGCACTGGGCCAAGGCGCAGAACCTGCGCGGCGCGTTCTTCTGGGAGTTCAGCGGTGACACCACCAACGGCGAACTCGCGGCCGCGATCCACAACGGCCTGGGCTAGCCCCGAAGGCGCGGCCACGAACGCGGCCGCCTTCACCGCTTCGTGACCGCACGGTCGTGACCGGGCCCACCGGGGTGCCCGGTCACGACACCCCCAAGGCGGGCCCGTCGTCCACCGGCGCGGACGACGGGTTCGGCACAAACCGCGCGGGCGAGGTCCCAGGACCTCGCCCGCGCGGCCCGTCCACCTACGCTGGCAGCGTGAAACCCGCACCCCTCGGCACGCCCCGCCCGGACATCCAGACCCGCGCCGACCTGGAAACCCTCCTGCGCCGTTTCTACGAGGCCGCCTTCGCCGACCCGGTCATCGGCGCCCACTTCACCGAGATCGCGGGCACCAACCTCGAGACCCACCTCCCACGAATCACCGACTTCTGGGACCGCGCCCTGCTACGCGGCGCCGACTACCGAGGCGACCCGCTAGCCATCCACCGCACCCTCCACGAGAAAGCCCCCCTCACGGCTCACCACTTCGGCCGCTGGCTCCAGCTATGGCACGCAGCGGTGGACGGCGCCCACACAGGCACCCGAGCAGAACGAGCAAAATCCCAAGCCGACCGAATAGCCCGATCCATGCTCCGCCACCTACCCACCCCCAACCCCCCGGCCGAACACCCCCAGCCCGGCTTCATCCCGCTGACCACCCTCCACCTACGCCACCCCAACACATGAGCACAACCGCCTGAGGGGCCCCGCGTTTTCCGGACGCCTTGTTTGCTGTCCTTCTATGCCGCGAGTCCGAGTCCGTCGTGGTCGCGCAGAGCTTCGAGTGGTGTGC
>NZ_JBHZAE010000001.1:1624611-1681752 GCF_042754105.1 Embleya sp. NPDC059237 | reverse complement strand
CGCCCTCCGGGCGTTTGACGTTCGGTTTGTGTTGCTTTTGTGTTTCTCTTGTTTCGCTTTCGCGTCTCCAGCTTAGCACACCGTTTCGGCCGCTTTGCTTTCCTCGCTTTCGGCGTCCGGCGCGTTCCCGCGCTTTCCGCCTTTCAGACTCTAGCAGATCTTCCGACCCGCTTCGTCCCGCCGCTTCGGGCATCGGGAATTCGCATTTCCGAGGCATTTGGCGGCGCCCGCCGACTTTAGCGGAGCGCATTCCGATCGCCTAATCGGTGATCGGGGATTGTGCTCGCCTCCCGGGCGGACTTCGCAACAGTACACGGCCGGGCCCGGAGCGCCAAATCGCTCCGGGCCCGGCCGCTCGTACCTCTCCCCACGGCCTCGGCGGCGGGTCACCGTCGCCTCGCCGCCAGCTCAGCGCAGCCTCAACGCCCCTTCCCCGTCCGCGTGTTCGGCCCCGGCGCGGTGTTCGGGCCCGCCTCCGTCACCGGGGCCGTCGGGGTCACCTTGCCGTCGTGTGTGAAGCCGATGCCCTTCAATGTCGGCATTGCCGCGCCGTCGCCGGTCAGCTCCACCCGGTATTGCAGGAATCGCGACGACGTCCCCACCGTGTCCCCCGGCTTGGCCAGGTCCTTCCACGGTGTCCAGCTCGCGTCGGGAATCGCGGTGGTGCCGGTTCGGACCGATACCCGCAGCGTCGTGCCCTTGGGAATGTCGGCCTGCCAGTCGCTCGCCAGCCACGTGACCATTTGGCCGGCGTCCAGGGCCTTGGATACGTACGTACCGGTGCGAGCCCGGTCCAGGGTGAGGGCGTCGGGGCGGTCGCCGCTGACCGCTCCGCCCGAGACCGTGCCGTTGGTGAAGTCGAAGGCGCCCGTCTCGGCGACGCCCGGCCTCGGCATGACCAGGCGGGCCGTGTCCTTCTTCTTTCCGCCGCCGCCCGTCCAGGTCCCCTCGTTACCGGCCGTGTCGATGCCCGCCAGGCGGAAGGCGTACGTCGCGCCGGCGCCGAGGTGGCCGAGCTTGGCGTGGTGGGTGGTGGTGCGCTGCTTCGCGTCCGTGTATACCGGGCGCACCGCGGCCGCTGTGTCGCCGAGCAGGACCGACGTCGTGGTGGGCTTGTCCGTCTTCCAGGTCAGGTCGGCGCTGCCGTCCGGCCAGGTCTTGACCGCGACGTCGCTGATCACCGGGGCCTTGCGGTCGGCCTTGGGGGTGCGGAACTCGGCGGGCTTGGCGTTCGGGGCGGGCCAGGTGGTGCGGTCGCCCTTCGCGTTCACCGAGGTGAGTCGGTAGTAGTAGGTGGTGTCGGGCTTGAGCGCGCCCAGGGCCACCTTGTGCTCGCCGGCCGTCTCCACGCTCTGCTGGGTGATGGGCAGCTGGTCCGGCTGGGTACCGAGCTGCATCTCCGTGGTGGCCGGGACGTCCGTCGTCCAGGTCAGGGTGCCCGAGCCGTCGGGTGCCGGGGCCGCCTCGGCCCGGGCGATCAGCGGAGCGACCGGGGTGGCGTAGGTGGCCGTGTACGCGCCGGAGGTCCCGTCGAAGACGGCGTACTCGATGCCCTTGATCGTGGTCTTCTGGAAGGTGACCGGGGCGCCGCCCCGAGACAGACCGGTGAGCGTGGTGCCGCCCGAGCCGGTGGTCGGGAGCATCGTCATCAGGTTCGTCGCGGCCGCGTTCTGGTTGACCGTGAAGGTGACCGTGTTGCCGACCCGGTTCAGGCCGGTGACGGTCGAGGCGTTGCGCGCGTCGGTCCAGTCCAGGAGTTGTTTGGCGGAGACGATCGGGACGTTCTTCGCTTTCGCCGAGGCGATCAGCGCGGCCTCGATGTCGAGCTGGCCCACGTTGCCCACCCCGCCGTTGGCGTTCGCCGAGTCGGTGTGGTTGTTCATCACGAACGCGCCGTAGAAGCCGTCGTTGTTGGCACCGCTGACGAGTTGGTCGAACGTATCCGGATAGACCTGTTGGAATTCGTCGTTGATCTGCGTGGTGCCCTGGTAGATGTCGATCATCTGACCGCTGGGGTCGGTGAAGCGCATCGGGAATCCGGAGCCGGTGAAGAATCCGGGACTGGCCTTCATCAGCGCCCCGCCCCAGGTGTTCTTCCAGTAGTCGGGCATGTAGTAGTAGTTCGTGTCGAGCCGGATTCCCTTGGCCCGGGCGATCGTCGCGTTGGAACTCCAGTCCGGCCAGATCAGGCAGTGGGTCCGGTTGGTGGTCGGCTTCAGCGGGGCGTAGCGGGTGAAGTCGTCCAGGCTGTTCTCGTACACCGCGGAGAGTTCGGCGTTGATGTCCGCCTGCGAGGCGCCGGCGCGCATCTGCGGACAGCTGCCGTTCTCGTCGACGTGTCGGGCGATCTCGAAGCCCTGGGCGGTCCAGTTCTGTACGTCGGACACCGGGGGTGCCTGGGTGCCCTGGGGTCCCGGGCCCCAGACGTAGATGGTGCCGCGCATACATTTCCAGTTCCGGACTGCGGCGTCGCGCAGGGCCGCGATGGGGCTGGAGCAGTTCGGGTCGGAGCTGTTGTTGTTGTAGCGGGTGACCCGACCCTGCATGTCGCTGAGGTTTTGGCCGTGGTTGTCGCCGGTGGAGACCATCACGACCTTGAGCAGGTCGGGCGCGGCGGTGGCGGCGTTGCCGGGCAGGTACCAGGTCCTGGGGATCGGGGCCTTGGCGCGGTTGCCGATCTCGATCAGGTTGGCGAGCAGGCGCTGCTGTTCGTCGGCCTGCGGGACGCGGACGCGGCTGAGGTCGACCCAGTCCGGGTAGAACATGTCGTCGGCGCGCATCAGCGGGCCGCCGCTGTCGGAGAAGTTGTCGTTCTCGACGCCGGCCTGGGCGGGGTTGCCCTGGCGGGTCTGCACGATGGAGCGGGCCAGGTCGTAGGTGAAGGCGGAGGCGGTGCCGCTGCCGACGGTGCGGGTGGTGACGGCCGGGCCGAGCGGGCTGGTGCCGGTGCGGGTGTACAGGTCCGCGACGCGGATCGTGCCGACGCCGCCGGGGACCGTCCATACGTCGGCGGGGCCGTGGTACTGCATGCTCAGTTGGCTGTAGATGCCGGCGCCGGGCGCGGTGCCGCTGTCGACCTTCATGTATTGGTTGGCCTGGAAGCCGCCGGAGGTGCCGAGGCCGAGCAGGCCGGCCAGGGCGGCGCGCGGGTGCATGGCGATCAGGTTGCCGCCGGCGTTGACCCACGTGGTGAGGTCGGCGACCAGTTGTGCGGAGGGTGCGAAGTCGCCGAGGACGACGGTGGTGTAGCCGTTCAGTACGGTCGCGGTGACCGTGCTCGCGTCCTTGACGGCGAAGGAGTTCAGGCCCTCGGCGCGCAGAATCTCGGTGTAGTAGCAGCTGAAGGGATTCGAGTCGGCCTTGATCACCAGGATCGGGCCGGTGTTCGGCGCGTCGCACGGCGGGGTGGGCGGGGCCTGGCCGGTGGTGAAGGACCAGTTGGCGTCGGGCATCGCGTTGTCGGAGCGGTCCTTGACCCCGCCGACGGTGAGTGTGTACGGCGTGCCGTAGGCCAGTTCGGCGTTCGGCTTGAGGGTGAGTTGGGTCGGGTTGGTGGGGTTGTCGAATTCGAGTTCGGTGGGTATGACCGTGCCGTTGCGCTTGAGTTCGAAGGTCAGGCCGGTGGTCTTGAGCGGTTCGCTGAAGGTGACCGAGGGTTGTACACCGGCGAGTACGCCGTTGGCGTTGGGCGTCGGCGACTGGTCGGTGATGGCGGGGGCGACGGTGTCCTCGGCGTTGGTGCTGAAGACCACGTCGACCCAGTAGTTGCTGCCGTTCCAGCTGTCGGTCGGGTAGATGCTGCCGGCGTTGTACTTGTAGACGCCGTTGCCGCCGTCGACCCCGTCGGCGAGTGCGCTGATCATCGTGTTGCCGACGGCCTGGGAGAACGACGCGGTGTTGGCCGGGTAGTTGCCGTTGGGGGCGAAGTAGGAGGCGACGTAGGTGACGCCGGCGTGCACGGTGATCGGGGTGGGCAGGTCGACGGTTTGCCAGCCGGTTCCGGTGCGGTTGACGTTGGGTACGGTGGCGAGCCGGGTCTGGGTGTTCTTGTCCCACAGGCTGACCGCGTAGGGGCCGGTGCTGCCGGCGAGTTTCCAGAACCTGATCGACTTGATCTGGCCGTCGGTGGCGGTGCGGAACTTGACGCCGACCTCGACGCTGTTGTTGTCGGTCTGGTTCGGGGTGGTCGGGCTGACCGGGCCGGTCCAGATGCTGGTCTCGATGTTCTGGGTACTGCCGTTGCCGGTGGTGAAGGACCAGGACTTGGTCGCCGCGGTGTTGCCGGCGGCGTCCTTGGCCCCGGACACGCTCACGGTGTAGCCGGTGGACGCGGCGAGCGCCGAAGTGGGCGTGAACGTGGCGGTGTTGCCGTTGTAGGACGCGGAGCCCGGGACGGCCGGGCCGCCGGTCGCGGTGACCGCCCACTGCACGGTGGCGGCTTGGACCGGTTCGCTGAAGGTGACGGACAGCGGTGCGGCGGTGGCCACTCCGGTGGCGTTGGCGGCCGGGACGGTCTGGGTGACCGTGGGCGGCGTGGTGTCGGCGCCGGGGACGAAGGAGACGTCGACCCAGTAGTTGCCGGCCCGGTAGGAGTCGGTCGGCATGCCGCCGCCGGGGTTGTACGTGTAGACGCCGTTGCCCTGGGTGCCGTTGCTCGCCGGGGCGACGAGTTGTTCGACCGTGCGGTCGGTCGCGAAGTAGTCGGCGGTGACCGTGTAGCGGCCGACGGGCGCGACGTAGGAGGCGATGTACTCGGTGCCGGCGGTGACGGGGATCGGCGTGGCGAACGTGGCGCTCTGCCAGCCGGACGTGCTCTCGCCGGTGAAGGTCACCGAAGTGGCGGTGCCGGTGCCGGTGTTCCAGATCCGGCCCGTGTGGGTGCCGGTGTTGGCCGCGTCCTTCCAGAACTTGACCTGGGTGATCGTGCCGTCCTGGGCGGGCTTGAAGCGCACGCCCAACTCGACGGCCACCGCGTCGGTGTCGGTCACCGCGCCGCCCGGGGTGGCGCCCGCGAACAGCGAGCACGGACTGCATGGTGCGGCCTGGGCCGCGGTGATCGGGGCGAACAGGGTGAACAACAATGCGCCGATCGCGGCGAACGTGATGCTCGCCCATGTCCCTCGGCGTTGTCGAAGTCCCGGTCTGGTTCTGGCGCAGGCAACCTTCATCGAGTTGGTGCTCCTCAATGGCATGACGGTCGGTCGTCGGTTCGTGGGTGCGGGCGGGCGTGGGCGCGCCGGAACTCGGGTCGCCGCGCCCGTCCCGGAGACCGGGCCGCCGGCGGCGTGTTGCCGTCGGCGACGCGGTTTCCGTGGGTCGGTTCCGGGTGGTGCCGGTTGCCGGCGCCGGGACCCGGGCCGGGACGGGTTGGTGGGAACTGGCCGGTGGAGACTGGTTGGTGGGAGCCGGTCCGTGAGGACTAGTTGGTGGTGAAGACGACGTCCACCCAGTAGTTGCTGTCGTTCCAGGTGCCGGTCGGGAAGCCGGTGCCGGTCGTGTACACGCCGTTGCCGCCGACGGTGCCGGAGGCGGGGGCGGTGATCGGTCCGGTTCCGGCCGCCGCCGTCAGGCCGCCCTCGGTGGAGGAGTAGCGGCCCACGGGCGCGTAGTACGAGGCCACGTAGGTGGTGTTGGCGGCGATCACGACCGGTTGGGCGAAGTTCACCTGTTGCCAGCCCGACGCGGTCTCGCCGGTGAAGGTCGCGCTGGTCAGGATGCTGCCCGCGGCGGACCAGATGGTCCCGGTGTGCGTGCCGGTGTTGCTCGGGCCCTTGTAGAACCGCAGGCCCGTGATCTTCCCGGGCACCGTGGTGCGGAATTTGACGCCGAGTTGCATGCCGGCGGTGTCGGTGTCGGAGAGTACGGCCGGCGTCGCCGTCGCGGGCCAGATGGTGCAGGACGGGTTGCAGGTGGGCGGCGGGGTGCTGCCGGCCGTGGTGAAGGACCAGTATTTGTCGGCCATCGGCGTACCGTCGGCGGATTGTGCGCCGCCGAGGGTGACCGAGTAGGTGGCGCCGGGTATCAGGTCGGTGGCCGGATCGAACGTGGCGACCCTGGTCGTGGCGTTGTAGCTCGCGGTGCCGGTGACCCGGCCGCTTTCGCCCCGGTCGATGGTCCAGACGATCGTCGCGGGCTGTACCGCCACATCGAACGTGGCGGTGATGTTGCCGCCGACCGGGGCGAAGCCCTCCCCGCTCGCCGGGACGGTCGTGGTGACCTGCGGCGCGGTGCCGGTCGGGCCGCCGTTGGTGGTGGTGAACACCGGGTCGACCCAGAAGTTGGAGTCGTTCCAGGTCGAGGTCGGGAATCCGGTGCCGTAGCGATACACCCCGTTGCCGCCGGCGGCATTGCTCGCCGGTGCGGTGAGCGGGCCGCGGATGTGCGCGGTGGTCAGGCCGCCCTGGTCGGCGGAGTACCTGCCGTTGGGGGCCAGGTAGGACGCCACGTAGGTGGTGCCCGCAGTGACCGCCACGGGCTGAGCGAACGTCACCTGCTGCCAGCCGGACGCGGTTTCGTTGGTGAACGTGGCGGTGGCGAGTCGGGTGCCGGAGGCGGACCACAGGGTCCCGGTGTGCGTGCCGGTGTTCGCGGTGTCCTTCCAAAAGCGCACGCCGGTGACGAAGCCGGCCCGGTCGGGTTGGAACTTGACGCCGAGTTCGGTGGCGGCGGTGTCCGGGTCGGGTCCGGCCGAGGGTTGGTCGGTCGGCGCCCACAGGGTGCATGGACACGTGACGGGTTGCGGCGGGCCGCCGAGCGTGACGGTGACGCCCGCCGACGGGGTCTCGGTACGGGCGCTGTCGTCGGTGGCGCGGGTCTTGATGGTGATCGAGCCGCCGGCGCCGGTGGTGAACACGTAGGTCCAGTTGTCCCGGCCGGTGGTGGCGGGGTGCCAGGTCGCGCCGTTGTCGACGGAGACCTCGACGCCGCCGACCCGGCCGCCGGTGTCGGTCGCGGTGCCGGTAATGGTGACGTTGGAATTGGTGGGCAGGCTGCCGCCGTTGGTCGGCGCGGTAATGGTCGAGGTGGGCGGCGTGGTGTCGGTGCTCTGGGTCGCGGCGACCATGCCGCTCATCAGCGTGCCCGGTTGTACGCCCATGTCGGCGAACAGGTTGATCGTGGCCTGCTGCATCGCGGTGTCCACGGTGCCGTTCGCGCCGACCCGGTACACGTCCAGGCCCCAGGCCCACTGCACGGTGCCCGCGCCGAAGACGAGGGCGCCGCTGGGCGCGCGGTACAGGGTCAGGCTGTGCGTGGAACTGCCGTCGGCGTAGGTCGAACCCTGGTCCTGGAGCACCGACATGCCGGACTTGACCGTGGTGGACAGGCGGATCAGGCCCGCGGGTCGGGCGCCGTTGTCCAGGTCGGAGTCCCACTCGTAGCCCAGAGTGCCGCTGCCGAGGGTGGTCTGCGCGGTGAGGCCGAGGGTGGCCAGGCGGGTGTTGCGCCACAGGCGCAGCCGCCCGTCGGCGCCGTTGGCATTCATGTCGGTGGTGCAGCAGTTGACGGTGAAGATGGTGCCGGTGACGCTGTTCTCCGGTCGACCGCCGTCACCGGGTGGCGAGAAGCGCGGGTCGCGCCAGGTGCCGGTCCACATGCTCGGGCCCAGCGGGTCGATCGACTGGTTCGCGTGGGTGTCCTTGTAGGCGACCAGGTTGCGGTGGTCGGGACCGTTGCCGTTGATCCCGCCGTTCTCCCAACGGGTCTTCCAGAACATCTCGTTGCCGGAGAAGAAGGCGAGGTTGACGCCCGCGTCCCGGGCCGCCTCGACGTTGGCGCGTTGTGGGCCGGACCAGTATTCGTCGTGGCCGACGGACAGGAACACCTTGTGGTTCTTGATCAGTTGGCCGCGTCGATCGGTGTCGACGCCGGTCGTGTAGGAAACGTCGTAGCCATTGCGTTCGATGAAGCGCAACATCGCGAACTCGGCGTTGAACAGCGAGTCCTCGGGGTTGTCGGCGCGCGTGGTGAACGGCCGGTTGTAGCTGACCTTGTAGGCGCGCCCGACCGGTTGTCCCGTGTACAGGTCGTTGCCGCCATAGGCGTTGTATGCCTGCCATGTGGTGTCGGAGGACTGCATCAGCAGTGCCGAGTGCGACGCGTCGTTGCGGACGATGAACGGGATCTGGCTCGCGCCGGAACTGCCGTCGGTGCGGGTGGGTTTGGCGATGTAGTAGCCGGATACCGCGTCGGCGGGCACGGTCCAGGACGCGGAGTCGGTCCAGTCGGAGCAGTCGATCAGACCGGTCACCAGGTTGTCGATGTCGCAGTCGTCCTGCCGCTTGGGCGTCGTGGCGGAGGCCGGGATCGTGTAGACCTTGCGCGCGCCGTTGCCGTTGTACCAACCGAGTCGGTAGATGTCGACGCGGTAGGAGCTCGCGGTGGTGTCGATCCGGAACTTGATCTGGCCACCGGCGTTGACGCTGATGTCCGTGGAGTAGCCCTGGATGGAATTGCTGCCGGCGCCGCTGACGTCCCATTCGGTCCGAGGATTGCCGGTCTTGCTGTTCTCGCAGGCGACGGCGTTGGCGACCGGCGCGTCGCAGGGACCCGCGGCCGCCTTGGGTGTCTGCGGTGCCGCGACGGTCAACGCGAGCAGTAGCGCGAACAGTGTCGGCACGGTCGCTCTGCGCAGCCTTGGTCTGGGTATCTTCATGAGTGTCCCCCACCCGAATATCGGTCCCCGGGGCGGTGTCCCGGGGCCGAGATACGGGAAAGTGTGGCGTACGTTCCGGCCTGTTGTCCGGGTTTTGCCCTCTCGTGCAGCGGGCCGTGGGTACAGTGCGGGAAGCCGGGGGTGGGGCGACTCCGGGTCGGGCCCGGGGAGTTCGAATCGGCGGCTCGGGTGGGGATGGTAGGGCGCGACGGTCCGGGGGGACTTTGTGAAGGTAGTGATCACCGGCGGTGCCGGTTTCATCGGCGCGAATCTGGCCGCCTCGTTGCAGGGTCACGATGTGGTGCGCGACGTGCACGTGGTGGACGATCTGTCCACGGGGTCGTTGGCGAACCTCACCGGGTTGAAGGTGACGTTGCATCAGGGCTCGATTCTGGAACCGGAGTTGCTCGACCGCGCGTTCGAGGGTGCGGACGCGGTGGTGCACTTGGCCGCGTTGCCGTCGGTGCCCCGGTCGGTGGAGGCACCGCTGGCCAGCCACCACGCCAACGCGACGGGCACCGTGGAGGTGTTGGAGGCGGCGCGGCGGGCCGGGAACATCCACGTGGTGGCCGCGTCCTCGTCGTCGGTGTACGGCGCGAATCGCGAGTTGCCCAAGCGTGAGGACATGCGCACGGCGCCGCTGAGCCCGTACGCGGTGAGCAAGTTGGCCACCGAGGCGTATCTGATCGCGTACGGCAACTGCTACGGGCTGCCGGTGTTGCCGTTCCGGTTCTTCAACGTCTTCGGCCCCGGCCAACCGGCCGATCACGCGTACGCCGCGGTGATTCCGCGCTTCGTGGACGCGGCGTTGGCGGGTCGGCCGCTGGCGGTGCAGGGCGACGGCGAACAGACGCGCGACTTCACCAACATCGACAGTGTGTGCGCGGTGTTGACCGATGCGGTGTTGCGCCGGGTGGTCTCGGACATCCCGGTCAACCTGGCCTTCGGCTCCCGGACTTCGTTGAACGCGCTGATCGCCTTGTTGGCGGATGTGCTCGGGCATGCGGTCGAGGTGGAGCACACCTCGCCCAGGCCCGGTGACGTGCGGGACTCCCAGGCGGACGGGTCGCGGCTGCGCGCGTTGTTCCCGGCGGCCGAGCCCGTCGAGTTGCGCGACGGGCTGGCCCGGACGGTCGAGTGGTTCCGGTCGCGGCTCGGCTGAGGCGCGGTCGGGCGGGTCAGTCGTCGGCGGGTGTGCGGAGGGGGCGGGCGGGTGCGCCCACCACGGTGGTGCGGGCGGGTACGTCGCGCGTGACCACGGCGCCCGCGCCGACGAAGGCGTCCGGGCCGATGGTCAGGCCCTGTAGGACGACGGCGTTGCTGCCGACGGTGGCGCCCGCGCACAGGTGCACGTTGCCGGAGATGTTGGCGCCCGGATACACGGTGGCGCGCGCGTCGAGCACGCTGTCGTGGCCGATGGTGGCGTTGTAGTGGACCTGCGCGTGCGGGCCGAGGGTGACACTGCTGGAGACGTACGCGTTGGCCTGGACGAGGCAGCCGGGCGCGAGCACCGTATCCGGCGCGATCACCGCGCGCGGATGTACGAGGGTGGCCGGGCGCAGGCCCTGCCGCTCCAGCAGGAGGGCGAGCCGGGCCCGGGCGGCGGGCGCGGCGATGCCGACCAGATATTCGCCGCCGCCGGCCTCGTCGGGGCGCAACACCGGCAGTCCGCGCACCTGTTCGCCGGCGCGGGCGTCGTCGAGGAACGCGGTGACGGTGAGCGCGGCGGCGAGCGCGGTGTCGAGGGCTTCGCGGCCGACGCCGCCGGCTCCGCAGATGTAGAGCTGCATGGGGGACATCCTGGCACCGCCGGGCGGTCGGGGTGGGGCGCACACGAACGCGAGCGTGGGCACGAACGCGGTCGCGGGCGCGGCAGGACGGGCCCGGGTCGTCGAGTGGAAGCGAATGGTGCGGTGAGTACTGACCGAGAAGGCGACCTTCGGGTCCGCGGCAGGGCGCGATATCTGTCCCGATTGGATCCGCTGGGTGCCGCGCTGATCGCGGTGGCGGCGTTGTGGGCTCCGGTGGCGGCGGCGAACCGGGTGGGTGCGCCGGGGAGGTATCTGCTGGCGTTGGCGGTCGTAGCCGGGGCGTACGTGCTGGGGCGGCTGTGCGGCGGGCGGTTCGCGTTACCCGTGCCGGCGATGCTCGCCGGCGCGGTGACGGTGATGTTGGTGGTGTGGCCCGACGCGGTGAGTGGGGACGCGACGGCACCGCCGTTGGATTATGGGAACGCGGACGGCGCGCTGGTGGCGCAGGGGGTGGGGGCGGCGTGTCTGGCCGCACTGGCCGCCGTGTCGGGTCGGTGGCGGGCCGGACTCCTGGTGTTGGCCGGGGTGTTGGTGGTGGGTACGTTCGCGACGCGGTCGGTGGCCGCGGCGGCGGGTGCGCTGGCGGTGTTGTCGACCGCGCTGCTGGCGCCGCTGGTGCGGCGGCGGGGCACGGTCGTGGCGTTGTCTGCGCTGTGTGCGGCCGGGGTGGTGCTGGGCACCGTGGTCCTCGGGGCGCTGGGTACGCGGACGGAGGGCGTCGAGGGCGCCGCCCGGGCGGGGTTGACCGAGCGTCGGGTGCAACTGTGGGGCGACGGCGTACATCTGACGAAGCGTTTCCCGGTGCGCGGGACGGGTCCCGGCACGTTCGTACGGAACAGTCCGACAGTGCGTTCGGACGCGGATGTGCACTCGGCGCATTCGATGTGGCTGCGGCAGAGCGCCGAGCAGGGCATCCCCGGCGCGCTGTGTCTGGTCGTCGTGGTGGGATGGGTGTACGTGCGGTTGTGGCGCTCGGCGCGGTCGCCGGCGGTGGTGGCGGTGGGATCGGTGACCTTCACGGCGTTCGTGGTGCAGGCGTCGATGGACTATGTGGCCGAGTTTCCGGCGGTGTTGGCGGCGGTCGGGGCGCTGGTGGGGGTGGCGACGGCGGGGCCGGACGCGCGGGTGCGGGCGGTTCCGGCGGTGGGGGCTTCATAGCGCGGGCGCGGTCTTTTCCGGCGTGATCGGGTAAACGAGGCGGCCGAAGGCCGAAGTTGCCGGGGTCGCGGTTTGTCCGGGTCAGCCTGATTGAGGGCTTTGCGCGACTTGCCCGCTTCACCCGATCTATGCTCGGGAAACCTCAGATGAAGCTCAGATCCGTCACGTCGAGGCGGGTCCCCGTCTATTTTGTGGAATCGCCGCACCACGGGCGCACCTATTTCCCAGGCAAGGGGAATGTCACGTCGATTCGCAGGTTTGTCGATCTGCGTGCAGGATTGCCGGAATCCCGTTTCGAGTTCGTTGCGGGATTTTCCAGAGAATGAGAACAGGCGGGACGGACGGTCCGGGGGGCCGTCTGCCGTTCGGGTGGGTACGAGCCCCGACATCCCGTTGTACGTGCAGGTCACTGCCCTGTCATCAGGCGGGCGTGGGACCGGCCGGCCGCCGGGCCGGCGCGGTGAACCGACGTCTCGCCATGCCCCCGAAACGGTGTCGGATGGTTCCGAAAAGCCCAACTCGAAATTCTGCGCCGGCTCTTTCGAATACGCTGCGCGACTGCTTCAATGCCCACTGATCTCCGGGTGGCCCCGGTATCACCTGTTCAGTGGGAGGGCACGATCAGCAGCACGACGGCCGCCAATCCTTTCGGCGCGGACTTCTGGAGCGGCAACCGGGGCGTGGGCTGGCTCGCCCTGCTCGAACTCGTGATCCTCGTCGCGGTGTTGCTGCGTGTGTTGTCCCGACGGGCGGGCCCGCGCGGCCTGTTCCGCGGGTTCGGGCATCAGGTGACCGCGACGGGGCGGGCGTTCGCCGCGCCGTTCCTCGCCTGGCGACGGGATCGCCGCGGGGTCGCGGTGCTGGCCCGGCATCTGGGTGCGCCGGAGACCTTCGAACGGGCCGCGCGAGCGCTGGGCGCGGCCCGGGCGGCGGGGGCACGGCCGTGGGCGGTGGTGCTGACGGGCGAGCGCGTGGCGGTACGGCTCGCGGCGATCCGGGCGCCGGAGGTCGCGGAACCCTGGACGGTGGACCCCGACGACGCGCTGGTATGGACGGCCGCGGTGGCCGATCTGGGGGTGCCCGAGCCGACGGAGGTCGGGCCGCTGCCGATCGTGGTCGGGTTGATCGGGAGCGATGTGGTCCTGCTGGATGCGGCGGCGGTGGGGCCGGTGGTCACGGTGACCGGGGACCGGGCGGGCACCGATCTGGGCCATGCGTTGACCGCACAGCTGGTTCGGCGGTTGCCCTCGGGTGTGGTGGGCGTGGCTCACGGTGTGCATCCGGGGTTCGCCGGGCGGTCGGCGGCCGAACTGGCCGCCGATCCGGCGGTACGTGTCCTGGTGTGCGCCGAGCCCGCTCCGGAGGCGGCGGGTGAACCGGCGGCGTTCGCGGCGCAGCCGGGACGTACGGTGCTCGTCCTCGGGGAGGTGCGGGGGCGGCGGCTGAGCCTGCGTCCGGACGCCTTCGGCGTGTTGCCGGCCGCGGACGGCCTGGGTCCGGTCGAAACGGCCGGCTTGGCGCGGGCGGTGGCCCGCGTGATCCGGTCGGGGCGCCCGACGGGGCCGACGGTGAACCCGCCGAGCACGACGCCGCCGGCGGCGGACACGGGCCGGCCGGTACCGGGGGTCGTGGGCGGAACGAGTGTGGGGCGGGCGGGAGTTGCGGACGCCGCGCCCGTGCGGGTCGGTGCGGGAGCTACGTCCAGAAACGGCACGGATGTCGGCGGCGGCGCGCTGGACCGGGCGGACGGTGTGATCGCGCCCATCGGTGAACAGGGCGCGGCCGGCTTGGGAGGCGGTACGGCCGGCGCCGGCGGGGCCGGTCGAGTCGGCGATGTGGCCACGATCGGTGCGGTCGGCGCGCGGACCGGCGGTGACCTGGCCGCCGGCTCGGGTGTGGGCGGTGACGGTGGCCCGGTCGGGGGTGCCGCTGCGGCGGTGGAGCCGGGCGGGGCGGAGTCCGCCGGCGGGCGCAGTGGATCCGCCGGGCATGGGTCCGGCTCGGCGGGCAGCGTGGGCGACGGGCGGGTGAGTACGCGGGCCTCCTCGGGCGGTGCCGCCACGGCTGCCGCGCCCGCATCGGGTCTTGCGGGTACCGGCGCGTCGACGAGCGCTTCGGCCTCGGCTGCCGCGTCCGCGTCGAGCCCTGCGGGTCCTGCGGCTGCCGGCGCGTCGACAGGCACTTCGGCGTCGGCGTCCGCGACCGCCGCCGCGGATGCGGGGGTTCCGGGGCGGGCTCGATCGCGCGTGTCGCCGTCGACCGCCGGTCAGCGGCGATCCGACGTCGATCTCCGCTCCGAAGGCGGGGCGGTGTCGGCCTCCCCCGCACCCGAAGCGACCCACCGTCCGACTCCGGCGGCCTCGCCGCGTCCCACGACCGCAACTCCCACGGCATCCGCGAACACCGGATCGCCGACCACGCCACCGACCCCCGAAAGGCCACCGGCCGCAACCACCACCGGCCGCCGACCCCCGGCCTTCGCCTCGGCCCGCCGACCCCACCAACCCACCGAACCACCCGCAGCACCTTCGGCAACCGCCGGATCCGAGCCCCCCGCCGAGCCCCCGGCAACCACCGGATCCGAGCCCCCCGCCGCGTCCGACGTGCTCGGGGCGGATGAGTTCGCCGCCCCGCCCATCAACCCCGCCCGGCCGTGACCGTCGTCCGTGTGCTTCTGGAGGCGATCCCATGCGATTGACCATCACCGTGTCCGAGCCCGCGCGGGGGCGGCGGGAGTCGATTCTGGTCGACGCGCCGGCCGAGAGCACCGTTCGGGATCTGCTCGAACACCTCGCCGACACGCACGACCTGGGCGCGCCCGGGTTGCCCTGTCGGCTCGCGGACACCGTGCTCGACCCCGACGAGCCCCTGTCGGCCTGCGGCATCCGCGAGGGCGGCGAACTCACGCTCGGGGCGGCCCCCACCGCGCCGCCCCCGTGCCCCGATCCGCCGCTCGCCGAGTTGCACCTCGCGGCGGGGCCCGGGGCCGGGCGGGTCTGGCCGCTGCCGATGGGTACCTACGACATCGGCTCGGCCCCGGAGTGCGCGATCCGGATCGACGAACCCGGCGTACCGGCGCACGGCATCCGGGTCACGGTCGGCCCGAACGGCAGGGTGCGGGTCGCCGCGCCGGCCGGGAGCGCGGTCCGGCTCGGGCGGGTGTACCGGACCAAGGAGGACACGCCCGAGCGGCCGGTCGACCCCAAGGAGAAGGAGTTCGCCGACGAGCCGCCGCCGGACCCGGAGGCGCCGATCGTCGACGAGGTTGCCTGGGACCTCGGCGTGGGCTTGACCGTGGGCCCGGTACTGCTGCGCCCCGCCGCGCCGTTCGACGCGGGCGCGGACATCGTGCCCTCGGCCGACGGCGCGGGCCTCGACTTCAACCGGCCCCCGCGCATCGTGGAGCCGGTCCAGGGCGGCCGGTTCCGGATCCCGACCCGGCCGCGCGGCTCGTTCCGGCAGCCGTTCCCGATGCTGGTCACGCTCGCGCCGATGTTGCTCGGGCTGGTCATGGTGAAGGTCTTCCACTCCTACTTCTTCCTGATCTTCGCGATCTTCAGCCCGATCATGGCGCTGGCCAACTGGATCTCCTCGCGGCGCAGCGGGCGCAAGCAGTTCGTCAAGGACCTGGCCGCCTACCGGGTGCGCAAGGCGGAGGTGCTGGCCGAGGTGGCCGCGAGTACGGAGGTGGAGCGCCGGGGACGGGTGGACGCGATCCCGGACCCGTCGACGACCGGTCTGTTCGCCACCGGCCCGGGGCAGCGGTTGTGGGAGCGGCGCCGGGTCGATCCGGACCATCTGGTGTTGCGCGTGGGCACGTCGGCGCACACCTCGCTGAACGAGGTCGAGGATCCCGATTCGCAGTCGTTGGAGCGGCGCGCGTCGTGGACGGTGCCGGACGTGCCGACGGCGGTGGATCTGCCGCAGCAGGGTGTACTCGGCGTGGCCGGGCCCGGTGGGCCGGCGTTGCGGATGGCCGGGTGGCTGGTCGCGCAGGCGGCGATCCTGCACAGTCCTCGCGATGTGCAGGTGCGGTTGCTCACTGGGGCGGCGGGGGCCGAGGAGTGGGGGTGGCTGGCCTGGTTGCCGCATGCGCGCGGCATGGTGCCCGGCGGGCCCGAGGTGTTGCTCGGCAGCGATCCGGAGACGATCGCGGCGCGGGTCGCGGAGTTGGTCCAGGTGGTACGGGCGCGCCGGGCCGCCGCCGAGACGTTGTTGCGCAACGCGGTGTTCGCCGAGCCGGATATCGTGCTGGTCGTGGACGGCGCCCGGCGGTTGCGGGAGATCCCGGGCATGACGCAGGTGTTGCAGGAGGGCCCGCAGGTACGGGTGTTCTCGATCTGCGTGGACACCGAGGAGCGTTTCCTGCCGCAGGAGTGCACGGCGGTGATCGGCCTCGCCGACGCGGGGCAGGGGCGTGGTCCGGTCGCGACGTTGCGCCGGCACGGGACGCCGACGGTCGCCGATGTGCGGCCGGATCTGCCGACGCCGGCGTGGTGCGAGTCGATCGCGCGGGCGTTGGCGCCGGTGCGGGACGTGACCTCGCCGGACGAGGGTGCACTGCCGGATCGGGTGTTGTTGCCGGAGTTGTTGGCGCTGGATCCGCCGGACCCGGCGACGATCGGCGAGCGTTGGCGGCGGCGGCCCGCGTCCACGCGGGCGTTCCTGGGCGCGGGGTACGACGGCCCGGTCTCGTTCGACCTGGTCCTCGACGGTCCGCACGCGTTGATCGCGGGCACCACGGGGTCGGGCAAGTCGGAGCTGTTGCAGTCGTTCGTGGCCGCGCTGGCGGCGGCGAACCGGCCGGACGAGTTGACCTTCGTGCTGGTCGACTACAAGGGCGGCTCCGCGTTCAAGGACTGCGTCGAACTCCCGCACACGCTCGGTATGGTCACCGACCTCGACGCCCAACTGGTGCATCGGGCGATGGCCTCCCTCGGCGCCGAACTGACCCGGCGTGAGCTGCTGTTGGCGATGGTTGGGGCGAAGGACCACGCGGAGTATCGGGGCAAGCGCATGCGGGACGCGGAGTTGCCCGCGCTGCCGCGACTGTTGTTGATCGTGGACGAGTTCGCCACGCTGGTGCGCGAGGTGCCGGACTTCATCCCGGGTCTGGTCGGGATCGCCCAGCGCGGTCGTTCGCTGGGGATCCACATGGTGCTCGCCACGCAGCGTCCGGCCGGGGTGATCACGGCGGACATCCGGGCCAATACGAATCTGCGGATCGCGTTGCGGGTGACCGATGCCGGGGAGAGTTCGGACGTGATCGACACCAAGGACGCGGTGGCGATCTCCTCGTCCACGCCGGGCCGGGCGCTGGCCCGGACCTCGCATCACACGGTGATCCCGTTCCAGACCGCGTACGCGGGCACCGAACGGGTGGACACCAAGGCCGATCCCGACGCGATCCGGGCGCTGCCCGCTCCGGTGGAGCCGGTACGGCCGCAGACCTCGGTGTTGTCCTGGAGCCGGTTGGGTCGGCCGCGTCCGCCCGCCGTCGAGGTGGACGTCGAGCCGCAACCACAGCCGGGGGACGCCGAACCGACCACCGACCTCAAGGAGTTGGTCACCGCGATCTCGGCGGCTGCCGCGGCCCTGCCGGACTTCGTCAAGCCGCCGAGCCCGTGGCTGGACCCGCTGCCGCATCGGGTGCTGCCGGCGGATCTGCCGCCGGCCGCGCCCGGCGCAGAACGACCGCCCGGTGCGCTGGAGCCGGTGGCGTGGGCGATGGAGGACGTGCCGCATCTCCAGGCGCGCAAGCCGGTGTTGCTCGATCCGAGCACGTTCGGCCACCTGTTCGTGGTGGGCGCGCCGCGCACCGGGCGCAGCCAGTTGTTGCGCACGATGGCGGCGGCGCTGGCCCGGCGGCACTCGTGCGGTGTGGTGCACATCCAGGCGATCGACGCCGGGGGTGGGGCGTTGGCCGCGCTGGCCGATCTGCCGCACTGCGGCACGGTGGTGCCGCGCAACGACCTGAGCCGGATCGACCGGTTGATCTCCCGGCTCGGCGAGGAGTTGAGCAGCCGTCAGGAGCTGTTGTCCCGGCAGGCGTGCGCGAATCTGACCGAGTTGCGGGCGAGCGACGCGCGGGGGTGTCCGGCGCATGTGTTCCTGCTGATCGACGGGTGGGATCCGCTGGCGCCGACGTTGTACGAGTACGACGACGGCCGGGTGATGAACGAGGTGGTGCGGTTGTTGCGCGAGGGCGCGGCGGCGGGGATCCATCTGGTGATGACCTCGGAACGCACGTTGATCAACGGGCGGTTGTCGTCGGTCAACGACGACATGGTGCTGTTGCGGCTGGCCGATCGGGCCGAGTATTCGGGCGCGGGGGTGCCGCGGACCGCGATCCCGGGGTCGATGCCGCCGGGGCGGATCCTGGTGTCGGGTTCGTGGACGGAGGCGCAGGTGTGTCTGCTCGGTCCGGGTGAGAGCGGGCGGGAGCAGGTCGAGGCGCTGCGCCGGATCGCGGCGGACGCGCGCGAGCGGGATGCGGGGGTGGATCCGGCGCGGCGGCCGTTCGTCCTGGCGCCGCTGCCCACCTCGATCAGCTTCGCCGAGGCGTACGAGGCGGTGAGTGAGGAGCAACGCCGCCCGCTGTGGGGGCTGTTGGGGATCGGTGGCGACGCGGTGGGCGCGGTCGGCGCGGATTTCGCCGACGCGCAGCACACGTTCGCGGTGGTCGGGCCGCCCGGCAGTGGGCGCAGCAACACGCTCGCGACGATGGCGGTGTCGCTGCTGGCGAGCGGGACCCGGGTGGTGGCGATCACGCCGCGCGATTCGCCGCTGCGCCTGTTGCGGGCGCATCCGTTGGTGACGCTGGTGGAGGGGGCCGACTCGGACGGCTCGCGGACCTCTGCGGCGGTGACGGAACTGGCGGGGCCTGCGGTGGTGTTGATCGACGACGCGGATCTGCTGTCGGAGATGGGGTCGATGGTCGGGTACGCGCTGCGCGATGTGATCGGTTCCGGCCGCGACCGGGGTATCGGGTTGGCGTACGCGGCGACGGCCGAGACCTTGCTCCAGTCGCTCAGCGGATGGTTGGGCGATGTCCGGCGCAACCGGCAGGGCATTTTGCTGTCGCCGCAGCTCGGTGGGGAGGGTGATCTGATCGGCGCCCGGTTGCCCACCGAGCGGGTTCGGCAACCGCTGCGGATCGGCCATGCCTGGATCCGGGACCGGAAGGGTTTCCTGGCTCCGGTGCTGGTGCCGGAGACACAACTGCGCCCCGCCGCCGAATGACGGCGGGGGGCGCGGGAGAGCGGCGGCGCGGTTCCCGGTGGTCGATCCACGCGGGAACCGCGGGCCGGGTCAGGTGGTGTGGGCGGGCGGCGGCTTGACGTCCTCGCCGTCGAGGCTGCGCAAATTGCTCACCACGACCTGGAAGGTGTCGCTGAACTGCTTGATCGAAACCATTGCCTTGTCGAGCGAAGTGGTCAACTCGTCATAGGACTGGGTCATCTGCGGGCTGGTCTTCCGCAGATAAAGGCCACCGTCGGGGTTCAGCAATGCCGTCACGACGCCCCGCAGACTCTGCAATGCGTCCTGTGTGCTCTTCGCACTGGTCACCATGTCGGTGGCGACGTGTTCGACCTCGGTGATATTGACATCGACATCCGTGCCGGTGGGAGTGGTCATGCCCATCCTTTTCGTGGTGCGGGAGCAGGGGGGGTGGATTCGGTCAGCCGGACTTCTGCAGCGCCGCCTTCATCGACGAGTCGAGCTTCTGCGCCGCCTCGACAATCTTGTCGAATTGTTGGGAGAAGGTGATGATGTTGAGGATCGCCTTTTCCAGGTCCGCGCTCAGCGTCTTGTATTTGGTGTTCAGTTCGTCGCTGCTGAGCTTGAGCCAAAGGCCGGATCCGGGCTTCAGCAGCGCGTCCACCTTTCCCTGGAGTCGGCGAATCTCCAGGACCGCCGCGTCGGATACCTTCTTCATTTCCAGTTGGGCGGTGTGCACCTGGTCGTAGGTAATCTTGAAATCGCTCGCCATGGAGAATCCTCACTGCGCCGTGGTGATGTTTCGAAAATGCTGCACGGACTTGCGTGGCCGTGTGCGGACGTGTGTCGGACTACCTCGGGTCCCGGCCATGGCCACCGATCGGCGGTCGGTACGGGGGCTCCTTGACGACCTTGGTCCATGGGGACTCGGGGTCCTTGATGTTCGGGTTGGTATAGACCGTGGTGCCGTCTTTGTCGGTGATCGTCTTGGTGCCCCGGCCGGCCCCGTCCACCTCGACCTTCTCGGTGCTCACCGAGCCGTCCCGACCTGTGGTGACGGTGTTGTAGGCGCCGTTGTCGCCGTAGGTGGTGTGCTCGGTGTAGGTGGTGCCGTGGTCGGTGATGGTCACCGTCTGCTCGGTGACGTTGTAGTTGGCGTCGACCTTGACCGTGACGTCGGTGGTGACGCCGTTCTTGTCGGTGTTCGTGTAGTGCAGGGGTGGTTGGTCGCTCGGTTTCTCCGGCGCCGTCTCACCCTCCTTCGGCTTTCCGTCCGGGTGGGTCTTGAGCCATTCGTCCCAGGCTTTCTTCTGCTGGATCCAGCGGTCCAGCGGATTACGTCCCGGCGTTGCCGCGAATTGTGCCGCGACGCCGTCGTCCCAGGCTTCCGCGCCGTCCGCGACATAACCGAGGAGTTTCGACAGCGCGCCCAATCCGTCGACCGCCTTGCCCATGGGTGCAGACCACGCGGTATAGAAGGAACCGAGCGGGGCGGCCACGCCGCCGATGTCCGCGGCCGGGATAGTACCGTATTGGCCGGGCACCTGGCTGCCATAGGTACGGAACTTCGCCGCGTCCTCCTTGAACGTATTGGCGAGCAGCGTCAGCGCGCTCGCCATTTTGCGAAGCTCGGTGTAATCGAGGGAAATATCGGGCAAAGCGAACTCCATTCGACAGATCGACGTCGGGTTCGGCCTCGCACCGCGCCCGAACACTGGCGCCGCGTCTCATCATCGGCCAAGATTGCCGGAGAATAAAGAGCCGCAGCGACCCGTCCCGATATCGCCGATGCGCTGCACCGCCGTCACGAGAGCATCGACATCCGACGCGATCGAACTTCCGCCCGGAGGGCCCATGCCACGCAATGTCGATACCACGACGTTGAAAAAGCTGGGGTACACGGTCGATCAGACGCCGGGTGATCCCGACTCGATCCGGGACGCCTCGCTGTATCTGGCCGCGTTGGCCAAGAAGGCATCCGACGCCTCGCTCAAACTCGCCGGGCTGGTCCAGGACGACGCGAACGCGCCGCTGATGGGCGAGGCCGCCACCGAGTTGCGCGGGCACGTCAAGGACCAGTTGAAGCTGTTCGTGGACAGGCTGGCCCAGGCCACCCAGATCGCGAGCACCGCGCTGTCCACCTATGGGACGGACCTGCTCGCGGCCCAGCAAAAGGGCCAGGAGGCGTTGAACGCGGCGGCCCCGCTGCCCGAGGGCGACCCGGGCCTGGCGGCGGCGAAGTCGACCATGGCCACGGCCAGGACGATGTACTTGGAGGCGGTGGAGAAGGCCCGCAAGGCGCTGGCTCCCGCGACCGCGCTCAAGACCAGCCCGAAGACGGTGGCCGAGGAGTTCTGGGACTTCTTCAAGATCTTCACCATCGTGCTGACCGTGCTCGGCGTGCTCTTCGGCGGACCGCTGGGGCTGCTGGCCTTCGGCGCCAACCTGGTCGTGCTGGGCAAGACCATCGCGGACTTCGCCAACGGCAAGGCCACCGGGCTCGAACTGTTCCTGAACATCCTGGGCGTGCTGTTCCCCTCCACCAAGGCCCTGCTGCCGGCGCTGCTCAGCGGCCTGAAGAACCTCCTGGTGGGTCTGGGCAAGGGTGCGGTCAACCTGTTCAAGGGCGCCGGCAACCTGCTGTCGCTGCTGAGCACCGGCCTCAAGGGATTCAACCTGTCCGGCTGGCGGTTCGCGCTCGCGTACGCGGGTCTGCTCACCGGCGCGCTCGCGTTCAAGGGCGGGGTGCTGGTCGGCAAGCTGCTGGTGTTGCCGTTCAAGGCGATCGTGTGGGTCGGCAAGACCGCATGGGCGGTGGGCAAGAAGGGCTTCGCCGAACTCAAGGGCTGGGGTTCGCTCGGCATTCTGCTGCCGGTGGCCGGCGACGAGATCGCCAAGCTGGGGCTGGCGCGGGCGCTGAAGATCGGCTTCTGGGAGCGCGGAGTCCTGGGCAGCCAGAAGGACTTCATCCGGGCCGGGCTGGCCGTGCCGCCGGCCGCGGCCGGGACCGCGGGCAAGATCGGCGGACACACCCTGGACAAGTTGCCGATGCCGCCGGGGCTCGGCGCGGGCCGGGACCTGTCCTCGTTCACCGGCTTCGGGCTGCACGACATGCCCAGGCTCGGCAGCTCGTTCGACACCGCCGTGTTCGTGCCGGCCGCGAGCGGGCTGTACACCGCGCACCACGGGCTCGGCGTGTACAGCTTCGGCAACACCCTGCTCGGGCACGAGGGTCTGCAGACGCTCGGCACCACGATCGGGCACGGCGTCACGCCGCAACTCCAGTGGAACTCGCTGCACGACGTGCTGAACCAGGCCGTGGGCGGGACATCCGCGCTGCGCGGCCTGGACGTGGGCGCCCTGTCGCCGCACACGCTCGGCGGTGCGGTGGAGAGCACCCAGTCGTTCACGAAGAGCGCGATCGGTGTCGGCGAGGAGGTGCGGATGACGCCGCTGCCGGAGATCCGCCGGCTGACCCACGGCGACACCACGCTGACCACGTCCGGCATGGACCGATTCGTGGCGACGCACACCGACGCGCTCACGAACAAGGTCACGGTCGCGAACGCGGTACCGGCGCCGACCCTGCCGAACGCGGTACACGCGCCGGGCGCGCCGACGTCGGTGCACGCGCCGAACTCCGTGCAGACGGCGGGTTCGGTACACACGCCCAACGCGGGGGCCGGAATCGGCGCGGGGGCGGGCGCCGGTGCGGGTGCGGTCAAGGTCGACGTCTTCGACCTGCTCGCGCCGGGCGCGGGCAAGGGCGGCTCGACCCCGCCCCCGCCCCCATCCGTGCCGCCGGTCACGCCGATCGGGCCGGGCGTGTCCGCCCTGCACCAGGACAACGCACTCAACCTGCTCGCCGGCGGATCCCGCACCGGCGATCAACTCCCGGCTGCCTCGGCCCGATTCACCCCGGTCGACCTCGCCGGCGGCAACTCCGCCGGTGCCCTGCGGCCGGACCTGGCGGGCGGGCAGAAGGCGATCGACACGGTGTCGGCGCTGGTCGGCGAGAAGATCTCGATGCGGGCCGACCCGCCGCCGGTCGGCCACACTCCCCCGCCGCCGGCGACCCCGACCACCCCGCCTCCGCCGCCCGTCGGGCTCGGCCGCGAACCGCTGCCGCCGAACGCACTGGCGAACTTCGGCGCGGAGCAGCGCACGGTCGTCACCAAGGCCCTGGACGACGTGGCGACCGGGCCGGGTCCGGGCGGCAAGTCCACGCAGGGGCTGCCCGGTTCGCGGTTCCAGGCGTGGCACGACTACTCCCGGGCCAAGCAGGCGTTCGACCGGGCCGCGACCACCGAGCAGGGGCTGCGGACCCGACTGCTCACCGGCGACACCAGTTCCGGCACGGTGCGGGCCCAACTGATGGTCGCCACCGCGGAGCGGGCCAACGCCCGTCTGGCCCTGGAGGATGCCACCACGGCGTTGAAGGCGTGGGGCGTGGATCCCCTGCACGCGGCCCCCGCGGTCGCCGAGGCGATGTCGAAGCTGCGCGGGTTGCCCGGTGGGATGCCGCCGGTGGAGTACGCGCTCGACGCGCGGATCCGGGTGCCCGATTCGTGGCCGCACGGCGGCTCCGTCGTCGGACACAACGATCCCGTCGTGCACATGTTCCGCACCGGGGACACGGTCGACCACTTCGAGGTGCTGGGTCCGATGGGCCCGGGCGGGACACGGCCGCTGCTGCACGACGGCCATCTCCTGCCCGACGGCACCTTCCAGGTGTTCCACGGCAGGTTCGGGGCCGACAGCTCCTTCGAGATCTGGGCGGACACCGGCGGCACGCGCCTCGCCACCGGCGAACTCCGCGGCGGGGGACCCAATTTCACGGTCACCACGGATCACGGCGACTTCCGGATCTGGGGGCCTCGGGGTGCCGACGGCGCCCACCCGCTGCTCGCCGACGCGCGGCTTTCGGACGACGGGACCTTCCGGGTCACCGATGGCGCGCCGGGCGACCGCAACGGCTTCGAGATCTGGGCGCACGCGGACGAGCAGGTGCTCAGGACCGCATACCCGGGACCGGACGGCACGTTCCACGTCCACGAAGGCCCTCGCGGCAGCAGCGACGACTTCCGCATCTGGGGACCCCGCGACCCCGACACCGGCCTCCATCCGGTCCTGGGAGAGGCGCACCGCCTGCCGGACGGCACCTGGCGGGTCGAGAACCTGGCGAACCGCCCGGCGGGCGATTTCCGGATCGTGGGACCGCGCGGCGCCGACGGCGCCCACCCGGTCCTGCGCGACGTGCACGTCCCGGGCAATGGCACGCATCACGTCTACGACGGGCCCCCGACCGACCCCGGACGCAACTTCGAGATCCGCTCCGCCGCCGACGACACGCTGCTCGGACATGCCGAATTCCGCTCCGGCACCGGCGACTACCACGTCACCAACGTCGACGACAACCACTTCCAGACCTGGGGACCCCGCAACCCGGACACCGGCGCCCACCCCCTCCTCCGGGACGCCCGCGCCCAACCCGACGGTACGTATCACGTCCATGCCGGCCCTCACTCCACCCCCGGACAGAGCTTCGAGATCTGGTCCGACACCAACGGCACCATCCTCAAACACGCCCAATACCGCGCGGCCACCGGCGACTTCCACGTCACCAACACCGGCAACGAGCACTTCCAGACCTGGGGACCCCGGGACCCCGACACCGGTGTGCATCCGGTGCGCGAGGACGGGTACGCGCTCGGTGGGGATCGTTTCCAGGTGTTCGAGGGGCCGCGCGGGAGCGCCGAGCGGTTCCGAATCCATGGGCCGGCCGGCGCGAACGGTGTCCGGCCGCCGGCCACGCAGCACGGGTACGTGCTGGGCGACGGCACCTGGCAGGTGTACGAAGGGGCCGCACACGGCCGGTTGGACGGCTTCCGGGTCTGGGGCGCGGACAACGCCCCGCTCCGGACCGGAACCCGCATTCGGGCCACGGAGCGTTTCCGGGTCACCAACGACGGCGACGACCACTTCCAGATCTGGGGACCGCGCGGCGCGGACGACGCGGCGCCCGAGGTGTTCAAGGACGCCCGCCGGCTGACCGACCGGCGATACCAGGTCTTCGAGGGTCCGCCCACGGCCGGCAACCGCGACTTCGAGGTATGGGCGAGCGATGCCTTCCGGATCGACCAAAACGGCGCCGTGCACGGCGGGAAGGTCACACACGTCGGGGAACGGGTCGGCGAGACCGCCCACTTCCGGGTCACCGATCGGCTCCGCGGCACCTGGGAGAAGTGGGACAACGCCGACCTGGCGAACCATCGGCTGCTCGAATACCCGGTGAACGGTCCCATCCCAGGAGTCGTTCGGCGGATCGATCACACGAACGGCACCTGGCAGGACGTACGCCCCCCGAACGCCCCGCTCGGCCACGACCTCGGCTGGGAACACATGCCCTTCCGCAAGGGCACCGTCGAGCAGTGGCCCGCCGGGCCGAACGGCGAGTACAAGGGCATCCGCTCGCTGACCGACGGCAACGGCACCATCGTGTACACCCGCGACCCGTCGGTCGTCGACGGCCACTGGATCGAGGCGATGCGCGACCACGCCGGCAAGTGGCGGTGGGTGGACAAGACCGGCGAGGGTCGCACGATCGCCACCGGCCGGCGATACGTGCGCTGGGACACCACCGCGTACGACGTGATCGACGGCGTCTTCGACCTCAACGCCCGACACCTGTTCGGCGGCAAGGTCCGGGACATCTTCCCGCAGCTCGACGGGGGCCGCTTCGTCGCCGAGAAGGGCGGCCTACGGGACTGGCAGTGGCAAAAGTGGGACGCCGAGGGCGCGCTTCAGGCGAAGGGACGGCTGGAATACCGGGTGGACCCGAACCTGGGCTTCCGGGCCCGGGCCACCGAAGTCCGGCTACCCGACGGCAGATTCCACCGGCTCACCGACGCCGACCGCCCTCTCGTCGCCTTCGAGCGGTTCGCGCCCATGCGCGGCAGCATGAAGGGCGACAAGTTCTTCTCCGCGCCCGACAAGGCCCGCGGCACCCGGCAGTTCACGTTCGACGCGAACGCGCAACCGGCGGACCAGTTCAAGTACTCCATCGAGCGCAACTACGTGAACGAGGAGGCGGCCACCTTCGCCAAGTTCGGCGAGACCGAGCTGAAGGTCCGGCGGATCTGGCAACAACGATTCAATACCCCGTTCTTCCCCGGGCACGTGGACTTCCCCGGCAACCCGGTCACCGGCGACAGTCGGCTGTACCGGTACTGGACCGTCTCGGAGAAGAGCGGCGCGGAGACCACCGCCCGCACGCTGCGCGTGCAGCGTCTGGACGGCACCTGGCAGGACTTCACCGCGAACCGCGAGTTGGTGCGGGAGAGTCGGGTCCTGGCCGACGGGCGCAAGATCGAGTTCACCGCCGACGTCCCGGGGCGCAGCGGCACCTGGCGGGAGGTGGGCGGTACCGGCAGCGGGCCGCGGGTCTTCGACGACAACCGGGGCTGGATCGACTACGCCGACCAGGCCCGCACGATCGAGGTCCGCAAGACCATCGACGCCAAGGGCACGGTGCGCGAGTATCCGGGCACCGTGGGCGACGCGGGCGCCTGGGTGGATCGCAACCGCTTCGGCCAACTGGTCGCGCGTCGGGACGAGATCCCCGGCGGCTTCCTCGAGGCCCACATGCGCAAGGGACCGGACGGCGAGTTCACCTGGACCAAACAGGTCGGCCCCGGCAACCCGCCCTTCGAGGGACCGACCACCGGCACCCGCACCACCAATCGCGCCGGCGCGCAGATGTGGGGTGAGGGATTCGACGACGCGTTCAAGGACTTCGCCCGGATCGACGGGCGGGACGTACTGGTCTACGAGCGCAAGTCGCTGGCCGACGGCCGCACCGCGATCATCGAGCGAGACGGCGCCGGCAACTACCGGACCACGGTCAGGGGCCGGGACGGCGCCGTCGAGGCGGCGCCCGGGGTCGGCGACGTGCGGCACATGGACGCCGGCGCGAAGGGGTGGTACGACGAGTTCACCGACGCCGACGGCAACGTGCACACCCTGCGCGAGGGGCGCGGCGACGCGATCCGCGAATATCACGTCACCGACGGCAGGGCCGATCCGCGGCACTGGGACGACTTGCGCAACGGCACCAAAATCCGCTCGTACGAGCCGATCACGCACGGTGGGCAGCCGGTGGGCTACCTGGAGAAGGACATCGCCTATCTCCAGCAGCGCATCTACGACGTCGACGGCGACCTCGTGGTCCATCAGGGCCTGTCCACCCGGATCTTCGAGAAGACGCAGGCCGCGGACCCGAGCCTGATCAATCGGATCGAGTCCAAGCTGCACCCCGACAAGGCCCTGGCCAAGGGCGTCGACTCGCGGTTCAAACTGGTCGGGCGCGGGGTGGATCATCCCGGCGCACTGAACGACTTCCGCGGCTACAACCGGGCTCTGGCGGACACCAACCGGCGGCACTGGGGTGCCTACGACCGGGTCACCGGCTCGGCGGAGTGGACCTTCGAGCAGAAGGTGTGGACCAAGGTCGGCATGGAGTTCATGCAGGACTTCGGCTTCTCCGTGCTGGCCGGCATGATCACCGAGTGGATCAACGACGGGAGCATCTCCGGTGCCGACTGGGGGAAGATCTTCCTCAACTCGGCGGTCTCCGCGTCGTTCGCCGGTCTGATGGCCCGCTTCCACGAACTCAAGCTGAAGCCCGGGGCGTTCTCCCCCAAGCAGTTCAAGGACGGGCTCACCGCCAACGACTTCGGCAAGCCGTTCAACACCAACCCCTACTTCGGCGACAACTGGAAGACCGACTGGTCCAACTTCGACACCGCGTTGCGCTGGCGCTCGGGGATGTACAAGTACAGCCTGGGACTTGCGGTCAATCCGATCGTCGCGTTCGTCAACGGGTCGCTCAACGCCGCGGTGTTCGGCGACAAGAACGGCGTCAAGCACTACGGCCTGGACGCGCTGAAGTTCGGCGGGGTCGCGGCGCTCGGCTCGCTGGCCGGTTCGGCGTTCGGGCCGGGGGCGTTCAAGTTCGCCTACGACGCCTATGCGGCGGGGCGGTTCTGGCGCAAGTCCGGGATCCTGGACCTCGGCATCAAGTTCGGTGAGAAGTTGATCGACGCCCAGCTCAACAAGCTCTTCCAAAAGGCGCTCGGGCTGAACGAGAAGTATCTCTACCCGCCCACGCCCGAGAACGGACAAAAGCCGTGAGTGTGTTCGGCAACCGCGGCAATCGCGGCCCCCGCGGCGACCGCCCCCAGCGTGGTGGTCGCCCCGTCACCACCGGTCGCACCATCGCAGAACTGATCGGCGCCGCGCCCGACGGCGCCCGCGTCCTGGTCGCCCCCGGCGAGTACCGCGAGCATGTCGTGCTCGATCGCGGGGTGGTCCTGGTCGCCGAACAGGGGCCCGGCAGCGTGCGCCTGACGGGTGCTCACGATGTCGCGCTGACCGTGCGCGGCGGGGTCGGCGTCCGAGTCGAGGGGGTGGTCCTGATCGCCGCCGACGCGGCCGCACCGGCCGTGCGGGTCACCGGTGGCGCCGAGGTCGCCTTCGACGACTGCCGCGTCCTGGGTGGCCGGGTGGAAATCGCCGACACCGCCCGGGTCCGGCTGAACGACTGCCGAATATCGGCCGCCGGGGTGGCCGGAGTGTCGGTGGCCGACGACGCGCGCCTGTCCATGACGGGGTGTCGGATCTGCGCGGTGGACGGCGCGGGTGTGCTCCTGACCGGGTCGGCCACGGTGACCCTCGCCGATTCGGTGGTCACCGAGGCCGGCGTCGGCCTGAACGTGCGGGACACCGCGAGCGTGCAGGTGCGCGGCTGCGCGTTCGTGCGCTGCACGCACAACGCCGTGCTGGTGGAGAACGAGGCGACGGCCGGCCTGGACGCCTGCCGCTGCACCGACAGCGGCGAGGACGCGGTACTGGTGCGCTGTGTCGCGAAGTTGACCATGCGGGGCAGTGCGGTCGACCGCGCCGGGGCCTCCGGGGTGGCCGCGATCGGGCAGGCCTCGGCGAACGTGCTGGACTGCCAGATCGTCGGTGCCGCGCTCAGCGGCGCGGTCGCCGACGAGGAGTCCCGCCTCGACCTGGTCGGCGGCCTGATCCGGGCCACCGGCGCCAACGGCGTCTTCGCCCGCGGGTCGGCCCGGATCGGCCTGGACGGCGTCGTGATCGCCGACACCGCGTTCACCGCCGTACACCTGGACGAGCACGCGCACGGCGAACTGGCCGCCGTCGTGCTCGGCCCGACCCCCGAACACGGCCTGTGCGTGGCGGGCGCCGCGGGCGTGACCGCGACCGGCCTGCTGGTGCGCGCCGCCGAGATGACCGGGATCCACCTCGGCGGCACCGGCACCGCCCGGCTGCACGCATCCGCGGCGCACCGCTGCGGGATCGGGCTGCGCGTGGACGAGGGGATCGACGCGGAGGTCGAGGACGCCACGTTCGCCGCCACCGGGCGGGCCGGGATCGAGGTGGGACCGCACGCCCGGCCGACGCTGCGCCGGGTGCGGGTCGCCCGCGCCGGCACCGCCGGGGTGGTCGTGCACGAACGAGCGGCGCCCGTCCTGGAGGACTGCGCGGTCACGGACAGCGCGGGTTCGGCGATGGTGGTGTGGACGGACGCGGCGCCCGTGGTCCGGGCCGGCGCGCTGACCGGCGCGGGCAAGAACGGGGTGTACCTCAAGGGTGGCGCCGGCGGCGAGTTCACCGACTGTGTGCTGGGCGGCTCGGCCTATCCGGCGGTCTACGTGGCCGCCGGCGCGGCGCCCGTGCTGCGCGCGTGCACGTTCCGGGACTGCCCGGGCGATGCGACCATCGAGGACCCGGAGCAGACCTCGGCGGTGTTCGCGGACTGCGTGGCCCACGGGGTCGCCGAGGTCCTGGTGTCCGGCCGGGGTACAACGCTGCCGGCGGGTCCGAACGGCCTCGCCGAGGGCTCCGGCGCGGCGGACGACACGGATCGGGCACCGGCGGATCTGGACACGTTGCTCGCCGAATTGGAGGAATTGGTCGGGTTGGCCCGGGTCAAGCACGATGTGGCCACCCTGGTGCAGTTGATGCAGTTGGTCCGCCGCCGCGAGGAGGCCGGGCTGACCCCGCCGCCGCTGAGTCGACACCTGGTGTTCGCCGGCAATCCGGGTACCGGCAAGACCACCGTGGCACGTTTGTACGGGCGGATCCTGGCCGCGCTCGGCATGCTCTCGCGCGGTCACCTGGTGGAGGCCGATCGCGGTGCGCTGGTCGGCGAGTACGTCGGGCACACCGCACCACGCACGACGGCGATCTTCCGCAAGGCGCTGGGCGGCGTGTTGTTCATCGACGAGGCGTACTCGTTGACGTCGGCGGGCGGCAGCGACTTCGGGCAGGAGGCGATCGCGACACTGGTCAAGCTGATGGAGGATCACCGCGACGACATCGTGGTGATCGTCGCCGGCTACCCGGACGAGATGCATCGTTTCATCGACTCCAATCCCGGCCTGGACTCGCGGTTCAACCGCACCGTGGTGTTCGAGGACTACGCGTCGGCGGATCTGGTGCGCATCGTCGAACACCAGGCCGCGGCCTACGAGTACACCCTCGACGAACCGGCACGCGCGGGCCTGTTGGCCTACTTCGACTCGGTCCCGCGCGACCGGCGGTTCGGCAACGGGCGTTCCGCGCGGCAGGCCTTCCAGGAGATGACCGAACGGCATGCCCGACGCATCTCCGCCATCGCCGAGGTGACCCCCGAGGATCTGGTCTCCCTGCGCGCACCCGACCTCCCCGATCTCGTTCCGGCCGCCGGCGATCCCGCCCGGGCGGCCGAACCGACTCCGAAAGGCTGAACATGGCCGAACCACCCAACCCGAACGCGGACTTCCAGCGCGCGTTCGCCCGCTCGGTGCGCACGCCGATGCGACCGCTGCGGCCCGGCCGCCGGGTCTGGGCCGTGAGCCTGGGCATGCCGGTGCTGGCCGCAGCCGGGCTGGCGGCGGTGACCGTCGTCTCCGCGATCGACCTCGGCGGCGACGACGGCGCTCGGCGCAAGCCGGTGGCGCAGGCCGCGCCCATGCAGGACAAGCCCGTGGAGGTAGTGCCGAGCGGCGGCGGGGCGGCGCCGCAGAGCGGTCCGAGCGCCGGGAGCAGCACCGGCGACCCGGCCGGCGACCCCGGCCCGACCGGCGCCGGCACACCCGGCGGCGGTTCGGCGTACCCGCCGGGCTATCCGTACCCGAACGGCGGCTCCCCCGGCGGGGGCGCGTCGGGTGGCGGCGGGTCGGCGGCGGGCGGCTCGACCGGCACGTTCGGCGGCGGCGGTTCGACGCCCGACGCGCGCAACCCGGCCACGGGTTCGCCCGGCGGCGGGGGCGGCACGGCGCCCGCGCCCGGTGGCGGCAGCCCGGGCGGATCCGGCAACAAGCCGGCGCCGCCGCCGGTGCAGCCCGATTCGTTGGCCCCGAAGCAGACCTTCCTGGGCACCTCGGGCTACGGCTGCGCGAACAACGGCGCAAGCGGTTTCGCCGAGGTCGGCCGCTACAGCGACGGCTCCAAGGGCTGGTACACCGTGGGCAGCGGCGGCTGGAACAAGGATGGCTGCAACGGAAAGTTCGACGCGGTGCCGATGTCCGGGGACAAGAACAAGGACGACGCGAGCGCGCGTGTGTTGTGGTGGTTCGACGTCGGCAACGCCTCCAAGCGCTGCCAGTTGAGCGTGTACGTGCCCTCGGGCAACGGCCGTGACGTGGGCGGGAACCCGGCGCAGTACTTCGTGCTGCGCTCGCGCGACGACGACAAGACCGGTGCCTGGTACGCCCAGTTCCAGGTCAACCAGGTGAACAACAAGGGCCGTTGGGTGAATGCGGGCACCTTCCCGGTGGCCAACGGCAAGGTCGCGGTGAAGCTGGTCACGCGCGGCGTCGACTGGGGCGGCACCGCGGGTGCGCACCTGGCGGCCGGTCAGGTCCAGGCGAGCTGCACGGGCTGATCCGAAGACGCGGCCGGCGCCGGGCAGTCGGCGCCCGACGCATGGCACTCGGCGCTCGGCGCTCGGCGCTCGGCGCTCGGCCGGAAACGACGATGTCCGTGCTCGATCCCCACGATCGGGCACGGACATTCGTGCGTCTCGGTGTCGCCTCGGCCTCAGGACACCTCTTCGGCCAGCGAGTCTCCCGCGTGCCGCTGCGGGGGCAGCAGGCGGGTCGGGTCGACCGGCGAGTGGGTGATCGGCCCGCTCCAGACGATGGGTCTGGGCAGCGGGAACGCGTCGGTACGCGGAGTACGTACGGGCCCGGGGCGCGGCTGCGTCCCGGGCTCGCCCGCCTCGACCGAGGCCGGCACCGGGAAGCCCGGGTTGACCCCGCCGGCGGCGGTGATCCCGGACGGGCGCAGCAGTACCCCGACGGTGCGCCACAGGATGACCAGGTCGACCCGCGCACCGCGATTGCGCACGTACCACAGGTCGTACTCGATCCGTACCGGCCAGCTGAGCGCGTTGCGGCCCTGGACCTGGGCCCAGCCGGTCAGGCCGGGGCGCACGTCCAGTCGGCCGCGCTGGCGCGGACTGTAGTGCACGACCTGGCTCGGCAGCGTCGGCCGGGGGCCGATGATGCCCATGTCCCCACGCAACACGTTGATCAGTTGCGGCAGTTCGTCCAGGCTCGTGGTGCGCAGGAGTTGCCCGACCCGGGTGATCCGGGTGGCGTCGGGTTCGTCCGGATATCGCGGGTCGAGCATGGTGCGGAACTTCAGGATCTCGAAGTCGCGGCCGTGTAGGCCGCTTCGGGTCTGACGGAACAACGCGGGTCCACCCATGGTCGCGCGGATCATCACGTGTATCGCGAGCAGTACCGGTCCCAGTAGAACCAGTGCCACCGCGGCCACGGTGATGTCGAACAGTCGTCGCATGCCATGCCCCTCCCCTGGTGTGGCGTTGGATTGTGGTGTTCCGCGGGCGCCGGTGGCGTCTCCCTCACCGGCCGGCGCCTTGTGTGTGCCTCACGTCCAGCCCAGACCGCGGCGTGCGGCCACGGCCCGGTAGGTGTCGATCGAGACGCGGGCCACGCGTCGTTGGTCGAATTCGGCCAGCGCGCGGCTCCGGGCCGCGGCACCGAGTGCGGCGCGCAGGTCCGGTTCGCTGATCAGGCGGTCCATCGCGGCGGCCAGGGAGCGGGACTCTCCGGCCGGCGCGAGCAACAGGTGTTCGCCGTGGGTGCCGATTTCGCGGCAGCCTCGGATGTCGCTGAGCACCATGGGCAGCGCGCACGCGGCGGCCTCCATGGCGGATCGTGAGAAGCCCTCGCGGTGCGAGGGCAGGACGAAGACGTCGAGCGCGTTGTAGACGGCGGGCATGTCGGCGCGCGCTCCGACGAATTCGACGGGCGAGTCGTGCGCGGCCCGGGCGATCGCGTCGGGCTTGTCCGGGTCTTCGGGTCCGATCCAGACGAATCGGGCCTTGCCCGCGAGCAGTCCGGCTGCTTCCACGTATTCGAGGATGCCCTTCTCCGCGACCTGCCGCCCGACTCCGCCGACGAGGAGTTCGTCTTCGGCCACCCCGAGTTCGGCGCGGATCGTCGCGCGGGCGGCGGGATCGGGGCGAAAGCGGGTGAGGTCGGTGCCGTTGCCGACCACGCGCGAGCGCCATCCGGGCACGGCCCGGCGCAGCGTGGCGTGGTCGGTGGCGTTTTGGTACAGCTCGGCGTGTGAGGCGCGGGCGGCCAGGCTCTCGGTGCCGAGGACGAACGCACGCCGGGCCCACGGGTCGCCGGGGCGGATCCACAGGCCGTGGCAGGTGTTGACCACGACGGGCACGCCGGCGGCGCGGCCGAGCAGGCGGCCGAGCACGCCGGTCTTGGGGTTGTGCGTGTGCAGCACGTCCAGGCGCAACCGGCGCAGTGTGCGTACGAGTTCACCGGCCGCGGCGGCGTCGCGGCGCGGATTCCAGGCGCGGGTGAGCGAGTTCAGCGGGACGTGGGTGACGCCCAGCGCCTCGATCCCGGGCACGTAGGGGCCGGCCGCGCTGATCCCGAAGGTCTCGAAGCCGGCGGTGACGTCCTCTTCCAGTTCGGTGCGAAGCAGCAGCGCCAGGCTCATGTCGACGGTGGTCAGGTGGGCGATCCGCAGCGGGCGCCCGCCCGGGCCGCGTGGCTCACGCATGCGCACCGGCCTTCTTGCCGAGGCCGACCACGGCCGCGTAGGCGCGTTCCTGGCCGAGCCGGCCGCCGAGCTTGGCCCGGAAGAACGCGGGCGGATCGGTGCGCCGGACCGGGACCCGGCGCAGCCGGATCGGGTCGCAGCCGGGCCGGTTGCGGCCGAGCACGCCGGTGGCGGCGCTGCGGAACCGGCAGCGCAGCGCGTGTTCCATGTCCGGGACGGCGACGCCCCACGTGTAGGCGAAGTGCGCGGGGCGGCGGCCGAGTCGGCGTTCGATGTCGTCGGAGGCGTCGTCGAGTTCGGTCGCGGTGAGCGCTTCGGGACGGGCGTGGCTGCGGGTGTGGTTGCCGATGGTGGCCAGTCCCGAGTCGGCCAGTTCGGCCACCTGGTCCCAGGTCAGCGCGGCGGATCCGCCGCTGGTGCCGGTGGAGCCCTCCCAGCGCATCTCGGCGTCGATGCAGCCGGTGGCCAGGTAGAGGGTGAACGGCAGTTTGCGCTCCCGCAGTTCGGGCCAGGCGTTGGCGTATACGTCGGCGAAGCCGTCGTCGAAGGTGAGCACGATCGACGGGGTGGGGTCGCCGGCCGCGAGGCGGTCCACGGCGGTGTCCAGGGAGACCACGTGCCGGGCGGGCAGCAGGTCGAGCTGGGCACGGAACGCGTCGGTGGGCAGGTCCAGTTCGTCCCGGGTGCCGCCGCCGACGCGGTGGTAGATGAGCAGGGTGGCGCCGGGCGCGGGATCGCGGGCGAGGGCGGTGGCGGCCAGGCCGCGCTTGAGCGTGGTGCGCACGCGGTCGCCGCTGATGGCGGTCATCGGGTGGTGCCCTTCGGGGTGAGGCGGGTCGGGCCGGTGCGGGCGACCGGCCACGGAACCGGTTCCGGTTCTCGGCGCAGGGGGGTTCCGGGGGCGCCGGCGGGGTCGGGCAGGTACAGGCGCAGCGTCTCGCCGAGGGCGGTGGCCACGCTGCGTGCGGCCTCGTGCAGTTGCCGGTCGCGCGGCAGGGTGCGGTCGGCGCCGAGGGCGGCGACGGTGTGCACGGTCCGGTCCGGGGCCAGGTGTACGAGGGTGTGCGGTTCCTCGCCGACCAGCCACCAGGTCTCGCCGCGGGAGCGGCCGGCGTCGACCGCGTCGGTGCCCCGGTAGCCGCAGGCGAGCGCGATCGCGCGGTTGTCGGCGAGGCCGGCCTCGTGTACCGGGTCCGGTTTGTCGCCGCCCTCGTGCGGATTGATCGCGGGTGGGATCACCGTCTCGGCGACCAGGGTCGGCTCGACCGGGGCGATCTTGGCTCGGCGCACCCGCAGGTGTTGCTCGACCGACATCCGGGTGGCCCGGGCGAAGCCGCGGGCGGGCAGGGTGACGGCGAGCAGGCGTCGGTCGCGGACGGCCTCGACGTCCCACAGGGCGGGGCGTTCGGGGGCGAGGCGCAACTTCTGCGGGGTGCGGGTGGGCATCAGGTCGACCAGGCGCGGCTCGGTTCCGGCGGGCCAGGGTTCGGCCAGGACGAGTTCCTGGGCCTGCCACTGCACCACGGTGCCGATGCCCAGGGCGGCGAATCGTTCGTCGTAGGCGGTGGAGTGCCAGGTGGCCACGTCGCCGAGGCGGAACCACAGGTGCATCGCGGCGGGCACGCCGTCCACGCGCAGGATGTACAGCCGGGCCCAGTCGTGGCGCGCGGCGCGGGCGATCAGGTCGCGCCGCGCGTCGGCGGCGGCGGGTTGGAGCGGACCCTTCCAGCTGCGGGCGAACAGGTCGGTGTAGACGGCGAAGCCGGCGTCGAAGTCGTCTTCGCGGGTGCCGGGGCCGCCGATCCGGTCGACGGTCAGGTCCCACTGTGCGCGGACGCGGGTGGCGAAGCGGTGCGCGTACCGGTCGAAGCTGCGGAAGCGGGCCCGGTGGCCGGCCCAGCCGCCCTCGACGCCGGCGAGCATGTCGCAGGCCTTCTCCCGGGCGTCGACCGTGTAGCCGCAGGCGCGCAGCCCGGCGATCAGGCGGTGCGTCTCGGGGTCCCGGCTGGGCATGCGGTGCAGGCGCAGTTCGCGTACGCCGGTGCGGGCGAGGGCGTCGGCGATCGAGTCGGCGCCGTGCGGCTCGTCGGGGTGTACCACCACGTGGCTGCGGGGGCGGCGGTGTGCGGAGAAGACGCCCCAGCGGTCGGGGCCGATCCGCTCCAGCGGGAGCAGCGCGCGCGGTTGGTCGGCGTCGTCGAGCACGGAGACCACGCGGATGTCGTCCAGCGGGTCGTGGTGGCCGTGCAGGGTGGAGGCGAACCAGGCGTGCGTGTCGAACGGGTCGGCGTGTACGCCCCGCGCGGCGACCAGGCGGTCCCAGGAGCCGGCGAAGGCGCCGTCGATCTCCAGGGGGTGCATCGGGCGGGCCCGCATCAGGCCCCCTCGGCCCGGCTGAGCGCGCCGTGCGCTCCGGGTGTTCCGGGGGCCTCGCGTACTCCGGGTGCTTCGTGCGCTCCGGATGTTCCATGCGCTGCGGGTGCCTCGGCGGCCCCGTGTTCGTCGTGTTCCCGGCCGCCGGCGTCGGTTTCGGCGAGCGGGGCGGCGGCCGCGTGGTCGGTGGCATCGGGGTCGGCAACGGCGTGCGCGAGCGCGGCGTGGTCGGCGGCACCGGGATCGGGCCCGGTCCAGGTGCGCGGCCAGCGCAGGCGAGGGTCGCGCACGGGTACCTCGTCCAGGTAGCGGACGGGCGACGCGAGCAGGTCGGCGAGCATCAGCGCGATCGCCTCCAGGGTGTATGCCGGGTCGTAGCGCACGACCTCGCGCAGGGTGGGTACCGGCTCACCGGTGTCGACCCGGGCCACCGCGAGGGGGCCCGCGCCGATCCGGTACCAGCGGTCGTCCGGTCCCCAGTCGGCCCGCATCTCCTGCGGGCCCCGGCGCGCGCAGGCCACGGTGAGCAGGCGCAAGGTGGGCTGATCCAAAGTCAGTTCGGGGCTGGGTCGGGCCGGTACCTCGGTCGCCGGTCGCGCCTCCAGCCGGCGGGCGGTGCCGGCGTGGCCGGGCGGGACGGCACCGACCCGGGCGCGCAGCCGGCCCATTCGGGCGCGGGTGGCGATCGGTACGGCACGCTGCACCTCGCGGGCCCCGCGCAGCAGCGGCAACACCCGGCGCGGCACCCGGGCCGCGCACACGTCGAGCAACGCGGGTCGTTCGCTGCTGATCCGGTCCTTCAGCGGGCTCGCCCCCGGCAGCAGGTCGATCAGTGTCAACCCGCCCTCGGCGAAAGCGAGTTCCTGGGCGCGCCAGTGCACCACGTTGCCCGGCGACAGCAGCGCGGCGGCCGGGTCGTAAGCGACGGTGTGCCAGTGCATCACCGGGCCGATCCGCACGCCGAGGCAGGACGCGATGGCGCGGTCCTCGGCGTAGAGCACGTACAGCCGGGCCAGGCCACGCTCGTCGAGCGCGCGGGTGAGCAACCGGCGTCGTTCCGGCGCGGCGCCGAGTCGCCCCTTCCAGCTCAGGTCGAACAGCTCTTCGTGGTCTGCCAGTCCGCCCGCGAGCGGTGGGCCGCCTGGGGCGCCGTACGCGACGACCCGCAACGCCCACAGCCGGCCGGCGCGGCGCGTGGCCTGTCCCACGGCGCTGTCGAAGCCGCGATGGCGGGCCCGGTAGCCGGACCAGCCGTCGGGGGTGGACTCGATCATGTCGGTCATCCGCTCGCGCACGTCCACCGCGTAGCCGGCCTCGCGCAGCGCGCCGAGCAGCGCGTGCGTGGCCGGGTCACGGCTGGGCATGCGGTGCAGCGTCAACTCGCGGATGCCGAGCCGGCGCAGTTCGCCCGCGAGCGCGCCCAGCACGTCGGGGCGAGGTTCGGGGGTGCCGATGACGACACGTGTGCGTTCGCGCTGGCCGCGACCGAGTTCGTGGGCGCGACCGGTCGAGTCGAGTTCGAGGGGCAGCAGGGCCAGCGGGCGATCTGCGACGAACACGCCGGGTATGCGCACGTGTTCGGCACGTTGCGGTCGGGTCGCCAACCACGACGACGCCCATGCGGGGGTGTCGAAGACGTCTGCCTGAACCCCCCTCCCGACCACCAATTCGTCCCACGCGCGAGCGAGATCGCCATCGATCTCCTCTGCGCGCAGGGTCGATGCACGATTCATCGCCCGGCCCCCACCTCGCGGTCCCGATGTGAGCAGCATCGGAACGTTTGTGCCCGACCGGCGCCGCCGCCCCCACACGGTCGGGGCTCGGGTCGCCCGCCGACCAGATTAGGCCGGATGGGTCACGCGTGAAGGGTGTTTCGCGATCCGTCCACGAGTCGGGGGTGATGTTCCGCGATATCCGACGTTGACGACCTTGCCATGACCTGGCGGGAGTTCGGGCGGATGTGCGGTGTCGGCCGGGCGGACGTTCGGTGTCCGGCTGACGGGAGGTGACCCCGCTGTTACGGTTCCGGCAGCGGGAGCCGAGAGGCTGGGGAACCGCGGGACCGGGGAGGCGCGGGTGGGCGGTTCGAGGGTGGGGACGTTGCGGTCGTCGGTGGGGTCGTCGGTGCGATCCTCGCTGCGGGGCGGTGGTGACGCGCTGTTGCGGCGGTCGCCGGCGCAGGTGTGGTTCGCCCGCCGGTCCCGACTGCGGCTGGCCGTGCTCGGGTATCACGGGATCTCCGATCCGGCCGTGTTCGCCGGTCAGTTGGACCGGCTCAAGCGGATCGCTCGGCCGGTGTCGCTGGACGAGGTGGAGGCGGCGCTGCGCGATCGACGCCCGCTGCCCGCCCGGGCGGTGTTGTTGACCTTCGACGACGGCGAGCGCAGCATCCTGGAGCACGGCCTGCCGCTGCTGCGCGAGCGCGGCATCCCGGGAGTGGCCTACGTGGTGGCTTCGGCGATCGACTCGCGCACGCCGTTCTGGTGGCACGAGGCGCACCGGTTGGTCGCCGCCGGAGCGCGGGTCGCGGGCGAGCCGGAGCGGTCACCGAGCGGGTGGGTCGCGTATCTCAAGACCGTGCCGCAGGAGCGCCGACTGCGCCTGCTTGCCGCGCTGCGCGAGGGGCACGAGCCGGTGCCGGCCGAGCAGTTGACCGGCGCGGACCTGCGCACCCTGGAGTCGGGTGGGATCCGGGTGGAGAACCACTCGCTCACCCATCCGCTGCTCGACCGCTGCTCCGACGCGGATGTGCGGGCCGAAGTGGTGGACGCGCACGAGCGGTTGACCAAGCTCTTGGGCCGGGCGCCGAGTTCGTTCGCGTATCCGAACGGGAACTGGGACGTGCGCGCCGAGCGGTTGCTCGACGAACTGGGCTACCGTTCGGGCTTCCTGTTCGACCACCGGCTCGGGCCCCGGCTGCCCGACCACCCGTTGCGGATCTCCCGCCTGCGGGTCGGCTCGAACACCCGCCCGGATCGGTTCGCCACCATCGTCTCCGGGCTGCATCCGGCCGTGCACGCGTTGCGCGGCGGGCGGTGAGGGGTCGGGTCCGGTTCGGCGTCGGTTTCGAGGTCCGGGGGGATCGTCGTGCTTGCTCTGCCCACGTTGTTGCGCTCGCCCGGGGAGTTGGCGGCGCTGGTGCCGTCCTGGCGCGCGCTGGTCGCCGCGACGCCCGGGACGTCGTACTTCGCCACGCCCGACTGGGTGCTGGGCTGGACCGAGTCGCTGGGCCGGGAGCAGGCCGGGCGGGTGCTGGTCGCGGTGTGGCGCGGGGACGACGGCGCCGCCGAGGCGGTCGTACCGCTGCTGCGCACCCGTGAGCGGCTGCACCCCCGACTGCCCGGCGGGGTGCCGGTCTGGACCGTGCTCGGCAGTGGGATCGGCGCCGCGGACCACTGCGGGTTCGCCGTCGCGCCGCACCGGCACGAGGACGTACGGGCCTGGCTGGCCACACTCGCCCGGCGGCGCAGCATGCTCTTCCCGCACCTGGATCCGGGCACGGGCGATCCGTATCTACCGCCCGGCGCACGGGAGATCGAGCGCACGGCCTGCCCGGTGATGCCCGCCGACCCGGACGCCCTGGGCTCGGCTCGGCACCGCCAGGGGGTGCGGCGCAAGGCGCGTCGGCTCGCGGCCGACGGGGTCGTCTTCACCTGGGCGGGGCCCGGCGAGCTGACGCCGGAGGTGTTCGACGACCTGCTGCGGCTGCATCGGCTGCGCCGGGACACGATGGGCGCGTCCAGCGCGTTCGACGCCTCTCGGCGTCCGCTGCACGCGGCGCTGGCGGCGCGGGCCGAACCCGGGCGCGGGCCGTGCGCGTTGGTGGCGCGGGATCCGGCGAGCGCGGTGGTGGGCGTGCTGTACGGGTTCCTGTGGCTGGACACGTTCGCGTACTACCAGTTGGGTTGGGATCCGGCCTACGCGAAGGCGAGCCTGGGCACGGTGTTGTTCCACGAGACGTTGACCGCGTTGGCCGAGCGCAAGGTGGCCACGTTCGACTTCCTGCGCGGCGCCGAGGAGTTCAAGCATCGGTTCGGCGCGACCGATCGATACGACACGACATGGTTGGTGGCCCGCGGTCCGGCCGGCGCGCTCCTCGGCGCGAAGGCCGCGGCCCGCCGGGCCCGGGATCGCCGGTGGCGACCGGCGCGGGGGGAATCGTGAAGGCGCGGATCAGGCTCGTCCACGTGGTGTGGCGGTTGAGTGTCGGCGGCGGCATCCCGCAAGTGAGCCGCCAGGTGCTGGCCGGGCTCGACCCGGAGCGCTTCGACTGCCATGCGATCAGCGCCCGACCCGCCTGGGAGGAGGACGAACTCGGCGAACTCGGGCCGAATGTGACGGTGCATTCGCTCGACCACACCGGGCCCGCCGGCCCCCGGGACGAGGTGCGGTTGGGGCTGCGGATCGCGGCGAAGGTCCGGGAGTTGCGCCCGGACGTGCTGCACGCGCACAGCGGCACGGCCCGCCTCTCGCTGCCCGCCGCGCTGGCGTGCCCCCGGCTGCCCCGGGTGATGGAGGTGCACGAGCCGTTGAAGGACGGCCTGCACTCGCGGTTGACCAACGGCATCGAGGTCGCCATGGTCAAGGCGGCCGGGTTCCGGCCGTTCGCCCACTCGACCCACGTGCGCGACGCGACGGCGGCGATCGTGCGATGGCGGCCCGAGCGTATCCCGCTGGTCCCGCTCGGGGTGCCGGTCCACGAGCCGGATCCGGCCGCCGGGGCCGCGCTGCGCGCGGAGTTGGGCATCGCGTCCGAGGCGCTCGTGGTGGTCGGGGTGGGCCGGGCCGCGCAGAAGAACATCCCGCTGATGGTGCGGGTCGGCGCCGATGTGGTGCGCAAGCTCGGCGACTCCGGGCCGCCGGTGGTGTTCCTGATCATCGGCCGCCAGGAACCGGAGATCCCGGCGCTGATCGAGCGGTTGGGGGTGGGCAAGCACGTGCGGGTGGTGCCACCGCTGCCGCGGCTGGGCGACGCGTTCGACGCGGCCGACCTGTTCCTGTCCACGTCCCACTACGAGGGCTTCGGCCTCGCGGTCGCCGAGGCGATGGTCGCGGGCGTCCCGGTGGTGGGCACGGCGGTGGGCGGGGTCACCGACGTCGTCGCCGACGGTGTCACCGGGCGCCTGCTGCGCGCGGGCGATCGCGGCGGACTGGTGATGGCGTGCCGTGAGTTGCTCACCGACGCGGAGACCCGGGCCCGGATGGGCGCGGCGAGCCGGGAACGGGTCCTGGCCCGCTTCACCCGGCAACACATGCTCGACGGCTTCGCCCGGGTCTACGAACGCGCCGCGCTGCGCCGGGGTTAGGCCCTGCCCGGCGGATCGGTCCGGGCCCGGCGGCGAGGGGAACGTCGCCGGGCCCGGCTTCACACGATCGGCGGCCAGTCCCAGTGCGGGACTTCGCGCAGCGGGTGCAGTTCGTCGTCGGTCTCGGCGTGCGAGTTCTGCTTGGCCACGTGGGTGCCGAACTCCACGTGCGAGCGCAGCGCCTCCCGAAACGGTTCGTCGGACGGCAGTTCGGCCCTGTCGGCCGCGGCGAGATACAGGTCGACGAAACGTTGGCGCTGTTCCTCGGAGATCTTCAGGCCGCGATGGACCCCGATCAGATGGGTGAAGCCGCCCATGGTCCGGGTGAAGTCGTCCGGTCCGCCGAAGGTTTCGGCGGTGAAGGCGGTCAGATGGTCCACGTGCTCTGGGCGTCCCGCGCCGAACAGGGGCTGCAGGAGCGGGTCGGCCAGCACGTCGCCGTAGAAGATGTCGATGAACCGGCGCAGACCCTCGTGTCCGCCCGCGTGCTCGAAAAGCGTCTCCATACCGCCTCATCCCAGACCGGGACGAAGCGGCTGTCAACGGCCGGCGCCCGGCCGTCACCGAACCGCTATCCGCGCAGTTCCGCCAGAATGTGCGCGGCCACCGTCGGCCACGTCATGCTCGCCCGCAGCTCCTCGCCCCGGACCACGGCGCGTTTGCGGAACGAGGGGTAGTCGGCGGTCAGTTGGCGCAACGCCACGACCAGGGCGTCCTCGTTGCCCGGGGGTACGGTCAGGCCCGCGTCGCCGATGATCCAGGGCTGGTTGCCGACCGTGGTGGCCACGCACGGCAGCCCCCGAATCAGGCCCTCGATCAGGGCGATCCCGAACGCCTCCATGTGCGTGGGGATGACCACCGCGTCGGCGGCGGCGTACGCGGCGCCCATCGCGGTGTGCGGCACGCGGCCCAGCGCGGTCACCCCGACCGGCAACTCCCCCGCCGGACCGCTGCCGACCAGCGTCAGCCGGTGGCGCGGGTCGCGGGCGTGGAGCCGGGCGAAGGCGGCGAGCAGGAGCGGGCCGCCCTTGAGCTCCCACTGGGTGCCCACGAACAGCAGCCGGGGCGGATCCGCGGCGCCCGAACCGGGATCGCCCTCCGGCGCGGGTTCGGCGTTGGTCCCGGAGCCGACCACGTGCACCCGATCGGCGGCCAGGCCGTACTCGCGCACCAGCACGTCGGCCGTGCTGGGCCCCATCACGAACACCCGGTGCGCGCCCAGCAACAACCGCCGCTCCCGGGCCAACCACCCGTCGGAGTACCGGGATCGATGCACACCGCCGACCGCCGCGCCCTCCAGGCCGACCCGGTCGGTGTACACGCCGTAGCGCACGCCCGGTGGCGGGGTCAGCGCGGGCAGCGTCTGCACGATCAGCACCGGCCGCCCCGGGTCGAGCAGTCCGCGCGAGCGCACCCGGCGGTCCAGCGCCGCCGTCCACGCGCCGGTCTTGGTCCACGGCGTTCCGGGACCGGCCCGCCGCGCCTCCTGCACTGCCCGCAGCCGGGCGGCGGCCAGCCCCGGCGCGCGGGCCAGCGGCATCAGGTCGTGCACGGCCACCTCTGTGCGCTCCGCGAGTGCCCGGCACAGCGCGGGCACCGACCCGGAGAAGGCCCCGACGTGCAGCAGGGTCAGCCCCGCCGGCCGGGTCATCGGGCCGAGGCTCCGCGCCCGCCCCGGGTGCGCCGGCGCAGTGCCTGACCGCGCTGCCCGGCCTTGAAGCCGACCAGACGTCCGCCGACGCGCACCGCCTCGCCGACCCGACCGCGGGCGGGCGGGTGTTCGGCGCGGGCCTGTTCGTACCAGTCCACGAGCCGCAGCGCCTGGCTGTCCAGCGCGAAGCGCTCGCGGACCAGGTCGAGCGACCAGGCGCCGATGCGCTCGCGCTCGGCCCGGTCGTCCAACAGCGTGGTCAACTGGTCGACCAATGCGTCCTGTTCGACGGGCACCCGGCCCGCGCCCAGGCCGTAGAAACCGAGGCCGTCGAATTCGCCGATCGTCTCGGGTGTGACCGGTTTGCTGAACCCCTGCTCGCCGACCACCACGGTGGGTTTGCCGAAGGCCATCCCGCGCAGCACCGAACTGCCCATCCCGACCACCACGTCGGCCAATGCGTACGCCGGTCGCGGATCGGCCATCTCGCCCGTCAGCACGATCGCGCGCCGGCCCAGTTCGGCGTTCGCCGCCGCGGCCCTGGCCTGGAGTTCGTTTTCGATCGAGCCGCCACCGACCAGCACCAGCCGCAACCCGGGCAACTTCGGGGAAAGCCGGGCCACCGCGTCGACGGTGCGTTCCAGATGTTCCTGCTTGAGGTGGCGGGCCAGGCGCGAGACCAGCACCACGGTGGGCGCGGGCCCCCGCAACCCGTGTTCCGCGGCGAAGGCGTCCACGTCGACCTCGGCGTCGGCCCCCTCCGTGATCGGGTGATCGATCGCCGTGTCCACCGGCGGTTCGAGAAGGTGCACGCGGGCACCCTCCAGGCCGCGCACCACCCCGGTCTCCTCGTAGAGGTCGCCGTAGCCGAGGGTGAGCGGCACGCCGGTGCGCGGGAAGTACGGCGGCAGGCTGCCCATCGACATGATCGTGCCCAGCACGGGCGTGCCGCGCGGGACGAACGCGCCCAGGAACGCCTCGACCAGCGGCCAGTATTCGTAGGTGTGCACGACGTCGATGCGATGCCGGCGCACCGCCGCCGCGATGGCGCGCGAGACGGCGGGCGAGGGACGTACGTGCGCGCGCTCGGGCAGCGCGAGCAGCGGCAGGCCCGCGGCGGCGACCCTTTGTCGCAGCGGGCCCTGACGGCCCATCACCCACACCTCGTGGCCGAGGTCGCGCACCGCGCGGGCCAGGTCCACCGCGTTGATCGAGCTGCCGCCCAGTTGCATGTCGTGCGGACACACCAGGATGCGCACGCTCGTTCACCCCTCCCAGGTGTGGTCGACGTAGACCGGCGCGGCGAGCACGACCGCGCGCGGCGGGGTGTCGAGTTCGGGACCGGCCACGTCGAACTGTTTGGCCGGATGCCAGGCGGTCAGGGGATGTCCGTCGCCGTCGTAGACGCCGATCCACAGCGCGTAGCGCCCCCGGGGCAACGGCAGTCGGTCCAGGGTGCACTTGACCCGGGTGCCCGACGGGCCGAACCGCACGTCGCGGCGGGTGGTGAAGACCGGGCTCGCGGTGCCCTCGGTGACGCCGATGTGCACGGTGGCCGAGCCGCGGAAGTCGCCGACGAAGTCGGCCTCGACGACCATCGACCGGTTGGTGGTGGGACCGGCGGTGTCCACGCCGCGCACGTCGACGTAAGTGGTGCGGATCGCCTCGTCGGTGCGGGTGCGCGCCTCCGTCTCCTCCTCGACGCTGTCCCGATATCCGCGCAGCGCCTGCCGGATCGGGCCATCGGTGCGGATCTCGCCCTGCTCCAGCCAGATGCCGCGCGTGCAGATCGACTCGACCGACGCCAGGTCGTGCGAGACCAGGACCAGCGTGGTGCCCTGTTCGAGCACCACCCGCATCCGGTCCAGGCATTTTTGCTGGAACAGCGCGTCGCCGACGGCAAGTACCTCGTCGACGAGCAGCACGTCCGGCTCCAGGAACGCGGCGACCGCGAAGCCGAGGCGCATCTGCATTCCGGAGCTGTACCACTTCACCTGCCGGTCGATCGCCGTGCCCAGTTCGGCGAAGTCGACGATGTCGTCGAAGCGTTTGGCCACCTCGGCTCGCTTGAGGCCGAGCAACGAGCCGTACAGGAAGGCGTTCTCACGACCGGTCAGGTCCGGGTGGATGCCCGCGCGCACCTCGATCAGCGCACCGACCCGGCCGCGCACCTGGAGCCGGCCGGCGTAGGGGTACATCACGCCGGTGAGCATCTTGAGCAGCGTCGATTTGCCCGACCCGTTGGAGCCGATCAGGCCGACCGCCTCGCCGGGGTCGATGTGGATGTGGATGTCGCGCAACGCCCAGCGCCAGTCGGCCTGGTCGCGGCCGGACAACTTGCGCGCGATGCGGCCCAGGTTGTCCCGGAGCAGCATGCGTTGGCTGTCCGCGCGAAAGCGTTTCCACAGGTGTTCGGCCTGGATCGTGCCCGGCGCGAGGGTGCCCGGCTTGGCCGGCGCAAGCGCGGTCGACGTGCGGTCAGGCGACATCGGCGATCCCCGCCTCGAGCTTCTTGAAGATCTTGTAGCCGACGACAAGCAGCACGGTCGCCGATGCACCGGCGGCACCGGTGAGTTCCCAGTCGGGTTGTTGTCCGTACAGGATCGAGCGCCGGTAGCCGTCGATCACCGCGGCGAGCGGGTTGCTGATCACGTAGGGCAGCAGCCAGTCCTTGGTGATCTGGTCCATGCCGTAGGCGACCGGGGTGGCGAACATGCCCATCTGCATGAGCAGCGGCAGCACATGTCGGATGTCGCGGAAGTAGACCACCGCCGCGGACAACACGAGCACCACGCCGAGGGTGACCTCGAATTGGATGAGCAGCAGGATCGGCAACGCCCACATGGTCGCGGCGGGCGGCGTGGTGTAGGCCGCGAACAGCACCACCAGCACGCTCGACGCGATCAGCATGTCGACGGTGGCCACGATCACGGTGGCGAACGGGAAGACCTCGCGCGGGCAGTAGACCTTGTTCAGCAGCGGCCCGTTGGACACCAGCGAGGACGAGCCCTGGGTGACCGAGGACATGAAGAACGTCCACGGGAGCAGGCCCAGGTAGCTGAACAGCGGATAGGGCACGTCGTACTTGTGCGCGGTCTCGCTGAGGTTGCCCACCCGCTGGAAGACGATGGTGAACACCAGCATCAGCAGGACGGGCGTGATGATCGCCCAGGCGAAGCCGAGAACGGCTTGTTTGTAGCGGGCCTTGAGGTCGCGCTCGGCCAGGGTGCGCACGAGTTCGCGCGAGTGCCACAACTCCCGGATGCCGCGGAACAGGCTGGTGCGCCGCTTGAAGCGCAGTTCCGGCGGTGGTCCCTTGACCTCGGGATCGGGTGCCTGGGCGGCGGCGATGCGGCCGGTGCCGCTGCCGACGCCGGCCGTGGGCGCTGCGTGTCGTCCGGTGCCGGTGCGACTGTCGATGGTCGGCGTGGTCGCTCCCCCGTGGCCCGCGAGGGGCGCTCCGTTGACGTGTGTTCGGTGATCGGCGGGTTCGTCGACGCTGCCGCCGGGTCGGGCATGCCGGGCCGCGCGGCCGAGATCGCCGATTCTGCTCATGCCGTCGCCGGGCATGCCGACGGCACCCCCCACAGACTCCCCCACGGACTCCCCCTCCCTGGTTCGACAACAACCTTGGCACATGCGATCTCCCCACGAGTCGCATTCGGCTGTACGGGAATCGGGGCTCACGCCCCGTCCCGAGTCCTGCGTTCGACGCCGAGGCGTCGTCCCGATCCTTCCCTCGACGCCGCGGTGTCAGCGCGTGTGTTCGTCGAGCAGCGCGGTCCACGCGTCCACCACGGTCTCCATCGCGTGTCGTTCCAGGCAACGGGCTCTGGCCGCACGCCCCATCGCGTCGCGGTCGGCCAACACCCGGTGGATCGCGGCGACCAGCGGGGCCGGATCCCCGGCGCCGGGGCCCACCTCGGCGAGCGCCCCGGTGACCCCGTCCACCACCACGTCGCGAACGAATCCGACGTCGGTCGCGGCGGCCGGGATCGCGGTCATGCCCGCCTCGACCAGGACTCCCGGCACGCCCTCGCTGGTGCTGGAGAGCACCAGCACGTCGCCGGCGTGGTACACCGGGCCCGGATCGGCGAGGTTGCCGGTGAAGGTGACCCGCCCCGGGGCGCGGCGCGCGGCCAGCGCCTCCAGGGCCGCACGCTCGGGGCCCTCGCCGGCCACGAGCAGGTGGTAGACCGGGAGTTCGGCACCGTCCGGCGCCGCCTCGACACGCTCCGAAGCCCCTTCCACAAGCTGTGCGAATGCCTCGATGGCCAGCGCGACGCGCTTCTCCACGGCCAGCGCGCCGACCACGACGAGCACCGTCGCGCCCGGCGGCAGCCCCAACTCGGCGCGGGCCTTGGACCGATCGGTCGAGTCCGGTGGCGGGAACCGCTCCGGACGCCGCCCGTTGGGGATCGCCCGTACCCGACCGGGCGCCAACCGGTAGGTGTGCAGCAGGATTTCCCGACCCGTCGGCGACACCGAGGCGATCGCCGCCGCCCGGCGCAGCAACAGCCCCACCCGGGCCCGGCGCAGCGCGTCGCGCGCCCAGTGTCGGGGGTCGCCGATGTTCACGTAGACGAACGGCGTCCCGGTGCCCGCGAGGGCGATCCCGCACGCGTCCAGCGTGGTCGAGCCGTGGGCGATCACCACGCCCGCGCCCGCCGCCCGTCGGCGCAGTTCGCGCAGCGTGCTCGGGTGCAGTCGCCCCGGTCCGAGCACGGGGAAGTCCATCTCCCCGGTACCGGCCAGCGCGACGACCGCCGATGACCGCCCTCGATCGCGCAGCGCCGCGTCCAGATCGTGGGCGAACGCCTGTGAACCCCGTCGTCGGGGGTCGGTCACGACGTGCAGGACCCCACGCCGATCGGTCGTTGTCCCCATGGGGTGACAGGTTGTCACGAATCCCGCCCCGCCGGGGGCGTATCGATGACATGCTCGGCGGTGCGGGGTGGGGGCGTCCCGTGACCGACGGCCGCGTCGGGAGAGCGCGGGGGATGGCAGGGGTGAGGCAAGTGCACGTGCTCCAGGTGATCGACAGCGTGGATCGGGTCGGCGGCGCCGAACGCGCGGCGGCGGCAATGGCTCCGGGACTGATCCGGCGCGGCATCACCCTCGATGTCGCGTATCTCCTGGATCTAGACGGGTTTCAACCGGAGTTGGTGGAGGCGGGCGCGTCGCTGTTCGGGGTGCATCGTGGCTCGCGCGCAGGTTCGGTGCGCGGGTTGGCGCGGGTGATCCGCGATCGCCGACCGGACCTGGTGCACACGACCCTGTACGAGGCGGACATCGCCGGGCGAATCGCCGCGCTGGCGACCGGTGTTCCGGTCGTGTCGAGCCTGGTCAACACCTCCTACGGGGCGGAGATGCGTACCCAGCCCGGGATTCGGCCGTGGAAGCTGCGCGCCGCTCAGGGTCTGGACGCGGCCAGCGGGCAGGGGGTGCGCCGGTTCCACGCGTTGACCGAGCATGTGGCCGAAGTGATGTCGCGCCGGTTGCGCGTGCGCCGGTCGCGGATCGAGGTGGTGCCGCGCGGACGCGATCCCGAGGCGCTGGCCGCCGCGCGCGAGCGACGGGCGTACACCCGGGCCGAGTTGAGCCTGGGCGCCGACGTGCCGGTGCTGGTCACCGCGGCCCGGCAGGAATACCAGAAGGGCTTGGACGTGCTGCTCGCGGCGTTCGCGTCGGTGCGCCGCGAGGTGCCGGACGCGGTGCTGTTGCTGGCCGGTCCGCCCGGTGGGCAGACCGCGTCGTTGCGGAAGGCGGCGGCCGGCCTGGCCGGGGATTCCCGGGACGGGGTGGAGCCCGTACGGTTCCTGGGATATCGCGACGACGTGCCCGATCTGATGGGCGCGGCCGATGTGTTCGTACTGCCCTCGCGTTGGGAGGGCCTGGGCAGCGTGCTGATCGAGGCGATGGGGGTGGGGACGCCGATCGTCACCAGCGACCTGCCCCCGGTGCGCGAAATCACCGGGGCGGGCGACTGTGCGGCCCTGGTGCCGCCGGATTCGCCCGAGGCGCTGGCGACGGCGCTGGTCTCGGCCCTGACGGAGCGGGAGAAAACCGCGATGCGCGCGGAAGCGGCGTATCGACGTTTCGGCGAGGAGTACACGATCGACAGCGTTTGCGACCGGATGGTCGCGTTCTATGCCCGGGCACTCGATCCCGGAGCGGGCCGTGACGGGTTGTCAGGTCCGGTGCGGTGACGGCCGCGCGAACACGGCGGGTCGGATCTCGACGGAATCTCCACACTTCCGGCACAGTCGAGGGGTCGTTCGGCACCCCGCGTGCTCTACGTTTGGCCTGCCCCGCGGTCCCATCGCGCGGTGGCACCTCGAACCGGAGGGGGACCGGTGGAAACCTCTAGCTACTTCTCCGTTCTCCAGCGTCGTTGGCCGCTGGTGCTCGCCTGTCTGGCGATCGGACTGCTCGCGGGGCTGATCCTGACCCCATCGGACCCCAAGGGCACGGGCAACCAGTGGACCGCCTCGGTCAACGTGCTGCCCGCGCCGAACTCGGCGAAGGAGTTCAATCTCGCGCCGGTGCAACTGATGACCGACGGCGGCGAGGTGGCCCGCCGGGTGGCGAAGCGGCTGAACAACCCGGATCCGGCGGTGCTCGCGGCCAAGGTCACCTCGCAACTGAACCCGAATCTGGGCCTGGTGACCATCTCCGCGAAGGCGCCCGGCCGCAAGGCCGCCGAGGATCTGGCGAGCGCGTGGGCCCAGGAGACGGTGGCCGCGTTCGCCGACTCGCAGCGCAAGACCCGGCAGGGTCAGGCCGACAGCATGACCGCCCAGTTGGACAAGCTCAAGGCCGACATCGACGCGCTGGACAAGAACACCACCAAACGCGCCACCCTCCAGGCCGAGTTCGACGCGAAGCGGACCCAGTACACCACCCTCGTGGGGCAGCAGCAGGAGTTGGTCAACCCGCTGAACGACCCGAAGATCGAGGTGATGGACGGCCTCAAGAGCACGGCCGACTCCACCACCAGCATCCTGGCGCCGACTTCGCGGCCGTTGCGGATCGCGCTCGCCGCGGCTCTGGGCCTCGCGCTCGGGTTGATCGCCGCGCTCATGGTCGACCGGATGGACGTGCGGCTGCGCGGGCGGATCCAGTTGGAGGACGCGTTCGGCCTCCCGGTGATCGCCGAGGTGCCCAGGGCCCCGCGCCGGCAGCGCGCCGGGCACGCGGTGCTGGTCGCGGGGCGCCCGGACAGCCCGGTCGCGGAGGCGTATCGCACGCTGCGTTCGGCGCTGTTGCTCACCGGCCCGCCCGGGCTCGCCTATCGGCTCGGCGGCGCCGACCCGCGGCAGACCCGGGCCACCGCGATGCCGGTGCGCCGGGTCAGCGATCCGGCGCCGGTGATCCTGGTGGTGTCCTCGAAGCCGGGCGACGGGCGTACCAGCACGGTGGCCAACCTGGCCGCGGCACTGGCCGAGGCGGGCCGCTCGGTGCTGGTCCTGGACTGCGACTTCCGCAACCCGGCCACCCATCTGTACCTGGGCGCCAAGCCGGGCAAGGGCATGTCGGAAGTCCTGCTGGCCGAGCAGGAGATCGACCTCGGCGACGTGGTGCGCGGGACGAACATCCCGAATGTGCGGCTGATCACCGCCGGGGCGCCGGCCGCCTACCCGGCCGCACTGCTGCTGCGCGCCGGCGAGGTGGTCCAGCGCGCCCGGCACCACGCGGACGTGGTGCTGGTGGACAGCGCGCCGCTGATGTACGCGAACGACACCAACGACCTGGTACAACACGCCGACGCGATGCTGGTGGTGGCCCGCAGCGGCAACCTGACGGCCGATCAGGCGTCTCGGGTGGGCGAGCTGTTGACCCGGACCGGGGTACCGATCGCCGGCGTCGCACTGCTGGGCGTGGATCCGACCGGGGCGATGGGCGGCGGCCTGGGGCGCGGGTCGCGGATCGGCTCGGTGGGCCGTACGGGCGCGGCCGGCGGCCTGGTGCTGCGCGGTCGCTCCGGCGGGACGCCGACCGAGCCGGAGGAGGACGCCGAGCGGCCCGCGCCGAGCTGGGCCAAACGCAACCAACTCACCGACGGTGAGCCGGAGTCGAACGAGCACGGTCACGGCTCGCAACGCACCGGGCCGCCCGCCTCGACCGAGGACGGCGCCGCCGGCTTCCGGGTGCAGTCGGCCGCCGAGCGGGCGCTGCACAACGGCGCCGGTGACGGTGCGCGGTTGGGTCCGCACTTCGACACGTGGTCCACCGTCGAACTCGGCTCGGAGGATCGCTGATGGGAGAGCGCGTTCGTGTCCTGTGGCTCGCCAAGGGCCTGGGGCGCGGTGGTGCCGAGCAGTTGCTGGTCAACTGCGCCCGTCACCTGGACGACGAACGCTACGAGGTCGAGGTCGCCTACGTGTTGCCGTGGAAGGACGCGCTGGTGCCGACGCTGCGCGGGCTCGGCATCACGGTGCACTGCCTGGGCGGCGGGCGGCGTTGGCCGCTGCGGCTGCGCACCCTGGTGCGGGCGCGCGGCTACGGGCTGATCCACACGCACATGCCGGTTCCGGCGGTCGCCGCCCGCGTGGTGGCGGCCGGCGTGCCGATCGTGCACACCGAGCACAACATGTGGCCGCGCTATCGGCGGCCCACCCGGCTCGCCAACGCGTGGACGTACCGGCGCAACAGCGGCGTGATCGCGGTCTCGTCGGCGGTGGCCGACAGCATCGTCCCGGGCCGGCTGCGCCCCGGGGTCAGCCCGACGGTGATCCATCACGGCCCGGACCTCGGCGACGCGTTCGCCGGTCCCGGCGCCCGGGAGCGGGCCCGCCGGATGCTGGACCTGGACCAGGACGCCTTCATCGTCGGCACAGTGGCCAACTTCACGCCCAAGAAAGACCAGTTGGGCCTGCTGGACGCGCATGCCCGGGTCCGCGAGCGGCATGTGGGCGCGCTCCTGGTGCTGATCGGCTCGGGGCCGCTGGAGGCGACCCTGCGCGAGCGGGCCAACCGGGTCGACCTCAAGGGGTCGGTGGTCTTCACCGGCTCGCGCGGCGACGTGCCGACGCTGCTGTCCGCCTTCGACGTGTTCGCGCTGAGTTCGCGTCAGGAGGGGCTGCCGGTCTCGTTGATGGAGGCGATGACGGTGGGCCTGCCGTCGGTGGTGACCGCCGTCGGGGGGATGCCCGAGATCGTCACGGACGGGATCGAGGGCGTGGTGGTGCCGCCGGGTGATCCCCGGGCGTTCGGCGACGCGCTGGCGGCGTTCGCCGCGGACCCGGCGCGCCGGCGGGCGTGCGGCGAGGCGGCGCACAAGCGTTCCGCCGAGTTCGACGTCGCGGGCGCCCAGCGGCGGATCGAGGATGTGTACGCGAGAGTGTTGGAGGGGTCGCGGTGAGTGGGCAGGAACGCGGGAATTCGCCTTTCACCGTCCGGGAACTGGGCAAACACGACGAGCCCCGGGTGTTGGACCTGCTGGGCACGGCGCTGTCCGGCGGGCCGACCGGCGAGCGCACCTCGGAGTTCTTCCGCTGGAAGCATCGGGACAACCCGTTCGGCGCCAGCCCGGGCCTGGTCGCGGAGAGCGCCGACGGTCGCGTGGTGGCCGTACGGCTCTTCCTGCGCTGGGAGTTCGTCCTCGGCGGCGAGGTGATCCGGGCGGTGCGCGCGGTGGACACCGCCACCCATCCCGACGTGCAGGGCCGCGGCCTGTTCCGCCGGCTGACCACGGATCTGCTGGAGCGGATCGAGGCGGACACCGCGCTGGTGTTCAACACCCCCAACGGCAACAGCCTGCCCGGTTATCTGAAGATGGGCTGGCAGGAGGTCGGGAAGGTACCGATCTCGCTGCACCCGATCCGGCCGCTCGCCTTCGCGCGCGGGCTCAAGGAGTTGCGGGCCTCGGGTGACCTGACCGGCACTTCGCAGACCTGGAACTCGGTGGATCCGGCGGCCCGTTGCCGCTTCCCCACCGCCCGTCAGTTCTTCTCCGATCCCCGGGCCGCCATCGGCTTCGACGAGCTGGTCGCCGAGGCCGACGCGGGCGACGCGGCGATCGGGCACGACAGGCTGCGCACCGCGCTCACCGGCGACTTCCTGCGCTGGCGCTACGGGGATGCGCCGGGCCTGGACTACCGGATCGTCGCCTCCTACAAGAACGGCGAGTTGACCGGCGTGGTGTTCGGCCGGCCGCGCCTGCGCGGGCCGTTGGTCGAGTTCACGCTGTCCCAGATGGTGGTCCGCCCGGGCGATCGGGACACCGCGCGCACCCTGTTCTCCGGGGTGGCCATGTCCGGGTGCGATCACGTCGCGACGCACCTGGCGCGCGGCTCGGAGGCGGCCCGCGCGGCCCGCTACGCGGGCTACGCCACACCGCCGCGCACCGGCATGCTCCTGGTCGCGCGACCCGTGCACCCGCATCCGATCGACGTCCACGACCTGCGCTCGTGGCAGCTCTCCCTGGGGGACTTGGAGGTGTTCTGACCCCGCGGCCGATGCCGCGCCGGACCGGTCCGAGCCGGTTCCGCGCGCGCCACCGCCGTCCCGCGTCGCGCCGGTTCGCCGTTCCTGCAAGGAGTTCCGTTGTCGTCCCGACTTGCGTGGTTCACCCGGTGGACGGGTCGTTCGCCGCGGCTGCCGTGGGGTTCGCTGCTCGCGCTCGCCGCCGTGGGTGTCTACGTCTCGGTGTTCGCGTGGGCGATGGAGTATCGCCCCTACGACACCTGGGGCGCGCTGATCGTCTTTCCGCTGCTGCTGACCGTCAGCGTGCCGTTGCTGTCCCGGTTCTCCCGCGACGAGCCGCCGTGGGTACGGCGGTTGGTGATCGGCGCACTGGTCGCCAAGCTGCTCGCGTGCTTCGCCCGCTACTGGATGTCCTTCGTGCTCTACGAGGGTCGCGCCGACGCGGCGACCTACGACCTGGTCGGGCGGGCCATCGCGCCGCACTTCCGGGACGGCGACTTCACCGTGGACATCGGCCGCAAGGTGATCGGCACCGGCTTCATCATGATCGTCACCGGGATCGTGTACGCGATCGTCGGCCAGTCCCTGCTCGCGGGCTACCTGGTCTACTCGTGGCTCGGGTTCTGGGGGCTGTACCTGTTCTGGCGCGCGTTCAACGTGGCATACCCGGACGGCGATCGGCGCCGCTACGGCAAGCTGCTGTTCTTCCTGCCGTCCCTGCTGTTCTGGCCGTCGGGGATCGGCAAGGACACGTGGATGATGTTCACGCTGGGGATGGCCGCCTACGGCGTGGCGCTGCTTCTGGTGCGCAAGCGCGGGGCGTTCGTGTTCCTGATCCTGGGCGCGGTGGGCACCACGATGGTGCGACCGCACGTGACGGTGCTGCTCCTGTGCGGGTTGTGCGTGGGGTATCTGCTGCGCAACCGGCCGCAACAGGCCTCCGCGCTGGGCCCGTTGCGCGCGGCCTTCGGCATCGTGGTGCTCGGGGTGGGCTGCGTGCTCGCGCTCCAGCAGGTGGGCACCTTCTTCGGTACGCCAGGCATCGGCGCCGCACAGGCCAACCAGGTAATCGCCAAGACCCAGACGCAGACCGCGCAGGGCGGTTCGGCCCAGGCGGTGGACGACCAGGCGGCGCTGGCGATCTCGCCGGCCGCGTTGCCGCAGTCGTTGGTGACCGTGCTGTTCCGGCCGTTCCCGTTCGAGGCGCACAACATCCAGGCCCTGGTCGCTTCGCTGGAAGGCGTGGTGTTGATGGGCCTGTTCGTGGTGGCGCTGCCCCGGTTGAAACGTATTCCGGGTCTGCTGATCCGAAGACCCTACGTGGCCTTCGTGATCGTCTACACACTGGTGTTCGCGCTGGCGTTCGCGAACATCCGCAACTTCGGCATCCTCACCCGCGAACGGGTCCAGGTGTTCCCGTTCGTGCTGGTGTTGCTCGCGGTGTCGAAACCGGAACGGACCGAGACCGTGAAGGGCGGCGGTTCGGAGCGGAGACGGCGGCGTGTGCCCGTGCGGCAGACGATGCCGGTCGCGGCCGATTCCGAGTCGGTGGGGACAGGTTCGACGGATCCGGGGTATCCCGGGGAATTCAGGGGGGATGGGACATGGCGGTGACCGGCAAGCCGGCGGTGCTCGGCGGAACGGCGCTGTTCGCGGAGGGCCTGCCGCTGACGCGGGTACGGGTGCCCGAGCGGGAGGAGTTGGCGCGGCGCCTGGACACGATTTTGACGGGCGGTCAGCTGACCGACGGGTCCACGGTCCGCGAGTTGGAGGAGGCCGCGGCGGCGCACCTCGAAGTGCCGTATGTGGTGGCGGTGTCCAACTGCACGAGCGGGCTGATGCTCGCGCTCCAGGCGATGGGGGTCAACGGCTCGGTGGCGATGCCGGGCTTCACCTTCTCGGCCACGGCGCATGCGGCGCACTGGGCCGGGGCGGTGCCGGTGTTCGCCGAGGTCGACCCGGACACGCTGACCCTGGACCCGGCCGACGCGGCGAAGTTGCTGGCCGAGTCCGGGGCTTCGGCGCTGATGGCCACGCACGTGTACGGAACCCCGTGTCGGGTCGAGGAGCTGGCCCAGGTCGCCGACGACGCGGGCGTACCGCTCCTCTACGACGCGGCACACGCGCTGGGCAGCCGGCGCGCCGGGACCCCGATCGGCGGCTTCGGCGCGGCGGAGGTCTTCTCGCTCAGCCCGACGAAGGTGGTCGTCGCGGGCGAGGGCGGCCTGATCGCGACCCGCGACGAGGGCCTGGCCCAGGCATGCCGACTGGGGCGCGGGTACGGCAACCCGGGCGACTACGACTGCGTCTTCCCGGGCCTGAACGCCCGGATGTCCGAACTCCACGCGGCGTTGGCCCTGGTCTCCCTGCGGGGCCTGCCGGAGCGGGTACGCACGCGCACCGACCTGGTCGCGACATTCGCGACGGCAATCCGAGACGTCCCGGGTGTGCGGTTGCCGGTACTCGCCGAGGGCGACGTATCGACGTGGAAGGACCTGACGCTGGTGATCGACCCGGAGCCGTTCGGCCTCGACGTCCCCACGCTGGCGCGGGCGCTGAAGGCGGAGGGCATCGACTCCCGCCGCTACTTCCACCCCCCGGTACACCGCCAAAAGGCCTACGCCCACCTGCCGGCGCGGAGTCTGCCGGTAACGGACGACATCGCCGACCGGGTCCTGACACTGCCGCTGTGGTCGCACATGGAAACGGCCACGGTCGACACGGTGGCGGAGGCGGTGATCCGTTTGCACGAGCATGCGGCGGAGGTGCGGGCGGCCGGGTAGGGGGTGGGCGGCGGAGGCGAGGTCGAGAGAGGCGGCCGGGGTCGGGTCGGCGGCATTCGCCGGCCGGCCCGGCCCGCCCTCGGCGCGGGCCGGGCCGGGGGGCCGGGGTCGTATCCGACTCGGCTCCGCCGAATCCACCACCCGGCACCCCGGATCGGGCTCGAACACCGGCTGCGACGCACGCGGGATCACGCGTCGGGCAGAGGGTCTGCCCGATTGGCTCGGCCGCTCCCGGCACCCGTTGCGCTTCTGGTTGCCGGGTAACCGGTGCGGGGTTGGTCCGGCTCGTGCGTGGGCCGCCGCCGGCGTGCGGGGCTTCGAGACTCGGGGCTCCCAACGAGATGGGCATGTTGCTCGGCGAAAACCGGCCGGCAGCGGCGGGGCAGGAGGGCAATCGGGTCGAGTTTGCCGAGGGGGCTTCCCGAGTGGGCTGGGCGTTTCCGGCGGGCGCGGCGTCTTTGGTTGCGGGCCGGCTGGTCCGGGGCCGGTCAGAGCCGGGTGGTCAGCCGCCGCCAGCGTGCGGGGCTCCAAGAGGCGGGGCTCCCGACGAGACGAGTGTGTTGCTCGGCGAGACCCGGCCGGCAGGAGCGGGTGGGTGGGCGGTCGGGTTGGGTCTGCCGGGGGGCTTCCCGGGTCG
>NZ_JBHZAE010000001.1:1623158-1624515 GCF_042754105.1 Embleya sp. NPDC059237 | reverse complement strand
CGTGGGCGTGTTCGGCGAGAGCGGCGTCTTTGGTTGCGTGGACCGGTGCGGGGCCGGTCAGAGTCGCCGAGTGGGCCGCCGCCAGCGTGCGGGGCTCCAAGACGCGGGGCTCCCGACGAGACGCGTGTATCGCTCGGCGGGAAAACCGGCCGGCAGCGGCGGGAAGGGTGAAGGGTCAGGTCAGGTCTGCCGGGGGACTTCCCGGGTGGGTCGGGCGTGTTCGGCGAGAGCGGCGTCTTTGGTTGCGTGGACCGGTGCGGGGCCGGTCAGAGTCGCCGAGTGGGCCGCCGCCAGCGTGCGGGGCTCCGAGACGGGGGCGCCCGGTGAGGCGGGTGTGTTGCTCGGCGAAAACCGGCCGGCAGCGGCGGGAGGGTGGGGAGTTGGGTCGGGTCTGCCGGGCGCCTTCCCGAGTGGGCCGGGTGATTTCGGGTGCAGCGGGCGCGTGGTGGGCGTGTGGTGGCGTTGGTTCACGAAACCGGATCCCGTGGGGTGCCGCAGCCTTTGCGTGAAGGAAACCCGCAGGTCAGCGCTACTGGGGGCTGTTTCGGGTGGCTCGGGATCCGGTTTCGAAGCCCACAGGGCACTTTCGGTCTCCTCGTTGGCCTCTGTGACGTCGCAGCACGTGAAGTCGATTTCCACTGCACAAATTCGGTCTCCACGCGGCCGTAAGGGGGTCGAAGGACACGAAACCGGAACTCGACGCCCGACTTCGCCCCCTGCCCCCGCAAAACTGCAGGTCACCGAAGCTCGAAGCCCAAAACCACCCACCGCGATCCGGTTCCGAACCCCAACTCCCTTCCAAACGCCCCGAACGGCGCCGACCCACTCAGGAAGGCTCCTCGGCGGACCCGACCCGGCCACCCGCCCCCCGCTGCTGCCGGCCGGTTTTCACCGAGCACCACACCCCCCTCGCCAGGAGCCCCGCGCCTCGAAGCCCCGCACGCTGGCGGCGCCCACCCGACGACTCTGACCAGCCCCGCACCGGCCCTCCGCAGCCACAAGCGCGACGCCCGCCGGAAACCACCCGCCCCACCCGAGAAGCCCCCCGGCAGACTCGACCCGACCGCCCACCCTCCCCGCCGCTGCCGGCCGGTTTTCACCAAGCAACACACACGCCTCGTCCGGAGCCCCAAGTCTTGGAGCCCCGCACGCTGGCGGCGCCCAACCCGGCGACTCTGACCAGCCCCGCACCGGCCCACGCAACCAAAAGCGCGGCTCTCGCCGAACACGCCCGACCCACCCAGGAAGCCCACCGGCAGACCCAACCCGACCGCCCACCCACCCCGCCGCTGCCGGCCGGTTTTCACCAAGCAACACACACGTCCCGTCGGGAGCCCCAAGTCTTGGAGCCCCGCAC
>NZ_JBHZAE010000001.1:1273245-1623063 GCF_042754105.1 Embleya sp. NPDC059237 | reverse complement strand
CGCACGCCGGCGGCGGCCCACCCGACGACACTGACCAGCCCCGCACCAGCCCACGCAACCAAAGACGCCGCGCCCGCCGAACACGCCCGACCCACCCAGGAAGCCCACCGGCAGACCCAACCCGACCGCCCACCCACCCGCTCCTGCCGGCCGGGTCTCGCCGAGCAACACACCCGCCTCACCGGGCACCCCGACCCTCGGAGCCCCGCACGCCGGCGGCGGCCCACCCGACGACACTGACCAGCCCCGCACCAGCCCACGCAACCAAAGACGCCGCGCCCGCCGAACACGCCCGACCCACCCGGGAAGGCCCACCGGCAGACCCGACCCGACCGCCCACCCACCCCGCCGCTGCCGGCCGCCCTTCCGCCGAGCAACGCACCCGCTTCGTCGAAAACCCCACGCCTCTGAGCCCCGCATGCCGGCGGGGCGCGGCCTGCCCCACGACCCACGCCCCGCCCCTCCCCCGAGGGCCTCCCCGCCCCCGCCCCGCTCCCCCGGATGGGTCGCCGGGATCGCGGGGGTGCGGTGGGCGGGTGAGCGTGGGGGGATGGGTGTCGGTCGGTGGGTGGTGGTGCTTCGGGGGGTTGCCGCGCTGGTTTTGACCCTGGCCGTGGTCGTGTTGGGCTTGGCCGGGATTGCTCGGAGTACCGTGCTCAATCGGGCCTTCTATCAGGGCGCGCTCGACGACGAGCGGGCCTACAACCGGATGTACGACGAGGTCCTGGTCGATCCGGCCGCCGCCCAGGTCACCCGGGACCTGTTGGCGCGGATGCCCGTGCCGCCGTCGGTGGTGACCGCCAACCTCAAGACCGTGTTGCCGCCCGCGACCCTGCGCGGCATCGTCGACACGCAGATCGCCAACACGATCGGCTACCTGCGCGGCGAGCAGCCCGAGTTGCGGCTGGTCCTGGATCTGCGGCCGATCCTGGCCAACGTCGGCGGCGTCGCCGAGTTGTACTTCGGGGACCTGATCGCCAACGTGCAGGGCCACCCCTCCGCCGACTTCGCCGCGTTTCGCGAGGGCCTGGACGCCGCCCTCGACGACCTCGCCGCAGGCCGCCGGCCGGCCGACTTCCCCACCTTCGTGCTGGATGCCCCGAGCATGGCCGCCACCACCGACGCCCTGGTCGCGGTGGTGCCGGCCGACGCCCGGCCCGGGGTGCGCGTCCAGGTGACCGCGGCGCTCGCCACCGGCGACATCGCGGGAGCGCTCGCCGTGGTCGGGCCGTACGTGCTGGGCGGCGGCGCCGGTTCGGCCTCCTCCGACCTGGCCGCGCGCACCGACGACGGGCAGTGGGACGTGCTCCCGGACCTGCGCCACGCCGGCCTGAACCTGAGCGGCGTCTCCACCGCCCGCGGCTTCACCAAACCGGCCCTCGGCCCGATCCAGACGCTGACCACCGTGCTCGGCATCGCCGCCGTGGCCCTGCTGTGGCTCACCGGGCCCCGTTCATGGACCCGCCGCGTGCCCGTGATCGGCTGGTCCCTGGCCGTCGGCGGAGTGCTGACCGGCGCGCTGGTCCTGCTCGTCCGCGACCGGCTGCCGGACGTACTGGCCCACCCGTCGCCCACCTGGCCGCATTCGGTGAACACGCTGGTCACCGACGTCCAGCGGTCCGCGATCTCCTCGCTCACCCGCGTCGGCCTGTTCGTCGCGCTGGTCCCCCTCGTACTCGGCCTGCTCCTGGTCGCCGGCGCCTGGAGCTGGCGTCGCGCCGCCGCCCGCCGGGCCCTGGCCCTGCCCCCGCGCCACCGCATCGCGCTCGCCGCGACCGTGGCCGCGTTCACCGTCGCGGCCCTGGCCCTGGGCGCCACCGTGGTCCCCGTCGCGGCGGGCAAGAAGGAGGAGCCGCACTGCCTGGGATCGATCGAACTGTGCGAGCTGCGCTACGACGAGGTCGCCTACCTGACCACGCACAACGCCATGGCGAGCACCGCCGACCGGTTCATCGGCCCGCTCCAGGACCCGGACATCACCGCGCAGCTCAACGCGGGCGCGCGCGGCCTGCAACTGGACACCTACACCTGGGAGCAGCCCGACCAGGTGCAGCCCCGGCTCAGCGTCTCCAGCTTCGCGCCGGACATGCAGGCCGAGGTGTTGCGGCTGATCGACCTGGCCAACCCGCCGCGCCCGGGCCTGTGGTTGTGCCACGCGCTGTGTCGCGCGGGCGCGATCCCGCTGGCCCCGACCCTGCGCGAGATCGGCGCCTGGCTGGACGACAACCCGGGTGAGGTGGTGACGCTGATCCTGCAGGACGACATCACCGGGGAGCAGACCGAACAGGCGTTCCGTGAGGCGGGCGTGGAGCGGCTGCTGTTCACGCCGTCCGCGGACCCGGCGGCGAAGTGGCCGAAGCTGGGCGACATGGTCCGCGACGGGAAACGCCTGGTGGTGTTCGCCGAGCGGGCCAGTGGTCCGGCGCCGTGGTACCGCAACTTCTACCAGTACGGCATGGAGACCCCGTTCACCTTCCTCACCCCCGCCGACATGTCCTGTGTGCCCAACCGGGGCGGCACCGACAAGCGGCTGTTCCTGATGAACCACTTCATCACCAACCTGGGCGGCAGCCGGTTGGACGCCGGGCAGGTCAACGCGCGCCAATACGTGCTCGACCGGGCCCGCGCGTGCGAGGCGCAGCGCGGGCGACCGGTGAACTTCGTCGCGGTGGACTACGCGACGATCGGCGACGCGGCGGGGGCGGTCGAGGAGATGAACGCCACCCGCGCCCGGTCGCGATGACCCACTCCCGGGGTCCCGCGCGACCCGACGAAGTCCCGCGGGACACGCGTTCGCGGAACCCCGCGGGACACCCCTCGCGGAGCCCCGCGGGACACGCCGGGGAGCCCCACGGCACGCCCCTCGCGGAGCCCCGCGGGACCCGCGTCAGTCGAGTTGCCCGGCAAGTAGCTCGGCGAGGTCGGCGACGCGCTCCGGTGTCAGCGTCTCCGACGAGACGTACATCGCCGCCGCGCCCGGCCCGCTCACCCGCAGCCGTACGGCCGCGACGTGCCCGTTGCCGACCGGGATCACCCGCTGCGGCTCGCCCGTCCCGATGTCGTCGGAGAACGGACCCAGGATCGCCGCCTTCGCATCGGAGTCGCGCTGGATCACCGGCAGCGCCATGCTCAGCGGGAAGCCGCGCCGGGAGCCGTACGTGCCCACGTCGATCTTGTCTGCGCCGATGCGGTAGGAGCAGGTCAGCGCGACGCCGTTGACCCGCTGGACCGGGGTGAGGTTCGACTGCGGGTCGCGGGCCGCCGCCTCGTCGTCGGACCACCCCTCGGCGCCGGACGCGGCCGGTTCGCCGGGGGTGACCGCGCCGTCGATGTGGGCCTTGCGGGCCGCGGCGGCGACGTCGTACCGGACCGGGCACACGGTGCCGTGCTCTCCGATCGGCCGGACCTGCTGTCGGAACTTCTCCACGTTCAGGCGTTTGCCGGACCCGCCGGGACCGTCGTCGCCGCCGCACGCGCTCGTCGCGGTGATGACCAGTGCCCCCGTCGCGAGCACGGCGAGGGTACGACCTCGGATGTGCTGCCAATCGATCATGCGGGCAGCGTACCGACGCCGGGGGCGCCCGGGGTCAGCTCATCGGATAGACCTCGAAGGCGGCGCCGAACCGGGTGCCCAGGCGCGCGCCGGCTGCCCGGCCCATGCCCTCCAGGAACTCCGCCGCGTCGGCCATCTGATGGTCCTGCCCCAGGCCGGCGAGGTAGGCCGTGTGCGCCTCCAGCGAGGCCACGCCCGCGGCGAAGTCCTCGGTGGTGTCCACCGCGTGGCCGGACTCCGGCGACCCGTTCGCCCACACCGCACGCACGCCGCCCCACGGCTGGTGTCCCTCGTCGATCAGTTCGCGGAAGACCCAGCGGTTGCCCGCGTCGCGCACCGCGTCCACCACGGCACGGCCGACCGCGATGTGGTCCGCCTGGTTGAGGAACGCGCCGCCCCAGGTGTCCCGGAAGTTGCCGGTGATCACGATCTCCGGGCGGTGCCGGCGGATCACCCGGGACAGGTCGCGGCGCAGCGGCAGCCCGTACTCGACCACGCCGTCGGGGTGGCCGAGGAATTCGACCGTGTCCACGCCGACGATCCGCGCGGATTCGACCTGTTCGGCCTCGCGCAGCGGGCGACACTTGTCCGGCTCCAGGCCGTCGATGCCGGCCTCGCCGCTGGTGACCATGACGTACGTGATCCGCTTGCCCTGACGGGCCCAGCGGGCGATCGCGGCGGCGGCGCCGTATTCGAGGTCGTCGGGGTGCGCGACGATGGCCAGCGCGCGCTCCCAGTCCTCGGGCAGCGTCTCGTACGGTTCGGGCCGGGACTCGGTGGTCATTCGGATGGTCCTTCCGGGGTGGCCGTTTCGGCCGGGTGGTACGCGGACCCGGCCATCTTCACATCGGGCGGCCTGCCACGGCCCGCTTCGCGGCGGCCGATAGGATTCGTATCCTCATGAGCGCCACGATCGTCGTCAAAGAGCTTGCCGCCGGACACGGTGACCGTGTCCTGTTCTCCGGACTGGACCTGGTGATCGCCCCCGGCGACGTCGTGGGCCTGGTCGGGGTCAACGGCGCGGGCAAGTCCACCCTGTTGCGGCTGCTGGCCGGCCTGGCCGCGCCGGAGGCGGGTTCGGTACAGCTGTCGCCGCCGACCGCGTCGGTGGGCCACCTGCCGCAGGAGCCGGAGCGGCGGCCGGGCGAGACGGTGCGCGCGTTCCTGGCCCGCCGCACCGGCGTCGCCGCCGCCCAGGCCGCGCTCGACGCCGCGACCGAGGGGCTGGTCGAGGGTCGCGCGGGGGCGGACGACGAGTACAGCGTGGCGCTGGATCGTTGGCTGGACCTGGGTGGCGCGGACCTGGAGGAGCGGGCCGAGGAGGTCGCGGCGGAACTGGGCCTGGCGGTGGACCTCGATCGGGAGATGACCGCGCTGTCCGGCGGCCAGGCGGCCCGCGCGGGGCTGATGTCGCTGCTGCTCAGCCGCTACGACGTGTTCCTGCTCGACGAGCCGACCAACGACCTGGACCTGGACGGTCTGGACCGGTTGGAGAAGTTCGTCACCGGGCTGCGCGCGGGCACCGTGGTGATCAGCCACGACCGCGAGTTCCTGGCCCGCACGGTGGACCGGGTGGTCGAGCTGGATCTGGCCCAGCAGCAGGTGCGCAGCTTCGGCGGCGGCTACGACGCCTATCTGGCCGAGCGCGAGGTGGCCCGCCGGCACGCCCGCGAGGACTACGAGGAATACGCCGACAAGCGCGGCGACCTCGAGGCCCGGGCCCGGATGCAGCGCGGGTGGATGGACAAGGGCACCCGCAACGCACGGCGCAAGTCCACGGACAACGACAAGATCAGCCGCAAGACCCGGGCCGAGGCGAGCGAGAAACAGGCGTCCAAGGCCCGGCAGACCGAGCGCATGATCGAACGCCTCGACGTGGTCGAGGAGCCGCGCAAGGAGTGGGAGCTGCGGATGGAGATCGCCGCCGCCCCACGCGCGGGCGCGGTGGTGGCCACGCTGAACGGCGCGGTGGTCGAGCGCGGCGGGTTCACGCTGGGTCCGGTGACGCTGCAGATCGACTGGGCGGACCGGGTCGCGATCACCGGCGCGAACGGCGCGGGCAAGTCGACGCTGCTCGCGGCGCTGCTCGGGCGCACCGAGTTGACGGCGGGTCAGGGCTCGCTCGGCTCGGGGGTGGTGGTGGGCGAGGTGGACCAGGCGCGCGGGTTGTTCCTGGGCGACCGGCCGCTCCTGGACGCGTTCTGCGCGCTGGTCCCGGATCTGTTGCCGGCCGATGTCCGCACGCTGCTGGCCAAGTTCGGGCTCAAGGCGGCGCATGTGCTGCGCCCGGCCGCGACGTTGTCCCCGGGTGAGCGCACCCGGGCGGCGTTGGCGCTGCTCCAGGCCGAGGGGGTCAACCTGCTGGTCCTGGACGAGCCGACGAACCACCTGGACCTGCCCGCGATCGAGCAGTTGGAGTCGGCGTTGGAGTCGTACGCCGGCACCCTGCTCCTGGTCACCCACGACCGCCGGATGCTGGACGCGGTCCGCACCACCCGCCGGTTGCGGGTCGCCGACGGCCGGGTCACCGAGGTCTGATCCGGCGTCGGGGCGGGGCACCGCCTCCGGGTCGGTCCGCGGCTCGACGCGGTCGTGGACCCGGTATCGACCGTGGCCCGCCAACCGCCCATGATCCATCGTTAGAATCAGCAGCCATGAGCGAACTGCCGCCGGGCGCGAACCAATCCTTGCCGGTCGGCGTCGTGCGGGTACGGGTGCCCGGGCCGTTCGACATCTCCGCGCTGATCACGGGTGAGGACCGACGGGTGTCCGGCGACGCCGACTTCGTCTTCTTCAACCAGGTGTCCGCGCCCGGGGTACGGCTCGGCGGCGACACCGTCACCGTGGATCCCACCGGCCTGCGGGCGGGCGCGACGCGGGTAACCGTGGTGGTCAGTCCGGCCGACACCACGCACACCCTCGGCGAGCTGCCGCCGCCGGCGATGACGCTCACCGGTGCGAGCGGCACGCTGCTCGCGCGGTTCACCCCGCCGCGACCACGCACCGAGACGGTGTTGTTGCTCGCCGAGATCTATCGGCGCGGCGCGCAGTGGAAGGTGCGCGCGCTCGGTCAGGGCTACGCGGACGGCCTCGCGGGCATCGCCCGGGACTTCGGGGTCGACGTCGAGGAGGAGACGCAAACCCCGTCCGGCCTTTCCGAGTTCCAGCGCGGCGTGGTCGAGCTGACCAACGTCGAGCGGGCCCGACACGGTCTGCGTCCGCTCGCGCCGCAGCCGCAACTGACCTCGTGCGCTCAGGCGTTCAGCGCGGACATGATCACCCGGGCGTTCTTCTCGCACACCGATCCGGACGGCCGCGAGCCGTGGGACCGGGCGATCGCGGCGGGTTACCTGTACAGCCGGATAGGGGAGAACATCGCCTGCGGCCAGCGCAGCCCGGCCGAGGTGGTGCAGGGGTGGATGGACAGCCCCGGGCATCGCAAGAACATCCTCACCGCGGAGTTCACCGAAATCGGTGTCGGATATGTCACCGGCGGCACCTACGGCACGTCCTGGACCCAGGTCTTCGGCACCCCGCGCTGACCCGTTCCGGGATGGGCCGGCGGTCTCCCCGTTGACCCGAATGGGTATAAAGACGATGCCGGGATCGACGTCGGCGGGAGTGGTGCGCTCCGTGTGCGGGCACCGGGGCACCCTCTCGGGTCGAACCGGCAACCGGGTGCGAGGAGGCCCGATGACGGTGCGTCATACTCGGTTGTTCGAGGCGAGGGAGATCACGTGCAGCTTGAGTTGGATCCGCCGTACGGCGTAGGGCCGATCAAGATCGGCATGTCCATGGACGAGGCAGAGACCGCTCTGCGCGAACTCGGAGGAGATCTGTCGGGGCGCACTCGTGGGTTCGCCCACTTCGGTGCGGACCTCTCGATTCATGTGGTGAGCGACAAGGACGGACTGGTCGAGGCGATCGAGGTACACCGGTCCGAGGACGATTTCGCCGACACTGTGCTGTGTCTGGGTATCGACGTCTTCGGCACACCGGCCGTCGACGTCACCCGACTGCTCGGCGAACTGACACCCGTCCGGGTGGAGACCGAAGGCGCGTCGCTGGTGGCCCCGGAACTGCTGGTGGCCCTGTGGCAGCCGTTCGTGCCCGGACACGGCAACAACAACGGCGTGGTCGGCGAGGGCCTGTACTTCCGCACCGCCCTGGTAGCCGGCCCCGGGTACTACGACAAGAGCGGGCAACACCGGGCGATCCACGCCGGGTGAGCCCGACCCCCTGAGCGATCGGCTCGCCAGACGGGAACACGACGAGCCGAAGTCGTGGATCCTCGCCGAGAAGTGGCTCGGCGGGGTCCACGACCTCGTCGGCCGACGCTACGGCCGCCCGAACTCCGCCGCCCGGTGTGTGAACTCGCCACCCGGGCCGACAGGGCGGCCGTGACGCGGTGGACAGGGGTCTGCGGCGGTAGGCGGGGCCACGGCCCTTCCGGGCCCGCGCCGCAACCCCGGGACTCTTCGTGGACCCGGGGGGCCGCCTCGCTCAGACCCGGTTGCCCAGCAGGCCGTTCAGGACCGCGGCACCCTGGGGCGCGTCGGACACGGTGACCACGAACTCGCGTCCGGAGACGAGGGTGAGCGTCAGGGCCTCGCCGGAGCGCTGCACGACCCCGGTCGCCCTCGACTTGATCCGGTATCCCCAGCCGCCGAACTCGCGCAGCGCCCGGACCTCGCGGTGTCCGGCCCTGCGGATCTCGCTCAGCGGTACCCGCTTGCGCGGCCACGGCAGCAACCCGAACTCGACGGTCAGCCCGCGTTGGTCGGCGTGCACCCGCACTACCGACAGGAACGCGCACAACACCGCTCCGCCCAGGAGCCCGATGCCCGAGCCGATGAAGCCGTACATGACGCTGACCACGGCAGAGGCCACCACGAAGGCCCCGGTCAGGCCCACCATGACGGGCGAAACGGCGGTTTTGCTCCAGGACGAATGTACGAACGACGACATGGGATCCCTCTGCTGCCCGGTATCGCTGCCCTTGCCGTCCCGACGATATGCCGGCTCCCGCAAGCTGCGGGAGCCGGCATCAAGTCAGCGCGCCGCCAAGATCCGGCCGCTGACCTCACCGAATCCGAGCCGCGTGCCGTTCGGGCCGGGGGCGGTGGCGGTGATCGTGACCTCGTCGCCGTCCTCCAGATAGGTCCGGCTCGATCCGTCCGGGAGCTTGAGGGGGTTCTCGCCGTTCCAGGTGATCTCGATCAGCGCGCCGCGCTCACCGACCTCGGGCCCGCTGACCGTGCCGGAGGCGAACAGGTCGCCCGGGCGCAGCGAGGCGCCGTTGACGGTCATGTGCGCCAGTTGCTGCGCGGCGGTCCAGTACATCGACGCGAACGGCGGCCGGGAGATCACGTGTCCGTTGAGCCGGACCTCCATGCTCAGGTCGAGCCCCCACGGCTCGGCGGCGCGGTCGTCCAGGTAGGGCAGTGGCTCGACGTCGCGCGCGGGGGGTGCCACGCGCGCGGCGTCGAGTGCTTCGAGCGGCACGATCCACGGCGACACCGAGGTGGCGAACGACTTGCCCAGGAACGGGCCCAGCGGGACGTACTCCCACGCCTGGATGTCGCGTGCGGACCAGTCGTTGAGCAGGCACACGCCGAACACGTGGTCGGCGAAGTCGCCGAGGCCGACCGGGGTGCCCAGCTCGGAGCCCGCGCCGACGACGAAGCCGACCTCGGCCTCGATGTCGAGGCGCCGGGTGGGCCCGAAGGACGGCACCGCGTCGGTCGGCGCCTTGCGCTGTCCGCTGGGGCGCACGATCGGGGTGTGCGAGACCACGACGGTGCCCGCGCGGCCGTGGTAGCCGATCGGCAGGTGCTTCCAGTTCGGGCTCAGCGGCTCGGTGCCGGGTCGGAAGATCCGGCCGAGGTTGCTCGCGTGGTGTTCGGAGGCGTAGAAGTCCACGTAGTCGGCCGGCTCGAAGGGCAGCCGCAGCACCACGTCCCGGCGCGAAATCAGGTGCGGTTCGACGCTCGCCCGCAGGCTCGGGTCGGTCAGCCAGGTGGTGATCGCGGCCCGTACGCCGCGCCAGGTCGCTCGCCCGGCGGCCATCAGCGCGGTCAGGCTCGGCGCGTCCAGCACGGCCGACACCTCGGCGCTCGCGCCGACCGCGTGCGCGGCGGCACCGGCGTCGAGCACGAAGTCGCCGATGGCCACCCCGACGCGCGGCCGGTGCGGCTCGTGGTCGGTGGTGAACACGCCGTAGGGCAGGTTGTCGATGCCGTAGCCCGAGTCGGTCGGCAGCGGGACCCAGGTGCTGGGCATGAGGTGCGGCTCCTCGTGGGATCGGTCGCGGTGGTGCGGGCTAGCGCGTGTGCGGGGGTTGGCCGAGCAGGCCGAGCGTGAGCGCGTCCTGGAGCGGCTCGGCGACGCTACAGGTTCCGTACGAGGTCAGGTAGCCGCGCAGGCGGGTGCGCTCGGGCACGGTGAGACCGTGCGCCATGCGGGTGAGTTCGGCGCTGTCGCGGATGGCCAGCAGGTCCGCGAGCGCGTCCGGTTCGGCGCCGGCGACGGCGTGGTGGGTGGCGAGCATCAGGTTGAGGTAACCGTGGTGCTCGAAACCCGTGGTCGGGTCGGTGTGCCGCACGGCGTTGTGCAGCCCGGCCGTGACCTTGAACGGCATTTCGCGGACTCGGCACGCGTGTACGAACGCGGCCAGTTCGGCCTCGTTCGGGAACGCGTGCGCGGCGGTGCCGCCGGTGCGGAACTTGGGCCGCCCGTACGTGCCGGCGAGATTGTCCAGGTCTGCGTCGAGGCCCGCGCCTTTGAGGACCTCGACGTAGCCCGCCGTCATCTCCGGCAGGTGTTCGTGCAGCGCTGCGACCGCCTTGCCGATCTCGCCGTCGCCGGCGACCTCGATGCCCTCCAGGAGCAACCCGGGGGTGTCCAGGATGGTGCGTACCGCGGGCCCCACCGTGGCCGGCCCGCCGGGCGCCACGAGCACCACGCGCAGCGGCGCCTCGGGATCGGCGAGCGCGATCAGGTCGGGCAGGTGCGCGACGCCGACCAGGAAGTGCCGGACGAAGTCGGCGAACCATTCGGTGCGGTAGACGCGGTGTGCGGGTACCGCCTCGGCCATCGGGGCGTTTCCGGGCGGGAACAGCGCCGCGTCGTCCCACAACCCCGCGAACAGCGGCACTTCGGGCCCTGCGGCGTCCGTGTTCGTGCCCGTGCTCATGTCCGCGGCGCCTTTCCGGCCCAGGTCCACGCGTAGGCCGGGTCCTCGCTCGCGAGGCCCCCCTCGCCGACGCCCAGGGGCCGGAACGTGTCCACCATGACCGCCAGTTCGTCGAAGAACTCGATGCCGATGCTGCGCTCGTAGGCGCCGGGCTGCGGTCCGTGTGCGTGTCCGCCCGGGTGCAGCGAGATCGACCCCTGGCCGATCCCGGAGCCCTTGCGGGCCTCGTAGTTGCCCCCGCAGTAGAACATGACCTCGTCCGAGTCCACGTTGGAGTGGTAGTACGGCACCGGGATCGACAGCGGGTGGTAGTCCACCTTGCGCGGCACGAAGTTGCAGATCACGAACCCCTGGCCCTCGAACACCTGGTGCGCGGGCGGCGGTTGGTGGATCCGGCCGGTGATCGGCTCGAAGTCGGAGATGTTGAACACGTACGGGTACAGGCACCCGTCCCAGCCCACCACGTCGAACGGGTGCGTGGGGTACACGTAGCGGGTGCCGGCGATCTCGCCGCCCAGGCCGCGGTGCTTGACCAGTACCTCGACGTCGGTGCCCTCGGCCAGGAGCGGCTGTACGGGCCCGCACAGGTCGCGTTCGCAGAACGGCGCGTGCTCCAGGAGCTGGCCGAACCGGGAGAGGTAGCGCTTGGCGGGCGCGATGTGCGAGTTGGCCTCGATGCAGTACGCGCGCAGCGGCTCGTCGCCGCTCGGCACCCACCGGTGGGTGGTGGCGCGCGGCAGGATCACGTAGTCGCCGGGGCCGACGGTCAGCGCGCCGAAGACGGTCTCCACCGTCCCCGAGCCCGACTCGACGTAGACGCACTCGTCGCCGAGCGCGTTGCGGTACAGCGGGGAGGTGCTGCCGGCGACCACGTAGGAGATCCGCACGTCGGCGTTGCCGAGTACGAGCCGGCGGCCGGTGACCGCGTCGACGGCCTTCCACTCGTTGTCCGCGAACAGGTCGTGCAGCTTGAGGTGGCGGGGCTTGAGCGGGTGGTTGGCGGTGACCGTCTGGTCCGGGACCTCCCACACGGTCGCGTCGGCGATGGCCGAGGGGATCGCGCGGTGGTAGAGCAGCGAGGAGTCGGACGTGAAGCCCTCCTCGCCCATCAGCTCCTCGTAGTACAAGCCGCCGTCCGGGCGGCGGTGCTGGGTGTGCCGCTTGGGCGGCACCTCGCCCACGCTGCGGTAGTACGCCATGACTGCCCGACTCCTCCGTCCGCTCCCCGCGCCCTGTGCGCGGCGCCGCCGTCCCCGCCCGTGTATCGGTCCGCCCGGCCGTGCCGGCCGGGCGGACGCGTCGCGGCCTAGAGGTTGCCGCGGCGCTCCTGCTCGCGCTCGATCGCCTCGAACAGCGCCTTGAAGTTCCCCTTGCCGAAGCCGAGCGAACCGTGCCGCTCGATCAGCTCGAAGAACACGGTGGGCCGGTCCTGGACGGGCTTGGTGAAGATCTGGAGCAGGTAGCCGTCCTCGTCGCGGTCGACCAGGATCTTGAGTTCGCGCAGCGTCTCGACCGGTACCCGGGTCTCGCCCGCCCACTCCCCCAGGGTGTCGTAGTAGCTGTCCGGGGTGGACAGGAACTCGACGCCCATCTCGCTCATCGCGCGCACCGAGGCCACGATGTCGTTGGTGGCGAGCGCGATGTGCTGTACGCCGGGGCCGCCGTAGAACTCGAGGTATTCGTCGATCTGCGACTTCTTGCGGCTGATCGCGGGCTCGTTGAGCGGGAACTTCACCCGGTGGTTGCCGCTGGTGACGACCTTGGACATGAGCGCGGAGTATTCGGTGGCGATGTCGTCGCCGATGAACTCCTTCATGTTGGTGAAGCCCATGACGCGGTTATAGAAGGACACCCACTCGTCCATCTTGCCCAGCTCGACGTTGCCCACGCAGTGGTCGATGGCCTGGAAGTAGCGCTTGGGGTGCGCGGCGGGCTTGCCGCGGAACAGCGGCTCGGCGGCGACGAAGCCGGGCAGGAACGGGCCCTTGTAGGCGGAGCGGTCCACCAGCGTGTGCCGGGTCTGGCCGTAGGTGGCCAGGACCGCGCTGCGCACGGTGCCGTGCTCGTCGCTGTCGTCGTGCGGCTCGACCAGGACGGTGGCGCCGTGCTCGCGGGCATAGGCGATCGCCTTGTCCACGTCCGGGACCTCGATGGCCAGGTCGGCGACGCCGTCGCCGTGGGCGTGGGTGGCGGCGCCGATCTCGGTGCCGGCGTGTACCTCGCCGGTGATCACGAAGCGGGCCTTGCCGGAGACGAGGACGTACTCGGCGGCGTCGCGAGAGCCGGTCTCGGGACCGCGGTAGGCGACGCAGGTCATCCCGAACGCGGTGGAGTAGTAGTGCGCGGCCTGTTTGGCGTTGCCCACGAAGAACCGGACGTGGTCCATCGCGATGACGGGGAAGGGGTCGCCCGCCGGGTCGTGCTCGACGGCGCCGACGAGGACGTCGGTGTCTTCCAGGGTGTTGAAGGTGCTCATGACGGGCGATCCCCTCGGGAAGGAACGGATGCCGGAAGTACACTTCCGCTGGCAACATCTGACAACATCTCGGCCAGGAGCTATACAGATTGCTTAGGTGAGAGAGCCATATGCGAGACGATCTTCAGGATTCGCGCATCACACTGGACGAGTTGGACGTACGTCTCATTCGGGCGGGCCGGCAACATCCGCGCGCCGGCATGCTGGAGCTGTCCCGGTTGATCGGGGTCTCCCGCGCCACCGTCCAGGCCCGGCTGGACCGGATGGAGGCGGCCGGAGTGATCACCGGCTACGGCCCCGAGGTGGATCTGGTCGCCGCCGGATACCCGGTCCTGGCCTTCGTCACACTGGAGATCGCCCAGGGCGGCCTGTCGGGCGTGGCCACCGCGCTGGCCGCGGTCCCCCAGGTGCTGGAGGCGTACGGCACCACCGGCATCGGCGACGTGCACTGCCGCATCGCCGCCACGTCGAATCAGGACCTGCAACAAATCCTGATCGACATCAACCGCATCCCCGAGGTGGTCCGCACCACGAGCGTCATCGCCCTGTCGGAGGTGGTCCCCATGCGCACCCTCCCCTTGCTCGAAGCCCAAAACCGCCCCCGCCCCAGCCGAGTCCCCGCCTTCCGCGACCACTCGGCGCAGCCGGCGATCAGTGGCCGGGATCAGCGGCCGGAACGCGGGGAGTGATCCTCGGGCTGTGCACCGCCGTACGTCGGAGAGGCGGCTCGATACGGGGGAAAATCGCTCTCGCCCCCGGGCATCGGATCGCTTGTGCCCGAACCGGTCGCGACCGGCCGAGCCGCGCCGGAAATGCCCCGAAACCGGATGGTCCCGTCATCGCTCGCCCGGACCGCTTCCGAGGACAGGCGCACCGCCGTCGACCGGAGACACCACGACCGCGTCACGGGGCCACGTCACGTGGAGGTCGCATGACTCGGCATGACCGAGAGGCGATGCAGACGGTAGTCGATCGCACGCGCGTGCGTGAGGACGACCTCGCCTTCCCGGTGGGGCTGCGCGACAGCGGGGTGGGTGGGACGGGAGAATGGCGGGGGATGGTTGGTGATGATGTGGATCGGGACGTGACGATGTCGGTGTCTGGGCAGCAGGGTTCGGAGCAGGGTGCGCAGGAGGATGTGCATCGGCTGATCGCCGAGGAGCTCGGGGTTCGGGAGGGGCAGGTCAGGGCGGCCGTCGAGTTGCTCGACGGGGGTGCGACCGTGCCGTTCATCGCCCGCTACCGCAAGGAGGTGACCGGGACCCTCGACGACACGCAGTTGCGTACGCTCGAGGAACGGCTGCGCTACCTGCGGGAGTTGGCCGAGCGTCGGGTAGCCGTGCTCGCCGCGATCGAGGCGCAGGGCAAGTTGGACGACGCGCTGCGGGCGCAGATCATGGCGGCCGATTCGAAGGCCCGCCTCGAGGACATCTACCTCCCGTACAAGACCAAGCGCCGGACCAAGGCGCAGATCGCCCGCGAGGCCGGCCTCGAACCGCTGGCGCTCGGGTTGCTGGGCGACCCGTCGCGTGATCCGGTCGCCGCGGCCGGGGCGTTCGTCGACCCGGACAAGGGTGTCGCCGACGCGCAGGCGGCGTTGGACGGTGCCCGCGCGATCCTGGTCGAGCGGTTCGCCGAGGACGCCGACCTGATCGGCGCGCTGCGCGAGAAGATGTGGACGCGCGGGCGCGTGGTGGCCAAGGTGCGCGAGGGCAAGGAGGAGGCGGGCGCCAAGTTCGCCGACTACTTCGACTTCGCCGAGCCGTTCACCCGGCTGCCGTCGCACCGGATCCTGGCGATGTTCCGGGGCGAGAAGGAGGACGTCCTCGATCTGACGCTGGCCCCCACCGCGGACGCGGCCGAGGAGGGTGACGGTCCGACCGAGTACGAGCGGGCGATCGCGCACACCTTCGGGATCACCAACCGCGACCGCCCCGCCGACAAGTGGCTCGCGGACACCGTGCGCTGGGCGTGGCGCACCCGGATCCTGGTGCACCTGGGCATCGACCTGCGCGGTCGGCTGCGCCAGGAGGCCGAGGACGAGGCGGTCCGGGTGTTCGCCGCCAACCTGCGCGACCTGCTGCTGGCCGCACCGGCCGGCACCCGCGCCACGATGGGCCTCGACCCGGGCCTGCGTACCGGGGTCAAGGTCGCGGTGACCGACGACACCGGCAAGGTGGTGGCGACCGAGACGATCTATCCGCACGAGCCGCGCCGCCGCTGGGACGAGTCGATCGCCACGCTCGCGCGCCTTGCCGCCGCCCACCGGGTGGACCTGATCGCGATCGGCAACGGCACCGCCTCGCGCGAGACCGACAAGCTGGCCGCCGAACTGATCGCCAAGCACCCCGAGTTGGGCCTGACCAAGGTGATGGTCTCCGAGGCCGGCGCCTCGGTGTACAGCGCCTCGGCCTTCGCCTCGCAGGAACTCCCGGACCTGGACGTGTCGTTGCGCGGCGCGGTGTCGATCGCCCGGCGGCTCCAGGACCCGCTGGCCGAGTTGGTCAAGATCGACCCCAAGTCGATCGGCGTGGGCCAGTACCAACACGACCTGTCCGAGCTGAAGTTGTCGAGGTCGCTCGACGCGGTGGTCGAGGACTGCGTGAACGCGGTCGGCGTGGACGTCAACACCGCCTCGGCGCCGCTGCTCACCCGGGTATCCGGGATCGGCGCGACGCTGGCCGAGAACATCGTGCAACACCGGGACGCGAACGGGCCGTTCAAGACCCGGCGCGACCTGAAGAACGTGGCGCGGCTCGGCCCGAAGGCGTTCGAGCAGGCGGCCGGCTTCCTGCGGATCCCGGCCGGCGACGACCCGCTGGACGCCTCCTCCGTGCACCCCGAGGCCTATCCGGTGGTACGCCGGATCGTGGCGGCGGCCGGTGGCGACGTCCGCACCCTGATCGGCGCGGCGCCGAAGTTGCGCGCGCTGGACCCGAAGGCGTTCACCGACGAGAAGTTCGGGCTGCCGACGGTCACCGACATCCTGCGCGAGTTGGAGAAGCCGGGGCGCGACCCGCGGCCGGCGTTCAAGACGGCCACCTTCAAGGAGGGCGTCGAGAAGTTGTCCGACCTGCGGCCCGGGATGCTCCTGGAGGGCGTGGTCACGAACGTGGCCGCGTTCGGCGCGTTCGTGGACGTCGGCGTGCACCAGGACGGCCTGGTGCACGTGTCGGCGATGTCGAAGACGTTCGTGAGCGACCCGCACGACGTGGTCAAGTCGGGGGACGTGGTGCGGGTCAAGGTGCTCGACGTGGACATCCCGCGCAAGCGCATCTCGTTGACGCTGCGACTGGAGGACGAGGCGCCCGAGCGCGGGGGGCGCGACGGGCGGTCGTCCGGGGACGGGCGCCAGGGGGGTTCGCGGCAGGGTCAGGGGGGTTCGCGGCAGGGCCAGGGTCAGGGCGGCTCCCGGCAGGGGCAGGGCGGCGGTGGGGGCGGCGGTGGCCAGGGGCGCCGAGGCGCGCCGCCGAAGCAGAGCCGTGGGTCGCAGCCGCCCGCCGCCGGTGGCGGCGCCATCGCGGACGCGCTGCGGCGGGCCGGACTGGTCGAGTAGGCGCGGTTGTTCGGCTGATCGTGCGCGCGCGCCGGGTGGGCCTTCGGGCCTGCCCGGCGCGCACGCGTCTCGCCCATCCCGGCCCGCGCGCGGGTACCCCGCATCGCGTACGGGCGCGTCGGGCGTCAACCCGCCTGGGCCGCCGGCGGCACCAGCGCCCGAAGTACCGACACGCGGGTCACCCCGTATTCGGCGAGCAGGTCGGCCACCACGCCCGGGCCGGACGTGAGCGCGAGCAGGATGTGCTCGTCGCCGATGTGCTTGTCCCCGCGCTCCAGCGCCTCCCGCAGCGACTTCTCCAGCACCCGCTTGGCCCCCTCCGTGAACGGCCCGGGTGCCGAGCGACCGCCGAACGGCCACACCCGCCGGCGTCGCGGCCCCATCGCCAACGCGCCCTCACCGTGCACCTGTTCGACCCTGGCCACGATCTCGTCCACGTCGATCCCGAGGTCGGCGAGCGCGGCCTGGTCGGCGGACGACACCCCACCGCGCCGGCGCGCCCGGGCCAGCGCCTCCATCACCTCGTCGCGATGGGCGACGAATCCGATCGTCGCCAGCGCGACGGCCGCCGGCGTACCCTGCCCGTCCAGCAACGCCGCGAGCATGTGCTCCTCCCCCACCTCGCCGGCCTCGGCCCGTCGCGCGTGTTCGCCCGCGCCACGCACGACGGCGCGGGCGTCGCCGGTGAACCTCTCGAACATCAGTTCCTCCCGTGCTTCTTGTGCACTGCCTGACGGCTTACTCCCAACTCGGCGGCGATCTCCTGCCACGACCAGCCCTGCACACGCGCGCTGCGCACCTGCACGGCCTCGAGCTGTTCGAGCAGCCGCCGCAGCGCGGCCACGGCCCGCAGGCCCACGCGCGGATCACGGTCCCCCGCCCTACTGGCGAGGTCGGTTGCTTCGGTCATGTCTGTCAACGTACGTTGACGCGCATCGCATGTCAACCACAGTTGACACTCGAATATTCGGCACACGACGTCGCCCGAGCCGATACCGTCGCCGACCATGCGCATTCTTGTATTGGGCGGCACCGCGTTCGTGGGTCGGGCGATCGTCGAGGACGCACTGCGCGAAGGCGCCGACGTGACCGTTTTCGGGCGGGGACGAACGGGATCGCACCTGTTCCCGGACCTGCCCCGGCTGATCGGCGACCGCGACACCGGCGACTACGCGGCGCTGCGCGACGGCGAATGGGACGCGGTGGTCGACGTCAGCGGCTACGTCCCGCGCCATGTGAACCAGGCGATGGACGCACTCGGCGACCGGGTCGGCCGCTACCTGTTCGTCTCCAGCCACGCCGTATACGTCCAAACCGGCGTCGGCCCCGGCTCGGACGAGGACACCCCGCGCCGGCCGCCCCGGCGCGACACCGAGGAGCTCGACAACGACACATACGGCCCGTGCAAGGTCGCCTGCGAGGACGACGTCCTGGCCCGGTACGGCGACCGCGCCACGATCGTGCGCCCCGGCAAGGTCGTCGGCCCCCACGACGTCCAGGAAACCTTCACCTACTGGGTCCGCCGAGCCGCCCGCGGCGGCCGAGTGGCCGTCCCGGGCGACCCCGACCAGCCGGTACAGGTGGTCGACTCCCGCGACCTGGCCCACCTGGTCACCCGCCTGCTGACCGACAACCGTCCGGGCGCCTTCCACGCGGTCGGCCCGGCCGAACCCACCACGCTGGGCACCCTGATCGAAACCTGCGCCGAGGCGGCCGGCACCGACATCGAACTCGTCCCGATCCCCATCGACGCGGCCCCGGCCCACTTCCCCTTGGTCACGCCACAAGCCCAATGGCCCACCCGCCAACGCAGTGCCGCCCGGGCCAGAGCCGCCGGCATGCCCGCCACCCCCCTCCCGGTCACGGTGGCCGACGTCCGCGCCTGGGACCGACAACGCGGCGAACCCCCTCTCTCACACGGCCTGTCGGCGCGGGAGGAAGCCGATCTGCTCGCCGGCGCGTAGCCCGAGGGGTCGGGCGGCGCGGTCCCGACCCGGCCGGCACCGACCACCCCGGCGTACGCGGTCGCCGATCAGCTCGGCAAACCCGTTCGCCCCGTCGCCCGAAGGTCGGCGAGCAGATCGTCCAGCACGGCCTCCTCCTCGACCCGACGGCCCATTTCCCGCATCGCGTCGGCCAGTTCGGGGTCCCAGGCCGCGGTCGTCGGCGTGCCCGTCAGCGGGGTACCGGGCCGCGCGCCGACGGCCGTGAGGTAGTCCGACGCCCGGTATCGCCACGGCTCGACCCGGACGCGTCCGGCCAGACCGGACACGATCCGCAGACCACCCCAGTCGAAATCGCCATGCGCCCGCGCCACCGCGCCATCGGCCGTCAGCGCCGCCAACAACCGCACCGCGGCCGTTCCGGGCTGACCCGATACGCACACCAGCGGTGGGCAATCGGCGCCGATCCCGTGCGCCGCCGCCGCGACCACGGCCGGGTTCTCACACACGAACACCGCGGCCGTCGCGGGCAACGCCGCGGGCGGATCACCGGCGAGCTGACGCAAGGTCAACACCGCCGGCTGTCCGGCCGCGCTCAGGATGGCGAGCGCCCGCCCGGTGGGCGAGGCGGCGTCGCCGGGCAGCCCGAGGGTGAGCACCGTGCTGGACAGATCGTCCTTGAGCAGCCCGACCGCCGCCCAGACCGCCCGCCGCCACTCGGCGCCGCTGCCGGCCGGAATCCCGCCGAGGACTCGCGCCGCCCCGAACACCAAAGTGGTCAACGGACGGTCCTCGTCGAGCGCGTGCGCGTCGGCACGGACCCGGGCCGCGAAGACACCGATCGGCTCGCCCTCGACCGGCAACTCGCCGAGTACCGCGGCGACATCCGTCAACGTGCGGTGGGCCGCCTCGGGCCCGCCACACACGCGCCGCACCAACCCGGACGCCCGGATGTCCGCCGCCCAGAGCGCCAACTCGGGTCGACGGCCCACCAGTTCGTCCAGCGGCCCGAAGGCGTGCGCCCAGGCGCCGCGCTCCGCCGAGGCGACCTCGTGGCGCGGCACCACCGGGCCGGCCAGGATCTCGACGGCCGCCGCGAGACCCGCAGGGCATGCGCCCGATGCGCGCAGGATTCGATCGACCGCCGGCAGCGCGACCGACAACGACCCACCGGAACGCGCCGGTCGACCCAACAACCGTTCCACCGCGGCCCGTTGTCCGGCGGTAGGCATCTTGAGGGTGACCGATCCGTCGAGATCACGGGCGTGTTCGAGGCGGTGGCGCGCCCGGTCCACCAGCCAGGCGAGGTCCGGCCCGCCGAGCAGACGCTCCAGGTGTGTTCCGCTCACGTCCACAGCTCGTCCTGGGTGGCGCCGTCCGAGCCGCCGGGCCGCGGCGCGGGCACCGTCGCGGACAATCCCATCGGCTCGGGATCGACGGCGCGGAACCGGTGTTCGCCGTTCCATTCCCAGCGCGTCACCAGCACCGCCGCGATGTCGTCCACGCGGGACAACTGGGCGATGGCCAGACCCGGCACCTCGGGATAGCAACCCCATTCGCGTTCGCTGGTCATGACCACGTCCAGGTCGAAGGCCGCGAGCAGGCCCAGACATTTGGCCCGCGAGTCGTCGTCCACCCCCGCGAACGCCTCGTCCAGCGTGACCAATCGGGGCGCATACGGGTTGGCCGCAGAGGCGTAGTGCGAGGACGCCGCCGCGAACAGCGGGACCGAGGCGGCGAGCACCCGTTCGCCGCCGGAGGCCGGGCCGGTCGCGGTGCTCCACTGGCCGTGCTGATGCCGCTCGATGCCGAACTCGTGCCACGAACGGTAGTCGAGGGCCGTGGTCAGCTGTTCGACCCAGGTACCGCCGGCGTCCCGGCTGCGCACCCGCGCGATCTCGGCCTGGAGGAACTCGCCGACCGCCGCGCGGTCCTCGGCCGTCCAGGCATCCGCGGTCTGGCGCAGCAGCCGGGCGCGGGCGGCGGCCAGGCCGGTCGGCGCCTCCTTGGCCGGGCGCCACACCAGCCGCAGTTTCATCCCGGTGCTGGTCGGGCGGGCCGCCAGTTCGCCGTTCATCACGGCCACCCGGCGCTCCGCCGCGCCGATCAACTCCTGGAGGGTGCCGGCCACTTCGGAGATCAGGTGGTTCTCCAGGATCTCTCGCTCCCGGGCCGAGAGCAGCCGCCGCCGCGCCTCCACCTCGGCGGCCAGCGAGGTGGCGAGCCCGGCCACGGTCGAGGTGCGACCCTGGAAGAGGACGTCGACGACGACGCCGTCCTCCAGCATGTGTCCGGAGGCGGTGTGGCCGTGCCGGCCGAGGGCGTCCTGGAGGTTCTTCAACTCCTCGGCGACCCGCCGCTGCACCCGCTCCCATGCCTGGTCCGAGTCCTCGATCTGCTCCAACTCGCGCTCGATCCGGCGCGCGAAGCGCACCGACGGGTCGGCGGCCCACGCGGAGTCCGGTGCGGGCACCTCCAGTTCCGGCAACGCCACGGTGAGCAGGCCGGTGCTCGCGAACCGGCGCAGCGCGGCCACCGCTTCGTCCCGGGTGCGCGCGGACTCGGCCACGTCGCGCTCCAGTTGTTCCCGACGGCCCTGGGCGACGCCGCCGGCCTTGACCGCGTCGGTGTGCTCGCGGTGGGCGCGTCGGGTCGCGTCCTCGCACCCTCGCAGGGCCAGGCGGGTCGCGGTCAGTTCGCGTTGGAGTTCGGCGACGGCCGCGCCGACGGTGGCGGCGAGGGTTTCGTGGCCGCTCTCGGCGGCGAGGGCCCGACGCTCTGCCACCGCGGCGCGTTCGCGCAGGTCGCCCGCGTGTACGGCGACCCGTTCGGCCTCCACACGTTCGCTCGCGGCGGCGGCCGAAGCGGCGGTGTGCTCGCGCAACGCGGGCCACAGCGCGGCCAATACCTCGCGATACCGGGCCAGGCCGGCGGATACCGAGGCGAGTTCCTCCGGGGCGGTGGGCAGGCCGGTGTCGACGGCGGCGCGGCGGGCCTCGTCGGCGGCCTCGTCGGCGCGGGTCGCCGCGGCCACCACGTGCCGCTCCTGTTCGGCGCGGCGGGTGTCGAGGGCGGCCAGTCGGGTGCCGGCGGCGGCAACCTGTGCGTGGGCCCGGCGCAACGCCTCGTCGCCCGGTCGGCCCGCCAGTTCGTCGTCGAGTCGGCGCTGACGCGTGGTCACCGCGGCGGTTCGGTCCACGATGTCCGCGCGCCGGACGTCGAGTTCGGCCAGTTCGGCGGCGACGGCCTCGATCCTGGCCCGCCGCGCGCGCTCGCGTGCGCCCGCACCCAGGTATTCGGCGTTCGGCTTGGTCCAGCGGCCGGTCAGCACGCCGAGGGTGAAGGTGCCGTCCGCGGCGACCCGGGTGGCCGCGGCGCTGTCCGGCCCCCAGCCGATGGCGGCCAGCAGGCGGCCCACCATCGCGTCGGGTACCGCGGCGGCCCGCTCGTCGGCACGGTCCACGGCCGGGCTCAGCACATCGCCGAGGGTGGGTCCGGCAACGGGCGGCCCGGGTCGGACCAGCAGCTCGCCGGTGCCCACCGAGGTGGCCGTACCGTCCGGATCCACCCACGCGTCGAGGAGGCCGGATGCCTCGAGGGCCGCCTCGAGGCCGGCCCGGTCCGCGCCGTCGGGCACCGCGTCGGTGAAGTCGACGAGGCGCCACAGGGGGGCGCCCGGGCGCGCCGTGCGCGTGGTGTCGTCGCGGGTGTACGGCGGGCGCGGCGGCCGGGTCCCGCCCGCGCGCAGGTCGGCCAGTTCGGCCCGGAGCCGCCCGGCCTGCCCGTCGACGTCGCGCAGTTCGCCGGCCACGGCGGCGGCCTGCGCCGCGAGCACGGCGTGTCGCTCGCGCGCCGCCGCGTCGGTGGCCACACGGACCGGGTCGGGACCGGCCAACGTGTCCGCCCACACCGTGAGTTCGTCCAGCAGGCCGAGCGGATCCGCCGGTCGCAGTTCGGCGCACTCGGCCAGGTACGCCTGCACGGCCGCGACGAAGGACCGCTTCGCGGCCCGCGTCACGTCGGCGCAGCGCTCGTGCTCCTCGGCCTGGGCCGCGAGTTCGGCCTCGATGTCGGCCAGTCGCTGCCGGGCGACGGTGCGGACGCCGGCGAGCCGCTCGGCGTCGCGATGCAGCCCGGCCAGGAGTTCGACGGTGCGCCGGCGGCGGTCCACCAGATCGTCGGCGGCCCGACGCACCCGGGGTTCGTCGGCTGGCGCGGCGGCCACGTGTTCGGCGTGTGCGGCGGTCAGTATCGCCTGCGCCGCCGCGTCGGCGGCCTCGCGGCGCACGGCGGCGACTTCGCGGACGGCGACGGTCAGTCGCGCGCCGGCGCCGTCCGCGCGCTCGCTCGCGCGCCGTTCGTCCTCGCTCGCGCGCCGCGCGTCCTCCTCGGCCTGGGTCGCGTCCGCCCGGGCGGCACGCGCGGCTTCGGCGGCCCGGTCGAGTTCGCGGGCGCTGCGCATCTCCGGTCCCGCGCGCAGTGCCTCGTCCTTGGCCTGGAGCCGGGCGGCCTCGGCGGTGCACTCGGAGATCAGTTCCTCGGCCGCCGCCACCCGTAGTTCGGCTGCGGCCTCCTCGTCGCCGGCCCGGGTGAATTCGGCGCGCAGCGCGTCGTGGCGGGCGTGTTCGCTGCGCGGTGCGCGGGCCCGCCGACGCGAGGCGACCTTGGCGTAGCGCTGATAGTGCGTCAAAAACGTGGTCGCCGCCTGTTCGGTCTCGGCCATCGCGGCGAGCCGGGCCTGGTCCTCGTCGAGACTGCGGAACGCCTCGGCGACGTCGGCGACCACCGCCTGGTCCATCGGCGCGAGGGCTTCGGTGAGTGCCTTGGACAGGGCCTTCTCGCTGGGCCGCTTGGACAGTTGCGGTTGGCGCAGTTGGATGAGCAGGTCCACCAGCGCGGCGTAGCGCTGTTCCCCGAGGCCGAACAGCGCGTCGTCCACGGCCCGGCGGTAGCCGGCCGCCTGGTCGTGGACCAGCCCGTGGCCGGCCAGTGCCTCGGTGAGGCGGTCCCTGGTCAGCGCGGTGCGGGTGCCGTCGATCAACGACAGGTCCTCGCCGACGCGTTGTGTGGTCACGAAGTACCAGTGCCGGACCACCCCTCGGCCCGCCACCGCCTTGAGCCCGCAGCCGAGGGTGCGGAATTCGACGGTGCCGTCGTCGGCGCGCCTGCCGAATTCGATCCAGGTGTAGCCGAGCCGTTCGCTGTGCGGGTGCTCGCCGCCCAGGAGCAGATTCCATTCCATCCGCTTGCGGGGATCACCGTCGGGTTCGACCCGATGCGCGGACAGGTCGCCGTCGACCAGGAACGGCAGGGTCAGGGCGAGCACCTTGGACTTGCCGGTGCCGTTGTTTCCGCGCAGCAGCAGCCGTCCGTCACGGAAGTGGAACTCCTCGACGTCGTAGTGGAACAGGTCCACCAGGCCGGTGCGCAGCGGTTGCCATCGCTCGCGGGTGGGGTGCGGCAGGATCGGGCTCATCGGCGGCTGCCCTTCGGTGCGGTTCGCCGGGTACGCGGGCCGGGTGCCCTGGCTCCTGGTTCGAGGAGGACGGTCTCGCCGACGGCGTAGCGGGCGAGGGCCGGCAGCGCGACGACGGCGGGTGCGCCCTCGTGGTCGTGGGTTCGGGCGAGCAGTCCGAGGGCGGTCAATCGGCCCACGGCCTGTTCGACCAGTTCGTGCTCCGCGCCCGGTTCGGTCGCGGCCTTGCGCCAGTAGCCGCCGTGTTCACGGGCGAACTCTCTTACCAGTGTGTGGAGTTGGGCGAGGGTGACGATCCGGGCGGATGCGGTGTCGGCCGCGGTGTCGGTGTCGGCTCCGGCATTGGCACCGGTACCGGCACCGGCTCCGGCGGCCAGGCGTTCGGCGAGCAGTAGGGTCACGTGCCCGTCGGTGCCGGTGTCGGGCATCTTGACGTCGGTCAGTTCGTCGTCGGGGTCGACCATGGCGATGCCCTCGGCGCGTACTTCGGCGACGAGGCCGGTCAACTCCGTGATGGCGCCGGTGATGTGCGGACGCTGCTTTTGGAGATAGGCGAGTTCGGCGTCGGGCAGGTCCGCGTAGTACAGGACCGGGTCGTCCAGGAGCGTACGGGTGAGGTGATGGCGGATACGTTGGTTGCGCAGGTCGTCGTTGTCGAGCACGGAGTCGTCGGCGAGCGCCGCGAGTCGGTCCTCGAAGGCGGTGGCGAAAATCGTGGAGGGGCCTTGCCGGGAGCTGAGCAGCCCGGCCAACACGCGGCGTTCGACGTCGTACAACGCGTCCCCCGTGGCTTTGAGATACGCCTCCTCATCACCGGCCACCAGGGTCAGCACGCCGAGGCGAATCAGCAGCCGGACGACGGCCACGAGGTCGGCGCGTTCCTCGCGATTTTCCAGCGTGAACTCCACACCGGCCGCGCCCAGCGCCGGATCGGCGGCGCCGATCACGATCTGTCCGGCCAACCGCCCGAGTGCGATCTGGTGATCCGATCGCTCCAACGCGGCCAGCGCGAGGCACACGAGCACGTACCTGCGGGCCCCGAAGGGCAGTTTCGTGCGTGGATCGCGCGCCGGATGGGTGGCCGAGCGGGAATCGGCGGGGACTTTGTACAGGCGCGCCACCTCGGCGTCCACGTACAGCCGCCAGCCGGTATTGCGTTCGAACCAGGGCCGCAGCTCGGCGGCGAACTGCTGCACGAGCCGGAACTCCTCGCCGCCATCGCCCCGAGCACGCAGCAGGGGTGTGCGCAGCAGGGCTCGTGCGGCCCGGCGCCGCTTGACCCGGCGGTCCTCGTCGAGAGCCGATCCCAGCGCGGTCGTTCCGGGTGGCCTGCTCATGCGCCGATCTCTTCCGTATCGGGGTCGGTCATACCGGGTTCGCCGACCGTGCCGAGGTCGCCGCGCTCGCCGGGCTCGCCGAGGTCGATGATCTCGATCAGGAAGTCGGGGCCGCTGAACACCCCGACGGTGGTGTGTACTTCGGCCCGCGCGTCGTCGTCGGGCAGGGTGAGGTGGATCTCCATCGAGCCGTCGTGGCCGGTGGCGACCACATGTGTGGTCTCGGGGCGCCAGAGCGCGAGCGCGTCACCGAGGAGGTGCAGGAACAGGCCGAAGGTGACGGGATCCAGTTCGGGCAGCCGACCGAGCCGGGTCACCCCGTGGGTGGCGAGCAGGGTCCGCGCCGCCGCGAGTTGCACGCGTTCGCGGTGCGCGTGTTCGGCGAGAAATCGGCGTGCGTCGGATCGGTCCGCGACGCGGTTGGGCTTGCCGCGCCGCTCGTACGATCCGGTCTTGCGCAACTGCGGACTGATGTGGATCGGCGGGGCATCGTGCCACGGGGTGCCGGCGGCGGGCGGATCCTGTTCCCGGGCCGCCAGGGTCTGCGCGTCCACCGTCAGGTGCCGGGCGGCGTGCAATCCGAAGGCCGAGCGCCACAGTCGATGCCGGGCCGCGTCGTCGGGAGCCTGGGCGAACCAGAGCGCGAGGGCCCGAAAGTCGGCCGACCGATCGGAACGGCCCGCGCGGCGCTCGTTGAGGACGCCGACCACGGTGAGCAACTGCGGCACCGCGCTGCGCGCACGACTGCGCAACAGTCGTGCCTGCGACTCGTGCCCGCCTTCGGCGATGAACCACGCCCGCAGGCCGAGCCAGCGCCGGACCCACGTCTCGTACAGCGCGAGGCGCGCGGCGGCCTCCGCACCCTCCGGTTCCGCGTCCACGACGGTCGGATCCGGCGCGGCGTCCCCCGCCTCGCGCTCGGCGGCACCGACCAGGAGTCGCCGCAGCGGCCCGTCGTCCCGGCGCGGGTCGCCCAACTCGTCCAGCAGGCCGGCGATCTGCGCACCACGCGTGACCAGATCGGCGATGAAGCGCTCCAGGTAGTCGATCAGGCGATCCTTGTAGGCCAGGAACACCTCGACATCGGCGTCGTGCAGGTCGATCGTGCGCTGGAGCGACCCCATGAAGGCCCGCGCGTTGTCCGCGAGGTCGTTGAACCGGTGCGTCAGGGTGATCAGCGCGAGGTGAACCTTGCCCTCGTCGAGCCGCTCCGCCGCACCGAACCCGATCAGCGCCCGCAACTGCGTCGCGATGTCCGCCAGCGCCACCGCCTGGAGCGCCCCACGCCGTCCGAGCGCCGCGTCGTACGCGCTCAGCGCCTCCTCGACCGCCTCACCCTCGCGCGTGAGCTGATACAGGTACCGATGCCGATAGAAGTCCTCCACGGACGTCACCCGCCCGGTATCGGCGTCCGCCCGCAGATTCCCCCACCCGGCAAGACTGTCCAGCGCCGCGGCCACCGCCGAAAGCTCCACCCGATCCACGAGCGCGGCCTGCACGTCCTCGGGTCGCAGGTGCACCAGGAACCGCTGCTTGGCCTCGACGAAGACCCCCATGATCGCCCGATACAACGCACTGTGCTGCTGCGCGGTCAGGTAGGTGAAGGGCCTTCGACTCACGACCTCGTCGTCACTCGACATCGCCAACCATTGTGCCGCACGCCATCCCCCGAACGGCCCCTGGCGCACCCTGGCGAACCCGCCCACCCACCCCTGAGCCCACCCCACCCGCCCACCCCCCAAGCCCCAGGTCAGCCCCACATCCGCCCCGGTCCGGCCCCCCTGCGGATCTTTGATATGGTTCTCCACGTCGCCGCGCAAACCACAGGGCGACCACCCGGTCCGGGTGGCGGAATTGGCAGACGCGCTAGCTTGAGGTGCTAGTGCCCGAAAGGGCTTGGGGGTTCAAGTCCCCCCTCGGACACCACGAGAGACCCCTGTTGATCAGGGGTTTTTCTGCTTTCCGCCCCATGGTGTGACCAACCATGTGACCAACCGGGCCGAGACTTCCCAGGTCGGATGAGCGACCCGAGGATAAGCCGGTTCCCCCTCGAAGCGGCAAGTACCTCGGTGCCTTCGGAGCGACGCCTGCCGTAGCGGCTCATGGGTGTAGCCGGGCGAGTCTCGCCTACGCCGACGATTGCGCGTGTGGACACGCGTCGATGGGGTCCGCTGAACCCCGCGCAACACGGACCAGGGGCGTGGCACAAGCCGCTGCACGGGATTCTGATCGACCGATGGAACGCCGGGCGGGACACCGGCCCGGGGGCCGGTTGGTCAGGGTTGGGGTGGTGGGGGGTTTTCGGAGGGGGGTGGGGTTTGCGCGTGGAAAGTTACGCCGGAGAAGTTGTGGCCCTGGAGGACCGGGCCGTGTTGGGTGCCGCCGGTGATGGTGTTGGTCACCTGGGTGGTGGTGGGTGTCCCGGTGAGTGGGGTCAGTTCGTCGAGTAGGGCTTGTAGGTCGGCTGCCGCTGTCGGGTCGGCCTGGAGGGCTCGGCGCAGGCGGGTTCGCCATTCGGCTTCGATGTCGGCCGCCACGATGTCGTTGCCCTCTGCGCGGGCCGTGGTCAACTCGCCCTGAGCGGCGTCGAGTTCGTGTTCCGTGGTGGATGGTTCGGAGCCGGTTCTGGTGAAGAAGGCGGTCAGGCGGTTGCGGGCCTGGGTCCAGGATTCGGAGACCATCAGGCCCACCATCGTGGTTGCTCCGGATGCTGCCAGCGTCATCAGTTCGGCTTCCATCGGGCCCCCGTCGTCGTTGCCGCTACGCGAGTGATACGCCGTGTACGCATTGTCGCGCAGCGGCGGGCCGGTGCGCGGCCGGTCGGGCGAATACGTCGTCGGTCAGCCGGGAGGGGGTTGGCCGGAGCCCTGGAGGCGTTCCAGGTCGGAGGCGCGGACCTGGATGACGAACAGGGCGATCACCGCGGCGACCACCGCGAAGATCGCGGCCACGATGAAGGCCGCGGAGACGCCGCTCGTGAGCACCTGGTCGCTCCACGGCGCGGGCAGCACACCGGTGCGGTCGAACTCGGCCCGCTGCGCCGGGGTGGCCTGGGCGAGGAAGGCCGGGACCTGGTCCTTGGCCTCGTTGCGGTTGGCCGTGCCGAACACGGTGACCAGGATCGACAACCCGAGCGAACCGCCCACCTGCTGCATCGCGTTGAGCAGCCCGGAGGCCGCGCCCGAGTCGCGGGCCCGCACACCGGAGACCGCCATCAGCGTCAGGGACACGAACTGCATGCCCATGCCCACGCCGAACACCAGCGTCGGCCCGAGGATGCTGCCCAGGTAGGTGCTGTGCACATCGGTCCGGGTGAGCCAGCCCAGCCCCGCCGCCGCGAGCAGCGCGCCGACGACCATGAACGGCTTGGGTCCGTAGCGCGGCAGCAGCTGCGAGGCGAATCCCGCGCCGACCGCGATCACCGCGCTGATCGGCAGGAACGCGAGCCCGGTCCGGAGCGGGCTGAAGCCCAGCACGTCCTGGACCCACAGGGTCAGGAAGAAGAACATCCCGAAGATCGCGGCCGCCAGGCACAACATGATGCCGTACGTACCGGCCCGGTTACGGTCGGCGAACATCTTCAGCGGGGTGATCGGCTGCCGCGAGTTGCGCTCGATCGAGATGAAGAGCGCGAGCAACACCACGGCCGCCGCGAACGCGCCCAGGGTGAACGCGTCGCGCCACCCCTCCTGCGCGGCCCGGATGAAGCCGTAGACGAGCGAGCTGATGCCCAGCGTGGAGGTGAGCGCGCCGAGCAGGTCGAAGTGCCCCGGATGGCGCTCGGATTCCCGAATGTAGCGCGGCGTGGCCAGCGCCAGCAGCACCCCGATCGGCACGTTGACGAAGAACACCCACCGCCAGTTCAGCCACTCGACCAGGACCCCGCCCGCGAGCAGCCCGATCGCGCCACCACCGGCGGAGACCGCCGCGAACACCCCGAACGCCCGGTTGCGGGCCGGGCCTTCGGGAAACGTGGTGGTGATCAGGGCGAGCGCGGTGGGCGAGGCGATGGCGCCGCCGACGCCCTGGAGCGCGCGGGCGGCGAGCAACTCCGGGGCGCTTTGCGCGAGTCCGCCGAGCAACGAGGCGACCGCGAACAACAACACGCCGAAGATGAACACCCTGCGCCTGCCCAGGATGTCGCCCGCGCGCCCGCCGAGCAGCAGCAGCCCGCCGAAGGTCAGCGTGTAAGCGTTGAGCACCCAGGACAGGCCGGTGGTGGAGAAGTCCAACGACCGCTGGATGTGCGGCAGGGCGATGTTCACGATGGTGATGTCCAGGACCACCATCAACTGGCAGGAGGCGATCACCGCGAGCGCCGCGCCGTTGCCGCCGCTTCGCTTCGGTGCGGCGGCGGTCTGCGAGGGTGTCGCGTTCGGATGCGCCATGGTGTGTCCTGCGAGGCGAGGGGCTTGCCGGCCGAGGCGTCGAGGCGTCGAGGCGACGCCCGCCTGCGGTGCGGGCCGTACGGAACGGACCCACTCGTTCGACCGTAAACCCGCACCGGCCGGCCCACCACCGGGCACCGCGCGGGGTCGGGGTGGCGAACCCGCGCGGTGGAATGGGGTCAGGACGTCCTGGGGGTGGCGCGCACGCCCATGTGCAGGTACTGGCTGCCGTCGGCGAGACGGTAGAAGACCACGTTGTCCCACAACGTGGCGCCCTCGCGCTGCCCGACGAACGTGGTCTCGTCGACCGGGGTGAGCGTCAATTCCATGTCCGGCGAGATGTCGGCCAGCTCGCCGGTGGTCTGGATGAGCATGTGCAGCCGACCGTCCCGGACCGAGATGGTGGTGCGGTTGCCCACCCGCTCGTAGATGCCGGCGTACTGCTCGACGTCCACCTCGACCGGGGTCTGCGGCGGGCCCAGCTGCGGCGACATGGTGATGCCGGCCAGCGTGGCGAACAGCTCGCCGCCGAGCGCGCGTTGCAGTGCCGAGGTCTCGCCGCCGTTGGCCAACAGGCACACCACGGTGCCGGTGTCGGGTACCACCCACAACATCGCCGACTGGCCGATGGTGTTGCCCGCGTGCATGATCACCCGGTGGCCGGACCACTCGTCGAGGATCCACCCGATCCCCCACTGCGGCGCCAGCGTGTACGGGTTCGGCAGGTCCACCTGCGGCTCGGTCATCCCCGTCGGCTCGGCCAGCAGCTCGGTACCCAGGTGCGCCCGGCCGAAGGCGACCACGTCGCTCGCCCGCGCGCAGATCAGGCCGGCCGGCCCCATCGCCCGCGGCAGGCCCCATACGGAGGTCGGCTTGCCGTCCTCCACGTGCCCCGTCGCCGCGCCGAAGCGCAGCACGTCCTCGGGCAGCGTCCAGGTGTGGGTCAGGCCCAGGGGCTCGCAGATCTGCTCGCGCAGCGCCGCGTCCCAGGTCTTGCCGGTCAGCCGCTCGACGATCCGGCCGGCGATCACGAAGCCTGTGTTGCAGTAGGAGAAGCTCTCCCCGATCGGGTGGTTCTGGGTCAGGTCCGCGCAGGCCGCGACGTACTTCTCCAGACAGTCGTCGCCGCGCCCGGTGTCCAGGAACAGGTCGCCGTCTATGCCGGAAGTGTGCGTCAGCAGCTGCCGCACCGTCACCGACTTCGTCACCTCGGCGTCGGCGACCTTGAACTCGGGGAGCAGGTCGACGACCGGGGTGTCCAGGGTGAGCCGGCCCTGCTCGGCGAGGAGCATCAGCTGGGTGGCGGTCCAGACTTTGCTCACCGAGCCGATCTGGAACAGCGAGTCGATCGAGACGGGCGTACCGGTGTCCTGGTTGAGCACACCGGCGGCGAAGCTGTGCACCTCGCCGCCGTGCCAGAACGCGAGGCTCGCACCCGGCACGTCGTATTCGGCGATCAGCTCGGCGAGGCGGGCGTTCCAGTGCGCGGTGTCGACGACGGTTCCGGTCATGAGGCCTTCTTTCACGGGAGTCCGGAGGCGTACGGGCACGCTACGCGGACGGCGCCCCGCTGCTGATGGCCACGACAACGAACCCGAGCGCCGGTGTTCGTGCGAACGCACAATCAGCGGTCGCGGTCGCCCTGCCCCGCCCGGACCAGGCCGGATTCGTACGCCACGACCACCGCCTGGGCCCGGTCCCGCACGTCGAGCTTGGTCAGCAGGTCCGCCTCCCGTCGCTCCAGACCGGCCGGCTCCACCCGAATCGCCGCGGCGATCTCGCCGTCGGCCTTGCCGGTCGCGAACAGGCGCAGCAGCGCCACCTCGGCCGGACTGAGCCGGGCCAGCCGCTCAGGCTCGGACGTGGGGCCGGCACCCGCCGGCTGCGTCGGCGCGGGCGCCGGCTCCGGCTCCTCCCCCGCCAGCGGCAACATTGCCGCGACCCGGAATCCGCCGTCGGCCACCCGCCCCGCCTCGAACGACCCGCCGTGCACCGCCACCCGCTCACGCATCCCGACCAGCCCGTGCCCACCACCGGTCATCGCATGGTCGCCGACGACCACCTCGCCGCCCCCGTCGTCGCGGATCTCCACGGCGACCGCCCCCGGCAGGTATTCCAGCCGCACCGTCGCCGTCGCCCCGTCCCCCGCGTGCTTGCGGGCGTTGGTCAGCGCCTCCTGGGTGATCCGGTACACCGCCAGCCCCACCGGCAGCGGCAGCGTGCGCGGCGCGCCCAGCACGCGCAGCTCGGTGGGCAGCCCGGCCAGGCAGGATTCGGCGATCAGCCGGGCCAGGTCGTCCACGCCGGGCTGCGGGGCCACCGAGGCCGCCTGGTCCGGGTCGTGGTCGCTGCGCAGTACACCGAGCAACTGCCGCATCTCGCCGAGCGCGACCCGGCCGGACGCCTCCAGGGTGAGCAGCGCGGCGCGGGCCGCCTCCGGGTCGCGGTCCAGGCTGGCCCGGGCACCGCCGGACATCAGGTGCATCGTGGTGATGTGGTGCGCCACGATGTCGTGCAGTTCGCGGGCGATCCGGCGGCGCTCGTCGGACAGCGCCCGCTCTGCCAGCAGCGCGCGGTTGACCTCGACCTGCCCCTGCCAGTGCCGTACCGCGGCGCTGACCCCGAGCACGAGGAGGACCGCCACGAGGTCGCCGCTGAACAGCCACAGGAAGGACTCCGACGCGCGTTGATATCCCGACGCCGTGGCCGCCAGCGTGGCCAAGGCCGCGAGCACCACCGTCCGGGTCCGACCGGCCAGGCCGACCGTGTACAACGCGACGGCCAGCGCGATACCGAAACGTTGCGGCACCGCCAGGAGCACGTTGAGCACCACCACCAACGTGAGTACGAACGACAACACGCCGATCGGCGACCGGCGGCGCGCGAGCAGACTCGCGGCCGACGCGAGCATGAACAGCGTGCCGACGACCCGCTCCCCCGGTCCGGCGGAGGGCATGGTGATGAGGAACCCGAAGGTGTCCACGGCCGCCGCCACCAGGCAGATCACGAGGTCGGCCCGGGTGATGCCGAGGAATGTCCACCGGCCGGGGGCCGACCCCGGGGTCGATGTCGTGACGGCGAGGTCGCGCCCGGTGACGGCCCGGCCGAGCGCGGCCCAGGAGTCGGGGCCGAAGCCCATCCGGGGCCTCCTTCCATGGGGAACGGCGTGCCAGTATTCCACTGTGGTGGAATACGCACGAATCGCCGCAATACCGCCCGCTACGTGCGGCGCGTGAATCCCCATGGATATGCCCTCTGCGCCCCGGATCCGCACACCGCGGGGCCGGGGCGCGGAGGGTCCGCGGAAGGCTCGCGGGTCAGGCCCCCGCCGCCGCGCTGCCCGCCCCCAGGGGCGCGTCGGCGAAGGCCCCCGACAGCAGGTGTCCGGCGCCCGGCGCGAAGGCCGGCAGGTCGAGTGCGCGGAGCATCTGGTGCACCGTGCACACCGCCGCCGAGACGACCGGCTTGCCCAGCCGCTGTTCGGCGTCCTCGATCGCGGCGAGCGACGGCATCTGTACGCACGCCGACAACACCACCGCGTCCGCGTCGGCGTGTTCGAGTCGGTCCGCGATGTCGGGCAGGCGCAGCGGGTCGTGCGCGGCCACGTCGAGGTTGTCCGGGATCTCCAACGCCTCGAAATCGAGCACCTCGATCCCCTCGTGCCCGAGGTACTCCACCACCGTGCGGGTCAGCGGCAGCATGTACGGCGCGACCAGCGCGACCTTGCGCGCGCCGATGGTGTGCAGCCCGTGCACGAGGGCGCCGGCGCTGGTGACCACGGGCGCGGGCGCGCCGTTCTCGACGGTGCGCCCGTGCAGGCGTTCCTCGGAGACCCGGTGGTAGCCGAGTCCCATGCTCATGATCGCCACCAGACACGCGTAGCCGAGCACGTCCACCCGCGCGTCGGACAGTTCGACGGCGCACCGGTCGGAATCGGCGTCCATCGCGGCCAGTTGCTCGGGGGTGACGTGGGTCATCCGCATCCGGCTGGAGTGGAACGTGAAGCGCTCCGGGGCGACCGTCTCGCGGGCCCGCAGGATCGCGGGCACCTCGGTTTCCATCGTGACATTGGAACTCGGCACGATCTGGCCGACGCGGTAGGGGTGTTGACGCACGGGAGGGGCCTCCTGCTGGTGCCGGGAATGCTGATGCCGGGAATGCCGGTGCCGGGGATGCCGGTGCCGAAAAGAGCGAGCGGGCGGGGCGGGTTCGGGTCAGCGGGCGTCGATCACCGGGTTGGTCAGCGTGCCGATGCGCTCGACGGTCGCCTCGACCACGTCGCCCGGCCGCAGGTATTGCGGCGGGACCTGGGCCGCGCCGACCCCGGACGGCGAGCCGGTGGAGATCACGTCGCCGGGCTCCAGGGTCATCCCGGACGAGATGTCGGCGATCAGCCGGGGGATGTCGAACAACATGTGCCGGGTGTTGGACTTCTGCTTGACGTCGCCGTTGACCCGCAGCGACAGGTCGAGGTTCTGTGCGTCGGGGATCTCGTCGGCGGTGACCACGGCCGGGCCGAACGGGGCGTAGGAGTCCTGACCCTTGGAGAAGAACCACTGCCCGGAGCGGCGCTGGTCCCGGGCGCTGATGTCGTTCATGATGCTGTAGCCGAATACGTGGTCCCACGCGTCGGCTTCGCTCACCTTGTAGGCGGTTCGGCCGATCACCACGGCGAGTTCGCATTCCCAGTCGAGCTGTGCGGTCAGGTCCGCGTTGTGCAGGATCGGCGCGCCGGGGCCGGTGACCGCGGTGGCGGGCTTGCCGAACAGCACCGGACGGTCCGGGAGTTCCTTCGCGGTGTCGAGGGTGCGACTGGACTCGGCCACGTGTTCGACGTAGTTGAGTCCGATGCCGATGATCTTCCCGGGGCGCAGCGGCGCGAGCAGCCGCACCTCGCCGCCGGCGTGCACGGTGCCGGCCGGGCGGTCGGCGGGCGCGCCGGCGAGCAGTTCGCGCGCGGTGTCGAGCGCGTCGGCGCCCGCCCGGACGAACGACAGCAGGTCGCCGGGGAGTTCGACGCCCGCGGCGGCGGCCAGGGCGGCCAGGTCCGTCACGTGCGCGCCGTCCTCGGCGCCCAGGCGGGGCGACGAGTCGCCGACGGTGTAGGTGACCAGGCGCATGGGGTGTCCTCACTGTCTTGCGTCCGGGCGGCGCGGTCGCGGCGCCTCGGGTGGTGGGTTTGCGGGATGAACCGGCTCAGCCGGCCGGCGTCGGCTGGTGGCCGTCGTTGTCGACGTAGGCCTCTTCGCGGAAGAAGCCCAGCGAGCGCATCACGGGGAAGTCGTTGAACGAGAACAACACCGCGTCCTCGCCCTGGTCGAGGTTGGCGTGCTCGTGCCAGGCCCACGCGGGCACCGCGAACACGTCGCCCTCGTGCCATTCGAACCGCTGCCCGGCCACGATCGAGACGCCGTGGCCCTTGGCCGCGGTGTAGACGACCGAGCCGGTGTGCCGGTGTGCCTTCGTCGCCTGGCCGGCGCGCAGAAGTTGGATGTGCGCGCTCATCGTGGGCATCACCGAGCCGCCGGTCGCGGGGTTGGTGTACTCCATGATCAGGCCGTCGTACGGCGATCCCTCACTCGCCTTGGCCAGGTCGAGCAGCGCCTGGTAGGTGGGTTCCCACGGCCAGGCGAGCAGCGGCGAGTAGGGCCGGGTCCACCGTTCGACGCCGTACGGCACGAGGTTGCCGCCATAGGTCAGGACGGAGGAGTTCACCACCTTGCCGGGCACCTGGTAGACGTCCGGGTGGACCTCGTAGAAGCCCGCGTCGAGCGCGTTGACCAGCGGGATGTCCAGGCCGTCCTGCCAGATCACCGGCGTGTCGTCGGACTCGTTGCCGTGTTCGTGCCAGGTCCCGTTCGGGGTGATCGCGAAGTCGCGGGCGCCGACCCGCAGTTTCTCGCCGTCGACGATCGTCCAGGCGCCGGTGCCCTCCAGGACGAACCGCAGCGCGGCGGCCTGGTGGCGGTGTGCGGTCATCGACTCGCCGGGGCCCATGATCTGCAGGCCGGTGTACAGCAGGCCCGCGGCGGCGCTGATGTCCCGGCGGCCGGGGTTGACCAGCATGACCACCCGGCGTCCGGCGTCGTCGGCCTTGACCAGGTCGAGCGCCTTGCGGACCAGCGGGCGCAGTTCGGCGTAGCGCCACAGGGTGGGCACCGACTTGGGCTGCGGGTACCAGGGTTCGATCTCGTTCGCCACGGTCCACAGCGCGCCGGCCTCGCGTTCGGCCAACTCGGCGTAGTAGGCGCTCAGTTCCGGGGTGTCGGTGACTCGGGCCCGGCCCAGCATGTTGTCGTCCTGAGTGGTCATGTCTCCTCCTCGGGTACGGGGGTGGCGGCGGGGGCGAGGGGCGGCGCGGCGGTGGGGTCGTGGGTGAACGTGATCGGGGACCGGGGCCGGTTGTCCACGTTCAGCGCGAAGACGTCGAAGCGGTTGTAGTGGCCGACGATGTCGTGCATCTGCTTGGGCTGGATGCACCTGGCGAGGTCGATGTCGGCGTAGACGATGCCCTCGTCGTCGATCAGCGGCTCGCCGATGGGGCGCCCGTCCGGGCCGAACACGCCCGAATAGGCGCTGCGTTCGCGGCCCAGCTGCTTGCGCACCTCGTCGTCGCCGCCGGCGATGGCGTCGACGATCTCGGGCGAGATGGTCGAGCAGGCGACCACCGAGAAGACCTTGCCCTCGAAGCTGTGCGCGGCGGTGCGGACCGCAATCGCGTCGGCCATGTCGTAGTCGGCGGGCGCCACGGGCAGCGCGATGTAGCTCGCGGCGTGCACGAGTTCGCCCTGGGCGAGCAGGGTGAAGCGGGCCAGCGTGTTGGTGTTCTCGCCGCACGCGAGCACGCCGAGCGGGCCGATCCCGGTCGGGTGCACGCGCAGCGAGCTGCCGTCGCCGCCGGTCCAGGTCAGCTTCTCCGCCCAGGTGGGCACCAACTTGCGGTGCACCCCGATCAGTTCGCCGTCGGCGTCGATGGTCAGCATGGTGTTGTAGAGCACGCCCATGCTGTGCGGGCCGCGCTCGTTGACGCCGATCACCACCACCGCGCCGGCCGCCCGGGCCGCCGCGCGCAGCGTTTCCACGTGCGGGCCCGGCACGTCCACCGAGGACCGGTACAGGCGTTCGTACCAGGGCGAGCCCTGGACCGGGTTCATCGTCCAGTTCCAGTACGGGTATCCGGGGACGAACACCTCGGGGAAGACGATCAGTTCGGCGCCGTTGCCGGCGGCCTCGCGGATCAGCGCGACCGCCTTGGCCACGGTGGCGGCGGCGTCCAGGTAGACCGGCGCGGCCTGGACGGCGGCGGCCTTGAACCGGGGCGGGTTGTCGCGTTGTGCGCCGGTGAGCACGATCGGTGGGGTGGGACCTGTCATGGCGGGCTCCTCGTGGTGCGCTGTTCGGTCGGCGGATACGAGGTCGGGGTGTCGGGTCACCCCCGGCCGGGTGCGGCGAGCAGGCGGGGGTCGGTCTCCGGTCGCCACCGCCGCGGCACGGTCTCGACCTGCGCGCGCGACAGGTGCAGCCGCGGCGGGACCCGATCACTACCCGCGCCGGGCGGCTTGCGACTGCCCGGCCGCCAGGCGCTCGGCCAGGGCGCGCCAGGTCCGGTGTAGCCCTGTTCGGCGGCGGCGTGCAGCGTCCACAGCGGGTCGTACAGGTGCGCGCGGCCCACCGCGCACAGGTCCGCCCGGCCCGCGAGCAGGATCGAGTTGACGTCGTCGTAGGTGGAGATCGCGCCGACCGCGATGGTGGGCACGCCGGTGGCGTTGCGGATCAGGTCGGCGAACGGCGTCTGGTAGCCGCGTCCGTAGGCGGGTCGCTCGTGGGGCACGACCTCGCCCGAGGACACGTCGATGGCGTCCGCGCCGGCCGCCGCGAGCGCCCGGGCGATCCGGACCGCCTCGTCCTCGGTGGTGCCGCCCTCGGCCCAGTCGCTCGCCGAGATCCGCACCACCAGCGGCTTGTTGCTCGGCCACACCGCCCGCACGGCGGACAACACCTCGATCGGGAAGCGCAGTCGGCCGGCGAGCGAGCCGCCGTATTCGTCCTCGCGCAGGTTCGTCAGCGGGGACAGGAAGCCGGAGAGCAGATGGCCGTGCCCGTACTGGAGTTCCAGTGCGTCGAAGCCCGCCCGGTCCGCGCGTGCGGCGGCGGCGGCGAATGCGGCGGTGATCGTGTCCAGATCGGCCCGGTCCGCCTCGCGCGGGCGGAAGTCGCCCTCGGCGTCCCAGGGAATCGCCGACGCGGCCACGGCCGGCCGGACGTCCGGGCCCGGCGGCGCCCATGTGCCGTCGGCGTCCGGCACCGAACCGGCCGCGCGGCGTCCGGCGTGGGTGAGCTGGATACCCAACAGGGGCCCGTTCGGAGCCTGTTCGCGCACCCGGGTGACCACCTCGCGCCAGGCCTTCTCCTGCGCATCGGACCACAGGCCCGGACAGGCGGCGGTGGCCCGGCCGTTGGGCAGGACGGCGGTCATCCCGGCGAAGACCAGGCTTGCCCCGCCGAGCGCGAGCGCGCCCAGGTGGGCGGCCTCGAACGGGCCGGGGAAGCCGTCGACGGCCGCGTAGGTGGCCATCGGCGGCACCACCACGCGGTTGCGCAGCCGGACCGCGCCGAGCCGGAAGGGCTGGAACATCGGCGCCGCGTCCACCCGATCCGCCCGCCCGGCGGTGAACGCCGCGTCCACCTGCGCCACGAACGCCGGGTCGCGCTCGGACAGGTTGGCGTGGGTGACCCGGCGGCTGCGGGTGAGCAGGTTGAAGGCGAACTGCTCGGGTGCCTGGCCGACCGCCCGGTCGATGTTCTCGAACCATTCCAGGCTGGCCTGCGCGGCCCGCTGCGTGGAGGCCACCACCGGCTTGCGCTCGGCCTCGTAGGCGGTGAGCGCGGCCGGGATGTCGGCGTGTTCGTTCAGGCACGCGGCCAGCGCGAGGGCGTCCTCCATGGCGAGCTTGGTGCCCGAGCCGATGGAGAAGTGCGCGGTGTGCGCGGCGTCGCCGAGCAGGACCACGTTCTCGTGGTGCCAGGTGGCGTTGCGCACCGTGGTGAACCGGATCCACCGCGAGTTGTTCGGGATCAGCCGGTGTCCGTCCAGGTGTTCGGCCAGCAGCGCCTCGCAGCGTGCGATGCCCGCCTCGTCGCTGGCCCCGCGCGGCAGCTCGCGACCGGCGAACTCGGCGAACCCGCCGCGCCGCCAGGCGTCTTCGGCCAGCTCCACGATGAACGTGCTGCGCCGGTCGTCGAACGGATACGCGTGCACCTGCACCACGCCGAAGTCGTGCTTGTCGACGATGAAGGTGAACGCGTCGAAGACCTTGTCCGTACCCAGCCACATGTAGCGGCAGCCGCGCTCGTCCAGATCGGGCCGGAACACGTCGGCGTAGCGCTCGCGCACGTGGGAGCGCACCCCGTCGGAGGCGACCACCAGGTCGTGTGTGCGGGCCAGTTCGTCCACGGGCGGGGCCTCGGTGCGGTAGCGCAGGTCGATGCCGAGCGCCGCGCAGCGCTCCTGCAGGATGCGCAACAGCCGCTCCCGGCCCAGCGCGGCGAACCCGTGTCCGCCGGAGGTGAGGGTGCGTCCGCCGTAGCGCACGTCGACGTCGGTCCAGCGGGCGAAGCCCTCGGACATCGCGGCGAAGATCTCCGGGTCGGCCTGGGCGATGCCGTCCAGGGTCTCGTCGGAGAACACCACGCCGAAGCCGAACACGTCGTCGGGTGCGTTGCGCTCCCACAGGGTGATCTCCGACGCCGGCGAGAGCTGCTTGGCGAGGGCGGCGAAGTACAACCCGCCCGGCCCGCCGCCGATGACTGCTATGCGCACAGCGTCCTCCAATGTTCCCGGCCTATCCGAGCGTATGTAATAAATTCCACGGTCGTCAACATCACGCGATATCCGAGGGGTCGGGTCGAGGGTTCGATCCGCCCGGCCTCGCGGCGCGCGGGTCAGGTGTAGGACTCCGGGCGCTGCGCGCCGCCCCGGGACAGCGCGGTCCTGACCGCGTCGGGCCACGGCGACGCGCCCTTTTGGTCCGGCGGGCAGTGCACGACGGACAGCCGGCCGGTGGCGGCCACGCCGTGCTCGCCCCGCACCTCGAACGAGTAGTGCAGCGAACTGGTACCCACCCGGTCGATCCGCAACAGGATGTACGCGGCCTCGCCGAACCACAGGCGTTCGAGGTAGTCCGCCTCGAAGTGCACCCGGGGGATCCGGCCGAACAGGTCGCCCACGCCCAGTCGGCGCAGCAGCACCGCCTCGGTCGCCTCGACCCAGCGCTGTACGGCCGAGTGGTGGTAGTGGCCGGCCGCGTCGGTGTCCTGCCACTCGACGCGGCGCTCGACCAGGACCGAGGGCAGGTCGGTGGGGTCGTCGACGGCCGGGTCGGTGGGGTCGCTCACGTCGGTCCGGATCGGGCCGGTCGAGCCGAGCGGGCTGTCTTGGGGCATCGTCGCGCCTTTCACGAGGCTTCCGGGGCAAGGGAGTTCGGGGCCGGTTCGCCGGTGTTGGCGGCCCAGGCGCGCAGTTCGGCGCGGCGCAGTTTGCCGTTGCCGGTTCGGGGCAGGGCGGCCACGAACTCGACGGCGCGCGGGTACTTGTACGGCGCGATCGTGTTCTTGACGTAGGACTGGATGCGCTCGGCGGTGTTGGCGTCGGCCGCAACCCCTTGGCGCAGCACGACGTACGCCTTGACGATCAACCCGCGGCGGGGATCCGGCGCGCCGACCACGCCGCACTCGGCGACGTCGGGGTGTGCGGCCAGGGCCACTTCGACCTCGGGGCCGGCGATGTTGTAGCCGGAGGAGATGATCATGTCGTCGCTGCGCGCCTGGTACCAGAGGTAGCCGTCGGAGTCCCGGATATAGGTGTCGCCGGTGATGTTCCAACCGTCGCGCACGTAGTCGAGCTGGCGCGGGTCGTCCAGGTAGCGGCACCCGGTCGGGCCCTTGACCGCGAGCTGTCCCGGTGTGCCGTCGGGGACCGGCTTGCCGTCGGCGTCCAGGACGACTGCCTCGAAGCCGGGTACGGCCCGCCCCGTCGCGCCGGGCCGGATGTCCTCGTCGGCGGCGGAGACGAACACGTGCAGCAGCTCGGTCGCGCCGATGCCGTCGATCAGCTCGATGCCGGTGGCCTCGTGCAGGTCGTGCCAGGTCTCCGCGGGCAGCGTCTCGCCCGCCGACACGCAGCGGCGCAGGCCCCGGAGGAGATCGGCATGGCCCGCGGCCATGACCGCCCGGTACGCGGTCGGCGCGGTGAACAGCACCGTGACGCCGCGGTCGGCGACGATCCGGGCCAGCCGCTCGGGTGTGGCGTGTTCGAGCAGCAGGGTGGCCGCGCCGACGTGCAGGGGGAAGACCACCAGGCCGCCGAGACCGAAGGTGAAGCCGAGCGGCGGGGTGCCCGCGAACAGGTCGTCCGGGGTGGGCTTGAGGATGTGCCGGGAGAAGGTGTCGGAGTTGGCCAACACGTCACGGTGGAAGTGCATGGTGGCCTTGGGCCGACCGGTGGTACCGGAGGTGAACGCGATCAGCGCCACGTCGTCGGCGGCGGTGTCCACGGCCTCGAAGTCGGCGCTCTTGGTCGCGCAGCGCCGGGTCAGGTCGTCGGCCGCGTCGCCGCCGTAGGCCACGGTGGTCAGGCCGGGGACGGCCGCGGCGGTCGGTTCGTCCATGAAGCGGTGGTCGCACAGCGCGATCGTGGGTCGGCCGATCTCGCACAGCGTGGTCAACTCGTGCGCCCGGAGCAGCGGCATCGTGGTCACCGCGACACCGCCCGCCTTGAGCACGCCGAACCAGCAGGCGACCAGCCACGGGTTGTTCGGACCGCGCAGCAGCACCCGGTTGCCCGGCACCAGGCCGAGGTCCTCGGTCAGCACCCGGGCGACCTGATTGGCCCTGGTTCGCAGGTCGCCGTAGCTCCACTGCTCGTCCAGGGTGACTAGACACCGTCGCTCGGCACCGAGCCGATCGATGGTGTCGTCGAGCAGGACCCGGGCGCAGTTCAGCCGGGTCGGGTAGCGCAATTCCGGTAGTTCGAAGAGCAGTTCGGGCCACTGTTCGGCAGGTGGCAATCGATCACGACAGAACGTGTCGACGTGAGCGGAACGGGACAGCTCCATGTGCGCGCACCTCATCCTGGTGTCAGCGGGAGTCGCGGAGCCAGTATCTATCAATTATGACGACAGTCAATGTTGCGCGATATATTTCCTTCGGCGACACCGCTGCGGGAAACGGGTGTCGACGGGTACCGGGCACACAAACGCCCACCCCGGCGGGCGGCGTCCGGGCCGAGGCCGGGACACCGGGGTGCCGAGGTGGGCGGGGTTGGCGGGAGCGGCGGGATTGGCGGGGCATGGTCGCGAGAGTCCCCCACTCGGGGGCTCGTACCACCGCGCTTGGACCTTTCGGGTGAGCCGAGCGGCGCCGACGCCGAGCTATTCGACCGTGACCGACTTGGCCAGGTTGCGGGGGCGGTCGATGTCCTCGCCGAGGGCTCGCGCCGCGTGGTACGCGAGCAGCTGGGTGGGGATGGTGAGCAGGATCGGGTCGAGTTCGCGCTCGTTGCGCGGCACGGTGATCCGGTCGGCCTCCAGGTCGCCGAGGTCCACCCCCGGGTGGGTGATCACGGTCAGCCGACCGCCGCGCGCGCGGATCTCGTGCGCTGCGGCGAGGTTGCGTTCGACCAGGTCGTCGTCCGGGATGACGGCCACGGTCGGCAGATCGGCGTCGATCAGCGCGAGCGGCCCGTGCTTGAGTTCGCTGCTGGGGTACGCCTCGGCGTGCCGGTAGGTGATCTCCTTGAACTTCTGCGCCGCCTCGCGCGCCACCGGATACCCCCGGACCCGGCCGATGAAGAACAGGCTGCGCGCGTCCGCGAGCCGTCGGCCCGCCTGGGCGATGGTCTCCTCGTCCGCCAGGATCTCGGCGATCTGGCCGGGCAGTGCCTGGAGGCCGGCCAGGATCCGCGCGCCGTCCGCGTGCGAGAGGTCGTGTACTCGACCGAGGGCGAGCGCGAGCAGCGCGAAGCCGACCGCCATGTGGGTCAGTGCCTTGGTCGAGGCGACCGAGACCTCGGGCCCGGCATGCAGATAGATCCCCCCGTCGCACTGGCGCGCGATCGACGAGCCGACCACGTTGACCAACCCGACCACCCGGCCGCCCTTGCGCTGGATCTCGCGGACCGCGAAGAGCGTGTCGGCGGTCTCGCCGGACTGGCTGACCGCGACGTACAGCGTGTCCGGCTCGATCACCGGATTGCGGTAGCGGAACTCCGAGGCGGGCTCGGCGTCGGCGGGCACCCGGGCCAGGTCCTCGATCAGCGTCGCGCCCAACTGGCCCACGTAGTACGCCGATCCGCAGCCGAGCACCTTGACCCGGCGGAAGCCGCGCAACTCGCGCAGCTCCATCCGCAGGCCGTCGAGGCGGGCCGAGCCGAACCGGTCGTCGAGCCGGCCGCCGAGCATGCGCTCGACGGAGGAGGGCTGTTCGTGAATCTCCTTGTGCATGAAGTGGTCGTGGCCCGCGAGTTCGAGTTCCTCGACGGTGAGTTCGACCGTGGTGGGCGTCTTGGCGACATCGTCCCGCTCGCGGGTGAAGGTCCGGAAGCCGGTGGCGGTCACACTGGCCAGTTCGCCGTCTTCCAGATGTACGACCGAACTGGTGTGCCGGACCAGGGCGGACACGTCGCTGGCCACGAACATCTCGCGCTCGCCGACCCCGATCACGAGCGGCGAGCCGTTGCGGGCCACCACGATCCGGTCCGGCGTCGCGGTGTCCACGACGGCGATCGCGTACGTCCCGGTCACCTGCGCGAGCGCGGCCAGGACGGCGGTTTCCAGGGTGTCCTGCGTCCGCGTCGCGCCGGCGATCAGGTGGGCCAGGACCTCGGTGTCGGTGTCCGAGGCAAGGTCGATGCCCTCGGCCGCGAGGCGGGCGCGCAGTTCGGCCGCGTTGTCGATGATGCCGTTGTGGACGACCTGGATCCGGCCGTCGGCGGACGGCTGCGGGTGGGCGTTCGCCTCCGAGGGCGCGCCGTGGGTGGCCCAGCGGGTGTGCCCGATGCCGACCCGCCCGGCGGTTTTGGCCGGCACGGCGGCGGCGAGCGCGTGTACGCGGCCCACCCGGCGGACCACCTTGACCGTGCCACGCGCGCCGAGCACGGCGATGCCGGCCGAGTCATAGCCGCGGTACTCCAGTCGTCCCAGGCCTTCGAGCAGGATGGGGGCGGCCTGCTGGGCGCCGATGTATCCGACAATTCCACACATACTGCTGCGCTCCTCGGCAGGTCGACGGACCGACCGGCGGGGCGGTCGGGGGTGGATGGTGTGCACGGGGCCTGCGGGCGACGCGACGGCGGTCGCGGTCGCGACCGTCGCGCCCGGTCGGTTCAGCCGTAGATCACGCGGCGCAGTTGACGTTCGGTCAACTCCGGTGGCGCGACGAGGCGTTCGCCCAGTTCGTCGGCGATCAGGCGATAGATCTGCGCGTTGCGCCGACCGTAGACCTTGTGATGGCGGTGCCGGCGCCGCACATAGTCCTCGACCGGTTCGCGATACCAGGCCAGCACGTCGTCGACGATCCGCGCCACCTCGCCGGGTGCGAGGCCGGTCGTCGCCACGATGCGCTCCACCAATTCGCCGTCAGCCACCCCCCGATCCTGGCCCCATGCCGCCCCTACGGCAAGAATCTGCCCGAATTCGGGCAGATCCGAGGCCACGCGGCCGGGTCGGCGGTCGCGGTGTGGGCCGTGGACGGGTCCACGGCCCGTGCCGATGTTCCCCTCGCGCACCTGTCCGGCCGTCCGCGTAGCGCACTCCGGTCGTGGGAGCGCGCGGAAGTGGGGTGTGTCCTGCTCCGCGCGCCGGGTGTCGGGGTGGGGTGTCGCGGTGCCACGCTGGGGGGATGGATCGTGCACCCGACATCCACCTCGTCGTGACCGGTACCGGCCTGAACGCGCGGATCACCGATCAGGCCCTCGCCGTCGTCGACGACGATCTCCGCGCCGACTACGAACGCGCGGTCAGCCAGGGCCTGAAGGCCGCCGCCGCGGCCTGGGACGCCCACCGCTACGACGACTTCGCTGTCCATCTCGCCGCAGCCGCCGACACCCTCACCGAGATCCAACGCATGGCCGTCACCTGCAAGGACCGCGCCGGCTACGAGGCCCTGACCGCCCGAGCCCGCCGCCTCGCCGCCCTCGACCCGGACGCCCCGGAAGCCGCGGAAGCCCTGGGTGCCCCGGAGGCCCCGGAGGCCCCGAACGGCGCGGACGCCGCAGACGCTGCGGACGCCGACTGAATCGCCGACGCCCCCGCCATGCGCCACCCTGTCCCCATGAACGACCGGACACCCCACCGCACCATCCACATCGGCGGCCCGACCCACCCGACTCCCGCCGAACTCCGCGCCGAACTCCCCGACGACCTGCGCATGGACTTCGAGGAGGCGTATCAGGACGCCCTGGCCGAGGCCAACGCCAACGGCACCCTGCAACCGTTGGCCGACACCCTCGCGACGTGGCAAGCCGAACTCGCCCGCCACCGCGCACGAGCGGCCGACGACTGACGCGGGCCTGGTCGATGTGATCCGGGCCACACCGTGTCACAAGTTCGGTTCGGGCGACGCCTTGTGTGCGTAACCCGAGCGAACGGAGCAGGGACCATGACACAGCACACCGGTGGGCGCACGGCAGTCATCGTGATCGGCGGCGGATACGCCGGAGTTCTCGCGGCCAACCGGCTGACCCGCCGCGAGGACGTGGCCGTGACCCTGATCAACCCTCGCGCGACCTTCGTCGAGCGACTGCGGCTGCACCAGTTGGTGGCGGGGTCGGACGACGCGGTCGTCGACTACCGGGACGTGCTGAGCGCGCGCGTCGAACTCGTGGTCGATTCCGCGACCGCGATCGACCGGGAGGCGCGCACCGTGGCCCCGGCCGGCGGCGGTACGGTCGCGTACGACCACCTGATCTACGCCGTGGGCAGCCGGAGCGGCGTGCCGAAGGTGCCCGGCGCGGACCGGTACGCCTACCCGATCGCCACGCTGGAGGAGGCCGAGCGGCTGCGCGAGGCGGTGGCCGCGGCACCCGCCGACGCGGCGTTGACGGTCGTCGGCGGCGGCGCCACCGGCATCGAGACCGCGGCCGAACTCGCCGAGACGGGCCGTGCCGTCACCCTCGTCTGCGGTGGGCGACTCGGCCCCTACCTCCACCCGAACGGCCGCCGCTTCGTCGCCAAGCGGCTGGCGGCCCTCGGCGTGACCGTCCTCGAAGGCCCCGACACCAAGGCTGCGTCCGTGACGGCCGACGCCGTACACCTCGCCGACGGCCGCGAGGTGCGCGGCCACGTGACCATCTGGGCCGCCGGCTTCGGCGTCCCCGACCTGGCCGCCCGCAGCGGCCTGAGCACCGACGAAACGGGTCGCCTCCGCACCGACGAGACCCTGACCAGCATCGACGACGACCGCATCGTCGCGGCCGGCGACGCGGCCTCGCCCTCGGGCCTCGCCTACCGGATGGGCTGCCAGTCCGCCGTACAACTCGGCCCACACGCCGCCGACACCGTACTGCGTCGCATCGAGGGCGAGCGGCCGGAGGCCGTCGGCGTCGCCTTCGCCGGGCTGTGCGTCAGCCTCGGCCGCGGTGCCGGCATCTTCCAGTTCGCGCGCAAGGACGACACCGCCATCCGGTTCCACGTCGGCGGTCGCGCGGGCGCGCGGCTGAAGGAGTTCGTCGTCTCGCACACCATCAAGCAACTCGCCGACGAGGCGCACAAGCCCGGCGCCCGCGTGCTGAAGGCCAGGGACGACGCACGGCAGCAGCGTGTCCGGGCCGCCGCGGACGCGAGCCGGCCCGCGCACGTGTCGTAGCGACTCCCCGAGCGGGCGGCCCACACGCCGCCCGCTCCCCCGTCCATGCCCCGGCCCTCCCGGGATATGACCGCAATGGAAGGATTCGAGAATGCGCGACCATGCCGCGGACCCGGCGACCGAGGCGTTCGTCGCCCACCGCAACCTGCTCTTCACGGTTGCCTACGAGATCCTCGGCTCGGCGGCCGACGCCGAGGACGTCCTGCAGGAGACCTGGCTGCGCTGGGCCGAGGTCGACCTGGCCCAGGTCCGCGACCGGCGCGCGTTCCTCGTGCGCGTCACGACCCGGCGCGCGCTCGACCGGCTGCGGGCCCTGCGCCGCAGCAAGGAGACCTACGTCGGCCCCTGGCTGCCCGAGCCGCTGCTCACCTCGCCGGACGTCGCCGAGCACGCCGAACTGGCCGAGAGCCTGTCCATGGCCGTGATGCTCGTCCTGGAAACCCTCTCGCCGACCGAGCGGGCCGTGTTCGTCCTGCGCGAGGTCTTCGACGTCGGCTACGACGAGATCGCGGAGGCGGTCGGCAAGACCCCGGCCGCGGTCCGCCAGATCGCCCACCGCTCCCGCAAGCACGTCGACGCCCGGCGTCCCCGCGAAGTGGTCTCCCCGCGCCAGGCCCGGGCCGCGCTCGCGTCGTTCCAACACGCCGTCGAGACCGGCGACCTGCAGGGTGTGCTCGACGTACTCGCCCCCGACGTCGTCCTGATCAGCGACGGCGGCGGCGTACGAAGCGCCGCGCTGCGACCCGTCACGGGCGTCGAGAAGGTGGTCCGCCTCCTCCTCGTCGGCCTCGGCGACAAGGAGGGCGCGCTCACCGGCGAGCCCACCACCGTCAACGGCGATCCGGCGCTGCTCCTGCGCGTCGACGGCGAGATCGACAGCGTGATGACGATCCGGGTCGAGAAGGGGCTCGTCACCGGCATCTACTTCGTCCGCAACCCCGCCAAGCTCACCCACATCGCCGCCGCCACCCCGTTCACCCCGAGCTGACACCGGAATACCCGCGGCGGCCCACTGACTGGCCGCGGCATCGGTTTTCCGGGGCCTGTTCTACACGTGTCAACCGGCCGAAATCCGCCTAGGCACGGGGGAGATCGGGGCGGGACTATGTGTGCGCAAAGCCGAGTGTCAAGGGTGACGACTGCGGTAGAGGCGGACGAGGCAAGGCCGTTCCGGCTCGGGCATCCCAACGTGGGACGCGGCGTCCCCACGTCTTCCGAGGAGACCCGCCCGTGCTTCCCATGCCTCGCACCATCGCCGCGGTGGCCGCCGCCGTGGCCGCGGCCGCCATCGGCGTCGTCGCACCGAGCGCCCAGGCCGCGCCCGCGGCGAGCTACGCCACGAACTACGCCGCCCTGGGCGACTCGTACAGTTCCGGAGTCGGTACCGGCTCCTACCTTCCCGACAGCGGCTCGTGCAAGCGCAGCGCCAAGTCCTACCCCGCCCTGTGGAATCAGGCCCACCCGGGCGGCACCTTCGCGTTCGCCGCCTGTTCCGGTGCCAAGACCGCCGACGTACGCTCCGGCCAACTGTCCGTCCTGAACAGCGCCACGCAGTTGGTGACCATCAGCGTCGGCGGCAACGACGCCGGATTCGTCAGCACCATCACCACCTGCGTGCTCAGTTCGGACAGCGAGTGCGCCGCCGCCGTGAACAAGGCCAAGACGTACGCAACCACCACCCTGCCCGGCGATCTCGACGCCACCTACGCCCAGATCCGGGCCAAGGCCCCCAACGCCCGCCTCGTCGTGCTCGGTTACCCGCGCCTGTTCGAACTCGGTTCGTGCTTCCTGGGCTTGAGCCAGGCCAAACGCACCGTGATCAACCAGGCCGCCGACACCCTGGACGAGGTCACCCACCAGCGCGCGAGCGCCGCCAACGCCGATTTCGCCGACGTACGCTCGCGGTTCGCCGGACACGGGGTCTGTGCGTCCAACGCCTGGGTCAACGGCGTCACCCTCCCGATCGACGAGTCGTACCACCCCACGACTTCCGGCCAGAGCCAGGGCTACCTGCCCGCGCTCCAGGCCGTGGTGGGCGTGCGCGCGCACTAGAACCGGCACGAGAGCCGGCACGAGAACCGGTACGCGACACCGTCCGGGGCGGCCCCAGGTCGCCCCGGACGCGCGTCGTCACCCCCGGCGCGCCACCAGGTAGCCGGCCTCCCGGTCGAAGTCGACCACCCGCGCCCCGGCGTCGAGCAGCCCGCCCAGTACCTCGCGCAGCGCCGACCGCCAGGCCCCGGCCGCCTCAGGGTCGGTCCGGCGCATCGCCTCGATGTCGGCGGGCACCGCGACCCGTACCACCTCGGCGTCGGTCCGCAGCAACACCGGCCGGCCGTCGCGCTCCACCAGGGCCGGCTCGGCCCGCACCACCGCATCCGACACCGCCGCGTCCCCCACGGCCGCCCGCACTCGAGCGTCGTGCAACCGCCACACGGCCAGCACCCGGTCGCTGCGATCCCCGCTGTTGACCGTGTCCACCATGTCGTCGCCGTAGAAGTTCGGCAGGTACTCCTCCGGCCGCGCACCCAGTTTGACCAGGTTGAAGTAGGCGTTCCGGCGAACCAGCGGGTCGAACGTCCAGGTGATCCGGCTCAGCCCGCGCGCGAGCGCCCATTCCCGCTGGTGCCGCTTGAGCGCGAAGCCCACCCCGCTCCCGGCCACGGCCCCGGTCGCATGCGAGTGCAGCGTCTCGCCGATCGGCGCGCCGAAGAAGGCCACGGACGCGCCGACGAGCCGGCCGCCCCGATACGCCCCGGCCACGTAGTTGCCGGCATGGTCCAGCGCCCGCATCAGCTCGACGGTCAGCACCCGGCCCTGCCCCGCGACGTGCGGCCAGATCTCGTCGTACAGCCGCTCGACCTCCCGGAACTCGTCGAGTTCGTGCAGCTCGCGCACCACCGGATCGCCCATCCCGCCGCCGCCCTTCGCCCGCCGACCATCGGCGTCGCGGTCATGGGCTACCCCGACCCCGCGTCCGCCGAACGGAGCCCGTCACCCCATCGGCCGTCGGGCGCCCGGCCCGGACCACCCCTCCGGTGACGTGCTTCACACGCAAAGCACTGCGCCCCAGAACACCTCGACAGCAATATCTTTGCGTCTTTCAAGGTAAATCCCGCAAGGTACTTGCGTCGAGGGCGAGCCGTTGGTGTGCTTACCGCACCCCACCCCACCATCCGGTTTCGACGGAGGCTCCCGTGCGCGCAGATCAGGCTTCTCCGTCGGTTTCGTTGGACGACAAGTACGCCGCCGGCCAGGGCCGCGTGCTGATCTCGGGCGTACAGGCGCTCATCCGCCTGACCCTGGAACAGCGTCGCCTCGACACCGAGCGCGGACTGGACACCCGGGTCTTCGTCAGCGGCTATCAGGGCTCGCCGCTGGGCGGTGTCGACCTGGAGATGGGGCGCGCCAAGCGGTTCCTGGACCCGGCCGGGGTGGTGTTCCAGGCCGGACTCAACGAGGAGCTGGCCGCGACCGCCGTGGCCGGGACCCAGCTGGTGGACCAGACGCCGGGCGCCCGGTACGCCGGGGTGACCGGCTTTTGGTACGGCAAGAACCCGGGCCTGGACCGCGCCGCCGACGCGATTCGGCACGCCACGATGGCCGGCACCGCACCCCTCGGCGGTGCCGTCGCGTGGATCGGCGACGACCCGGGCAGCAAGTCGTCGACGGTGCCCAGCTCGTGCGAGCCGATGATGGAAAGCCTGTCGATGCCGCTGCTCGCCCCCGGCACGGTCGGCGAGATCGTCGAGTTCGGGCTGCACGCGGTGGCCATGTCGCGCGCCTGCGGCCTGTGGACCGGCCTGAAGATCGTCGCCGACATCGCCGACGCGTCGACCACGGTGGACGTGTCCGGGTGGGGCAAGGACATCCCGGTCCCGGCCGCGACCAAGCGCGGCACGCTGCCGACCCTGGTCGGTCCGGCCGCGCTCGACGCCGAGCACGACCTGATCACCCGCCGGCTCGACCTGGCCCGCGCGTACGCCCGCGAGCACGGCCTGAACAAGGTCGTGCACGACACCCCCGACGCCCGGCTGGGCATCCTCGCCGCCGGCGTGTCGTTCTCGGTGGTCCGCCGCGCGCTGACCGACCTCGGTCTGACCGACGACGCGGCCCCGGACATCCGGCTGATCCGCATCGGCATGCCGTTCCCGCTGGACGACGCGGAACTCGCCGAGCTGACCGACGGCCTGGACGAGGTCCTGGTGGTCGAGGACAAGGTGCCGTTCCTGGAGGCCCGGCTCAAGGAGGCGCTGTACCGGCGCCCGAACGCGCCCCGCATCGTCGGTCGGCGCGACGACACCGGCCGCCCGCTGCTCACCGCGCGCGGCACGCTCGGCGCCGACGACGTGGCCCGCGCGATCGCCGCCCGGCTCGGCGCGGACCGGCTGCCCGAGTCCGCCGGCGCCTACCTCGCCACGCTCGCCCCCAAGCGCCGCGCCCGGATCGCGCTGCCGATGCTGGCCTCGCGCACCCCGTACTTCTGTTCCGGCTGTCCGCACAACGCCTCCACCCGCACCGCCGACGACACCCTGGTCGGCGTCGGCATCGGCTGCCACGTGATGATCGCGCTCGACGGCAAGGGCCGCGGGCACCAGCTCGGGCTGACCCAGATGGGCGGCGAGGGCGCGCAGTGGATCGGCCTGGCGCCGTTCACCGACGACAAGCACTTCGTGCAGAACCTCGGCGACGGCACCTTCCACCACTCGGGCTCGCTGGCCATCCGCGCCACCGTCGCGGCCGGCACCAAGATGACCTACAAGTTGCTGTACAACGACGCGGTCGCGATGACGGGTGGCCAAAAGGCCGAGGGCCGGTTGGACGTACCGGCGTTGACCCGACTGCTCGCGGTCGAGGGGGTGCGCCGCGTGGTGGTCACCACCGACGACCCGCGCGGCTACCGGGGAGTTCGGCTCGACCCGATCGCGAGCGTTAGGCACCGCGACGAACTCCAGGACGTGGAGCGCGAGTTGTCCGCGCTCGACGGGGTCACCGTGCTGATCCACGACGATCGGTGCGCGGCCGAGGAGCGTCGACTGCGCAAGCGTGGGCAGTTGCCGACCCCGGCCGAGAAGGTCGTGATCAACGAGCGCGTGTGTGAGGGTTGCGGCGACTGCGGCGACAAGTCGTCGTGCCTGTCGGTGCAGCCCGTGGACACCGAGTTCGGCCGCAAGACGCACATCCACCAGGGTTCGTGCAACTCCGACTTCAGCTGCCTGAACGGCGACTGCCCGTCCTTCCTGCTGGTCGAGCCGGGCACCCGCAAGGCCCGGGCCATACCCGACCTGCCGCTCGAACCCGCCCTGCCCGAGCGCCGGTTCGGCGCGGACGACCTGCTGGTGCGGATGCCCGGCATCGGCGGCACCGGCGTGGTCACCGTCTCCTCGATCCTGCAGATGGCCGCGCACATGGACGGGCTCTACGCGGCCGGCCTGGAGCAGACCGGCCTGGCCCAGAAGGGCGGACCGGTGGTGTCCGACCTGCGCCTTTCCACCCGGCCGATCAACGGCGCGCTGCGCGCCTCGCGCTCCGGCGCCGACGTGCTGATCGGCTTCGACCTGCTCGGCGCGGCGGCGGAGAGCAACCTGGCCACCGCCGACCCGGAGCGCACCGTCGCCGTGGTCAACACCGCGATCGTGCCCACCGCCGCGATGGTCACCAACCAGATCGCGCTGCCCGGTTCGCCGACCGAGACGCTGGAGCGGATCGACACCGCGACCCGGCGGGCCGACAACCTGTTCGTGGACGCGCTCGGGTTGTCCGAGGCGCTGTTCGCCGACCACATGCCGGCCAACATGATCCTGGTCGGCGCCGCGTTCCAGCACGGTTGCCTGCCGCTGAGCGCGGCGGCGATCGAGCAGGCGATCACGCTCAACGGCGCGGCGGTGGACAAGAACCTGGCGGCGTTCCGGTGGGGTCGGGCGCTGGCCGTGGACCCGGCCGCGGTACTGGCCGCCGCGGTCGCCGCGCCGCCGCTCGCGGTGGTCCCGGTGGACGCGGCCTCGGTGGCCCTGGCCGACCGCTCCGGCGGCGAAGCGGCGCTGCGCGAGGTGCTCGGCACCCGGATCGCCAATCTGACGGGGTACCAGGACGCGGCCTACGCCCACCGCTACGCCGACGACGTGCGCACGATCCGGACCCTGGCCGTCGAACGCGCGGGGGCCGAGGGCGGCGAGCGGGTCGCGGTGGCCTATGCGAGGGCGCTGCACCACCTGATGGCCTACAAGGACGAGTACGAGGTGGCCCGCCTGCACCTCGACCCGGTCGAACAGGCCCGGCGCGACGCCGAGTTCGGCCCAGACGCGGCGGTCTCGGTGCTGCTGCACCCGCCGGTGCTGCGCTACCTCGGGATGAAGCGCAAGATCCGGCTGCGGCGCACGGCGGTGCCGGCCTTCAAGGCACTGCGCGCGGCGCGCGGCCTGCGCGGCACCCGCTGGGATGTGTTCGGCTACGCCGAGGTGCGTCGGGTCGAGCGCGAACTGGTCGCCGAATACCGTACGTTGGTCCGGACGGCGCTGCGCGAGCTGACCGCCGACAACGTCGACGCGGTGATCGCCCTGGTGGCGCTGCCCGAGACGATCCGGGGCTACGAGGACATCAAGCTCGCCCGGGTCGCCGAGTATCGCGCCGCCGCGCGCGCCGCCCTGGCCGAACTCACCGCGCCCGCCTCGGTCGCCGCCCCGGCCGGCCCGCCGCTGGTCCCGGCGAACTGACCGCGGCCCGCCCCCGCTCCATCCCCCACCCCCGACCTCCCCGACCTCCGGAGCAGCCGTGACCGTCGACCGCCTCCTGCCCACCCGGGACGCCGAGGATCTGCTCGACCTCACCCGTACCGTCGCCGACCGCGAACTGGCGCCCGTGGCCGCCCGGCACGAGCGCGAGGAGTCGTACCCGGAAGGGTTGTTCGCCGTCCTGGGCGAGGTCGGCCTGCTCGGGCTGCCCTACCCGGAGGAGGAGGGCGGCGGCGGTCAGCCGTACGAGGTCTACCTCCAGGTGCTGGAGGAGTTGGCCGCGCGCTGGGCGGCGGTCGCGGTGGCCACGAGCGTGCATACGCTGGCCTGCTTCCCGGTGGCCACCTACGGCTCGGCCGCGCAGCGGGAGCGCTGGTTGCCCGACATGCTGGAGGGCCGCCTGGTCGGCGGCTACAGCCTGTCCGAGCCGCACGCGGGCTCCGACGCGGCCGCGATCGTGTGCAAGGCGCGGCCGATCGCCGACGGATACCGGATCACCGGCACCAAGGCGTGGATCACGCACGGCGGAAAGGCCGACTTCTACGCCCTGTTCGCGCGTACCGGCGAGGGCGGCCGGGGCATCTCGTGCTTCCTGGCGCCGGGCGAGGCGGAGGGGCTGGCCTTCGGTCGGCCCGAGGCGAAGATGGGCCTGAACGCGGTCCCGACGACCAGCGCGTTCTGGGACGGCGCGGTCCTGGACCGGGATCGGCTGATCGGCGCGGAGGGTCAGGGGCTGGCGATCGCGCTCAGCGCCCTGGACTCGGGCCGGCTGGGCATCGCGGCCTGCGCGACGGGTCTGGCTCAGGCCGCCCTGGACGCCGCGGTCGAATACGCCAACGAGCGCACCACGTTCGGCCGCCGCATCGTCGACCACCAGGGCCTGGGCTTCCTCCTGGCCGACATGGCCGCCGCCGTCGACTCGGCCCGCGCGACCTACCTCGACGCGGCCCGCCGCCGCGATCTGGGTCGCCCGTACAGCCGCCAGGCCAGCGTGGCCAAGCTGATCGCCACCGACGCGGCAATGAAGGTCACCACGGACGCGGTCCAGGTCTTCGGCGGCGCGGGCTACACACGGGAGTTCCCGGTCGAGCGCTACATGCGCGAAGCGAAGATCATGCAGATCTTCGAGGGCACCAACCAGATCCAACGCATGGTCATCGCCCGCGGCTTCACCCACCCGGAAAAGTAGCCGGCGGGTCGGTCCGCGGACCGCCGGCGGCGCGTACGGGCCAGCCGAACGATCAGCTGATCTGCACGATCGTGACCGTCACGCATCGATCCTCAATGACGAAAGTCGCGGTGCCCTCCACGCAGAACGCGTACTCGCGCATGTTCGCGGACCTGGTCGGCGAGCCTACTCGCCATGGGTCGGAGGCGAGTCGGGAGACCATGTCGTTGTAGGCACCGATCGCATGCGAGGGCGCGCCCTTCAGCCACCGCTGCACGGTGTAGGTGGACTCGACGGTGTAGCTCATGGGGGGCTCTCCCATTCGTCCGTGTGAGCGGGCACCGTGTCCACGGGCAGGCCGGCGTTGAGCCGTCGGATGGTTTCCTCGGTCTCCGGCCAGTCGGGGCTGCGGCGCATGCGAACCTCGGCCTGCCAGGGCCCGAGCATTTCGGCAAGCGGGATGAGGTCACCGTCGCGGGCGGCGTCGAGGGCCTTGCCGTACTCGGCCTCGAACTCCTCGCGGAGTTCGGCGGGAAGCTCCGCTCGAATCTCGGCCGGTGTGGCGTGGTGGGTCCCGCCGACGCCGATGATGTGCCGGGGCCGGCGTGGGTCGGCGTTCTGCTCGTCCATGTCGGTCAGGATGCCATCCGTGGGGCAGCGGACGGTAGTCGGCGTGCGCCGGTGCGTCATCGTCCCCGTGTGCGCCCCTCGTGAGGGGGTCCGCTACCTGCCCGGCAGGTCCGGGCGCAGGCGTTGCCACGTGGGGTGGCGCAGGCGGCCCTCCGGTGTCCAGCCCCAGGCGGTGACCTCGGCGACCAAGCGGGGGTCGACCCACTGGGCGCCGGGCACGTCCACCATCCCCGCGAACGGCGAGTCCGCGCGCGCCAGCGCGCCCAGGTATTCGCCCAGTTCGCCGCGCTCGGCCAGGGTCGGGCCGTCCTCGACCGTGCCGACGTAGCGCAGGCCGTCGGGTGCGGCGACGCCGACCAGCAACGCCCCCGGCAGGCCCCGCAGCTCGCCCCGGCCCTCGATCCAGCCGCCGATGACCACGTCGTGGGTCTCCACGTGCTTGGCCTTGATCCAGTCCGGGGAGCGTTGTCCGGGTTGGTATTCGGAGGCCAGCCGCTTGGCGACGACGCCCTCGTGGCCCTGGTGCAGGCTGGTCGCCCAGGCGCGCCGCGCGTCGCCCTCGATCCATTCCGGAGTGGACCAGCGCGGGCCCGCCAAGTCGAGGCCGGCCAGCAACATCCGCCGTTCGCGGTACGGCGTGTGCAGCAACGGCCGGCCGTCCAGATACATCAGGTCGAACAACATCAGGTGCACCGGCGCGTCGATGGTCAGCCGGGCCACCTTGCGCGGGTTGACCACACCCATGCGCCGGCGCAGCTGCGCGTGGTCGGGGCGCCCCCGGTCGTCCAGGACCACGATCTCGCCGTCCAAAACGGCCTGGCGCTGTCCGTGCTGCTCGCCCAGGCCGGCCAGTTCCGGGTACACCCGGGTCACGTCCGCCCCGTCGCGCGCCAGCAGGCGCAGCCCCCTGTCCCCCGCGCAGTACGCCACCGTACGGGCCCCGTCCCACTTGACCTCGAAGCCCCAGTCGAACTGGTACTCCTCCCCGGGCAGCGGCGCCGCGGTGGCCAGCATCGGCGGAATCTCGGGCAACACGGCATGAACATGATCGTGACCGGCCATGCCTCGATCATCGACGGGCCCCGACACCGCCGCCGGCCGAGCCGCCGCGCCCCGATACACCCGAATGGCCGATACATCCGGCCGGTCACCCGCCGACCCGCGCGTTCCGGACCGCCCGACGCCCCTCGAACCCGGGCCCGCGCGGAACCCATTCGAGCGAGCGCCCGACGGTCGCGCCCCTCGGACCCCGCTATCCCCGTCCGGTCGCCGCGTCGATCGCGTCCGCGATGCGCGCGGTGACCGCGGCCTGGTGGTCGGTCAGATAGAAGTGGCCACCGGTGAAGGTGTGCAGCGCGAACGTGCCGTTCGTGTGGTCGCGCCAGGCCGTGGCCTCATCCAGGGTGACCTTCGGATCCCGGTCGCCGATCAGCACGGTGATCGGGCACTCCAGCGGCGCGCCGGGGGTGCACCGGTACGTCTCGATCGCGCGGTAGTCGGCCCGCAGCGCGGGCAGCACCATCCGCAGCACCTCGTCGTTGGCCAGCAGGCTCGCGTCCGTGCCACTCATCGAGCGCAGTTCGGCGGCGAGCCCCGCGTCGTCGAGCAGGTGCACCCGCTCGTCACGCTGTCGGTCCGGGGCCCGGCGCCCGGAGGCGATCAGCGCGGCGGGCGGGATCCGCAACCGCCGGGCCACCTCGAAGCCGAGGACCGCGCCCATGCTGTGCCCGAACAGGATCAGCGGAAGTTGCTCGTCCAGCCAGGGATCCAGGGCCTCGGTGATGCGCTCGGCCAGGGTCTCGATGTCTTCGATGAGCGGTTCGGCGCGCCGGTCCTGACGCCCCGGGTACTGCACGCCCAGCACCTCGACGCGCTCCTTGAGCGCCGCCGACAGCGGGAACCAGAAACTCGCCGAGCCGCCCGCGTGCGGCAGCGCGACCAGGCGTGGCACCCGATCGGCGGCCGGATGGAACCGGCGGATCCAGGTGTCCGATACGGAGGAGGCGGTACTCATGGCAGGGCCCTTCTGATCGTCACCGAATGATCGTGCTGCGTGACCGTCAGCCTGCCATCGAGTCCTTGCGCGCGCCCAGTGGTTCGGCCCCGGTGAGCACCGCGTGCTGGATCTCACGCAGCGCCCGGGACGGTTCCAGGCCCAGCAGTTCGCGCAGCGCGGTGCGGGTGTCGCGGTACACCGCGAGCGCGTCGCCGCGCCGGCCGCAGTGGTACAGCGCGACCATCAGGTGCCGGGCGAAGTTCTCGTGCAGCGGATACTCACCGGTCAGCGCGTACAGCCGGGCCACCGTCTCCCGGTGCCGGCCGAGCGCGAGGTTCGCCTCCACCAGCAACTCCAGGCACTCCAGCCGGGACGCCTCCAACCGCGCGGCGTGTGCCCGAACGATCGGCCCGAGGCTCACCCCCGCGTAGGCCGGTCCGCGCCACAGGTCGAGCGCGCTCGTGTACACCTCGGCCGCCTCGTGGTACCGCCCGGCCCGCGCGCCCGCGCGACCACGTTCGACCAGGCGGTGGAAGGTGTCGGCGTCGAGGCGGTCCGGACCGGTGTGCAGCACGTAGCCGCCGGCGCAGGTGGCCAATGGGCCGGTGCGGGCCGGTCCCGGCGCGCCGAGCATCGCCCGCAGCCGGGAAACGTACACGTGCACCGTCGACTTCGCCCGCTGCGGCCCGGCGTCGGTCCAGATCTCCGCGACGATCTGGTCGACCGTCAGCAGTTGGTCCCGCCGCGCGAGCAGGGCGGAGAGGAGCGTTTCCGGCTTGGGCGCCGCGATCGTGCGCGGCGTTGCGCCGTCGACGATCCGCACGGGGCCGAGAATCTCGTACCGCAACGGCTCTTCCCTCTCTGTGGCGCTGCCTGTGGCGTCCGGTCCTGCTCTCTCACGACGGTGACATATGACGGGCGTATGGCGTACCCCTGACCAACCCCTACGCCGCCTTGCGCCGGGCTTGCGCAGACCCCCCGCGCGGCCGCGTCGGCCTTCCCTCGGCGGCCCGGATCCGCCTATGGTCGATCGATGAGCACTGCCCGTTCGCCCGAGCGCGCCCTGTACGCCGTCAGCGACCTGCATTCCGCCATTCCGTCCAACCGCAGACTCGTCGAGGGCATCCGGCCGGGGCACGACGAGGACTGGATCCTGGTCGGAGGCGACGTGGCCGAGCACGTCGAGGAGACCGCCTCGACCCTGCGCCTGCTCGCCGAGCGCTTCGCCCGGGTGATCTGGGTGCCGGGCAACCACGAGTTGTGGTCCACCAACGACGACCCGGTGCAACTGCGCGGCGAGGAGCGCTACCGGCATCTCGTGGCGATGTGCGGGGAGTTGGGGGTGCTGACCCCCGAGGACCCGTTCCCGGTCTGGGACGGCCCGGGCGAAACCGTCACCGTGGCACCGATGTTCGTGCTCTACGACTACACGTGGTGGCCGCCGGGCGCGTCGACGCAGCAGCAGGCGTTGGACGCCGCGTACGAGGCCGGTGTGGTGTGCAGCGACGAGTTCATGCTGCACCCGGATCCGTATCCGACCCGCGGCGACTGGTGCCGGGCTCGGGTGGCGTACACCGAGGACCGGCTCGTGGCGGCGGCCGATCCGGCGGCGCCGTTCCTGATGGTCAACCACTTCCCGCTGGTCCGGCAGCCCACGGACGTGCTGTGGTACCCGGAGTTCGCCCAGTGGTGCGGCACCGACCTGACCGCCGACTGGCATCGGCGTTTCCCGACCGCCGCCGTGGTGTACGGCCACCTGCACATCCCGCGCACCACCTGGTACGACGGGGTGCGGTTCGAGGAGGTCTCGCTCGGCTATCCGCGCGAGCGCAAGAACGGGCTGCGCAGGCCGATTCCGCGCCGGATCCTGCCGGCCGAGGTCGCCGGGACCGCCGGAGCCGGCCGTTCGGGGCAATCGGCGGGTGCCCGATGACGATGATCGACCGCATCCTGCCGCCCGGGGTGTTCGCCGAGGAGTGCTTCGACGACCCCGACGGGCCGCCGCTGTACCCGGCCGAGGAGGCGCTGCTCGCGAACGCCGTGGACAAGCGGCGCCGCGAGTTCACCACCGTCCGACGGTGCGCGCGGCGTGCGTTGGCCCGAATGGGCGTGCCGGCCGCGCCGTTGTTGCCGGGGCTGCGCGGTGCGCCCGGTTGGCCGACCGGTGTGGTCGGCAGCATGACGCACTGCGACGGGTATCGGGCCGCGGTGGTCGCGGATGCCGGCGCGGTGCTGACCCTGGGCATCGACGCGGAGCCGGCGGGGCCGCTGCCCGACGGCGTCCTCGAGGTGGTCACGTCCGAGACCGAGCGTAAACACCTGCGCGCACTGGCCGCCGATCGGCCGGAGATCGCGTGGGACCGGCTCCTGTTCAGCGCCAAGGAGTCCGTCTACAAGGCGTGGTTCCCGCTCACCTCGCGCTGGTTGGACTTCGCCGAGGCCGAACTCGAATTCGACCCGGCGGGCACGTTCGACGCCCGGCTGCTGATCGAGGATCGACCGCTGGACGGGTTCGCGGGACGGTGGCAGGTGGATCTGGGCATCGCGGTGACGGCGATCGTGGTGCGGCACGGCGACTGATGCGCTCGGGGCGGGGCCGCCGTCGGCCCCGCCCCGGTCCGCCCGTCGGCGTCGGTATCGCCGTCAGCTCCGGGTGAACCGCACCAGATTCTCCGCCGTGGGCCGCCACGCCTCGGCGAATTCCGCCGGCAGCTCCACGGCGTCCAGGATCGGATGCCTCGGTACCGAGACCCGATACCGGATCCGCCAGCCGCGTGGCGTGTGTTCGAGGATGTCGTAGTAGTCGCCGCCGTGTACCTCGCCGTCGATCAGTGTCGCGATGTAGCGGCTGCGGGCCCGGACCGTACCGCCCGCGTCCACCAGGAGCACGGTGTCGAGCGTCTGGTGGTCGGGGGTGTCCGGACTGCGTCGGCCGGTGAACTGCCGTGCCGAGGCGATGCCTTCGATGGTGTAGCCGGCGCCGATCGTGTTCTCGATCACCGCGTTGTCCGTGAACACCCGGTGCAGGTCCCCGACTTCGTCGTTGTCGAAGACATGCGCGAACTGCGCGAGGGTGTCGTGGATCTCCGCGACGTCCGCCGCGCTCAGCGCGGGGCCGCCGGTCACGGCGCGACCACCTCGGCGAGCCGGACCGCGAGCGGGAAGCCGACCCTGCTCACGCCCGCCCCGGCCTCGCGGGGGGCGCGCGGCAGGCTCAGCCGATAGGCGATCCGCCAGCCGGCGGGGGTCTTCCGGAGGATGTCCAGGAATTCGCCGCCGGTGATCCGACCGGCCGGGTTGATCCCGATGTAGCGGCTGCGCGTCTGGACCTGGCCGTGCTCGTCCATCTCGACGGTCGTGTTGACCGTGTGGTGGTCGGGCGTCGCCGCGCTCTTGCTCCGGGTGTATTCGGCAAACTCGGCGATGCCGTGGAAGGCTCGCTTGGGCCCGGTGCCGATCTCGACCACGACGTCCTCGGTGAACACGAGGTCGAGTCCGTCCACGTCACCGTTGTCGAAGACGTGCGCGAACAGCGCGAGCGTGCGGTGGATCTCGGCGAGGTCCACCGGGGTCAATACCTTCGTCATGAATGTCCCAGCCTCGAAGTGATGTCGTATCGCAGTGGCGGTGGCAGTGGGGGTGATGGGGGCGGGCTCATCCGGCCAACCCGGCGGCCCAGTCGACGATGGTCGCCGCGGTCAGGTCGGCGTGGTCCTCCAGGACGGTGAAGTGGTCGCCGGTGATCTCGATCAGGTCGTGCGGCAGCGGCCAGTACGCCCGCCAGTCCCACCGGCCCTCGGGGTCGATCACGGTGCCCGCCACCGGCGTATCCGCCTGCGCGACCAGCGTCGGGGTGGCGATCGGCCGAGGCTTCCAGTCCGCGAACAACCTCTGGTAGAGCCCCATCGTGCTGAGGTTGGTGTCGTCGAGTGTCATGTCGTACTGGGCGACGCGCCCGAGCATCCCCTCGATCATCGCGGGCAGCCACCAGTCCATGCCCGGCACCAGGGCGGTGTCGATCGGGAAGGTGTCGACCAGGCCGAGCCCGACCGGGTACACCCCCTCGGCCTCCAGACGTCGGGTCACCTCGTGCGCGATGCATCCGCCCATCGAGCGGCCGACGACGACGAACGGCTCGTCCCCCACCGCGGCGCGTACGGTCTCCACGTGCATCCGCAGCAGCGCGTCCGCGTGATCCGGCAATGACTCGTCGGCCACGAACCCCGGCGTCTGGATCACGAACACGTCCCGCTCGCCCTGGAACACCTGCCCGAACCGGGCGTATTCGTGCGGTCCGGAGATCGCGCTGAGCGACGGGAAGCAGACGATCTTCGGCCCGGCCACACCGGTCGCCAACCGCAACACCGGCTTGACGTGCCGATCCCGTTCGGACTCCGCGAAGGAGGGCCGCAGCCCCGCCGAGGCCATGATCACCTCGGCGGCCGTGGTGTACTTCTCGGCCGCGCACAGTTGCACGTAGAACGATGCGAGCGCGCCCTTGACCCGGTCGGACCCCGTCGGCGTCGAACTCGGCTGTTCGTCGCGCGACGTGCCCTGCTCCGTGAGCGCGGTGCCCAGATGCCGGGCGAGGGCTCGTGGGGTCGGATGCGCGATGGTCACCGTCGCCGGCAACCGCAGGCCCGTCGCCGTGGCGAGCCGGTTGCGCAGTTCGACGGCGGTCAGCGAGTCCAGGCCGACCTCCAGGAACGCCTGTTCCGCGTCCACCGATTCGTCGGCGGCATGGCCGAGGACCACGCCCAATTCGGTGCGGACCAGGTCCACCAGGATCTCGTCCCGCTCCCCCGCGCCGGCCGCCGCGAGCCGCCGACCGAGGCCCGATTCGGCAACCGCCGGGGCGGTACGCGCCACGCGCCGCTTGCGCCGCCCGGCACCGGCGTCGCCCGACCGGGCACGCGAACCGGTCCCGTCCGCGAGCCGCCCGGTGGGCACCGGACGCGACGTCAGCGACCCGACGGAAAGCACCGGCGCGCCGGTCTCGTCCCAGGCCGCCACCGCCACCGTGTCCGGCCCGGCGGGGGTGAGCCGAATCCGCAGCCGGGCGGCCCCGGCCGCATGCAGCCGTACCGCGTTCCACGCGTAGGCCAGGCTCGTCCCGACCTCCTCGCCGGCCGCCTCGGCGCGCCGCAACGCATCGACCACCGCCACATGCAGCGCGGCATCCAACAGCGCCGGATGCAACCCGAACTCCGCGGCCTGATCCTTCCCTTCCCCCGACGCCCCGACCTCGGCGAACAACGCCTCGCCGGTCCGCCACGCGGCCCGCAGCCCCTGGAACACCGGCCCGTAGTCGATCCCGGCCGCGGCCAGCACCTCGTACGCGTCCTCGACCGGCACCGACACCCCGTCGGCGGGCGGCCAACTTCCCACATCCGGAAGGACGTCGTCCTCGGCGGACTCCGGTGCGAGGAAGCCGCCGGCATGTCGCGCCCACTCCGCGCCGTCCCCCGCCGCCTCGTCCCGGGAGAAGATCGCGAACCGCCGCCGCCCGTCCTCGCCCACCGAGCCCACCGCGACCTGGATGTGCACGCCGGCGTCGGAGTCGGCGACTTCGGCGTCGTCGCCCTCATGGGCAAGGATCAGCGGCGCCTCGATCACGAGTTCGTCCACCATGCCGAGACCGACCTCGTCACCGGCGCGCACGGCCAGCTCCAGGAAGGCCGACGCGGGCAACAACACCGTGTCGCGGACCGCGTGATCGGCCAGCCACGGATGTGTACGAAGCGACAGCCGTCCGGTCAGCAGGACATCGTCCCCGTCGCCGGTGCCCACCGAGGCCCCGAGCAACGGATGCCGCACCGACCGCAGGCCCAACGACGACGCACCGGCGGCGGGGCGGTTCAGTGTCTCGCGCCAGTACCGCCGACGCTGGAACGCGTAGGTGGGCAACGCCACACGCCGGGGCTGGTGTTCGGCGAAGGCGGTGGTCCAGTCCACCTGGACTCCCCGCACGAAGGCTTCGGCAAGCGAGGTGTACAGGCGCTGCGCGCCGCCCTGGTCGCGGCGCAACGTGCCGACCACCACGGCGTGTTCCGGACCGGTCTCCTCCAACGTGGCCTCGATTGCGGCGGTCAGCACGGGGTGTGGACTCGCCTCGACGAACACGCCGTGTCCGGATTCGGCCAGCCCGCGCACCGCTTCCTCGAAGCGCACGGTCTCGCGCAGGTTGGTCGCCCAGTACGCGGCATCCATCTCGGCCGTGTCCAGCCACTCACCGGTCACCGTCGACCACAGCGGCACCGACCCGGAAACCGGCACAATCTCGGCCAAATCCGTGACGATCCTCGCGCGAATTTCCTCCACCTGCGCGGAATGCGACGCGTAATCCACCGGAATCAGCCGCGCCCGACCACCCTCGTCGGTCACAGCCGCCACCAACTCGGCCAACGCATCCGGCTCCCCGGACACCACCACCTGACCCGGACCATTCACCGCCGCAACCGAAATCCGCCTATCCCACGCCGAGATACGCTCCCGCACCGTCGGCTCGGGCAACGCCACCGACGCCATCCCACCACGCCCGGACAGCGCCACGATCGCCCGACTCCGCAGCGCCACCACCCGCGCGCCGTCATCCAGCGACAACCCGCCGGCCACCACCGCCGCCGCGATCTCACCCTGCGAGTGCCCCACCACCGCATCCGGCGTCACGCCGAAGGACCGCCACACCTCCGCCAACGACACCAACACCGCCCACAACACCGGCTGGACCACATCCACCCGATCCAACGACGGCGCACCCTCCACCCCGGTCAACACATCCACCGCCGACCAGTCCACGAACGGCTCCAACGCCTTCGCGCACTCACCGAACCGCGACGCGAACACCGAAGACTGGCCATACAGCTCCGCGGCCATCCCGGCCCACTGCGAACCCTGACCCGGAAACACGAACACGGTCCGACCCACCGGACCGACCGACCCCGAGACCACTCCGGCCGCCGATTCGCCGCGCCGCACCGCGTCCAGGTTCTCGATCAACCCTCGACGGTCACCGATCACCACCGCGCGCTCCGCGAACGCCGCCCGCGTGGTGACCAGGGAGAAACCGACGTCGGCGGTCGATGGCGAGGCGGCGTCCCGATCGAGCCGGTCGAGCAACCGCGCCGCCTGGGCCTGCAACGCCTCCGGGGTCTTCGCCGACAACACCCACGGGAGGACGTCATCCGACACCGGTCGCTCGTCGGTAGGTTCACCCTCGGTGGCGGGCTGTTCGAGGATGACATGCGCGTTGGTCCCGCTCACCCCGAACGCCGACACCGCCGCCCGCCGGGGCCGATCCACCTCCGGCCACGGCCGGGCCTCGGTCAACAACCGCACCCCGCCGGACGACCAGTCCACGTGCGGCGTCGGCTCGTCCACGTGCAACGTCCGCGGCAACACGCCGTGCCGCAGCGCCTCCACCATCTTGATCACCCCGGCCACACCCGCAGCCGCCTGCGCATGACCGATGTTGGACTTCAACGACCCCAACCACAAAGGCCGGTCCGCCGGCCGATCCCGCCCGTAGGTCGCCAACAACGCCTGCGCCTCGATCGGATCACCCAACGTCGTCCCGGTCCCGTGCGCCTCCACCACGTCCACGTCGTCGGCGGACAGTTCGGCGCCGGCCAATGCCGCCCGGATCACCCGCTGCTGCGCCGGACCGTTCGGCGCGGTCAGGCCGTTGGAGGCGCCGTCCTGGTTGACCGCACTGCCACGTACCACCGCGAGCACCTCGTGGCCCAGGCGTTCGGCGTCGGAGAGCCGTTCCAGGATCAGTACGCCGACCCCCTCGGCCCAACCGGTGCCGTCGGCCGACGCGGCGAACGCCTTGCATCTGCCGTCCACGGAGAGCCCGCGCTGCCGGGAGAACTCGACGTAGCCCATCGGCGAGGCCATCACCGTCGCACCGCCCGCGACCGCGAGATCGCATTCCCCGCCGCGCAGGGACTGTGCTGCCAGGTGCAGCGCGACCAGCGACGACGAGCACGCGGTGTCCACCGTCACCGCCGGACCCTCGAAGCCGAAGGTGTACGAGATCCGGCCCGACGCGACGCTGCCGAGCGTGCCCGTGCCGAGATAGCCCTCCAGCTCCGGCGGCACCTGGTCGAGCGCGGGCGCGTAGTCGATCCCCGCGATCCCGGTGAACACCGACGTGCGACTGCGGCGCAGGCCGGTGACGTCGATCCCGGCCCGCTCGAAGGCGTCCCACGCGGTCTCCAGGAGCAGCCGCTGCTGGGGGTCGGTGGCCGGTGCCTCGCGCGGCGAGATCCCGAAGAACGCCGCGTCGAAGTCGCCCGCGTCCGGCAGGAAGGAGCCGGCCACCGTGTAGGTGGTGCCCGGCCGGTCGGGATCCGGGTCGTAGAGGTCGCGCAGGTCCCAGCCGCGATCGGTGGGCGCCTCGGCGACCGTGTCGGTGCCGGATTCGACCAACCGCCACAGGTCCTCGGGCGAGGTCACCCCGCCCGGAAGCCGGCAGGCCATCCCGACGATCGCGATCGGCTCGCGCCGACTCGCCTCCACCTCGCGGACCCGCTTGCGGGCCTCGCGGACATCGGCCAGCGCACGTTTGAGATATCCCCGGAGCTTGTCTTCGTCGGACATGGAGCTGCCTTTCCTGAGTGATGGGGCCTGGGGTGGTCGGTCGGGGGTCCGGGGATCAGAAGGATTCGACGTTGCCGTCGAGCAGGCCGAACAGTTCCTCGTCGGTGGCACTGTCCAGATCGATCTCGTCCGGGTCGGCGGACGCCGAGCCGGATGCCGAGCCGAGTGCCGGGGCGTCCCACTTGGCGGTCAGCACCCGCAGTCGCTCGATGATCGCCAACCGCTGGGCAGAGTCGCCGAGATCGGCGGTCAACGTGGCGTCCAGCCGGTCGAGTTCGGCCAGCGCATCGGGCAGGAGCAGGCCGGGGTCGGCGGCGGCAAGCCGCTCGGCGAGGAATTCGGCGACATCGGCCGGGGTGGGGTAGTCGAAGATCAAGGTCGCGGGCAGCTCCAGACCCGAGCCGGTGTTCAGCCGGTTGCGCAGCTCCACGGCGGTCAACGAGTCGAACCCCAGCTCCCGAAAAGCACGTTCGGGCTCGATCGAGGCCGCGTTCCCGTGCGCGAGCACGACCGCCGTCTCGGCCCGCACGAACTCCAGTACGGCAGTCACGCGTTCGGAGCCGGCCAGACCGGCGAGACGACCCGGGAGTACCGGCCCGGCTGCCGAATCGGCACCCGATTCGGCCGCACCCGGCAGCCCGAGCGCGCTTGTACCTCCACCCACGGCCGTCCGGCTCCCGTCCAGCCAGAAGCGTTCGTGCTGGAAGGCGTAGGTCGGCAACTCGACCGGCCGGGCGTGGAATCCCGCATAGGCCACGCTCCAGTCGACCTCCACCCCGCGTACCCAAACCTCGGCCAGCGAGGTGTACAGGCGCTGCGCGCCGCCCTGATCGCGGCGCAACGTACCGACCACCAGGGAACGGCCCGCCGCTGCGACTTCCAGGGTCTCCTGGATCGCCGCCACCAAGACGGGGTGCGGACTGGTCTCGACGAACACGCCGTGCCCGGACACAGCCAGCCCGCGCACCGCGTCCTCGAAGCGCACGGTCTCGCGCAGGTTGGTCGCCCAGTACGCGGCATCCATCTCGGCCGTGTCCAGCCACTCACCGGTCACCGTCGACCACAGCGGCACCGACCCGGAAACCGGCGTAATCCCCGCCAGGTCGGCAACGATGCGGTCCCGAATCTCCTCCACCTGCGCCGAATGCGACGCGTAATCCACCGGAATCAACCGCGCCCGACCACCCTCGTCGGTCACAGCCGCCACCAACTCGGCCAACGCGTCCGGTTCCCCGGACACCACCACCTGACCCGGACCATTCACCGCCGCAACCGAGATCCGCCCATCCCACGCCGAGATACGCTCCCGAAGCACCTCCACCGACTCCGCCACCGATGCCATGCCGCCACGCCCGGACAGCGCCACGATCGCCCGACTCCGCAGCGCCACCACCCGCGCGCCGTCATCCAGCGACAACCCGCCGGCCACCACGGCCGCCGCGATCTCACCCTGCGAGTGCCCCACCACCGCATCCGGGACGACCCCGAACGAGCGCCAGACCTCGGCAAGCGACACCAACACCGCCCAGAGCACCGGCTGGACCACATCCACCCGATCCAACGACGGCGCACCCTCCGCCCCGGTCAACACATCCACCGCCGACCAGTCCACGAACGGCTCCAACGCCTTCGCGCACTCACCGAACCGCGACGCGAACACCGAAGACTGGCCATACAGCTCCGCGGCCATCCCGGCCCACTGCGAACCCTGACCCGGAAACACGAACACGGTCCGACCGAGGGTGCCCGTCGCGGACCCGGTCACCACACCTGCCGCGGAGTCGCCCCGGGCCAGCGCGCCCAGCTCGTCGGGCAGTGTGTCCGAGGCGCCGATCAGCACGGCGCGCTCCTCCAGGGCCGCGCGCGAGGCGAGCAGCGCCGCGCCGACGTCCACCGGTTCGAGGTCGGCCTGCGCCAGCGTGTCGATCAGCCGAGCGGCCTGGCCGCGCAGGGCCGGTGCCCGCTTGGCCGAGATCAGCCACGGGAGCACCACGTCGGGGTCCCGGTGCGGGTCGGCGACCTCAGGGGCGGCGTCCGGCGGAGCCTGCTCCAGGATCACGTGCGCGTTGGTCCCGCTGACCCCGAAGGACGAGACTCCGGCCCGGCGCGGGCGCCCGGTCTCCGGCCAGGGACGGGCCTCGGTCAGCAGTCGAACCCCGCCCGACGACCAGTCGACATGCGGCGTCGGCTCGTCCACGTGCAGCGTCTTCGGCAACACCCCGTGGCCCAGCGCCTCCACCATCTTGATCACCCCGGCCACCCCGGCGGCGGCCTGGGCGTGGCCGATGTTCGACTTCAACGACCCCAACCACAACGGTCGATCCGCCGGCCGATCCCGCCCGTAGGTCGCCAACAACGCCTGCGCCTCGATCGGATCACCCAACGTCGTCCCGGTCCCGTGCGCCTCCACCACGTCCACCTCGGCCGCCGGCACGCCCGCGTTCGCCAACGCCGCCCGGATCACCCGCTGCTGCGCCGGGCCATTGGGCGCCGTCAACCCGTTCGACGCACCGTCCTGGTTGACCGCCGAACCCCGGACGACCGCCAGTACCCGATGCCCGTTGCGCCGGGCGTCCGACAGCCGCTCCAGGAGCACCAGTCCGACGCCCTCGGCCCAGCCGACGCCGTCCGCCGCGCCCGCGAACGCCTTGCAGCGGCCGTCCACGGACAGTCCGCGCTGCCGGGAGAACTCGGTGAACGCGCCGGGGGAGGCCATCACCGCGACCCCGCCCGCGATCGCCAGGTCGCTCTCGCCCAGGCGCAACGACTGTGCGGCCAGGTGCAGGGTGACCAGGGACGACGAGCACGCCGTGTCGATCGTGACCGCCGGGCCCTCGAAGCCGAACGAGTACGAGATCCGGCCCGACGCGACACTTCCCGCGTTGCCGTTGCCGACGTAACCCTCCAGGGCGGCAGGTACGTTGCCCGGGTGCGGCGCGTAGTCGTGGTACATCACCCCGGCGAACACACCCGTCCGGCTGCCACGCAGCGTGGTCGGGTCGATCCCGGCCCGCTCGATCACCTCCCAGGTCGTCTCCAGGAGCAGTCGCTGCTGCGGGTCGGTGGCCAGCGCCTCCCGGGGCGAGATCTCGAAGAAGCCGGCGTCGAACTCGGCGGCGTCGTAGAGGAATCCACCGTGTCGGGTGTAGGACTTGCCGGCCGCCTCCGGGTCCGGGTCGAACAGGTCCTCGACGTCCCACCCACGATCCTCGGGGAACGCCCCCACCGCGTCGGTACCGGAGGCCACCAGCCGCCACAGGTCGCCGGCGGACGAGACGCCGCCCGGCAGCCGGCAGGCGGTACCGACGATCACGATGGGATCGTCCGTGCCCGACAGGGGCGTTGCCACGGCCGGGATCGGCTCGGGCACGCCCGCCGCCTCGCCCAGCAATTCGCCGCGCAGGAACTCGGCGAGGGCGGCCGGGGTCGGGTGGTCGAAGACCAGCGTCGCGGGCAGCCGCAGACCCGTGGTCGCGCCCAGCCGGTTGCGCAGCTCGACCGCCGTGAGCGAGTCCATGCCCACCTCGCCGAACGCACGTCGTGCACCGAGCGTTTCGGGGTCGGCGCCGAGGACGCCCGCGACCTCGGCGCGGACCAGGTCGAGCAGTTCCCGCTCCCGGTCGGCCGGACTCAGGCCGGCCAGTCGGGCGGTCAACGCGCCGCCACCCGCCGACGGGGCCGCCGCCGTGGCGATCCGTCGGCTCGGCCGGACCAGCCCGCGCAGCAGCGCCGGTACCGCGTCCGGCCGGGCCCGCAGGCCGGCCAGATCCAGCGGCGCCGGGATCGGCACGGCCGCGTCCGGACCGTCGGCGCCGCCTCGGGGCCGTACCACGTGATCGAACAGGCGCAGTCCGTCCGCCGTGGCCAGCGGCCGGATGCCGGCCCGGGCCGCACGCCGCCGGTCCGCCTCCGCCAACCCGGCGGTCATCCCGCCCGCCTCGGCCCACATCCCCCACGCCAATGACACCGCCGGCAGCCCGAGCGCCCGCCGGTGCAGCGCGAGCGCGTCCAGGAAGCCGTTGGCCGCCGCGTAGTTGCCCTGTCCGGGCCCGCCGAGCACACCCGCGACCGAGGAGAACAGCACGAAGCCCGCCAGGTCCTGATGCCGGGTCAACTCGTGCAGGTGCCATCCGGCGTCGACCTTGGGCCGCAGTACCGCCGCCAGCCGCTCGGGCGTGAGCGCGTCGACCACGCCGTCGTCGATCACGCCCGCCGCGTGCACCACGGCGGTGAGCGGATAGGCCGCCGGCACGCTCGCGATCAGTGCGGCCAGCTGGTCCCGATCGGCCACGTCGGCCGCCGCGACGGTGACCTCCGCGCCGAGCTCGGTCAGCTCGGCCGACAACTCGCCCGCGCCCGGCGTGTCGAGTCCGCGACGGCCGGTCAACAGCAGCCGCCGCATGCCGTGTTCGGTCACCAGGTGACGGGCGACCAGGGCCCCGAGCACACCCACACCGCCGGTCACCAGGACGGTCCCGTCCGGATCCCAACCGCGCGTATCCTCGACCGACCCCGAACCGACCGCTGCCGAACCGGCCGTCCCCGAACCGACCGATCCGGACCCGACCGCCGCCGCCTCGATCCGCCGCAGTCTCGGCACGAACAACGCCCCGCCGCGCACCGCCAGTTGCGGTTCGTCGGCGTCACGCGCACCCGCATGGGCCGCGCCGAGCGCGGCCTCCGAGGCCGGCTCCCCGTCGTAGTCGATCAGTACGATTCGGCCCGGCTGTTCGGCCTGCGCCGACCGCACCAGACCGGCCACCGCCGCGGCGGCCGGGTCGGGATCCTCCCCCGCGGCCACCGCGAACGCGCCGCGTGTGAGCACCACGATCCGCTCGGCCTCCGACCGCAGGACCTCCAGCACCCGCGCGGTCTCCCGATGTGCCGAAGCCGACGCGTCCTGCTCCGTCGGCCGCACCGCCACGACCACCGCGCCGGCACCGAACTCCCGGCCGTCCTCGCCCGGAGTCCCGACCGGCGCCGCTCCCGCGACCCACTCCACCTCGAACAGCGCGTCCCGCTCCGGCGTTCGCGCCCCCTCCAGCTGATCCGCCGTCACCGTCCGGGTGGCCAGGGACTCGATCGAAACCACCGGCGTGCCGTTCCCGTCGGCGGCCGTGAAGGTCAGCTCGCCCGGGCCGGTCGAGCCGATCCGGATCCGCAGCTCCGTCGCGCCGGATGCGTGCAGCCGTACCCCGTTCCAGGCGAACGGCAGTCGGCGCCCCTCGGCCGCGTCCGGGTCGGCCAGACTCCGCACCGAGGCGATGTGCAGCGCGGCGTCGAGCAGGGCCGGGTGGATGCCGAATCGGGGCGCGTCCCGGTGTTCGTCGGCCGGCAGCGCGGCCTCGGCCAGGATCTCGCCGCCGAGCCGCCAGGCGGCGCGCAGGCCGCGGAAGGCCGGGCCGTAGTCGATGCCCGCCTCGGCCAGGGCCGCATACGCCTGCGAGACGTCGATCGGGCTCGCGCCGGCGGGCGGCCACGTCCCGGCGTCGCCGGACCGGGCCGGGGCCTCGGCGGCCTGCCGCGGGTCCTGCGACGTGCTCAGGAAGCCCACCGCGTGCCGGGTCCAGGGCGCGTCGCCATCGGCGTCGGCCGGTCGTGCGTACACCGCGATCGGCCGACGGTCGGCGGATTCACGAGCCCCGACGACCACCTGAAGCTGTACCGCGTCGCGCTCGCGCAGGATCAGCGGAGCCTCGATCACCAACTCCTCGACGGTGTCCAGGCCGACCTCGTCCCCGGCCCGGATCGCCGCCTCCACGAACGCAGTTCCGGGCACCAGGACCGACCCGAACACCACGTGTCCGGCCAGCCACGGATGGCTGCGCAGGGACAACCGCCCGGTCAGCACCACCGTCTCCGCGCCGCCGTCGGCCGCACCGCCCGCCACCCGCAACGACGCGGCGAGGAGCGGGTGATCGGCCGCGCCGAGCCCGAGCCCGGAGGCGTCGTCGGCACCCACGGCGGGCTGGTCGATCCAGAACCGCCGGTGCTGGAAGGCGTACGTCGGGAGGTCGACCCGCCGGGTGTCGGAACCGGCGTACCACGCGGGCCAGTCCACCGCCGCGCCGTGCACATGGGCCGTGCCGAAGGCAAGCAGCGCGGTCTCGTTCTCCGGCCGATCCCGGCGCAGCGCGGCGGCGAACGCCGGTGCGTTGCCGCCCTCACCCGCGTCCGCGTCCGCCAGGCTGTCCTGGGCCATCGCGGTCAGCACCCCGTCGGGTCCCAGTTCCAGGTAGGTGGTCACGCCCGCGTCGGCCAGGTGGGCGATCACGTCCCGGAACCGCACCGCGTGCCGAACGTGTGCCACCCAGTGCGCGGCGTCGAGCGGTCGCCCGGCGTCGGCGGGTCGACCGGTGAGGTTGGAGATCACCGGGATGCGCGGCGCGTGGTGGGTCAGACCGGCCGCGATCCGGCCGAACTCGTCGAGCATCCCGGCCATCAGCGGCGAGTGGAACGCGTGGCTGACCCGCAGTTGTTTGGTCTTGCGGCCCCGTGCGGCGAACTCGGCGGCGACCGCGAGCGTCGCCTCGGCGGCCCCGGACAGCACGATCGAGCGTGGCCCGTTGATCGCCGCCACCGCCACCTCGCTCTCCCGACCGGTCAGCGCGGCGGCGACCTCCTCCTCCGTGGCCTGGACGGCGACCATCGCGCCGGTCGTGGGCATCGCCTGCATCAGCCGGGCCCGGGCCGCGACCAGGGTCGCGGCGTCGGGAAGGGTGAGTACGTCCGCCACATGTGCGGCGGTCAGTTCGCCGAGCGAATGTCCGGTGACGAAGTCCGGCCGCAGGCCCCAGGACGCGTACAGCCGGTACAGCGCCACCTCGATCGCGAACAGCGCCGGTTGTGCATACACCGTCCGGTCGAGTTGTTCGGCCGCGTCCTCGACCAGGCCGAACACCACGTCGCGCAGCGGGTACGGAACGTGCCCGGCCAGCTCGGCGTCGAGCGCCTCGGCGACCTCGTCGAAGGCGGCGGCGAACACCGGTTGTGCGGCGTGCAGTTCGCGGCCCATGCCGACACGCTGGCTGCCCTGCCCGGTGAACAGGTAGGCCAGCGGCCCCGATCCGCCCGCGCCGCCGCGTACGAGGCCGGCGGCGGGCGTGTCGGCCGCGAGCGCGTCGAGGCCGGCCAAAAAGCCCGCCGGGTCGTCGGCGACCACGATCGCGCGTTCGTCGAACCGGGCCCGGGCGGTGGCCAACGAATAGCCGACGTCGAGCACATCGGCACTCCCCGGCGCCGCACCACGCACATGTGCGGCCAGTCGGGCCGCCTGGGCGCGCAGCGCGGCTGGGGTCCTGGCGGTGAGCAGCCAGGGCGTCGCTCCCGACGGTCGCCGCGTACTCGCCTGCCCCGGTTCGGCCGGCAGGCCCCGATCGGCGGCCTCGGGCTGTTCGAGGATCAGGTGTGCGTTGGTTCCGCTCGCGCCGAAGGCCGAGATCCCCACCCGCCGGGGCCGGTCGGTCTCCGGCCAGGCCCGGGCCTCGGTGAGCAGCCGGACCGCGCCCGCCGACCAGTCCACGTGCGGGGTCGGTTCGTCGATGTGCAGCGTCCTGGGCAGTACGCCGTGCCGCATCGCCTCGATCATCTTGATCACGCCGACGATCCCGGCGGCGGCCTGGGTGTGGCCGATGTTGGACTTGGCCGAGCCGATCCACAGCGGCCGGTCCTCGGGCCGGTCCCGACCGTAGGTCGCGATCAGCGCCTGGGCCTCGATCGGGTCGCCCAGGGTGGTTCCGGTGCCGTGTGCCTCGACCGCGTCGATGTCGGCGGCGGTCAGCCGGGCGTCGCGCAGCGCCTGGCGGATCACCCGCTGCTGCGAAGGTCCGTTCGGCGCGGTCAGGCCGTTGGAGGCGCCGTCCTGATTGACGGCGCTGCCGCGCAGCACCGCGAGGACCCGGTGGCCCAGGCGGCGGGCGTCCGCGAGCCGTTCGACCAGGACCAGACCGGTGCCCTCGGACCAGCCGGTGCCGTCGGCGGCGCCGGCGAACGCCTTGCAACGCCCGTCCGCGGCCAGCCCGCGCTGTCGGGAGAACTCGACGAAGCCCAGCGGCGACGCCATCAGCGTCACCCCGCCGGCCAGCGCGAGGTCGCATTCGCCGCTGCGCAGCGAGTGGGCCGCGAGGTGCAGCGCGACCAGCGAGGACGAGCATGCGGTGTCCACCGTCACGGCCGGGCCCTCGAAGCCGAACGAGTAGGCGATCCGCCCGGAGGCGACACTGGCCGCGTTGCCGTTGCCGATGTAGCCGCCGACCTCGTCGGGCACCCGGCTCAACCGGGCCGCGTAGTCCTGGCCGTTGAGGCCGGCGAAGACCCCGGTGCGGCTGCCGGCGAGGGTGGTGGGGTCGATGCCGGCCCGCTCGAACAGCTCCCACGCGGTCTCCAAAAGGAGCCGGTGTTGCGGGTCGGTGGCCAGTGCCTCGCGTGGCGAGATGCCGAAGAACTCGGCGTCGAAGCCCGCGATGTCGGGCAGGAACGCGCCCTGGCGGGTGTACGACTTCCCCGGTCGATCGGGGTCCGGATCATACAACTCCTCGACGTCCCAACCTCGATCGGCGGGGAAGTCGCCGACCACGTCGATGCCTTCGGCCAGGATGCGCCACAGCTCCTCGGGGGATTCCGCGCCGCCGGGCAGCCGGCAGGCCGCCGAGACGATCGCGATCGGCTCGGGCGTCGGGTTCCGTGCCTCCTCCAACCGGGCCTGTGTGTCGTGCAGTTCGACGGTCAGCCGCTTGAGCAGGTGGCGGATCTGCTGGTCGCTCATGGTGGTTGTGCCTTTCGCGTGGACCGGCCGGTCGGGAGCTACCGGCGGGTCGGGGAATGCCGGCGGATCAGGAGATGCCGAACTGCTTGCCGATGAATTCGATGAGTTCGGCGTCGGTGGCCGCGTCGATCTCCTCGTCGATCGCGCCGACTTCCGGGCCGTCGGGCCCGGTGCCGGGCACCGCGGCGGCGGCCCAGCGGGCGGCGATCGTGGTCAACCGCGCGGCCGAGGCCGCGTGTTCGGCCGGGTCGCCGGCCGCGTGCGCGAGCAGCGCCTCCAGACGGTCGATCTCGACCCGCACGGTCTCGGCGTCCGCGACGGTCCGCGGCACGAGTTCGCCGCGCAGGAACTCGGCGAGCGCATTCGGGGTCGGGTGGTCGAAGACCAGCGTCGCGGGCAACTTCAGACCGGTCTCGGCGGTCAGCCGATTGCGCAGTTCGACAGCGGTCAGTGAATCGAATCCCTGGTCCCGGAACGGCTTTTTGGCCTCGACCGAGGCGGCCGAGGCGTGCCCGTGCACGATCGCCGCCTGGGTCCGGACCAGGTCGACCAGATGCGGGCGGCGCTGCTCCTCGGGGAGTTCGGCGAGCAGCGCGGTCAGCCTGCTCGCGGGCGTGTCGGCACCGGCGGCACCGTGCGTCGTGGCCGATCCGGCGGCCGGCGCCCGAAGCAGCTCGGCGACCAGCGGGTGCGCCCGATCCCGGAACAGCGCGTCCCAGTCGATGTCGCAGACCGTCAGGTGGCTCTCGTCGGCGTCGAGGACGTGTCCGAGCGCTTGCACCGCGCGGGCCGGGTCGAGCATGGTCAGGCCCTGTCGGCCCAGTCGTTCCTCGATCTCCGGCGCGGCGATCCCGCCCCCGGCCCAGTGTCCCCACGACACCGAGGTGGCGACCTTCCCGGCCTGCCGGCGGCGGGCCGCCAACGCGTCCAGATAGGCGTTGCCCGGCGCGTAGTTGCCCTGCCCGGCCACCCCGCAGATGCCGGCCACCGAGGAGAACAGCACGAATGCCGACAGGTCGAGATCACGGGTGAGTTCGTCCAGGTGCCGGGCGCCGTCCACCTTGACCCGCGACACCCGCTGCTGCTGCTTTGGAGTCAGGTCCCCGATCACCGCGTCGTCCAGGATCGCCGCCGCGTGCAGCACCGCGGTCAGCGGGAACGCTTCCGGGACCCGGTCCAGTACGGCCGACAGCGCGGCTCGATCGGCCACGTCGCACGCGGCGAACGAGACCTCGGCGCCGAGCGCGGAGATCTCCTGCGCGAGCCGCGCCGCGCCGGGTGCGTCCGCGCCGCTGCGGCTGACCAACAGCACATGCTCCGCGCCGCGTTCGGCCACCCAGCGGGCCACGTGTCCGCCGAGCGCGCCGGTGCCCCCGGTGATCAACACCGTGCCGGACGGCCGCCAGGTCGCGGCCGGCCGTGTCGCGCCGAGCGGCGCACGCACGAGTCGGCGGCCCCGAAGCCCGCTCGCCCGTACCGCCACCTCCTTCTCGTCCGCCGCCCCGGCCAGCACGGCCGTCAGTCGGGTCCACACCGGTGCCGTGGCATCCCCGGTCGGGTACTCGCCCGGCAGGTCGATCAGGCCGCCCCACGACCCGGGACTCTCCGCCGCGACGACCCCGCCGAAGCCCCACACCTGCGCCTGCTCGGGCACCCGTACCGGATCCCCCGCCTCGACGGACACCGCACCGTCGGTCGCCACCCACAGCGGCGCCGACACCCCGGCGTCGTCCAGCGCCTGCACCAGCGCCACAGTGGCCGCCGAACCCCACGGCACCGCGTCGAACCCGGGCGCCGTGCCATCGGCCAGCGCCAACAACGAGAGCACGCCGGCGATCGGCCCGCGCGGTCCCGTCACCAGGTCCCGCAGCGCGGCCCGTTCACCCGCCCCACGCGCCACCGGGATCGGCTCCACCCGGGCGCCCGCGGCCGTCAGGACCGCCGTCAGGAAGTCCGCCCACGCCGTCGCGGCCTCCCCCTCCGGGACCAGAAGCAGCCAGGTACCGGCGAGCCTGCCGGACGCGGTGCCGCCGACCGGGCGCCAGACGATGCGGTGCCGCCACGCGTCGATCGTGGCGTCCGAGCGCCGCCGGTCCCACCACGACGACAACGCGGGCAATACCTCGCCCAACGACTCCGCCGAGGCGTCCGCCCCGAGGGCCGCGGCCAGTTCGGCCCCGTCGCCACGCTCCACCAGGTCCCAGAACGCGGCGTCGATCGACGCCGTCGAGGCCGACCCGGAACCGGTCGTCGAGGCCCCCTGTTCGGTGTCCCGAATCCAATACCGCCTGCGCTCGAACGGGTAGGTGGGCAGCTCGACGAGCCGCGCCCCCACCCCGGCGAAGCCGGCCGTCCAATCCACCGCGACCCCGCGCACGAACGCCTCGGCAAGCGAGGTGTACAGGCGCTCCGCGCCACCCTGGTCGCGCCGCAACGTGCCGACCACGACGGGGTGTTCCACACCGACCTCGTCGAGCGTGGCCTCGATCGCGGCGGTCAGCACGGGGTGTGGACTCGCCTCGACGAACACCCCGTGCCCGGTGCCGGCCAGACCCCGAATCGCCTCCTCGAAGCGCACGGTCTCGCGCAGGTTGGTCGCCCAGTACGCGCCGTCCATCTCCGCGGTGTCCAGCCACTCCCCGGTGACCGTCGACCAGACCGGAATCGTCCCGGAAACCGGCGCTATCCCGGCCAGATCGTCGACGATCCGGGCGCGTATCTCCTCCACCTGCACCGAATGCGACGCGTAGTCCACCGGTATCAGCCGGGCCCGGCCGTCCGCCGCGGTCACCGCCGACACCAACTCGGCCAACGCGTCGGGGTCGCCGGAAACCACCACCTGCCCGGGGCCGTTCACCGCCGCGACCGCGATCCGTCCGTCCCAGGCCGCGATGCGCTCGCGCACCGCCACGAGCGGCTCCGCCACCGAGGCCATCCCGCCCCGACCGGACAGCGCCACGATCGCCCGACTCCGCAGCGCCACCACCCGCGCACCGTCGCGCAGCGACAACCCGCCGGCCACCACCGCCGCCGCGATCTCCCCCTGGGAGTGCCCCACGAGCGCGTCCGGGACGACCCCGTACGCCCGCCAGACCGCGGCCAGCGACACCAACACCGCCCACAGCACCGGCTGGACCACATCCACCCGATCCAACGACGGCGCACCCTCGACCCCGGTCAACACCTCCACCGGCGACCAGTCGACGAACTCGGCGAGTGCGGTCGCGCACTCCTCGAACCGCGCCGCGAACACGGGTGACTCGCCGTAGAGTTCCGCCGCCATACCGGCCCACTGCGAGCCCTGCCCCGGGAAGACGAACACGGTCTTGCCGACCGGCCCGGCCGTCCCGCTCACCACGCCCGCCGGGCGATCACCGCGTGCCAGTGCCTCCAGGCTCGCCGCCCGATCCACCGCGCCGACCAGTACCGCGCGCTCCGCGAACAACGCCCGCGAGGCGACCAGCGAGAACGCCACATCCACGGGGTTCTCGTCGAGTACGCCCCGCGCCCGGGCGGCCTGCGCGCGCAGCGCGTCCGGTGTCCGGGCCGACAACACCCACGGAAACACATCGTCGAGGGAGGGTCGTTCGTCGGCCGGTTCGCGCTCCGGCGGGGCCGGTTCGAGGATCACGTGCGCGTTGGTCCCGCTCACCCCGAAGGCGGACACCGCCGCCCGCCGGGGCCGATCCACCTCGGGCCAGGCACGAGCCTCGGTCAGCAGTCGCACCCCACCCGAGGACCAGTCCACGTGCGGCGTCGGCTCGTCCACGTGCAGCGTCTTCGGCAACACGCCGTGCCGCAGGGCCTCCACCATCTTGATCACACCGGCCACCCCGGCGGCGGCCTGGGCGTGGCCGATGTTGGACTTCAACGAGCCCAGCCACAACGGCCGGTCCGTGTCCCGACCCCGGCCGTAAGTAGCCAACAACGCCTGTGCCTCGATCGGATCACCCAGCGTCGTCCCGGTCCCGTGCGCCTCCACCACGTCCACCTCACCGGCGGACAACCCGGCGTTGGCCAGCGCCGCGCGGATCACCCGCTGCTGCGACGGACCGTTCGGCGCCGTCAACCCGTTCGACGCGCCGTCCTGGTTCACCGCCGAACCACGCAGCACGGCGAGCACCCGGCGACCCTCGCGCCGCGCGTCCGACAAGCGCTGCAACACCACGAGCCCGACACCCTCGGCCCAGCCCGTGCCGTCGGCCGCTCCGGCGAACGCCTTGCACCTGCCGTCGACGGACAGGGCGCGCTGCCGGGAGAATTCGACGAGCATGTTCGGCGAGGCCATCACCGCGACCCCGCCGGCCAGCGCCAGATCGCTCTCGCCCGAGCGCAGCGACTGGGCCGCCAGGTGCAGCGCGACCAGCGACGACGAGCACGCGGTGTCCACCGTCACCGCCGGACCCTCGAAGCCGAGCGTGTACGAGATGCGGCCCGAGGCGACGCTGCCCGCGTTGCCGGTGCCCAGGTAGCCCTCCAGGCCCTCCGGGGTCGCGGTCAGGTCGCGCAGGTAGTCCTGGCCGGCCAACCCGGCGAACACCCCGGTCCGACTGCCGCGCAGCGTGTCCGGGTCGATCCCGGCCCGCTCCAGCGCCTCCCACGAGGTCTCCAGGAGCAGCCGCTGCTGCGGGTCCATCGCCAGCGCCTCGCGCGGCGAGATGCCGAAGAAGGCGCCGTCGAACTCGGTCGCCTCCGGCAGGAAGGCACCGTTGCGGGTGTACGACGTGCCGACCCGGTCCGGATCGGGGTCGTAGAGCCCCTCGACGTCCCAGCCGCGGTCGGTGGGCAGCCCGCCCACCGCGTCCGTCCCGGCCGTCACCAGGCGCCACAGATCGGCGGGCGAGGCCACCCCGCCGGGCAACCGGCAGGCCATCCCGACGATCACCACGGGATCGTCGGTGGTGTCCACCCCGGAGGCCGTCTCGACCACGTCCGCCGCCTCGACCTCACCCAGCAGTTCGCCGCGCAGGAACTCGGCGAGCGCGTTCGGGGTCGGGTAGTCGAAGACCAGCGTCGCGGGCAACTTCAGACCCGTCTCGACGGACAGTCGATTGCGCAGTTCCACCGAGGTCAGCGAGTCGAATCCCTGATCCCGGAAGGGCTTCGCGGCGTCCACCGCGGCGGGGCTCGCGTGCCCCTGGACGACGGCTGCCTGGGCCCGCACCGCCTCCACGAGGAAGCGCGGGCGGTCGGCCGCGGCGAGCGCGGCGAGTCGGGCGGCGAAGCCGTCGGCGGAGGGGGCGTCGAGCGCGGCCGGGCGGGCACCGGTGGTGGCGCCGCCGGTCCCGTCGAGCAGTTCGGTGACCAGAGGGGCGCGGCGGTCGCGGAACAGCACGTCCCAGTCGATGTCGCAGACCGTCAGGTGGCTGTCGCCGGCGTCGAGAACCCGGCCCAGCACCCGGATGGCGAGTCCGGGATCGAGCATCCGCAATCCCTGGCGCCCGAGCCGTTCCTCCACCTCGGGTGCGGCGATGCCGCCACCGGCCCAGTGACCCCACGAGATGGCCGTCGCGGGCAGTCCGGCGGCCCGGCGGCGGGCCGCCAGCGCGTCCAGATAGGCGTTGCCCGGCGCGTAGTTGCCCTGTCCCGGCACGCCGCAGATGCCCGCGAGCGAGGAGAACAGTACAAACGCGGACAGGTCGAGATCACGGGTGAGTTCGTCCAGGTGTCGGGCGCCGTCCACCTTGACCCGCAACACGCGGTCGAGTTGATCGAGGGTCAGATCGGCGATCACCGCGTCGTCGAGCACCGCGGCGGTGTGCACGACGGCGGTCAGCGGCAGGTCGGCCGGGATGGCGGCGAGTACGTCGGCCAGCGCCGCACGGTCGCCGACGTCGCACGCGGCGAACGAGACCCGGGCACCGAACGCGCCCACCTCGGCCGCGAGCGCCGCCGCTCCCGGGGCGTTGGCCCCGGACCTGCTCACCAACAACACGTGCGGCGCGCCGCGTTCGGCCACCCAGCGGGCCGCATGCCCGCCCAGCGCGCCGGTGCCGCCGGTGACGAGCACGGTCCCGGTGGGCTGCCAGGGCGTCGGGTCCGGGCCGGCGTCCGGCGCGGCCCGGACCAGCCTGCGCGCCCAGATCGCCGCGTCGCGCACCGCGATCTCCGTCTCGCCCGTGGCCCCGGAGAGCACGGCGACCAGTCGCTCGGCCGCCGCCGCGGTCGGGATCCGCTCCGGGACGTCGATCAAGCCGCCCCACAGCTCGGGCAGTTCGGCCGCGGCGATCCCGCCGAAGCCCCATACCTGGGCCTGTTCGGGCACCCGCACCGGGTCCTCGGCGCCGATCGACACCGCACCGCCGGTCACGGCCCACACCGGGGCGACCACACCCGCGTCCCCCAGGCCCTGGACCAGCGCCAGGGTGGCCGCCGCACCCCACGGCACCGCGGCGAAGCCGGGCACCGGGCCCTCGGCCAGGGCAAGCAGCGACACGATGCCGGCGACGGGTCCGCCCGCCGCCGCGACCGCGTCCGTCAGGCGGTCCCGCAGCGCTCCACGATCGGCGTCCTCCCGGGCCACCGCCAGCGGCACCACCCGGGCGCCGGCCGCCGCGAGCGCATCGCCGAACCATGTGGCCCACGGCGCGGCTTCCGGGTCGTCCGGCACCGCGAGCAGCCAGATCCCATCCGGCCGCGACCGCCCCGGATCGGCTACCGGACGCCATACGATCCGGTGTCGCCAGGACTGGGTCACCGCGCCGGACCGCCGACGCTCCCACCAGGTCGACAGGGCCGGCAGTACCGCGCCCAACGGCTCGGCCAGATCCCCGTCCACGTCCCCCAGGGCGGCCGACAACCCCGCCGGGTCGCCACCCTCGACGAGTTCCCAGAAGGCCGCGTCCGCCGCGGCCTCGACCGGTTCGGTGTGCTCGCCTGTGTCCAGCCAGAACCGCTCGCGCTGGAAGGCGTAGGTGGGCAGCGAGACCCGCGGCAGGGTGCCCTCGGCAAACGCGAACGCGGCCTCCCAGGCCACCGGCACCCCGCGCACGAACGCCTCCGCCAGCGAGGTGTGCAGCCGAAGCAGATCGCCCTGCTCCCGGCGCAGCGTGCCGACCACGACCGGGTCGACCGCGCCGGCCGCCTCCAGGGTGTCCTGGATCGCGGTGGTCAGCACGGGATGCGGGCTCACCTCGACGAACACACCGTGGTCGGTCTCGGCCAGCCCGCGTACCGCCTCTGCGAAGCGCACGGTCTCGCGCAGGTTGGTCGCCCAGTAGGCGCCGTCCATCTCGGCGGTGTCCAGCCAGTCGCCGGTCACCGTCGACCACACCGGGATCGTCCCGGACACCGGCGCGATCCCGGCCAGATCCGCGACGATCCGCGCCCGGATCTCCTCCACCTGCGCCGAATGCGACGCGTAATCCACCGGAATCAACCGCGCCCGACCACCCTCGTCGGTCACGGCCGCCACCAACTCGGCCAACGCATCGGGTTCGCCGGACACCACCACCTGCCCGGGCCCATTCACCGCCGCGATCGAAATCCGCCCGTCCCACGCGGCGATCCGCTCCCGCACCGTCGGCTCGGGCAGCGCCACCGACGCCATCCCGCCCCGCCCGGACAGGGCCAGGATCGCCCGGCTGCGCAGGGCGACGACCGTGGCGCCGTCCTCCAGGGACAACCCGCCGGCCACCACCGCCGCCGCGATCTCGCCCTGCGAGTGCCCGACGAGCGCGTCCGGGACGACCCCGTACGCCCGCCAGACCGCGGCCAGCGACACCAACACCGCCCACAACACCGGCTGGACGACGTCCACCCGATCCAACGACGGCGCGCCCTCGACCCCGGTCAGTACGTCGACCAACGACCAGTCCAGATGCGGTTCGACGGCCTTGGCGCACTCGTCGAAGCGGGCCGCGAACACCGGCGCCTGGGCGTACAGGTCGGCGGCCATGCCGGTCCACTGCGAGCCCTGGCCTGGGAAGACGAAGACGGTGCGGCCGGGTGCGCCGGCGGAGCCGGTGACCACGGTCGGGGTCTGCTCGCCCCGGGCCAACACGTTCAGGCCGGCGACCAGTTCCGTACGGTCCGCGCCCAGGACGACGGCACGTTCGCCGAAGACCGCACGGGAAGAGACGAGTGCGAAGCCGACCTCGGCCGCGCCGGGCACGTCGGTCAGTCGAGTCGCCTGCGCGCGCAGCGCCGGTACCGACTTGGCGGAGAGCACCCACGGAATCGACGGCGCCGACACGGTCGTCGGCGACTCGGCGACCTCCCGGTCCTCGTCCGGCAGTTCCAGGATCACGTGCGCGTTGGTCCCGCTCACCCCGAACGCCGACACCGCCGCGCGCCGAGGCCGATCCACCTCCGGCCACGGCCGGGACTCGGTCAACAACCGCACTCCGCCCGACGACCAGTCCACATGCGAGGTCGGCTCGTCCACGTGCAACGTTTCGGGCAGCACGCCGTGGCGCAGCGCCTGGATCATCTTGATCACCCCGGCCACCCCTGCTGCGGCCTGGGCGTGGCCGATGTTGGATTTCAACGAGCCCAGCCACAGCGGCTGTTCCGGCGTGCGGTCCCGGCCGTAGGTGGCCAGCAGGGCCTGGGCCTCGATCGGGTCGCCTAGCCGGGTGCCGGTGCCGTGTGCCTCGACCGCGTCCACGTCGGCCGGGGTCAGACCGGCGTTGGCGAGTGCCCGGCGGATCACCCGCTGCTGCGACGGGCCGTTGGGGGCGGTGAGTTGGCTGCTGGTGCCGTCCTGGTTGACCGCGCTGCCCCGCAGGACCGCGAGCACCCGGTGGCCGGCCTGGCGGGCGTCCGAGAGCCGTTCCAGGACGAGCAGGCCGACGCCCTCCGCCCAACCGGTGCCGTCGGCGGCGCCGGCGAACGCCTTGCAGCGGCCGTCGGCGGACAGTCCGCGCTGGCGGGCGAACTCGACGAACATCCCGGGCGAGGCCATCACCGTGGCCCCGCCCGCGAGGGCGAGGTCGCACTCGCCCGAGCGCAACGACTGTGCCGCCAGGTGCAGCGCGACCAGGGACGACGAGCACGCGGTGTCCACCGTCACCGCCGGACCCTCGAAGCCGAAGGTGTACGAGATCCGGCCCGACGCGACGCTGGTGGTGCTGCCGGTCAACACGTAGCCGTCGACCCGGTCGGGCGTGGACTTGTACAGGCGTGGCGTGTACTCCTGCGCGATCACGCCGGCGAAGACGCCGGTGGCCGAGCCGCGGACCGCCGCCGGGTCGATCCCGGCATCCTCCAGCGCCTCCCAGGCGGTCTCCAGGAGCAGTCGCTGCTGCGGGTCGGCGGCCAGTGCCTCGCGCGGCGAGACGCCGAAGAAGGCGGCGTCGAACTCGGCGGCGTCGTGCAGGAAACCGCCCTGTCGGGTGTACGTCTTGCCGACCGCGTCCGGGTCCGCGTCGTAGAGGCCGTCCAGGTCCCAGCCCCGGTCGGTGGGAAAGCCGCCGATCGCGTCCCGGCCCTCGGCCACCAGCCGCCACAGGTCCGCCGCCGAGTGCACGCCCCCGGGCAACCGGCAGCCGATGCCGACCACGGCGATCGGCTCGTTGCGGGCCTCCTCGTTCTCCCGCAACCGGCGCCGGGCCTGGTGCAGGTCGGCGGTCACCCGGGTCAGGTAGTCACGCAGCTTCTCTTCGTTCGCCATGGGGTATCAGCCTTTTTCCGTGCGGCGGCTTCGCCGTGATGTGGTACGCGTCGGGGTGCCGGGCCGGCCCGCGTGGATCCACGCGGGCCCGCGCTCGGGCGTGCTCGGGCCTGCTCCTGCCTGGGTGAGCGCGCTGCGGCGGCTCAGGAGATGCCGAGTTCGTTGTCGATGAAGTCGAAGAGTTCGTCGTCGGTGCCCGCGCCGAGTCGGGCGATCACCGCCGAGGTCGGATCCTCCGGGGCGTCGACGCCGAGCCGGCCGAGCAGCTCGTACAGCCGGGCGACCGCATCGGTGCGAAAGCCCTCGTCGGGGCCGGGTCCGGCGTCCAGCAGGTCGGTCAACGACAGTTGCCAGCGGTCGAGTTCGGCGAGCAGTCGGCCGCCGTCCGGGACGGCCGGGGCCGGGGCGAGCAGGTCGCGCAGGTGCTCGGCCAGCGCGATCGGGGTGGGGTGGTCGAAGGCCAGCGTGGAGGGCAGGTCCAGACCGGTGCCGGCGTTGATCCGGTTGCGCAGCTCGATCGCGCCGAGCGAGTCGAACTCGGCTTCCAGGAAACCGCGTTCGGGTGCGATCGAGGCGGGCCCGTCGTGCCCGAGCACGGCCGCGGCGGTCTGACGCACGAACAGCAGGAGTTCGCGGCGCTGTTCGTCGACCGGGCGACCCGCGAGACGATCACGCAGGCCGACGGCGGGTTTGCGATTGCCCCGGCCGGCGCCGCGTTGGGCGGGCACCCGGGCCGGGCCGGCCGCGCGGGTCAGGCCGGCGAGTACGCCGCCGGCCGCGTCCGGGCGCAGTGTGCCGGTGTCGATCCGGGCCGCGATCGGTGCGGGCAGCGGGGTGTCCAGGGCGCGGTCGAGCAGGTCGAGGGCGGTGTCGGTGCGCATCGGGGCCAGGCCGCTGCCCGCGAGCCGGCGCCGGTCCACGTCGGTCAGGTGTGCGGCCAGGCCGCCGGCCTCGGCCCAGTGGCCCCAGCCGATCGAGGTGGCGGCCAGACCGCGGCTGTGCCGGTGGTGGGCGAGGGCATCGAGGAAGGTGTTGGCCGCGGCGTAGGCGCTCTGCCCGGGGTTGCCGAGTACGCCGACGGCGGAGGAGTAGAGCACGAAGGCGGACAGGTCCAGGTCGGCGGTGAGCGTGTGTAGGTGCCAGGCGGCGTCGACCTTGGGCCGCAGTACGGCGTGCAGGCGATCGGGGTCGGTGCCGGTGAGCGCGCCGTCGGCGACCACACCGGCGGTGTGCACGATCGCGGTCAGCGGGTGTGCGGTCGGGATGCCGGCCAGCAGCTCGGCGAGGGCGGTCGGGTCGGCCACGTCGCATGCGGCGATCTCGACCGTGGCACCGGCGGCGGCCAGTTCGGCGCGCAGTTCCGCCGCCCCGGGGGCGGCCGGCCCGTGCCGGGCGACCAGGAGCAGGTGTCGGGCGCCGTGTTCGGCGACCAGGCGGCGGGCGGCGAGGGCACCGAGGGTGCCGGTACCGCCGGTGATCAGGACCGTGCCGGCGGGGTCGAAGGGGGTGGGGGTGGGCGCGATGGTGAGGACGAGTTTGCCGGTGTGGCGGGCCTGGCTCAGCCGGCGCAGCGCCGGTATCGCGTGTCGGGCGTCCCACGCGGTGACCGGGAGCGGGGTGAGCGCGCCGGTCGCGAACAGCGGGTCCAGGGCTCGCAACATGCGGGCGATGTGCGCGGGGTCCAGGGTCAGCAGGTCGAAGGCCCGGTAGTCGACCCCCGGGTGTGCGGCACGCACCTGGGCCGGGTCGCGCGGGTCGGTCTTACCCAGTTCGACGAACCGGCCGCCGGGGGCCAGCAGTCGCAGGGACGCGTCGGTGAACTCGCGGGCGAGCGCGTTGAGCACGATGTCGACACCCCGGCCGGCGGTGGTGTCGCGGAAGCGGTCCTCGAAGTCGAGGGTGCGGGAGGAGGCGATGCGCTCGTCGGGCAGGCCCTGGGCGCGCAGCGTGGGCCACTTGGCCGGGCTCGCGGTGCCGTGGACGTCGGCGCCCAGGTGGCGGGCGAGTTGTACGGCGGCGGTCCCGACCCCGCCGGTGGCGGCGTGTACCAGGACCGATTCCCCGGCGCGCAGTCCGGCCAGTTCGACCAGGCCGTGGTAGGCGGTCAGGAACGCCACGGGGACGGTGGCGGCCTGGGCGTACGTCCATCCGGTCGGAATCGGGGTGAGCAGGCGGTGGTCGACCACGGCCCGGGACCCGAGCACACCGGGCAGCAGGCCCATCACCCGGTCGCCGACGGCGAGTTCCGTGACGTCCGGGGCGACTTCGAGGACGCGGCCGGCGCCCTCCGCGCCGATCCGGGCGCTGCCGGGATAGACGCCGAGGGCGATCAGTACGTCGCGGAAGTTCAGCCCGGCGGCGCGCAGCGCGATCCGGACCTGGCCGGGCGCCAACGGCGTGGCGGCCTCGGGGGCCGGCAACATCGCAACGTTGTCGATCGTGCCCGGTTCGGTGACGTCGAGCCGCCACGGTTCGTCGGCGCGCGGTGGTTCGAGCGCGTCGTCCGGGCGCACCCTGGCCAGGCGCGGCGCGAGGATGTCGCCGCCTCGCAGGGCGAGTTGCGGTTCGGGGCCGGCCAGTGCGGCGGGCAGCGCGGCGAGCGAGTCGGGATGGGTGTCCAGGTCGAGCACCCGCAACCGGCACGGGTGTTCGCCGGCGGCGGCCCGGACCAGACCCCACAGACCGGCGGTGGTCGGGTCGCGCACGTCCTCGCCGGGGTGGGTGGCGATCGCCTCGCGGGTGATCAGAACCGGTGGGATGTCGCCGAGTTCGGGGTCGGCCAACCATGCGCCGAGAAGCGTTACGGCCCGCTCGGTGACCGCGTGTGTGGCCACGACGGTGCCCAGTTCCGGGACCGGCCGGGCGAACGGGACCAGCACGCGCGCCGGTCGGGACGCGCCGGCCGCCAAGGCGGCCCGCAGCGCGTCGAGGTCGGGGTGGAACACGACGGACCGGTCGTCGGCTTCGGCGAGCGCGGTGAGACCGAGCGGGTCGGTGGGCTCGCCGAGGATGTCCCAACCGCCTTGCTCCGCCGCCGACTCGCCCGGGGGCACGGGCACCCAGTCGACCCGGTACCAGGAGTCCGCGGCCGAGTCCGGGCCCGATCCCGGGTCGGAGCCCGGTCGGGTCGCGAGCCGGTCCGCCGGGATCGCGCGCAGCGTCAGCCGGTCGATCGTCACGACGGGCGTGCCTTGGTCGTCGGTGGCGGTCAGGGCGATCGTGTCCGGGCCGATCGGACTGATCCGGACCCGCAGTTCGCGGGCGCCGTCGATGTGCGCGGTGGCGCCGGCCCAGGCGAACGGCAGCCGGGTGGGCGCGGCCGGGTCGGCGCCGGGCAGCAGTGCCACCACGGCGTGCAGCGCGGCATCGAGCAGCGCGGGGTGGACTCGGTGGCCGATCTCCGCGACCTGTTCGGGCAGTTCCACCTCGGCGAGCAGGTCGTCGCCGGCCTGCCAGGCGGCGATCAGGCCCTGGAAGGCCGGGCCGTAGTGGTAGCCCAGGGCGGCCAGGCGGTCGTAGACGTCGTCGACGTCGATCGGGCTCGCCCCGGGCGGCGGCCACGCGGTGTCGTTCGGTGCGGGGGTCGTGTCCCGGGCCGGGTCCAGTCGGCCGGTGGCGTGTCGGGTCCAGGTCTCGGTATCGGCGGCCCGCGAGTGTACGGTCAGCGCCCGGGTGCCGTCCGGCTGTTCGGCGCCGACGGCGAGTTCGATCCGGACCGGCTCCGCGTCGGGCAGCACCAGCGGTGCGGCCAGCACGAGTTCGCCGATGCCGCCCGCGCCGGTCCGTTCGGCGGCGTACAGCGCGAGGTCGACGAAGGCGGTGCCGGGCAGCAGGACCGTGTCCTGGACCGCGTGGTCGGCGAGCCAGGGTCGGTCCCTGGTGGACAGGGTGCCGGTCCAGACCCGGCCGGAGCCGTCCGCGCGGGTCAGATCCGCGCCCAGGAACGGGTGTTCGCTGGGGTCGAGACCGGCGGCGGTGGGGTCGGTGCTCGCCCGGGACGTGTCCAGCCAGTACCGGCGACGTTGGAACGCGTAGGTGGGCAGGTCGACCCGGCCGGCCTCGCGCCCGTCGCGGGGTGTCGCGGTCCAGTCGACGGGCGTGCCGGTGACGTGCAGCCGGGCCAGCGCGTGGGTGAAGGTCGCCGGTTCGGGGCGGTCGGCACGCAGCGCGGCGACCACGACCGCCGACGGGTCGTCCAGGTTTGCCAGGGCGAGCGCGGTCAGCACGGCGTCGGGGCCGAGTTCGAGGAAGGTGGTGGTGCCGAGATCGGCGAGTCGGCGGATGCCGTCGCGGAAGCGCACCGCCTCGCGGATGTGCCGGACCCAATAGTTCGGATCGGCGAGTTCGGCCGCGTCGGCGAGGTCCCCGGTCAGGTTGGACACGATCGGGATGCGCGGCGCGCCGAAGCGTATGCCCGCCGCCACCGCGCGGAACTCGTCCAGCACGGCGTCCATGTGCGGGGAGTGGAACGCGTGGCTCACCCGGAGTCGTTTGCTCTTGCGGCCGGCGGCCCGCCACCGGTCGGCGAGCGCTTCGACGAGGTCGGCCGTACCCGAGATCACCACCGAGTCGGGGCCGTTCACCGCCGCGATTCCGACCTCGGTGGGGTGTTCGGCGATCAGTGCGGCGATCTCGTCCTCGGTGCCCTGGAGCGCGATCATCGCACCGGTGGCGGGCAGTTGGCCCATCAGACGGCCTCGGGCGACGACCAGGGCGGCGGCGTCCGGGAGGTCGAGCACGCCGGCGATGTGGGCCGCGGTGAGTTCGCCGATCGAATGGCCGATCAGGTGGTCGGCGCGCACTCCGTACGCCTCGGCGAGGTGGTACAGCGCGGTCTCGATCGCGAACAACGCGGGCTGGGTGTACGCGGTTTCGCCGAGCAACGCGGCCTCGGCGCTGCCCGGTTCGGCGAACAGCAGGTCGCGCAGCGGGCGTTCGAGGGCCGCGTCCAGGTGTTTCAGCGTCTCGTCCAGAGAGCGGGCGAACACCGGTTCGGATGCGTACAGTTCGCGGCCCATGCCGACGCGCTGGCTGCCCTGGCCGCTGAACAGCACGGCGAGCGGCGCGCTCGGGCGGGCGGCGCCCTCGATCAGGTTGGCCGCGTCGAGGCCGTCGACGAGCGCGTCGAGCCCGCGCAGCAGGTCGTCCCGGCCGTTGCCGGTGATCACCGCGCGGTGCGCGAGGGTGTCCCGGGTGCCGGCCAGGGCCAGGGCCAGGTCGCCGAGCGCGAGGTCGGGACGCTCGGCCAGGTGTGTCCGCAGCCGGGCGGCCTGGGCCGGCAGCGCGTCCTGGCTCGCGGCGGACAACGTCCACGGCCCGGCGTCGTCCCGGACCGCCGGGGTCGGCGGCGCCTCGATCGGGGCCTGTTCCAGGATCACGTGCGCGTTGGTGCCGCTGATCCCGAACGAGGACACCGCGGCGCGGCGCGGCCGGTCGGTGTCGGGCCAGGGGGTGGACTCGGCAAGCAGGCGCACCCCGCCTCGGGCCCAGTCCACGTGCGGCGATGGCGCGTCCAGGTGCAGCGTGCGTGGCAGTTCGCCGTGCCGCATGGCCTCGATCAGCGCGATCACGCCGGTCACGCCGGCGGCGGCCTGGGTGTGTCCGAGGTTGGACTTGACCGAGCCGACGAGGAGCGGTCGATCGGCCGGCCGGTCCGCGCCGTACGTGGCCAGCAGCGCCCCGGCCTCGATCGGGTCGCCGAGGGTGGTGCCGGTCCCGTGCGCCTCGACCGCGTCGACCTCTGCCGCGCTCAGCCCGGCGTCGTGCAGCGCGGCGCGGATCACCCGCTGCTGCGCGGGCCCGTTGGGCGCGGTCAGCCCGTTGGACGCGCCGTCCTGGTTGATCGCGCTGCCCCGAAGCACCGCGAGTACGGGATGCCCGTTGCGGCGCGCGTCGGAGCGGCGCTCGAGCAGGACCAGGGCCGCGCCCTCGGCCCACGCGGTCCCGTCGGCGGCGGCGGCGAACGGCTTGCAGCGGCCGTCGGGGGCGAGCCCGCGCTGCCTGCTGAACTCGGTGAACATGCCGGGCGTGGACATCACGGTGACGCCGCCGGCCAGCGCGAGTGTGCACTCGCCCGCGCGCAACGAACGCGCCGCCAGGTGCAGCGCGACCAGGGACGACGAGCACGCGGTGTCGATCGTGAGCGCCGGGCCCTCCAGGCCGAGGGTGTACGCGAGCCGCCCGGACGCGACGCTGGTCAGCGCGCCGGTGAGCAGGTGTCCGGCGTGGTCCTCGGATGCCTCGTGCAGGCGCGGCCCGTACTCCTGCGGCATGGTGCCGACGAAGACGCCCGCCCGGGTGCCGCGCAGCGTGCTCGGGGCGATGCCCGCCCGCTCGACCACCTCCCACGCGGTCTCCAGGAGCAGCCGCTGCTGCGGATCCATCGCGGCGGCCTCGCGCGGGCTGATCCCGAAGAAGCCCGCGTCGAAGGTGTCGGCGGCGGTGAGGAATCCGCCCGCGCGTACGTAGGTCGTGCCGGGCCGGCCGTGCTCGGGGTCGGGGTCGTGGAGCGCGTCGAGGTCCCAGCCCCGGTTGGTCGGGAACGGGCCGATGGTGTCGGTGCCGGTCGCGAGCAGGTCCCACAGCGCCTCGGGGGTGTCCGCGCCGCCGGGCCACCGGCCGCCGGCCGCGACGATGACGATCGGATCGTCCTCGGGCGCGGCCGGCGCCGGGCCGGCCCCGGGCCCGCCGGCATCCGCGGGCACGGTGCCGGCCGTGCGGTGCGCGAGATGGCCGGCGACGGCCCGGGGGGTCGGGTGGTCGAACGTCAGCGAGGCGGACAGCACGGTCCCGCTCGCGGCGGCCAGCCGGTCGCGGAATTCCAGCGCGCCGACCGAGTCGAAGCCGAGGTCCTTGAAGGTGCGATCGGGGTCGACCGCACCGGGACCGGCGTGGCCGAGCACGACGGCGGCGGTGGCGCGGACGAGGACGAGGGGGTCGGGGGCGGCGTGACCGGGGCCGTCGCCGCCGTGCGAACCGACGTTGTGGCTTGGGGTGTTACCGGCGCCGACGCCGTCGACCCGCGCCGATCCGGCTGCCCCGCCCCCCGGCGTGTCCTGAGGCGCCGCCGTCGGTTCCGCGATCCAGTGCGGTGTCGGCAGGAAGGCGTACGTGGGCAGTTCGGTCCGTCGGGCGTCGGCCGGCAGCGCGGCGGTCCAGTCCACGGGAGCGCCGTGGACGTACGCCTGGGCCAGCGAGGTCAACAGTCGGCGTGCCCCACCGTCGTCGCGCCGCAGCGTGCCCACCGTCAGCGCGGCTGCGGCATCCTCGGTGCCGGCTCCGTCGAGGATCTGCCGAAGTCCCATGGTCAGCACGGGATGCGGGCTCGCCTCGACGAAGCCGCGCCGGCCGTCGGCGAGCGCGGCGCGCACCGCATCCTCGAAGCGCACGGTGCCGCGCAGGTTGCGGTACCAGTAGTCGGCGTCGAGCCCGGCGGTGTCCAGCGGGCCGCCGGTGACCGTGGAGTAGAACGTGATGTCGCTCGATACCGGTGCAAGTGCGTCGAGTTCGTGGGCCAGGTCGACGCGCAGCGGCTCCACGTGGGCCGAGTGCGAGGCGTAGTCGACCGGGATGGACCGGACGTCGACGCCGGCCTCGGTGTAGTCGGCGAGCAGCGTGTCCAGCGCGTCGCGGTCGCCGGAGACCACGGTGGACGAGGGGCCGTTGATCGCCGCGATCGCGATCCGACCTGCCTGTACGGCCGGTGCGGCGCGCACCTCGTCGGCCGGGAGCGGTATGGAGGCCATGCCACCACCGGGTGCGAGGCCGGCCAGGAGCCGGCTGCGCCGGGCCACCAGACGCGCGGCGTCGGCCAGGGTGAGCGCACCGGCGATGTGCGCGGCGGCGATCTCCCCCTGCGAGTGGCCGATCACCGCGTCCGGGCGCACGCCGAACGCCTCCCACACGCGGGCCAGCGAGACCATCACGGCGAACAGCGCGGGCTGTACGACGTCCACGCGGTCGAGCCCGGGCGCACCGGGAACGTCCCGCAGAACATCGTGCGGCGACCAGTCGACGTGCGGCGCGAGCGCGTCCGCGCAGGCGTCCAGGTGAGCGGCGAACACCGTTGAATCGGCGCGGAGTTGCCGGGCCATGCCGATCCACTGGGAGCCCTGGCCGGGGAAGACGAACACGGTGGAGGTGTGCGGGTGGGCGACGCCGGTGACCGCGCCGGCGCTGGGCAGACCGGCGGCCGACGCGGCGGCGGCTTCGCGGAGTTCGGCCGCGTCCTCGCCCAGGAGCACGGCCCGGTGGGTGAATGCGGTGCGGTGGGCCGCGAGGGTGAGTGCGACGTCCTCGGGCGCGGCGTCCACCGTCGCGAGCCGGCCGGCCTGGCCGGGCAACGCGCGCGGGTCGCGGGCGGACAGCGGCCACGGCAGGACGGAGGCGACGAGCGCACGGGGGCCGTCGGGCGCGGACTCCGGGGCCACCACCGCGGGCGCCTCGCCCACCACCACATGGCAGTTCGTACCGCCCATCCCGAACGAGCTGACCCCCGCGAGCAGCGGCCGGTCCGGGTGCGGCCACGGTCCCGCTTCGGTCTGCACCCGCAGTCCGTTCGCGGCCTGGTCGATCGCCGGGTTCGCGGTGGTGTGGTGCAGGCTCGCGGGCAGCGTGCGCCGGCGGATCCCGAGCACGGTCTTGAGCAGTCCGACGATGCCGGAAGCGCCCTCCAGGTGACCGATGTTGGTCTTCACCGAGCCCACCGCGAGCCGGTCCGCGCCGGTGCGGCCCGCGCCGTAGGCGGTGCCGAGCGCGGCGGCCTCGATCGGGTCGCCGACGCGGGTGCCGGTGCCGTGCAGTTCGACGTACTGGATCCGGTCGGGCGCCACCCCGGCGGCGGTCGCGGCGCGGCGCAGCACGGCGGTCTGGGCGCCGACGTCCGGCACCGTGAGGCCGTCGGTGTCGCCGTCGCTGGTGACCGCGCTGCCGTGGATCACCGCGTGGATCGGGTCGCCGTCGGCCAGCGCCCGATCCAGCGGTTTGAGCAGCAGGACCGCGCCGCCCTCGCCACGCACGAAGCCGTTGGCGCGGGCGTCGAAGGTGAACGAGCGGTGGTCCGGGGACAACGCGCCGAAACGTTCCGCGGCGACGGTGCTCTCCGCCGCCAGGTTCAGGTGCACGCCGCCGGCGAACGCGACGGTGGACTCGCCGCTGCGCAGGCTCTCGCAGGCCAGGTGTACCGCGACCAGCGAGGAGGACTGCGCGGTGTCGACGGTCAGGCTCGGGCCGTGCAGGTCCAGGGCCCAGGACAGGCGATTGGCGATCAGCGCGCGGGCGACGCCCGTGAAGGTGTGCCGGGTGATCGCGTCGGTTCCGTACCGGTGCACCACGGTGGACCAGTCGCCGGCGATCGCGCCGACGAACACTCCGGCCCGGGTGCCCGCGAGGGATCCGGGCAGGAGGCCGGCGTCTTCGGCGGCCTCCCACCCGAGTTCGAGGGCCAGCCGCTGGTGCGGGTCCATCGCGTCGGCCTCGCGTGGCGAGATGCCGAAGAACGCCGCGTCGAAGGTGTCCACCCGGTCGAGGTAGCCCCCGGGCCGCAGGTCCGCGCCGCGCCGGCGCTCGATGCCCGCCTCGCCGACGGCGTCCACACCGTCCGCGAGGAGCCGCCAGAACGCGGCGGGGTCGGCGGCGCCCGGCAGCCGGCAGGCGGTTCCGATGACGGCGATCGCGGCACCGTGCCGATCGCGGTCGCCGGCGGTGTTCTCACTGGTCGTCATCATCGCGGAGTGTCGCCCCCCATGCCGAACGGTCCGATCCCGAACGGCGACGAGTGCGCCGAACGACCTCAGGATTCGTCCGGCGCGCCCCGCCCGAATACCCCTGTCGATCCCCTACCGACCCCATAGCGGAAGGGGTCCGCAACGACCCCTGTCGGGGCATGCCGAGGGCCGCCGCGCCGTATGCGCGGCGGCCCTCGGTCGTGCTCTCCGATCGGGGTCGATTCAGCCCGCGATCTCCTCTTCCAGCCAGGGCGGCAGGTCCAGTCGGCGGGCCACCCCGAGCTTGCGGTACACCCGGGTCAGGTGTTGTTCGACGGTGCTGACCGTGATGAACAGCCGGCGGGAGATCTCCCGGTTGGTCTGGCCCTGGGCGGCCAGCGCCGCGACACGGCGTTCGGCGTCGCTCAGGCCCGCGCCGGGCTGCTCGTCGACGCCCGGGGAGGCGCCCGGAGCACTCGGGGACGCGGCCGGCAGGGTGATGCGCGCCGTTTCGCGGTGTTCGGGTCGCCCGGGCCGTTCGGCGATCCGGTCCGCCTCGCGGTTCGTCGCGGGTTCGTGGATCGGCGCCGGCTCGGGTGTCGTGCCGCGCAGGCGCGATATCGCGCCGTCCCGGTCGGGTACGGCGGCCAGCCGGTCGGTACGCGACAAGGTGTGCGGCAGCTCGGCCCGGCACACCTCGGACAGGTGTCGGGCGCGTCGGGCCGCCCGTCGGGCCCGGCCGAAGTCGCCCAGTTCGCGGTAGGCGTTGCCGAGTTGGGCGAACACCAGGGACAACTCGAAGCGGTCGCCGCAGGCCTGGAGTTCACGGATCGCCTCCCACAACAGCGCGGGGCGCCGCCGCAGTTCGACCACGGACGCCTGCACGCCGAGCGCGAGCCCCCGGGTGCGCGACGGTTCGTCCGCGAGCCGGTCGAACTGTTCGGCCAACAACTCGCGGGCCGCGTCGTGGTCGCCGAGGTGCACGTGGGCCCGGGCCGCCTCGACCCGCCAGGGCACCAGGCCGGGCAGGTCGATCCGCCACGCCGTCATCAGCTCGCCGCAGGACAGGAAGTCGTGCAGCGCCGCGTCGGCGCGGCCGGTGGCCAGGTTGTACCGCCCGCAGGCGTGCAGGTAGTGCAGCCCGGCCGGGGTGTGGAACATCGCGCCGGGGACCGGGAGTTCGAGCAGCCGGGCGGCCTGCTCCCGGTCACCGCGCGCGACCGCGGCGACGATCCGGGCGGCCAGCGGAACCCCTACCGCCACTCCCCAACCCTCGGGGGCGATCCGGGTCAGCGCGGTCGCGGCGCTCTCCTCGGCGCCGAGCAGGTCGCCCTGGCGCACGGTGATCTCGCCGAGCACCGCCGAGAACAGCGCGTGGGCGATCGGACTGCGCCGACCGGCCGCCCGGTCGATCAGCGCGACGCACCACTCCTGGGCCTCGGCGGCCCGGTCGGCGTACACCAGCGCGGTCAGCGCGGAGGTGAGCGATTCCACCGTGGCGTCCTCCAGGCGCGCGCCGCGCAGGATGCGCTCGGCCCGGTCGCAGACCCGGTCGGCGTCGAGCCGGCCGGCCAGGACGTCGGTGAGCAGGTCCAATCCCTCGATCCGGCCGATCGTCGCGGGCAGCGGGGACACCTCGGTGCCGTATTCGGGCAGGTCCGCGTCGACGGCCGGGTACCAGTACTTGAGCCAGAATCGGGCGGCCCGGGTCTCGGCGGCGGTGACCCAGTCGGCCGACTCGCCGGGCGCGCACGATTGGCGACCCGCCTCGATCACGGTCCTGGCCTCGTCGAGCCGGCCGTACCAGGCGAGGTAGCGCACGCAGGCCAGGGCATCCCGGCCGCTGAGCCGCCCGTCGCGCACCGCGGCGGCCAGCCACGGCACGTGTCGCGCGGCGGCGGCCGGGTTGACCAGCCACTCCAGTCCGATCAGGAACGCCTTGATCGACACCCGGGTGCACTCGTCCGGGGCGATGCGTTCGGCCAGCTTGAGGTAGTCGACGGCGAGGCGCAGATCACCCTCGGCGACCACCGCCTCGGCCGCCTCGCGCAGCGTGCGCACCGCCCACGGCGCGCGGAACTCCCCGGCCCCCGCGAGATGTTTGGCCACCGCCTCGGACGGCGCGCCGTCGATGTGTCGCAGCGTGGCGGCCCGGCCGTGTCCGCGTTCGCGCTCCGGCCGGGTCATCGTGTTCAGCACGGCCGCACGGGCCCGATCGTCGCGAAATCGTCCGCAGGCGACCAGTCCGGCGTCGTTGAGGGTGCGGGCCGCCCGGGTGGCGGTGGCGGGTTCGAGACCGACCAGTTCGGCCAGGCCCTCGCTCGCGCCCGACTCGCCCAGCAGGGCCAGGCCGCGCGCGACCTCCACGGTGGCCGGGTCCAGGCGGTACAGGCAGCCGACCAGGGCTCGGCAGTAGGCGTCGGCCGCGGTCGCCCGAAGTGGGCGCCGGGCGCTGTCGGAGCGCTGTCCCGCGCCCATGTCCTCCAGTAAGGCTCGAATCAACAGCGGGTTTCCGCCGGTGAGTTCGAGCACATCGGCGGTCAGGCGGGCGGCGGCGGTCGGGCCGACGGCGGGTTCGAGCAGTTCGCCGACCGAGGCGCGGCCGAGCAGGCCGAGCCGGATCCGCCCGTGGTGCGGCTGGCGTTCGACGTCGGCGGAGAAGGCGGCGAACGCCGCCGAGGGGGCCGCGGCGTACTCGCGTTCGCCCAGCAGGACCAGCACCCGTGCGGTGCGGATCCGCCGGATCAGGTGGGCCAGGAACTGCAACGACACCGGGTCGGCGTGCTGGATGTCGTCCACGACCACCACGACCGGCCGCGACTCGGCCAACGTCAATACCACCGCCGAGAGTTCGTGTACCGCCCGGACCGTGGTGGCGTCCAAGGCGTCGGTGCCGCCGAAGGCGGCGGTATGGGCCCCGTCCTCCAGGATCCGGTCGATCCGGGCCGGATCCTCGTCGGCGAGTGGGACCGACTGGAGCAGTTGGCGCACCACCCCGAGCGGAAAGTCCTGCTCCATCGGGGTGCCGATGGCACGCAGGAACAGCGCCTCGTCGTCGGCGGACCGCTCGGCGAAGGCGTGCAGGAGCGCGGTCTTGCCGACCGCCACGGGCCCGCACACAGTGGTCGCGCCGCCGACCCCGGTCGCGCAGCGGGCCCGGGCGGTATCCAGTCGGCTGAGTTCCTCGGTTCGCCCCACGAAAAACACGTGCCACTCCCCCGGCGGAAATCCAAGTGTTTCCGCTTGTTGAATTAGCTATTGCCTCTGATTAACATTTGCGCACGCCGGGGACACGTCGGGGCCGCGGCGTCGCGGAATATCCGGTTCGGCGACTCGTCGGCGCACGACGGCCGAAACACGTGTTATCGGGCCCGATCCGCGGGGGCCGCCGGGCCTGCCGACGCGCCGAGGCGACCTCGGCCGTCGGGGTGGGATCGATCCGACCCCGGTCGGATCACGGAGGATTCAGCGACACAGCCCGCTGGACATGCGGGCGAGGTCCACGTCGAGGCGGGACACCAGCGCGAGGCGCCAGGCGCTCGCTCCACGGGTCCCCTGCACGGCCGTCTCCGAAAAAGAAGTGGAAGAGTCCGGAATCGGTGATTCGGACTTTCGCTCCATAGCTGACCGGCAGTCTAGAAATCTGCCCGCGTCGCGTCAACACGAAGGTCTCGCGAAAGAAAGGCGACATGCGGACGCGAGGATCACCCCGTCCGCACGCGCAAGGGTCGGTAGGGGTCCGCTAGGGGTGCTGGGCGTCCCGACGGCGCGGCTAGTTTCCTCAGGGCCGGGGCCGGTGTTCGCCCCGCTCTGCGCCGCTTCGTGACATCCCCGACTCTCGACAGGACTCGACCATGCGCGTCATCCGACCACGCCTACCCAGAATCGTCGGTGCGGCCCTGGCCGCCGCGTTCGTCCTGTCGGCCTGTTCCTCCACCGCGAAGACGGGGCCGAACGCGGCCGAGCCGGCGGCGGGACCGCCGGTCAAGGGCGGGTCGGTGACGGTGGCGATCAACACCGAGCCCACCTGCTTCGACATCCACGTGAGCCCCCAGGACATCACCGCGTCCATCCAGCGCAACGTGTTCGACTCGCTGGTCGCCGAGGACGATCAGGGCAATTTCCTGCCATGGTTGGCCACTTCGTGGGAGGTCGCGCCGGACCTGACCGGCTACACGTTCAAGCTGCGCACCGACGTGAAGTTCACCGACGGCACCCCGTTCGACGCGAACGCGGTCAAGGTCAACTTCGACCGGATCGCGGCCAAGACCACCAAGTCGCAGTACGCGGCGAGTCTGCTCGGCCCCTACGCCGGCACCGAGGTGCTCGACCCGGCGACGGTGAAGATCTCCTTCACCAAGCCGTTCGCCCCCTTCCTCCAGGCCGCGAGCACCGCCTACCTGGGCTTCTACTCGCCGCAGACGCTCGCCGCCAACGGCGACAAGCTGTGCGCGGGCGGACCACAACTGGTGGGCACCGGCCCGTTCCGCTTCGCCGCGCACACCAAGGGCCAGAGTCTGACCCTGGAGAACAACCCCGCGTACAACTGGGCACCGGCCGGCGCCAAGCACCAGGGCGCCGCCTACCTGGACAAGCTGACGTTCCGGTTCCTGACCGAGGACTCGGTCCGGGTCGGCGCGTTCGCCGGCGGCCAGGTGGACATCGCCGGGTCGATCCCGCCGGTCAACGTCAAGGGCCTGGAGGGACGTTCGGACGTACGCGTGCTGCGCCACGACTTCGCGGGCGCGGTCTACAGCCTGTTCCTGAACACCACTCGGGCGCCCTTCGACGACGAACGGGTGCGGCGAGCCGTACAGCGCGCGATCAACATCGGGCCGAACGTCCAGTCCATCTACTTCGACCAATATCGGCGTGCCTGGGGCCCGTTGGGGCCGGCCACGCCCGGCTACGACAAGGCGCTGGAGAACTCCTGGCCGTACGACCCCGCGCTGGCGGGCCGGTTGCTGGACGAGGCCGGGTGGACGGGCCGTGACGGCGACGGATACCGGACCCGCGACGGCAAACGTTTGAGCGTGCAGTGGCCCAGCGCGCCCGCCGCGGTGCGCGAACAGCGCGACATCCTGGCCCAGGCCGTGCAGTCGGACCTGAAGAAGATCGGCGTCGAGGTGCAGCGGCCGGCCCTGGACCTGGGCGCGTTCACCACGAACGCCTACGCGGGCAAGTACGACGTGCTGGACATGAGCTGGGCGCGCTTCGAACCGGACGTACTGCGGCTGTACTTCAACTCGGCGAACCTGCCCAGCACCGGTGGGCAAAACGCCGCCTGGCTGAGCAATCCGCAGATCGACCAGTGGACCGACGCGGCGGCGGCGACACTGGACCGGCCCACCCGCGACCGGCTGTACGCGCAGACCCAGGGCTGGGTGATCGAACACGCGGCGGTGGTCCCGCTCTACGCGGCCACCACGATCTTCGCCACCGGCAAGCACGTCAACGGACTGCGCCTGGACCCGAACGCCTGGCCGCTGTTCCACGACGTGTGGAGCGCGCGGCGATGAGTTCTCCACCGACGATGGCGGACGCGTCGACCCCGGTCGACGCGTCCGCCCCGGCCGCGGCCGCGGTGTCCGCCGATGAGCCGGGCCCGGCGGGCCCGCCTCGCGCGTTGCGGCTGCTGCGGGCGATCGGCGCCCGGCTGGTGGCCGTGGCCTCCGTGCTGCTCGGCGCGGCGACGCTCGCCTTCGTCGGGCTCAAGTTGCTCCCGGGCGATCCGGTGGCCACGCTCCTGGGCCCGCAGACCACCGCGTCGCCCGCCGTACGGGCGCAGATCCGCGCCGACTACGGCTTCGACGAGACCGTCCTTCGGCAATACCTGCACTATTTGGGCGAGTTGTTGCACGGGCGGCTCGGCGAGTCGTATCAGCTCCAGCAGCCCGTCTCCGCGCTGATCGGCGAGCAGTTCGAACCGACCCTCGAACTGGCCTCGGCCGCGCTCGGGTTGGCGGTGGTGATCGCCGTGGTCTCGGCGATCACCACCGCCGGGCGCCGGTCCGGGCTGCGTTCGGCGTTGGGCGCTTGGGAGTTGGTCGCGGTCTCCACGCCGTCGTTCTGGCTGGGCATCGTGTTGCTCACCGTGTTCTCGTTCCGGCTCCAGTGGTTCCCGGTGGCCGGCACCGAGGGTGTACAGACCCTGGTGCTGCCGGCCGTGACGCTCGCGCTGCCGATCGCGGGGGTGCTGGCCCAGGTGTTGCGCGAGGGCCTGGAGACGGCGTTGGCCGAGCCGTTCGTGGTCACCGCACGAGCGCGCGGGCTGAGCCGGATCGCGGTGCGTGTGCGGCACGCGTTCCGGCACGCGGCGATTCCGCTGCTGACCCTGTCGGGCTGGCTCACCGGCACGCTGCTCGGCGGCACCGTACTGGTCGAGAAGGTCTTCGCCCGACCCGGGATCGGCGCGCTGACCCTGCAATCGGTGAACACCAAGGACATGCCGGTGGTGATGGGCGTCGTCCTGCTCGCGGCCCTGGTTTTCGTGGTGATTTCGCAGGTCACCGATCTGCTCTACCTCGTCATCGATCCACGGCTGCGAAAGGGGTGACCCGATGGCCCAGGCAACGATCGAGAGTGTCCGGCCGGTACGGATCCGGCGACGCGGCCGGGTCGGCCCCGGCGTGGCGTGCGCACTCGCCGTCCTCGTGTTGTTCGCGCTGATCGGCCTCGCCCCGGGGTGGTTCACCGACACCTCGCCGATCGAGACCGATCCGCTCGCCGCGCTCCAGGGGCCCGGCGCCGAGCACTGGTTCGGCACCGACCAGCTCGGCCGGGACGTATTCGCGCGGGTGCTGCACGGCGCCCGCCCCTCGCTGCTGCTCGGCCTGGGCGCCACCGTGTTCGCGCTGATCGGCGGCACGCTGTGGGGACTGGCCTCGGCCCTGGGCGGGCGGGTCGCCGATCAGGTGGGCATGCGACTGGCCGACATCATGCTCTCGCTGCCCGAGTTGTTGCTCGCGCTGTTCGTGGTCACCCTGCTCGGGCGCGGCACGGTCGATGTGATGATCGCGGTGGCGGTGGCGGCCATGCCCGGCTATGCGCGGCTGGTTCGTGCGGAGGCGCTGGTGGTGCGCCGATCGGGCTATGTGGAGGCGGCGGCCGGGCTCGGCCTGCGTCGCGGGGTGCTGATCGCGCGGCACGTGTTGCCGAACGCGATCGGGCCGCTCCTGGTGCTCGGCACGGTCGGCTTCGGCACCTCGCTGATCTACGCGTCCGGGCTGAGTTTCCTGGGCCTGGGCGCCCAACCGCCGTCCCCCGAGTGGGGCGCGATGCTCTCCGAGGGGCGCGGCTTCCTGGAGACCGCGTGGTGGATCGGGGTGTTCCCCGGCGCCGCGGTGACCTGCGCGGTGATCGCGGTGAACGTGGCCGGCCGACACGCCCGCGCCCGCTTCGCCGGAGGGACTGCCCGATGAGCACCGATCTCGCCCCCGCCTCGAACTCGCACTCGGCCCCGGCCACGCCCCTCCTGGTCGTGGACGGCCTCGACGTCGCCTTCCCCGGCCGCGAACCGGTGGTGCGGGACGTGTCGTTCACCCTCGACCGGGGCGAATGCCTGGCCGTGGTGGGCGAATCCGGCTCCGGGAAGAGTGTCACCGCCCGCACCCTGGTCGGACTCACCGGCGGCGGTGCCCGGGTGACGGCCCGTCGGCTGGCCTTCGACGGTACCGACCTGACCGCGCTGTCCGAGAAGCGGTGGCGCGCACTGCGCGGGCGGCGGATCGGTCTGGTGCTCCAGGACGCGCTGGTCTCGCTCGATCCGCTGCGCACGGTCGGTGCCGAGGTCGCCGAGGCGCTGCGGACGCATGCGGTGTTGCCGCGCGGGCAGGTCGGTACCCGGGTGCTCGAACTGCTCACCGACGTCGGCATCCCGGATCCGGCCCGGCGGGCCCGGCAGTATCCGCACCAGCTCTCCGGCGGACTGCGCCAACGTGCGCTGATCGCCTCGGCGCTGGCCGCCGGGCCGGAATTGCTGCTCGCCGACGAGCCGACCACCGCGCTCGACGTGACCGTGCAGGCCCAGGTCCTCGCGCTGCTCGGCCGGCTCCGGGACGAGGGCACCTCGGTGCTGATGATCAGCCACGACCTGGCGGCGGTCGCCCGGCTGGCCGACCGGGTCGCGGTGATGTACGCGGGTCGCATCGTCGAACACGGGCCCACCGAGCAGGTCCTGGCCGAGCCGGAGCACTCGTACACGCGGGCGTTGCTCGCGGCGGTGCCGACCGATCGAGCCAAGGGCACCCGGCTGTCCGCGCCGGTGGGCCCCACTCGGGCGGCGACCCCACCCCCGCCCCCGGTCGGCGATGTCCTGCTCGACGTGTCCGGCATCGGCAAGAGTTTCCGCGGCCCGGACGGGACCCGGCAGCACGCGGTCCGCGACGTGTCGTTCACGGTACGTGCCGGCGAAACCCTCGGGGTGGTCGGCGAGTCCGGATCCGGCAAGACCACGGCCGCGCGGATCGTACTGGGCTGGGAGCGCCCCGACGCAGGGGCCGTGCGTTTTCGGGACGCCCCGTGGAGCACGCTGCCGGAGTCCGCCCGCCGGGCCTCGCGCGGCCGGATCCAGGCCGTGCAGCAGGATCCGCTCGGCTCGTTCGATCCCCGGTACTCGGTGGCCCGCATCCTCGGCGAAGCGGTCGCCGCCGCCGGGCTGCCGGGCGGCCGGCTGCGTCCCACCCGCGCAGCGCACCGGGCCCGGGTGGCCGAACTGCTCGATCTGGTGGGCCTGTCCACGGACCTGCTCGCACGTCGGCCGCGCGACATGTCCGGCGGGCAACGGCAACGGGTGGCGATCGCCCGCGCGTTGGCGCCCTCACCCGAGTTGATCGTCTGCGACGAGCCGGTCTCCGCGCTGGATGTGTCCATCCAGGCGCAGATTCTCGACCTGCTCGCCGACCTGCGGGCCGAACTGGGCCTGGCGCTGCTGTTCATCTCGCACGACCTGGGCGTGATCCGGCACGTCAGCGATCGCATCCTGGTGATGAAGGACGGCCGGGTGGTGGAGAGCGGGGACGCCGAGCGGGTGTTCACCCGGCCCGAGGCGCCCTACACCCGGGAGTTGCTGGCGGCGATACCGCGTGCGCCGGGACCCGTCGACGGCGCGGCACGAGACGCCGCGCCGGAACCGGCGGAGCGCACGGCCGGGCGGGTGCTCAGCGGCGGGGCGGTGCCGTGACCGGGCCGGACGCGCGGGTGCCCTCCCCGACGACGGACGCGGGCGGGTCGGCCGATTCCACGCGCGGGATGAACGCGCGCAGGAACGTGGTCACCCCGGCGGTCACCGCGCGATGCAGGGCCACGTCGTCCACGGGCCGGGTGCCGAGCGCGGTGAGCGTGGGCAGGTCGCCGGAGATCAGTGCGAGGAACTGGTTCGCGGCGGTGACCGGGTCGTCGATGTCCAGGTGTCCGCCGTGCGCGAGCCGGGCCAGCCGGCCCGCCAGGGCGTCGACGATCCGGACCGTGCCGCCCTCGCGGATCGTGTCGTACAGGTCCGGGAAGCGGGCCGCCTCGGCGTACACCAGGCGCTGCAACGCCCAGCCCTTCTCGCCCGCCTGGCACTGCACCACGCGGTGCGCGATCGCGGTCAGGCGCGGATGCAGTTCCTCGGCGTCGGTCGGGAACGCCTCCAGGGCGGCCAGGATCCGGCCGCTGGATTCGATCGCGGCCTCGACCACGACCGTGCGGAAGAGGTTCTCCTTGCCGCCGAGGTGGTTGTAGATGGTCGGCTTGGACACGCCCGCCTCGGCGGCGATCGCGTCGATCCCGGCGAGTGTGTAGCCCTCGCGCGTGAACACCGCCTCGGCGGCGGCCAGGATCGCCCGCCGCTTGTCGATCCGGCCGCGGGTGGCGGCGGGCGCGGGGGCGGCCGGCGGCGGGGTCGTCGACCGTTTCGTTTCCTCGACCATGTTGCGACGTTACCAGACGTGCTGTTAATTTTTACTCGCGAGTTTAGTTAACTGATCTCATCGGTAACTTGGAGGCGTACATGCCCGCCGCACCCCCCGATCCCGAGACCAAGATCGACGGACCACTCCTGCGCCTGATGCTGGTGATGCTGCTCGGCGGCGTGATGGGCATCCTCGACACCACGATCGTCAACGTCGGCATCGACACCCTCGGCGCCCACTTCGACGCTCCGCTGGAAACCATCGAATGGGTGGCCACCGGCTACCTGTTGGCCCTCGCCGCGACCGTGCCGCTGGCCGGCTGGGCGGCCGGGCGCTTCGGCGGCAAGACCGTCTGGCTGACCGGCCTGATCGTCTTCCTCGCCGGCTCCGCGCTGTCCGCGGTCGCCTGGAACGCGGGCAGCCTGATCGCCTTCCGGGTGATCCAGGGCGTCGGTGTCGGCGCCCTGGAGCCGACCCTGCTGACCATGCTGGCCGTCGCCGCCGGACCCAAGCGGGCCGGGAAGATGATCGGCATCGTCGGCGCGGTGGTCACCCTCGGTCCGATCCTGGGCCCGGTGCTCGGCGGTGTTCTGCTCGAACACGTCGACTGGCGCTGGATGTTCATCATCAACCTGCCGATCGGCCTGGTCGCGCTGGCACTGGCGTACCGGCAGATCCCCGCCGACCCGCCGCGCGAGGGCGACCCGCCGCCGCTGGACGCTCGGGGCATCGCGCTGCTGTGCCCAGGATTCGCGCTGGTCGTCTACGGCCTCTCCCAGGCCGCGGGCGACAGCGGCTTCGGGGCACCGCGCGTGCTCGCGGCGCTGATCGCGGGCGTCGCGCTGATCGCCGGCTACGTCCTGCACGCGCTGCGCGCCGAGCACCCGCTGATCGACGTACGGCTGTTCCGGATCCGCGGCTTCGCCGGCGGCATCGGCGCGGTGTTCCTGACCGGCATCCTGCTCTTCTCGCTGCTGTTCCTGATCCCGCTCTACTACCAACTCGCCCGGGACCGGGGCGTGATGGCGGCCGGTCTGCTGCTGGTGCCGCAGGGGGTCGGGGTGTGGATCGGCATGCCGATCGCCGGGCAGCTGTTCGACAAGGTCGGTGCCCGGGCACTGATCCCGTTCGGCGGGGTGTTGGCCGCGCTGGGCATCCTGGGCTTCAGTACGGCCGACGGCGGCACCAACACCGCACTGCTTGTGGGCTATTCGGTGGTGACGGGAGCGGGGCTCGGCTTCGTCGGGGCGCCGGCGATGTCGTCGGTGTTCGGCTCGGTGGCACCCGAGTCGGTGCCCAGCGCCACGGCGGCGGTGTACCTGAGCAACCAGATCGGCGGCACGCTCGGTATCGCGATCGCCGCACTGGTCCTGCAGAACCGCTCCGAGGCGCACACGGTCGTCCCGGCCTTCCAGGGCACGTTCGGCTATCTGATCGCGATCGCCCTGGTGGTCGGCGCGGTCGGTCTGGTGCTGCGCCGCGGTCCGGCGGCGGACACGGCCGGCGCCGCGCCCGCCCCCGCGCTCGCCGAAGCGGCGGAGGAAGGCGACGCGGCCCTGCCCGAACCCGCGCGCCAGGAAGCCTGATCGGCACCGGCCCGGTTCGCGTCACCACGATTCGGCGACGCGAACCGGGCTCATGGGCGATGGCGCCCATGATCGGTCCGGCGTGGCGCTTGAGGTTGTCCGGGACCGCGATGCGTCTGCGGTGAGTACGGTCGGCGCGGGGCGGTTGCCTTGGGTGAACTCCTCGGATGGAGGCGGCCGTTCGGGTGGCGCGGGCGGTGATCGTGCAGGCGGGCGGCGCGGCGCCGGGGGTGACGCGGGTCACTCGCGTCGAGCCGAAAATCCTTGCGAACGGACCGTGAGCACGTGCCGTTCGGTGTGTCCCAAGAGCACGTGACCCGACGGGAGTCGGCGCGACGCGATGGTGCACACGGGGGACACGATGGGCGATGGCAGACAAGCGGAAGCAATTGTTCCGGTCGATCTGAGCAAGGATCGCCCGGCGGCGGCCGCTCCAACGGGCACCGACGCGGAGCCGGCCGATCGGCCGGTCGAGCGCTCCGGCGATCGGCCCGGCAACCGGTCCGGCAGCCCCGCATCGGCGGAGGAGCCGACCGGGCTGCTCTACCACCTGATCCGCTGGCCGATCCGCATCGTCGCGCTGATCGTGCTGTTGCCCGCCCGACTGGCGTGGGAACTGGTGAAGGTGGCCGGGCGCGCGGTCCGGGACTGGGTGCTGGTCCCGACGGGTCGGCTGGTCGCGGTGATCGGGCGCGGGTTGCGGTGGTTGTTGTGGGACCGGCTCTTGGTACCGATCGCGTATGCGCTCGCGGTTGTCGGCCGGGGGCTGCGTCGACTGGTCGAAAAGGTGCTGTGGCGCGGGCTGACGGCGGTTGCCCGGGTGGTGTGGCGCGGGCTTCGCTGGGCCGTGGTGGGTCTGTGGCGCGGGGCGGCGGCGGTTGCCCGGGTGGTGTGGCGTGGGCTTGGCTGGGCCGTGATCGGGCTGTGGCGTGGGCTGCGGCTGGTCGGGAACGGCCTCTGGCGGGGGCTGCGGCTGCTCGGGCGATACGGGATCGTGCTGCCGCTGCGGTGGCTTCGGGATGCGGTGTTGCGGCCCCTGGCCGCCGGGCTGGTCACGGCCGGTCGGTGGGCCGGCCATGCGCTCGGGCGCACGCTGTACTACCTGGTGCTGGTGCCCGGGCGGTGGTCGTGGCGCGTGGCTCGGGGACTCGCACGGGGCTTCGGGCGGTGGCTGTACTACGTCCTGGTCGTACCGGCGAAGGCGCTCTGGCGTGGCCTCGTCGCCTGCGGTCGGGTCGCGCTGCGCGGGGCGGGCGCCCTGCTTCGGGGTCTGGCGCTGGTGGGGCGCGGTGTCCTCGTCGTGCTTCGGTGGCTGGTACTGATCCCCGCCCGGTGGGTGTGGCGCGGCGCGGTGGTGGTGACCCGGGCCGTCGGACAGGGCCTGTACCACGGCCTGTTCGTCCCGGCGCGATGGCTCGCTCGCGGCTTCCTGCGCGGACTGCGCGCGACCGGACGCGGAATCCGCGTCGGGTTCGTCGTGCTGGTGGCGCGGCCGGCGGCCTGGGTCTGGCGCCGGGGCATCCGCCTCGGCCGCGCGACCGGACGGGGCCTGTACGTCCTCACCGTGCTCCCCGCCCGATGGGCCGGCCGCAAGGTCGTCCTCCTCGTCCGCCTGCTCGGCCGGGGCCTGTACGTCCTCACGGTGCTCCCCGCGCGATGGGCCGGCCGCAAGGTCGTGCTCGTGGTCCGGTTCCTCGGCCGGGGGCTGCGGTTCGTGATCGTGCGGCCCGCGCTGTGGGGCGGGCGGCGGGCCCGGTCGGGTGCGCGGATGGCCGGTCGCGGGCTGCGGGCGACGGTGGTGCGGCCTTCGGCATGGGTCGGTCGGACGATTGTGGCGCCCGCCGGTCGGGCGGCCCGGCGCGCCTGGGGACACACCGTCGTCCCGGTCCGGGCGGTGTTCCGCACCGTCTGGGAGCAGACCCGCCTGGCCGGCCGCGACGTACGCCGCGCGCTGGGCTTCCGCGGACGCGGCTCCTCCGACGGCAGCTAGCTCGATACCGCCATTTCGCCCCGTACCATCCCGAGAGGTCCCCCAATCATGGGGTGTCCATTGCCGACTGCGGCTTCTGGAATGGGACCAAATCTCGTTGAATGTCGTCGTGGATACGAATGTGGCGTCGATTCGGCGTGTGACGACGGTGGCCGATGTGCTCGCGGCCGGGGACCTGTTCGACGAACCGGTACGCCCGGACTGGGCGGCCCGCTTCCTGGGTGAGGCGGGCCATCACATTTTGCTCGCCTACGTGGCCGCCACCCCGGTCGGGATGGTCACCGGCGTCGAGACGACCCATCCCGACAAGGGCACCGAGATGTTCCTGTACGAGCTGGCCGTGGCCGAAAGCCACCAGCGCCTCGGCATCGGCCGTGCCCTCACCGAGGCCCTGGCCGAACTGGCCCGCAAACGCGGCTGCTACGGCATGTGGGTCCTCACCGAACGCGCCAACGAGGCCGCCATGGCCACCTACCGCTCCACGGCCCCCGCCACCGAATCCGACCACACCATGTTCGGCTGGACCTTCGACACCTGACCCCACCCGGCCCGGGTGATCCGTGTCGGACCGGCCGATTCGGGCACACGTATCCGCGAGCCCGGTCGGCGAGCTCCGGTCCCGGACGTGCCGACCATTCGCCCCCGAGGGTCGTTCGACCACCCGGTCGAACGCCTCGTGCCGCCCCCAGGAAGCAGGTGCGTGCCATGGCAGAGGTCGTGCGTGAGGTCGAGCGGAAGTATGTGGCGCCGGACGGGGTGGGCGTGCCGGACTTCGTCGGGGTGGCGGACGGGGTGCGGGTCGAGGTCGGCGACACCGTCGAGTTGGACGCGATGTACTTCGACACGCCCGGCCTGGCGCTGGCCGCGCGCGGCATCACGCTGCGGCGGCGGACCGGGGGCGGGGATGCCGGGTGGCATCTGAAGTTGCCGGCCGGCGTGGACGCGCGCGACGAGGTACGCGCGCCGCTGGGTGCGTCCGAGCGGGTGGTGCCGGACGAACTCGCGGTGCGGATCCGGGCGTACGCGCGCGGCGCGGAGCAGGTGCCGGTGGTGCGCCTGCGGACCGTGCGCGAGCTGCGGATCGCTCGCGCGGACGGACCCACTCTGGCCGAGATCGCGCACGACACGGTGACCGCGGACGTCTTCCTCGGGTCGAAGGTGACCACCACCTCCTGGTCCGAGCTGGAAGTCGAACTGGTGGACGGCGACGCGGCGTTGGCAGACGCGCTGGAGCGACGGTTGATCAAGGATGGCTGGCGGCGCTCCGAGTCCGCGTCCAAGCTCGGACACGCACTGGCCGAGGCGGGAGCGCGGCCGAAGCGGCGGATCGCCAAGCCGCGGGCGGGCAGCGCCGGGGCGGTGGCGCTCGACTACATCCGGGAGCAGGTCGACACCCTGTTCGCGTACGACCCCCGGGTCCGGCTCGACGAGCCCGATTCGGTGCACAAGATGCGCGTCGCCACGCGGCGGCTGCGCAGTGCATTCCGGGTGTTCTCGCGGGTGCTCGACGAGCGGGTGACCGGGATTTTGGGCGCTGAACTGAAGTGGCTGGCGGCGGAGCTGGGTCGGGCGCGGGACCAGGAGGTATTGGCCGCGCGACTGCACGAGCGGGTCGCCGCGCTGCCGGCCGAGGCGGTGCTCGGGCCGGTGGAGGCCCGCCTGACCGCCTGGGACGCACGGCGGCGCAACGACGCGCGGGCGCGGATCCTGGCCGATCTCGACGGCCCCCGCTACTTCGCGCTGCTGGACGCGCTGGACGCCCTGGTCGCGCGGCCCCCGTTCACCGTCAAGGCGAATCGACCCGCCCAACGGCCGGCCGCGGCGGCCCTGCGCCGGGCCGACCGCCGCACGTTCCGGCGCGCCCGCGTCGCACTGCGCACCCCCGCCGGCCGGGCCCGGGACACCGCCCTGCACGAGGTACGCAAGGCCGCCAAGCGGGTCCGCTACGCCGGCGAGGCCACCGGCCCGGCCCTGGGCAAGCCGGCCAAGCGGCTCACCAAGCGGGCCAAGGCGATGCAGGGCCTGCTCGGCACGCACCAGGACAGCGTGCAGACGCGCAAGGCGCTGCGGCGCCTTGCGATCGCCGCACATGCCGCGGGCGAGAACGCCTTCACGTGGGGCCTGCTCTACGGCGAGGAGGCCGCGCTCGCCCGTCGGGTCGAGGCCGACTTCCCCACGCACTGGGCGGACTTCGCCCGTTCCCGGCTGCGCCGCGACCTATGACGGCGGACCTCGGTCACGCCCTTCGGCCATGATCTCCGGCCGTGTTTTCCGGCCATGATCGCGGCCGGCACATCTCCGCTCGGGCACCACCCGGTCACGACTCGGGGGTTCCGCTTTCGGCGCGTCGGTCCAACCGCTACGGTCGGTCCGGCGCAAGTGGGGGCGGGCGCGTGACAGCGCGCACCGAAGGTGTGGGGATCCAGGGGTGGGCATGGACGACTGGCGTATCGACGTACCTACGAGCGGCAGTAAGCACCTGCCTCCGGATCCCGGGTACATCAAGGGACTCGCCAGTCAGGGTTATCGCTTCGAGGAGGCGGTGGCCGACCTCGTGGACAACTCGATCGACGCCGGCGCGTCCGAGGTCGTGGTGCATTTCCGGCGCACCGGCGACCTGTTGACCTCGCTGGTCGTGGTGGACAACGGACGCGGCATGACCGAGGCCGAGTTGGACACCGCGATGACCGTCGGCAAGCGGCGGGCGTACGACGACACATCGCTCGGCATGTTCGGGATGGGCCTGAAAGCCGCGTCCTTCAGCCACGCCGACAGCGTCACGGTGATCAGTCGGGCCAAGCGCGCCGGCACCGTCGGGCGGCGCTGGCGGACCGAGTCGGCGCAGGAGAGCTTCCAGTGCGACATCGTCGAGTTGGAGTTCGCCAAACGTTTCCTCGACCTGTACGACGAGTACGTGGTGTGGAACGGCACGGCGGTGCGGTGGGACGGCGTCCGCGACTTCCCGGCGCGCGGTGACGCCGGGCAGACCGACATCTACGTGACCAAGACGATGCGTTCGTTGGCCGACCACCTCGGGCTGCACCTGCACCGGTTCCTGGCCGACGGGCGGATCCGGATCACCATCGCGGTCTCCGGGACCGACGACGAGGTGCCGCCGATGACCTGGCAGGTCCAGGCCGTGGACCCGTTCGGCTACGCCGTGTCCGGACTGCCCGGCTATCCGCGCGTGTTCACCACCGAACTGGAGGGCGTCGGCCCGCTGACGCTGACCGCGCACGTCTGGACGCCGCGCTCGAACGCCGAGCAATTCCGCCTGCCCGGCGGGATCCTGGCCCGTCAGGGCCTGTACGCGTACCGCCACGACCGGCTCGTCCAGGCCGGCGGCTGGTACGGCCTGCGCCAGAGCGAGCAGCACCTGTCGCCGGCCCGGGTCGCGTTCGACCTGCCGGCCGACTCCGAGCATGCGTTCGGGCTGACCGTGAAGAAGGCCGAACTCCAGCCCGTACCGGGCTTCGTGGACGCGGTCGAGCGGGCCGTGGACGCCGACGGGCACACCTTCCTCGACTACCTCAAGGACGCCGAGGGCGCCTATCGGCAGGCCCGGACCACCACGCGCGAGCGCAAGGCGGTGCTGCCACCCGGGAAGGGCTTCGCGCCGGAGCTGCGCACGGCGATCGAGGAGGAACTGCCGTTCGTCCCGGGCGAGGAGCCGATCGAGGTGCGCTGGGTACCGCTCGGCGGGGACGTGTTCTTCTCGATCGACCGGGACGAGCGCCGACTGCTGCTGAACAAACAGTTCCGCGCGGCGCTGCTCGGCGGCCGGCGCGGCGGGCTCAACGACGTGCCGGTGCTCAAGACGCTGCTGTACCTGCTGATGAACGAGGCGTTCACCGGCGAGCGCATCGGCCCCCGGGTCAAGGACAACCTCGACCTGTGGCAGTCGTTGCTGCTCACCGCGGTCAAGAGCGAGACGGCGAAGTACGGTTCGGAGGGCGGCGCGTGAGCGGCGCGGACGGGTGCAGCCGACACCTGGGCTGCGAGGCGCTGCGCGACCATCTCGACAACGGGGCGCCGATGTTGATCCCGGTCGAGGGTGACCCGCCGCTGTACTGGCACCTAGAGGCGGGCGGGCGGCGACCCGCCCTGCGCATCCCGGTCCCGGCCGGCACGAAGGCACCCCGGCTCGGCATGCAGGGCGTGCGGGCGGTGTGCGTCCTGGACGGCGGCGAGCAGTTCCTGCACGTGTACACCGAACAGACCGACCTGCTGCGCGAGTTCCACATCGTGTGCTGCGAGATCGCGGATCGGGTGCAACTGGAGGGGACCGCGCCGGTCGTTGCCGTCCACACCACAGTGATGGCTTGGCGCAAACTCCTGGCGCGCAGACGCCGTATGCCGTTGGAGGCCGAGGTCGGCCTGTTCGGGGAGTTGCTGACACTGATCGGGCTGGCCGCAGCCCGCGGCTGGCATGCTGCGGTGGACGCCTGGCAACACCCCGAGTGCGCGGACCACGACTTCACCGTCGGTCTCTACGACGTGGAGGTCAAGACGGTCGCGGGCGGCGCCCGGGTGCACACGATCCACGGCCTGGGCCAGCTCACCCCACATCGGAATCGGCCACTGTGGTTCGTCTCGCATGTGCTCGACGTAAGCGATTCGGGGCGCTCCGTGCTCGGACTTGTGGAGGGGATCCGATCGTCGGTCCGGATCGCGGCTCCCTCGGCGCTGGACGGCTTCGACACGCGGCTCCAGTCGTGGCTCGGGTCCGAGTACGAAGTCCCCCGCGAGCACCGTTGGTCGCCTCACGAAGCCCCATTGGCGATGCCGGTCGACGAGCACTTTCCGCGGTTGACCGGCGGTATCCTCGCGACTCTCCCACCGGCCACGGCCGCGCGTATCCTCGATGTGGACTACCGCATCGATGTCGCCGACGCGGGCTCTCCGGCCATGGCTGCACCGGACGGAATCGGCGTGGTGGTCGACCTGTTGCGGGTGCTGCCTCCCGATGTCGCGTCAGACTTGCACGACCCGAAGGACGACTCTCGGTGAACGACGACGACCTCGTACTGCTGGACCTGCACCGAGCCGCATTCGGTGGCATGTCCGGCCCGCCCAGGAACTTTGCCAAGGCACTCTCCTTCCAGGCGGGAGAGCATGCCGGGCCACTGCCGGCCCTGGACGAATCGGCGCTGCGCCGACGCCTGCACCACGCCCACCCCGACGACCCGTTGCTCTTCCTGTGGCGTGATCGGTTGAGCCGCTGGGATTTCGCGGACGGCGACACCCCGCCCAACACCGCCAAGCGTCGCAACGCCACGTACGATGCGCTCGGCCTCGAATCGACCACCCGCGAACTCCTCGATCGGCGCTCGCCGTTTGCGCCCAGTACTGGAGCGGTGGTGATCACGGATGAGGACTGGCAGCCGTGGTACACCCCGACGGTTGCCCGGCTCCGTAGTCACTACTGGGACGGATACCGCAGCTGTCTCGTGCGCAAGCAGTGGCAGCCCGATGCCATTTCGGCCCTCGACCGCAACACCACCAAGGTGGTCGAACGTCTGGCCGATCCCGCCTCCGAACAGCCCTACCAGTCCAAGGGCCTGGTGGTCGGCTATGTCCAGAGCGGCAAGACCGCAAATTTCACCGGGGTAGCCGCCAAGGCAATAGACGCGGGCTACCGCCTGGTCATCGTGCTCACCGGCACCATCGAAGCCCTACGCGCCCAGACCCAGCGCCGCCTGGACATGGAACTGGTCGGTGTCGAGAACATCTACTACGGCCAGGATCCGGACTCCGGCACGCTCCCGTTCCGGGACTACGACTACCTCGATGACCGGGACCGGCTCGGTGGAAGGTTCCTCCGACACGGCGCGTTGCCGTCCCGACTGGGCGGGTTCGACATCGTTCGGCTGACCCGGCATCAGGACGACTACCAGGCGCTGCGCCAAGGACTCAGTGCGCTGGAGTTCGAAAAGGCGGACCGGTTCACACCGCTCTACGCGCCCGAGAACCTGCATCGCAGTTCGGCCCGGTTGATGGTGGTCAAGAAGAACGCGTCGGTGTTGAAGAAGCTGGTCAAGGACCTGGCCCGGATCAAAACCGAGCGCGGTGAGATTCCCGCGCTGATCATCGACGACGAATCCGATCAGGCTTCGGTCAACACCTCCGACCCGAAGAAGTGGGCCCAGGATCAGGTCCAGCGCACGGCGATCAACGGGATCATCTCGGAACTGCTCCGCATGCTGCCGCGTGCTCAGTACGTCGGATACACCGCGACCCCGTTCGCGAACGTGTTCATCGATCCGGCCGACTCCGAGGACATCTTTCCGAAGGACTTCGTCATCTCGCTGGACCGCCCGGACGGTTACATGGGCGTGGCCGACTTCCACGACATCGACTCCACGATCCCCTCCGCCGAGCGCACTGTGGCCAACTCGGCCGGGCTCGCGCACGTACGCTCGGTGCGACCGGTACATGACGACGACGACAGCGATCTGCGCACCGCGATCGACATGTTCGTGCTGACCGGCGCGATCAAGCTGTTTCGCGAGGACCACGGGCTGGGCGCGGACCACTTCCGCCACCACACGATGCTCGTGCACGAATCGGTGCGCACCCACGTGCACCGGGACCAGGCCGAGCTGATCAACGGGATCTGGCGCCGCGCGGGGTATCTCGGCGCGGGGGCGCACAAGCGCCTGCGCGCACTGTACGACGAGGACGTGTGCCCGGTCAGCGAGGCACACGCGGCGGGTGCGTCGATCCCCGACTCGTTCGCCGACATCGCCCCCTACATCGGCATCGCGGCGATGCGGATCGAGGACTCGAACGGCAGTCCGGTCGTGGTGGTCAACGGCGACAAGGAGATCGAGCAGCGCGCCGCCGACTTCGACCGGGACAAGGTCTGGAGGATCCTGGTCGGCGGCGCCAAGCTTTCGCGCGGCTTCACCATCGAGGGCCTGACCGTCTCCTACTACCGCCGCAAGACGCTGACAGCGGACACGCTCATGCAGATGGGCCGCTGGTTCGGCTTCCGCAAGAACTACCGGGATCTGGTCCGGCTTTACATCGGCCGCGACGAGGGTGGTCGCAACGGGGACCTGTACGAGGCGTTCGAGGCGATCTGCCGGGACGAGGAGGAGTTCCGCGACCAGCTCCGGCTGTACGCCGAACTCGTGGACGGCGCACCGCAGGTGACGCTGGCTCAGATTCCGCCCCTGGTCACCCAGCGGCTGCCGTGGCTCAAGCCGACGGCGCGCAACAAGATGTTCAACGCGGAACTGGTGGAGACCCGATCGCCGGGCCGGTGGGTCGAGCGCTCGGCCTATCCGAGCAAGCCGGCCGAACTCCGCCACAACGTGCAGCGGTTCGAGCCGGTGATCCGGTCGCTGGCGGCGGAGCGCACCGAACTGGCCTATCCCGTGGAGGATCGGCTGCTGCGCTTCCCCGCCTACATCGGGCGTATCGCGCACGCTCCGATGCTGTCGGTGCTGCGCGAGCTGCGCTGGGCCGAACCCGCCCAGTTCCGGCCGGATCTGGCCTACCTGGAGAACCCGGAGATCGTCGCGAAGATCGACGACTGGGTGGTGATCGCGCCGCAGTTGCAGAGTCCCAATCTCGACCCGGTGACACTGCACGGCTTCGGTCCGCTCGACGTGGTGAGTCGACGTCGGCGCGAGGGCGGACTGTTCGACAAGGTCAGCTTCGGTCCCCATCGATTCGCGGCGCGGCGGATCGTCGGCACCGACACCTCGATCGGCGACCCGGTCGCGGATGGTCTGGCCGGACCCCGGCGGGGCTGTGTGCTGGTCTACCCGACCATGGAACCGGAGAAGAGCGACCTCGTAATGGCGTTCGCGCTCGTCCCCCCGGTCACCGCCGTCGGGCGCGATCGGCGCCTCGTGGCCTTTCGGGCCAAGGACTCCTCCCGGGGCGCCGCCGCGATCGTCGCGGCGCCGGCGGTGGTGTGACGCCGGCGGTGGTGTGACGCCGGCGGGCGGGGCGGCGTCATCTCTCGATGACGTCGCCCCGCCTGCCGAGCCGGTGGGTAGCCGTCCCCGGCTACCGATCCGTCAGTGCACCCAAAGGGCGTAGACGGTGCCGCCGTTGTTCAGACACAGGTACACCGGTCCGTGCGCCGGGACCGTGGCCTTGCCCGCCGCGTCACACGACTCGGCGTTCGGGTAGTAACCCCAGAGGTAGAAGCCGCTCGGATCCGCCATCGCGGGTTGCGCGGCAACCCCCACGCCCAACATTGCCGCAGCCAACGCGATACCCGCCATAGCCTTGCGCATGTGCTCGACTCCGTTCTCGACCCGAGGCCAACTCGGGTCGTTGGAAAGGTCGTTCGGGCTGAACATGTGGAACATGTGGTGCCGGCGCGCACGCGGAAAACGCTAGCCCGTGCCATCGGCGCGAGCAATAGGTCTATACCAATTGAATCGATCCATACATCGATCCACACGTTGCTCACACGTTCGGCCCGTGCCCGGCCGGAATGCGTCCCGGGTTCGGACGGTTGTAGCGACGAAGGACCACCATCACTGCCCGCCGGAGGAGAGCCCATGCCGACGTCCACACCCGGCCACGTCGTGACCACCGTGCACAGCACCCAGACCGTGACCGTCGAGATCGACGGCGAGGTGGTGGCCCGCTCCACCCGCCCCGTCGTGCTCTACGAGACGGGTCTGCCCGTCCGCTACTACCTGCCGCCGGACGACGTCGACCTGACCCGCTTCGAGCCCACCGACACGCACACCACGTGTCCGTTCAAGGGCGAGGCGTCCTACTGGACCTACCTGGGCGGCGCCGACTCCGCCCCGCGCCCGGACGTGGCCTGGGAATACCCGAAGCCCATCGAGTCGGTGCCCGACATCGCCGGTCACCTGTGCTTCTACGACACGGTCGCGCGCGTCACGGTAGAGGGCGAACCTCCGGCCCCGCCCGCCTGATCGCGGCGGCCGACACCGATCCACCGACCCGACCCGCCGACGCCCGGCCGACGGCCCGATCCGCGGCCGGGTCGGCGAGTGCGAAGAAGCGCGCCGCGTTGCCGCCGAGGATCAGCGCCCGCTCGTCGGGGCTCAGCTCCGGGCAGTCCCGGACCACCCCGCCGGGGTCCGACTCACCCAGCGGGAACGGGAAGTCGGTGCCGAGCATCACCCGGTCCGCGCCCATCACCTCGACCAGCAACCGCAGCGCGCGCGGGTCGAACACGGCCGAGTCGACGTAGAACCTGCGCACGTACTCCGACGGCGGCCTGGGCGAGTCGGCCCGCACCAGATCCCGGTTGTGCCACGCGTTGTCGGCCCGCCCGAGCAGGAACGCGAAGCTGCCGCCGCCGTGGCAGAAGCACAACTTCAACGACGCGGGCAGCCGTTCGAACGCGCCCCGCAGGATCATCCCCAGGATGCTCAGCTGGGTCTCCGCGGGCATCCCGACCAGCCACGGCAACATGTGGTCGCGCATCCGGTCGCCGCCGAGCATGTCCCACGGGTGCACCAGGACCGGGATGCCCTCGTCCCCGCAGTGCGCCAGGAACTCGACGATGCCGTCGTCGCCGAGGTAGCGCTCGCCGACGTGGTTGCCGATGTGTACGCCGCGATGCCCGGCCGCGACCGCCCGCGACACCGTCGCCCGGGCCGCGCCGAGGTCCTGCAACGGCACCTGGCACAGCGGCAGCAGCCGCCGCGAGTCGGCCGCGCAGTAGTCGAGAATGCGGTCGTTGACCAGGTCGCACCACTCGACCGCGCGCGCCGTCTCGGCCGCGTAGCCGAACATCAGCGGGGTCGAGGAGATCGCCTGGACGTCCACGCCGAGCGTGTCCATCTCGACCAACCGGCTCTCCGCGTCCCACAGCGGCGCGCGCACCGGGCGGTACTCGTCCGGGCCGCTCATCATCATCCCGGTGCCGTCCCCGCGCACCCGCAACCACGGCTCGCCCGCGCCCGCCAGCACCCGGCTCTCGGCCCGCGAGATCCTGGGGAAGACGTGCGCGTGGACGTCGATGACGGTCACGAAACCTCCGTGGTCCACCGCCGGGCCCGGCCGACGGTCGCAGCGTAAGGGGAGCGGGCGGCGCGGTCGAGGCTCATTCGGCCACCCCGGGCCGGGACCCGATCCTCGGCCGCATCGCCTCGGGCCAGACCCGGCCCGGGTGAATCGCGCCGCAATGCGGGCAGGCGCGGTCGCCGGCGTAGAACGCCTCGAACAGCGGCGGCAGGTCGTCCACGATCGAGCGCACCTGTACCGGCGAGCGGTGCACCAAGTGGTGGCACTCGACGCAGTACCACTCGAACGCGTCGACCTCACCCTCCGCCCGACTGGACTCGATCACCAGTCCGACGCTGCCGGGCTCCGGTCGTTGCGGCGAGTGGCGGACGTGCGGCGGCAGCAGGAAGACATCGCCCTCGTCGATCGGGATGTCGACCGGTGGCCTGCCCTCCTCCTCCATCACCCGCAACACCATGGACCCCCGGAGCTGGTAGAAGAACTCCTCCAGCGGGTCGTCGTGGAAGTCGGTGCGCTGGTTGGGGCCGCCGACCACGGTGACCACGAGGTCGGTCCCGGTCCAGATCTGGACGTTGCCGACCGGCGGCCGGAGCAGGTCCCGATGCTCGTCGATCCAGGCGGTGAAGTTGAACGGCAGGCCGTTGCTCGGCTTCGGCAGACTCATCTCGCCCTCTCAGGACTCGACGACGGAGGCAGCGGAGGAGACGGTTCGGATCGTGGCGGCGTCCCCGGACGTTCCCCGGACGGGACGGGCCGCGGGATGTGGGCGACGCAGGAGATCTCGATCAGCAGGTGCGGATGCGGGAGTTGATGCACCGCGACGGTGGTGCGGGTGGGTCCGGTCTCGTCGAAGTACTCGGCGTAGACCTCGTTGTAGCCGCCGAAGTCGTTCATGCTCACGAGGTACGTGGTCACCGAGACCGCGTCGGCGAGCCCGCCCCCGGCGGCGGCGAGCAGATCGGCGATGTTCTCGATCACGGCCCGGGTCTGCGCGCGGATGTCGAGGTCGGTGGTACCGGCCGGGTCCACCCGGGCGCCGACGATGCCGCCGTCGGGGCGCCGCGAGCTGGTCCCCGATACGTAGACGAAGTCGCCGGCCCGGCGCACGTGCGGGAACCGGCCGCGCGGGGCGGCCTTGCCCGCGACCACGATGGCGTCGTCGGCGCTCACCGGGTGCTCACCTCGGCCCGGCCCAGCCCCGCCGCGGACACCCGTACATGGACACCCTTCGACAGCGGCAGCGCGGCGGTGGCGGCGCCGGCCAGCACGATCCACCCGGGCCGCAGTTCCAGGCCGGCCCCGGCGGCGAGCCGGGCTGCGGCGATCAGCGAGCGCAGCGGGTTGCCCAGGATGGCCGCCGACGACCCGGTCGCCACGGGCCGGCCGTCGATCTCGACGAGCAGGCCCAGGTTGGCCGGATCGACCGCACCCGGGTCCTGCCACGGACCCACGCCGAAGCCGGCCGCCGAAGCGTTGTCCGCGATCACGTCGGGCAGGGTGAAGGCGAAGTCGGCGTAGCGCGAGTCCAGTACCTCGTAGGCGACCGCGACCCCGGCGACCGCGCGCACCGCCGCGGCCGGGGTGACCGCGCCGGCGAGCGGGCGGCCGATCAGGAACGCGATCTCCGGCTCGATCCGCGGCTGGATCAGGCCCGCGGTGTCCAGAACCCCACCCTCCTCGATCAGCATCGCATCGGTGAGCAGGCCCCAGATCACGTCGTCGACGCCCATCTGGATCATCTTGGCGCGGCTGGTGAAGCCCATCTTGACGCCGATCTGCGCCTCGCCGCGGGCGATCCGCCGCTCGATCACGGCGCGTTGGACCCGGTACGCGGTCGCCGGGTCGAGGTCGGCGGTGTCGGTGGGGCGCTCGGCGGTCCGCCCGGCGAGCGCGGCCTCGTCCAGCCGGGCGGCGAGCGCCGCGACGAGGTCTGCGTCGTGCGAACCGCTCATCGGTCGTTCTCCTTGGTGTCGTTCCCGGCGAACGCGACCCGGACCTCGCCCAGTCCGTCGATCCGCGCCTCCAGCACATCGCCCGGGACGACCGGCACCATCGGGCCGAGCGCGCCGGTGAGCACGGTGTCTCCGGCGCGCAGCGGGCGGCCGAGACGGACCAGGCGGTCGGCGAGCCACAGGGCCGCGTGCAGCGGATGGCCCAGGCAGGCCGCGCCGACGCCGGTGGAGACCGGTTCGCCGCGCCGCTCCAGGACCATGCCGGCGAGCCGCAGGTCGACGTCGGCGAGCGCCACGGGGCGGTTGCCCAGCACGTACATCCCGGACGAGGCGTTGTCCGCGATCGTGTCCGCGATGGAGATGTCCCAGTCGCGCACCCGGCTGCCGCACACCTCGATCGCGGGCAGGACGAACGCGGTGGCCCGGATCAGGTCGGCGACGGTGTGCCGCTCGTGTGTGAGGTCGGCGGCCAGCACGAGGGCCACCTCCGCCTCGGCGCGCGCCTGCGGCACCGCGCCGACCGGGATCTCGGCCCCGTCGGGCACCGCCATGTCGGCGTACAGCATGCCGAAGTCCGGCTCGTGCACCCCGAGTTGGCTCTGCACGGCGGCGGAGGTCAGGCCGATCTTGCGGCCGACGAGCCGGCGGCCTTCGGCGAGCCGGGTCAGGGTGAGTCGTTCCTGGACCGCGTACGCCTGCTCGACGCCGTGGATCAGGTCGCGAACCGGTGCGCATGGCACGCCCGTTCGCTCCGCGTCGAGCAGTCGTGCGGCGGCCGCCTCGACGACTCCCCGGTCGGCTCTCCCGTCGGTCGCCTCGCCGGCCGTCCCGCTGGCATTCGTCACTGTTCCGGACCCTCCAGAGCCTTCGGTGTCCTCGATGCCTTCGATGCCTTCGATGCCTTCAATATTTTCGACGCCTTCAGATGGCGATGCAGATGTTGACCGGCTCGGAGAAGAAGTCCAGCGAGTATTCGCCGCCCTCTCTGCCGATGCCCGACGCCTTGATCCCGCCGAACGGGGTGCGCAGGTCACGCAGATTCCAGCAGTTGACCCAGACGATCCCGGCCGCGACGCGCGGGGCCACCCGATGCGCGCGGGACAGGTCGCGGGTCCAGACCGTCGCCGCGAGGCCGTACGGGCTGTCGTTGGCCAGCGCGACCGCCTCGTCCTCGGTGTCGAACGGCGCCACGTGGCAGATCGGTCCGAACACCTCCTCCCGCACGGTGCGCGCGCTCTGCGGCAGGCCGGTCAGCACGGTCGGCTCGACGTGGAAGCCCCGATCGCGCTCGTCGCCGAAGCTCGGTACCCCGCCGCCGGCGACGACCGTCGCGCCCTCCTCGACCGCGAGCCGGTAGTAGGACAGCACCTTGTCCCGGTGCGCGGCCGAGATCATCGGCCCGTAATCGGTCGACGCGGCGGCTCTGCGGCCCAGTTCGGCCACGAAGTCGGCGTGGATCGAGCGCTCGACGTAGACCCGCTCGGTGCACAGGCAGATCTGCCCGGAGTGGGTGAAGGCGGAGCGCAGGGTGCCCGCCACGGCCTGCTCGAAGTCGGCGTCCGCGAACACGATCGCCGGGTTCTTCCCGCCGAGTTCGAAGGAGACCGGGGTGATGTGCTCGGCGGCGACGCGCATGATCGCGGTACCGGTGGCCGATTCGCCGGTGAACGCGATCGCGTCGACGTCCGGGTGCGCGGTCAGGAACTCCCCGGCGGCGCCCGCGCCGTGACCGTGGATCAGGTTGAACGTGCCGACCGGCAGGCCGACCTCGTGGATCACCTCGGCGAGCAGCGTCGCGGTGGACGGCGTCTCCTCCGACGGCTTGGCCACCACGGTGTTGCCGGCCGCGAGCGCGGGCGCCACCTTCCAGGTGAGCAGCAGCAGCGGGAGGTTCCACGGCGAGACGATCGCCACCACGCCGAGCGGCCGGCGCACGGTGTAGTTGAGCGCCTGACCGGTGCCGCCGCTCCAGCCGGGCACGGCGGTCGAGTGGGCCCGCTCGGGCCGGCCGTACAGCAGGTCGGCGTAGGCCCGGAAGTTGCCGATCGCACGCGGGATGTCCACGCTCGCGGCCAGGTCGCGCGGCTTGCCGGTGTCCGCGACCTCGGCGTCGACGAACTCGTCGAAGCGGGCCTCGACGCCGTCCGCGATCCGCCGCAGCGCCGCGGCCCGCGCCTCGACCGCCGAGCCGCCCCACGCGGCCAGCGCCGCCCGGGCCGCCGCCACGGCCGCGTCCACCGTCTCCCGGTCGGCCTCGGGCACCTCGCCCACCACCGCCCCGTTCACGGGGTCCACCAGCGGGAACCGCGCGGCGCCGGCGGGCCGGAACTCCCCCGCCACGTAGTGCGCGGGCCGAACCGCCTTCCCGGCCACCGAACGTGCCATCGCCGATCCCTTCGCCGCGGTGACGGTCGCCGTCGCCGTCGTTGTCGATCATCCGTCCCCGGGTTTGTCACCTCGGGCTTTCCCACCCCGAGCCTCCCGCGCCACGGCATGTCCGTCCAATACCTGTTGGCGGCTCGTACATATCGTTTCGGGTATGCAGCACGACTAATGCTTAACTTATCCTTGACTCATTAGATCGAAGATCGATAGAACTGATCCACCAGCCCGACGACGAAGGCAGAAGATCATGAACATCGCCGTGATTCCGCAGGTGGCGCACCGGTTCGTGGAGGTCGACGGGGTTCGGGTCTTCTACCGCGAGGCCGGACCCGCGGACGCGCCCACGCTGCTCCTGCTGCACGGATTCCCGTCGGCCTCGCATCAGTTCCGCCGGCTGATCGACGTGCTCGGCAACGACTTCCACCTGGTCGCGCCGGACTACCCCGGCTTCGGGCACACCGAGGTGCCGGACGGGTTCACCTACTCGTTCGATCGGCTGGCCGACGTGGTCGAGGGATTCGTGGACGCGCTCGGCCTGGACCGCTACGTGCTCTACACCTTCGACTTCGGCGGGCCGGTCGGCATGCGGCTGGCCGAGCGGCGGCCGGCGGCGGTCGCCGGGCTGATCGTGCAGAACGCGAACGCGTACGCCGAGGGCCTGTCCGAAGTGGCCCGCGACTTCGTCGCGCTCACCCCCGAGGTCGCCGGTGCGCGGGATCGAGCCGCCGAGTTGCTGGTCCTGCCGGTCACGCGCGGCCAGTACGAGGGCGGTACGGCCGACCCGACGCTGGTGGCCCCCGACGGCTGGACGCTGGACCAGCACTTCCTGGACCTGCCGGGGCGCAAGGACGCCCAGGTCGACCTGGCCCTGAACTACCACACCAACGTCGCGCTGTACCCGAACTGGCAGGCGTGGTTGGCCGCGCACCGCCCGCCGACGCTGATCGTGTGGGGCCGCAACGACATGTTCTTCCCCGAGGCCGGCGCGCACGCCTACCTGGCCGACCTGCCGGACGCCGAGGTGCATGTCCTGGACACCGGCCACTTCGCGCTGGAGGACAAGCTTGCGGAGGTGGCCCCGCTGATCGCCGACTTCCTGGACCGACTCCCGCGCTGAGCCGAGCCCGGGCGGAGCGGGACCGGGCCGAGCGGGACCCTGGGCCGGGCGGTTTGGCTTCGCCCGGTGGCGTCGATAGGTTGGCAAAACGTGTTGTTGCCGACCGAAAGCGGTTCCCGGTGGATGTCGCCCGCGCCATGGCCCACGATCCGCACGGTGTCTTCGCCCGCATGCGCGAGGCCGGTCCCGTACACACGATCGTCGCGCCCGACGGCAGCCCGGCGTGGCTGGTCACCCGGCACGCCGACGTACAGGCGGCGCTCGGCGATCCCCGGTTCTCACTGGACAAGTCCAATGCCAGGCCCGGTGGTTACAAGGGGTTCGAACTTCCGCCCGCCCTGGACGCCAACCTGCTGAACATGGACCCGCCCGACCACACCCGGCTGCGTCGACTCGCCGGCCAGGCGTTCACCGCGCGGCACACCGCGAACCTGCGCCCCGAACTGGAGCGTGCGGCCCAGACGTTGGCCGACGACCTCGCCGGCCACGAACGAGTGGATCTGGTCCGGGACTTCGCGACCCCGTTCGCGGTCGGCGCGATCTCCGAACTGCTCGGCGTACCGGCCGAGTCCCGGACCGACTTCCGCACCTGGACCAACGCAGTGCTCGGCGCCGACGCCACGCGCGAGGGCATCCGCGCGACCGTGCGCGAGATGTACACGTTCTTCGTCGCGCTGCTTGCGGCCAAACGGGCGAATCCCGGCCCCGACCTGCTGTCCGCGCTGATCGCCGCGCGGGACGCCGACGATCGGCTGAGCGAGGACGAACTCACCTCACTGGCCTTCCTGCTGCTGTTCGCCGGCTACGAGAACTCGGCCAATCTGATGGCCGGCGCGCTGTACGCGATGGTGGACGACGAAGTGTTGCGCGACGCGTTGCGGGCCGACCCGGAGGCGGTGCCGACCCTGGTCGAGGAGGTGGCCCGGCACATGTCCCCGGCGCTGCTCGCGATCCGGCGATTCCCGCTGGAGGACCTCGAGTTGGGCGGGGTGACCATCCCGGCGGGCGACACGGTCCTGCTGTCCATCGCGGCGGCCAACCGCGATCCGCGCCGCTACCCGCACGCGGACCGCATCCGGCTCGACCGGCCCGACCCGGCCCGCCATCTGAGCTTCGGCCAGGGCATCCACTACTGCATCGGCGCGCCACTGGCCCGCCTGGAGGGCGAGATCGCGGTCCGTACCGTGCTGACCCGCTTTCCGAAGATCCGGCGGCACGCGCCGATCTCCTGGCAGCCCTCGATCCGGGTGCGCGGACTGAGCAGCCTGCCGGTCGAACTCGGCGGCTGACCCGCCGGATCCGCCGTCCGCCGCGTGCCGTTTCCGTGGCGGGAATCCCCATGGTCGGTGTTGCCGGGACCAATGGACTGTCACAAGTCTGTGAGAACCCTGTGCGAAGGGGTTCGCGCCCCGTGACGTCCGGGCGGAAAAGGACGAGAGTGGAGGCAGCACGGCAGGGGATCGACGGCGCGAGGCCACAACCGTCGAAGGGTGGCGTGCGATGGATGGGGAGTCGGAGAGATGGCTGTTCGTCGAGCGATGGCAACACGAACGCGCAACGACAACGAGCGGGCACCCGGCCGGGCGACGGGCGTGCGCTGGTGGACCCGGCGGACCACGCAGGCCGCCGCGATGCTCGTGCTGATGGTGGTGGCACTGGCGGTCGGGCCGTCGCTCGGCGTGCTGCCGTCGTTGTCCGAGCGAGTGAACGGTGTCAGCCGGATCACCGACGTGGTGCACGACTCGGATTCGCACGGCCACCACCGGCACTGACCGTCGGACGGGTTCGGCGCCGGCTCGCGGGGCCGGACCGTCGCGGGCCCCGACGCGCCCGCGCCCGGGGCCTCAGTACCGCACCGACTCGATCGCCCGGCGCAGGCCGACCTCCAGGATCTCCGGGTCCTCCCAGTCGCGGGTGACGTGGTCGAACAGCAGCCCCTGGAGCAGGGCGAGCAGGACGTGCCCGTCCAGGCGCGCGTTCGTCGATCCCAGGGCCAGCGCGACCAGTTCGGCGAAGCCGCGGAACTCGGCCTGACAGCGGATCATCTCCTCGCGGATCAACGGCTCGCGCGCGCCCGCGAGTTCCAGCTCGAGGCGGGCCAACTGCACGTCCCGGCCGTCGTTCCACCACTCGCGCACGAACCGGGCGATCCGCGGGTAGTCGATGGCGATCGGGCGCACCGCCGTCATCCGCATCAGCTCGTGGGTGATCTCGTTGGCGTACATCTTGTCGAGGGTGGCCATCCGGTCGATCACGGCCAGGATCAGCTGATCGCGCGTCTTGAAGTAGTACGTCACCGAGCCGTTGGGCAACCCCGCCTCCTCCTGCACCGCGCGATGGGTCAGCCCGCGCAACCCCTGTGAGGCAAGCACCCGGATCGACGCGTCGAGCATCAGCGTGCGGCGGTCGGCCCGGGCGGGGGTCGGGGACGACGTGGCGGGTTCGTTGTCGTGCGGCATGGGTCCATTATCCCCGAGCTTGACGCTTGTAGAGATTTTCTCTACAACTATAGAAACTGCTTCTACGAACGTAGGAATGGCCGATGGCTGCCTCAGGGATACCCGTCACCGCCGCGCCACGGGGGATCGACACTTCCGCGCCCGAACGTTCCGGCCGCCCGACGAACCCCAAGCTCGTGCTGCTGCTGGTGTGCGCCGCCCAGTTCGTCCTGCTGGTCGACGACACGATCGTCAACGTCGCTTTGCCGACCATCGGCGACGACCTCGAGTTCGGCGAGAGCTCGCTGTCCTGGGTCACCAACGCCTACTTCCTCACCTTCGGTGGCTTCCTGCTGATCGGCGGTGGGCTGGCCGACCTGCTCGGCCGGCGCCGGTTGTTCGGAATCAGCCTGACGGTGTTCGTTCTGGCCTCGGCGGTGTGCGGACTGGCCCCGAACGCCGGGGTGCTGATCGGCGCCCGCGCGGCGCAGGGCATCGCCGGCGCGCTGCTCTCCCCCGCCGCGTTGTCGATCCTGCTGGCCACCTTCCGCGACCCCGCCGAGCGGGCCCGCGCACTCGGCACGTGGGCCGCGCTCACCGGACTCGGCGCGGCCACCGGACTGCTCCTGGGCGGCGCGCTCGTCGAATGGACCCACTGGCGCTGGATCTTCCTGATCAACCTGCCGATCGGCGCGCTCGCGCTGTTCGCGCTGCCCCGCACGATCGGCCCGGACGACCGCGACGCGCCGCGCCGGGTACCGGACTTCGCCGGTGCGGCGCTCGGCACCGCCGCCGTGCTGACCCTGGTGTACACGGTGGTCGAGACCGACAAGCACCCGTGGGGTTCGACCCGGACCCTGGTCGGCCTGGGCGTGGCCGTCGTCCTCGCCGTCGGCTTCACCGTGCGCCAACGCGCTGCGGCCGGACCGCTGTTGCCCCGGGCCCTGTTGCGGATGCGGCACGTGGTGCTCGCGGACGTCCTCGTCCTGGTCGCGGCCGGCGGGCTGTTCGCGATGTTCTTCTTCCTGACCCTGTACATGCAGCGCATCCAGGGCTGGTCGCCGATGCGCACCGGCCTGTCGTTCCTGCCGTTCAGCGTCGGCATGGGCGCGGGCGCGGCGGTGTCCACCAAGCTGCTCGCGCACCGGGGACCGCTGCTGCCGGTCAGCGTCGGTCCGGCGGTCGCGGCCGGCGGCATGTGGTCGCTCAGCCGACTGGACGCGCACAGCTCGTTCGCCGCGCACCTGCTGCCCGCGCTGGTGATCACCGGGCTGGGTCTGGGGGTGGCGTTCGTCGCGATCATCAACACCGCGACCGGCGGTGCGGGCGAGGGTGAGGGCGGGGTCGCGTCGGCGATGGTGACGACGTGCCAGCAGATCGGCGCGGCGATCGGCATCGCGGTGCTCGTCACGGTCGCCACCGATCACACGAGGAACCAGGTCGAGTCGGGCGTGGAACGGGGCCGGGCGGCGATCGACGGATTCGCCCGGGCGTTCGAGATCCAGGCGGGTCTGATGGCCGCGGCGGCGGTGATGGGCGTCGTGGTCGGGCTGGCCGCCGAGCGGCACCGGGCCGCGCAGAAGTAGGCCGCGCGCGTGACGCCGGCTCGGGTGGATCACCCGGGCCGGCGTCGGGGGTGGTGGGCCGGCCCCGGGGCGGTGAGCCGGCCTCGGTGGGTTCGGCGGGGCGATCCGCACCGGTGTGATCATGTGCTCCGAACCGGTGAACTCCGCCCGACTCGTGCGTGTCCGCACCGAAGTGATCACAAACGTATGCCAGACACACGACATGGACACCACTTCCGCCATGTCGTCACGTCGCACGGTGCTGATGGGCGCCGCCGCAACCGCCACCCTCGGTCTCTTCGCCGCCGCTCCGTCCGCTTTCGCCACGGACAAGCAGCCCTCCCCCCGTCCCGCCTTCGTCCCGGACCCGGTCGACACGGTCGACGCCGGCCCCCAACGCATCGCGGTGACCTTCGACGACGGACCACATCCCGACAACACCCCCGAGGTGCTGCGAGTACTGCGCCGCTATCAGGTGCGCGCGACGTTCTGCGTCGTGGGCGCCCAGGTCGAGAAACATCCCCAGCTGCTACGCGCGATCCACGACGCCGGACACATGGTCGCCGGCCACTCGTGGTCCCACCCGGACCTTCGGCTCCTGAAAGCCACCGAGGTGGCCGAGGAGGTCGACCGCAACCTCGCCGCGATCGCACGGGTGTTGCCCCGGTATCGGGTCCAGTGGTTCCGCGCGCCGTACGGCGGCTGGTCGCCGGAGGTGATGGGCGCGCTGAGCGCTCGCGGTCTGCGTCCGCTGGGCTGGTCGGTCGATCCGGTGGACTGGTCGCGCCCGGGTGCGGACGCGATCTCCGAGCGGGTAATGAGCTCACTCACGACCGGCTCGATCGTGCTCAACCACGACGGCGGCGGGAACCGCGACCAGACGGTCGCCGCACTGGAGGTATGGGTGCCCGAGGCGCTGTCCAACGGTTACCGCTTCGTCCTCCCGGCCTGACCCGCACCCGACGCGGTCCGCCGCCATCGCTGCCGCCGCCGGGCCCACGTCGACCTCCGCACGCGACGTGGGCCCGGACCCGGCCGAGCCGAGGCGGGGCCGGGCGGGGCCGGCACGGGCCGAGCGGGTCGGACCGGCGGCTCAGGTCGGCTTGGCGCAGCGTGCGCAGCGGCCGGTCAGGGCCACGGCGGTCGGGTCGAGGGCGAAGTCCTGTTCCGCGGCCAGCCGGAACGCCACGTCGTCCAGCAGGTCGCCCGGAGCGTGGCCGACCGTGCCGCAGACCCGGCAGCGTACGTACACCCGTGCGCCGCCGACGAGATGGCCCGCCAGGTGGTAGGTGGCCGCGTCGTGCCGGAGCCGGGTGAAGGCGACCAGGTCGAGGCGTTCGAGGGCGTCGAGCGCCCGGTAGATGGTGGTCCGGTGTACCCCCGGCGCCGCGCGGGAGACGGCGGCGAAGATCGCGTCGGCGCTCAGGTGTTCGTCGGCGTCGGCGAGGACGCGCAACACCGCCGTACGCGCCACCGTGACCCGCTCGCCGTGCGCACGGATCTGCCGCACCGCCTCGGCCACGGGGTCGGGGGTGGGGTGCTGTACACCGTCGTCCATATGCAACAGTGTCGCATCTGGCCGGCGCGTGATCCGGCCCGGGGCGACCGACCGGACACCCCGACGCAGGCCGGCGAGGCGGCACGAAGGGGGTGGGGGCGGTGCCGATCCGAGACCGTGACGACGCCTGCCCCGGGGTCGTGGACACGTCCCCCGCCGACGACGGACTGATCGCGCGCGTACGCCTGCCGGGCGGCCGACTCGGGCCCCACCAGGTGCGCGAACTCGCGTCCCTGGCACGGCGGTTCGGCACCGGTTCGGTGGACCTGACGGCCCGCGCCAACATCCAACTGCGCGGCCTGGGCGAGGCCGACCTGCCCGCCTTCGCCGAGGCCGTCGCGGCGGCCGGCCTGATGCCCTCGCGCAGCCACGACCGGGTGCGCAACATCCTGGCGAGCCCGCTGGCGGGTCGCGATCCGCGGGCCCTGCTCGACGCCGACCCGATCCTGGCCGCCGTGGACGAGGCCGTGTGCGCGGCGCCGGACCTGACCGCGCTGTCCGGCCGCTTCCTGATCGGCATCGACGACGGCGGCCTCCCGATCGCCTCCGCCCGCCACGACCTGGACCTGGTGGCCCGGTCGGCGAACACCGTCGCGCTGTACGCCGCCGGCCACGACACGGGATGGCGCTTCGCCCCGGCCGACGCGGCGACGGCGATCGTCCGCGCGGCCCGCGCGTTCCTGACCGCCCGCGCCGACAGCGGCGCCTGGCACGTCCGCGAACTCCCGCACGGTGCGGTGGCGTTCGCCGCCGAACTGGGCGGCGACCCGGGACGTCCCGGACCGATCCCGGCCGGCGCGGTGACGCACCCGGATGCGCGGCGGCGCGACGCGGGGCCGCCGATCGGGGTGCTGCGGCAAAGCGACGGCCGGTACGCCGTCGGGGTCTCGGTGCCGCTCGGGCGGTTGACGCCGGAACACTTGCGCGCGCTGGTCACGACGGGGACCGAGGTACGGATCACCGGCTCCCGGGGCCTGGTGGTCCGCGACCTGGTCGACCCGGCGGGCGTGTCGGCCGGGTTGGCGGCGGCCGGTCTGTCCGCCGACCCCGCGTCGCCGTGGCGCGGGGTGAGCGCGTGCAGCGGCCTGGGAGCGTGCCGCCGAGCCCTGGCGGACGTCCGCGCGGAGGCGACCCGCCACGCGCTGGGCCACTCCCGGGCCGCCGCACTCGTCCTCGACGAAGACCTGCACGAAGACCTGGACGAAGACCTCTCCGGCGACGCCGCTCCGGCCTCCCACAGGCGTGTCGCCACACACTGGGTCGGTTGTGCCCGCGCCTGTGGCACACCCGCCGGGGCAACCGTGCTGGTGGCCCGGGAGGACGGTGGCTACCTGGCCCTCCGGCCGGGTGCCGCCGGGCCGCCGGGCGCCGAGGGGTCGACCGCGCCGACCGGGCCGCCGAGCCGGACATGAGCGTCGGCGCCCACCTCCGACCCACCCCCGCCGTGGCCCACCGCCACGCACCCCGACCACCATCACCCCGCTCGCGGGCGAAGGAGCAGCCGACGTGGACGACTGGATCAAGGACGGCCCCGAGATCTATCGGCGTTCGTTCGCGACCATCCGGGCCGAGGCGGACCTGTCCCGCTTCCCCGAGGACGTCTCGCGCGTCGTCGTCAGGATGATCCACGCCTGCGGCATGACCGACCTGCCGCAGGACGTCGGCTTCCATCCCGACGTGGCCCGCGCCGGCTCGGCCGCCCTGCGCGACGGGGCGCCGATCCTGTGCGACGCGAACATGGTCGCGTCCGGGGTGACCCGCAAGCGGCTGCCCCGGGACAACGACGTGCGCTGCCTCCTCGCCGACCCCCGCACCCCCGTGCTCGCCGCCGAGCAGGGCACCACCCGCAGTGCCGCCGCCGTGGACCTGTGGGTGGACGACCTGGGCGGTGCCGTGGTGGCCGTCGGGAACGCGCCCACCGCGCTGTTCCGGCTGCTCGAACTGATCGACCAGGGTGCCCCGCGCCCCGCCGCGATCATCGGCATCCCGGTCGGCTTCATCGGCGCGGCGGAATCCAAGCAGGCCCTCGCCGAGCACCCCGCCGGCATCCCCTACCTCGTCGTGCACGGCCGCCGCGGCGGCAGCGCGATGACCGCCGCCGCGCTGAACGCACTCGCGAGCGAGCAGGAATAGCCGATGCCCCGCACGAGCGACCCGCGGACCCGCGGCACCACCCCCACACCCACCCCCAGGAGCACAGCGTGACCACCACCGGCCGCCTGTACGGCATCGGCCTCGGCCCGGGCGACCCCGAGCTGATCACCCTCAAGGCGCACCGCCTGATCACCTCGGCCGACGTGGTCGCGTACCCGGTCAAGAAGGGCGCCCGCGGCGTCGCGATCACCATCGCCGAGCCGTATCTGACCGCGACCCAGCTGCGCCTGCCGCTGGAATACCCGGTGACCACCGAGAGCACGGATCACCCCGGCGGCTACGACGGCGCGCTCGCCGACTACTACGACACGACCGCCGCCGAGATCGCCGCGCATCTGGACGCCGGTCGCGACGTCGCGGTGTTGTGCGAGGGCGACCCGTTCTTCTACGGCTCGTACATGTACTGGCACGAACGGCTCGCCGACCGCTACCCCGTCGAAGTAGTCCCCGGGGTGACCTCGGTCAGCGGCGCGGCGGCGGTGCTGGGCCGCCCGCTCGTCCAACACGACGAGGTGCTCACGATCCTGCCCGGTACGCTCCCGCCCGACGTGCTCGCGGCGCGGCTGCGCACCGCCGACTCGGCCGCGGTGATCAAGCTCGGCAAGCGGCATTTCCCGGCCGTCCGGGGCGCGTTCGAGCAGGCCGGACTGGCCGATCGTACGTGGTACGTGGAACGCGCCACCACCGAGCGGCAGCGGGTGCGCCCGCTCGCCGAGGTCGACCCTGCCGAAGTCCCGTACTTCTCCCTGGTGATCACCCCCTCCACCGCGCCCGGCGGCGAGTTCGCCACCAACCGCACCCCGCACGAGCCGGAGCCGGACTACGCCATCCCCGAACCCACCGGTCAACTCGGCTCGATCGACGTGGTCGGCCTGGGCCCGGCCGGCCCCGAATGGCTCACCCCCGACGCGCACGCCGCGCTCGCCGCCGCGGACCACGTGGTCGGCTACGGCCCGTACGTCGACCGCGTCCAGCCCCGCCCGGGCCAGAAGCGGCACCGCACCGACAACCGGGTCGAGGCCGAACGCGCCCGCCACGCCATCGCGTTGGCCGAGGCGGGCGGCCGGGTCGCGGTGGTCTCCTCCGGCGACGCGGGCGTGTTCGCGATGGCCTCGGCCGTGCTGGAGGCCGCGCACGAAACGGCCACCGAGGTCCCGGTCCGGGTGGTCGCGGGGCTGTCCGCGATGCAGGCCGTGGCGGCGCGCGCGGGCGCGCCGTTGGGCCACGACTTCTGTGTGATCAGCCTGTCCGCGATCCTCAAGCCGTGGGACGTGATCGAGCGCCGGTTGACCGCCGCCGCCGAGGCGGACCTAGCGGTGGCGATCTACAACCCGGCCTCGAAGACCCGACGGACCCAGGTCGCCGAGGCCCGCGACCTGTTCCTGAAGCACCGCTCGCCGGACACCCCGGTGGTGGTCGGCCGCGACGTCGGCGGTGCGAGCGAGTCGGTGCGGGTGGTCCGCCTCGCCGACCTGGACCCGGACGTGGTCGACATGCGCACGCTGCTGATCATCGGCTCGTCCCAGACCCGCGCCTACCCGCGCCCCGACGGCGGCACCGGCGTGTACACGCCGCGTCGCTACCCGGCCTGAGCGTGCGGGGCGGGGTCGCCATGCGGATTTGTGTCACAGTGACTGATATGTACGACTCACGCCCCGCCCGGCACCCCGCCCGCCGCCGCCCTGGCCAGGACCCAGCGCGCGGCGCTCGCCGCGTCGGTGACCTGTTCCGGCGCGGTCGCCTCGGGACGGCGGATCAGCACCACGGGCAGGCCGAGTTCGCGCGCCGCGGTGAGCTTGGCCGCCGTCCGGGTGCCGCCGCTGTCCTTGGTGACGATCGCCTCGACGCGGCGGTCGCGCATCAGCGCGATCTCGTCCTCGACCGTGAACGGGCCTCGGGCCAACAACACTTCGCAGGCCCGGGGCAGTGCGCCGGTGGGCGGCTCGATGCTGCGCAGCAGAAACCACAGATCGTCCAGGTGCGCGTAGGGCGCGGTCTCCATGCGCCCGGTGGTCAGGAACACCCGGCGGGCCAGGCCGGGCAACACCCGCGCGGCGTGCGCGGCCGAGTCGACCGGGTGCCAGTCGTCGCCCGGCCCGGCCGTCCAGCCCGGCCGTTGCAGCCGCAGGAGCGGTACGCCGACCTCGGCGCAGGCGGCGACCGCGTGCGCCGAGATGCGGGCCGCGAACGGATGGGTGGCATCGACGACGCCCGCCACGTCCCGGGCCCGCAGCCACGCCACCAGGCCGGGTATGCCGCCGAAGCCGCCCACCCGCGACTCGCCGACCGGCAACACCGGCGCCCGGGTCCGCCCCGCCAGCGACGACACCACCCGCAGTCCGGGCGTGTCCGCGACGAGTGCGGCCAGGGTCCGGGCGTCGGAGGTGCCGCCGAGCACCAGCAACACCCGACCGTCGGCCGGCCGGTCGGATGGTGTCGCCTCGCTCATGATCGGCTCCCGCTCCGATGACACGCCCCGATCGCCCGCTGCGTCGCGGCTGGACCACCGGAGCGTGTGCCACGGCCGCCACCACGGCCGCCTATCAGGCCCTGCTGACCGGCGAGTTCCCCGATCCGGTGACGGTGTACCTGCCCGGCGGGCAGACGCCGGCGTTCGCCCTCGCGGTCGAGGAGCGCGGCGCCGACGTGGCGATGGCGGGTGTGATCAAGGACGCCGGGGACGATCCGGACGCCACGCACGGTGCGCTGATCCGGGCCACCGTGCGGCACGCGGCGGCCGGGTCCGGGGTGACGTTCCGGGCCGGGTCCGGGGTCGGCACCGTGACGCTGCCCGGTCTGCCGCTGCCCGTCGGCGAACCGGCGGTCAATCCCGTCCCGCGCATGCTGATGCGCGAGGCGGTGGCGCGGGTGGCCGGCACGTACGGCGGCACCGGTGACGTCACGGTCGAGTTGTCCGTGGACGACGGCGAGCGCATCGCCGAGCAGACCTGGAATCCGCGCCTGGGCATCCTCGGCGGCCTGTCCATCCTGGGCACCACCGGCATCGTGATCCCCTACTCGTGCTCGGCCTGGATCGACTCGATCCGCCGGGGCATCGACGTCGCGGCGGCCACCGGCGAGACACATGTGCTCGGCGCCACCGGCACCACGTCGGAGCGGGTCGGCGCCGAGGTGCACGGGTTGTCCGGCACGGCCCTGCTGGACATGGGCGACTTCGCGGGTGCGCTGCTCAAGTACCTGCGCCGGCATCCGATTTCGCGGTTGACCATCGCCGGCGGCTTCGCCAAGCTCTCCAAGCTCGCCGACGGCCATCTCGACCTGCACTCGGGCCGCTCGCAGGTGAACCTGGACCACCTCGCCGAGCGGGCCGCGGCGGTGGGCGGGGACGCGGAGTTGGTCGCGAACATCCGCGCCGCGAACACCGCGCTGCACGCCCTGCAACTGGCCCGCGCCGCCGATGTCCCGCTCGGCGACGCGGTGGCCGAAGCCGCCCGGGACGCGGCGCGCGACCTGCTGCGCGGCAGCGAGATCCCGATCACCGTGGACGTGATCGCGATCGACCGCGGCGGCACGATCGTCGGCCGCGCCGAACCCGGGTAGCGGCGCCCGCCCGTTCATCCGGCCGGCTGCGACGCGACCGCCCGATCGCGCGCCTCGCTGTACAGGTGGCTGTCGCAAAAGCCCGGTTCGCCCAGCACGCGGCCGACCATGATGACCGCCACCGCCCTGATCCCGTTGTCGCGCACCAGCGACACCAGGTCGGCCAGTTCGCCGCGCACGATCAGCTCGTCGGGTCGCGACGCGCGGGCAACCACCGCGACCGGGCAGTCCGGGCCGTACAGCGGGGTCAACTCTGCCACCACACGCTCGACTTGACCGATCGCCAGGTGCAGCACGAGCAGCGCGCCGGAGCGGCCGAGGGTGGCCAGGTCCTCGCCGGGCGGCATGGCCGTCGCGTTGCCCGCGACGCGGGTCAGGATCACCGTCTGCCCCACCGTCGGCAGCGTCAACTCCCGGCCCATGGCCGCCGCCGCGGCGGCGAACGCCGGTACGCCCGGGGTGATGTCCCACGGGATGCCGAGCGCGTCGAGGCGGCGCTGCTGCTCGGCCACCGCACTGAAGAACGAGGTGTCTCCCGACTGGAGGCGGGCCACGTCGTGCCCGGCGGCGTGCGCCGCCCGCAGTTCCTCGACGATCTGATCCAGGTTCAGGTCGGCGGTGTCCACGAGGCGGGCGCCGGGCGGTGCGGCCTCGACCAGTTCGCGCGGGACGAGCGCGCCCGCGTACAGGCACACCGGCGACGCGGCGATGATGCGCAGCCCCCGCACCGTGATCAGGTCGGCGGCGCCGGGGCCGGCGCCGATGAAGTGCACGGTCATGGGTGGGTTACTCCTGGTTCGGGGCCGACCGGCTTGACGGCCACCCATTGGGTGACCGGCATCGCCGGTCGCCATCCGGTGAAACGACCCACCGGGGTGGCTCTGGTGATCTGCAGCCGGGTCAACTCCCCGCCGTACGCGGCACGATGGCGGACCAGTTCGGCCTCGGTCTCGGCGACCACGGCATTGGCGACCAACCGGCCTCCGGGACGCAGCGCGGACCAGCAACGGTCGACCACGCCCGGCACGGTCAGCCCGCCGCCGACGAAGACGGCGTCCGGGGCCTCGTCCGCCTCGTCCGCCGGGAGCACCTCCGGCGCCCGGCCGCGCACGATCCGCAGGCCCGGTACACCGAGCGCGACCGCGTTGGCCGCGGCCCGCTCGGCCCGATCCGCGCGCGCCTCGAAGCCGATCGCCCGGCACGACGGGTGCGTGCGCATCCATTCGATCCCGATGCTGCCGCTGCCCGCGCCGACGTCCCAGAGCAGTTCCCCGGGGCGCGGCCCGAGGGCGGCCAGGGTGACCGCCCGGATCTCGCGTTTGGTCAACTGCCCGTCGTGCACGTAGACGTCGTCCGGCAGGCCGGCCAGCCGGCTCAGTCCCGGCCCGGGCCCGCACTCGACCGCGACCACGTTCAGGTCCGCGAAGTGCCGCTCGGGAGCCGCCGCGAGCGCGTCCGCGGTGCCGCGCCACATCGACTCGGCCGGGCCGCCCAGGTGTTCCAGCACGGTGACCTCGCTCGTACCGAAGCCGCGCGCCACCAGCAGCGCCGCCGCCCGCCCGGGGGTCAGCCCATCCGCGCTGAGTACCAACACCCGCCGGTCCGTGGCCAGTTCGGCGGACAGGGTGTCGAGCGGTCGGCCCACCGCGCTGACCACCGCCACGGCCTGCGTCGACCAGCCGAGCCGCGCGCAGGCCAACGACGCCGACGACGCCGCCGGCAGCACGGTGACCCGATCGGCGCCCAACCTCCGGACCAGCGTGGCCCCGACGCCGAAGAACATCGGGTCGCCACTGGCCAGTACACACACCCGCCGGGACGCCGCCAGGTGGGCGACGAAGCCCACCTGGAACGGCGACGGCCACACGACCCGCTCGGATCCGGTGTCGGGCACCATCGCCAAATGCCGTGCGCCGCCGACCACTACCTCGGCGTCGCCCACCAACGCCCGTGCTGCCTCGGACAGTCCGACCCACCCGTCGTCCCCGATCCCGACCACGGACACCGGACCGGTGCCGGTGCCGGTGCCGGTGCCGGTGAACGGTGCCCCCGCCAGGGACACCGCGTCCGACACCGGCCACGACGCGGGATTCCCGTCAGCCATCCCCCGCGTCCTCGCCGCCTTCGAGATCGCCCTCGACATCCAGGTACACCTCGCGCAGCCCGTCGAGCGTGGCCGCCTCCGGCTTCTCCCACATGCCCCGGTCGGCCGCCTCCAGGAGCCGCTCGGCGATCCCGCGCAGCGCCCACGGGTTGGACGTGCGCATGAACTCGCGGTTGGTCTCGTCCAGGACGTATTCGCCCGCGAGCTTCTCGTACATCCAGTCCGCCACCACGCCGGTGGTGGCGTCGTAGCCGAACAGGTAGTCCACGGTGGCCGCCAGCTCGAACGCGCCCTTGTAGCCGTGCTTGCGCATCGCCTCGATCCAGCGCGGATTGACCACCCGGGCGCGGAACACCCGGGCGGTCTCCTGCTGGAGGGTGCGGGTGCGGACCGCGTCGGGCATGGTCGAGTCGCCGATGTAGGCCGCCGGCGCGGTCCCGGTCAGCGCGCGCACCGCGGCGACCATGCCGCCGTGGTACTGGAAGTAGTCGTCCGAGTCGGCGATGTCGTGCTCGCGCGTGTCGGTGTTCTTGGCCGCGACCGCGATCCTGCGGTACGCGTCCTCCATGTCCTCGCGCGCGAACACCCCGTCCAGGCCCCGACCGTAGGCGTAGCCGCCCCACGTCGCGTACACCTCGGCCAGGTCCGCGTCGTCGCGCCAGGTGCGCGCGTCGATCAGCGGCAGCAGGCCCGCGCCGTACGCGCCCGGGCGCGAGCCGAACACGCGCGTGGTGGCGCGCCGCGCGTCGCCGTGCCGCGCGACGTCCGCCCGCACGTGTGCCCGGACGTAGTTGTCCTCGTCCGGCTCCTCCGCCTCCGCGGCCAGCCGCACAGCGTCGTCGAGCAGCAACACCACGTGCGGGAAGGCGTCCCGGAAGAAGCCGGAGATACGCACCGTCACGTCCACGCGCGGGCGGCCCAGTTCGGCGGGCGGGATCGTCTCGATCCCGGTCACCCGGCGTGACGCGTCGTCCCAGATCGGCCGCACGCCGAGCAGCGCCAAGACCTCGGCGATGTCGTCGCCGCTGGTCCGCATCGCGCTGGTGCCCCAGACCGAAAGGCCGACCGAGCGCGGCCAGTTCCCGTCGTTGTCGGCGCGGTAGCGGGCCAACAGCGAGTCGGCGAGCGCCTGTCCGGTCTCCCAGGCCAGTCGGCTGGGGATCGCCTTCGGGTCCACGGTGTAGAAGTTGCGGCCGGTCGGCAGCACGTTGACCAGTCCGCGCAGCGGCGAACCGCTGGGCCCGGCCGCGACGTAGCCGCCCTCCAGGGCGTGCAGCACCGCGCCGATCTCGTCCCCGGTGCGGTCCAGGCGCGGCACGATCTCGGTCGCCGCGAACGCCAACACCTCGGCGACGGCGGGCGATTCGCCGCCCAACACCTCGGCGGTGACGGCCGGCGCCCGGGTCGGGTCCCAGTCGGCCGCCTCCATCGCCGCGACCAGCCGGTGCGCCCGGTCCTCGGCGTCGTCGGTCTCGGTGCGCGAGGCGCCGCCGCCCTCGACCAGGCCGAGGGATTCGCGCAACCCCGGCAGCGCGGCGGCCCGTCCGCCCCACACCTGACGCGCCCGCAACATTGCGGTGACCAGGTTGATCCGGCCCTCGCCGGTGGGCGCGCTGCCCAGGATGTGCAGGCCCTCGCGGATCTGCGCGTCCTTGACCTCGCACAGCCACCCGTCCAGGTGCAGGATCAGGTCGTCGAACTCGGCCTCGTGCGGCCGGTCGGTGATGCCCAGGTCGTGGTCCAGCTTGGTGGCCTGGATCAGCGTCCAGATCTGGCTCTGCAGGGCCGGGCCCTTGGCGGGGTCGAGCGCCTGCACGTTGGCGTATTCGTCGAGCAGTTGTTCGAGCCGGGTCAGGTCGCCGTACGTCTCGGCGCGCGCCATCGGCGGCACGAGGTGGTCGACGATGATCGCGTGCGCGCGCCGCTTGGCCTGCGCGCCCTCGCCCGGGTCGTTGACCAGGAACGGGTACACCAGCGGCAGATCGCCCAGCACCGCGTCGGGACCGCACTCCGCGGACAACCCCAGGTTCTTGCCCGGCAGCCACTCCAACGTGCCGTGCTTGCCCAGATGTACCAGGGCGTGTGCGCCGAAGCCGCCCGGCCCGGCGGGCGCGTCCAGCCACCAGTAGGCGGCCAGGTAGTGGTGGCTCGGCGGCAGGTCCGGGTCGTGGTAGATGGCGACCGGGTTCTCGCCGAAGCCGCGCGGCGGCTGGATGATCAGGATGACGTTGCCCGCGCGCAGTGCGGCGAGCACGATCTCGCCCTCCGGATCGCGCGAATGGTCCACGTACAGCTCGCCGGGCGGCGGGCCCCAGTGCTCCTCGATGTTTGCGCGCAGCCCCAGCGGCAGGGTGGCGTAGCGCTCGCGGTAGGCGGCGGCGGAGATCCGGACCGGGTTGCCTTCGAGTTGACCCTCCGTCAACCACTCGGGGTCCTGGCCACCGGCCGCGATCAGCGCGTGGATCAGCGCGTCGCCGTCCGGGGGTTCCAGGCCGGGCAGCGCGTCGGCACCGGCCGGCGCGCCGACGTCGTAGCCGGCCGCGCGCATCGCGCGCAGCAGCGCAACCGCCGAGGCGGGGGTGTCCAGGCCGACGGCGTTGCCGATCCGGGAGTGTTTGGTCGGGTACGCGGAGAGCACCACGCCGACCCGCCGCTCCGCGGCCGGTACGTGCCGGAGCAGGGCGTGTCGTACCGCGATCCCGGCCACCCGGGCGGCCCGTTCGGGGTCGGCCGCGTAGTGGGTGAGGCCGTCCGCGCCGGTCTCCTTGAACGAGAACGGGACGGTGATCAGCCGGCCGTCGAACTCGGGTACGGCCACCTGGGTGGCCGCGTCCAGCGGCGACAGGCCCGCGTCGCCGGCCTCCCACTCGGCCCGGCTGGTGGTCAGGTTGAGCGCCTGGAGGATGGTGATGTCGAGTCCGGCCAGCGCGCCGACGTCCCACTGCTCGTCGTCGCCGCCCGCGGACACCTCGGCGGGCTTGGCCCCACCGGCGCCGCCCGCCGCGAGCACGGTGACCAGGAGTGCGTCCAATTCGCCGAGCGCGGCGAACAACGACTCGTCGGCGCCGCGCAGCGAGGCGCACCAGATCGGTACCGGACGGCCGCCCGCGTTCTCGATCGCCGTGCACAGGTCGGCCACGAACGCGGTGTTCCCGGCCAGGTGGTGCGCGCGGTAGTACAGCACGCCCACCGCCGGACCGTCGCCGGCGGACGCCGTGCGGTCGAGCCGGCCCCAGGAGGGCACCTCGACGGGCGGCTCGAAGCCGAAGCCGGTGAGCAGCAGCGTGTCGGACAGGAAGCGGTACAGCTGGGTCAGGTTGGCCGGGCCGCCCTGGGCGAGGTAGGCGTGCGCCTGCGCGCTCACCCCGGCGGGCACCGTGGCCAGTTCCATCAGCGCCGCGTCGGCGGCGAGTTCGCCGCTGACCACGACCACCGGGCGCGGTCCGGCGAGCAGCGCGTCCAGGCCCGCCTCCCAGGCGCGTCGGCCGCCGAGCAGGCGGACCACGACGAGGTCGGTGCCGTCGAGGAGCGCGGGCAGGTCCGCCACGTCGACCCGGGAGGGGTTGGCCAGGCGCCAGTCGCCCTCGCTCGCCTTGGCGCTGAGCAGGTCGGTGTCGGAGGTGGAGAGGAGGAGGATCACCGGGAGCCTCCGGCGGGGACGATGCCGCGGGCCGACCGGCGGGGCGTGTGGCCGCCGGGCGTGGGGTGGGCGGGCGTGTGGCCGCCGGGTATACGTCGGCTGGGTGTACGTCGGCTGGGTGTGCAAGAACGCCGGCAGGACAAAATCGTCACCTGAAAGCGCCTCTCCGGGGTCCGCGCCCCATCGGACTCGGGGTGAGACGCGCAGTTCCTGACTCCCGGTCGCGCCATGGTCGACGTCGGTCGACGTCGTACGGCGGAGCCGGTCACAGTGGCGGGACCGTCCCGGGATCACACCGGGTTCCTGCCACGCCCTCCCCGCGCCGGTAGGGCCGGCGCGGGGCCAGCATTGCTCAGTGGCCCGCCTTGACGCAACATGCCCGGATCGGCGTGGGCGGCGGGGGTGACACATGTCACCGACGGCCGCCGGTCGGCTCGCCCGCCGCGCCCGCGCTCAGCCGCTCTTGCGAACCCGCTCCACGAACGCGCCGAACTCGTCGGCGACCTCGTCCTCGGTCCACTCCAGGGCGGGTTCGGCGACGGTGATCTCCGTGTACGACAGGCCCGGCAGCCCGGGCTCGGTCCAGCGGCCGGTGAGCCACACGCCACGCTCGACGGCGTACTCGACGTTCACCCGGTTGAGCAGTTCGGCCGGGTACGGCAGCCACGCCTGGAACTGGTGGGTATGCGGGACAGCCGGGAACACCCGGGTCTGCGGCACCCGGGCGAGGCCGGCCGCCACCGTCGCGGCATGCCCGACGCAGGTCGCCAGCCGGGGCAGGGTCTCGGTGAGCGCGGCCAGCGCCTCCAGCGCCATCGGCCAGGCCTGGAACGGTCGCCCGCCGTAGCGGTGGCGCCACGCGTGCGCCTCCTCGATCAGCTCGGCGTCGCCCGCGAGAGCGGCCCCTGCGCTCGCGCCGAGACCCTTGTAATAGGACACGTACACCGAATCGAACAGGTCGACGATCTCGGTCAACCCGTGTCCGAGCCCGGTGGCGCTCTCCCACAGCCGGGCGCCGTCCAGGTGCAGCGCGGCGTCCCGATCCCGGGCGGCCTGTACGACGGCGATCAGGTCGTCCCAGGCGGGCAGGACGAAGCCGTGGTCGCGCAGCGGGAGTTCGTAGAAGAGTGTGCCGAACCGCTCGGCGCTGCTCCGGACGTCGTCGGCGGTGATCTGCCCCGGCCCCTGGGCGAGCACGAGCGGCCGGAGCCCGGACAGGACGGAGATCGCATCGCGTTCGTAGGTCAGCGGGTGGGCGCGGGGGTGGATGCCGACCACGTCGGATCCCGTGGCTCCGGCGTGGATGCGCAGCGCGACCTGCTGGGCCATCGTGCCGGTGGGGAAGAGCAGCGCGGCCTCGGTGCCGAGCAGCTCGGCGGTCCGGGCCTCGAGGCGGGCGACCGCGCCGCCGTCGCCGTAGGTGTCCGGCCATTCGTCGGGGTCGACGTTCTCCCGCGCGTAGGCGTCGAGCCGGGCCAGCCGCTCGGCGACCGTGGCGGGCCGTGCCCCGGACAGGATCCGGCCGCATGCACGGATCACGCGCATGCGGCCGACGTGCTCGTCGTTGCCGATGTATGCCATGGGGGCATCATGCAACGCGCGGGTTCGCTCCGGTACGCACACACGGCCCGCCCCGGGAAGGGACGGGCCGTGTGGGTGGTGCGGCGCGGATCAGACGGTGATGTTCTCCGCCTGCGGGCCCTTCTGGCCCTGCACGGAGTCGTAGGTGACCTTCTGACCTTCGGTCAGCTCACGGAAGCCCTGCGACTGGATCGCCGAGTAGTGCGCGAAGACATCCGGGCCGCCGTCGTCCGCCTGGATGAAGCCGAAGCCCTTTTCCGCGTTGAACCACTTCACGGTTCCAGTAGCCATACAAATCTCCTTCGTGGTGCCGAATGCGGACGTGCACACATGCACATCCACAGGCCGCAACAGCAATTCACTCTTCACACGAATCCGGTTCTGGATAAACAAAAAGCGCCCGACGGTCACGACCGTAAGGCGCTCACAAAATTCATGGGAACCACTACTGCAACTGCCTCAAGGCTAGCACGGAAATGTCGCGGGGCTCGGGAGGCGGAGAAATATTTCCGATCGAGGACCGCGTGTCGGCTACTCGCGGGGCGCCTTCGGCTCGGGTGCCGGCTGCGGTTCCGGCTGCGGTTCCGGCTTCGGCTTCGGCTCGGTGAACCCCAGCTCCGCGAGGATCGCCTCCGTGTGCTCGCCGACCGCCGGGATCGGGCCCATCGCCGGCTCGCGGCCGGCCACCGTGACCGGCGGCAGCAGGGCGCGCAGCGGGCCTGCCGGGGAGTCGACGGTGCGCAGTCGGTCGCGGGCGGCGAGTTGCGGGTGGTCGGCGAATTCGGCGACGGTACGCATCCGGGCGTTGGCGATGCCGACCGCGTCCAGGCTCGCCACGATCTCGTCGGCCGTACGGTCCGCGAAGGCCGCCTCGATCAGCGCGGTCAGCCGCTCGTTGGCCGCGACCCGCAACGAATTGCTGCGAAAGTCCGGATCCTCGACCAACTCCGGCCGCCCGAGCACCCGTTCGCAGAGCGCGGCCCACTCCCGGTCGTTCTGCACACCCACGAAAACCTGCCCGCCGCCACCCACCCGGTACGGCCCGTAGGGCGCGATCGCCGCATGCCGGGCCCCGGTTCGCGGCGGGGGTGTGCCGCCGTAGGTCGCGAAGTAGTACGGGAACCCCATCCACTCGCCGAGCGCGTCGAGCATGGAAACCTCGAACGAGCTTCCCTCACCGGTGAGTTGCCGCTCGTAGAGCGCGGTGAGCAATCCGGTGAACGCGTACATCGCGGCGGCGATGTCGGCGATCGGAATCCCCGCCTTGGCCGGCTCCTCGGCGGTACCGGTGACCGACAGCAGTCCCGCCTCGCACTGCACGAGCAGGTCGTACGCCTTCTTGTCCCGATAGGGCCCCGCGGTCCCATAACCCGATATTCCGCAAACGATCAGCCGGGGAAATCTGGCCCGCAATTCCGCCGCGCCGAGCCCGAGCCGATCGGCCGCGCCCGGAGCCAGGTTCTGGACGAACACATCGGCCCGGGCAAGCAGTCGATCCAAAATCTCCGGCGCCCGCTCGTCCTTCACGTCGAGCGTCAGACTTTCCTTCCCCCGATTGGCCCAGACGAAGTGGCTGGACAAACCCTCGACGGTCTCGTCGTACGCCCGGGCGAAATCTCCCGCGCCGGGCCGCTCGATCTTGATCACCCGGGCACCGAGATCCGCCAGTTGGCGCGTGGCGTAGGGCGCGGCGATGGCCTGTTCGAGCGAGACGACGGTGACACCCGTGAGCGGTAGGAACACGCCCCCATCCTGACAGAGCCGGGCGCGCGCACGGCCTGTCTGCGGCGGCGAACCCTTCGGTCCGGGCCGAAGCGTCCCGGGGTGATGATGGCGGCATGGACTCGATCGCACGTGCCTCCGATCCGGATTCGGTGCCTCGCCTCGCCGCGCTCGCCGCGTTGCTCGCGGACGAGACGCGGGCGGCGGTGTGCCTGGCCCTGCTGGATCGGCGGGCCTGGACCGCCGGCGAGTTGGCCCGGCACTGCGGGGTCGCGCCGTCCACGATCAGCGAGCACCTGACCCGCCTCGTCGAGGGCGGCCTGCTGGTCGAGGAGCGGCAGGGGCGGCACCGGTATGTGCGGTTGGCCGATGCGGGGGTGGCGCGGATGGTCGAGGATCTGGCCGCGTACACGACGCCGGCGACCCCCCGGCCGGCGGCGTCGCTGCGGGCGCACTCGGCCGGCGCGGCCCTGGCCCGGGGGCGTACCTGCTATGACCACCTGGCCGGCCGGCTCGGCGTGGCAATCACCGACGCGCTCACCGCCCGGGACCTGATCCGCCAGGACGCCGGCTTCGCGATCACCGACGCGGGCCTGACCTGGCTCACGGACCTCGGCGCCGACCTCACCACCTCCGGCAAACGCCCCCTGGCCCGCCCCTGCCTGGACTGGACCGAACGCCGCCACCACCTGGCCGGCACGGCCGGCGCCGAACTGTGCCGGCTGTTCCTGTCCCGTGGCTGGACCGAACGTGTCGGCACGGGCCGCGCGGTCCGAGCCACCGAGACCGGCCGCGCCGAACTGGGCCGGATGTTGGGCATTCGGCCGGAGGAGTTCGAGGTGACGGCGGGCGGCACGGCTCCGGCCCGAGCGGAAGTCGGCGGCCTCACACGCGCGTGAACGCCGGTGAGGGTGCGCGGCACCGGTGTTCGCGTGGGCGGCGAGATCGGCCGGAGTGAGCGGGCGCCCGAGTCGGACCAGGGCCCGGACGCGGGCTTCGGCGAGCGATACGCCGTTCTCCGCCGGAAGCGCCGTTTCGATGAACTGGGCCTGCCCGCCCGGGTCCCGGGGGCCGAGTCGCGATACTGAGCGCCATGACACGCACCCCGCTCCCGGACCCGACGGCGGTCCCGTTCTCCCGGATCAAGGTCCGGGTCGGCGCCCTCGTCTTCTGCGGCGCCGAGATCGCCCTGATCCGACGTGACCGTTGCGGCTCCCCGCTCTACGTCCTGCCCGGCGGCAACGTCGAGGACGGCGAGGATTTCACGACGGCTCTACGCCGCGAACTCGCCGAAGAACTCGACCTCGACGTAGAGCGGGCCGAGGGCGGCGAACTGTTGTGGATCCTCGACCAGCGCGTCAGCCGCCCGGGTCGCACCCCGCCGCCACGCAAAATCCACCTGCTCCACCGTCTGCACATCACCCCCGAGATCCGCGCCCGCCTCGCGGCGCACGAGCGGGACGAACTCCCCGACGGAAGCCACGAAGTCGGCACGATCGTATGGATCGATTACCGCGAAACCGCCGAACTCCCCGTCTTCCCACCGATCACCGGACCTCTCACCGCCCTACCCACCCCACATGCCCCCACCACCGACGCCGCCCTGCCCCCGGTGACCGACGAGACATACACCTGGCTCTGACCACCGCCCCACCCGTCGCACGACGATCGCTCCGCTCGGTGGGTGGCGCGTATACCTTCGGCGTATGCGGGCTTGGGGTGGGCGCGGGTGCGTGTGGGTGGGGCTCTTCGTGGTTGTCCTGGTCGGTGGGTGTGGTTTGGCCGGGGGCGATGCGGACGAGGTTCGGCCTACGGACACGAAGGGCTTGCCGGCTCCGGTGCCGGGGCGTGGTGGTGGCTTCGTGGTTCGTTATGAGGAGCCGGCTTTCGCAGATCGGGGGGATGCGGAGTTTCTGCGTGCTCGACGGCCCATGGAGGCGGCGGTCGAGGTGCTCGGGGCATTCGTCGACCCCGGGCGGGAGATCGTCGTCGTCGGGCGTTCCTGTGGTGGGGAGGGCTCCGCGTACGATCCCGAAACCCGTCAGATCGAGGTGTGTTACGACGACGTCGCGGACGAGCGTGGCCTGTTCGAGCGTGGTGGCCATCGGCCGGCCGATGACGAGGTCGTCGCCGTACTGATGGAGACCCTGTACCACGAGGCCGGCCACGCGCTCGTCGACGTCCTGCGGTTACCCCTCGACGAACGGGCCGAGGAGGATGCAGCGGATCGGTTCGCCGCGCTGATGTTGCTACGCCAAGGGGTGGGCGGGGAGCAGCAGTTGCGGGCGGCCGTGGAGGAGTATCGGCTTTCGGCGGCGGAGGCGGGCAGGGCCGAACGCGATGCGAAGGACGAACACGCACCGGATCTCGTGCGCGCCGCCGATCACCTCTGCCGGCTCTACGGCGCCGCCCCCGACCGGAATCCCGACCTGGCGAACACGAGCCTCCTCCCCCGGGAACGCGTCGCCGGCTGCGCGGCCGAGTGGACGAGTGCGCGTGACGCCTGGCTGAAGGACCTCGCGCCCATTCTCCGCCGTTAGCGTCGGCGCCCGCCCCGTGGCCGGGTCCGTTGCCGCTCGCAATGCACGACGCATCGACATGGCACCGCCCCGTGGGAATCGTCGATCGAAGACATCCGCGACGTGGCTCCGTCCACCTGGTTCATCGCCGGCGGCGTTTACGCAACTACCTTGATAGTGAGTGCAGTTGATCGATGCCGTCGCCCGCCGCGCCGCCTCGGGTCAGGGGAAGAGGGCGTGGAGCCTGGGGAGGAGTCGGGCTCGGGCGGTGTCGGTGAGGCCGTCGTCCGGCGGGTTCGGATCGGCCGGGAGGTCGATGCCCAGGGCGTCCAGGGCGTTTTCCAGGCCGTCCTCCTGTCCCGTTCGCGCCTCGTACGCCTCTTCGGCGACGTAGGCCAGTTCCTCCCACTGCGGCCATTCCGCGTCGGACCAGGATTCGAACGGCCGGCCGGCCAGGCACCGCACCTCCGGCAGGTCGGCGAGCGCGTCCGGGTTCGCGACCACCCGCTCGTAGGCGTCGCGGCCCAGGCCGATCACCCAGGGTTGGAAGTACCAGAAGCCGTCGTCGGAGCAGAAACCACCCATGATCCGCGCGGCGGCGGCCCACGACACCCACGTGTCCAGCGGCCGGCGCACCTCGTCCAGGCCGATCTGGAAGCCCACGATCTCCGGCAGCGGAAGGCCCGAGAGCCGATCGCACAACACGCGCAGGCGTTCGTTCGGGTCGGGGTCGGCCCGGCGGGCTTCCTCGATCAGGTTCCACACGTCGTCTCGATGCACGATCGCCACCCTGCCGGCCGGGTCCGACACAGCGACCATGACGCCGCCGCAGACGGCCGGTCGGATCGAATCTGCGAGGCCCATGGCGGAAACATCCTGGTATCTGCAAGGATGACGCTCCGCAGGCGACGGCCCCGCCGCCGCCTGCGTACATCGGCTTCGCTCTGCGGGAGAGGCGCGCGTGGCTAGGATCCCGGCCGTGAACACGTTCGGGATCGGTGACGCGGCGGCTCTGCTCGGTGTGAGCGCGGACACGGTGCGGCGATGGGTGGACTCCGGTCGACTCGACGCGCGGCGGGACGAGAACGGCCGGCGGGTGGTGGACGGTGCGGCGTTGGCCGCGTTCGCCCGCTCGACGGCTGCCGGCGACGCCCGCGCGGACAGCGAACGGCTCGGCTGGTCGTCGGCGCGCAACCGCTTCCGCGGCATCGTCACCGACGTCCGCAAGGACACGGTGATGGCCCAGGTCGAGATCCAGGCCGGGCCGTACCGGGTGGTCTCGTTGATGAGCGCCGAGGCCGCGGACGAACTCGGCCTGCGGGTCGGCGTACTCGCCACCGCGGTCGTGAAGTCGACGAATGTCATGGTGGAGCGGACCGAGGGCGCGCGCGAGCACTCCCTCGAATAGCTGGGAGTGGGCACAGTGGGCGCAATCGGGATGGTGCGAGCCAGACGGACGATCGCGGCGACGCTGCTCGCGGGGGCGATGGTGACCCTCGCCGCGTGCGGCAGCGACGACGATGAGAAGAAGAGCGACAAGGCCGTCCCGCAGGCCCCCGGCAGCACGCCCGCCGCCGACGCCAAGCCGCTCAAGGGCACCGTCACCGTGTTCGCCGCCGCCTCACTGACCGAGACGTTCACCGCGCTGGGCAAGCAGTTCGAGGCCGCCCACCCCGGCGTCACCGTCAAGTTCAACTACGGAGGCAGCTCGGCGCTCGCCGCGAGCATCAACCAGGGCGCGCCCGCCGACGTGTTCGCCTCCGCCGACGAGAAGAACATGAAGCTCGTCACCGACGGCAAGAGCGCCGACGGCACACCCACCGCGTTCGCGAAGAACACCCTCCAGATCGCGGTGGCGCCGGGCAACCCGAAGAACATCAAGTCGCTCGCCGACCTCAAGCGGGACGGCCTCAAGGTCGCCCAGTGCGCCCCGCAGGTCCCGTGCGGCGCCGCCGCCAAGACCGCGCTCGACGCGGGCGGCGTCAAGCTCACGCCGTCGACGCTCGAACAGGACGTCAAGGCCGCGCTGACCAAGCTCACCCTCGGCGAGGTGGACGCCGCGCTCGTGTACCGCACCGACGTCAAGGCCGCGGGTGCCAAGGTGGTCGGCGTGGACTTCCCCGAATCCGCCCAGGCGGTCAACACGTACCCGATCGTCCCGCTCGCGAAGGCGCCCAACGCCGACGCGGCCAAGGCGTTCGTCGCCTTCGTGCTGGCCGAGCCCGGCCGCACCGCGCTGACCGCGGCGGGTTTCCAGGCCCCGTGATCGGCTCTCCCCGGGTCCGCCGCGGCGTGCGGGCCGAACGTCCGCGCCGCGGCGGCGCGCCCCTGGCCCTGCTCGTCCCCGGCCTGATCGGCCTGGTGTTCCTGGTGTTGCCGCTGCTCGGACTGCTGATCCGGGCACCGTGGAGCGACCTGGGGAGCCAACTCGGCAGCGGCGAGGTCCGCGAGGCGCTGAAGCTCTCGCTGTTCACCGCGACCATGGCCACCGGCATCGTGCTCGTGCTCGGTGTGCCGCTGGCCTGGCTGCTCGCCCGTACCGACTTTCCCGGGCGGCGCCTGGTCCGGGCGCTGGTCACCCTGCCGCTGGTGTTGCCGCCGGTGGTGGGCGGTGTGGCGCTGCTCCTGGTGCTGGGCCGCCGGGGCATCGTCGGCGAGTGGCTGGACGACACGTTCGGCTACACGCTGCCGTTCACCACCACCGGGGTGATCGTGGCCGAGGCGTTCGTGGCGATGCCGTTCCTGGTGATCAGCGTCGAGGGCGCGCTGCGGGCGGCGGATCCGCGGTACGAGGAGGCCGCGGCCACGCTGGGCGCGTCCCGCTGGACCGCGTTCCGCCGGGTCACCCTGCCGCTGATCGCCCCGGGCGTGGCGGCGGGCGCGGTACTCGCGTGGGCCCGCGCGCTCGGCGAGTTCGGCGCCACCATCACCTTCGCCGGCAACTTTCCGGGCAAGACCCAGACGATGCCGCTCGCCGTCTACCTCGCGCTCGAAACCGATCCGGAGGCGGCGATCGTGCTCTCCCTGGTGTTGTTGGCGGTGTCCGTGCTGATCCTGGCGGGGCTGCGCGAGCGTTGGATGACCACGTCGTGACCGGCCTCGACGAAGCACCCGACGCGACGCCCGACCCGGCACCCGACGCGACCTCCGGTCTCGACGCGCATCTCGTGGTCGCCCGCGACGCGTTCCGCCTGGACGTACACCTGACCGCCGCGCCCGGCGAGGTGGTCGCGCTGCTCGGCCCCAACGGCGCCGGCAAGACCACCGCGCTGCGCGCCCTGGCGGGCCTGACCCCCCTGGGCGGCGGGCACACCCGGCTCGCCGGCGTCGACCTGGAGGATCCGGGCCGACGCCGCTACACCCCGCCCGAGCGGCGACCGGTGGGCGTGGTGTTCCAGGACTACCTGCTCTTCCCGCACCTGTCCGCGCTGGACAACGTCGCCTTCGGCCTACGCTGCCAGGGCGTCGGCCGGCGCGAGGCGCGCGCCGCCGCGGCCGAGTGGCTGGAGCGGGTCGGCCTGGCCGAGCACGCCGGCGTCAAGCCGGGTCGGCTCTCCGGCGGCCAGGCGCAGCGGGTCGCCCTCGCCCGGGCACTGGCCACCCACCCGCGGCTGCTGCTCCTGGACGAGCCGCTGGCCGCCCTCGACGCGCGCACCAGGGTGGAGATACGCGCCACGCTGCGCCGGCACCTCGCCGACTTCGACGGCGTCGCGGTGGTGATCACCCACGATCCGCTCGACGCGATGGTGTTGGCCGACCGGCTCACCGTGATCGAGGCGGGCCGCGCGGTCCAGGACGGCACCCCGGCCGAGGTGGCCCGGCATCCGCGCACCGACTACGTGGCCCGCTTGGTCGGCCTGAACCTGTACCGCGGCGCCACCTCCGCCGGCGGCGTCGAGCTGGCCGCCGGGCAGCGGCTGGTGGTCGCCGAACTCCCGGACGCGGCCGAGGTGTTCGTGGCCTTCCCGCCGTCGGCGGTGACGCTGTACCGCAGCCGCCCCGACGGCAGCCCGCGCAACCTGTGGCAGGTCGAGGTGGACGGCATGGAACTGCACGGCGACACGGTGCGCGTCGAGCTGACCGGCCCGGTGCCGCTGCTCGCCGACGTCACGCCACTGGCCGTCGCCGAACTCGAACTCGCGCCCGGGAAGCCGGTATGGGCGGCGGTGAAGGCCACCGAGGCGCGTGCGTACCCGGCCTGAACACCGTTGCCGCGCGCGATGACGGTGCGAGCGTGCACCATGGTCCCCGTGACGAGCCTGACCACCACCGACGCGACCCGTGCCCGAATGAGTCGCCAACGCAGCAAGGACACCGACGTCGAGGTCGCGCTGCGCCGCGTCCTGCACGGCATGGGACTGCGCTACCGGGTGCACCGCCGCCCGCTCAAGGGCATCCGCCGCGAGGCCGACGTCGTCTTCGGCCCGGCCAAGGTCGCCGTCTACGTCGACGGCTGCTTCTGGCACGGCTGCCCGGTGCACGCGACCTGGCCCAAGCGCAACGCCGAGTTCTGGAAGACCAAGATCGAGGGAAACCGCACCCGCGACGCGGACACCGACCGGCGAATGGCCGAGGCCGGCTGGTTGGTCGTGCGGGTCTGGGAGCACGAGGACGCGGCCGTCGCGGCGGCCAGGGTTCGGGATGCGGTGATCGCCAGGCGCGCGGCCGGCTAACCTGTCCGCATGGCACGACCCATCACCATGATCGACCTGTTCGCGGGCTGCGGTGGAATGACGTCCGGGTTCGCCGCCGCGAAGGGCTTTCGGCCGGTCATGGCGGTCGAGTGGAACCTGCACGCGGCCGCGACCTACGCCGCCAACTTCGGCGAGGCGCACATGCGCTGGGGCGACATCGCGGAGATCCCGGACCGGGACATCCCGCGCGCCGACGTGATCATCGGCGGCCCGCCCTGCCAGGGTTTCTCCAACCTCGGCAGCCGCAACGTGGAGGATCCGCGCAACAAGCTCTGGAAGGAATGCCTGCGCTTCGTGCGTCGGGCCAAGCCCAAGGTGTTCGTGATCGAGAACGTGGACCGCTTCCAGAAGTCCGCCGAGTTCGCGCTGTTGCTCGCCGAGGCGCAGCCCGGCGGACTCCTGGAGGGGTACGAACTGACCGATGCGCTGCTCCCGGCGGTGGACTACGGCGTTCCGCAGCGCCGCAAGCGGGCAATCGTGATCGGCTCGCGGATCGGCCGGATCGAGGCGCCCGAGCCGACCCACGGGCCCGGCCGCCGGCTGCCCTGGAGCACCGTCCGGGACGCGATCGCGGATCTGCCGCGCGTGCCCGGGACGACCAGCCTGCCCACGTCGAAGACCGAGTTCTTCGGCCGCCCGGTGCCCGGCGTGTTCAAGGAGGCCGACCTGCACCTGGGCCGCACGCCGACCGAGCGCTCGCTGCTGCGCTACGACTGCGTGCCGCCCGGCGGCGGCCGGTTCGACCTCCCGGACCATCTGCTTCCCGACTGCTGGCGGAACAAGAAGACCGGCACGACGGATGTGATGGGCCGGATGCGCTGGGGCCACCCGTCGCTGACCATCCGGACCGAGTTCTACAAGCCCGAGAAAGGCCAGTATCTGCACCCGCAATGGAACCCGGACGACCCGGCCGACCGGGTCAACCGGCCGATCACGCACCGCGAGGCGGCCCGGCTCCAGTCCTTCCCGGAGACCTTCGTGTGGTGCGGGTCCAAGACCGAGATCGCGCGGCAGATCGGCAACGCGGTGCCGCCGGGGTTGGCGGAGGCGATCGCCCGGCAGTTGAAGCCGAGGTTGCGCGAGGCGGGGTGACCGGTGGTCGGGGTGGTCGGCGGTCGGGTGGTCGGCGGTCGCGGGGTGATCGGCGCGCGACCGGTCAGGTGGGCGTTTCCTCGTCCAGGGCGTACATCCGGGGCGGTAGCTGCTTCTCGGCCCGGTCCAGGTCGGTCCCGTCCAGGTCGAGCCATACCCGATCGCGGCGCTCGGCGGGGCGGTCGAGGCCGCTCGCGGCCCAGGTGAAGATGCCGCACACGGTGGCCCGCTCCCGGTCCGGCGCCTCGATCTGCGCGGCGAAGCAGACGGCGAGCGCGGTGCGGGTGGGGATCAGGTACTGCTCGTCGTCCGGGTCGGGCCGACCGGTGGTGGCCGCGCGTGGGGGTTCGAGGACCTTCATCCAGGTCAGCGTCGCGCCCGGGGCCTGACCCGCGAAGCAGTCGGTGACCGCTTCGCGCAGCGCGGCCGCCGGGTCGTCGCCGATCCAGTCGAGCCAGGCGTCCTGGTCGAGCAGCCTGCCGAAGTCGTCCCGCGGCGGGCCGTGGTGCGGGTTCTCCCGGTACTCCCCGGTGAGCACCCCGTCGGGGCCGACCAGCCACGCGCCGCGGATCGCCTCGCCGGGCACGTATCCGTTCGGGTCGTCGGCGTAGGTCGGGTCGATCTCGGCGACCGAGCCGCCTGGCGACTGCGCGGCGGCGGCGACGAGTCCGGGGTCGTCCGGGGGCTCGCGTCGTACCACGGAACCGGTCACCGGGGGTTCACCCATGCCTACCACTCTCCAGCGCTCGTCGACGGTGTCGGAGGGCTCGGCTCATCCGCGCGGCCCCGGACAGGTCGGCCATTCTCGCGCACGGCCGTGGGGCGGCCGGCCCCCGGGCGACCCGGTCCGGCCCGCCGCTCAGCGACCCCAGGCGACGGTGATCGCCTTCGTGTGCTCGACCGCCTGCTCCCGGGCCGTGGCCGCCTCGGCCGCCCGGCCCAGTTCGTCCGCCAGCCGGGCCCGGCCCAGCCAGTTGTACGGGCTGCTCGGTCGCAGGTTGACCCGCTCGCTCAGGAGGGTGCGGGCCAGGTCGTGCCGGTGCGCGCGCAGGGCCGCCTCGACCAGGGTCTGCTGGATCGCGTCGCGCTGCGCGTGGCTGCCGCCGAAGGTGTTCAGCCGGTGCCGGATCGGGACGAGGATGTCGACGGTGTCCGGATGGCGTCCCTGTTCGAAGGCGACCAGCGCGCGGCACACCGGCAGGCCGACCTCGGCGGTCATCGTGTGGTTGCTCACCCCGGGGTGCGGGTCGGCCAGCCACCGCTGCCGGTCGTGGACCACCGCCTCGGCGTCGGCGATCCGGCCGGCGCCGAGATAGGCCATCACCGCGTGCACGTCGTTGAAGGCGTAGTACGGGCCGTCGGCGCGGGCCGCCCACGCGTCGGCCAGGCGGGCCCAGCGCTTCGGCTGTTCGCCGCCCGCGAGGTGGATGCGCCACAACAGGGCGGAGGCGTCCAGGAGTTCCATCGCGGCGCCGATCGAGCGCTCGTTGTGCAGCACGGCGTCGTAGATCGCCAGCGCCCGATCGATCGCGCCGGCCTCGATCGCGTACAGGCCGTAGTGCCACCAGTTGTGCACGTTGAGGTAGTTGCCACCGGACCAGTCGCCGACCCGGGCGTCCAGGAAGCGGATGCCCTCGGCGAAGCGGCCCTGCATCTCGTACGTGTGCACCACCGCGTGGATCGCCCACACATCGCGCGGGTGCGCGGCCACGGCGGCCAGTCCGGCCTGTTCGGAACGCTCGTAGTGGCCGGTCTCCTCCAGGCCGAACGCGGACATCCCGAGCAGGGGCCCGTAGTGCGGATCGTCCGGGTCCCACGCGCCCAGCGCGCCGCCGACGCGGTCGCGCAGCCGGGTCGCGTCGCCGGTGAAGAAGTCGATCTGATGGCCGATCGCGAGCGCGAGCGTGTCCCGGGGATGCGCCACGACCAGCTCGCGCAGGATGTCTCCGGCCCGGTGGATGTCACCCGCCAACCACGCCTCGGCGGCCTCGAGGTGGGCCGACTCACGCGCATCCCCCCGCACCCCGCCGGCCGCGAACGTCGCAAAGCGCTCCCGCGCGGCGGCGGCATCGGCCGGCTCGGTACCAAGCAGCCCGAGATAGGCGGCGAACGCATGCCCCATCGGCGCCTCGGGAGCCGCCGACAACACGCCCTCCACCTCGACGGAAACCTCAGGCCGAAAGAACAACAACGCATCAAGCCCACGCTCGAAGTGCCCGGCCGCCTCCACTCCCATCCCGGACAACCCGAGCCCCTGCCGATCCACCACGCCCACCGAGATTCCTTCCGCCACACCCGAGCCCGAGCCCCACCCCGATTAAACACGCCGCGTGTGCCCGGGCCGGAGCCCATCGGGCGATTTGTCGGGATCGATGCCTTCGTTGCTTCGGGTGGGTCGATCGGATCGGACTCGGGTGAACCGGCGAGACCAATGCCCACCGTCGGCCGTATCGGGTGGATCGTGGGCGCGGCGAGGCTGGGGGCGACCCGGTGTCGGCCGGGACCAGGTCGGCCTCGGGACGTTGCCCATGTTCAGGAATGCTCTTCGTACGCTTGCCGCGCAGCGCATGCGGTTGGCGCTCACCGTGCTGGCGATCGTCTTCGGTGTGGCCTTCGTGGCCGGTGTGCTCACGCTCAAGGACACCATCACGGAGGCCGCCGCCACCTCGGCCGCGGACGACTTCGCGGGGGTGGGCGTGGGGGTTCGCGCCGACTCGGAGCACGGCGCCGGCGATCCCGCGGCCCTCGGGCCCCGGCTGGTGGAGCGGCTGCGTGGGCTGCCCGGCGTGGCGGCCGTGCGCGGCTCCGTCACCGGACCCGCCGTGGTGGTCGACCGCGACGGGAACCTCGTCGGTCGGGTGGAGGAGTCCGCCGGTACCAACTACGCGCCCGGGCCGGAGGGTTCCGATCCGCTCTACCGGCTCGCCGAGGGCCGCGCGCCGAGCGCCGCCGGCGAGGTCGCCCTGGACGAGGCCGGGGCCCGGTCGGCCGGCTACCGGATCGGCGACCGGCTGCGCGTGGTCGCCGGCGGCGGCACCCTGGACGCCACCCTCGTCGGCACCGTGCACGCCGTCGACGCCCGGATCCGGCTCGGCGCCACCCTCACCCTGTTCGACACCCCCACCGCGCAGCGCCTGTTCGCCGCCCCCGACACCTACGACCTGATCACCGTCGCCGCCCGCCCCGGCACACCCGACACCGCGCTCCTGGACGCCGTCCGCCCCCTCGTCCCCACCGGCGCCGAGGTGGTCACCGGTGCCGCGCTCACCGCCGAGCGCCGCGACCTGGCCTCGGCCGGGACCGCCGGACTGGCCACCGGGCTGCTGGTGTTCGCCGGCATCGCGCTGTTCGTCGGCACGTTCATCATCACCAACACCTTCACCATGCTGATCGGCCGCCGCACCCGCGAACTCGCGCTGCTGCGGGCGGTCGGCGCCACCCGGCGGCAGGTCACCGGCTCGGTGCGCGTGGAGGCGCTGATCACCGGCCTGGTCGGCGCGTTGCTCGGACTGCTGCTCGGGGTCGCGCTGGCCGCCGGTCTGCTCGCGCTGCTGCGCGACACCGACACCGACGCCGCGCCGCCGCGCGGCCCGCTCGTGGTGCGGCCGGGCACGATCCTGTGGTCGCTCGTGGTGGGCATCGGTGTGACCGTCGCCGCCGCGTGGCTGCCCACCCGCAAGGTGGCCCGGATCGCTCCGATGGCGGCGCTGCGCGCGAATCCGCCGAGCCCGGCCGGGCTGTTCCGACGCAATCTGGCCGGCCTGCTCCTGATCGGCGTGGGTGTCGGCGGCGGTTATGCCACGGTCGAGGCCGCTCCCGGCGGCAACGGCGAGCCGGTTCTGGTCACGGTGTGCGGCGTGGTGGCCGTCACCGGCGTGCTGATGCTGATCCCGCTGCTTTCGGTCGGCGTCATCGGGGTGCTCGCGCGACCACTGACCCGGGTGTTCGGGGTGACCGGGACGCTGGCGAGCCGCAACGCGCTGCGTGATCCGCGCCGCACGGCCGCGACCGCCTCCGCGCTGATGGTCGGCCTGTTCCTGGTCACCGGCCTGACCGTGATCGGCGCGTCGCTCAAGGACAGCCTCGACCACGCGGCGGCGCGCGGGCTGACCGCCGACTACGCGGTGTCCACCACGCTGCGCGACCCGATGGCCGCCGCGACGGTGGACCGCATCGGCCGGTTGCCGCACGTCGAGGCGGCGAGCGTGTACCGCACCGTGACCGCGCGGATCGGCGACGCCGAGCAGGAGGTCGCCGCGCTGGACCCGATCGCGGGCCCGAAGGTGATGCGCCTCGACTTCGTCGCGGGCGGCCCCGAGGCGCTGGGCACGGACCTGCTCGTGGAGCGGGTCGAGGCCCGGTCGCGGGGGCTGGGCATCGGCGCGAGCGTGCCGGTGACGTACCCCGACGGCACGTCCGGCACCCTGCGCGTCGGCGGGATCTACCGGGCGAATCCGATCGTGCTCCCCTACCTGGTCTCCACCCGCACCCTCGACCCGCACCTCGAACGCCCGATCGGCCGCCAGGTGTTCGTCAAGAGCACACCGGGCGAGGCCCGGGCCCTGGAGGCGACCCTCAAGGACGCCTTCGGAGCCGATCCGGCCCTGCGCGTGCAGTCGAAGGACGAACTGCGCCGGGGTCTGGGCGCGGCCATCGACCTGCTCCTGAACATCGTCTACGGGCTGTTGGCGATGGCCGTGCTGATCGCGGTCATCGGCATCGTCAACACGCTGGTGATGTCGGTGCTCGAACGCACCCGGGAAATCGGCCTGTTGCGCGCGATCGGCCTGGACGCCCGCCGGGTGCGCGCGCTGATCCGCCTGGAGGCGGCGCTGATCTCGCTGTTCGGCGCGCTGCTCGGGGTCGGGCTCGGCACCTCGGTGGGGGTGCTGGCGGTGCGCGGGATCGACCTGGGCAACGTCCCGCTCGGCGCGACGATCCCGTGGCTGCGGATCGCCCTGTTCGTACTGGGTGCGCTGGGTGTCGGGTTGCTCGCGGCCGCCTGGCCCGCGCGGCGCGCGGCGCGCATGTCGGTGCTCGGTGCGCTCGGGTCCGAGTGAGGTGCCGGTCCGCCCCGGTCGGTGTGCGTCCCGGACTCCCGCCGGCTGGCCGGACGCCTGGACGGCTGCCGGTACCTTGGCGAACGTGCACCCGCCACCACCCGCGACGATCGCCCGCGCCGTCGTGTTCGACGTCGTCCTGGCCGGCTCGGTCGCCGTGGTGGCCGGACTGCTCCGCGCGCTCGGCTCGTTCGACGGCGACGGGGTGCATCCGCCGCATCCGCTGCCGTGGTGGGGCGTGCTCGTCCAGGTCGCCGCCGGCGCCGCCCTCGTCCAGCGGCGGCGCCGACCGATCGCCTCCGCCGGCGTCGTCTTCGTACTCTCCCTCGGCGACCCCGTGCTGGCCGGGCCCTTCGCGGTCTACGCGCTCGGCGCCTACGCCCCGAGCCGGCGCGCCGCGTGGGCGCTCGCCGCCGGGCTCGCGGTGACCATGTGCGAGCCGTGGCGGGCGCAGTCGGGGTCGGACGTGTTCGTGGAGCTCCTGGCCGTCGTCACGCCGCTGCTGCTCGGGAAGTACCTCGCGTCGCGGCGCGGCCTGATCCTCGCGCTGGCCGAACGCGCCGAGCGGGTCGAGCGGGAACAGGCCGAACGGGACCGGCAGGCGCGGATCGAGGAACGCCGCCGGTTGGCGGGCGAGATGCACGACATGATCACCCACCGGGTCAGCCTGATGGTGCTCCAGGCGGGCGCGTTGCGCACCATCGCCGAACGGGACAACGTGCGTTCGGCCGCCGAGGAGTTGCGGCTGACGGGCTGTCAGGCGCTGTCCGAGCTGCGCGAGTTGGTGGCCATACTGCGCGATCCCGACGATCCGACGCCGACCGGTACACCCGCGCGGGCCGCGGAGCCGGCCGGTCTGGACGTGTCCGACCTGGTCGCCGACTCGCGGGCGGCGGGCATCGAGGTCGACCTGACGGTGACCGGATCGGCGCCCGCCGACCACGCGCCGGCCGCGGTGCGCGGCGCGCGGCGGGTGGTCCAGGAGGCGCTGACCAACGTGCACAAGCACGCCCCCGGCGCACACGTGACCGTGGCCGTGCGGCACGAGCCCGAGGGCATCGCGGTGACCGTCGCCAACAGCGCCGGTACCCGGACCCCCGACGTCGACCTGGGTACGGGCGGCACCGGCCTGCTCGGGCTGCGCGAGCGGGTCGAACTGCTCGGCGGCCGGTTCCGGGCCGGGCCGGGCGACGCCGGCGGGTTCACCGTCGAGGCGCTGATCCCGGTCGGCGAATCCGCCGACGCCCCGCCCCGTCCCATCGCCCACCCCGTGCCCGACGAAGGTGCCGCATGATCCGACTGCTGCTCGTGGACGACGAACGTATGGTGTGCGCGCACCTGCGCACCATCCTCGGCGGCGCCGAGGACATCGACATCGTCGGCGAGGCCTACGACGGCGCCGAGGCCCTGGAACACGTGGTCCGCCATCGGCCCGACCTGGTGCTGCTCGACCTGCACATGCCGGGCGTGGACGGGCTGACCGCGCTGCGCCGGATGGTCCGGCTCGACGCGCCGCCCAAGGTCGTCGTGCTGACCACGATCGACACCGACGACCACGTGCTGCGGGCGCTGCACACCGGCGCGGTCGGTTTCCTGCTCAAGGACACCCCGCCCGAGGATCTGGTCGCGCTGCTCCGGGTGGCCGTCGAGGGCAACACCGTGTTGTCCCCGGCGGCGGCCCGCAACCTGATCGGGGCGAGCGCGGCCCGCGAGACCGCCCGCCGCGAGGCCCGCCACACGATCCGCGACCTGACCGAGCAGGAGACCCGAATCCTCGCCTGCCTGGGAGAGGGCATGTCCAACGCCCAAATCGCCGCCCGGCTGTACCTCACGGAACCGACGGTCAAGGCCTACGTCTCCCGCACCCTGACCAAACTCTCCTGCACCAACCGCACCCGGGCCGGCCTGATCGCCCACAACGCGGGCCTGACCCCCGACTGAGCCCCAGCCGCAGCCGCACCTGGACGGTTTGGCCGCCGACGGCACCCATCACCAGCCGAGGCGGTCGGTCAGCCAGTCGCCTGTGTCGGGGAGCCAGGCGGCCCGGGTGTTGCAGAGCAGGTGGTCGCCGTGGGGGATCAGCAGGATCTCCGCTTCGGGGGCGTCGTGGGTCACGTGGGCGGCCGGCACTACGCCGGGGGTGATGTCCTCGCCGCCCTCGACCACCCGAAGGGGTGCGTCGATGCGGTCGGCGATGCCGGTGAGGTCGATGTGACGGGTGAACTCCTTTGCGGCGGCCCGGCTTCCGGTGCGTACCGTGAGCGTTTCCCGGACGAACAGCGGGAGTTGCGGCCAGTCCAGGCGGTACGGGCCGCTGACCGCGACGACGGCCGCCACGCGGGGTTCGTGGGCGGCGGTCAGGAGTGCGTAGAAGCCGCCCAGGCTCAGGCCGATCAGTCCGACCCCGCCGCGCGTGTCCAGGTCCGCCCGCGCGTCGAGGGCGTCGATCACCCGGCTCACCACACGGTGGTAGTCGGCCCGCGGCGCGGTGTCGACCAGCACCCCCTGCGGGCCGTCGAAGGAGAAGACGGCCAGGCCGCGGCGCAGCAACGCCTCGTCCACGGCGTGGAATTCCTCCTTGCCGGAGTTCAACCCCGGCGCCACCACCACGACCCGGGGCGGCAGTGCCGCGTCGACCGGTCGGCGCAGCCATCCCGCGAACCCCTCCCCCTCGATCCGCACCGCGCCCGGATCCAGGTATGCGAACGCCCGCCGCATCGCCGCATCGGCCGCGCGCGCCGCCACGATCGTGCCCGCGTGGTCGGCGGCCGGCGGGAACGTCGCACAGTGCAGCCACCGGGCGGCGGTCCGGAACGCCTCCCCCGCCGACACCTCGTAACCGCTCGCCGCGCACCGCTCGCCCACCCTCACGTACCCCTCGCCGACCCGGCGGAACGCGGCCGGCCACTCGGCGAGCGTTTCCGGGTCGGTCGCCGTGACCCGGTCGTACTCGTATGGGTCCAGCCCGCAGGCGATCGCCCGCGAACGGTTGCCGGCGACGAACTGCGGGAGAAATTCCGGGATTTCGAAGACGGTGGAGACATCGGGGAGTGCGTTCGTGGATGCCATGGTCGTCGTGATCGCCTTTCGGGCGCTGTGTGCGGATGCGGCGGGTGGCGGCGATTCGGTGGCCGTCAGGCCGCGACGACGTGGTTCGGGAACAACACGCGACCCGTGTGGCCGGTGTCCGCGTACTCCCGTACCGACACGATCCGGCCGTCCGCCACCTCGAAGATCCCGAGGCACCGGTTGTGGTATTCGACGCCGCCGACCGTGACCGCATCCGACGTCCACTCGGCGAACACCACGTCGCCGTCCGCGTGGATCGACACCAGGCGGATCCGTACGGTCTCCGGCCGCAGCAGCGCGCCGACGTCGCCGAGGAAGTCCTCGATGATCGTGTCGCGGCCGACCCAGGTGCGGGAGATGGGTAGTTCGCCGGGGTAGGTCCAGGTGGCGTCTTCGGCGAAGCTCGCCCGGATCGTGGGCAGATCGCCCTCGGCGACGGCCTCGACGTAGCGGGTGACGACGGCCTTGGGGGCGGTGGTGGTCATGACGTACTCCTGGGGGTGTGGATGGGTCAGGCGGTGCAAGGGCAGGCGGGCGGGGTCACGACACCGTCAGTACCGCCTTGCCCCGCACGCGCCGCTCGCGCAGGTCGGTGAGCACCGCGGCGGTCTCGGACCAGTCGGCGACCAGGCCCAGTTCGGGGTTCAGTCGGCCCTCGGCGACCAGTCGCACCAGCGTGCCGAGGTCGGCGGCGAACGGCGTGTCGGAGTCCATGTAGTGGAAGTGGCGCAGGGTGGCCGACTCGGGCCCGGCGAAGAAGTCGAAGAAGTCGAGGGTGACCGGGGTCCGACTGGCCTGGCCGAACCAGATCAGCAGTCCCCGTCGGCGCAACTTGACCAGCGCTCGGGGCAGTTCGGTGCCACCGGTGGATTCGAGCACAACGTCGTACGGTCCGACCGCTTCGCCGACGTCGTGTACGACCGCCGCCGCGCCCAGTTCCACCAGGCGACGGCCGCGTTCCGGGGACCGGGTGACCGCGGTGACCTCGGCCCCGGCCGCGGCGGCCAGTTCGGTGACGTAGTGCCCGACCCCGCCGGACGCCCCGGTGAGCAGCAGCCGGCGGCCCGCGACCGGCCCCGCCGTACGCAGCAGCCGCAACGCGGTCAACCCGGCCAGTGGCAGCGCGGCGGCGACGGTCGCGGCGATCGATTCGGGGAGCGGCGCGAGCGCGGAGGTCGGCACGGCGACGTACTCGGCCCAGCCGCCTCCCATCGGGTGCCCCACGACGCGGGTGCACACCGCCGGCCCCGAGCCGTCCGCCGCGGCCTGGACCACCAGCCCCGCCACGTCCTTGCCCGGCCGGTGTCCCGCGCGCGGCTGCTCCAGCAGGAAGGTCTCGCCCCGGTTCACCGCGAACGCCTCCACCTTGACCAACGCCTCGTCGGGACGCGGCCGGGGCTGCGGGACCTCCTCGGCGACGACCCAGGACCCGATGCCGCCGCTCGGCGTCAACGCCTTCATCTCGATGTCCTCTTCTCGCCGTGTGCCGGGCCGCGGACGCCCCCGGTCGGGTGCGCCGACCCGGCCTCCCCGTCGGGATCAACACAACGCCGCCGCACGCCGGTCGGTCCAACAACCGACCGGCCCACCCGACAACCAACGGTTGTCGCCTATGGTGAGCGGCATGGATCTGGACCTCGCCCGGGTGCGCGCATTCGTCGCGGTGGCCGACCTGCGGCACTTCGGCCGCGCCGCCGAGCAGCTGACGATCACCCAGCAGGCGCTGTCCAAGCGGCTGGCCCGCCTGGAGGCCGAGTTGGGCACCGCGCTGGTCGACCGCGCCGGCGGCCGGGGCGTCACCCTCACCGAGGCCGGCGCCCGTTTCCTGGACCCGGCCCGCCGGGCGCTGGCGGCGGGCGAACTCGCGGTCGGCGCGGTCCGGGACGCCCGGCCGGCGCTGCGCCTGGACGTGTGGGGGCACCTGTACGCGCCGATGCGCACCGTCGCGCGGGTGCTCGACGCCGCCCCCGACCTGAACCTGGAACCGAGCGCCGGGCGCGACCTGCCGTCGGTGGCCTCCGCGATCCTGCGCGGCGACGTGGACGCCGGCTTCGGCCGGGTACACCCGCTGCCCGGACGCGCCCCGCTCGGGCTGACCCATCGCCTGGTCCGCCTCGAACCAGTGGACGCCGTCGTCGGCCCCGACCACCCCCTGGCCGACGCCGCCGAACTGCGCCCGAGTCAGCTGCGCGACAGCGTCCTGTGGTGCCCGGCGGCGGTGGACCGGCTGGACTTCCTGGCCCGATTCGCCACCGCGTTCGGGATCGTCGAGTGGGCGACCGGACCCAACCTGGGCCTGACGCCCTTCCTGGAGCACCTGCGCGACGACCCCACGTGCTTCGCCCTGCTGCCCGCCGACGGCCCGCTGCCCGAGGGCCTCGCCGTGCGGTCCATCCCGCTGGTCGCGCCCACCCCGCTGTACGCGTGGTCCCTGCTGTGGCACCCGGACCGCCCACACCCACGGCTGGACGCCCTGCTCCGCGAGTTCGGCCGGGTGGGCACCGCCAACCGCTGGCTCGACCACGACCCGTCCCGGGACTGGCTCCCGGGGCCCGACCACGCGTGAACCCGCATCAGGACACCAGGTCGCGCCAGAACGGGACCGTCGGCTCCGCGTACTCGATGCCGCCGTCCAAAAACTCCGCGGTGAGGTAGTTGGTCAGGTTCGCGCCGTACACCACGATGTCGGTCTGCATCATCGACAACACCGGATGCCCCCACTGGCCCTCGGTCCCGGGCAGGTAGCGGTGGCCGTACACCGGCACCATCCGCGGTACCCGCGCCAGGTGATACCGCGCCGACTTGAGCGCGTGTTTGAGCTGCGCCGGCCGGGCGCCCCACGCGTCCGGCCAGAACGCGTTGTGCTCGACGTCGAACAGCACACCCTCGGCGGGCAGGGCCAGGCGGGCCTTCAGGTCGCGCGCGCCGCCGTAGCGCCAATTCGGCCACCCCTTGCCGGTCGGCAGCGCGGCCGACAACATCGACCTGTGGTCGGCGGCGAAGCGGAACCCGAGGTCCTGCTCCACGGTCTCGAACTCGGCCCCGGTCAGGCCGGGCAGCAGGTCGGCGCCGGTCCGCTCCAAAAGCAGGCGGAAGTCCCGCTCGGTCGGTCGATCCGGGGGCGGTGTGCTGGTCATGGCCACCGAGCGTAGTCGGCGCCGGTCGCCGCGCCGGGACCGCCGGGGCGGCACGCGGCCGGATTTTATCGGAACCGGCCCGGCAAGCACCTGAAAGTCGGCTGACCGGTGTTCTAGCATGAGCGCTCGATGCTGAGATGAAGTGCTGATTGAACGGTGCTGGTTGAACGGTCGGGGGACCCGTTGATCGACGAAGTTCGGCATGCCCCGCGGGCCGCCCGATGACGGTCCCGCTTCTCGCCGCCGTCGCGGCCCTCCTCGCCTTGGTGGCCGCGCTGATGTGGTTCGGATTCCGGCGCAGGCCCGCCTCCGTGGCGGCCCGCGCCGACACGCTGTTGGCCCAGGCCGAAGGGGCGCATCGGGCGGGACGGCTCGCCGCGGCCGATCGCGGCTATCGACGCGTCGCGGACGCGCTCGGCAAACCGGGCGCGCCGACCGACCTCGCCGCGACGCGGGGCCGGGCGCTGGTCGGCCTCGGCGAGGTGGCGAGCCGCCAGGGGCACTCGGCCGACGCGCTCGCCGCCTTCCGGGCCGCGTTCGCGCTGACCACGCTGCCGCCCGGCGCGCTGGAGCTGACCGCGGCCGACGCGACCCGGCGGGCCGATCCCGGGCCGCTGGAGGTCGCGTTGTGCGTCGACCTCGTCACCCGCACCGACACCGACCCCGACCATCCCGCCTACGACTTCCTGGAGGCCAGGTGTGTGGTCGCCCCCGGGGCGTCCGAGGCCGAGCTGATCGCGGTGGAGGCGCTGGCGGCGCGGATCGAGGCGGGCGCGCCGCGGCTGGAGTGGGCGGTCTACAGCCGCGCGTGCGCGCTGCGCGACCTGGGCCGTAGTGCCGAGGCGATCGCCGCGTTCGAGCGGGCCGACCGGCTGGTGCCGCGCGCGGCCACCGGGTACGAGCTGGGCCGGCTGCACCGCGACGCGGGCCGCCCGGACGAGGCGCTGGCCGCGTTCGAGCGTTCGCTCACCATCGAGCCGGAGCGGCCCGAGGTGCTGTACGCGATGGCGCTGACCCACCTGCGCCGCACGCCCGCCGACAAGGCGCAGCGCGTCGCCGCCCTGGAGGCCGCCGTCGGCCTGCTCACCCGCACCTGCACGCTCGCCCCCACCCACGCCCAGGCCTGGCTGGGCCTGGGCCGGGCGCAGCACGCGCTCGGCCACGACGACGCGGCGTTCGAGCCGCTGCGCCGGGCCTGCGAGTTGATGCCCGAACACGTCGACGTGCAGATGGAGTTCGTCGACCTGGCGCTGGCTCGGGGGCAACGGGCCGCCGCGATCCCGGTGTTGCGCCGCGTGGTGGCCGGCCGGCCGCGGCATGTCGCGGCCAACCTGATCCTGGGCACGCTCCACGACGAGGACGGCGACTTCGTCGCGGCGGCGCCCTGTTTCGAGCGGGTGGTCGCGGTCGAACCGGGCCATGCGCGGGCCCGCTTCGGCCTGGGCCGGGCGTTGTTCGAGCAGGGCGAGGCGCAGCGGGCGATCCCGCACCTGGCCGCGGTGCCCGAGCGGGACGCGGCGCAGCACCACCTGTTGGCGCGGGCGTACAGCGCGGCGGGCGAACCCGCGGCGGCCGACGCGGCGTTCTCGGCCGCGATCGAGGCGGGCGACGACAGCGCAATCGCCCACCACCGGCAGGCCTGTGTGCGGTTGCGGCGCGAGTTGCGGCAGGACGCGATCGCCTCGTTCTGGCGTGTGTTGGACCGGGCGGACGACGATTCGCCGTTGGCCGCCGAGGCGTTGCTCTTCCGCGGCATCGCATATCGCGAGGAGGGCGACCTCGGCGCGGCGCGGGCCGACGCGGACGCCGCGGTGGCCGCCGCGCCGCGCGACGCGCGGGCCCACTACGCGCGTGGGCAGTTGGCCGTTGTGGAGGACGAATGGGCCACCGCGAGGGGCGCGTTCGAGACCGCCGTGCGGCTCGATCCGGACTATGCGCCGGCCCGGTTCGGGCTGGGGCTGGTCCGGGAGCACGCGGGCGAGCACGAGGATGCGGCGGAGGCGTACGAGCAGGGGTTGGCGCGCCGGGCGGACTGGACACCGGCCGTGGTGCGGCTGGGGGCGGCCCGGATCGCGGCGGGGCGGCTCGCGGACGGCATCGAGGTGCTGGGGCGGGTGCGCGGCGAGCCGACCGGGTCGGCCCGCTTCCATCTGGCCCTGGGCTACGCCCGGCAGGGTCGGGTGGAGCGCGCGGACGAGTTGTGGGCGGCGCCGGGCGGGGTCAACGACGCGATACGCGCGCACAATGTGGCCACCGCGCGCGATCTGCTGGCCCGGGCGGCGCTGGCCGCCGGGGACCACGCGCTCGCCCGGGAGCACTGGCAGGCCTGTCGGGACGCGTTTCCCGAGCACGACGGCTACCGGACCGCGCTGGCCGAGACGTTGTTCCGCGAGGGCGCCGAGTTGTTGCGGTTCGGCCGCGACGGGGGCGCGCACCTGGCCGGCGCCCGGGACCGGCTCGGCGCGGCGGGCGCGCTGGTGCCGGGTGATCGCCGGGTCCGGCTGCACCTGGCGGTCGCGGCGTTGTACGCGGGCGAACCGGCGCTGGCGGTGCGGTTGTCGGCCGCGCTGGATCCGCTGGCCGATCCGCGCGTGGGCCATCTGGCACCGCTGGCCCGGCTGGCGCTCGGCGCGGGCACGGTGTCGCTGGGCGCGCTGGTCGAGGCGGAGCCGGCGGCGTGGGCGGTGCGCGGGATGCACGCCGCGCGGGGTCGGCGGTGGGCGGACGCGGCGGAGGCATATCGGCAGGCGCTGGTGGTGCCGGGGCCGGTCGAGCCGGAGCCGCACGCCGCGGTCTGCGAGGCGGCCGAGTGCACGGCGTCGGCGCGGGCGGGGTGCGGGCAGTGCGGGCGGGCGTATTGCGCCGAACACGGCGTCCTGGTCGCCGCGTTGCCGGCCCGCTGCGGGACTTGCGTGGATGCGGTCCTGGCCGCGTTGGCGTCCTGTGCGCACCTGGCGGGCACGGGGGCGGCGGCGGAGGCCGAGGCGAACCGGTGGGCGGGCGACGGGGGGCGGGCCGCCGCGCATCACCTGCTGGCGCTGTTGCGGGCGCAGCGGGGCGACCACGACGCGGCGCTCGCCGGTCTGGAGCGGCTGTTGGCCGGGCCGATGGCGAGTGACGAGGGCCGGCTGATCGCGGCCCGGGTGTATCTGCGTCGGGCCGCGGCGCACAGCGAGGACCTGGTCGCCGCGTCGGCGGACGTGGAGCGGGCCGCGCGGCTGGTACCGGAGTTGCCGGAGGTGCGCCGGGCCCGACCGCTGCTGCGCTCGTGGCAGGCGCTCGCCCACGCGCTGGCCGGCAGGCACGGGGCGTCGATCGAGATCCGCCTCGAGTCGGAGCGGATCGACCCGACGGATGTACGCAACCTGCAGTGCCTGGCACTGTCCGCGCTGCGCGCCGGGCAGGCGGGCGACGCGGGGCACACCACCGGGCTGTGGCGGCTGGTCTGCGGGACGTGGGCCGCGGTGTTGTACAGCCCGAGGTTTTGGCTCGACCTGGAGGCGCGGACCGGGCGGGAAATCTCCGCCGAGCAGATCCACGCCGCGCGGCAGGAGCAGATCGAGCGGGTGTACCGGGAGTTGCGCGAGCGCGCCGCGCACAGCGAGGGCTCGGTGGCCGCGCTGTATCGCCGGCTGGACCTGCACTGGGCGTGGGAGGTGGCCGCGACCGAGCGGGTGGCGGCGCTGGATCCGGCGCCGGCGCCGATCGTGTGCGGGCCGCTGTTCCTGGCGCGGGTGGCCGATCCGGAGCAGGGCTCGGACGCGGGTCGGGCGTTGGCCGAGACGGTGCGCGCCGCCGCCGATCCGCATACCGGCGACCTGCTCGGGCCGCTGGGGATGTACCACCACCTGATCGACGTGGGCCGCTTCGACGAGGCGGTGGCGGGGCTGACCGGCCTCGCGGGGCTGGCCGGGCCTGACGCGACGCCGGGGGTGGCCGCGCTGTTGGCCCGGGCGCATCTGGCCCGGGCGCGGGATCTGGGCGGGCGCGGGGAGTGGGCGCGGGCGCTGGGGTGTCTGGAGCAGGCCGCGCCGATCCCGGCGGAGGCGGTGGAGCTGGCGGCGGAGGTGGGAATTCGCGCGGCCGAGACGGTACTTGCCGCCGATCCGGCCGAAGAGGAGGAGGCCGCGCGGCTGTTGGAGCGTGCGTGGGCGCTGGCTCCCGACGGGCCGGGCCTGCGCGGGGAGTTGGCCGGGGCGTACGCGCGACTGGCCCGGCGGGCGCACGAGGGCAGGCGGCATCGGGACGCGATCGCGCTGGTGCGGCAGGCGCTGGAGCTGACCCCGGCGGACCCGGCGACCCGGGCGCTGGCGGGCGCGGCGTTGCGCGGGCTGGTGATGGAGCTGCTGGCGGCCGACACCGACGCGGCGGCGGCCGAGGCGGTCGGGGCGATGCGCGAGGCGTTCGCGCTCGACCCGGGCGAGGCGAGCCGGATCGGGTTGACCAACGCACTGTTCCTGAGCGCGGAGCGGCTGGCGCTGCGCGGGGGCGCCCGCGAGCAGGCGGTGGCGGCGATGGCCGAGGCGATCGCGCTGGCCGACCCCGACGGCGAGAGCGACTCCGTGGCCGCCGAGGCCCGCCGGCGGGTGGCCGCGCTGTTGGTGGAGACGGCGGGGGCGAGCGAGCGGGACGAGGACTTCGACCGGGCGATCACGCTCCTGGAGGAGGCCCGGCACTACGGCGACGACCCGCCCACCCGCCGGGCGTTGGCGTTCAACCACTACTACGCGCGGCACTACGAGGTCGCGGAGCGGTTGTTGCGGCAGGAGATCGACGCCGGCCTGGAGATCGACACGCTGCGCGAGGCGTGGGTGGTGGTGGCCGTCGACTGGGGCTACGACCTGCTGGCCAAGGGCCGTGCGTACGACGCGATCGAGGTGCTGTCGGCGGCGCTGCGCGAGCACGAGGAGCCGAGGCTGCGGGACGCGCTGGTGGCGGTGTACCTGGGCGAGGAGCGCTACCAGGATGCGATCCGCACACTGGAGGCGATCGAGCTGACCCCGGAGAACACCCGCCTCCTGGCCCTCGCGCTGCACAACGAGGGGGTGCGGCAGGCGAACATGGGCCACAACCACACCGCGCTGGTACATCTGGAGCGGGCCCACGAGTACCACCCGACGGACGGCACCCGGGAAATCCTGGACGAGGTCCGCTCCCGAATCCACGGCTACTACTGACCGACGCCACCCCCCATCGCACCCGCCCCCTCCCCACTTCCTCCCCGCACTCCCCGCCCCTCCCCACCCCTTCGGAGCCCGGAGCATGCCCGCAGCCGAACCCTCCCCATACGACATCCTCGGCATCACCCCGGCCGCCACGCCACCCGAGGTACACGCCGCCTACGAGCGCGCGTTGGCGGCGGCCACGGGCGCCCCCGCCCGCGAGGCCTGCACCACGGCCTACCTACACCTGCGCAACACCGGCCGCCGCCTGGGCGCCGACATCCTGGAGTACGCCGCCCCCGACCCGTCCACCACCGCGCGCGAGGCCTTCGCGGGCGTCGCCGAACAACGCTTCCTCCCCCAGGACGCCCCGGCCCCACCGATCACGACCCTGGTCGTCCTGCGCCGCTCCACCACCGCCGAGGACCACCGCGAACCCCCACCCACCGACACCACCTTCGCCACCCCGGCCCGCTTCACCGCCACGGCGGAGGTATTGCCCCCGGTGGACATCCCCCGCTGAAGCGGGGCGGGCATCCGCCGCCGTCGCCGCTGGTGCGTGCGGGGGCGTGGGCGGTCGGGTCGGGTCGGGTCGGGTCGGGTCCACCGGATGCGGTTTCGAGTGGGCCCGGCGCTTTCGGCGCACGTTGCGCTTTTGGTGGCGTGGGCTGGTGTGGGGTTGGTCCGAGTCGGTGGTGGGCCGCTGCCTGGGTGGGGGCTTCGGGGCGTGGGGTTTCGTCGGGACGGGTGCCCGGGTCGGGGTGAAAAGCGACCTGCGGCGGGTGGCCGGGCGGGGGGTCGGGTCGGGTTCCGCCGGGCTTGCGTTGTCGGGTGGGTCGGGTTTGTTTCGGCGCGCGTTGCGCTTGGGGTTGCGGGCCGGCTGGTGCGGGGCTGGTCAGGGTCGGTGGTTGGCCGCTGCCGGCGCGCGGGCTTTCGGGGTGTGGGGTTTCGTCGGGGCGGGTGCCCCGGTCGGGGGAAAAGCGACCTGCGGCGGGTGGCAGAGAAGGGGGCCGGGTCGGGTTCCGCCGGGCTTGCGTTGTCGGGTGGGTCGGGTTGTTTCGGCGCGCGTTGCGCCTTTGGTTGCGGGCCGGCTGGTGCGGGGCCGGTCCGAGTCGATGATGGGCCGCTGCCGGCGTGCGGGCTTTCGGGTGTGGGGTTTGCGTCGGGGCGGCTGCCCGGGCCGGGGTGAAAAGCGACCTGCGGCGGGTGGCAGAGAAGGGGGCCGGGTTGGGTTCCGCCGGGCTTGCGTTGTCGGGTGGGTCGGGTTTGTTTCGGCGCGCGTTGCGCTTGGGGTTGCGGGTGGCCGGTGCAGGGCTGGTCAGGGTCGGTGATGGGCCGCCGCCGGCGTGCGCTCCGAGACTGCCGGTCTTCGGCGAGGCGGGTGTGTCGCTCGGCGAAGAACCGGCCTGCAGCGGCGGGCAGGGAGGGCACTCGGGTCGAGTCCGCCGGGCGTGCGTTCCCGAGTGGGTGGGGTGTTTTCGGCGGGGGGGTGCGCTTGTGGTTGCCAGCTGGCTGATGCGGGGGGCTGGTCGGGGTCGGTGGTGGGCCGCCGCCGGCGTGCGAGGCTCCGAGACGTGGGGCTCCCGACGAGACGGGCGCCTTGCTTGGTGAAACCGGCCGGCAGCGGCGGTGAGGGAGGGCGCTCGGGTCGAGTCTGCCGGCGAGCCCAGGGCATATCGAGGTGCGATGGGTGTGTGTTGGGGGCGGGAGTTCACGAAACCGGACGGCGTCGGGTGCCGCAGTCTCGACGCGAGAGAAAACCGCAGGTCAGCGGGAAGGGAAGCCGTTTCGAGTACCTCGGGATCCGGTTTCGGCTCCCACTGGGCACTTTCGGTCGGCTCGACGGCCTCCGCGAGGCCGCAGCCCGACCCCGACCCCGACCCCGACCGGGCAGTTTCGGTCTCCACACCGGTCTCGAGGAGGCCGGAGCACACGAAACCGGCACTCGACGCCCGACTTTCCACCCCAACCCCACAAAACCGCAGGTCACCGAAGCCCAAAGCCCACAACCACCCACCGCGATCCGGTTCCGAACCCAAACTCCCCTCCAAACACCCCCGAAAACGTCCCAACCCAGCCGAGAGGGCTCCTCGGAGGACTCGACCCGAGCGCCCGCCCTGCCCGCCGCTGCCGGCCGGTTTTTCGCCGAGCGACACACCCGCCTCGCCGAAGACCGGCAGTCTCGGAGCCACGCACGCCGGCAGCGGCCCACCACCGACCCTGACCAGCCCCGCACCGGCCACCCGCAACCCCAAGCGCAACGCACGCCGAAACAAACCCGACCCACCCGACAACGCAAGCCCGGCGGAACCCAACCCGACCCCCTCCTCTGCCACCCGCCGCAGGTCGCCCTTCCCCCGACCCGGGCCCCCGCCCCGACGAAACCCCACACCCGAAAGCCCGCACGCCGGCAGCGGCCCATCATCGACTCGGACCGGCCCCGCACCAGCCGGCCCGCAACCAAAGGCGCAACGCGCGCCGAAACAACCCGACCCACCCGACAACGCAAGCCCGGCGGAACCCAACCCGGCCCCCTTCTCTGCCACCCGCCGCAGGTCGCCTTTCACCCCGACCCGGGCCCCCGCCCCGACGAAACCCCACACCCCGAAGCCCCACACCGCCCGCTGGCCAACCCCACGACCCGGACCAGCCCCACACCAGCCGGCCCGCAGCCAAAAGCGCAACCCCCGCCGAAACCCCCCAACCCCCCGGGAAGCCCCCCGGCGGACCCCACCCGACCACCCACCCTCCCCGCCGCCGCGCCGGCAAGCCCGCTCCGCGGCCCGGATCGTTCCCCGTCTCGATCTCCAACGGGTGGGATTTCGCGTTCTGATGGTTGACCTAGTCCACTGTTGTGAGGATGGTGGCAGGCAGTTGTCCGGATCAGGGGAGGGACGCCGTGGCCAAGCGGTTCGAGGGACGTAGGGCATTGATCACCGGGGCCAGCAGGGGAATCGGGGCGGCGTTGGCGGTGCGGCTCGCGGCCGAGGGAGCCGATGTGGCGGTCACCGCGCGTACTGTGCGGCAGGGGAATCTGGCCGGGTCGTTGGAGCGGACGGAGACGCTGATCGCCCGGCACGGTCGGCGCACCGCCGTGGTGCAGGCCGACCTGTCCGACGAGACGCAGCGGGCCAGGATCGTGCCCGCCGCCGAGGAGGGGCTGGGCGGGCCGATCGACATCCTGATCAACAACGCGGCGATGGCCTCGTACGCCTCGCTTCGGGTGTACCCGCAACGCCGCGCGCGACTGCACTTCGAGGTGAACGTGCTGGCCCCGATGGAGTTGTGTCAGGCCGTGATACCGGCCATGGCGACGCGTGGCGAGGGCTGGATCGTCAACGTGACCAGCGGCACCGCCCGGCCGTGGGCGGGGCCGCCGTTCGAGTTGGGGGTGCTCGGGACCAAGAGCGCGGTGTACGGGGCGTCCAAAGCGGCGTTGAACAGGATCACCAACGCGCTGGCCGCGGAGCTGTACGGGACCGGGATCCGGGTGAACACGATCGAGCCCCGGGCCGCGGTACTCAGCGAGGGCGCCGAGGAGTTGGTCGGTGGGCAGTTGCGGCCCGATCAGATCGAGACGATGGACCAGATGGTCTCCGCCACGCTGGAGTTGTGCGACGGGCCGGCGGCGCGCACCGGCGGCGAGTACGTGAGCCTGGACCTGCTCTCCGAGTTGGGCATCAAGGTCTGAGCCGACGCCGCCGAGTCGCCGAGCCGCCGAGCGACCAAGCGGCCGGGCGGCCCGGCCCGATCACCCCGGCAGGCGCAGCAGCAGCGCCGCGAGCAGGCGGGTCTTCGGGTCGGCCCAGTCCAGGCCGGTCAGTTCGCCCGCCCGGCGGATCCGGTAGCGCAGCGTGTTCGGGTGGATGTGCAGCGCCGCGGCGGCGGCGCGCACATCGCCCAGCGCGTCCAGCCAGGCCAGCACCGAGTCCGCGTACTCCGTGTCGTGCTCGCCGTCGTGCGCCCGCAGCGCGATCAGGCGCGGGTCGCGAATCTCGCGGTGCTCGGCCAGCAGCGCCTGGACCTCCCCGTGCAGCACCTCCGGGCGTACCTCCGACAACGCCGCGACCTCGGCCGACACCCCGCCGGTCGCCATCGCGTCCAGGACCCGGTCGGCCGACTCCCGGGCCGCGACGGTACGCGCAAGGCTCGGTGCCGGATCGCCGACCGCGCCGCGCACCACCAGGTCGAGGTGGCCGTGCGCGGCGGCGGCGATCTCGTGCGCCCAGCCGAGCGCGACCGCCTCGGTCGGCGGCGCGGACAGCAGCACATAGACCCTGGAGCCCAGCGGCGCGACCCGGGCGTGGCTGTGTCGCGCCGCCGCGTACACCGAGACCAGGTTCGCCAGTTCGGTCCGGGCCAGCTCCTGCGCCGACTCGTCGGGTACGTCCGCCCGCACCGCGAAGCCGAGCACGAGCACCGGCCGCACCGGGTCCAGGCCGAGCTGCGCGGCGGCGGCCCGAGCCGCGATCGAGCCGCCGAGCAGGCCCGCCACGCTCTCCCGGGTCGGCCCGGCCTCGGCGGCCGACCTGGCCCGCCGGCGCACCAGGTGCAGCGTGGCCACCCGCGCCGCGCCGACCAGCACCTCCTCGGCCCGATCGGCGAGCGGCCGGCGGCCCTCCTGGACCCAGATCGTGCCCAGCCACCGCCCACCGGCGTGCACCCCGACCGCGAGCCGGCGCCGGATGCCCAGGTCGGGCCGCTCCTCCACGGCGACCACCTGTGTGGTGGTGCGCAGCCGGTGGAACACGCCCCAGTCGCGCAGCCGGGCCATGTACTCCTCCGGCCCCTGCCACCCCAGGATGGACAACCGCCGCAACTCGTCGGCCTCGTCCGGCCCGGTGGCCCGCGAGTAGGCCAGCACGCGGTTGGCGCTGTCCTCGATGCTGACCCCGCCGCCGGTGAGCATCGCGGTGGTCTGGGCGAGCGAGAACAGGTCGCCGCCGTCGGGCGGTTCGGTGTCGGGCCGCTCGTCGACGGCGGCGTGCGCGAGTGCGGCAACCTGTTCCCAGCGGGCCTCGGGGCGCACCGACAGCAGCACCACGCCCGCCGCGTCGGCCACCTCGCGCAGCGCCGCGCTCTCGCCCTTGACCGCGATCGCCGTCGCGCCGGCCGCGCCCGCCGCCCGCACCGTGCCGGTCGCGGCCCGACCGCGCAGGCCGACCGCGAGCAGCAGGTCGCCCGGCATCACGTGCGGCTCCTCCTCCGGATCCAGGATCGACACGTGCCGGACCGCCGCCTCCAGGCCGCCGGCCGCCGCCGCGACCCGGATCGGGCCGTCACCGACCGGGCCGCCGAGGGCGGCGAGCAGTTCGCGCAGCGGGACGCCGGATTCGGGCACGTTCAGCCCCTTCGTGGATGTCGCGGGTGTTGGCCGATGGGCCAAGCGGGGAGTTTCGAGTTTAACCGATCGGATAAACACCCGACGGCGGTCGCGGCCTACCGTTGAGCACGAGATCCGTGTCCGCACACGGCCGTACGGCGTCACCCGGCGTTGCACACGGCCGCACCGCACGGCACCCGCACCCCGCCGCAGATCACCGAACAGGAGCGCCGTCTTGGACGCTGTGACCCAGGTTCCCGTCCCGGTCAACGAGCCGGTACACGACTACGCCCCCGGCACGCCCGCCCGGGCCCGCCTCGAAGCGAAGCTCGCGGAACTGGCCGCGGCCCCGGTCGACCTCCCGATGACCATCGGCGGCAAGCGGCGCATGGGCGCCGGCAAGCGCGAGGACGTGGTCCAGCCGCACAACCACGCCGCGCGCCTGGGCACCTTCGCCCACGCCGACACCGCCGACGCGCAGGACACCGTCGACGCGGCGCTCGCCGCCGCGCCGGGCTGGCGCGACCTGTCCTTCGACGACCGCGCGGCGATCTTCCTCAAGGCCGCCGACCTGCTCGCCGGCCCGTGGCGCGAGACGTTGGCCGCGGCGACCATGCTCGGCCAGGGCAAGAACGCGCAGCAGGCGGAGATCGACTCCTCGTGCGAGCTGATCGACTTCTGGCGCTTCAACGTGCACTTCGCCCGCCGCGCGCTGGCCGAGCAGCCGATCAGCAGCCCGGGCGTGTGGAACCGCACCGACCACCGCCCGCTCGAAGGCTTCGTCTACGCGATCACCCCGTTCAACTTCACCGCCATCGCGGGCAACCTGCCCACCGCGCCCGCCCTGATGGGCAACGTCGTGGTCTGGAAGCCGTCGCCGACGCAGACCTTCTCGGCCGTACTGCTGATGGAACTGCTCGAAGAGGCCGGGCTGCCCCCGGGCGTGATCAACCTGGTCACCGGCGACGGGATCGCGGTCTCCGAGGTGGCGCTGCGCCACCCGGATCTGGCGGGCATCCACTTCACCGGCTCCACCGCCACCTTCCAGCACCTGTGGCGCACGGTCGGCGAGAACATCGCGGGCTACCGCACCTACCCGAGGATCGTCGGCGAGACCGGCGGCAAGGACTTCGTGGTCGCCCACCCCAGCGCCGACCCCGCCGTGCTGCGCACCGCCCTCGTCCGCGGCGCGTTCGAGTACCAGGGCCAGAAGTGCTCGGCCGCGTCGCGCGCCTACATCCCGCGCTCGATTTGGGAGTCCGACTTCAAGGCCGACTTCCTGGCCACCGTCGACGGGCTGTCGATGGGCGACCCGACCGACCTGAGCCACTTCCTGGGCGCGGTGATCGACGAGCGCGCGTTCGCCAAGAACAAGGCCGCGATCGACCGGGCACACGCCGACGAGACGGTGGAGGTCGCGGCCGGCGGGACCTACGACGACAGCGTCGGCTGGTTCGTCCGCCCGACCGTGCTGGTCTCCGCGAACGCCGACCACGAGATCTTCAAGGACGAGTACTTCGGCCCGATCCTGGCCGTGCACGTCTACGAGGACGACGCCTACGACATGATGCTGGCCCAGATGGAGTCGGTCTCCGCGTACGGCCTGACCGGCGCGATCATCGCCCAGGACCGTGAGGTCATCGCGCACACCGCGCACGTGTTGCGGTTCGCGGCAGGCAACTTCTACATCAACGACCGACCCACCGGTGCGGTCGTGGGGCAGCAGCCGTTCGGCGGCGGGCGCGCGTCGGGCACCAACGACAAGGCCGGCGCGATGCAGAACCTCACCCGCTGGATCAGCTCGCGCTCGATCAAGGAGACGTTCGTCCCGGCGACGGACCACCGCTACCCGCACATGGGCTGACCCCACCCCACCGGTACTTCGGGAGAAGAAGATGCTCCGCAGCCCCATCCTCGCGGCGGCCCGCTCGCCGCGGACCCGCTCCCTGGTCGAGCACCTGCCGCCGACCCGGGCCATCGTGGACCGCTTCGTCGCGGGCGACGTGCTCGACGACGCCGTTCGGGTCACCCGCGAACTCGTCGAGACCGGGCGCAAGGTGACGCTCGATCACCTCGGCGAGGACACCACCGACCGCGCGCAGGCGGACGCCACGGTGGACGCGTACGACGCGCTGCTCGACACGCTCGGCGAGACCGGCCTGGCCCGCGACGCCGAGGTGTCGGTCAAGCTGTCCGCGGTGGGCCAGTTCCTGCCCGGCATCGGCGAGCGGATCGCGCTGGAGAACGCCCGGCGGATCTGTACCGCCGCCGCGCGGGTGGGCACCACGGTCACCCTGGACATGGAGGACCACACCACGACCGACTCGACCCTGGGCATCCTGCGCGAGTTGCGCGTGGACTTCCCGTGGGTGGGCGCGGTGCTCCAGGCCTACCTGCGGCGCACCGAGCAGGACTGCCGGGACCTGGCCTACGAGGGCTCGCGGGTGCGGCTGTGCAAGGGCGCCTACCAGGAGCCGGAGTCGGTCGCGTTCCAGGACAAGGGCGACGTGGACCGGTCGTACGTGCGTTGCCTGCGGATCCTGACGGAGGGCAAGGGCTACCCGATGGTGGCCTCGCACGACCCGCGCCTGATCGCCATCGCGAGGCACCTGGCGGACCGGGCGGGGCGGGCGCCCGGAAGCTTCGAGTTCCAGATGTTGTACGGCATCCGCCCCGAGGAGCAGACCCGGATCGTCGAGCAGGGCGATCTGATGCGGATCTACCTTCCCTACGGCGCCGAATGGTACGGCTACTTCATGCGCCGACTCGCCGAACGCCCCGCCAACCTGACCTTCTTCCTGCGCGCAATGGCCACGAAGAGCTAGGCAGGACCGGGCAGGGCGGTTCGCACGGGCGTCGGACGGGAGCGATTTCTCCCGTCCGGCGCCCGCGGTCGTTTCGTGCCTCGCGCGACCTCCGCGGGATCGGTGTTCGGGGCGGCCTGACAGCATGGGCCCATGCATGCAGTGGGCCTCGGCGACTTCACAGTGCGCCGCGCGAACGAGTCGGACGCGGACACGATGGCCGGGATCGACGCGATCGCGAGCACGGGTGACGCCGAGCGGCGGGCGAACATCGCGAGGTGGTGCCGGCAGGGCTCGGCGACGGTGGCGGAGGACGCGTCCGGCCGTCTGCTCGGCTACTGCGTGGTGGAATACACCTTCTTCGAACAGGGCTTCGTCGCGATGCTGATGGTGACACCGTCGGCCCGCGGGAGGGGCGTCGGGCACGGGTTGCTGAACGCCGCAGCGGCCTCGTGTACGACCCCGAAGCTGTTCACGTCGACCAACGTCTCCAACCAGCCGATGCAGCGCCTCCTCGGGCGAGCCGGCTGGACCCCGGTTGGACTGGTACAGCCTCGACGAGGGGGACCCCGAGCTGTTCTACCTCTGCGGGCGACGGGGCGAGCCGACACATCGGTGACCGGTGACGTGGTCGGGTTGGGTCGGGTTGGATCGGGTCAGACCTGATTCTCGCCGCCGTCGCCGTACAGGTTGCGCCGAGGATGAAGCCGCTCCGCTCGGAGGCGAGGAACGCCCAGCCGACAGCAGCGGGGAGGGTGAAGGGTCGGGTCGAGACCGCCGAGGGGCTTCCGGCGAAAGTCGCGCCTGGGTCGGTTGTGCGGGGCGGGCCAGAGTCGTCGAGCGAGGCCGCCGCCAGCGTGCGGGGCTCCCAGACTGAGGGCTCCCAACGAGACCCCGGCATTGCTCGGCGGAAAACCGGCCGGCAGCGGCGGGCAGGGTGAAGGGTCGGGTCGAGTCTGCCGAGGCGGCTTCCGGAGTGGGCCGGGAGCTTGCGGCGAGAGTCGCGCCTGGGTCGGTTGTGCGGGGCGGGCCAGAGTCGTCGAGCGGGGCCGCCGCCAGCGCGCGGGGCTCCCAGACTCCGGATTCCCGACAAGACCCCGGCATTGCTCGGCGGAAAACCGGCTGGCAGCGGCGGGCAGGGTAAAGGGTCGGGTCGAGTCCGCCGAGGCGCTTCCCGAGTGGGCCGGGAGCTTCCGGCGAGAGTCGCGTCTCGGGTGGTTGTGCGGGGCCGGCCAGAGTCGTCGAGCGGGGCCGCCGCCGGCGTGCGGGGCTCCCAGACTCGGGGCTCCCGACGAGACCCCGGCATTGCTCGACGGGAAAAGCAGCCGGCAGCGGCGGGCAGGGTGTGGGCTCGGGTCGAGTCCGCCGAGGCGGCTTCCCGAATGGGCCGGGAGCTTCCGGCGAGAGTCGCATCTCGGTCGGGTGCGCGGGGCCGGCCAGAGTCGTCGAGCGAGGCCGCCGCCAGCGTGCGGGGCTCCCAGAGTCCGGGTTCCCGACGACACCGCCGTGTTGCTCGGCGGAAAACCCGGCCGGCAGCGGGGGCAGGGTGAAGGGTCGGGTTGAGATTGCCGAGGGGCCTTCCGATCGGTTGGGGCGTTTCGGGGGCGTCTGGGGAGAGGTTGGGTTCGAAACCGGATCTCGGTGGGTGGTTGTGGGCTTCGAGTTTCGGTGACCTGCGGTTTTGTGGGGTCGGGGTGGAAAGTCGGGTGTCGAGTGCCGGTTTCGTGTGCTCCAGCCTCCTCGACTCCGGCGTGGAGACCGAAACCGCTCAGTCGGAGCCGATCTCGGGCGCTGCAGCCTCTCGGCGGCCGAAAGTGCCCTGTGGGCGTCGAAACCGGATCCCGCGGCGCTCGAAACGGCGGCCACTTGCGCTGACCTGCGGTTTTCTCGCGCGCGGAGGCTGCGGCACCCCACGGGATCCGGTTTCGTGAACCTCCGTCACCCACATGCCCACCGCACCCCGAAAACACCCGCCGGCCGACCCACCCGGGAACACTCCCCGGCAGACCCAACCCGAGCTCCCACCCGCCCGCCACTGCCGGCCGGTTTTCCGCCGACCAACGCACCCGTCTCGTCAAAAGCTTCGAGTCTCGGAGCCCCGCACGCTGGCGGCGGCCCCGCCCGACGACTCTGACCGGCCCCGCGCAGCCGACCGAGACGCGACTCTCGCCGGAACTACCCGACCGCCCGCGAAGCCTCCCCGGCGGACCTGACCCGAGCCCCCCACCCTGCCCGCCGCTGCCAGGTGCTTTTCCCGCCGACCAACGCACCCGTCTCGCCGGGAGCCCTCAGTCTCGGAGCCCCGCACGCCGGCGGCGGCCCACCACCGACTCAGGCCGCCCCGCACCAGCCACCCGCAACCGCAACCGCAACGCACGCCGGATACACCCGACCCACCTGGGAAGCCTCCCCGGAGAGCCCGACCCGGCCCTCACCCGCTCCCCCGCTGCAGGCCGGTTTTCGCCGACCAAAGCACCCGCCTCGTCGAGAGCTCCGGGTTTCGAAGCCCCGCACGCCACCGGCGACCAACCCCTGGTGCCAGACCGACCCGGCACCGGCACCCCGCAACTCAAAGACCAACCCCCACCGCAAACACCCACCCATCCCGCGAGGTTCGCGATCAGCCTGGGCAACGCCCGAACAGCTTGCTCGACTTCCGCTTCCGCTGCGATGCTCAGACGGGTCGGGTCATGGGTCCTGCGCGGTACATTTCGTCGGCGGGTGCGGTGGTGATCCTGTCGGCGCGTGCGCCGTAGGCGTATTCGACCATCCACCGGTCACCGTCGTGCCAGATGCGGGTGATGGTCCCGAGGTGGTGATGTCGCCCGTGGTGGTCGACCTTGCGCCACAGGGGTTCGCCGACGGCCCAGGGAGGCGTGGGTGTGTCGGTCATGATCACTCCTTGCGTATGAAACGGGACGACGAAGTCGAGGACTTCGGCACGCGGCGCACGGTGCACGATCATCCGCACATAACCCGGGGAGAACCCGGTAATACGAGCAATGCCCTCGACCGATACGCCACCCCGATACGCATCGGCCACGGCATTCCGCAACGCAACCCCGGCGGCGAGGCAGCAACGCTGGTGGGCGCGCTGCCGGTACGGTGACGCCATCGCAGGATCGAGTCCGAACCCCTGAAGTCGATTGCGCTTAGCGGTGGTTGCGACGAGACGGTCAAGGAACAGCGAGTACTCGTAACTGCTTTCGGCAGTGGCGGACGGCATCGTTCGGGACTCAGCCGCGCGAGTCCGAAACGCGCCCGACCAACGGCGCCGGAAAGGTCCGCATCAGATACATCCGCGACTCGTGCACCAGAGCGGTCAACTCCGCCCGCGTCACATCGAGAGGCCGGCGATCGGCGACCTCGATCCGGATTGGGTAATCAGGCTCGCCGGATGTGAACACACTTACGGACTCCGTGGACATGGTGCTCCCAGCAGATGGGTCGGCTACAAAACGCCCTCCGATGTGGCCCGGAGAGGCACGCCACCCATGCTGACGCGCCGGAAAGCCGCAAAGTGTCACACGGTGTGGCACTCAGATGGCGTGCGCCCACTCCGCATAGCCAAGCAACGCGTCGGGCAATGACCGCTGCAGTCTCACCAGGGTTGCCAGGGTGTTACGCACCTGAGGATGCTCACGCACGTGCTCTGGCGCGATTTTCCTGGCGATCTGCAACGAGGCGAACGCATCGTCCCGCTTGCCGCTCCAAAGCTGGGCCTGCGCCAGATCGATGTAGAAATGAGAGCGGCGCTCCGCCGGTAGCTCGGTACCGGGTTTCCACTCACCAGCCAAACCCAACACGGCTGCGCCGTCGCCGAGTTCGATAGCCGCCGATGCCTTGTGCACGCGAAGCGACGAAGGACCCACAGCGGTGCCGCAGTAAACTCCTTCCGGGATCGACGCCACGAGCACCTCGGCTTCAGTCATGTGCGCGCGGGCTACATCCGGCCGACGCATACGCGCCGCAACCACCGATGCCCGCATGTGCAAAGCCACTCGCGCCGCCCGTGCCTGAGTCCCCTGCGGTGGCGGAGCCGCATCCAGAGCGCGTTCCAGTGAGCGAAGTCCCGACGCCAAGTTTCCGGATACGAAGAAGATTTCCGTGCGGACGTAGGCTGCAACGGCAGTCTGCAGCTCGTCGTCGGCGCGAGCCGCAGCCCACCGAATCAACTCGACCAAGCGGCCGGACAAATCGAAGTGCCCGTGTTTGTAGGCCACAGCGTCCGCCGCTCGATATGCACCGGTCAGCAACGCGGCAGCCCGATGACGCTCTGGGTCCGGTAGCACGCAAACAGCCCTCGCCAACTCGGTCAACAGGTCCGGCAAGGTCTGTGCGAGAAGGGCGTACTGCGACGCAAGTCGCCGTTCAACGGCCGTGTCCACTGCCTCCCGGAGTTCGGGCAGCGCCCGGATCGGCCCGTCCTCCGGCATGTCGTAGCCGTCGATCGCAGCTCGCATCGCAGGCAGTGCCGCATTTACCCGACTGTCCCTCGTCTCGCGGATTCCGAGCAGGCGATGGATGTCGACCCCGAGTGCGTCGGCCAGGTTCGACAAGCCGTCGTCGGACGGGTACCTCGTTCCCTGTTCGATCTTGCGGAGCATGCTCAGCGACATGCCTGCGGCCCTGGCCAACGCCACCTGCGTCATCCGGCGTCCGCCCCGGGTCGACGCGACACGGGCGCCCAATCCGATTTGCGAGGATGGCGGCATGTCTTGCACGCTACCCTCGTCGGTGCGCTCGGGATGGTGATTCGCGTGGTTATCGCCCGATGAGGTTCGCGATTTCGGACAGCGAATCGATCGTCCAGTCGGCGCGATTCATCTCTGAATCACCCGCCCACAAGTAACCCCAGGGGCCGCGTCGCACCATGGCCGTGCGCAACCCGGCCCGGGCCGCCGGGACGTGGTCGTTCGCCGGGTGGTCGCCTACATACAGGATCTCGTGGGGCTCCCCGGGAGCCCATGCGAGCAACCGCGCGAAGAAGGCATCCTCGGGCTTGGCCACGCCCCACTCCTCGGACACCGCCACCGCGTCCACCGGCAGATCCAAGGCGCGCAGCAGCTCGCCCGCTCGCCGTGTCTGGTTGCCCGCAACCCCCACCCACACGCCCGCTGCCCGCAACTCCGCCAGCGCCGGGCGCACATCCGGATACAGGTCCGACTCCTCCAGCACCTCACCGATGCCGGCCGCCTCGCGCGCGGCCCGCTCGGCATCCACGTCGAAACCCGGCCGGATCCGACGCAATGCCTCCGCGTTGTCCATCCCAAGGGCCGTCACCGCCCCGACCAGAGCCGACATGGTGTGCGGCGGAACTCCCACCCACTCGGCCCAACGCCCCCAGAACCGGGCATCGTCGGTCAGGGTCTCACCCACATCGAAAACGACACTCCTGATCATGTGGCCCAGGCTATGGCGCGACCACCTCGACGCCGTCCCGAAGGCTCGCCGCCGAAGCAGGCAAACCGCTTTGGTGGCCGATCAGATGGTGGACGGGCGTTTGTCCTGTGGCGGCGTCGCGGGAGCGGGAGCCTGGGTCCCGGCCCCGGCCCGGCGGCTGGCCGTTACGTGGTGGAGCAGGGTGATCGCGGTGACGGCTGCTGCCAGGTAGCCGAGTTGGGGTGGGGTCAGGGACGGCCATTGTTGGGCCACGCCGCCGAGCGCGCCGCCCAGGGCGATTCCGGTGTAGATGGCGCAGGAGTTGAGGCCGAGGAGTATGGGTGCGGCGGCCGGGTGTAGGGCGATCAAACGGTGTTGTTGTGGGACGACGATGATGCCGACCGCGCCGCCCCAGATCACGGCCCACACCATTGCCCCGCCCAGGGTGTGTACCGCGACGGGCGTCAGGGCCAAGGCGACCGTGGCCGACGCGAGTGCGACCGTGAGGACTCGGGTCGGGTCGCGGCGGTCCACCAGGCGGCCCGCCGCGAGATTGCCGGCCAGGGTGCCGGTGCCCCAAGCCATCAGGATCAGGGTCAGTCGTCCGTCGGAGCCGTTGGTGGCGTCGTCGAGTGCGGGTGCGATGTACGTGTAGAGCGTGTAGGAGGCCAGGAACGTCATCGCGGTGATCGCCAGGAGGCTCAGGACGCGACGCTGCCGCAGTGGGCGTAGGCGGTCGGCCAGGGACGCCGCCGGCAGGACCACCTTGGGCAGGCCGAGTGCCACGCCGACCGCCGCGAGCAGGCCGAGGCCGGCGACGGCCCACAGGGTGATGCGCCAGTCGGTGCGGCCGATCAGCGTGCCCAGTGGCAGGCCGACGGCGGTGGCCAGGGTCAGGCCGCCGAGGACGAACGCCAGTGCCCGGCCCCGGCGTTCGGGCTCGACGATGGCGGCGGCCGTGCCGGACGCGGTCGAGGTGATCGTGCCGGCGCCGATCGCGGTGAGGACGCGGGCGGCCATGACCACCTCGTAGCCGGTGCCGATCGCGGTGAGGGCGTTGCCGACGACGAACACGCCGAGTGCGACAAGCAGGGCCGTACGTCGGTCCAGCGCCCCGGCCACCGCCGCCATGACGGGTGCCGACACGGCGAGGACCAGCGCGAAGACCGTGACCAACTGCCCGGCGGCGGGCGTCGAGACATCCAGGTCGTCGGCGATGGACGGGAGCAGACCGGCGATGACGTAGCCGTCGGTGCCGACGGCGAAGGTCGCCAGGGCCAACGGCGCGAGACGTTTGAACATGGGCGGCGGTGCCTTCCGCTGGGACGGATCGCAAGCTGACGAGTCGGCAGCGTAGACAAAGCATGGATGCTTGTCCATGTATCAATGTGTCGGATAGACTTGCCCCTCGACGCGAGATGATCAGCCGGCGGTGGCGACACGAGCGAAAGCGGGAGGCCGACGATGCGCGAGGTGTCACAGCCGACCCGGGACGCCATCCGGCTCGTGGACGTGCTGCGGGCGCTCGGTGATCCCGTGCGGCTCGAACTCGTACAGCGGCTCGACCGCACCGGCCCGGACAGCTGCTCCGCGGCCGGCGAGGAACTCGACGTCCACCAGACGACGTTGTCCCACCACTACCGGGTGTTGCGCGAAGCCGGCGTCACCTGGACGACCATCGAGGGCCGGACCCGGTTGGTCCGGGTGCGCCGCGACGACCTGGACGACCTCTTCCCCGGGCTGCTCGATTCGGTCCTGGCCAGCGCACGCCGAGCCCGGCCGGCCGTCGACCACTGACCCCCACCCGGGCCCCTCGCGGCGCACGCCGGGTCGTGAGCATCACCCGTGCTGTCGCACGGTGAACGCGTTCAACGGTGACCGCGTTCAACAGTGACCGTGTTCATTCGCCCGGAAAACCGAAACCGACCCTCCCGGACGGGTGTCGTCCAGAAGGGTCGGTGCCGAAAGAGCCGTCGTCGATTCAGCGCGGCAGGCCCAACTCCCGTGCGATCAGCATGCGTTGCACCTCGCTCGTGCCCTCGCCGATCTCCAGGATCTTGGCGTCGCGCCAGAAGCGGGCCACCGGATACTCGTTCATGAAGCCATAGCCGCCGTGGATCTGGGTGGCGTCGCGGGCGTTGTCCACCGCGCTCTCCGAGCTGTACAGCTTGGCCAGCGCGGCCTCCTTCTTGAAGCCCTCGCCGTGTACGAGCAGCGAGGCCGCGTGCCGCCAGCCCAACCGCGAGTTGTGCGCCCGCAGTTCCATGTCGGCGAGCTTGAACGCGATCGCCTGGTTGGCCCCGATCGGCCGGCCGAACGCCTCGCGCTCACCGGCGTAGCGCACCGACTCGTCCACGCAGCCCTGGGCCAACCCCGTGGCCAGCGCCGCGATGGCCACCCGACCCTCGTCCAGGATGGACAGGAACTGGGCGTAGCCGCGCCCACGTTCGCCGAGCAGGTTCTCCGCCGGGACGCGCACGTCGGTGAACGACAACTCGCGGGTGTCCGAGCAGTTCCAGCCGACCTTGGAGTAGGGCGGTGCGACGGTGAAGCCCTTCGTGCCCGCCGGCACGATGATCGTGCTGATCTCCTTGCCGCCGTCGCCCTTGGTGCCGGTGACCGCGGTGACCGTCACGAAGCCGGTGATGTCGGTGCCGGAGTTGGTGATGAAGCACTTGCCGCCGTTGATCACCCACTCCCCCGTCGCCTCGTCCAGGCGGGCGGTGGTGCGGGTGGCGCCCGCGTCGGAGCCGCCGCCGGGCTCGGTCAGGCCGAAGGCGCCCAGCATCTCGCCGCTGGTCAGCTTGGGCAGCCAGGTCTGCTTCTGTTCCTCGGTGCCGAAGCGGTAGATCGGCATCGCGCCCAGCGAGACGGCCGCCTCCAGGGTGATCGCCACGGAGGAGTCGACCCGGGCCAACTCCTCCAGGACCAGGCCGAGCGCGAGGTAGTCGCCGCCCATGCCGCCGTACTCCTCCGGGAACGGCAGGCCGAACAGGCCCATCCGGCCCATTTCGCGGATGATCGTGTACGGGAACTCGTGCTTCTCGTACAGGTCGCCGATCGCGGGCGCGATCACGTCCTTGGCGAACTCGGCGACCGTGCGCCGCAGTTGCTCGTATTCCTCGTCGAGGCGGTGGTCCAACATGATCCGGGCTCCCGGGTTCGGTGGCGGGGGACGGACCGGGCCGCTCGTGGCGGCTTCGGTGCGTCGGAGGTGGTTCGGTCGGCGGCCGGGCGGTCGCGGCTACGCGTCGGCGGTGGTGCCGGCGGCGGTGGCGGTGGTCGGGTCGGCGAGCACCAGGCCGTGCGCGTCCACCCGCTTGCCGATCAGCGCCTGGACCGCGCGCGAGGGGCTGGGGCGGCCGAGCAGGTCGGCCATCCAGGCGCTGGTGGCCACCAGCGCGCCGAGGTCCACGCCGGTCTCGATGCCGAGGCCGTGCAGCATCCACACCAGGTCCTCGGTGGCGAGGTTGCCGGTCGCGCTCTCCGCGTACGGGCATCCGCCCAGGCCGCCCGCCGACGCGTCCACGGTGGTCACCCCGAAGCGCAGCGCGGCGAGGGTGTTGGCCAGCGCCTGGCCGTAACTGTCGTGGAAGTGCACCGCGATGCGCGACGCCGGCACGCCCGCCTCGGCGAACGCGGTCAGCAGCGCGGTGACGTGTCCGGGGGTGGCCACGCCGATCGTGTCGCCCAGGCTGAGTTGCGAACAGCCCATGTCCACCAGGGCCTTGCCGACGCGCACCACCTGGTCGAGCGGGACGGGCCCCTCCCACGGGTCGCCCCAGCACATGGACAGGTAGCCGCGTGTGTCGATCCCGGCGGCGCCGGCCCGCTCGACCACGGGGGCGAACATGGCCAACGATTCGGCCACCGTGCGGTTGAGGTTGCGCCGGGCGAAGGTCTCGGTGGCGCTGCCGAACACCGCGATGCGGTCGGCGCCCAGCTCGACGGCGCGGTCGAAGCCGCGCTCGTTGGGCACCAGGACCGGCAGGCGGCGATCGTCGGCGGTGATCTCGGCGTCGGCCCGGACCGCCGCGAACACCTCGGCGGCGTCGCCGAGTTGGGGCACCCATTTGGGCGGTACGAAGCTGGTCACCTCGATCGTGCGCAGACCCGCACGGGCCAGCCGGCGAACGAACTCGATCTTGGCGTCGGTCGGCACCACGCCGGACTCGTTCTGGAGTCCGTCCCGGGCACCCACCTCGTGGATGAACACCCGCTCCGGCAACCCGGGTTCGCGGCGTACATCCGGCAGTCGACGCGTCATCGTTCCGTCGCCTCTCCTTCGGCCCCCGCCGCCGCTTCCGGGTCGGCCCCGTCGGGGTCCGGCTCCACCACCGCCAGCGTCTGGTCCATCGCCACCGACGCGCCCACCACCGCGCCCAGTTCGGCGACCACGCCGGCGAACGGCGCGGTCAACGCGTGCTCCATCTTCATCGCCTCCACCACGACCACGGTCTGTCCGCGGGCGACCCGGTCCCCGACGGCGGCCTTGACCACCGTCACCGTGCCCGGCATCGGCGAGGTCAGCGCGCCGGTGTGCGCCGCGCCGCCCGCCGCCTCGGCCCGTACGGTGTCCACCTCGCTCACCCGCCAGGTGTCCGGCCCGTAGGCGAGCCAGCGCACGCCCGACGACTCGGCAACGTAGTCGAAGCGCCGGGTCAGCCCGTCGTACCCGACGGAAAGCCCGCCCGGCACCGCCGAGACCGAGGCCGACACGGCCGGGCCGCCGTCGACCGAGACCTCGCCGTCGCGCACCCGCACCTCGATCGGCTCGCCCGGCCCGATCCGCAACACGTGCGTGTCCCAGGCCGGTCCGCCCACCCGCCAGCCGGTCTGCGCCGCGAACGGGTCCGCCCAGCCGTCGGCCGACACCCGCTCGGCCCGCGCCGCGAGCGCCGCCGCGACCGCCACCTCCGGCGGCGCCGGATGCCCGGTCAGCGCGTCCGTCCTGGCCTCCACGAGGCCGGTGTCCAAGTCGCCCGCGAGCACCGCCGGGTCGCCCAGCAGGCGGTACAGGAAGCCGAGGTTGGTGGTCACCCCAAGGACCCGGGTCTGGGCAAGTGCCGCCCGCAGTCGGCTGATCGCCGTCGCCCGGTCGTCGCCGTAGGCGATCACCTTGGCCAGCATCGGGTCGTACGAACTGCCGACCTCGCCGCCCTCGCGCAGCCCGGAGTCGACCCGGACGCCTTCGAGTTCCGGCTCACACACCGTCAACACCCGGCCGCCCGTGGGCAGGAAGCCCCGATCGGGATCCTCGGCGTAGATCCGCGCCTCGACCGCGTGCCCGTGCATCGACACGTCCGACTTGCCGATCGCGGCGCCCGCGGCGATCCGCAGTTGACTCTCCACCAGGTCGACGCGGGTGACCAGTTCGGTCACCGGGTGCTCGACCTGGAGGCGGGTGTTCATCTCCATGAAGTAGAACGAGCCGGGATCCTCCGACGGCACGATGAACTCGATCGTGCCCGCGCCGACGTATCCGCAGGCCCGGGCGGCGCGCACGGCGGCGGCGCCCATCGCGGCCCGGGTGTCCGCGTCGAGCAGCGCCGACGGCGCCTCCTCGATGATCTTCTGGTGCCGGCGCTGCAGGCTGCACTCGCGTTCGCCCAGGTGCACGACCGTGCCGTGGGTGTCCGCGAGCACCTGGATCTCGATGTGCCGGGGGCGGTCGATCCAGCGCTCGATCAACAGCGTGTCGTCGCCGAACGCGCCCTTGGCTTGGCGCCGGGCCGCGGCGATCTCGTCGGCGAGCAGCGCGCCGTCGTGCACCAGGCGCATGCCCTTGCCGCCGCCGCCCGCCGACGGCTTGATCAGTACCGGGAAGCCGATCTCCCGCGCGATGTCCACGAGTTCGGCGTCGGTCATGCCCGCCGCGCCGCCGCCGGGCACCACCGGCACGCCGTAGGCGGCGACCGTCTCCTTGGCCCGGATCTTGTCGCCCATCAGCTCGATCACGCCCGCCGGCGGGCCGACGAAGACCAGCCCGGCGCGCGCCACGGCGGCGGCGAACCCGGCGTTCTCGGACAGGAATCCGTAGCCGGGGTGAACCGCCCCGGCGCCGGCGCGCACGGCGGCCGCGACCACCGCGTCCACGTCCAGGTAGCTCGGTACCTCGACCGCCGCGTCAGCCTCGCGCACGTGCCGCGCGGCGGCGTCGCCCGGCCCGTACACGGTGACCGCGCGCACGCCCAGGCGGCGCAGCGTGCGGATGACCCGGACCGCGATCTCGCCTCGGTTGGCGACCAGTACTGCGTCGAACACGTCGTGACCCCTCTACATCCGGAACAGACCGAAGCGCGGCTCGGCCAGCGGCGCGTTGGCGCACGCCGTCAGGGCCAGGCCCAACACGGTGCGGGTGTCGAGGGGGTCGATGATCCCGTCGTCCCACAGGCGCGCGGTCGCGTAATAGGCGTTGCCCTGCCGCTCGTACTGCTCGCGGATCGGCTGCTTGAACTCCTCCTCGCCGTCCCAGCTCTCGCCGCGCGCCTCGATCTGGTCGCGCTTGACGGTGGCGAGCACGGTGGCGGCCTGTTCGCCGCCCATCACCGAGATCTTGGCGGTGGGCCACATCCACAAGAAGCGCGGACTGTAGGCACGTCCGCACATCGAGTAGTTGCCCGCGCCGTGCGAACCGCCGATGACGACGGTCAGCTTGGGCACGCGGGTGGTGGCCACCGCGGTGACCATCTTGGCGCCGTGCTTGGCGATGCCGCCGTGCTCGTAGTCCTTGCCGACCATGAAGCCGGTGATGTTCTGGAGGAACAGCAGCGGGATGCCGCGCTGGTCGCACAGTTCGATGAAGTGCGCGCCCTTGACCGCGGATTCGGCGAACAGGATGCCGTTGTTGGCGACGATCCCCACCGGGTGGCCGTGGATCCGGGCAAAGCCGGTGACCAGGGTGGTGCCGTATTCGCCCTTGAACTCGTGGAAGCGCGAGCCGTCGACGATGCGCGCAATCACCTCGCGCACGTCGTAGGGGGTGCGCGCGTCGGGCGGCACGACCCCGTACAGCCCGGCCGGGTCGACGGCGGGCGGCTCCACTTCCCGTACGTCCCAGGGCAGTTGCGGCCGGGCGCCGAGGGTGCCGACGATGTCGCGGACGATCCGCAGCGCGTCCTTGTCGTCGGCCGCGAGGTGGTCGACGACGCCGGAGATGCGGGCGTGCACGTCGCCGCCGCCCAACTCCTCGGCGCTGACCACCTCGCCGGTGGCGGCCTTCACCAGCGGCGGGCCGCCGAGGAAGATGGTGCCCTGGTTACGCACGATCACCGTCTCGTCGCTCATGGCCGGCACGTACGCGCCGCCGGCGGTGCACGAGCCGAGCACGGCGGAGATCTGCGGGATGCCCCGGGCGCTCATCTGCGCCTGGTTGTAGAAGATCCGCCCGAAGTGCTCCCGGTCCGGGAAGACCTCGTCCTGCATGGGCAGGAACGCGCCTCCGGAGTCGACCAGGTACAGGCACGGGAGTCGGTTCTCCAGCGCGATCTCCTGGGCCCGCAGGTGCTTCTTGACCGTCATCGGGTAGTAGGTGCCGCCCTTGACCGTCGCGTCGTTGGCCGCGATCACGCACTCGCGGCCGGCGACCCGGCCCACGCCCGCGATGATCCCCGCGGCCGGCGCGTCGCCGCCGTACATCCCGTCGGCGGCAAGCGGCGCGATCTCCAGGAACGGCGTGCCGGGGTCCAACAGGGTCTCCACCCGGTCGCGCGGGAGCAGCTTGCCCCGCGCGGTGTGCCGTTCCCGGGCCCGTTCGCCGCCGCCCAACGCGGTGGTCGCCAACCGGGCGCGCAGTTCGACGACCGCGCGTTCGTGGGCTTCCGCGTTGGCCCGGTAGGTCTGCGACCCCGGGTCGGCGGCTGTGCCGAGCACGTTTTCCATGACACCGCCTCGAGTTAACCTTCGTTCACCTGCCCCCGAGGTTAACCACGGTTAATCCGAGTGTCTAGCATGGACACATGACCGTGAGCCGTCGAGACCAGATCCTGCAGGTGGCCGCCCGGCTGTTCGCCGAGCGCGGCTATCACAGCGTGGGCATGGACGACATCGGCGCGGCGGTGGGCATCAGCGGCCCCGCGCTGTACAAACACTTCCGGGGCAAGGAGGCGATGCTCACCGAGCTGCTGGTCGACATCAGCGAGCAGCTGCTGGCCCGGGGCGAGCTGCGGGCGTCGATCGAGGACCCGGCGCAGGCGCTGGCGGCGCTGATCGAGGGCCAGGTCGAGTTCGCGCTGCGCCACCCGGACCTGATCACGCTGCACGACCACGCGCTCAACCAGGTCCCCACGGCCGAGCGACACCGGATCCGCCGCGTCCAGCGCGCCTACGTGGAGCTGTGGGTCGAGGTGGCGATGAAGGCCCACCCGAACCGCTTGGACGACCGCGAGGCCCGCGCCGCGGTCCACGCCGCCTTCGGCCTGATCAACTCCACCCCCCACACACTACGCACCCCCCAACGCATCCTGGCCCCAATGCTGAGCCGAATGGCCCTGGCGGCATTGGCGGCGGCGACGGGGTAAGCGGGCGTGCGGCGAGGTGACCTCGAAACCGCGGCCACCGGCCGAATGAGTGGCGGGCGAGCCGTCCGCTGCGTCGGCGCGGAGATGGCCGAGGCCCCCGCGCGTTCGGGTCGCGGGAGCCTCGGGTGTTGCGGTTAGGTCAGGCGTTCCACTGTCCGGTGTTGGTTGACATCATGCTGATCTGCAACTGGATCGTCGTGATCTTTGCGGCGGTGGGCACCTCATAGGTGACGAATCCGAGCCGGACACCACCGGGCGGGATGCTCACGCTCGACGGGAACGCGGGGCCGGCGCTGGTCTCACCGAAGCTGCTGCCGAACTGCTGACCATCGGCGTCGATCAGATGGGAGCCGAAGTTCGGCGTGTCGGTGATCGGCTGGTCACCACTGTTGACGATCTTCCACTGGATCGCGACGTATCGGTTGCCCGCTTTGGGCTTGAGGTACTGATTCGACGACGACGCCGGATCGACGAGTTTCACCAGGGTGACGTCGACCGGAACGCCCTTGGCATTCGTCAGGGTGAGCGTGTCGCCAACCTTTGCCGCAGGCGGGGCACTCGGCCTGGTCGAGGTGGGTGCGGCTGCGGCCTGGGTGGCCGGGGCGGCTGAGGCGCCCGGGGCGGCAACCGTCGGCGACACGGCCCCGGGCGGTTCGCTGACGGACTTGTCGATGATCGTCGGGTTGTTCGCCTTGGTGACGACCTTGTCGTCGCGCTCGTTGCAGGCGGCAAGTGCGAGCGTGCAGGCGACGGCCAAGACGGCGCCGATGGTGCGAGTGTGCATGATCCCCCCACAGTTCTGGTCCGGGGAGGCTACGCCCGCCCGCACTGGCGACGTGGCCGCGTTCACACACTCGTGACGTACGGCTCGCGCCGACCGGGATACCCGCGCACCCGGGCTCCCCCCGATCCCCTCGGATCCACGTCACGGCTACCACGCGGGCCGCCTCCACGGTTCACCCCCACGTGTGTGGGGACTTCCTCCACGGCCTTGCCGAGCATGTCCTTCGCGACGGTTCACCCCCACGTGCGTGGGGACTTCGCATCCGGGGCACACGCGAGCATGCTCAACGGCGGTTCACCCCCACGTGTGTGGGGACTTCTGGTACGCGTCGGCCAGCAGCGTCGCCGCCGACGGTTCACCCCCACGTGTGCGGGGACTTCTGCGGGAGCTCCAGCGGCGAGAGTGTGTCGCTCGGTTCACCCCCACGTGTGTGGGGACTTCTCTTGCTGACCTGCGGGTCCTCTGGGTCTTTGCCATTTCGCGATGAGGATTGGGCAATTGAGGCAGAGATTCTTCCTGAATGTGGTCTGACCAGGGCCTCTTCTCGGTCCAGGTCCCGGCAAGGGTTTCAGTCTCCCAGCAATGCCGGGTGCTTCCGCAAGGCTCGCTGCGACTGTCCCGACGGTCGCACGGCCGGTGATCTTGCAGGCGTGGCGGACAACAACCTCTCGAATCCCGGTCGGTGCATGCGCAGACCTGCGGTTCGATCCTCCGGTGCTTTGAGCATGGCGGTGACGACTCTCCTCGACTGAGTCGCTTGGGGCCGCATCCGGCTCAGAGCGGACCTTATTTACTGGTCTGTCGCTTCGGTGAGGGGATGCCCGTTGAATATGGAGGCCCGGGGGTGGTTGCGGGTCGTCGTGGTTCGCTCGGGTTTCTGTCGGGGAGATGCGGTCACGTTTTCAAGCCTTTTCAGGGCTCGGACGCCAATTGGGGTTCGGCGGGGCGTAAGGAGCCGCTGCCGCGGCAAGAGACTGTGTGATCCATAGGGCGTGATCGGGGCTGCCTTCCATCCCGCCGACGGGGAGTTCCAAGCCATGCTGCACGTCCACGACGCCTCACCAGACCCCCTCCTGGCCGATCGCGGCGATATGAGCGCTTCCGCAACGAGGTCGGCACCACACCCGATCAAGGGCCCATCCGCCAGCTCGTCGACCTGGCACGCCGCTACCTGGAGACCACACACCGCCCCCGCCAGGCCTATTTCGGTACCGGCACATCCCTGCGGGTCACCTCCACGCTGGCATCGGCGCCTCAACCCCTGCCTACCTCGGCGCTTTCCTTCCCGCCACAGCCGGGGTCAAGGCGGGCCCGGGTCGAGGCCGACTGCCTGAATCGCGGGTTGCCGAATCGCTCGAGATATCCTTGCAGCCGCCATGCATGGCGGATTCCGTGGTCTCGTAGGGGACTTCAGCGACGCCGCGCCGGAGAGCAGCACATCGAGTATGCCGGAGGATCGAACCGCAGGTCTGCGCATGCACCGACCGGGATTCGAGAGGTTGTTGTCCGCCACGCCTGCAAGATCACCGGCCGTGCGACCGTCGGGACAGTCGCAGCGAGCCTTGCGGAAGCACCCGGCATTGCTGGGAGACTGAAACCCTTGCCGGGACCTGGACCGAGAAGAGGCCCTGGTCAGACCACATTCAGGAAGAATCTCTGCCTCAATTGCCCAATCCTCATCGCGAAATGGCAAAGACCCAGAGGACCCGCAGGTCAGCAAGAGAAGTCCCCACACACGTGGGGGTGAACCGGAGATCGTGCCCATCACCGAGGATGAGGCCCGGAAGTCCCCACACACGTGGGGGTGAACCGCTCGACCATCGCGTCCTGACACAGGGCCGGGAGAAGTCCCTACACACGTGGGGGTGAACCGCCGCCCCAACGAGAACCCCGCACACGCCGCTTGAAGTCCCCACACACGTGAGGGTGAACCGGGTCCCGAGACCCCCAGGGAAACCACCTGTCCGAAGTCCCCACACACGTGAGGGTGAACCGGGTCCCGAGACCCCCAGGGAAACCACCTGTCCGAAGTCCCCACACACGTGAGGGTGAACCGATCCACCTCGCGCTCGGCGACGTCGAAACCGCGAAGTCACCACACACGTGGGGGTGAACCGGCCATTGGGGGTCATGCCGCGCAGCTCAAAGAGAAGTCCCCACACAACGTGGGGGTGAACCGCCGTCGGTGTGCTGGATGTAGTAGCCCATGCGGAAGTCCCCACACACGTAAGGGTGAACCGTCGAGGACGGAGGTGGGCCACCCCGGGGAAGTCCCCACACACGTGGGGGTGCACCGTTGCCGCCAGGGGCTGTCCGGCGGATCATTTTCGGCTGGTGCAGGGAACGCCTGGTACGGCTGAGTCGTCGTGGGCCGCGGCAGTCACGCGAACGACGGCCACCGGTCGGCGGCCCACTCCCGCCAGTCGACCCACCCGGGCGGCGGGCCGGCGGCCCTGCGGCCCTCCAGCTCCGCCACGTCGGGCTCCTCGAAATGCGCGCGCCCGTGCATGATGTCTGTCTCGGACATCGGCAGTGTCTCTTCGGGGTTGGTTGCCCAGCGGTGGGCGATACGGGCGCGTTGGGTCTCCTCGTCCACCGGCAGGTAGACCATGCGGAAGCACGCCCCCTCGGCCTCCACGAACCAGCGGATCGCGGACCGTTCGTCCCGTGACCAGCAGCCGTAGTCCACAACGACGTTGGTGCCGAGTCTGACCGCCTCAAGCGCGAGCCAGAGCATGCGCCCCTCCAGCACGTCGCGCTTCCCGTCGGCCTCCGCCTCGCCGAACAGGGGAATCATCCAGTCGTCGGGCGTCAGACGCAGCGCGCCGTGCTCCGTTGCGAGCTGTCGGGCCCGCGTGGTCTTTCCGGCCCCTGGCAGGCCTACCATCAGGAACAACGTGGTCACCCCCAGATCGTGGCAGGGAAGCGAATCAGGCGGCCACCGTTTTATCCGCCCGCTCACGGGCTGAGCTCCAGGCGGAGGGAGGCCACGGTGACAGTGCCGTGGAAGACGAAGGCGCGCTTGTCATAGCGCGTAGCCACTGCGCGGAAGTGCTTAAGCCGGTTGATCGTGCGCTCGACCTCGTTGCGGCGCTTGTATGTCTCCTTGTCGAAGCCCGCCGGCCGGCCTCCTCGACTTCCTCGGCGCCTGCGGTTGGCTCGTTGGTCCTTCGGTTCCGGGATGGTGTGTTTGATCTGGCGTCTGCGCAGGTAGCGCCGATTACGGCGGGAACCGTATGCCTTAGCGCCGCCCAAGTGGTCGGGACGGGTCCGCGGATGCCCACCGCCGAGGCGCTTTACCCGGATGCGTTCGAGGACTGGGATCAGCTGCGGGTTGTCGCCCCACCGACCAGGAGTGATCGGCAGCGCCAGAGGGCGGAGGCCGACTTCCCCGGCAAGGTGGATCTTGGAGGTCAGACCGCCCCGCGAACGGCTGAGCCCTTCGTCGGAGCGGTGCTGCCGAGGTGTTGATCTCCGCTTCGGAACTTGCGGCGTCCTGTGCGGAGCCCCGGCAGCGTGCTGATGGGCTCGGCACGAGGTGGAGTCCACGCTCACCATGCTCCAGTCGATCCGACCTCGCGCATCGACATCGGCCTGGACGGCTTGCAGGAGCCTTCATCGGCCGCCACCGGGGGTGGCTGCCGGGACGGTCGCCTGCTTGGTGTGCTCGTTCGCGCCGAGGATGCCGATCAGGGTTGGGTCCGGCAGGTAGCCCACGACGTTGCTCAGCGACTCCACCGCGAAGATGCCGGGTAGTTCCCGCGGTTCGGTGCTCGTTGCAGCAGGACCACCCAACCGGCTGCGAGCGGTGCGCCCAGTTGCGGGATGGTGGTGCCGACCAGTACTTGCCCAGGGTTATGAGGCCACTCCGGCCAGGGTCGACCGGAATCAGCAGGACGGCCAACATTGCGGCATGGGCAGCCGGTAGGGGTGGCAGTGCCGAAGCGGTCGATTGGGCCGGCGAGTTGGGGCCGACCAGGGCCTCGGCCACGATCGCGATGCCGACGCGGCGGGCAGTGACGGTCGCGACGAAGGCTGCCGGGCACCGGGGAGTGCTCAGCAAGGTGCGGTAAGGCGTCCGCGAGACGGCTTGTCCTCTTCGTTGCCCGGCGGGGTGGGCTCAGGCGAAGTTGCCCGTTTCGGCATCCTGTTCGGGTCGCGCTTCGGCGTACGCTGGCAGGACCTGATTTGCCTCGCCCGGGTACGGCGCGGCGTCCGTTGGCCAGGCAGGAGCCCGGCGAGCGGCGCGCATGGCCAGCTCGGGGGGCCTGCTCGGAGGGATCCCAGGTCATGCCCACCGACCACGACGAGACACCGACGATCGAGCACAACGGCTCCCGATTGGCGGCGGCCCGTGCCGCCCGAGGCTGGACGCAGAGCCGCCTCGCGATGGAGGCGAACTTCAGCCTCGCCGCCATCAAGGCATACGAGCGCGGTGCCCGCAGCCTGGACCGACCCGCGAACATCCTGACCCTGGCACGTGCCTTGAAGTGCCACCCGACCGACATCACCGGAGCCCCGTACTACGTGCCGGGCTCGGACGACGGAGCGGTGTCCGCGATCAAGCGCGAACTCCTGCGCTACAACCGGCCGCCTCGCCCGACGGACGCTCAGGCTCGCGAGGTCGACCTCGCCGAACTGCGCCTTCGTGTCGCCGAGGCGAGCGCCTGGCGGCAAGCCGCAGCGATGACCCGGACCGGCGAGGTGCTGCCCGATCTGCTGCGTGACACCCGAATCGCCACGCACGTGCTGGAAGCGCACGAACAGCGAGAGGCGTACGGCCTGTTGTGCTCGGCTTACGAGGCCGCGATGCAGTACCTCTACAAAATGGGCCTGATCAGCGACGCGACCCTCGCGACCGAGCGGGTCCTGTGGGCCGCCGAGCGCACGGAGGATCCGCTGCGGATGTTGGCCGCCCGCTGGTACGAGTCGGGCGAGTACATCGGCATCGGCGAGCACGAGGAGGCAGCGGACATCCTCGATGACGGCCTGACCGAGCTGTCCAAGCCTCGGTATCGCGACGACCCGATGTCCCTGTCGCTCGCGGGCGCCTACCATCTGAAGGCGTCGCTCAACTCGGCGCGCGGCTACGACGGTGAGGCCGCTTGGGCGCACTGGGCGAAGGCCGAGCAGGCGGCGACCGAACTCGGCCGGGATCGCAACGACTTCGAGCTGGTCTTCGGTCCGACGAACGTCGCCATCTGGGGCGTTTCGCTGCCGGTCGAACTGGGCCGTGGGCGCGACGCGGTCCGCCGGTTGGAGCGAATCATCCTGCCGAAGAACTACAGCAGGGAACGCCGCAGCCACTTCCACATCGACGCGGGCCGCGCACACTACCTGGCGGGCGACCACGACTCGGCCTGGGAGGCGTTCGAACAAGCGGAGAAGCTGGCCCCCCAACAGGCGCGCATGCATCCGGCCGTGCGCGAGAACGTGCGCCTGATGACGGCGAAGTACCGCAGGAGCGGGCATCGAATGGAATTTGCGAGGCGTGTGGGCGTGGCCTGACGCAAGCCTCGAAAAGGATACAGAACGTAGTCCTCACGTCACTGGACGGCCCCTAGCGTTGTGACCACCAGGTTTCCAACGCTAGGGGCCGTCGTCATGTCCTACTCCGTAACCATCCAGCCGTCCGGCAATCCGGACCGAGCAGTCCGCATCACGGCACCCGGTCGTGATCCGCTCGATGTGACGCGGGCGGAGTTGACGGCTCTGGTGCATGAGGCGCGGGTGTATTTGATGCGGACCTTTCCGGCGCCGTTGGTCGGGCGCGGTTTGGACTCGGGCGGCTGAGCCACGCCCGATGCCGCCCGCTCCGACCGTTTCCTGCGGGCGGCACCTCCCGGTCCTGCGGCCACCGGCGCGGCTGCGGGACCGGGGGCTCGATCCCTTGTCCGGCTGGGTGCCTGAAGACCCCCGCACAACCGGCCGGGCCGGGCCGTCCGCCGATCCACCACCGAAAGCAGGTCCGTGTACCCGCCGCTTCTTGAACGTCTCGGTGCAACCGCCGCCGAACGCCATCGACTTGCGGGCCGCCGGCCCGACCCCGCGACCGCCCCACCGCATCGGCAGCGCGCCCACCACCGGCACTGCCGCGCCGCCGGGGCCGCGTTGCGGGGCGCCGTGGCCGATGCGTATCGAAGCGGCATGTCGGTGGAGGTCATTGCCCGCGCGACCGGGTTCTCCCCGGGCTACGTGCGCATCATCGCGCACCGAGCGCCGCGTGCCGAAGTCTCCGACCCCGTCGCCCCGTTCCATACGCAAGGAGAGATCATGACCGACACGCCCACGCCTCCCTGGGCCATCGGCGAACCCCTGTGGCGCAAGGTCGACCACCACGCGCGACATCACCACCTCGGCACCATCACCCGCATCTGGCACGACGGGGACCGGTGGATGGTCGAATACGCATACGGCGCACGCGCCGACAGGATCACGACCGCACCCGCCGCCGAGATGTACCGCGAAGGGCCCATGACCCGACCCGTCTGACCATCGAGCGGCCTTGTCACCTGGCGGCGGCGATCTCTGCCAGGTGGCGCAGGGAGTTGGGGAGGTGTTCGGGGCCGAAGGGTGGGAATTGGAAGCGCTCCCGGGCGGGTTCCGACGCCGCCGACCAGTCGTAGGTGAGGGTGACCTCGGTTTGTGACGCGTCGAGCGGCTTGAGGTCGTAGCGCCAGGTCCAGCCACCGAACTGCAGGCCGCCGTCGTCCTGTTCCATACCGGGCGCCCAGCCGATGGCGTGTGGCGCGTCGAGGACGCGGACCTGGTTGGCCATCCGGTAGTCGCCGTCCGGGTGCTTGGCGTGGTACATGGCCATCCGGAAGACCTGCCCCACCTCGGTCAGCGGCGCCCTGTCGACGCACTCCTGGACCCAGCCGGTGCCGTCGATGGAGGCGTGGGTCGTCGGATCGGTCAGCACCGCGAACACCTTCGCGGCGGGCAGGGCAATGGTCAGGGCGACGCTCACGGATTCCGCCTGCTTCATGGTTCCCATGCTCCGCACGCTCCTCGTCGTCTCGTCTCGTGTCGTCTCGCCATGGAGACCGTGCGGAGCGGAGAAACTCATCGGTCACGCGTCGTGCGTCCAGGCGAGGGTGATCCGCATTTCGCTGAAGCGCCAGCCCTCCCGGGTCCGCACGGCCGTTGCGGCTACGCGCAGGCCGCTGGTCCGGTGCGGCGGTTCGCCCTCGTGGTGGAAGTACACGAGTTGGTTCGCGGTGGCCTCGGCGCGGTCGCCGTCGACGCGCACCAGTACGTCGCCGTGGACGTGCTGGGTGTGCACCCCCTCGACGTGGCTCTCCTTCAGGAGGGCGGTCAGCGCGTCGAGGCCGCGTAGGTCACCGCGCGGCCCGCGCACCACGGCATCGGCGTGGTAGACGCTGCCCGCGTCGTCGTAGCGGCGTTCGTCCAGCAGATTCGCGAGGCGGGCAAGCAGATCGGCGACCTCAAGACGATCGGCAAGCAAGGCGGCGGTGGCATCGGTGGTGTTTGCGGACACGGCGGCACGGCTCCTTCACTCTCACTGCTTCAATCACTGCTGCAATGTTGGTGACACCAACACTACTCATACATGTTGGTCATACCAACATCGATACAGTGATCCACATGGACGAAACCCCCCGGCGCCTGACCACCAAGCCGAGCTGGCTGATCACCCAACTCGCCGTGCATGCCCGCCGGTTGGTGAACGACGGGTTCACCGCCGCCGGGGCGCGCGGCTACCACTACCGGATCCTGGCCGCGCTGCACGAGTTCGGGCCGGCGAGCCAGGCCCAGCTCGGCCGACGGTGCCGCGTCGACCGCAGCGACATCGTGGCAGCGGTCAGCGCCCTCGTCGAGGAGGGCTTCGTCGACCGCTCCCCCGACCCCGGCCACGGCCGGCGCAACCGGGTCACCCTCACCGAGAACGGCCTGCGTCAACTGCGCCGCATGGACGAACTGCTCGATCGGGCCCAGGACGACCTCCTCGCGCCGCTGTCGGCCGAGGACCGGCAGACCCTGACCCGCCTGCTCGGGCAGGTTCTCGCCCACCACGAACCGGGGTAAGGCCCTACGACCCGGCAGGCCGCCGCCCCGACGCCCGGATGGTGATGTTGAGCCGGCCGCCCGCCAGGCCCGTCGCCGGGTCGCCCGTGCCTGGGCGGATCCTCGGTACCCCGTGGTAGGCGAGTCGGGACGGGCCGCCGAAGACGATCAGGTCTCCGCTGTACAGCTCCACGTCCGTCCACGGACGGGTGCGCGTCTCGGTGTTGCCGAAGCGGAACACACACCTGTCGCCGATGCTCAGCGACACCACCGGCGCCGGCGACGCCTCGTCCGCGTCGCGGTGCAGGCCCATGCTCGCCTTGGCGTCGTAGTGGTTGACCAGGCCGATGTCGTACGGATCGGCCGGAAGGGACCCGTACACCTCGACCACCGCCCGCCGCGCCAGCGCCCCGAGCAGCGCCGGGAACGGCTTCACCGGCGTGCCGTCCGGCAGGAACTCGCTGTAGCGGTACGGCTCCCAGTGCAGCCCGAGACACACACTGCGTACGCTCATCACCCCACCCGAGGGCATCACCAGATGCCGCATGCCGGCCGGCGGCGCGGCCCACGCACGGGCCGCGACCACCAACTCCCGCTGCTCGTCGAGCGAAAGCCAGTCCGGCACGTGCCAGGCCCCGGGAGCGAGTTCGACCCGCTCCCGGGGTACCGGGAAGAGTTCGCCGGTCACGTCGCGGCAACTCCCGCCCGACCATTCACGGTTACACACCGCGCAGGACCCGTCACCGCCCTGCGCCCCCCTCGCTCACCCACTTCGGCGCCCGCTTCTCCCGAAACGCCGCCATGCCCTCCGTCGCGTCGGCCGAGGCGAACAGTTCCGCCGAGCGCCGGGCCAACTCGCGCCCGTCCCGGTCGAAACCGGCCTGCAACGCACCGATCGTCAACTTCTTCGACTCGACCAACCCCTGCCGCGAGCACAGCCGGAACGACGCGACCAGCGCCGCCACCGCCTCGTCCGCGCCCTCGGGCCCGTTCACCGCGCGGGTCAGCAGGCCGATCCGCTCCGCCTCCGCGCCGTCGAACACATCGCCGGTGAGGTAGTACCGCGACACCGACCGCGGATCCATCCGGGGCGCGGTGGTCAGCGAGATCACCGCCGGGCTGAGCCCGAGCCGCGCCTCGGTGAACGCGAACGTCGCCTGCGCCGGCGCGATCGCCAGATCCGCCGCGCCGACCAGGCCGATCCCGCCGGCGCGCGCGTTGCCGCGCAGGTGTGCGACCACCGGCACCGGCACCTCGACCACCAGGCGCAGCAGCGCGAGCAGTTGCTCCGCGCCCTGGGCCATCCCGCCCGCCGCCGCCTCGCGCAGGTCCATGCCCGAACAGAAGGTCGGCCCGGTGTGGGTGAGCACCACCGCCCGCACCCGCTCGTCCACGCCCGCCTCGGCGAGGTGATGGCGCAGCCGGGCGACCAGGCGCGCGGACAGCGCGTTGCGGTTGGCGGGCGAGTCCAGCGTGATGGTCGCGATGCCGTCGTCCAGCGTCATCCGGACCGGATCGTCGGTCGAGTGCGGGTGGCCGGGCTTGTCGTCCAGGCTCGTGCGTACCGGCTCGGGCTCCACGGTGTACCTCCGGGTTCGGGGCGATCGGCGCGGGGACTCGGGGGTGGCCCGGACCGCGCGCCCGGTGCCGCGTATGTTGCCGGTCGCGGCACCCGCGTGTGTCGTCGGCCCCCCGTTCGGTCGACCGAGGCCACCACCTCGATCGGCACGCGCGAGGGCCCGCTGCGCTACCTCGATCCTCACATGCGGGGGTCGGCTTCGATCGAACCGCGTCGCATTCATGTTCCTTTCATGTCGAGCGCGCACATTGGCACGACACGCTTTGTACCGAGTCCACACGGAAGGTGTCCGCGTGCGACCGTGGGGCGACCCGGAGTAACCGGATCCCCCGGGATCCGCCGCCGAATGAAGGAGTCGCCCGCCATGACGCCCGCGATGACGCCCGCCGCCGACACCGGAACCCCGCCGCACATTCTCGTCGTGGACGACGAACCCGCCGTCCGCGAGGCCCTCGAATCCAGCCTGCGCTTCGAGGGCTACCGGGTCACCCTCGCCGACGAGGGGGTGGCCGCGCTCACCGCGATCGCGGGCGACGAGCCGGACCTGGTGCTGCTCGACGTACTGATGCCCCGCATGGACGGGCTGACCGCGTGCCGCCGACTGCGCGCCCGGGGCGACACGCTCCCGGTACTGATGCTCACCGCGCGCGACGCGGTCGGCGACCGGGTCACCGGGCTCGACGCGGGCGCGGACGACTACCTGGTCAAGCCGTTCGAGCTGGACGAGCTGCTGGCCCGGGTACGCGCGCTGCTGCGCCGCAGCGCGATGGCCGGCGCGCGCGAGGAGGCCCGCGACGACGCGCTCACCTACGCCGACCTGCGGATGGACACCGCCTCGCGCGAGGTCACCCGCGCCGGCCGGACGATCGACCTGACCCGTACCGAGTACACGCTGCTCGAACTGTTGCTCACCCACCCCCGCCAGGTGCTGACCCGGGAGCAGATCCTGCACAACGTCTGGGGGTTCGACTTCGAACCCGCGTCCAATTCGCTCGACGTGTACGTGATGTACCTGCGGCGCAAGACCGAGGCCGGCGGCCTGCCCCGGCTCGTGCACACCGTTCGCGGCGTCGGCTACGTCCTGCGTACCGCGGAGGCGCCGTCCTGATGAGCCGTCATCTGCCGCTGCGCGCCCGCCTGGCGCTGCTCACCGCGCTTGCCGTGGCGCTCGCGGTCGCGGCGGCGGCGGTCACCTGCTGGGTGCTGACCCGCAATCAGCTGCGCGAACAGATGGACCGGACCCTGGCCACCACCGGGACGCCGTTCCTGAACCCACGCGGCGGCCAGGCGACGACCATCGCGGACATCTGCCTGCGTCCCGCGCCACCTTTCCAGCGCGGCCTGTTGACGTATCAGGTGGTGCGCGGCGACGGCTGGTTCTGCACCCAGCAGGGCAGCAGTGCGGTGCCGGTCAGCCCGGTCCCGGTGACCGAGGACGACAAGGCAGTGGCGGCGGACACGTCGGGCACGAAGAAGGTGGTCTTCCACGACGCCACCACCAAGAGCGGGCAGCACGTGCGGGTGATGACGCAGCATGTCAGCCGGGACACCGCGGTGTCCGTGTCCCGGCCGCTCGACGAGATCGAGAGTTCGCTGGACAGCCTGGCCACGTGGCTCGTCGCGGTGAGCGCGATCGGCATCCTGGGCGCGGCCACGCTGGGGCTGCTGGTCGCCCGGGCCGCGCTGGGGCCGGTGGACCGGCTCACCGAGGCGGCCGAACACGTGGCCCGCACCGAGGACTTGGACACAGTGATCCCGATCGCGGGCAAGGACGAGATCGCCCGCCTGGGGCGCTCGTTCAACGCGATGACGGCCTCGCTCAAGGCGTCCCGGCTGCGCCAGCAGCGGCTGATCGCCGACGCGGGGCACGAACTGCGCACTCCGCTCACCTCGTTGCGCACCAATACCGATCTGCTGCTGCGCAGCGAACAGACCGGCCGCTCCATCCCGCAGGCCGACAAGGAGCGCCTGTTGCACAACGTGAAGGCGCAACTGGTCGAACTCTCCGACCTGGTCGGCGATCTGCTGCTGCTGGCCCGCCCGGACCACGTGGCCGGCCAGCCGCCGGCCGAGGCCGCCGCGCTGCACTCCGCGGTCGAACGCGCGGCGGAGCGGGCCCGGTTGCGGGCGCCCGACGCGCGGATCGAGGTGGACGTCAGCCCCTGGTACGTGCGCGGCGAGCCGGCCGCGCTGGAGCGGGCGGTGGTCAACCTGCTGGACAACGCGCTCAAGTTCGGCGGCCCGAAGGGGGTCGTGACGGTCCGGCTCGCGGACGGCCGCCTCACCGTGCGCGACCACGGCCCGGGCATCGCCGACGCCGACGCCCCGTACGTGTTCGAACGTTTCTGGCGCGCGCCCGCCGCCCGCGGCCTGCCCGGCTCCGGCCTGGGCCTGTCCATCGTCGCCCGCACGGTGGCCGACGCCGGCGGCACGGTAACCCTGGAACCGGCCGCCGACGGCCCGGGCACGATCGCCAGGATCCACCTGCCCGGAACACGCGAGACGCCGCCGGGCTGACCCGGCCGAGACACACCGAGGCCCCCGCCCCGAAACGGGGGCAGGGGCCTCGGGAGGCCGGGCGCCCGGGAGGCCGGGTGACCTGGAGGCCGGGTGACCTGGAGACCAGGTTCCCAGACACCCGGGAGACCGGAAGACCGGGGGACCGGAAGACCGGGCCGGGTGCCCAGCCGACCGACTACCCGCCTCAGCCCTCGTCCACCGGCGTCAGGTCGCTCTCGTAGTGCACGATCGTCGGCGGCACCGCGAAGAACTCGCCCACGATCCCGCGCCACTGCGGGAACAGCTCCGACTCGCGGAAGCCGACCGTGTGCGCCTCCAGCGTCTCCCAGCCGATCAGCAGCAGGTACGACGTCGGCGACTCGATCTGGCGCACCAGCCGGGCCCAGCGGAAGCCGGCCGACTTCGCGACCACCTCGCGCCCGCGCAGGAACGCGGCCTCGAAGTCGGCCTCGCGGCCGGCGGTGACGGTGATGTCCGCGTGTTCGATGATCATGATGGCTCCCTGCGTCGTCGGATCGGGGTCCGGCTCGGATTCGGTGTCGGCACGTCTCCCGAATCATGGCGAACCGCCCCGGCGCGGGATGCGCCGGGGCGGTTCGCCACGCGGTGTCGCGACCGGGATCGCCGGAATCACCGGAATCAGCTGAACCAGTGCCGCTTCTTCCGGGTGAGCTGGTAGCCCAGGATCCCGAACACGACCGCGACGAACGTCGCCATCGCCGTCCAGAACCACCGCGCGTTCGGCCCGTCCATCCAGTCCCACTGGTACCAGTGGTCCTCTTCCTGGTCCCACGCGACCGACCGGGTGTCCGCGGTCTGCCCACTCTTGAGCACCGCGCCGGCCTTGGTGATCGGCACCAGCGGATCGGCCAGCTTGCGGTCCGAGGTCGGCACCTGGTCGTCGCCGTCCTTGGTGTCCACCCGCACCGCGACCTTGACCGCGGCGCCCGCGTCCAGGTCCGGCACGTCCATCGCGGCGATCCGGACGAAGTACATCCCGGGCAGCGGGTCGGTGGACCACGGCTCGGCCCAGTCGCGCACCACCCTCGGCACGCAGGTGAGCGCGAGCTTGGTGTCGGCCTTCTGCGCGGTGGCGACCTGCTTGCCCTCGACGCACGGCTGGCGCCGACGCAGGCCGTCGTAGATCTCGATCCGGTAGGTCACCGGACCGGTACGGGCATTGCCCGACGCCAGGTCGAGATCGACCTTGGCGTGGATCTCCTTGCCCGCCTTGGCCGGGAACTGCCAGTACAGGTACTCGCCCTCGGACGCCGACCAGCGCGCGTCCTCGCCCAGCTTGAGCGTGCCTGCGGCCAGGAACGTGGTCCCCGGCGGCACGTCCTGATCGGCCGCCGCCGCGCCCGCGAACAGCGTCACCCCGACGAACGCCGCGGCGACCGCCGCGAGTGCCCGCCTCATCGTACGGATCGCCGTCATGACATCGCCTTCCCGAGAGCCTTGAACGCCCGGCGCAGCCAGCCCGCCAACAGGCCCGAGATCAGGCCGAATCCGGCGAGCACACCCAGGAACACCCAACCGCGGCCCAGGCCGTGCACGTTGGCCGCCTTGCTGTCCGTGGCCTTGACCAGGTCCACCGTCAACTCCAGCGGCAGACCGGGCTTGGTGGCCACGTTCGGCTGCGCGGCGAACGCGTTGGTGACGACCAGACAGACCGTCTTCGTCTTCGCGTGGTCCTTGTCCGTCTTGTACGGGTAGCGGAACCCGGCGGACTGCACGTCCGTACGGCCGTTGCCCGCGCCCGCGTTGCCGACCAGTTCGCGGCCGTCCTCGCCGAACGCGGTGACCGTCACGTCGTAGTCGCGCGCCACCTTGCGGTCGGCGCCGACCGTCGCGGTGGTCCGCAACTCCTGGTTCGGCTTGACCGGGACCTTGTACCAGAGGTGTTGACCGAACTCCTCACGGTCGCTGTACACCCCGGGGCCGAGCAGCGGGGCATCCTGGCAGCCGTTCGGGCTGCCCTTGACCGGAGCGGGCGTCTCGTCCACCTCGCGCACCGCGCGCTTGACGATCTGCTGGACCTTCTGCGACAGCTCGTCGGCGTTCAGCACCGAGGTGTACGTACCGCCGGTGGCCTCGGCGATGCAGGACAGCTGCCGGCGGGTGTTCTCGTCGGGTACCAGACCGAGGGTGTCCACCACGAGGTTGAGGCCGGAGGCGGCCAACTCGCGGGCCACGTCGCACGGGTCGGGCGGCGCGCAGGTCTCCTCGCCGTCGGTGATCAGCACGATGCGCCGGGTACCGGTGCCGGTGCCGAGGTCCTTGGCGGCCTCGCGCAGGGACAGTGCGATCGGCGTCCAGCCGGTCGGCTGCAGCTTGGCTATCTCGTTCTTGATCACGACCTTGTTGGGTCTGCCGACCGGGGCCAACTGCTGGGTGTCGACGCACCCCTTGGCCTTGTCGTTGCCCGGGTACGTCGCACCCAGCACCCGGACGCCGAAGTCGGCCGGTTCCGGGACGCCGTCCACGACCTCGTTGAAGGCCTTCTTCGCCGCGTCGATGCGGGTCATCCCGCCGGCGTCGTTGGCCTTCATCGAACCGCTCACGTCGAGGATCAACTCGACCTTCGGTGGCGGCGCGGTCGAATTCGTCTCGTCGGCCATCGCGGACGGCGCGGAACCGCCCACGACAGCCAAGGTCGTCAGCAGGCCGATCAACCCGGCCCCGACCTTTCGCATCTTGATCGTCACGGGGAGGGATCCTACGGATCATCCGGGCCCGCCGTTTGCCGCACGCGGCAGGTCGATTGACAACCCGTCAGGCGGTTGGTGACGATTCGTCGGTAACGTTCCCTTCCGGCGCGGTCAGGTCGTAGAGGGTGACCCCGTCGACGGTGGTCGCGGTGAACGTGCGCTCGACCCAGGTCGCGATCTCCTGCGCGGTGTTGCTGCCGCCCATGCCGCGCATCCCGCCGAGGCCACCGCCGATGAAGTAGTGAATCCGGCCGTTTCGCACCAGCTTGCGGAATTCGTCCAGGGTCGGTGACGGGTCGCTGCCGTTGAAGCCGCCGATCGGCATCACCGGGTCGCCGGTGGCCAGTTGATAGCCCGAGGCGCTGTTCGAGCCGACGGAGGCGGCCACCCAGGTGTAGCGGCCGGCGTCCCGTTTCAGCGTCGCGACGACCTCCCTGCCCGGTGTGCTGCCGTTGAGCAGACCGCCCATGCCGCCGCCGGGTCGGCGTGCCGCGCCCCCGCCGTCCTGCGGGACGGAACCGTCGCCCGCGCCCGGGCGTTGCCCCCGGGTACGACCGGTGCCGTCCGGAGCACCGGGGAACACCTGCGACCCGGCGCCGGGTTGCCCACCGGGCGCCCGACCACCCGGCACCTGCCCCGGCACCTGACCGGGCGGCACACCCGGAAAGCCCCGTGGCCCACCCAAGCCCTCCGGACCCCCCGGACCGCCCGGCCCACCCGGGAACCCCCGCCCGAAGCCCGCCCCCACCGGGCCCGCGCTCGGGATCGACCCGCGCTGCGCCGTGGTCACGGTGGCCCAGGTGTAGCCCGCCGGCCCGGCCAGCAACGCCACCGCGGACACCCCGGCCGCCACCGGCGCAAGCCCGCGCAGCGCCGTGAGCCCGACGGCCAACACCCCCAGCGCGCCGACGACTCCGCCGATCAGCACGCCGTGCCGCAACCACGGATGCCAGTCCGGCGTACGGCCCAGCAGGTGGTACGCCCACCACGCGCTCACCCCCACGGTGAGCGCCGCGACCGCCGCCGCCCGCAACACCCGGCGCCGCTCCCACAACAGCGCCGCGCCCATCGCGACCAGCGCCGCGATCGCCGGCGCGAGGGCGATCGTGTAGTAGGCGTGGAAGATGCCCGCCATATAACTGAACGTCAGCCCGGTGCCCAGCAGCCACCCACCCCACAACACGATCGCCGCCCGAGCGGGATCGGTGCGCGGTGCCCGACGGGTCGACCACAGGCCCACCACCAGAAGAATCAGCGCGGCGGGCAACAACCACGAGATCTGGCCGCCCATTTCGGGGTTGAACATCCGGTCCCAGCCGGTGGCTCCCCAGCCGCCGCCCCGGGGCCCGCCGCCGCCCACGCTGCCGGTCTCGTCGCCGTTGAGCCGACCGAGTCCGTTGTAGCCCAGCGTCAGTTCGAGGATCGAATTGTGCTGCGAGCCGCCGATGTAGGGGCGCGACGATTCCGGCCACAGTTCCACGATCGCGATCCACCACCCGCCCGCGACCAGCAACGCCAGCCCCGACCAGAGCAGTTGCCGCACCCGCCGCCAAAAGTCCACCGGCGCCAGCACCAGGTACACCGCCGCAAGCACCGGCACGACCAGGAACGCCTGAAGCATCTTGGCCAGGAACCCGACCCCCACACACGCCCCGGCCAGAACCAACCAGCGGGTGGCGCCGCTCTCCTGCGCCCGCAGCACCGCGTACGCGGCGACGGTGAGCAGCAGGACGAGCAGCGCGTCCGGGTTGTTGAACCGGAACATCAGCGCCGCGACCGGCGTGAGCGCCAGCACCGCCCCGCCCAACAGGCCCGCCCAGGCCGGGAATCGGCGCCGGATCGCCAGATACAGCACGCCGACCGTGGCCACACCCTCCAGGGCCTGCGGAATCAGGATGCTCCACGCGTTGACCCCGAAGATCCGGGCGGACAGGCCCATCACCCACAGCGCCGCCGGCGTCTTGTCGACGGTGATCGAGTTGCCCGCGTCGGAAGAGCCGAAGAAGAACGCCTTCCAGCTCTCCGTGCCCGCCTGAACGGCCGCCGCATAGAACGAGTTGGCCCACCCGGAGGCGCCCAGGCCCCAGATGTAGAGCACGCCGGTGCCGACGAGCAGCGCGAGCAGCGCGGGGCGCACCCACGGCGCGTCCGCCTCGCGTCCGCGCACCAGTCGGACGTACCAGGGTCGATCGACCGTGCCTCCGCCCCTGGGAGCGGGGATCGGCAGCGGAACCACCACGGCGGTCATGCGTCCTCCTCACGAGACATGCTTTCGGCCGCGCTCGCCGACGTGATGGAAATCACCGAAGCGATCGATGCGTTCGGGCCTGTCGCGCCGGCCGCGGCCGGGCCGGCGGGTGAATCCGACACCGTCGCGCCCGGAGAGCGTCGGAAGACCCAGACCCGCAGCAGCAGAAAGCGCACGACGGTGGCGACCACGCCGGCGCCGACCAGCGCGGCCAACTCGACCCTTCGGGACGGATCCGCGACGGCGGCGTGCAATCCGGCCAGGACGGCGCTGCTCAGACCCAGGCCCACCACGAACGCCAGGCCGCCCTGGGCCTGATGGCGCCAGGCACCGGCGCGCCCGCGCACCCCGAAGGTGAAGCGCCGATTCGCCGCGGTGTTGGCGATCGTGGTGACGGTCAGCGCGAGGGCGTTCGCGGCGAGCACACCCAGGCCGTCCCGAAACAGGACGTACAACAACAGATGGGCCAGCGTGCTGAGTACGCCGATCGCCGCGAAGCGCGGGAGCTGGGCGCGCATCCCGGTCGGCAACCGCGCCTCGCGCACCCGGGCCGGGACCGGGACCCGAAACGTGCCGGCCGCGATCCGCCGGGCGACGCGGACCATCCCGCGCAGATCGTCGATCGCGGTGTGCAGCACGTCGACGCGGCTGTCCGGATCGTCGACCCAGTCCACCGGCACCTCGTGGATCCGCAGCCCGTTGCGCTCGGCCAGCAACAGAAGTTCGGTGTCGAAGAACCACTCCTCGTCATGCACGTGCGGCAGCAGCGCCTGGGCGACCACCGTACGGGCGGCCTTGAAGCCGCACTGGGCGTCGGAGAAGTGCGCCGCGAACACCCCGCGCAGCAGCAGGTTGTACGAGCGCGAGACCACCTCTCGGCGCGGCCCGCGCACCACGTCGGCCGAGCGGGCGAGGCGGGTGCCGATCGCCAGATCGCTGTGTCCGGTGACCAACGGCGCGACCAGCGGCAGGAACGCGTCCAGGTCGGTGGACAGATCGACGTCCATGTAGGCCACCACGTCGGCGTCGGACTCGGTCCAGACCTTGCGCAGCGCCCGGCCGCGCCCCTTGCGGTCCAGGTGCACCGCGCGTACGTGCGGCAGTTCGCGCGCCAACTCGCACGCCACCGCATGGGTGCGGTCGGTGCTGGCGTTGTCCGCGACGATGATCCGGAAGGCGTACGGGAATCCGCGCAGGAGGTAGGCGTGCAGGCGCCGGATGCTCGCGGTCAGCACGTGCGCCTCGTTGTACACGGGCACCACCACGTCCACGATCCGGGTGCGCGTGGGTGTCGTCAGGCTCATGGTCGGACGGTGTCGGGGCGGCCTGGGAGCCGGATGAGGCGTTTCTTAAGGTGCGATGAGAAACACGCGACGGCAAGCGCGCGGCGGACCGGCGCGGATGTGGCCGAGGGGGGACTGGCGCGGGACGGGCATGGGATGCGAATCTCGCGTACCGAGACGCCTATGCTGCCGATCGGAAGACCGGCACAGCGCGACACAGCGATCCGGAGGTCGGATGAACACCTCGGCGGGCAGATCAGTCGGCGCGGACTCCCCGCAACCGTTCGTGGAGGCGGCCGAGATCACGGCCGGCGGCTGGGTCTTCAACGCCCGCGTGGCCGGACCGGCGGCCGGGCGGCCGGTGTTGTTCCTGCACGGCTTCCCGCAGACCTCCGCCTCCTGGACGGCGCAACTCCTGGGCTTGGCGCGGGCCGGCCACCGGGCGATCGCCTTCGACCAGCGCGGCTACTCGCCCGGCGCCCGGCCGCCGCAGGAATCGGCCTACGGGCGCGACGAGTTGGTCGGCGACGTGCTCGCCGTGCTGGACACCCTCGGCCTGGACCGGGTGGACCTGGTCGGGCACGACTGGGGCGGCGCGCTGGCCTGGCAGGTCGCGGGGCTGGCGCCGGAGCGGCTGCACACGCTGACGGTGGTCTCCACGCCGCATCCGGTCGCGCTGGCCTCGGCGGTCCGGGACGAGGCGTCGGGCCAGCGGGAACAGTCGTCGTACATCCGGCTGTTCCGCACGCGCGGCGCAGCGGAGGAGAAGTTGCTCGCCGACGACGCCGCCTATCTGCGCGAGGTCTTTGCCTCGCTGCCCGCCGAGGTCACCGAACGCTACCTCGCCGTGCTGCGCGAACCGGGCGCGCTCACCGGCGCGTTGAACTGGTACCGGGCGATCGATCCGAAGGTCCTGCTCGACATCGGCGACATCGACATTCCGACCCTGTACGTCTGGAGCGACCGCGACCAGGCCTTCGGCCGCGCCGCCGCGGAGGCCACCGCCGACTCGGTCGTCGGCCCGTACCGCTTCGAGGTGCTCGCGGACGTGGACCACTGGGTCCCGGAGAACGGCGCGCAGGCCCTGACCGGGCTGCTCCTCGACCACTTGGCGGCGTTCCCGGCGCGGTGAGGCGGCCGTTCGCGTTCCGGGGCAGGCGCCACGAACAGCGCCCGCCCACCCGCGCCGGGTGGGCGGGACCCGGGTTCAGGACCGGGAATCCGACGGGTGGCAGTAGGAATCGGACGAGGCGTCGCCGCCCTGGAGCCGGGTCTGGTGCACCCGTCGGCCGCAGAACTCCTCGCCGTGCGGGAAGAAGCGCTCGTCGACCGACAGGCCGCCGTGCGCGGTGTCCGCGTCGAGCTTGACCAGCCACGGCTCGACGCCGTCCGGGTAGAACTGGTCGTCCCACGAGCCGTACAGCGAGTTGGTCAGATAGAGCCGCCGTCCGTCCCGGCTGATCTCGACCATCTGCGGCCCGCCGGTGAGCGGGACCTCGGGCGCTCGGGGGTGCGGTACGCGGCCGGCGATGCCGCCGAGCCGGACGGACGCGGTGCGCCGGGGATGGAACGGGTCGCTGACGTCGTACTGGATCAACTCACCGGTCCCCCAGGCCGATATGTACAACCAGCGGTCGTCCACGGACAGGTTGATGTCGGTGATCAGCGGCGGCACCGCGCCGAACGGCCGGATCACCGGCGGGAGTCGGTCCGAATCGGCGGCCTCGGCGGGGATCGTGATCACCTTCCGGATGGTGAACTCGTCGCCGTCCCGGTGCCACAACCACACCGACGCCGACAGATCCGTCACGTCCACCACGACGCCGACGAATCCCCAGGTCGCCTGCGGGTCATGGGCCGGCCGCAACTCCAGCACCATCTGGTGTTGATCGCCCAGGTCCAGCCGCTGGAGATGCCGCCCGGAGTCCAGTTCCCAAAAGTGCAACGCATGCCCGTAACGCCGGCCGAGCAGCAGTTCGGCGTCGACGCCGTTCTCGATCATCGAGGGGGTGCCCCACTCGCTGGTGATCGCGACGTTGTGGTTCAGGTGCCACCACACGTCGTACGCCAGGTGTTGCGGGCCACGATCGGTCTCCCAGGCCCGCCGCACCTCGAACGTGTCGTGGTCGAGCAGGGCGACACCGCCGGGGCCGTCGGCTCCGCCCGCGCCGCCCAGGCAGGACAGGAAGACCCCATCGGGACCGCAGTGCAGCGTGTGCGGGCGCGAGTAGCCCGCCCGGTCGGCGAGTTCCTTTGCCTCGATGGTCTTCAGCAGGGTCGGACGGGTCGGATCGGGCTGGGTGTCGAACACGTGCAGGCGCGAGGATCGCAGCCCGGGCGCGAGCAGGTAGCGCCGTTCGGGATGCTCGTGGCAGGCGTGCGCGAGTGCGCTGGAGCAGGCGTTCCAGCCGAAATGGTGCAGTTCGTCGCCTGTCCCGCTCACCTCGACGAGGCTCAACACCTGCCCGTAGGTCGGGGATTCGGGGTCGGTGTCGACGGTGAACAGCGCGTCGGGGTGCTGCTCGGTGCGGTCGAAGCCGACGATGTAGGCGAGTTTCTCCGGGGGCGCGGCGATCGCGTCCGCCGGTGTGCGGTAGAGAGTGGGGTCACCGTGCTCGGTCTCGGTCATGCCTTGTCTCCTCGGTGCATACGTCGAAGATGGACACGCAATTCCTCGGCGGGGCGGGACTCTTCCTCACTCCTCCCACAGGCCCGCCACCGTCAGGCCCGGGTCGATGTCGGCGAGCGCGCTGGTCGGGTCGAGGGTGGGCAGGACGCGGTGGGTCGCGGCGGCGTGCGCGTAGACGAGCAGCAGGTCCTCGGCGGTCCAGCGAACCGAGGGCCAGACCGCGTCGCGGCCGGGGCACAACCGGGTCAGGCGGGTGTGGAACTCGTCGAGCTCGGCCGGGTTGGTGAAGCTCCGGGCGGCCTCGATCGCATCCCGATCGGTGCGCAGGAGGGCGTGTGTGGGGACCACGGGGACGCGCATCACCGCGTCGGGATCGCCGTCCGACATGCCCATGCCGCGCGCGACGCGGTGCAGCGCCGAGGCCATCAAGAGCGCGACCAGCAACCCGCTGTCCTCGCGCACTCCCCCGGACGGGAAGAACCTCGCGTCCCAGAAATGTTGTTCGGCGTTCAGGTGCTCGCGCACGAGCATGCAGCCGACGCCCACGCAGCTCTGCGGCAGGGTTCTGGCAGCCATGCCGCTACGGTACGGCTCCGGTGGCGCGCCGTGGCGCGGTTTCGGTTATTTACGACAATGGCCTCTTTATGACGACGGTACGCCCGTACGACCATCACCTTCGGGCCGGCCCCGCCCGGCTCAGCCCAGCTGGATCGATCGTTTCGACAACCCGAACCAGAAGCCGTCGATCACCTGGCGCAACGTGTCCAGGTCCTCGTGTCCGGCGCCGAGCGAGACGAACAGCGGGGCCAGGTGCTCGGTGCGCGGGTGGGCCAGGCGCGCGGCCGGCGCCTTGTGCGCGAAGTCGAGCAGCGCATCCAGATCACCCGCGCGGAACGCCTCGTCACCCCAGTGGTCGAACTCGGCCGACCACCCGGGCACCGGCGCCTCGGCCCGGGGGTCCAGACCGCGCAGGTTGTGCGTGAAGAAACCGCTGCCGACGATCAGCACCCCCTCGTCGCGCAGCTCCGCGAGCCGGCGACCGACCCGGTACAGCTCCACCGGGTCGAGCGTGGGCAGCGACATCTGCAGGACGGGCACGTCGGCGTCGGGATACATCTCCACCAGCGGTACATAGGCGCCGTGGTCGAGGCCGCGCTCGGGCGCGTCCCGCACGTCCGGCCCGAGCAGCGCCCGCACCCGCGCCGCCAGGTCCGGCGCGCCGGGGGCCGGGTAGGTGACCCGGTAGTAGTGCTCGGGAAAGCCGCCGAAGTCGTACACGAGCGGGACGGTGCGCGTGGCCCCCAGCGCGATCGGGGCGTCCTCCCAGTGCGCGGACACCATCAGCACGGCCGTGGGCCGGGGCAGGTCGGCGGCCCACGCGGCCAGCTGGCCGGTCCACAACGCGTCGTCCGCGAGCGGCGGCGCGCCGTGACCGAGATAGACGACGGGCATGCGCGGCGTGGCGGGCCGCGACGAGGTGGTCTCCATACGATCAGAATACCAAGTAGTTCTACGTTCAACAATTGACCCGGCAGAGGGATCGGCGCTCCGAGCGCCTTCGGGAGTAATCCACTGGCCGTCGCCCCCGGGGTGCCACTTATCCTTGACCCCGTAATGGGAACGCCAGTAGCCACATCTCAGCTCGCCGACCTCCAGGCGCGCCTGCCCCACCTGATGCTTCGGGATCAGGACCGTCTGCGCCGTCGCCTGGACCGGACCCGCAAGAGTCGCAAGGGCCCGCAGCAGGTCGCCGAGACCGAGAGCCTGATCGCCGCGTTCGACGCCGCCGAGACACGGGTCGCGAACCGGCGTGCCGCCGTGCCCACGATCGGCTACCCCGAGGCACTGCCGGTCAGCCAAAAAAAGGACGACATCCTCGCCGCGATCCGCGACCACCAGGTCGTGATCGTGGCGGGCGAGACCGGCTCGGGCAAGACCACCCAGATCCCGAAGATCTGTCTGGAGCTGGGCCGGGGTGTCCAGGGCCTGATCGGCCACACCCAGCCGCGCCGGATCGCCGCCCGCACCGTCGGCGACCGCATCGCCGAGGAGCTGGGCGGACAACTCGGCGACGTGGTCGGCTACAAGGTCCGCTTCAACGACCAGTCGAGCGACAACACCCTGGTCAAGCTGATGACCGACGGCATCCTGCTCGCCGAGGTGCAGAACGACCGGCTGCTGCGCCAATACGACACGCTGATCATCGACGAGGCGCACGAACGCAGCCTCAACATCGACTTCCTGCTCGGCTACCTCAAACAGCTGCTGCCGCGCCGCCCCGACCTCAAGGTGATCATCACCTCGGCGACGATCGACCCCGAGCGCTTCTCGCAGCACTTCGACGACGCGCCCATCATCGAGGTCTCCGGCCGTACCTACCCGGTCGAGGTGCGCTATCGCCCGCTGGTCGCGGAGGTCGACGAGGACGAGGACGACGAGGAGGGCGGCGGCAAGCGCCGACCCGACGACCGCGACCAGGTCCAGGCGATCAGCGACGCGGTCGACGAGCTGCTCGGCGAGGCGTCCGGCGACATCCTGATCTTCCTCAGCGGCGAGCGGGAGATCCGGGACACCGCCGAGGCACTGAACAAGCGGCAGCTGCGCAACACCGAGGTGCTGCCCCTGTACGCCAGGCTGTCCGCGGCCGAACAACATCGGGTCTTCCAGCAGCACACCGGCCGGCGGATCGTGCTCGCGACCAACGTCGCGGAGACCTCGCTGACCGTGCCGGGCATCAAGTACGTGATCGACCCGGGCACCGCGCGCATCTCCCGCTACAGCCTGCGCACCAAGGTGCAGCGGTTGCCGATCGAGGCCGTCTCGCAGGCCTCGGCCAATCAGCGCAAGGGCCGCAGCGGGCGCACCTCCGACGGCATCTGCATCCGGCTGTACTCCGAGGAGGACTTCGAGTCGCGGCCCGAGTTCACCGATCCGGAGATCCTGCGCACCAACCTGGCCTCGGTCATCCTGCAGATGACCGCGCTCGGCCTGGGCGACATCGCCGCGTTCCCGTTCGTGGAGCCGCCGGATCGGCGCAACATCAAGGACGGCGTACAACTGCTCCAGGAGCTGGGCGCGCTCGACCCCGACGAGCCGGACGTGCGCAAGCGGCTGACCCCGATCGGGCGCAAGTTGTCCCAGCTGCCGGTGGACCCGCGCCTGGCCCGGATGATCCTGGAGGCGGACCGCATCGGCGTGGTCCGCGAGGTGCTGATCATCGCCTCCGCGCTGTCCATCCAGGACCCGCGCGAGCGACCGACCGAACACCAGCAGCACGCCGACCAGTTGCACGCGCGGTTCGCGGACAAGGAGTCCGACTTCCTCGCGTATCTCAACCTGTGGAACTACATCAGGGAACAGCGCGACGAGCTGTCCTCCAGCCGGTTCCGCAAGATGTGCAAGAGCGAGTTCCTGCACTATCTGCGCATACGCGAATGGCAGGACCTGCACAGCCAGTTGCGCTCCGCCGCCAAGTCGCTGGGAATCGAGGCGACCGGCGAGCCGAAGGAGCCGAACACCCAGCACATCCACACCGCGATCCTGTCCGGTCTGCTCTCGCACATCGGCCTGATGGACCCGGCCAAGCGCGAGTACGGCGGCGCGCGCGGCACCCGCTTCTCGGTCTTCCCCGGCTCGGCGCTGTTCAAGAAGCCGCCGCGGTGGGTGATGGCGGCCGAACTCGTCGAGACGTCCCGGCTGTGGGCCCGGATCGCCGGCCGGATCGAGCCGGAGTGGATCGAACCGCTGGCCGGGCACCTGATCAAGCGCACCTACAGCGAGCCGCACTGGGAACAGAAGATGGCCGCGGTGATGGCCTTCGAGAAGGTCACGCTCTACGGCGTGCCGATCGTGGCCGCGCGCAAGGTCGGCTACGGCAAGGTCGATCCGGAACTGTCGCGTGAACTGTTCATCCGGCACGCCCTGGTGGAGGGCGACTGGCGCACGCACCACAAGTTCTTCGCGGCCAACCGGCGACTGCTCGCCGACGTCGAGGAGCTGGAACACCGGGCCCGGCGCCGGGACATCATGGTCGACGACGAGACCCTGTTCGACTTCTACGACGAGCGCGTCCCGGCCGACGTGGTCTCCGGGCGGCACTTCGACGCGTGGTGGAAGAAGGCCCACCGCACCGATCCGGACCTGCTGAGCTTCGAGAAGTCCATGCTGATCAACGCCAAGGCCGGCGGGATCACCGAGGAGGACTACCCGAACACGTGGGTCGAGGAGGGTCTGGAGCTGGCGCTGACCTACCAGTTCGAGCCCGGCTCGAACGCCGATGGGGTGACCGCGCACATCCCGGTCGCGGTGCTCAACCAGCTCTCCGGCGAGGGCTTCGAGTGGCAGATCCCGGGGCTGCGCGAGGAGTTGGTGACCTCCTACATCCGGTCGCTGCCCAAGGGCATTCGGCGCGGCTTCGTACCGGCGCCGGACTACGCGCGGGCGATCCTGGGCCGGCTCACCCCGCGCAAGGGCTCTCTGGTGGACGGCCTGGAGCGGGAGTTGAGTCGGATGGCCGGGATGCCGGTCAAGCGGGAGGGCTGGGACCTCACGAAGGTGCCCGAGCATCTGCGGATGACCTTCCGGGTGCTCGACGACGACCGGCGCGTGCTCGCCGAGGGCAAGGACCTGGACGCGCTGAAGCTGAAGCTGCGCGAGCGCATGCGGGCGGCGGTGTCCGAGGCGGCGAGCACGCTGGACATCGAGCGCGTCGGCGTCACCGCGTGGGACCTGGGCGAGTTGCCGCGCGTGGTCGAGCAACGGCGCGGGCCGCTGGTGGTCAAGGCGTATCCGGCGCTGGTCGACGAGGGCGGCTCGGTGGCGGTGCGGCTGTTCGACAGCGAGCCGGAGCAGCTGCGCGCGATGCGGGACGGGACGCGGCGCCTGGTGTTGCTCAACGTGCAGTCGCCGGTCAAGCAGATCCAGGGCCGGCTGCCCAACATGGCCAAGCTGACGCTCAGTCACAACCCGCACGGGGGCATCGACGCGCTCTTCGAGGACATCCTCGCGTGCGCGGCGGACATGCTGATCCGCGACGCGGGCGGGCCGGCATGGGACGAGGCGGGCTTCGTCCGGCTGCGCGATCGGGTCAAGGCGGGGCTGCCCCGGCTGACCGAGGACACGGTGGTCAAGGTCGAGCGCATCCTGGGCGCCTCGCACGGGGTGGCCGGGCGGTTGAAGACGACCCGCAGTCCGGCGCTGGCCCCGGCGCTGGCCGACCTGAAGGCGCAGTACACGGCGCTGGTGCACAAGGGCTTCGTGGCCGAGGCGGGGTGGCGCCGGTTGCCGGACGTGCACCGCTATCTCCAGGCGATGGAGCGCCGGTTGCAGCGGCTGGAGGCGGACCCGGTGCGCGATCGCGAGCGCATGCAGAAGGTCCATCAGATCCAGGCGGCATACCGGGACTTGATGGACCGTCAGGCAAAGGGTGCGCCGATTCCGGCGGAGGTGGCGGCGGTGCGCTGGCAGATCGAGGAGCTGCGGGTGAGCTATTTCGCCCAGTCGCTCGGCACCCCGCAGCCGGTGTCGGACAAGCGGATCCTGAAGACGATCGAGGAACTGGGCGGGTAGCGGCGGGCGGTGCGACGGGGCCGGGGGCGCCGGGGGCCTCGGACGCACCGCCGGTCCGCGTGCGGATCGGTGTTCGGATCGGTGTGCGGATCCTTGTTCAGACCAGGTCGTTCTTGAACAGGTCGTGGTCGGTGAGCAACTTCTCCAGGCGAGCCTGGTCGACCCGGTTGACCACGGCCTCGCTCTCCTGCCGGTCCCGGACCACCTTGGCGAGGGTAATGCTGGAGGTCACCACGTAGAGCACGCCGATGCCGAGGAAGGCCCGGATCCAGCGGTCGACCGGGAGATACACGATCCCGATCAGAACCGCGCTCACGGACACCCCGAAGGACAGTGCGGCTTGGACGAAGAACCCTTGGGTGTTGTTGGTGCGCAGCGGCGAAGTCATGACGACAGTCTTGGGCCGGACGGGTGTCGCGCACATGAGTAGGTGTACTCAAGTGGCACGACCCGCCTCCCGATCCCGACCGGGTCGCGGCTCGTGTGGCCGAAAAGCACCGCGCGAGCCGCCCCTTCGGACGGCTCGCGCGGTGGGTTGTCGGGGTTGTCGGGACATCGCCGAGGGTCAGGCGGCCACGACCTGCCGACTGTCGGCGGGTTCGAGGGCCAGGTGCAGGACCTCGCGGACGTCGGCGACCGCGTGGACCGTGAGCCGGCTCAGGATCTCCTCGGGCACGTCGTCCAGGTCGGCCTCGTTGCGCTTGGGGATCAACACCGTGGTCACACCGGCGCGTTCGGCGGCGAGCAGCTTCTGCTTCACGCCGCCGATCGGCAACACCCGGCCGGTGAGCGAGACCTCACCGGTCATCGCCACGTCGGAGCGGACCGGCCGCCCGGTCAGCAGCGACACCAGCGCGGTGGTCATCGTGACACCGGCGCTCGGGCCGTCCTTGGGGACCGCTCCGGCCGGGACGTGGATGTGCACGCCGCGGTCCTTGAGGTCGCCCACCGGCACCTCCAGCTCCGCCCCGCGCGAGCGCAGGTAGGACAGCGCGATCTGGGCCGACTCCTTCATCACGTCGCCGAGTTGGCCGGTCAGGGTCAATCCGGTGCCGCCGGTCTCGGCGTCCGCGAGCGAGGCCTCGATGTAGAGCACGTCGCCGCCCGCGCCGGTGACCGCCAGGCCGGTGGCCACGCCCGGCACCGCCGTGCGCTGTTCGGCCTTGCTCAGCAACGACTCCGGGGTGTGCCGGGGCCGGCCGAGGTAGTCGCGCAGGTCGCCCGCGTCCACCGTGATCGGCAGCGGGTGCGACGCGGCGTCGAGCGCCTGCCGGGCCGCGACCTTGCGCAGCACGCGGGCGATCGAACGCTCCAGGGTGCGTACGCCCGCCTCGCGGGTGTACTCGCCCGCGAGCAGCCGCAGTGCGTCCTCGGTGAAGGACACCTCGGTGGCGTCCAGGCCCGCCTTGTCCAACTGACGCTTGATCAGGTGGTCCCGGGCGATGACGACCTTCTCGTCCTCGGTGTACCCGTCCAGGCGGACCAGCTCCATCCGGTCGAGCAGCGGCTCGGGGATGGTCTCCAGGACGTTGGCGGTGGCCAGGAACACCACGTCGGACAGGTCGAGTTCGACCTCCAGGTAGTGGTCGCGGAAGGTGTGGTTCTGGGCCGGGTCGAGCACTTCGAGCAGCGCCGCGGTCGGGTCGCCCCGGTAGTCCGAGCCGACCTTGTCGATCTCGTCGAGCAGGACGACGGGGTTCATGCTGCCCGCCTCCTTGATCGCCCGGACGATCCGGCCCGGCAGCGCGCCGACGTAGGTGCGGCGGTGGCCGCGGATCTCGGCCTCGTCGCGGACGCCACCGAGGGCGACCCGGACGAACGAGCGGCCCATCGCGCGGGCCACCGACTCGCCGAGCGAGGTCTTGCCGACTCCGGGCGGGCCGACCAGGGCGAGCACCGCGCCGGAGCGCCGGCCGCCGACCACGCCCAGACCGCGCTCCTCGCGGCGCTTGCGGACCGCCAGGTATTCGACGATGCGCTCCTTGACGTCGTCCAGACCGGAGTGGTCCGCGTCCAGGATCGCGCGCGCCTCGGCGACGTCGTACGCGTCCTCGCTGCGCTCGTTCCAGGGAATCTCCAGGACCGTGTCCAGCCAGGTCCGGATCCAGCCGCCCTCGGGCGACGCGTCGGAGGCGTGCTCCAGCTTGTCGACCTCCTTGAGCGCGGCCTCCAGGACCTTCTCCGGCAGGTTCGCGGCCTCGACCCGCGCCCGGTAGTCCTCCTCCTCGCTGTCCGGGGTGCCGTTGAGCTCGTTCAGCTCCTTGCGCACCGCGGCCAACTGCTGCTTGAGCAGGAACTCGCGCTGCTGCTTGTCCATGCCCTCCTGGACGTCCTTGCGGATCGTCTCGGCCACGTCCAGCTCGGCGAGGTGGTCCCGGGTCCAGCCGACCACCTTGGTCAGCCGCTCCTGGACGTCGATCGTCTGGAGCACCTCGATCTTCTGCTGCAGGCTCAGGTAGGGGGCGTAGCCGGAGTTGTCCGCCAGGTCGCCGGCGTCCTCCAGAGCCTGGACATGGTCCACCACCTGCCACGCACCGCGCTTGCCGAGCACGGTGGTGACCAGGGCCTTGTACTCCCGGGCCAGCTCCAGGGTGCGCTCGTCGGCCTCGACGTCCGGCACCCGGGTCGCCTCGACCCACAGCGCCGCGCCGGGGCCGGTGGTGCCGCTGCCGATCCGCACCCGGCCCTCGCCGCGCACCACCACGACCGACTCACCCCCGGGCAGCCGGCCGACCTGCTCGATCACGCCGAGCGTGCCCACCGCCGGGTACTGCCCGTCGTCACGCGGAACAAGCAGCACCCGCGCCTTGCTCTCACTACGGACGCCGGGCCCGGTGGACCGCCCCGCGGCGGCCCGCGCGGCATCCACGGCGGCACGGGTCTCCGCGTCGTCGAGTTCGAGCGGGACCACCATGCCGGGGAGGACGACGACGTCGTCCAACGGAAGAACCGGCAGGGTCAGGGTCCCGATGGTCTCGCTCATGTCATGCCCCTTCAGTGGCCACAGTCGAAAAACTTGCGCTGTACCGACTCAAGAAACACGAGCCCCTCTTTGTTCCCCCACCCACCCCGCCCCCTGTTCGCCCTGGGCGAAGTCGTCCTTTGGCCGGCCCGCGGCGACCACGGCTGTGACCGGGCGCGTGGGGTATCGGGGGGCTCGGAACGCCGAAGGGCCCCGGATCGCGAGCGATCCGGGGCCCTTGTCCACAGCGTGGGGAGGATGGCGACATCAGCCGCCGCAGTCCCACACGTAGTTGGCCGGGCCACCGGTCGAGTCCCATCGGAAACGCTTGGTCTCACCGCCGGCAAGGTATTGGCATTCCGGGTCGGGCCAGCCCGAGACCTGGACGCTCAGGTTCATGCGACGCCCGCAGTCGTTGCGGACGTCCGCCCACCGCCAGGTGGGAAAGCCGACGTGGGTGTCCTGATTGACGATCACGGCGCAGTCCAAAGGCTCCACGGCGGGGACTGCGGCTGTGGCGGCGGGTGCGGCGGACACGACGACGCCGGCGGTCGCGAGCGAGAGGGCGGCGATAGCCGTCCAGGACACATATCGGCGAGAACGAGTGAGAGAGCGCATTTCTTTGCCTCCGGGTCGATGTATCGCTCCCACTGTGGGAGCACTCACACACCCAGACTCCCTGCGTTGAGTAGTCGGATCATCACGCGCAGGCACGAGTTCGCCGTACATCGATCCGCGTACGTCGTCAGCCGTACGGCCTCATACCGGCGCGGCGCCCAAACGCGAGGCGGGCGCCGCCCGGGGCGGATGCGAGGCAGTGCGGGGCGACTGTGAAGCGATTCGGGACGTGTGACGTTGACGGCGGGATACCGCCGGACCGGGGGTGGTTGGGCGGCTGTACCGGACTCTCCGTTGCCGGGGGTGGCGCGCCTCGTTCGTGGTCATGGGTGCACCCGCGCTCGGCGCCGCGATCGCGCTGGGCCCGGCGGGGTTCGGCGCGGCGAAGGTGGCCTGTGACCTACTGGTAGCTGTCGTAGGTGGGCTTGCCCTTCGGTCGGTAGATGCCGAGGACGGTGCCGCCCTTGGTCGTCGAGACGCCGACCGGCTCCAGCGCGGTGGGGATCGCTCCGTCGGCGAACAGCCGCTTTCCGGTGCCGATGATCACCGGGTGGATGGTCAACCGGTACTCGTCGACGAGGTCGTGCCGCATGAGGGTCTGGGCGAGGTCGCCGCTGCCGACGACGTTGATGTTGCCGCCCTCGGATGCCTTCAACGCGCGGACGGCATCGGCGATGTCGCCCTCCAACAGCGTGGAGTTCCGCCACTCGACGGATGTCAGGGTCCGAGACGCCACGTACTTGCGCATGCTGTTCATCCGGTCGGTGAACGGATTGTCGGGACCGGCGGTCGGCCAGTACGACGCGAAGATGTCGTACGTCTTGCGGCCCAGCAGCATCGCGTCGGAGTCCTCGTACCACTCGGCGATGCCCGCGCCGACCTCCTCGTCGGTCACCGGCTTCTGCCAGCCGCCGTGCTCGAAGCCGCTCTCCGCGTCCTCGTCCGGCCCACCCGGCGCCTGCATGACGCCGTCGAGCGTCAGGAACGTACAAACGATGATCTTGCGCATGGTGTCCTCCCTGTGTCGTCGACGGGTAGACCCCACAACCACCGAAAACTCATCGGCGCAGCGTCAGAGGTGGCGTTGGGCGGCTTCGACGATGGTGTCTGCGGTGGTGTTGAACGCTATGGCCGCGCCGGGAGCGTGGGTGCGGACGAGGTTGACGGTCTGTTCGAAGAGCGGGAGGAGGTCTTCCGACTTGCGAATGCCGCCGCCGATCAGGACCACGTTCCAGGCGCGCTCGGTCAGGGCGGCGACGATCGTGGGCTCGGCGGTCTCGTCGGGGCCGAACACGGTCATGGACGCGTGGATGCCGTGGTCGGCGAATCGGGCCAACTCCGCCTCCAGGGTGGCGAGTAGGGCGGCGCCGTTGGTTCCGGGGACGATGTGCGGGTCGATGCCGAGTACAAGAACCGAAGAAGTCATGGGGTCAACCTACGAAATCGGGTCCGGCGGCCGGAACGGCGGGCCCACGTGGACCGGTTGGGCTTCGGGCGGGTGACGGCTCGGCGTTGAGGGCGGGTTTCCGCCAGACCCGGGGTGGTGGGGGTGGCTGTACTGGATACGCCCCGGCTTCCGGGGCTCCCCCCCACATCGCCGAAAGGGACACCCATGTCCGTCATCGCCCGAGTCGACGAACGTGCGGCCGCATCGCCCGAGCCCGGGACGGATCTCGCGCCGCCGCGGCAGTACTGGGCCGCCGTTGTGTGTTTGTTCCTCGGGATCTTCGCGATCGTGACGACCGAGATTTTGCCGATCGGGTTGTTGACGCCGATCGGGGACGACTTCGGGGTCTCGGACGGGACGGCCGGGTGGTTGATGACCGTGCCCGGGTTCCTGGCCGCGATCTGTGCGCCGTTGGTGACGGTGTCCACCGGGCGGCTGGATCGGCGGAGCATGCTCGTCGCGCTGATCGTGCTGCTCGCGGTGGCGAACTTCCTGGCCGCGCTCGCACCGGCGTTCTGGGTGGTGCTGGTGGCGCGTGCGCTGGTCGGGGTCACCATCGGCGGCTTCTGGTCGATCGGGGCGGGCCTGGCGCCCCGGTTGGTACGGCCCGAGGCCGTGGGTACGGCGACCGCCGTCATCTTCGCCGCGGTGCCGGCCGGCTCCGTACTCGGCCTGCCCGCCGGTACCCAACTCGGCGAACACCTCGGCTGGCGGGCCTCGTCCATGGTCATGGGCGCCCTCGCGCTGGCCGTGTCGATCGCGCTGCTCGTCCTGCTGCCCCCGCTGCCCGCGACGACCGTGACCCGGGCCCGGGTACTGCGCGGCCTGTTGCGCGGCGCCGACGTGCGGATCGGACTCGCCGCCACCGCCCTCGTGGTGATCGCGCACTTCGGGGCCTACACGTACGTGACGCCCTTCCTCGAGGAGGTCACCCACGTCGACCGCGGCCGGATCGGCCTGTACCTGCTGGCCTTCGGCGTGGCCGGCATCGTCGGGAACTTCGTCGCGGGCGCGGCCCTGCCCCGCCACTTGCGCACCGCCTTCGCCGGCTGCGCCGCGCTGATCGCCGCGGCGACCGCCCTCTTCCCGGTCCTGGGCCGGTGGGACGCGGGCGCGTTCGGCCTGCTCGTGGTGTGGGGATTGGCCTACGGCGCGGTCCCGGCCTGCTCGCAGACCTGGTTCGCCCGGTGCGCGCCCGACGCCCCGGAGGCCGCGACGGTGGTGTTCACGTCCTCCTTCCAACTCACCTTCGCCGCCGGCGCCCTCCTCGGCGGCGGCGTCGTGGACGCGACGTCCCCCTCGACGGTCATGGTGTGCGCGAGCGCGGTCGCCCTGACGATGGTCGCCGTCGTCGCACCTCTCGGCGCGCCCGGCCGCGACAGGGCTTCGAGGTAGCCCGACACCTGCCCCAAAACACGCCGAAAGGGTTCGGGAAAGCGGTAGTTGACTTCAAGTCGACTTGAACTTCTAACGTTTTCCTCGTCGCCCGGAGCAACCGCTTCCGAGGCGCATCCGAACTCTTCTTGGGGACGCCATGACCACGCTCGCGCACACCGTCGCCGACATCGACACCACCACCGCCGGCGCCGACAGGTTCCGGCTCGCCGTCATCGTCGGCAGCACCCGGCAGGGCCGGTTCGCCCCGGTGGTGTCGAACTGGTTCGCCGGCGCGGCCGAGGAGCACGGCGACTTCGAGGTCGACATCATCGACCTAGCCGAGGACCGCCTGCCCGACGTATGGGCCCCGCTGAGCGGCGAGCCCGCCGCCGTGGTCGCCCGGGTCGGCGCCCGCCTCGCCGCCGCCGACGCGTTCGTCGTGGTCACGCCGGAGTACAACCACAGCTTCCCGGCCGGGCTGAAGAACATGATCGACCTGTTCCGGAACGAGTGGCAGGGCAAGCCCGTCGGCTTCGTGTCCTACGGCGGCATCTCCGGCGGCCTGCGCGCGGTCGAGCAGCTGCGTCTGGTCTTCGCCGAGCAGCACATGGTCACCACCCGCGACGGGCTCGCCTTCCCGATGGCGTGGGAGAAGTTCGACGCCGACGGCAAGCCGGTCGACGCGGCCGGTACCGCCGCCGCCGCCAAGGTCATGCTCGACCAGCTCGCCTGGTGGACCGAGACCACGCGGTCGATGCGCGCGCGCCGCCCGTACGGCGTCTGACCCCCGGCGCGCGTCTTCAAGCGCCCGTCGCCGCAGCGTACCCACCCCGTCGAAAGCCAGGAGCCCGCGATGGCAACGACCACCGCCCCGGCCGCGAACTCCCCCGCGGCCATCCACCCCACCGACACCCCGCCCCGCGGCATCGCCGCCATCGCCCTCGTCGTCGTGCTCGGCTCGATCATGTCGGTTCTGGACGTGACGGTCGTCAACGTCGCGCTGAACCACCTCGCGCAGGACTTCGACGCCCCGCTGGCCACGATCCAATGGGTCGCGACCGGGTACACCCTCGCCCTGGCCACGGTCATCCCGATGGCCGCGTGGGCGATGGGCCGCTTCGGCACCAAACGGCTGTACATGTTCTCGATCGGCACCTTCGCCGCCGGATCGGTCCTGGCCGGCCTGGCCTGGTCGGCCGAATCGCTGATCGTCTTCCGGGTCCTGCAGGGGCTCGGCGGCGGCCTGATCATGCCGGTCGGGATGACCATCCTGGCCCGCGCCTCGGACCCGAGCCGGATGGGCCGCACGATGGCCATCCTGGGCATCCCGATCCTGATCGGCCCGCTGGTCGGCCCGATCCTGGGCGGATGGCTGGTGGACGACGTCTCGTGGCGCTGGATCTTCTTCATCAACGTACCGATCGGCGCGATCGCCCTGGGCCTGGCCGCCAAGGTCTTCCCGCGCGACACCGCGCAACCGACCAGGCCGCTGGACGTGCCCGGACTGCTGATGCTCTCCCCCGGCCTGGCCCTGCTCATCTACGGGCTGGCCACCGGCGGCGAGAAGGGCGACTTCGGCGCCGCCGGGGCGCTGGTGCCGGCCGTGCTCGGTGCGCTCCTGGTGATCGGCTTCGTGGCCCGGGCGTTGCGGATCGAGCACGCGCTGATCGATCTGCGACTGTTTCGCAGTCGGCCGTTCGTGGCCGCCGCGGGCACCATGTTCCTGTTCGTCTGCGCGTACTTCGGCTCGATGATGCTGGCTCCGCTGTACTACCAGCTGGTGCGCGGGGAGAGTGCCACCGCCTCCGGGATGCTGGGCGCGCCGCAGGCGCTGGCGACGGCGCTGTCCATGCAGGTGGCCAGTCGGCTCAGCGACCGGATCGCGCCGGGGCGGATCGTGTTGATCGGGATCGTGGTCGCCGCGTCCGGGTTCCTGGCGTTCACCACGCAGGTGGCGGCGGATACGCCGTACTGGGTGCTGATGGCGTGCATGTCGGTGACCGGTGTCGGGGTGGGGATGACGCTGATGCCGACCACCGCCTCGGCGCTGCGCACGATGTCGCACGAGCAGGTCGCGGTCGCGGGGACGACATTGACGATCATCCAGCAGGTGTCGGCGGCGATCGGTGGGGCGTTGATGTCGGTGCTGTTGGCCGGGTCGATGCGGGATGGCCTGCCGGCCGGGCAGGGGGCCGGCGGGCTGGGCGAGCTGCACACGTTGTCGCCGGATGTGGTGGTGGCGATCGGGCCGGCGTTGGCCGATGCGTTTCAGGGGACGTACTGGTGGGCCGTGACGTTGATGGGGCTGGCGTTCCTGCCGGCGCTGTTGATGAGCCGCCGTCGGCCCACGGGGGCGGTGGGCGAGTAGGCCGGGGTCGGGCGGCCGTCCTCAAACGCCGGACGGGCTGGTCCTCAAGCGCCGGACGGGCTGGGTTTGCTCGGGTCGACGAGGTCGTTGTGGGTGCCCGTGCTCCTGTGCCGGCCGGCGGCCCGCTGGTCCTCAAGCGCCGGACGGGCTGGAGGTGGCGGCCCGAGTCGGGTGTCCTCAAACGCCGGACGGGCTGTGTGGCCCGTCCGGCGTTTGGGTTTGTGTCTTGCCTTTTATTGGTCTTCGGTTGGTTGCTTTGTCATCGTGTCGGGGCCCTTGTATGTGCCCTCCCTTGTGGGGGGCTTTTCGGCTGTCCATTCGGTCGGCCCGGTGGGCTCGGGGACTTCCGCGTCTCGGACCATGCCTACGATTCGGCGGCCGGTGAGGCCCAGGCTGACCAGGCTCAGGCCGTCGAAGAGCAGCGCCAGGGAGATGAACGTGCCGATCACGTAGCGGCTGCTGCTCGGCCATTCGGCCAGTACCAGCAGGCCCAGGACCAGGTCGACCACGCCGACGCCGATGGTCCAGATCATCTTGGCCGACATGCTCGCCACGCCGCCGACGATGCGGAACATGCCCGCGCCCAGCAGCAGCAGGGCCACGAACAGGGTGAGCGCCTGCGCCCCCACGTCGGGTCGGCGCAGCAGCACCACGCCCGCCGCGATGTTCAGCGCCGAGACCGCGACCACGAGCCAGAACGCGTTCTCCTTGCGCGCCTGGATGGCCTGGACGAAGCCGACCACGCCGCCGATCAGCAGCAGCCAGCCGAACAGCACCATCGTGGTGAGCGTGGCCAGGCCCGTGTAGATCAGGCCGACGACCCCGCCGAGCATCAGGACCACGCCGAGCACCACGAGCAGACCGAACCCGAATCCCTTGCCGCTGCGTCGATGCCGCCCCACGCCGGATTCGGCGGAGGGACCGCTGACGCCCTTCGTGCTCTCCATGGGGTGCCGCTCCTCGGATCCGTCCCGCGCCCGCGAAATCGCGTGCGTGGTACGCCTTCCCGCTGGAAAGCGACATATCCGCACGATCGGCTGTCCGCATGATCGTCAGAGACCGGGGCGGGCCCCGCGCGGCGCGCCGCTCAGCGACCCGTCCCCGGGGGCAACGACGGCGGCAGCGCGGAGCGCACCGGGGACAGCGCCGGGGCGAGCGCCGGTCGGGCCGTGGGCATCGGCGTGGCCGTCGCCGTGGTCACCGTGACCCCGCGCACCGCCGGGCCCGGCCGATCCGTCAGGCCCAGGAAGTGCCTGCGCAGCCGATACTTCTCCACCCGCCCGTTCGGCGTCCGCGGCATCCGGGCCACGATCCGCACGTACGCCGGCCGCATGTACGCGGGCAACGACTGGGTGCACCACGCGCGTAGCTCGTCGGGATCCAGCGGCCGACCCGGCTCCGGCTCGGCGTACAGCACCACCTCGTCCTCGTCGTCCCGGTCGGCGGGCACCCCGAACACCGCACCGACCGCGATGTCGGGATGCTGGTTGACCAGGTCCTCGATGTGGTACGCCGACACGTTCTCGCCGCGGATCCGGATCCGGTCCACGACCCGGTCGACGAAGTGCAGCAGCCCGTCCTCCTCGTCGAACACCGCCGCGTCGCCGGTGTGGAACCACAGGTTGCGGGTGGCCTCGGCAATGCTCAGCGGGTCGCCCACGTACTCCTGGACCAGCAGCCCCGGCAGATGCGGACGCATCGCCAGGTGGCCCACCACCCCGCGCGGCACCGGCCGGTCGTGCTCGTCCAGGATCGCCACCCGGGTGAACGGCAGCGGCGCGCCCAGACAGCCCCGGCGCACGATCCGCGACGCGGGCAGCACCGGTACGCCCAGGCGGTCGCACACCCGCTTGACCTCCTTCGCCCCCAGCCCGCGCCGCAGCGCCTCCGGGGTGCCCTCTCCCGGGTCGGCGCCGATCAGCACGGCGGCGATCGGCAGTCCGGTTTCGACCTGCCCGTAGCCCGCCACCACGGTGTCGATGCCGTAGCGGCGCGCGAACGAGTGGTGGATCGCGGGCAGCGGCTGCATCAGCACCTTGCTCAGCGGGTTGTCCCGCTCGCCGCGCCGCTCGGGCGCACCGGAGAGCCAGCCCACCATCGTCTCGGTGAGCACCGCGCTGGTGGCCCCCGCTGCCGTCACCCGGCGCCAGAAGTCGACCGGGTGGAACCGGTCCCACAACGACACCCCCGCGCCGGTCCAGGCCGCCCGGGCCAGCCCGGCGAACGCGCCTTGGAGCGAGTGCATCGGCAGGTCCACGTGCACCACGTCGTCCGGCGTGGTCAGCCGGCGCAGCAGCAGGGTGTACGCCGCCAGCCAGCGGTGCGGCAGCACGGCGGCCTTGGGCCGGCCCGTCACCCCGGCGGTGTGCACGATCATCGCGACGTCGGCGGGGTCGTTGACCACGCCCGGCGGCTCGGCGCGGGCCAGGAAGTTGGCGTAGGCGATCTCGGGATAGCCGTGCGGCGGACGCGGCCCGACCGCGTCGTGCACGGTCAGCCGGGGCAGCCGGTCCAGGTGCGGGCGCACCGCCTCCAGCGACTGCACCAGCATGCGCTCGGTGACCACGAGCAGCGGTGCGGTGGACTCCAGCTGCTCGACCAGCGGGTCGCCGATCAGGTCCGGGTCGATCGGGCAGTAGACCGCGCCCGCCTTCCAGATGCCGAACATCCACAGCGCGGCCGCGTACGAGCTGCGGCAGTGCACCGCGATCCGGTCGCCGCGCCGCACGCCCGCCCGGGCCAGGTTGCCGGCGATCGTGTCGGTGGCCCGCTTGGCCTCGGCGTAGCCGAGGTCCAGGCCGTGCTCGCCGTAGTGGATGAAGACCCGCATCGGGGTGTGCGCCGACCACCGGTCCAGTGCTTCGGTGACCGACTCCCCGTCCGCGGCGAGTTCGGCGGCGAGACCCGCCTCGAGTTCTTCGGCGGTCATGGCTTGTGACAACCCCCTTGCGACACGCAAAAACCCGGAAGCCGGCGGCTGGAGACCGTGCGTGTACTCGATCACACGGGGACAAGAACATATCGCCTGCGCGTGCGGGTTGGGGGCCCGGGCACGGGCTTCCTACCGGTGAGTTCAGCACTTAGCATCCAGGTGGCCCGGTTGTCGACGGTGTGTCGTACGACGGGAACAGGGCGTCATGGTGGCGAACGGAGGCACCTCCTGTGCGAGAGCGGGGCGGCGTGAGCGATACGGACAACCAGCCCGACAACGGGCACGACGACGGGCTCGGCAACGAACCCCGGGCCGCGTCGGGCACCGCTCCCGAGGGCCCACCGGCCGCGGGCGGCCCGCTCGACGCGGCGGAACTGCGGCGGCGGGTGGCCGACTTGGTCGCGGCGCACGATCCCACCACGATGTCCTCGGTGGAATTCCTCGGGCACCGCTTCGACGCGGGCCTGGCCTGGGTGCACTTCCCCGTCGGCTGCGGCGGTCTGGGCGCCTCGCGGGCGCTGCAACAGGTGGTCGAGGACGCGTTGATCACGGCCGGCGCCAAGGTGGTCAGCGCGTACCGCAATCCGATCGGCCTCGGGATGGGCGCGCCCACGATCGTCGCGCACGGCAACGCCGAGTCGCGCGCGCGGTTGTTGCGCCCGCTGTGGACCGGCGAGGAGGTCTGGTGCCAGCTGTTCAGCGAGCCCGGCGCGGGATCGGACCTGGCGGGGCTGGCCACCCGGGCGGTGCGCGACGGCGACGGCGACTGGATCGTGACCGGCCAGAAGGTGTGGACCTCGCTCGCGCACAAGGCGCGCTGGGCGATGTTGCTCGCCCGGACCGATCCGGACCTGCCCAAGCACCAGGGGCTGACCTACTTTTTCCTGGACATGACCTCGCCCGGGGTGGAGGTGCGCCCGCTGCGCCAGGCCACCGGACAGGCCGAGTTCAACGAGGTATTCCTGACCGACGTACGCGTGCCCGACGCGCATCGCGCGGGTGAGGTGGGTCAGGGCTGGGCGGTGTCGAACACCACGCTGATGAACGAGCGGGTGGCCATCGGCGGCGGCGCCGCGCCCCGCGAGGCGAACGCGATCGGGGCGGTGGCGCGGATGTGGCGCGACCGGCCGGAGTTGCGCACTCCCGGCCTGCACGACCGGCTGCTTCGGGCCTGGGTGGAGTGCGAGGTGGCCCGGCTCGGCAACGAGCGCATCCGCCAGCAACTCGCGGTCGGGGCGCCCGGGCCGGAGGGGTCGGCGGCCAAGATCGCCTACGCGCGGCTGAACCAGGACGTGACCCGGTTGTGGCTGGAGCTGACCGGCGAGGAGGGCCTGGGCTACGACGAGTGGACCATGCGGCGCAGCGACATGGGCCAGGCCTCGCTCGGCGCGCGCGCTCCGGGTTACTACTACCTGCGGGCCAAGGGCAATTCGATCGAGGGCGGCACCTCGGAGGTGTTGCGCAACGTGATCGCGGACCGGGTGCTGGATCTGCCGCGCGAGCCGCGCACCGATACGAAGGTGGCGTGGAAGGAGATGCCCCGGTGAGCGAGCCCACGATTCCCTCGCTGCTGTACGGCGAGATCGAGGAGGAGTTGCGCGCGACGCTGCGCGAGCTGCTGCGGGACCGGTGCGGGTGGCACGACGTGCTGGCCCGGATCGACACCGACGAGGCGTACGACGAGGGCCTGTGGAAGGCGGTGGCGGCCGAGTTGGGGTTGGCCGGGCTGCTGATCCCCGAGGAGTTCGGCGGGGCCGGCGCGGGGCCGCGGGAGGTCGCGGTGGCGCTGGAGGAGCTGGGCCGCGCGGTGGCGCCGGTGCCGTTCCTGGCCAGCGCGGTACTGGCCACCTCGGCGCTGCTCGCCTGTCCGGCCGGTGCGGCGCGCGATGCCGCGCTGCGCGCGCTGGCGGAGGGGACCCGTACCGCCACGCTCGCGGTGACCGCGACCACCTGGCCGGAGGCGGGCTTCCCGCTGTCGGTGACGGGGACGTGGGAGGACGGGGAGTTGTCCCTGACCGGCGCGGTGACCGGGGTGTTGGCCGTGGATCGGGCCGAGCTGCTGGTGTTGCCGGTGATCGTTTCCGGCGAGCCGCATCTGGCGCTGGTGGCCGGTGACGCGGCGAACCTGTCGCGCGGCGCGGTGACCTCGTTGGATGCGACGCGCCCGGTGGGCCAGGTGACGCTGGATCAGGTCCGCGGTCGGGTGGTGGCCGGTCCCGAGCACGCCGAACGGGCCCTGGGGCACGCGGTGCGCTACGGCGCGGCGCTGCTCGCGTCCGAGCAACTGGGCGTGGCCGAGCAGGCGTTGGCCGAGGCGGTCGGCTATCTGAAGGTGCGTCACCAGTTCGGCCGGCCGATCGGCTCGTTCCAGGCGCTGCGCCATCGTGCGGCCGACCTGTGGTCGGACCTGGCGTCGGCCCGGGCCGCGGCCCGCTATGCGGCGGCGTGCCTGGCGGAGGACTCCGCCGACGCGGCGGTGGCCACCGCGCTGGCCCAGGCGTACTGCTCCGAGGTGGCGGTGCGCACGGCGGAGGAGTGTGTGCAGATGCACGGCGGGATCGGCTTCACCTGGGAGCACCCGGCGCACCTGTACCTCAAGCGGGCGATGTCCTCGGCGCTGCTTCTGGGCACCGCGGACCGACACCGGGGCACGCTCGGCGCGCTGGTGGACCTGCCGCCGGCGATCTGAGCAACCCGCGCACGTGCGGATGGCCGGCCCCGCACGGGGTCGGCCATCCGCACGTGCGGGTGCGCTGCCGGAAACGGCTCTAGCTGCGCAACATCAGGACGATCATCACGATCGCGAGCGCCATCAGCACCGCCCACACCGTGGTGACCAGGCGCAGGCGGCGGCCGTCGCGCGGTGTGGTCGTGTCGGGCGGGGCGGCATCTCCCGGCGGTGGGTTCTCGCTCATGTCCTCGCTGCCCTCCACGGGTGCTGCGCGCGGCGTCCGTCCCGTTCAGGATGACACCGCGCGCGGCCCGTTGAGGAGCCCCCGAAGCGGTCGAGGGCCACGATCGTTCAGTGCTTCGCCGGTGTGGTCGGCAATACCGCCGTGGTGTCCGTGCCCGCGTCCGCCGGCCCCTGCTGCGGGCTCTGCTGGGCGGCGATCAGCCGGGCCAGCCAGAACCGCATGAAGGTGGACAGCGAGAAGCGCAGGAACAGGGCGAACCCGAGGAGCGAGACCGGGATCGCCGAGATGCCCAGGGTGATGGCGTCGTTCTGGGTCAGGATCAGCGTCGTGCCGTGGGACATGAAGTAGGCGCCGAAGCCCATCCCGATCCCGAGCACCATCAGCCCCACGCCCAGCCACATCAGCTGGGTGTCGAGCATGGTCTTGGGTGCGCGCAGCTTGAGGGCCCCGACGTCGGCGGTGAACTGCCGGGTCCGGTCCTGGGTGGCCGCCGGGACGGCCGCGTGGCGCGGCGGTGCGTACGCCGGTGGCCCGGCGGTCGGCACGCCCTGCGGAACCGTCGGCGGCACGCCGGGGGGCGGGCCCGCGGGTGCGGGTGGCTGCCCGTCGGCGTTCACGCTGTTCATACTCATATAAGTGCTCACCTCGTGGGTCGCCGTGAGGTTGATGCGTACCCGACGGCCATGTGCGATCAGCCGCCCAGGTACGCGCTGTGCAGGTCGCCGGCGATCTCGTCCGGGGTGCCGACCTGAAGGATCCGGCCACCGCTCATGACCGCGGCGAGGTCGGCGACGGCCAGGGCCGTGCGCGCGAACTGCTCGACCAAAAGCACGGTGACACCGGTCTCGGCGATCTTGCCGACCACGTCGTACAGCTGGTCGACGACGAGGGGCGCGAGGCCCATCGACAACTCGTCGAGCAGGATGATGGCCGGGTTGGTGGCGATCGCCCGGGCGACGGCCAGCATCTGCTGCTCGCCGCCCGACATCGTGCCCGCGGCCTGGTTCCGGCGCTGTTCGAGGCGGGGGAAGATCGGGAAGACCTTCTCCTCGATCTCCTTGCGGGAGACTCCTCGATAGGTCGCCATCCACAGGTTCTCGGACACGGTGAGATTGGGGAAGACGCCGCGGCCTTCCGGGATGCTGCACAGGCCGATCCGGGCCAGGTCCACGGGCGCGGCCCCGGTGACACACCGGCCGGCGAGGTATATGTCGCCGGTGGTGGGCTGGTGCAGCCCGGTGATCACCTTGAGCATCGTGGTCTTGCCGGCGCCGTTGGGTCCGAGCACCGCCATCACCTTGCCGGTGGGCACCGCGAGGTCCACCTTGTGCAGCACCTCGACCTGCTCGTACGCGGCGCTGATCCCGCGCAGTTCGAGCAGCGGCGGGGCGCTCGGCGCGCCGGCCGGCTGCGCGTCGGCCACATTCAGGGTCATACCGTCTCCTGAAGGACTTCGTCGGCCTCCGCCGCGTCCGCGGTACCGAGGTAGGCCGCCTGGACGGCGGCGTTGTTGCGGATCTCGTCGCACGTACCGTTGGCGATTTTTTTGCCGAAGTCAAGTACGTGCAGTTCGTCGCAGGTGTTCATCACCAGGTCCATGTCGTGCTCGACCAGAAGTACAGCGACGCCGTCGGCGGCGATCTCGCGCAGGAGTTGGCCGAAGCCGCGCGTCTCCTCGTCGTCCTGGCCCGAGGCGGGCTCGTCCAGGAGCAGGATCTTGGGCCGGCAGGCCAGCGAGCGGGCCAACTCGACCACGCGGCCCTGCCCGGTGGGCAGTTGGTCGGCGCGCACGTGCGCGATCGCGGTCAGGTCGAGGCGGTGCAGCAGGCGCGCGGCGGTGTCCTGCGGCGTCTCCCTGGTGCCCCGGTGCAGCCGGCGGTACTGCGCGGCGGCGACCTGGATGTTCTCCCGGACCGACAACGAGCCGAACAGTTCGAGGCGTTGGAAGGTGCGGGCCATGCCGAGCCGGGCCCGGCGGTACGGCGCCAGTTTGCTGACGTCGCGCCCGTCCATCCGCACCTGTCCCGAGGAGGGCGGTTGCAGGCCGGTGATCACGTTGAAGATGGTGGTCTTGCCCGCGCCGTTGGGCCCGATCAAGCCGGTGACCTTGCCCTCGTGGGCCCAGATGTCGACGTTGTTCAGGGCCGTGTGGCCGCCGAAGCGGACCGTGACGCCCTCGACCTCAAGCCCCATGACGTGCTCCCGGCAGGATGGGTGACGGTGCCGCGGCCGTCGCCGCCGCGGGCAGCGAGGGCAGCGCGATGAGTTTGTCCAGCGCCTCGATGTCGGCGGCCTTGAACCGGTTTCCGTTCAGCCCCAGGCCCTCGGGTTGCCCGGACAGGCCCTCGGGCACCTCCGGTTCGGTCCGCGGCGCCTTGATCATCACCTCGATCTTGAGCGCGGCCGGGATGCCGATCACCGCGAGCAGGATGCCGATCACGAACGGCCAGTTGCCGATCACGTCGGTGAACCGCAGCACGATCAGCGCCAGTTGGGCGGCGGCGCTGCCGGCGAGGACGACCGGGCGGCGCAGCGCGGGCTCCCATTCGGGGCGGATCTTGGCGGCGATGAAGCCGTTCGGGTTCTTGCCGAGCGCGATGCCGTTGAGGCCGATCAGGATGGTGGTGAGCTGGGCGTAGTCGGGGAAGAGGTTGGTCATCAGCGGGGTGCCCAGGAAGATGCCCGCGAACAGCGCGGCGCCCGGGGAGGTGAGCCCGGCGATCACCATCAGCATCAGCACCGAGAGCCCGGCGGTGAAGTCGAAGTTGACCGGGGACAGGGTGCCGGCCGCGCCGCCCAGGATGCCGCCGCCGACGCCGGCCATCGCGGCGGAGAGCCCGAAGACGGTGAGCGTGGTCAGCTTGTGGTTCATCCCGATCGTCGCGCAGGCCGCGGGGCTGTCCTTCATGGCCAGCAGCCTGCGGCCGAACTCGCCGCGCCGGATCCACACCACGACCAGCGAGGACAGTGCGAAGAAGACCGCGCCGAAGATGAAGTAGGCCCGGTCGGAGGAGATGTCGACGCCGGGCCAGTCGAAGCGCTCGAAGTTGAGCGTGCCGCTGTTGAACAGGTCGATCTTCGTGTCGCCCCAGGTGAAGGCGGGCAGGCCGAAGATCCACCGGTCCAGCATCACCGCGAACGCGGCGGTGGCCAGGGCCAGATAGATCCCGGACAGGCGCAGCGCGGGCAGCGCGACGAGCACGCCGATGCCGGCGCAGATCAGCGCGGCCCACAACAACCCCAGCGGGTTGCCGCCCGAGCCCAGGTGTGAGACGCAGATCGCGCCGATGCCGGCGAAGCCCAGTTGGGCCAGCGACATCTTCCCGGCGTAGCCGACCAGCGGGATCACCGACAGGCCGATCAGCGCGAAGCCCCACATCCGGGTGCTGGCGAACAGGTCGGCGGCGGCGAGGGAGTTGGCGGCGACCACGGCGCCCGCGATCACGATGGCGGCGAAGACCAGCGAGCCGGTCCAGGTGGGGCGGTGCGAGATCTCCCTGGTGCGGGAGGAGGCGTGGCCGCGCAGCCGGGAGGTGGGCAGCAGCATGATCGCCACGAACAGCACCAGGACGGGCATCGAGTCGCTGAGGCCGGACAGGTACGGGCCGGCGGTCGGGAAGCGGGTCTCGGTGAGGTAGCCCTTGCCGTACTCGGTGACCAGGCCGATGATCATCGCGCCGACGAACGTCCACGGCAGGCTCTTGAGCCGGCCGATCACCGCTGCGGCGTAGGCGTTGACGATCAGCAGCGTGAGCGGCAGCGCGGCGAAGGAGAGTTTGGGGGCGATCAGGATGCCCGCGACCGCGGCCAGCATGGTGCCGGTGGCCCAGGCCAGCATGCCGGGCACTTCGGGGCGCGAGCCGTTGAGCACGGCCAGGTTGCGGTCGTCGACGGTGGCGCGCATGGCCACGCCCGCGCGGGTGGAGCGCAGCAGCACCCACAGGCCGACCGCCACGATCAGCGCGACGGCCAGGGTGATCAGGTCGTGGTAGGAGACCCGGGTGCCGGCCATGTCCACGGACTCGCCGGGGAAGAAGTTGACCACGTTGCGCGGGGTCTGCGGATCCCAGATCCACATCACCGCGGCCAGCAGGCTCAGCAGCACCGCGACGGTGACCATCAGGCGGGTGGTCTCCGACGTGCCCTCGAGCCTGCGCATGATGGCGAAGTGCAGGAACACCCCGAACGCGGGGGCCAGCACACCGAGCACGACCAGCAGGGACAGCCACACCGGCCAACCCCAGTCGAAGTGCAGCTGCCAGTAGGTGAAGGCGGCGAGCGCGCCGGTGGCGCCGTGGGCGAAGTTGAAGATGCCCGTGGTGGTGTAGGTCAGGGTCAGGCCGCCGGCGGTGATGGCATAGATGCCGCCGGTGACCAGGCCGCTGATGGTGAGGATGATGAACTCGTGCACGCGCCCTCCGTTCGGGCCGGGCCGTGTCGCGGGGCGATCGGTCTCGGAGACTGGTGCGGCACGGCGCCTGACAGGTCGTCAGGGCCGCGGGGCCGCCCTCCCGCCCGGTGCGGGGCGAGAGGGCGACGGGGTGTCGCGGGTGCTGCGGGTGCTGCGGGTGCATCCGGTGTTTCGGGTGCTTCCGGTGCTTCCGGTGACGCGTGGAGTGGGGGTGTGCTCCCGGCCCGGTGGGCTCGGGAGGTCACCGTGGGCCGGGGCTAGGAGGTCACTTCCTCCGGCGGCGCGGCCGGCGGCGGCTCGCCCCCGTCGCCGGGCGGCGGGTTGCCGGTGCCCGAATCGCCGGCGGGCGGCGGAGCGGTTCCCCCGTCGCCGGGCGGGGTCGTGGCCGGGGCCGACGGCGGCGCACTGGGCGCGCCCGCGGCGACGGCGACCACGTTGCCCGGGTCGCAGTTGAAGAACTCGGCCTTGTTCGGCTTGGTCAGCGCGGCGTCGTACTCGAAGCCCTTGGCGGTGGCCTTGACCATGGTGAAGCAGTCCGAGGCGCGTACGTCCTTGGTCTCCACGATCGGACCGGGGGCGAACAGGCCGCCCGCGTCCCAGTTCGCCCGCTTGCCCTTGGCCAGCACACACTCGGTGGTCAGCTCGGTACCGCACTCCTTGACCGCGCTCGCCCACAGCAGCCAGGAGTTGATCCCCGACATGTGGAAGAACTCCAGGTCCTTGCTCGGCTCGGCGAGGTGCAGGATCTCCAGTGCCTTCTGCACGGCCGGGTTCTTGTCACCGAGCGACTGCGGCACGTAGGTCGGGTAGATGTAGGTGTCCGGGATCTTCGAGTTCTTGGCGGAGGCCAGGGTGTAGCGGTTGTATGCCGAGGCGTCGCTGACGATGACCTTGGGGTGCCAGTTCATCGCGTCCATCTCGCGGAACATCGACGCCGAATCCACCGCGAGCCAGGTGGTGATCAGCATCTCGACGCCGGCCTGCTTCATCTTCTCCAGCGTCGTGCGCCCCGGGGGCGGCATGACGGGGACGTCCTCCTTGAAGACGACGGTGCCGCCCGCCGCCTCCACGCCGGCCTTGTAGCGGGCCATCGCGGGCCGCAGCGAAGCCATGTTCTGCCCGAGCAGGCCGACCTTGGCCTTGACCTCGGGACGCGCCGCGAAGACCGCCTTGTAGGCGCCCACCACGGTGGTCGTGGTCGGCAGGCCCACCGCGAGCACCTGCAGGTCGGCCTTGGCCGACTCCTCGCCCACCACGTAGGCGGGGAAGGCGCCGAGCTTGCATCCGGTACGGGCCTTGACGCCGTCGTTGTCGAACGGGTTGCCGCCGCCGACGACCATGAAGTCGTTCTGGCAGGCGGCGGTCATCACGGTGCCCACGTTGCTCAGCGCGGCGTCGCGCTGGGTCAGCTTGATGGTGCGGCCGTTGATTCCGCCGAGGCCGTTGCACCACTTGGTGAAGCCGTCGGCCATCTCGAAGAACTCTTTGCCCAGGCCCGGTTGTGCGGGAGCGCCCGGGTCGCCGGTCACGCTCACCGAGATCTGCTTCTCGGTCACGCCCCGATCGGCCTTCTTGGTCAGCGGTTTGCCGTCGCCCTTGCCGCACACGTCCTTGAGCGTGCCGAAGTCGCCCGGCGCGCCGGTGCCGACGGGGGCCTTGCCGTCCTTGGTACCGGTGGCCGCGGGGCCGCCGCCGCCCGATCCCGGTCCCTTGGCCACCGCGTCCTCGCCCGAGCGGCTACAGCCGACCGCCACAAGGAGCGGCACGACCAGCAAGCCGGCCGCCGCTCGTCGGCGCATCCCGCGCCGCCCGGCGGAAGTTGATGCCATCAGCCCTCCCGACACTTCGTTTCCGCGGGCCGGGCCGAGGGCCCGGTGCGCTCTCACGTACTTCTCCTGCGCTGTGCTCGCGTTGTTCACGTCTTGTGCTTCCGCCCCGTCTGCGAGGCATCCTCGCGACTGGATCTGACATGCCATCAGTTAATGGGCCATGAAGCAATGGCCGGGACCTTAACCGGGTGTCCTACAGGGTGCAAGGGTCACCGAACCGGCGAAAACCGCTGGCCGGCAGCCCTGACGAAGCCGGATACGAGGTGGGGTGCACGAGTACACACGTGTCACCGATCGGACCGTACGGACGGTCGTTTCCGGGCTTCGTGATGGCACTGTTACGAGGTGCGGAGAATTGGTGCCGGGAGATACCCGAGGGGTTCGTGAGGCATTCGAAGCGATACGGCGGCACGGAAAAGGCGACACGACGACACCCGTTCTCCATAAAGCGACAAGGAGTCAGTGAATCGATGCATACGTTCGAGCCGACCACCAACGCGGAAGAGATCGAACGCGTTCCGGCGGCGGACGGCGAACTCGCCCTGCGCCGCGCGGGCGAACACTACGAAATCATCAGCAACGGGTGCTTTTTGATGGACACTCGCGCGGGCGCCTCCGAGCGCCTGCTCGCGCGCACCGCGCTCGCGGCCGTGACCGCGCCGGGCGACCTGCGCGTGCTGGTCGGCGGCCTGGGCGTCGGCTTCACCCTGCGCGAGACGCTGACCGACCCGCGCGTCGCGCACGTGCGTGTGATCGAGCGCGAACCGGCCGTCGTGCGCTGGGGGCGCGGACCGCTGGCGCCCTTCTCCGGCCACGCGCTGGACGACGCGCGGGTACAGGTGGTCACCGCCGACCTGGTGGCCTGGGTGCGCTCCGGGGCCGGCGAGGAACGTTTCCACGCGCTGTGCCTGGACATCGACAACGGGCCGGACTGGACGGTCACCGACGGCAACGCCTCGCTCTACGACGACGCCGGACTGGCCGCGCTGCGCGATCGGTTGGCACCGGGGGGCGTACTGACGGTGTGGAGCGCGACGGCCTCCCCCGGCTTCGCCGACCGGCTGCGGGAACACTTCGGGCGGGTGCGGGTGGAGCGGGTGCCGGTTGTTCGGGGCGAGCCGGATGTGGTGTTCGTGGCACAGGAGGGGTGAGGCGGGCCGGGGGTTCGGGGGGTTCGGGGCCGTTGTACCGCCGTGACGTGGTGCGATGGCGCGGGCAGTGTAACTGACGCAACGTCAGATTAACTTGCGTGTGTCATCCAACTGCTGCCAGCATGCGAACACGGTTGCCGAAAGGGTGGACATGCACGACGACGAGGCGGATTCGCCCGCTGCGCACACGCCGAGCCGACTGCGCGATCGCAGCGAACTCCGCGATCTGGTGCAGACATACGCACACGGCGCGGATCGCCGCAAGCCCGACCTCGTCGCCTCGATGTTCACCCCCGAGGGCCGGCTGGTGATCCACCGCGACCCCGGATCCACCGAACCCCCCGCGGTACGCGCCGGCCGCGCCGAGATCGCCCGCGCGCTGGCGAGCCTGGACCGCTACCTGGTCACCACCCACCTGATCGCCAATCAGCTGATCACCTTCGCCCCCGACGGCGACCGCGCCGACGGCGAGACGTACTGCACCGCACACCACATCTACGAGTCGGACGGCGTGCGCCGCGACCGGGTGATGTCCATCCGCTACCTGGACACGTTCGTGCGCACCGACGAGGGCTGGCGCATCGAGACCCGCACCCTGCACTGTGACTGGGTCGAGGACCGGCCGCTGACGGCATGAGCACCGATCCGAAGGGGGCCGGGCGCACATCGACCAAACGCCACGGCCCGACCACGATCCTGGTCGCCCTGTCCTTCGCCGCGACCACGATGGCGGTCATGCAGACCGTGGTCTCGCCGATCCTGCCCCAACTGCAAAACCGGCTCGGCGTCTCCAGCTCGGCCATCGCCTGGGTGCTCACCGGCAACCTGCTCGCCTCGGCCGTGGCCACCCCGCTGCTCGGCCGGCTCGGCGACCTGCGCGGGCGCAAACGTTTCCTCTTGTACGCGCTGGCCGCGGTCGCGCTCGGCTCGATCCTGGCCGCGTGCACCACCTCCTACGTGATGCTGATCGCCGGGCGCGTACTCCAGGGCATGGGCGGCGGCGTGGTCCCGCTCGCCCTCAGCGTGGTCCGCGACGAGTTCCCCAAGGAACGCTCCGCCGGCAGCATCGCCACCATCGGCGCCACGATCAGCGTCGGCGCCACCTTCGGCTCGGTCAGCACCGGACTGATCGCCGACCGCTGGGACTACCACCTGCTGTTCTGGCTCTCCGCGCTGGTCGCGCTGCTGTCCATGGCCATGGTGTGGCGAGTCGTGCCGGACACCGCCGAGCGGCGGCAGGGCCACGTGGACCTGATCGGCGCGCTGACCCTGTCCGGCTGGCTGGCCGCGCTGCTCGCCGCGGTCAGTACGGGCAGCCGATCCGGGTGGGGCGATCCGCTGGTCGTCGGCGGCCTGGCCCTGGCCGTACTGCTGTTCGCCGCCTGGATCGGCTGGGCCCTGCACCACCCCGAACCCCTGGTCGACCTGCGGGTGATGGCCCGCCGACCGGTCCTGCTCGCCAACCTGTCGGGGATCTTCACGGGCATGGCGATGTACGGCTCGTCGCTGCTGTTCCCGCCGTTCATCCAGGCGCCGTCGGCGCTCGGCTACGGCTTCGGCAAGTCGGTCCTGATCGCGGGCCTGATCATGCTCCCGGGCACCCTCGGCAACCTGGCCGCCGCGCCGGTCGCCGCCCGGATGACCAATCGCCACGGCCCCAAACCGGCGCTGGTCCTGGGGCCGGTGCTCAGCGGTACGGCGTTCGCCCTGCTGCTGCCGCTGCACGGGCACTGGTGGGCGTTCTCGATGGTCGGCGTGCTGTTCGGGTTCGGCCTGGGACTGGCCTTCTCGGCGATGCCGGCGCTGATCAACGACCACGTGCCGGCGGACATGACCGGGGTGGCCAACGGGATGAACGCGGTGCTGCGCACGGTCGGCGGCGCGACCGGGACGGCGATACTCGGCGCGATCCTGAGCGCGAGCCCGGCGGGCGCGGCCACGGCCCGGGCCGCGGGCGTCGCCCACGCGCCGGGGTTGACGGGCTACCTGGTCTGCTTCGGCATGCTCGGGGTCGGTTGCCTCCTGGCGGCCGTGCTGGCGTGGTCGATCCCGGGGGCGCGGCGGAGCGTAAGCGGGGCGCGGGCGGTGGTGGAGCCAGATCGGGTGGAGGCGGGACGGTAGCGGTCCGACGGCCGGCGAACGACCGACCAAAGTCGATGGCGGCGTCGACTCCCGGTCACTGCCGGAGCACCGACGGCGCTGCCTAGGCTGGAGCGTGATCAAGAGCCGCCTCCGCCGAGCCGCCCCCACCACGGGGGCTCGCACCTCCGTGTCGCGTACCTCAGTGCTCCGCACCCTGGTTCCCGAGCGGACCCGTCGCGAATGGGGCATCGACCTCGGCTACGCGCTCGGCGCGTTCGGACTCGGCGCGATGATCCTCGTGACCGCCATCCAGGAGGACGACCACCCGCCGAACGTCGTGATCGAGACCGTCCTCGGCGGGATCATGCTCGTGGCCATGCTGCTGCAGCGCCGCAACCGGCCGACCGGGCTCGCGGTGACCTGGGTACTCGTGGGCTTCTTCTCCGCCGCGATCACCGGGTCCGCGCCGGTCGTCCTGCTCAGCCTGGCGATCCGGCGACCGTGGCGGGTCACCACGTCCGTCGCCGGCCTGGAAATCGCGCTCGTCTCCGGCACGTTCTGGGTGGGCGCCGAATCGACCCGCTCCTACTGGTCGTCGGTCCTGGCCATGACGCTGCTGGTCAGCACCGCCGTGGCCACCGGGATGCTGATCCGTTCCCAACACGAATTGACCGCGTCCTGGCGCGAGCGGGCCCGGCAGGCCGAGGAGGGCCAGCGGCTGCGTGTGGAGGAGGCCCGCCACCTCGAACGCGAGCGGCTGGCCCGGGAAATGCACGACGTGCTCGCGCATCGGATCTCGCTGCTCGCGATCCACGCGGGCGCGCTGGAGTACCGGGCCGGCGCCTCGCCGGAGGAGGCCCGCGCCGCCGAGGTGATCCGCCAATGCGCGTTCGAGGCCCTGGAGGACCTGCGCGAGGTGATCGGCGTCCTGCGGGCCCACCCCGACGACGACGGCGACGGCGGGCCCGAACGGCCCCAGCCCGTGCTGAACGACCTGCCCGCGCTGATCGAGGAATCGCGACTGGCCGGCGCGACCGTCGACCTGGACCTGGCCGACCTGCCTTCGGTATCGGGACGCACCGGCCGGCATGCGTACCGGATCGTCCAGGAGGGGCTGACCAACGCCCGCAAACACGCCCCCGGCGCCCGGGTCCGGGTCCTCGTCGCCCCCGCCCCCGACGACGGCCTCGCCATCGAGGTGGTCAACCGCCTCCCCCACGGCCACCGCCCCACCGCCATCCCCGGCGCGGGCGCGGGCCTGATCGGCCTGCGCGAACGCGTCGCCCTGGTGGGTGGGCGCCTGGACCACGGCCCCACCACCGACGGCGACTTCAGCCTGCGCGTGTGGCTACCGTTGGCCAAGTGAAAAGCACCGAAGGCTGTGTCCGGGTCCTCGTCGTCGACGACGACGCGCTGGTTCGAGCCGGACTGTCCATGATGTTGTCCGGGCTGCCCGACATCCGCGTCGTCGGCGAGGTGTCCGACGGCGCCGACGTACTCGGCGCGGTCGACGAACACCGGCCCGACGTGGTGCTGATGGACATCCGGATGCCCCGCGTGGACGGCCTGGCCGCCACCGCGACCCTGCGGGCCCGCCCCGAGGCGCCGGAGGTGATCGTGATGACGACCTTCGACACCGACGACCACATCCTCAAGGCGATGCGGGCCGGCGCCGGCGGCTTCCTGCTCAAACACACCCCGCCGCCGGACATCGTCGAGGCCATCCGCCGCGTCGCAGCCGGCGAACCGATGCTCTCCCCCGACGTGCTGCGCCGCATGATGACCTACGTCGCCACAACGACCATCGACTCCCGCCGAGCCCGAGCCCAATCCGCCCTCGCCCACCTGAGCGACGGCGAACGCGCCGTAGCCACGCTGGTCGGCAAGGGCCACACGAACGCCGAAATCGGCAAGGAACTCTCCATCAGCATCGCCACGGTCAAGGCCTACGTCTCCCGACTACTCACCAAGCTGGACCTCAACAACCGCGTACAGATCGCGCTGCTGGTACACGACGCATCGAACGACACGTAGCGCACAGCGGACGCGGGGTGGGGTGGGTGGGGTGTGCGGCGGGCGGTCGGGTCGAGTGCGCTGAGATGCCTTCCCGAGTGGGTCGGGTGTTCCCGGCCGGCGTTGCGCCTGGGGTTGCGTGTGGCTGGTGCGAGGCCGGTCAGAGTCGGGTGGTTGGCCGCCGCCGGCGTGCAGGGCTCCGAGACGAGGGCTCCCGACGAGACAAGCGTGTTGCTCGGCGAAAAAGCGGCCGGCAGCGGCGGGCAGGGAGGGCGCTCGGGTCGAGTCCGCCGAGTGACCTTCCCGAGTGGGTCGGCCGGTTTCCGGCGGGCGTTGCGCTTTTGGTTGCGGGTGGCCGGGCCGGGGCTGGTCAGAGTCGGCGATGGGCCGCCGCCGGCATGCAGGGCTCCGAGACGAGGGCTCCCGACGAGACAAGCGTGTTGCTCGGCGAAAAAGCGGCCGGCAGCGGCGGGCAGGGAGGGGGCTCGGGGCGAGTCCGCCGAGTGACCTTCCCGAGTGGGTCGGCCGGTTTCCGGCGGGCGTTGCGCTTTTGGTTGCGGGTGGCCGGGCCGGGGCCGGTCAGAGTCGGCGATGGGCCGCCGCCGGCATGCAGGGCTCCAAGACCCCAAGCTCCCGACGAGACGGGCTTGTTGGTCGGCGAAAACCGGGCCGGCAGTGGCCGGGAGGGGACTCGGGTCAGGGCTGCCGGAGAGGCGTCCCGGGTGCGTCGGGTAATTTCGGTGGGTGGTGGGTGGCGTCGGTTCACGAAACCGGATCCCGTGGAGTGCCGCAGCCTTTGGGTGAGAGAAAACCGCAGGTCAGCGTTGCTGGGAGTGGTTTGCGGGTGCCTCGGGATCCGGTTTCGACCTCCACTGGGCACTTTCGGTCTCCTCGATGGCCTTTGTGAGGGCGCAGCACGCGAAGTCGACGTCCACTGCGCAGTTTCGGCCCCACAGTGGCGTCGAGGGCGTCGGAGCGCACGAAACCGGTACTCGACGCCCAACTGTGCCCCCCGACCCCGCAAAACCGCAGGTGATCAGAGCCCGAAGCCCGAAACCACACACCGCGATCCGGTTCCGAACCCCAACCCCTTTCCAAACGCCCCCAATCACCCCAACCCACTCGGAAACGCTCCCCGGCGAACTCAACCCGAGCACCCACCCCGCCCGCCGCTGCCGGCCGCTTTTTCGCCGACCAACACGCAAATCGCGTCGGGAGCTTCGGGTCTCGCAGCCCCGCACGCCGGCGGCGGCCCACCACCGACTCAGACCAGCCCCGGACCGGCCACCCGCAACCAAAAGCGCAACGCCCGCCGGAAACTGGCCGACCCACTCGGAAAGGCGTCCCGGCGGACTCAACCCGGCTGCCCTTCTGCTCCCCCGCTGCCAGCCGGTTTTCGCCGACCAACACACCCGCCTCGTCGGGAGCCCCAAGTCTCGGAGCCACGCACGCCGGCGGCGGCCCACCACCGACTCTGACCGGCCCCGCACCGGCCACCCGCAACCCAAGGCGTAACGCCCGCCGGAAGCACCCGGCCCACTCGGGAACGCACACCCGGCGAACCCAACCCAAGCACCCACCCCGTCCGCCGCTGCCGGCCGCTTTTTCGCCGACCAACACGCTTGTCTCGTCGGGAGCTTCAGGTCTCGCAGCCCCGCACGCCGGCGGCGGCCAACCACCGACTCAGACCAGCCCCGGACCGGCCACCCGCAACCAAAAGCGCAACGCCCGCCGGAAACCGGCCGACCCACTCGGAAAGGCGTCCCGGCGGACTCAACCCGGCTGCCCTTCTGCTCCCCCGCGGCCAGCCGGTTTTCGCCGACCAACACACCCGCCTCGTCGGGAGCCCCAAGTCTCGGAGCCACGCACGCCGGCGGCGGCCCACCACCGACTCTGGCCGGCCCCGCACCAGCCACCCGCAACCCCAGGCGCAACGCGAGCCGGAAACACCCGGCCCACTCGGGAACGCACACCCGGCGAACCCAACCCGAGCACCCACCCCGCCCGCCGCTGCCGGCCGCTTTTTCGCCGACCAACACGCTTGTCTCGTCGGGAGCTTCAGGTCTCGCAGCCCCGCACGCCGGCGGCGGCCCACCACCGACTCTGACCGGCCCCGCATCAGCCACACGCAACCGCAACCGCAAGCGCAGCGCCCGCCGGAAACGCCCCACCTACTCGGGGACGCATCCCAGCGCGCTCGACCCCGCCGCCCGCCCGCGCAGTCTGCCGCCACCGCCACACGCCACAGTCGCCGCCGGCGCCGGCGCCCTTTCCGGGGCAACGCAACCTCTCGCCTGAGAACCCCGGCCGCCCGGCGCCCATGCGCCGTTTCAGGCTGCTCGGCGTCGGCGCTCTCGATGTCCTCTGGCCACGCCCTTCCTTCAGGCCCGCCCCCGCCCCACCGGCCCAACCGACCGCGCCGTCCGGCATTTGCCGGTGTGTCCTTGGTTGGGTGAGGTGTAGACCAAGGCCGGCGAGTGTGGACCGTTGGGCGCTGTGGGGGGCCGTCTGGGGTGGTCAGGCTGGGGGCATGATCAGTGTCGAGCGATTGACCAAGCGCTACGGGGAGCACGTTGCCGTCGACGGGGTTTCCTTTCGGTGTGAGCCGGGGACCGTGACCGGGTTCCTGGGGCCCAACGGGGCAGGGAAGTCCACCACGATGCGGATGATCTGTGGGCTTACGCCGCCGAGCGGCGGGGGCGCGACCATCCGGGGTGTTCCGTATCGGCAACTGGCCAATCCCGGGCGCCACGTCGGTGTGTTGCTGGACGCCGGCGCCCAGCACGCGGGGCGCAGCGGCCGCGAGACGCTCGCCCTGTGTGCCCGCATCCTGGACGTGGACCGGGCCCGCGTCGGCGAACTGCTCGCCCTGGTCGGCCTGTCCGGACCCGCGGCGCGGCGTCGGGTCGGCGGCTATTCGTTCGGGATGCGTCAGCGGCTGGGCGTCGCCCAGGCCCTGCTCGGCGACCCCGCCGTGCTCATCCTGGACGAGCCCACCAGCGGCCTGGACCCCGAAGGGGTCTTCCAGATGCGCAGCCTGCTCCGCGACTTCGCCGACCGCGGCGGCACCGTCCTGCTGTCCTCGCACCAACTGCGCGAGATCGAGGCGGTGGCGGATCGCATCGTGATGATCGCCAAGGGGCGTGTCGTGGCCGACGGCACGAAGGGCGAACTCCTCACCGCCCCCGCCGGCACCCTGGTCGCCGCCCTCGACCCGGCCGCGCTGCACGCCGCGCTCACCACGGCCGGCCTGTCCCACCACCCGACCGACCCGACCGGCACTTTCCTGGTCGACGCTTCGGCCGAGGCGGTCGGCCGCGCCGCCGCGAGTGCCGGGGTCGTACTGCGCGAACTGCGTCCCGCCGAACACGAAGGACTCGAGCAGATGTTCCTGAGCCGACTCGGCTCCGTCCCGCAGGAGGTCGGGTCGTGACCTTCGCCGCCGCACCCGTTACCGCTACTGATACTGCAACCGCCGCCGCGCCCGTCGCCGCAACGACTCTCCTCCGGCTGACCGAGGTCGAGCTGCGCAAGATGACCGACACTCGCGCAGGCCGTTGGCTGCTCGCCGTGGTCGCATTCGCCGCCGTTGCCCTCGTCGTCGTGACCCTGACCGCCGCGCCCCGCGAGGACCGCACCTGGCGGTCGTTCCTCACCTCCTCGCAGGCCGGCGTGGCGGTGTTGTTCCCGGTGGTCGGGATCCTGGCGGTGACCTCCGAATGGTCCCAGCGCACGGCGCTGACCACCTTCGCCCTGGTCCCCGATCGGCGTCGCGTGCTCGGTGCGAAGGTCGCGGCCGGGGTGGTCCTGGCCCTGTTCGGCGTCGTGTTCGGGCTGCTGTGCGCCACGCTGGGTCGGGCAGTCGCGGGCTGCACCGACCGAGGCGCCGGAAACTGGTCCATCCCCGGCCCGATGCTCGCCTCGGTGCTGCTCGCCGCGATCCTGAGCATCACCCTGGGCGTGGCGTTCGGCGTGCTGTTCCTGAACGCCCCGCTCGCGATCGTCACCTTCTTCATGGTGCCAAGCGTCTTGGGGATCCTGGCCGACCTCGTCTCCGCGATGGAGTCCGTCAATCGCTGGGTCAACCCGGGCCCGGCCCTCGACCCGCTCTACGGCACCGGTATCAGCGGCGTCGAATGGGCCAGGCTGACCACCACAATGGCCATCTGGCTACTCACCCCACTGGCCGTCGGCACCTACCGCGTCATCCATACCGAAGTGCACTGACCCGCCCAACGATCGACGGTCTCGCCGAGCAGGTGATCGCGGCGCCGCACGGCGGGCCCGTCGGCATGGCAGTGGACTTCGGCGGGGTAGCGGACCTCGGCGGGGCAGTGGACCTCGGCAAGTAGTGGACCTCAGGAGGGCAGCCCATCCAGTGGGCCCGTTATCAGGACCCTTCTCCCCCCTCGCCCCTACTTCGCCCCCGGGAACAACGACACGAACGCGTCCGAGGCCGCCGTCATCCCCTGTCCGAAGGGTGCGTCCAGGTCCCAGATCAGGAACAGCAGGAACGCGATCAACGCACTGAACAACCCCGCAACGATCAACTCCGGTGCGGATCTGCGGATCTGCAGCGTAAAGATCATCCCGACCGTAACGATCGCCCCGGTGATCAGGCCGAACCACACCAGCCCCGGCATCGACGCGCCCGCCTGCCCACCCCGTGCCTGACGCGCGTCGTCCGCGATCGCGATCTGGTCCAGGATCGGCTGGTACATCTGCGTTTCCTGGTCGCCCTGCGGCGCGTAGTCGGTCACCTCGTTGCGTACGGTCGCGAACAGCTGCGAAGCGCGCGGGGACAACTCGCCGTGGTCGGCCATGTAGCCCCATTCGTTCTTGACCACGTACTTCACATAGGCGTCGATGTCCGCTCGGATCTGATCACGCACCTGCGGCGGATAGACCCGAACCCGCTCACTGACCTCGTGCAACGCCTGGGCCTCGTGACGCACTTCGTCCTCGGCCGCGCTCCGCCCCTCCCACACGGCGGCGATCGCGAGACCGAGCACGATCGCGTAGACGACGCCGATCATCATCGTCATGTATTCGAGCACGTCCGGCGTGGCCGACGGGTCGTCGTCGTCCGGCAACCGCCGCTGCTTGAGCACGACGACGGAGAGGACGACCGCGCACACCGCGACCATCGCGAGTGCCAGTACAACCCAATGCGTCACGGATGACCTCCGGGGCAAAAACGGCAAGGGATCCAGGGAGTCGGAAGCCGGGGTGGCGGCGAACTCGGCGCCTCAGCCGCGCCCGCCGCCACCGCCACCCGATCCGCGCGCCCCCGCCCGGCCGCGCGGCTTGAGCGCGGCACCGGCCAGAATCGCGGGCGCGGTGATCAGCAACGTCGTGGTGACGAGCGAGTTCCCCCGCACCGGAGGCGGCGCCGGAGCCGGCCGCGCCAACGGCCGCCGCACCGCGATCGGTTGCAGCGGCGGCGGGGCCACCACCGGCGGGGTCGTCGGCGGCGGCGTGGTCGGCGGCGGTGGTGGCGTCGTCCGCGCCGGAGGCGGCGTCGTCTTGGGTACGACCAGCGCCATCGGCGTCGCGCGCTCCACCGGCGGAGCCGGCGTGCTCCGCACCGGCGTCGGCTTCGTCGGAGGCGGCGTCGGCTTGGGCGTGGTGGGCCTGGGCGTCGTGGGCGTCGGCCTGGGGCCGGCCGTGGGCCGGCAGGACCCGTTGCGCAACAACCGGAAATCGACTGTGAGCCCGATCCCCCCGGTCGGCGGCCCGGTGGCCGGCGTCACATCGACCCGAACGCTCGCCCCGGGCGACCCACCGATCGAAACGCACACATCCACATGCGCTCCGGGCGTATGACCACCACCGGCACCCGACCCCGCCCACGCGACGCTCGCCGGAGCGGCCAACAAGGCCCCCGCCCCGACCACGCACCCCCACCGGCGCGCCCGACCCCATGCGCTCATGGCAGCGATCGTCTCGTCAAATCATCGGCTTTGGCCCGAATAGCCCTTCAATTCACTCGAACGGGTCACCCGCCGACCAAATATGCACAGCCATCCGAAAGTTACCCAAAAATCGGTGGGTGGGATGGAGCGGGAGTCGTAGGGCAGAACGGCAGAGGTAGGGCGACCCGCGACCCGCGACCCGCTCAGTACGTCCGCGCCCCCGCCAACCACGTCCCCCGCACCGCGACCTCCCGCAGCGTCATCGGATCCACCCCGCGCGGATCCGCGCTCAGCCACACCACATCGGCCGGCGCGCCCACCATGAGACCCCGCCGGTCGTCCGCAAACGCCTGATAGGCGACCCCGTCGGTATACGCGTCCAGCGCCTGATCCACCGTCAACCGCTCGTGCGGCGCCCAACCCTGCTCCGGCGCCCCCTCGAACGTCCGTCGGGTGACCGCGACTTGAATGCCCTCCATCGGCCGGTGCGAACTCACCGGCCAGTCGCTGCCGAACGACACCGGCGCGCCCGAGTCCAGCAGACCGCGCATCGGGTATTGCCGTCCGCCCCGCTCGGCACCCACGCGCGGGATCGACAACTCCACTTGCAGCGGGTCGAGTTGGGCCCACAGCGGCTCGAAGTTGGCGATCACCCCGAGCCGGCCGAATCGGACCAGGTCGGCCGGGTCGACGATCTGTACGTGTGCGATCACCGGCCGCCGATCCCATTCCGGGTTGGCCGACGCGGCGGCCTCGATCGCGTCGAGCGCGGCGCGCACCCCCGCGTCGCCGATCGCGTGGATGTGTACCTGGAACCCGTCCGCGTCGAACGCGGTGACCGCCGCGGCCAACGCGGCCGGTGTCCACACCGGCATCCCACAACTGTGCGGCGCGTCGCAGTACGGCGCCAACATCGCCGCCGTGCCGCCCTCGATCACCCCGTCGGCGAAGAACTTCACCGTCCGCGCGGACAACAGCGGCCCGCCCTCGGCCGCCACCGTCGCCCGCGCCGCGACGAACTCGGCCCGCTGCGCGCGCCAACGATCCGGATCGGCCCGGAACGCCAGGTTGGCCCGGAACGCCAACGTCCCGCGCCGCGCCGCCTCGACATAGGCCGGCACCATCTCCGGTTCCACCCAGGCGTCCTGAACCCACGTCAGCCCCGCGCTCGCGTACGCCTCGCCGGCCACCCGCAGCGCGTCCACCAGTTCGTCCAGCGGCCGGCCCGGCACCCGATCCAGCACCAGGTCGCACGCGTGCCACTCGCGCAGCGTGCCCATCGGCGAGCCGTCCGGGCGCCGTACGATCCGGCCCAGTCGCGGCTCCGGCGTCGCGTCGCCGACCCCGGCCCGGCGCAGCGCCTCGGTGTTGCACCACACCGTGTGATAGTCGTACGCCCGCAACACCACCGGCCGGTCGGCCACCGCCGCGTCCAGCCGGCGGGCGTCGAACTCGCCGTCCGGGACCAGGGTCGGGTCGTAACTGGCGCCCACGATCCATTCCTCGTCCGGGTGTTCGGCGGCCCAGCGCCCCACCTCGGCGGCGATCGCCTCGACACCGGTTAGCCCCTTGATCCGCGGCCCGAAGTGTTCAAGGCCGCCGAAGAGGGGGTGTGCGTGTCCGTCCCCGAACGCCGGGAGCAACAGGCCGTCGCCGAGGTCGACGATCTCGTCGGCGACGGACGCGAGGGCGAGCGCATCCGCACCCAGGGCAACGACCCGGCCGTCGCGCACCGCCAGCGCATCGGTGTCACCCGAACCCGAACCCGAACCCGAGCCCGAGCCCGAGCCCGAACCCGAGCCGGCGCCAGAGCCGGAGCCCGCACCCGCACCCGCACCCGCACCCGTGCGGATGGTGCCGCGGAACAAGGTCATGGTCATGACGCTCACTCCTAGGCGTTCACACCGCCCGACGCAACCCCTCGCCCGCGATCCGCGCACGCGTCGGCGCAGTCGCGTGGCGACCCTGCGTGAGACCCGCGCCGAACCCGCCCCCCGCCTGGGCCGGACATATTAGGCCAGCCTAACCTGCTCCAGTGAACGTCCTCCCGACGCGGGGTCGAACGACGCGGCGCCGAGCCCTCCTGATGGCCTCGGTGCTGCTCGTGTTGGCCGCCGCGTGTCTGCTCAGCCTCGCCGTGGGCAGTCGCGGCATCGCCCCGAGCGTGGTGCTCGACGCGCTCGTGCACGGCGGCGACTCCACCGACGCCATCGTGGTGAACTCGATGCGGGTGCCGCGTACCGTCGTGGCCCTGCTCGTCGGCGCGTCCCTCGGCATCGCCGGCGCCTGCATGCAGGGGCTGACCCGCAATCCGATCGCCGAGCCCGGGATCCTGGGCATCAGTACCGGCGCCGCCGCCGGCGTGGTGACCGCGATCGCGGTGTTCGGGGTGAGCAGCCTGACCGGCTACGTCTGGTTCGGCTTCGCCGGTGCGCTGTGCACGGGGGTACTGGTGTACGCGGTCGCGGCGCGGGGGCGCGGCGGTGCCACGCCGGTGAAGCTGGCGCTGTCCGGGCAGGCCTTGGCGGCCACGCTCGGCGCGGTGATCACCATGGTGCTGACCACCGATCAGGGCACTCTGGACCAGTACCGGTTCTGGCTGGTCGGCTCGCTGTCCGGGCGTACCGACGAGGTGGCCTGGCAGATGTTGCCGTTCTTCGGCGTGGGCGTGCTCCTGGTGGCGGCCACCGCGCGCGGTCTGGACGCGCTCGCACTGGGCGACGACGTGGCCAAGGGCCTGGGCCACAAGGTGAACCGGATCCGGGTGCTCGGCGGCCTCGGCGCGACCGTGCTGACCGGCGTCGCGGTGGCCGCGACCGGCCCGATCTCCTTCGTCGGCCTGGCCGTTCCGCACGCCGCCCGAGCCCTGGTGGGCACCGATCACCGGTGGGTGCTGGCCATGTCCGCGCTGCTCGCGCCGATCCTGCTGCTGGTCGCCGACGTGTTGGGACGGGTCCTGTTCCCGCCCGCCGAGGTCGAAGTGGGCGCGATGACCGCGCTGATCGGCGTACCGATCCTGGTCGCACTGGTGCGCCGCAAGCCGGTGGTGTCCGGATGAAGCAGCCGAGCATCCAGAGCAACCAGAGCGACCCGAGCCGCCGGAGCAACCCCGGCCACCCGAGCCGAGCGAGCCGCCCCGGCCACCCGAGCTATCGCCCCTACGGTCACCTCCTGCTCCGTCGCCCGAGCTTCTCCTTCCTCCTGCATCGCCGTTCCGTCGTCGTGACCGGCGTCGTGGCGGTGCTGCTCGCGGCCGGATTCCTGCTCAGCCTCTGTGTGGGTGAGCGCTTCATCCTTCCCGGCGACGTGCTCAAGGTGCTCGTCGGCGCCGACGACAGCTTCGTGGTCGAGACGTTGCGGCTGCCGCGCGCCACCGTCGGGCTCCTGGTCGGGTTGTCCTTCGGCATCGCAGGCGCGCTGATCCAGACCGTGGCGCGCAACCCGCTGGCCAGCCCGGACGTGATCGGCGTCTCGCACGGGGCCGCCGCGGCCGTGGTGTTCGGCCTGGTCTTCGGCTACGGCGGGCCCACCGCGACCCCGCTCACCGCCGTGGCGGGCGGCACCATCGCCGCCTTCCTGGTGTACGTGCTGGCCTGGCGTCGCGGGCTGAACGCGCAGCGGTTCGTGCTGATCGGCGTGGGCGTGTCGGTGGCCCTGTACTCGGTCACCAACCTGCTGCTCACCAAGGCCGACATCGCCCTCGCCCAGCAGGCCAAGGTGTGGATGTCGGGCAGCCTGAACGGGCGCGGCTGGTCCCAGGGCGAGCCGCTGTTCTGGGTGTTGCTCGCGCTGACCCCGGCGATCGTGTGGGCCGCGCGGGCGTCGCGGTCGGCCGGGTTCGACGACGACACCGCGATCGCCCTCGGCATCCGGCTCGGCCGGATCCGGCTCGGCCTGGTCGTGGTCGGCGTGTTGCTCGCGTCGGTGGCCACCGGGGCCGCCGGGCCGGTGGACTTCGTCGCCCTGGTGGCGCCGCAGGTGGCCCGCCGGCTGACCCGAACCCCCCAGGTGCCGCTGGTGTGTTCGGCGCTGCTCGGCGCGCTGATCGTGGTGGTCGCGGACATCGGCGCACGAATGTTGATCTCCGACGCCGAGTTGCCGGTGGGCGTGCTCACCGCCGCGGTCGGCGGCCCGTACCTGCTGTGGATGTTGACCCGATCCCGTTCCGGAGGCGCCTCGTGACCACCCATCAGCTCGCCGCGCGGGAGCTCACCCTGGGCTACGAGGACCGGATCGTGGTCCGCGACCTGGACCTGGACGTGCCCGCGGGCCGGGTCACCGTGGTGGTCGGCCCGAACGCCTGTGGCAAATCCACCCTGTTGCGCTCGCTCGGCCGGCTGCTCAAGCCGGTCGGCGGCAGCGTGCTGCTCGACGGCGCGGCGCTTCGCGACCTGCCCACCCGGGAAATCGCCCGGCGGATCGGCGTGTTGCCGCAGAGCCCGGTGCCGCCGGAGGGGATCACCGTCGCCGACCTGGTCGCGCGCGGCCGGCAGCCGTACCAGCGCTGGTGGCAGCAGTGGTCGGACGAGGACGAGGACGTGGTGGCCGACGCGATGCGGCGCACCGACGTGGTCGAACTCGCCAACCGCTACGTGGACGAACTCTCCGGCGGGCAGCGCCAGCGGGTGTGGATCGCGATGGCGCTCGCCCAGGGCACCGGGATCCTGCTGCTCGACGAGCCGACCACGTTTCTCGACATCGCCCACCAGGTGGAGGTGCTCGACCTGGTCCGCGAGCTCAACGTCACGCGCGAGCGCACGGTGGTCGCCGTGCTGCACGACCTCAACCAGGCGTGCCGCTACGCGGATCACCTGATCGCGATGCGCTCCGGCGCGATCGTGGCCCAAGGCGCGCCGGGCGAGATCGTCACGGCCGATCTGGTCGGCGAGGTCTTCGGGCTCGACTGTGTGGTCATCCCCTGCCCCGTGACGGGTGCGCCGATGGTGGTTCCGGGGCAACCCCGAAAGATCGGGTAGCGAACGCGCTTCCCGTTCGGCCCGCCGGTCGTGCGCGATCACGGTCGCCGCCCGCCGCCGTTCTTCGAGGAGTTCCGATGAGATCCGCCTCCCTGTCCCGCGTCGCCGCCGCCTTGGGCGTGGTCTCCGCGCTCGTCCTGACCGGGTGCTCCTCCGAGGGTGCCGACGGCGGCAAGGGCGCCGAGTCCGGCTCGGCCGCCACCCGCGAGGTGCGCACCGCCAAGGGCGTGGTCAAGGTCCCCGTCACGCCGAAGCGTGTGGTCACCCTCGACATGGGCGAGTTGGACACCGCACTCACCCTGGGCGTCAAGCCCGTGGGTTCGGTGGTGGGCAGTCCCGGCGCCGGGTTCCCGAAGTATCACGGCGACAAGACGGCGGGGATCAAGGAGGTCGGCGCGATCGGGGCGCCCAACCTGGAGGTGATCGAGTCGCTGAAGCCGGATCTGATCCTGGGCAGTCTGGTCCGCGACGCCGATCGTTACGACGCGCTGAGCCGGATCGCGCCGGTCGTCTTCTCCGAGCAGGCCGGCACCCAGTGGCGGCAGAACTTCCTGCTCGACGCCGACGCGTTGAACAAGAAGGCCGAGGGCGACCGGGTGGTGGCCGCGTTCACCGCGCGGGCCAAGGCGTTGGGCAGCGCGCAGGGCGACCCGGGCGCGGTGAAGGTGAGCGTGTTGCGCTTCGTCGCGGGCCAGAATCGGCTGTACGGGAAGGCCACGTTCGTCGGCGCCATCCTGAGCGAGATCGGCTTGAGTCGCCCGGCCGCGCAGAACGTCGACACCTTCATGGTCGAGGTGAGCGCCGAGCGGATCGAACAGGCGGACGGCGACGTGATCTTCGTGGCCACGTACGGTCCGAAGGACAAGACCGACCACGACAAGGTCACCGGCGGCCCGCTGTGGAAGACGCTGAGCGCGGTCAAGGCCGGTCGGGCACACGAGGTGGACGACGAATACTGGATGGTCGGCACCGGCTACACGGCCGCCGACCATGTCCTGACCGATCTGGAACGGCTGCTGCCGAAGCGGAGTTGAGGCCACGCGAGGGCAGCTGTCGTTTCCCGGAACGCCGGGAACGAAGCCCCGCGAACCCGTGCGAAATGTTTCGCGATCTCGTCCGGCGACAAACATCCACTGTGCCCGCCCGTCCGCCGGGGCCGGATTCGGCCATGCGTACGGGCGGTTTCGGCCGCTACGAACGGGGGGTCCGTGTCGGGCGTCGACGATCGGCACGCGAACGGCCCGTCGCCGGGGGCGGTGGGCAGCCACAACGAACTCGGCGGGACGGTTCACGGACCCAGCGTGCAGGCGGGCACGGTACACGGGGGCATCCACGTGTCCATCGGCCCCGCCGACGCCGCCGTGGTGCCGTGGCAACTGCCGCCGGCCCCGCCGATGGTCGATCGGGTGCGCGAACTGGACGCGCTGGATCGGCTGTGCGCGGCCGGGACGCGGCTCGTGTTGCTCGGCGGGCAGCCCGGGGTCGGCAAGACCACGCTCGCGCTGACCTGGCTGCGTCGATTGCACGCCGCGTTTCCCGACGGCCGGCTGTACGCCGATCTGCGCGGCCACGGCGGCGAACGCCCGGCCGTGCCGAGCGAGATCGTCGGCGGCTTCCTGCGCGGACTCGGGGTGCCGGCGGATCGGGTGCCGCGTGACCCGGCCGAACAACTCGGCCTGTACCGCTCGTTGACGGAGGGACGCCGACTGGCGGTGTTGCTCGACGACGCGACGACCGCCGCCCAGGTCCGCCCGCTGCTGCCGGCCGGCGCCAACCTCACGGTGGTCACCAGTCGCGGCCGGTTGTCGGGGCTGCTGGTGAACGGCGGTGTGCCGGTACCGCTGGAACCGCTCGACCGGGCCGCCGCGGTGCAGCTCCTGGCCGCCACGATGAACGACGACCGGGTCCGGGAGCAACCGGCCGAGGCCGCCGAGTTGGTCGAGCTGTGCGCCCGACTCCCGCTCGCGGTCCGGGTGGCCGCCGCCCGACTGGCGTCGCGGCCGACCCGGCCGATCACCACGATGGTGCGCGCCCTGGCGGACGAGCGCGGGCGCCTGGACGCGTTGGCCCTGGACGGCGACCACACCGTCCGGGCCGCGTTGGACGTCTCCTACCGCGAGTTGCCGGACGCGGCGGCGCGGCTGTATCGCGGACTCGGCGTGCATCCGGGCCCGGACTTCGGGCCGGTGGTGGCGACGGCGGTGCTGGGGACCCGGCAGGTGAACGGGCCGCCGGCCGTCCTGGAGGACCTGCTCGATCGTAATCTGCTCACCGAGACCGCCGACGAACGTTACCGATTCCATGACCTGATCCGACTACACGCGGTGGACAAGATGTCCGAACGCTCGGGCTCCGAACGCACAGAGGCACTGCGCGCGATCCTGGACCACTACCTGGCCACGGCCACCCGGGCGGAGGAACTGCTCGAACCCCAACACCGGTCGCTGGCCCGGGACTACGCGACCGCCGAGGTGCCTCGGGTGGACTTCGCCGACGGTCCGGAGGCGTTGGCCTGGTTGGAGCGACAGCGGGTCACCCTGGTCGCCGCGATCCGCACCGCCGCGACCGCCGAACTGCACAGCGTGGTCTGGCAGTTGACCGACGCGCTGTGGCCGCTGTTCCTGCGCGGCAAGTACTTCGAGGATGCCCGCGCGGCGCACGGGTTGGGCCTGGAGGCGGCCCGCGCCTGTGCCGACCCGGCGGCGGAATCGCGGATGTTGACCTCGGGCGGGTTGTGCGAGCTGGACTGCGGCGGGCATGCCCGGGCGTTGGAGATGTTCGCCGCCGCGACCGAGGTGTGCGCCGGGTCCGGCGACGCGGTGGGGGCGGCCAGGGCGCGCAACTACACCGGTCTGGCGCTGCTGGGCCTGGATCGGCTGGACGAGGCCGACGAGGCGTTTCGCGAGGCCGAGGTCCGGTGTCTGGCCCTCGGCGACCCGCGTCCCGCCGCGTTGGCCCGCTTCAATCGGGGGGATGTGGCGCTGCGCGCGGGCCGGGCCGCCGACGCGATCGCCCACGCCGAGGCGGCACATGCCGGGCTCGAGCGGGTCGACGACGCGTACAACGCCGCGCGGGCGCGGGCCCTGATCGGCCGAGGGCTGGTGGCCGACGGCCGACCCGATCGGGCGGATCCGCATCTGCTCGCCGCGCTCGCGGTGTTGCGCGGACACAACGCGAGCGTGGAGGTGGCACACGTGCTCACCGCGCTCGGCGAATCCGCCGAGCGACAGGGGCGAGCCGCCGAGGCCCGGGACCGGTACGGCGAGGCGCTGGGCCTGCTGGACGCGGTGCGGGCCCCGGCGGCCGAGACGGTACGCGCGCGGTTGCGCGGCCTCGATCCGCCGGGGTGACGGTCCGGCTCAGCCCGGACCCGCCGCGCTGAGAACGGTCAACGCGTGCAGGATCGACGCATAGCGGGGCCAGGGCGGATCGGCGTCGCCGCGCCGTACCCGCCCCGGCGACGCGGCACCGATCCGAACCAGGGCCAGGTTCGGCCCGCGGACGATCAGCGTGACCAGGGCCCCGGGATGCGCCGCCGCCAACTCCCGGTCCCGCTCCCCCAGTCCCGCCCACGACGGCCGCCCACCGTCGGCGACCACCAACACATCGGCCAACGCCGCGCGCGGCGACGGCAGTTCGACCCGAACGTGCTCGTCGACCACGGTCCGGCCATCACCGCCCCGCAACACCACGGTCACCGAGACCGCCCCGGCCCCGGCCGACCGGACCGACCCCGGGCCGCGACCCGGCCGGCACCGGAACGGATCCGGGCCCCCGCCCGGCACACACCCCGTCATCGCGGTGCCCCCGGCAGATCGGCGATCCGCACCCTCGGGCGCGCGGACGGGGCCTTGAGCTTGAGGTGACGGTAGATCAGGTGGCGCATGTTTCCCGCGAAGGACCCGGGCTGGGAGGTGATCCGCGCGGCCACCCGGGCGTAGTCCGCCCGCCGATGGTCCGCCGGAATCCGGGACAACTGGGCGAGCATCGAGCGCCGGTGCCGGATCCGCGGCGCGAAGCGCGCCAGGTCGCCCAGCGGGGAGGCCGGATCGATGTCCGCCCGGGGGTAGGTCGCCAGTGCCACCGGTGCGTCGGTGGCGGTGGCGTACAGGCTCAGTGAACCGTGATCGCCGACCACGCAGTCCGCCGAGACCAGGACGCCCCGCCAGTCGTCCTCCGGCGGGATCAGCACCAGGCCCTCGCGCAACGCCTCGGCCAGCCAGGACCGCACCTGCCAGGCGCCGTGACCGCTCCATACGTTCGGGTGCATCAGCGCGGTCACCCGGTAGCCGTCCCGGGGCAGTTCGGTGGTCATCCGGTGCAGCAGCTCCGGGGTGCGGCCGAGCAGCGAGTTGCCGCCCCATGTGGAGGTGACCACGATGTGCCGCTGGCCGGGCGCGATCCGCAGCGCGTCGCGATAGCGCGCCCGATGCGCCCGACTGGCCAGCAGGCAGTCGTAGTTCGGATCCCCCGCCACCACGGCGGCGCGCACCGCCTCGGGGCAGGTCGTGCCGAGCCGGGCCAACTCCTCGGCGTGCGCGAGCAAAATGGTGGCCGGCACCAACCGACCGTCCCGGATCAGATCCTGCGGGGCCAGCCCGTACGTCCCCCGGGCGGCCACCATCCGTCCGCCGCGCGGCGCGGGGACCAGCTTGTTGTGTCCCGCGCCGTGCGCCATCACGACCACGGGCGCGTCGAGTTCGGCCAGTCCCTCGTGCCCCGCCGCCAACGCGAGGTCGAAACGCATGTCCACGGCCCGGTGCCACGGCACCGTGGTGGCGCCGAGCCGGTCCAGGAACTCGGCGACTCCCGAGGTGAAGATCGTCGGTGCCATCGTGAAGAAGACCTGGACCCGCAGGTCTCCTTCGAGCAGACTGACCGCGTCGATCAGGCGTTGTCCCGACGTGACGTTGTGCACCACGACCAGAACCCCCCGCTCCGCCGATCGGGTCGTCCACCGCGCCGCGTCCGGTCGGACCGGTACGGGTCTGGGCTCGCTGCCGGACAGGATCGTCATTCGCGCCTCCATGAGCATCGTCACCACCGGACGGGCCCCGTTCCCCCGTGGCCGAGCGGATCAGTGGGGTCGAAACGGCCGTTGCCGCCGACAACCGGGACATCCCCGACCGGTGGGGTGAATTCCTTGCAGGTTGCCGGCAGTCATGTTGCATCACCCATGCGCAACCGGAATGCCCCCTTGCGGATGGGCGATTTCCGGACGGATCGGGGCCGTCGTCTTCTGGTGGCCCTGTGGCAGGACGTGCCACAGTTGTCACACGACACCTCGGCACCGGGCGCGTTGGCCAGGAGGGACTGGGGCGGGGGGATAACGCGGTGCTATCGATCCGGGCCCTGGGCCCGATGGAACTGTGGGTGGGCGACGCCCGGCAGCCCCTGGGATCGATCAAGGAACGATGCGTGCTGGCCGTGCTGTTGGGCGCGGAGGGCGCCGCGGTCTCCACCGACGCGATGATCGCCCGGGTGTGGGACGACGAGCCGCCGCCCACATCCCTGGACACGCTGCGCACGTATGTGTCCCGACTGCGCCGGCGCCTGCGCACCACCGGCCACGCGACCCGCCTGTCCTCGGATTCCCGGACGTATCGGCTCCAGGTGGAGCCCGAGGAGGTCGACTTCCGCCGCTTTCGGCTGCTGCGCGAACGGGCCAACGCCACCGAGGATCCGGCGTCGGCCGCGGAGTTGTTGCGCGAGGCCGAACGCCTGTGGCGCGGCCAGCCATTCGCCGGGCTGCCCGGGTTGTGGATCGAAACGATCCGGGGCGGCCTCGAAGAGCAGCGCCGACAGATCCGTGAGCGACGTGTTCACCTGGAGCTCGGACTCGGCCGACATGCCGAAGTCGTCGTCGAGTTACGCGACTTGGCCGCGCAACATCCGGTCGCCGAGCCGGTGGTGGCCGACTTGATGCTCGCGCTGTACCGATGCGGGCGCTACGGCGAGGCATTGGAGACCTATCGCCGCACCCGGGCCCGACTGAGCAACGAACTGGGCGCCGATCCGGGACCGGACCTGGAGCGGCTGCATACCCGGTTGTTGCGTCGGGATCCGGCGTTGGCCATCCCCGCTCGGGTGTCCGGTGGATCCGTGACGCGCGAGGCCCTGCCCGAGCGGTCGGCGCCGAGCGCGCCCGACACGCTGCTGCGGGACACCCGGCACTTCATCGGCCGCCGCGCCGAGTTGGCCCAGTTGTTACGCGAGGACGAGGTCGGGACGGCACTGCCGGTGACGGTGATCTCCGGCCTTGCCGGAGTGGGCAAGACCTGTCTGGCCATCCATGCCTCGCACCTGATGCGGGCGAACTATCCGGACGGGCGCCTGTATCTGCACCTGCACGCACACGACGCGCACGAGTCGCCGATCGAACCGGCCGAGGCGCTGGGCTCGCTGCTGAACGAGATGGGTGTGCCGAGCGCGCAACTGGCGACCACGCCCGATCTGCGGGCGGCGCAGTGGCGGCGGACGATGGCCGATCGGCGGGCGCTGATCGTGCTCGACGACGTCCGCGACGCCGCACAGGTACGGCTGTTGTTGCCGGGCAGTCCGCGCTGCCGGGTCCTGGTGACGAGTCGACGCCGGCTCACCGATCTCGAAGGCGCGCGCTCGTTGTCCCTGCGGGTGCCGAACGCGGCGGACGCGGCGGCCCTGTTCACCCGGATCGCCGAGGAGTCTCGGGAGTTGGCCGAGGCGGATCACGCGCCGGTCGCCGAGATCGTGAAACGGTGCGGTAATCACCCGCTGGCCGTCCAGCTCACCGCGAATCGTTTTCGTCATCGCGCGGGGCGGGTGCACGATCTGGCGGCCCGACTGGCCGAGGCACCGCGCACATTGGATGTGATCGACGCGCCGCCGGGGATCTCGATGGCGTTCAACCTGTCCTACACGGAACTGGGTTCGGTCGCGCGGCTCGTCTTCCGGCGCCTCGCGCTGCATCCGGGACCGGATGTCGGCCGGACCGCGGCAGTGGCGATATGTGGTCTCGGGCCCGACGAAGTCGGTTACGGGATAGACGAGTTGGTGGAATCGCATCTCTTGGAGGAACCGGCGCACGATCGATATCGCTTCCACGACCTCGTGCACGACTTCGCGCTGCACACGGCGTACCGGGAGGAGTCCGCGCCCGAGCGGATGGCGGCGGTCACACGGGTCCTCGATCTGTATCTGGATCTCGCCGATCGGGCGGACCGGCTGGCCTATCCGCACGGGCGCCGATCGGGCCTGGTGCCGGCGCCCGCGCGGCGGACGGAAGTCCCGTTCGGGACGCCCTGGGAGGCCGAGGAGTGGTTGGATCGGGAGCGGTTCAACCTGATCGCGGCGGCGCGGCCGGTCACGGGCGTGGCGTCCGACCACGCACGTCACCTCGCCGAGGTGTTGGCGCGGTCGCTGCTGAAGTGGGGTTCGTGGGGGCTCGCGCGCGATCTGTACTCCGCCGCGCTCGACGAATGGCGCGCGGCCGGTCCGGGCAGGGCGCGGGCCGCGACGCACCTGTTGATCGAACGGGCGTCCATCCAGTGGCGGTTGGGCGACCACGAGGCCGCGTTCCTGGACGCGAGCGAGGCGCTCATGCTCGCCGAGGGCGCGAAGGATCGGCGCGGCCGGGCCGAGGCGTTGGCCGAGATCGGCGCCACACACCTGCGGGCGGGCCGTTTCCAGGACGCCGAGGATCACCTCGATCGGGCCCTGGAGATACATCGGGAGATCGACAGTCCGCATGGCCGGGCCGGAATTCTGCTGCATCTCGGTGTGCTGAACGGGCATTTGCGGAAATACGATCGGGCGACGGGTCTGCTACTCGCGGCACGGGACATCTATGAACAACTGGGCGAGCGGCGCGAATTGGTGAAGGTGCTCAACAACGTCGGCGAGATCTTTCTGCTGCGGGATGATCTGGACAATGCGGAGCGGTATTACCTGGAATCGCTGGAGGCGGCCCGCCAAAGCAATGCGCGGGCCGAATACGCGATCCTCATGAACAATCTCGGTCAGGTGGAACAGGCACGCGGGAATCCGCTCGCCGCGTTGCGTCGTTACGCGCAGGCGCTGCACGTCTACGGGCAGATCAGCGATCTGCGCTCCGAGGCGGACACCCGGATCAACGTCGGTCTCGCACATCTGGCCCTGCACGACCCGGGCGAGGCGCTCGCGCACTTCGCCCGGGGGCGCGAGATCGCCGAGCGAATCGGCGACCTGTTGCACCGACAGCGGGCCGCCGCGGGCTTCGCGCAGGCGTACTCCGACCTGGGCGATGTGGCCGCGGCGCGGGCGGAGTACCGCACGAGTGCGGATCTGGCCCGCAGGATGGGCACGGCGCTGGAGGAGGCGCGGGCGCTGGCCGGGCTGGCTCGCACGACCGAGGCGATCGATGGCGCGGCCGCCGCCCGTGCGCACTGGTCGTCCGCGTTGGCGGGCTATGAGCGCTTGGGGGTGGCCGGCTCGTCCGCCTCGGCCGAGGCGGACGAGGCCAAGGCCGCCCTGCGGCGCATCGACGGTGAGGCGTGAGGGGGGTGGCGAGGGGCCGGTGAGGGTGGTGGGTTCAGGCGAGGAGCAGGAGCAGGGTGGACGGCTCCAGGTAGTCGCCGGCGCCCATCATGAAGGTCGCAAAGAAGTCAAAAAACGCCATGGTGCAGCCTTTCCCACAAAAAGTTGGGGCGGAATCCGCCGAATCGACGACGGATCCGTAACCTATCGGCACGCCCGCGATCTTCGCAGTCGATTGCCGCAGTCGACGCGCACCGTCTTCGACACGTGTGCAGTGGCCTTGGATCAGCGGACGGGTTTTGCCCGTTCCACGCGCATTGCGCCGGTCGGACAGGAGGCGGACAACTCCGCCTCGGCCGACATTCGGGTATTCGGCGGCATTCCGGTTCGGGTGGCCAATTCCGCCAGGGCCTCGGGCGCGCCGCGCATGTTGCGCATGCCCGGGAAGGCGTTCACGTCGATGATCGACGGGACCCCGTCGACCTCCAGGATGTCCACGCCGTAGACGTCGAGACCGAACGCCTCGCCCACTCGGCGGGCGAGCGCGGCCCAGCCGGTCGGCAGGTCCTGCGGGGCGATCGGCTTGGTCTCGGCGGGGCCGTCGAGCGCGGTGCGGCGCAGGCCCGCGAAAACGTGCCCGTCGACCACCCACAATTTGTGATCCCAGCCACCGTTGTCGACGAACACCTGGGCCACGATGGGCTCATTGGGCCACTCCCGGGCCATCGCCCGCAACGAAGGCGCGTCGTCGACCCGGGCCACCAGGTCGTCCCTGCGGCTGCGTCGGCTCTTCACCATCAACGGAAACGCCGGTCGGGTGTCGAGAAGCTCGGCGGGCGAGGCGAAGGCGGTGGTGTCCGGGAACGGCAGTCCGGCGGCCCAGGCGAGTTCGGCCATCCGAACCCGGTCCAGGCAGGCGTGGGTGGCCGCCGTCGAGTTGAGGACCCTCGCACCATGCCGCTCGGCCCGTTCGGCGAACGCGAGCGCCCGGGCGGTACGGGCCTTGAGCAGGTAGACGTCGGCGGTGATCGGATGGTCGGCGGTGACGGTGTCCGGGTCGACCGCGACGACCTCGTGACGCGGCGTCAACAGCACGCGCGTGTCCGCGAGAAGCGGGTGGTCGGGGCGGTCGGTAACGAGGCAGATCCGCAATGTGCACGCGCCCCGTCAGCCGACGTACGCGGCCGGCGCGGCGTCCACGATCGGGCTCGCGGCGGCGCGGGCGGGGGTGACCACGGACCTGGCGCGCAGCGGCGGACGCACGGCGGTGACCGGGCCGGTACCCTGGGCCGCCCCGGTGCCGATGCCGGTGCCTCCGGCCGCGAGGTCGAGTACCGCGCGGGCGACCCGGGCGACGCCGTCGGGCACGCACCGGAAGCTGGGGAAGTCGTTGACATCCACGACCATCGGGCCGTCCGGCCCCTCGATGATGTCGACCCCGAACAGGTCGAGGCCGAAGGTGGCGCCGATTCGCTGCATCAGCGCGGCCGTTCCGGGCGGCAGCGGCACCCGGCTCTCCCGGACGGGCTGCTGCGGATGCAGCGGCGAGCGGCGCACGGTGGCGTGCAACTCGCCGGCGACGGAGTACACCTTCAGGTCCTGCCCGGAATTGGGTACGTATTCCTGGGCCAACAGCGGCCCCTCGTCGACCAGTTCGGCGGCCAAGCCGGCCAGGTCCTCGGGGCCGGACACCAGGTGCACGGCCCGGCCGGAGCTGCCGTCGGCGGGCTTGACCACGAGCGGGTAGCGGTCGGCGGGGATCGCGCCGAGCAGGTCCGGGATCGCGGCGAACCAGGTGTCCGGCATGGGCAGCCCGTGTGCGCGCGCGATCACCGCGGCCACCGCCTTGTCCCGGACCGACCGGATCGAACGCGCGTCGTTGATCGTGGTGAGCCCGAGCGCCGCCGCGGCCTCCAGCAGACCCAGTCCCGGGCCGCCGGAGACGGTCTTGAGCACCCACGCGTCGTGCGAGCCGGCCCGGATCAGGTCGGACAGGCCGATCAGTGAGCTGCCGGGACGCACGATGTCCACGTGGTGCCCCCACGCGTCGAGCTGTCGGATCACGTCGAGCGGCATGCCGTCATGGCGGTAGTGCTCCTCGACCAGGAAGGCCAGTTTCATCGATTTCCCCCCGGGACGGCCGCCGTTCCCCCATCCGGCGAAACTTTGACGGCACAGCATGCCACGCGTGCCGCGGACGACCGGCACACACCCCACCAAACTCCGCACGTGACCACCATCATGGGCCATTTGGGGGACGATTCCTCATCGCCCCAGACTAGAGAGGAATCCAGCCCTCCGCTCGCCCCCCGGCATAGAGCAGGTCAAACCCCACACAGCCGGTCCACCCACTGTCCGATTCGCGCAAAAGGGGACGGTCGGCGGCATGAATGGGTGATGCGCCAGGCCCCGGCCGTCGACGCGGCGGGCGATCTCGGCGCCGGCCCGGTTCGCGACGTCGAGCGTGCCCAGGGCCTCGGTCAACCGGTCCCGACGGTGCGCCGACCGGCGCAATGATGTCCTCGCCGCGCGCGAGCACCAAGGCCAGGGCGACGGTATCGGCGACCGCGACGGTCGAGCAGGTCGCGGACGTGTGGACACCACCCTGCGGGCGCCCGTCAGTGGAGTGTGGTGATCGCGACGGTCGTGATCAGCACACCCGGTGGCCCTCGCCGAGTCGGCATCGGGATCAATAGGGCATCGGGCGCCCGGATGGTGTGCGCAGATCCGCCGGCGGCTGCGGCCGCGGGGAAACGGGACGTTTGACGATCCTGATCCGTGTCATGGCCGCGTCCTCCTGGTCGTTCCCGGTCCGGCGCAGAGGCCGCGGTGTACGCGACGCGCGCCACCTGCTCCTTCGATACCCACCCGGACGCCCCGAACCCTCCGCCGACGGCGAACAACCCGTCACTTTGTCCGCCGCGACCCCAATTCCCCGGCCCGGAGGGCGAAATCGGGCCGTCGGACCGGGCCGGCGGCACGCTCCACCCGCCCGATCGAGGCAACTCGACCGCGAAGGGACGCAGTTCGCGCAGCCCCGGTGGGTGGCGAACCGCGTAGGCCCCCATCCGAACCGGCGGGCACGCCCAGGGATATAGTGAGTTTGGATTTCCAACCCAGTTGTCGGGAGGTGCCGGTATGGAGCAGGCAGGGACGGCGGTGGCGCAGGTGGCCTCCTCGTCGGTGCGCGAGTTCACCGTGGACCGGTCGTGGTGGTCGTGGGAGGGTGCGCACGGCGGGAGCCTGGTGGCACTCGCGCTGGAGGCGATGCGGGACGACGTGGTCGCGCGGTCGGGCACGGACCGGTCCGCGCGGACGATCAACGCGCACTTCCTCAGGCCGGTGGACGAGCGCCCGTTCCGGCTGACCGGCACGGTGGAGCATGCCGGCCGGGGCAGTTCGGTCGCCTCGTTCCGCGCCGCGCAGGAGGGCGCCCCGGTGCTGTTCGGCTCGGCCGTCTTCGGCGCCCGGCGTCCCGGGCCGGACGAGGCCGGCTCCCCCGCGCCCACCGTGCCGCCGCCGGACCGCTGCGACGCGCTCGCCCTGCCGGCCGGCCTGGTCGCGTTCGGGGAGCACCTGGAGATCCGCCCGGCCGGGCCGAACCTGCCGCTGTCCGGCGCCGCCGACCCGGAGTTGCTCGCGTGGATCCGGTTCGCCGACCGGCGCGCACTGGACGCGGCGGCCGTGGTGATCCTGGCGGACGCCCTGCCACCCGCGCTGTTCGCCCGGTGGACCCGGCCCAGGGCGGCCCCGTCGGCCGAGTTGACGGTGCACTTCGGCAACGCGCTCGACGACGGCCCGGTGTCCGGGTGGGCGCTGGTCCGGATGCGTACCGAGCACGCCGGCAACGGCTGGGCTCTGGACGACAGCGCGGTATGGACGGCGGACGGGCGCCTGCTCGCCCTGGGCCGCCAGGCCCGCCGGATCCTGGCCGATCGGGGTGCACCGGATCCGGCCGGCGGGCGTACCCGACCGTCGCAGTCCCGTTGAACGCCGAGATCCCGCCCGCCCGTTCGACGGGGCAGGCGGGACCTCGGCGGTCGGGCGAGAGTGCGGTCAGCCGCGCGGCACGTTGCGCTGCGCGGTCTCGACGACGCCGGTGACGTGGGCCGGGGTCATCTGGAGCAGGCCGCCGACCTGGTCGAGCAGGGCCCGCTCGGCGGAGCCGATGCCGCCGTCGGCCGCGGCGATCAAGGCCGCCCGGGAGAGCAGCCATTCCCGGCCCTGCGGCTGGAGTTGGTCGCCGAGCGGGACCAGGATCGGCGGCAGGTCGACCGGCGCGCCGGCCAGGTCCGCGTCCAGTTGGGCGACCGTGTACCCGGCCACGCCCGCCTCGGCCACGGCACCCGCGGCCACGGTGCGGGCCGCGGTGGACGGCATGCCCGTCACCCGCAGCACGGCCACCGCCAACGCCCGCATGCCCTGCGCGAGTTGCGCGGAGATCTGGGCGCTGGTCGCGCCCTGCAGCACGGTGTCGTGGAAGGTGCCGCCACACGTCGCGCACTCGACGTGGGTGCCCTGCTGCTTGAACGGGAAGATCGGGATGAAGAACAGGGTGAACCAGCGGCGGGCCTGCTTGAGGTGATACTGCCGATCACCTCCGCACTGCGGGCAGTGGAAGACGCCCCCCGAAAGTGTTCTGAATATGGTCTTGAAACCCCAGATGAGCATGTTCTCGATTCCCCGTCGTCGCGTTGGCCGGCACGATGCTCCCACACCGCCACGACAGGTCTCCCGTGGGTATGCGACCGCACCGGACCGCGTGGGCCGAACACGCACGCGCGCGCCCGCGCACCCGCGCGCCACGCGCCCGACGACTCGGGCGCGCCGCCACCCGCCCACCCGGGCAACGGCTCCACCGCTCGACGCACCGCCCCCGATCGACCGCCGTTCGGCCGCGCGGCAAAGCCTTCAAGGCCATAGAAGTGTCACATGTGAAATGGTACCGTCCTTCGAAACCAGGCGACGACGATTCGGGGCACACGGTGGAGCGGCAGCAGGAGACCGACGGGATCGAGAGTCACGACCGTGAGGTGTCGGCCGCGCTGGCCGCGTCCTTCCGGCAGGGGTGGGCGGACACCAGCCGGAAGTTGCCTCCCCTACCCGGGGCCGCGTACGCGGCCAAGCGGCGCGCGGCATTGTCCGAGCGATTTCCCGGCGAGCGGATCGTGGTCCCGTCGGGCGGGTTGAAGACCCGCAGCAACGACTTCGACTACACGTTCCGTCCGCACTCGGCGTTCGTACACCTCACCGCCGAGCAGGGCACCCAGGCCGTTCCCGACAGCGTGTTGGTCTTCGAGCCCACCGGGACCGGGCACTCGGTCGTGCTGTTCACCCGGCAGCGCTCCCCGCGCGGCGGACCGGGCGGCGCGGAACTGTACAGCGACCGGCACCACGGCGAGTTCTGGGTCGGCCGCCGGCGCACGCTGTCGGAGACCTCGGACGCGCTCGGGATCGAGGCCGCCCCGCGCGAGAACCTGGAACGCGCCCTCGGCGGGAACGTGCCGACCCGGGTGGTACGCGGCGAGGACACGCTCGTCGACGCGCTGATCCCGGCGGTGCGGCCGGCCGAGGCGGAGGCCGAGCTGCTCACCTGGCTGTCGGAGTCGCGATTGGTCAAGGACGAGTGGGAGATCGAGCAGATGCGCGCGGCCGTGGACTACACGGTCGCCGGATTCCACGACGTGGTCGGCGAGTTGCGGCATGCCACGACCCTGGCCCGGGGCGAGCGCTGGGTGGAGGGCACGTTCAACCGGCGGGCCCGTCTGGAGGGTTACGGCCTGGGCTTCGAGACCATCGCGGCGGCCGGCGCGCATGCCTGCGTCCTGCACTGGATGCACAACGACGGCCCGGTGCGCGACGGCGAACTGCTGCTCCTGGACGCCGGGATCGAGGCCGACTCCTTCTACACCGGCGACGTCACCCGCACCCTGCCCGTCAACGGACGCTTCAGCGACGTGCAACGCCGGGTCTACGACCTGGTGTTCGCCGCCCAGTCGGCCGGCATCGCGGCGCTGCGCCCGGGCGCGCCGTTCGGCGACTTCCACGACGCCGCGATGCGCGTGGTCGCCGAAGGACTGGACGACTGGGGCCTGTTGCCCGGCGGCGCGGAGGCGGCGCTCGCGCCCGGCTCGGGGTTGTACCGCCGCTTCACCATCTGCGGCTCCGGCCACATGCTCGGCCTGGACTGCCACGACTGCGCCGCGGCCCGCCGGCACAACTACCTGGGCGGCACCCTGGAGGCCGGCCACGTGCTCACCGTCGAGCCCGGGCTGTACTTCCAGCCGGACGATCTGACCATCCCGGAGGAACTGCGCGGCATCGGGGTCCGGATCGAGGACGACTTCCTGATCACGGCCGACGGGGCGCTGTGTCTGTCCGCCGGACTGCCGCGCGGCGCGGACGAGGTCGAGTCCTGGATGGCGTCGCTGCGATGACCACGCGCCGCCCGCTGGTGGATCAGGTAGGCGGACAGTTACGGCGGGCCGGCGCGGTGGCGGTGGTCGGGCCCACCGGGTTCGGCAAGTCGCAGGTCCTGGACGACGTTTGCACCGCGTGGCAGGCGGCCGGGGATCCGGTGGTGCGGCTCAGTTCGGCCCGCGCCGATGCGCAGATCGCCTACGCACCGCTGATGGATCTGTTCTCCGCGTGTCCGGCCGAGGTACGCGGCGAACTGTCCGATCTCCAGCGGTCGGCGATGGACTGGGTACTGCGCCGGGTGGGCGGGCCCGAGCCGGACACCACCACCTTCCGGGTCACCGTGCTGTCCTGCCTGCATGCCTGGGGGCGGCGGGCCCGGCCGTTGCTCGCCGCCGACGATGTGCAGTGGTGGGGCCCGGGCAGTCTGGATGTGTTCGGGTTCGCGGCGCGGCGCAGCCGGGGCAGTGTCTCGCTCCTTGCCGCGTTGCGCCCGGACGGGCCGTCGCCGCACGACGTGCTGGGCGGCGGCGCGGTCGAGATCGGCATCCCGCCGCTGGGGCCGCAGGAATCGGTCGCAGTGGTGCGCTCGTTCGGCATCCCGCTGCGTGCCGCCGCCCGGATCCACACGGCGACCGGTGGCAGTCCGCGCCTGGTCTCGGACATCGCCGCCGGGCTGGCCCGCGCCGGGATCCCGATCGGCGCCCTGGACGCCACGCCGCTGGCCCCGTACGCGCGCCATGCGATGCGCGCCCGGTTGGCCGATCTGGCCGAACCGGTGCGCCGGGTATTGCTGTTGGCCGCGCTCGCTGCGGATCCCACGCCGGCCGGTGTGCGTCGCGCCGCGGGATCGTCGGCCGAGGCAGCGCTGGCCGCCGCGGAGGCCGCGGGGGTGGTCCGGGTGACGGCCGGGGCGGTGGTCTTCGCGGCGCCGGTGGTGCGGGAGGGGATCGTCGCCGAGGCGGGCGGCGAGGCCGTACGCCGGGCACACCGGGTGTTGGCGGCGGCCTCGCTCGCGGCCGACGACCGGGCCTGGCACGCGGCGTGCGCACTGGGCGCGACCGAGACCGCGCCGGACCTCGTGCCGGGCCTCGCCGCCGCCGCCGCGACCGCCCGGGGGCGCGGCGACCACATCCGGGCCGCCGAGTTCGCACTCCTCGCGGTCGACCGGGCCGGCGGCGGTCGCCCGGACCTGCTCGTGACCGCCGCCCGGGACGCCGAGGCGGCCGGGCGCTTCGACCTGGCCCGAACCGCACTGGACCGCCTGGTCCGCAGCCGGGCCGGACCGGCGGCACGGGCCCGGGCCCGATTCGCCGTCCTCGACGCCGCCGGGCGAGGCGCCGCCCTGCTCGCCGACGTCGCCGCGCAGGCCCTGGCCGACGCCACCGCCGCCGCCGAACCGGCGCTGGTCTCGGCGGCCCATCTGCGGCTGGCCTGGAGCGCGCACCTGGACCGGGGATATCCCGCCGACGCCCTCACCCACGCGGAGCACGCCGTGACGTGGGCCGAACGCGCCGGCGACCCGGCGGGCCGAGCCGCGGCACTGACCATGGCGGCCCGGATCCAACAGGGCCGGGGCACCCCGGACCACGTCGACACGCTGCGCCGCGCACTGGCGGCGGGCGCGGAGGCGGAGGCGGAGGCGACCGGCGGGCGCGACCCGAAAGGAAGGCGCCCCGTGCCCCTGCGCCGGACCCCGGAGCGCGGTGGCGGGGACGCTCCGGAGCCGCGGGGCGGCATCACCCCGGCCCCGGGCACCGGGCACGGCCCGAGCCCGGGCCGGGACGCCTCCCCCGCCCCGGGCTCGGCCTCCACCATCACCGACCACGGCCCCGACCCGACCACCGCCGGAGCCCGGATCATCCACGACCCCCGTCGCGTGGCCCTTTGCTTCGCGCTTCTGGAGGGTCGCCCCGCCGAGGCCGAGCGCCTGCTCGGCCGGCTCCGCCCGCTGGTCGGCGACGGCAACGGCCCCGCCGACCTGGTCCGGCTGCTCGGCAGCGCGGTGCAACTCCACGCACACACCGGCGACGGCCGCACCGCCCGTGAGGAGGCCGCCCGGCTCGTGGCGCTGGCCCGGGAGGTGGGCGCCTCCCCCGGCCCGCCGTGGTTTGCGGCGGCCACCGCCGAACTCGCCGGCGGCACCCTGGAACAGGCGCTCACCTACGCCGAGTTGGGCCTGGCCGCCTCGGAGGAGGAAACGGATTCGGTATTCGCCGCGCACTGCCTGCACCTGTCCGGCGCCGTCCGCCTGTTCCGGCGCGACACCGCCGGCGCACTGGCCGATCTGCTCCGGGTCCGGGACCTGACCCGGGAGTTGTGCATCGGGGATCCGGCCGCGATCCCCTACCACGCCGATCTCGCCGAGGCCCTGGTCGCCGCCGGCGATGTCGAGGCCGCGACCCGGACGGTCGCGGAAGTGCGGGATCGCGCGGCGGAGTTGGCGCGGCCGAGCGTACTGGCCGCGCTGGACCGGGCCGAGGCGCTGTGCCACGCGGCGGCGGGCCGGTTCACTCCCGCCGAGCAGTTGTTGACCACGGCGCTCGCCGGCTTCGAGCGCCTGGTCTATCCGCTGGAGTGCGGCCGGGTCCTGCTGGCCCGGTCGGCCGTCGAACATCGGCGCCGCCGCCCGGCCCGGGCCCGGGAGTCGTACGCAGCGGCCGAGGCGGTCTTCCGCGCCGCGGGTGCGCCGCTGTGGGCGCCCGCCCCGCCGGAACGCGCCGGCGCGCCGGCCGGGCTCGCGGGACTGACCGAGGCGGAGCAGCGGATCGTCGACCTGGTCGCCGACGGCCGCGGCAACCGCGACATCGCGAACTCCCTCTACGTCAGCGTCAAGACCGTCGAGGCGATGCTGACCCGGATCTACCGCAAGCTCGGGGTACGCTCCCGGGTCCAGTTGGTGGCGCTCGTACACCGCGAACTCACCGAACTCGGGCACCGGGACGGGCGCCGGACCCCGAACGACCCACCGCCGTCCGCGGTCAGTCGGTGAAGGCCCAGGACACCGCCCCCCGGGAGGCGTTGACCACCGTGGACGCGGCCGAGGCCCGCACCAGCGCCCCGTTCGTACGGTCGCCGTAGGCGTAGACGCCGAGCACGAACCGGTGTGTGGCGGTGCCGCCGTCGGCGGTCGGCAGGTCGAGCGTGGCCGCGCGCACCATACGCTGCGCGGTCCAGGTGCCGACGCCGTCGGCCACGATCCGGGCGCGCAGCGCGGGCTCGGAGTGTTCGGCGCCGATCAGCACACCGTCGCCGCCGTAGCTGTAGCTGTGCTTGAAGACGTAGTCGGCGCGGGCGGCCAGCACGTCGTCGAGAGTGTCCGGGTCGAGGTCGAAGGTGGTGGGCACGTACCGGCGCACCGTCTCGCGTTCGTCGGCGTCCAGCAGGTGGGCCAGGTCGGGATCGCACAGCAGCGAGAACCACCGGCGGTGCATACCGAGTTCCGCCTCGAACAGGGACGTGACGGTGGCACCGCTGTCGGCGACCGACCGGAGGAAGGCGCCCTCGTCGTCGGTGTCGCCGAAGGTGATCAGCCGGTGCACGAGGGTCTTCCGGGCCTGCTCCGGACGCAGCCACTGCGCCGGATAGGTGGTCTCGTCGCGGTAGGCGACTTCGAGGTCGGGTGCGAGCAGCCGCAGATAGTCCATCAGGGGTTGGTCCCGGCCGTAGCCGCGTCGGGCGTGCCGCACACAGTCGAGCACGACCACGCGTTCCAGGCCCAGCCGGTTGCACCGGTCCACGTAGTGCAGGGCAAGGTCCAGAAACGGCGACCCGCCCGCGACGGGACGGCCGAGCAGGTCGGCGTACAACTTCGCACTGTGGTGGCACTCGCCGGCGCCGACACCGGAGAAGGTGTTCAACTCGCAGAAGGCGTAGCCGGTTTCGGTGGGGATGATGTCGGCGCGGGCCAGCGCGAGGCCCGGGCCCAGCCGGGCGCAGTCGATGTGTCCGGCCATCGCCGCCGGGATGTGGAAGGTCTCGGCCAGTTCGGTGGGCGACAACGTCGCGCATACGTGCCGCATCACCTTCTCGTGCGCCGAGACCAACCGGACGGTGGCGGTGTGCAGTTCGTCGTGTGTGCCGCGATCCATCCGGAAGTGTGTGGGCAGGGTCGGGAAGAGGAAGCCGAGATCGCGCAGGTGCCGGTCGGAGGCGGCGCGGGCCAGCGCGAGTTCGTCGGGTTTGTGGGCGGCGGACAACTCGGTCAGGAAGGGGCGGTTCTCAGCGGCGAACATCGGCGGGCTCCGCATCGGGGTCGGGTCGGCGGCGCGTGGTGTCCGGGCCGGTCCCGAACGCCGGCGGCCGGACGTCGCGGCGGCCGAACCCGGCCTCGATGGCCGCGCCCGCCCGGAACAGGTCGGCCTCGCCGAACTCGCGCCCCACGAGCTGCAATCCGATCGGCAGGCCGTTGCCGGCGAACCCGATCGGCAGCGACATGGCCGGATGTCCGGTGACCGCGAACGGGATCGTCTGCATGTCGTTGGCCAGCCTCGGCGGCGGCCAGTCGGTGGGAAAGTCGTCGAACCGGGACGCGGTGGCCTGGCCGCAGGCGGTGATCAACACGTCGTGCTCGGCGAACACCCGGTGCCGAAACTCCTCGACGAGTTGCCCGCGCACCGCCAGGGCGCGCAGCAGGTCGCTCGCGCCGATCCCGGCTCCGGGCATCAGCTTCTGGTAGGTGTACCGCCCGTACGACCAGGGGAAGCCGCGCAGATTGTGCTCGTGTACGGCGAAGCCCTCGGCCGCCAAAATGATCCGACCGCAGGCGTTCAGCGTTTCGTAGGGCGGGAGTTCGCACTCCTCGACGATCGCGCCGAGCCGGTCGAGGTGGGTCAGGGCACGTTCGATGCCCGCGACGATCTCCGGCCGGGTGGCCGGGTCGGCGGCATACCAGGCGGTCGAGTACGCCACCCGCAACCCCTGCACGTCCCCGTCGAGTCGATCCGGCCCTTCCCCCACCGGTGCGTCGCGGGTGCGTGGATCGCGGGTGTCGGGGCCGGCCACGGCCCGGAACGCCGCGGCGGTGTCGGCGACCGTCCAGCCCAGCGGCCCGAAGTGGTCCATGGTGTACGACAGCGGGGTGGCGCCGTGACCGGAGACGCTGCCATAGGTCGGCTTGAGGCCGACCACCCCGCAGTGGAACGCCGGCCCGCGAATCGAGCCGGCGGTGTCCGATCCGAACGCGACGCGCAGGAACCCGGCGGCCACCGCAACGCCCGCGCCCGAGGACGAACCGCTGGGGATGTGCTCCGGGTTCCACGGATTGACCGCCGCCGGGAAGGGCAGGTCCCGGCTCGGTCCGCCGAGCGCGAATTCGTAGGTGGCCAGCTTGCCCAGCAGCACCGCGCCGCCGGCCCGCAGCCGGGCCTCGACGGCGCTGTCCTCGGTGGCCGTGTCGGACACGGTCAGCCACGACTGGTTGGTGGTCGGCACTCCCTCGGCCGCGAAGATGTCCTTGAGCGCGTACGGGATGCCGTGCAGCGGGCCGCGGTCCAGGCCCGCGCGCAGGTCCAGGTCGGCCTGCCGGGCGCGGCGCAGCGCCTGCTCGCGCAGGACCAGGACGAAGGCGTGCAGCGTCGCGTCGTGCGCCTCGATCCGGCTCAGCGCGTGCTCGACGAGGTCCACCGAGGTGAGCCGCCCGGCCCGCAGCAGGGCGCCGGCCTCCGCGACGGAGAGCGCGGCGAGCCCGCCGGGACGGGACGGGACGGTGTCGGGCACAGTCTCGGGCTCAGACATCGGCGCTCCCCCTTTCCCTTTCGCGCAGCAGCTCCATCTGCGCCCGCAGCGAGCGGTAGCCGGCCAGGACGCCCGGGGCCAGATCCGGCGGAATGTCGATACCGAGCCGTGCGAGCACGACGGCGAACTCCCGATCGGCGACCTGGCCGACCTCTCCGGCCTCGGCGGCTTCGGCGGCTTCGGCGGCTTCGGCGCCCCGCTCGGCGCCGGCTGCGGCGGAGTCGGCGCTCACGCCGGGCGGCCATCGTCGCCGGGCAGGCGCGGGCCCGCCTCGCGTTGCGCGGCCAGCCACGCCTCGACGTCGGCCGCCGCGACCGGCAGCGCGTCCGACATCACCCGCGCGCCGTCGGCCGTCACCCGTACGTCGTCCTCGATCCGCACGCCGATCCCACGCAGCCCCTCCGGGACCAGTTCGTCGTGCGGTTGCAGGTAGATGCCCGGTTCCATGGTGAGCACGTGGCGCTCGCGCAGCACCCCCTGGGCGTAGTGCTCGGGCCGTGCGTGGCCGCAGTCGTGCACGTCCAGGCCGAGCATGTGGCCGAACGCGGCCAGCGTCCACCGCCGGTACGGCTGCCGCTTGTCGGCGAGCGCCTCCTCCACGCCGACCTTGACCAGGCCCAGGTCGCGCAGCCCCTCGATCTGTACCCGCTTGCAGGCCAGGTCGATGTCCTCGAACGCGACCCCGGGGGCGATCGCGGCCAGGCCGGCGTCGCGCGCCGCGTGCACGATGTCGTAGACGTCCCGCTCGGCGGCGCTGAACCCGCCCGACACCGGCCAGGTCCGGGTCACGTCGGCCGTGTAGCAACTGCGCGCCTCGGCGCCCATGTCCATCAGCAGCAGCCCGTCCGGCCGCACCTCGCCGTCGTTGCGGACCCAGTGCAGCGTGGTGGCGTGCGCACCGGCGGCGACGATCGAGGCGTAGCCCACACCGTTGCCGTCGTGGCGCGCCCGGGTGGCGAAGATGCCCTCCAACAGCCGCTCCGAGACGGCGCGTTCGCTCGGCAGCACGCGGGCGACGTCCTCGAAGCCGCGCACGGTGATGTCGACGGCCTCCTGGAGCTGTGCCAGCTCCCAGTCGTCCTTGGGCAACCGCAGTTCGGCCAGCACGCTCGCCAACAGCGCGTCCCGGACGGCGTTCTCGGTGGTCGCGGGCAACAACTCCCGGTCGATGCCGGTGTCGTAGCCGCGCAGAACCCGCATCGGACCGGTGATCCGGCCCAGTACCGCCGGGAGTTCGCCGATCGGGCGGGCCTGCACGCCCAGTACCGCTGACTTCTCCTCCGGCGACAGGCAGCGCCCCTGCCAGACCTCGCCGAGGATGCGGTCCAGGTAGCCGACGCCCGACGCCGGGCCGTGCCGGGGGTCGACGTACAACACCGCGTCGTGGCCGCCGCCGATCGGGTGCAGGACCAGTACCGAGTTCGGGTCCTGATCCGCCGTCAGCCAGATCAGGTCGCTGCCGCCCCGGAACGGGTAGGGCGCGCCGTAGCTGCGCCATTGGATGCGCCCGGTCGGCACCACCAGGGTCTCGCCCGGGAAGGCGTGCGACAGTGCGGCGCGCCGGGCGGCCGTACGCTCCGCGTGCGGCACGGGGACGAGTGTCGTCTCCTGCTCGCGCCAGTTGCCCGTCATGTAGTCGACGAACGCGGCGGGGATGTCGTTGTCGTGCGCCCCGGTGAGTTCTTCCTTGCCGACGTTTCCCACGTGCGGTCTTCCCTTCGAAACGATCGGGCGATCGGTGATCGGCGATCAGCGGTACGGGCGCGCCAGATGGGCGCAGGTGATCAGGTCGAGTGCGGCGTGGCCGGTGGAGCTGAACACGGTCGGGCGGCCGGCCAGGCCGGGGTGGTCACCGGTTTCCAGGGCCTCCAGGTCCAGCGCCGTACGGTGGATCACGCCGGCTTCGGCGACGGCGGTCTCGATCGATTCGACGACGAGGGTGGCGGAGGCGAGCAGTTCGCGGGAGACCTCACGTGAGGTCGTGGTGTGCGCGCCCATGCAGTTGACGTGCACATGCGTGGGGAGGTCCGCGGCGATCGGCAGCGGGTCCACCGAGGTGGTCGCCGTGGCCACCACGTCGGCCCCCGAGGTGGCCTCCGCCGCCGACGCGCACACCAGGGCCCGGGCCCGCCCGGCGGCCCGGATCCGCGCGCACAGCGCCTCGGCGTGCGCGGGGGTGCGGGAGTGGACCCGTACGAGTGCGATGTCGCGTACGGCACGGACACCGAGGTATTGCTGCCACGCCTGGACGCCGGCGCCGACGATGCCGAGCACGGCCGCGTCGGGAGCGGCGCACCGGTCGGTGACCACGGCGGTCACCGCGGCGCACTTGAGGTTGGTGACGAGCGCGCCGTCCAGGACCGTGAGCAGTGCACCGGTAGAGGTGGCGAAGACCGGGACCACGGAGGTCACGGTCGACCCGGGCCCGTGCGCGATGGTGGCGACCTTGGCGATGTAGAGGCCGAGGTCGGTGGAAACGGCGGGCATGGACAGGTACTTCACGCCTCGCGCGTCCTCGACGGTCTGCCGCAGCGGTACGGTCATCCGCCGTACCGCACCGCTGTGCAGCGCCTCGCGGATCAGCCCGGCCACGGCGGTGACGTCGGTGGTCGCGACGTCGGTGTGCACGCGGGTCATCCCAGCCCCGTCAGGATGTCCGCGAGGTCGTCGGCGAACCGCTCGGTCAGCGCGGTCGGCATGTCCCCGCGCAGCATCATCCGCACGCCGGCCTGGTCGCGCGGCACGATCGGGAAGAACATCGCGGAGCAGTAGTAGCCGCGCCGGTACAGCTCGGTGGACAGCCGGACCGCCCGGTCGTTGTCGCCGACGGTGACGAACTTGATGTGTGATCCGGTGCCCCGGAGGTCGTGTCCGCGCAGGCGTTCGTCGAACAGGGCGATATTGCGGACCAGTTGCCGCTGACGGCGGCGAAGTTCCGGGCTCCGGTGCAGGTCCAGGGCGCCCAGGGTGGTGCCGACCGCGGCCGTGCGCAGCCCCTGCGACCAGGCCAGCGGTCCGGACCGGTAGAGGAATTCGAAGACGTCGCGCTCGCCGATCATCGCGATGCCGCCGGTGCTGCCGAACGCCTTGGCGATCGAGGCGACGATCAGGGTCCGGGAGCCGAGGTCGGCGAACACCGGGCGGGCGTACCCCTCGCCGCGATCGCCCAGTGCGGACAGCGCGTGCGAATCATCGAGGTAGACGAACATGCCGTAGCGGTCTTGAAGTTCGCGGATCCCGGCCAGGTCGGCCTGGCCGCCGACCGAGTAGACGCCCTCGCAGACGTAGGCCACACGCGGGTGGCGTTTGCAGACGTCCTCCAGGAACTGCATGTCGTTGTGCGGGCAGGTGAGCACAAGCGTCTCGTCGGCGACGATCGGCTTGAGGAAGTTCATCGAGAAGTGCGCGAACCGGTCGAAGACCACGACCAGGGGTTCACCGTCGGTGAGATGGCCGGAGGCGAGCAGCGGCAGGATCGCCGCGCTGAGCACGCCGCAGGACACCGACGGCAGTACGTGTGCCCCGAAGTGCTCGGCCAGTTCGGCTTCGAGGCGTTCCAGGATGCCGAGCCGGATGCGGAACTCGCCCATGGACAGGCCGGTGATGCGTTCCTCGGCGAGCGCGGCGCGGCCCGCCTCGATCACCGCGGGGTGGCTGTTGAACCCCAGGTAGGAGCACGACGACAGGTTGGCGAACTCGTGCCCGGAGCTGCGCTCGCGCAGCCGGTTCTGGCCGTCGACGGCCTCGACGACCAGGCCGAGCATGCCGTTCTTCTCGGACAACCCCCAGGCGGCCTCCGCCGCGGGCACCATCGTGCGGTTGTTGCGGAAGCGGTGTGGTCCCACGACGTCCTCGCTCACCGGCCCGCCCCGCTTCGGGAGCGAAGCCAGTCGCCGAGCCGGTCGATGGCCTCGCGTGCCTTGGCCAGGCGGGCGTAGTGCAGGTGCCACACGTGCACCATGCCGGGCCACACTTCGAGCACCCCGGTGGATCCGGCCCGGTCGAGCGCGGCGACGAAACGCTCCGCGTCGCTGAGCAGGATCTCCCGACTGCCGACCTGGACGAGGATCGGCGGCAGTCCGCTCGGGTCGGCGTACAGGGGCGATGCGTACGGAGTCGTGGGCGCGGCACCGGCCAGGTAGGACCGGGTAACCAGGGCCACCACGTCCGCGCTGACCAGGGGGTCCTCGGCGGCCAGGGTGCGGTAGGTCTCGCCCGAGGCGGTCAGGTCGGTCCACGGCGACACGCACGCCGCCGCGGCGGGCAGCGGCAGGCCCAGGTCGCGGGCCTTGAGCAGGGTCGTCAGGGTCAGCCCGCCGCCGGCCGAGTCGCCCGCGAACACCACGTCCGAGGGCGCCACGCCGTCGGCGAGGAGTTCGCGATAGGCCGCCACCGCGTCGTCCAGCGCGGCGGGATAGGGGTGTTCGGGGGCACGCCGGTAGTCGACGAAGAACATCCGGCACCGGGTCGCCCGGGCCAGTTCGGCGACCATGCCGCCGTGGCTGCGCAACGATCCGTACACGTAGCCGCCGCCGTGCAGGTAGAGACCGGTGCGGGTGCCCTCCGCGTTCGGCGGGGTGAGCAGGTATCCGCCGGCCCGCACCGTCACCTCGATGTCGGCGGCGATCGGCGTGCCCCAGGTGTCGTAGTGCACCCGGGCCTCGTCGATGTCCTCGGGCCAGTCGCGCTCCGTGAGCGCCGCGAGCAGCGCCTCCAGTTCGCTCGTGTCCCGCTCCGACATGGTGGGCACGCCGGTCGCGGTGCGCTCCGTGGTCATCGCGGGTTCCCGCCGTCGGCGCCGACCCGTTCCACGCCCCGGTGGTAGCGCTCGTGCGCGGCCTCGTCGGGGACCTCAAGACCCGGCGCCGGGACCTCCAGGCGGTAGTGCGCGTACCACTTCGCCAGTTCGTCGGCGTCGGGGAACTGGTACTCCAAGTGCCGGATGGGCCGGCGCGAGGGCTGCTGCGCGTCGACCGGTCGCGGGGCCGAACCGGCGTGCGCCAGTCCGCCGTCCACCTCGTTGAACAGCACGATCATCACCAGGTCGGCGTCCAGGTCGACATCCGCCGCGGCGGCGTAGTCGGCGAGGATGCGCTCCGCGTGCTCCTCCTTGACCGCCACGTTGAAGCTGTGCGGCATCAGCTCGATCAGATCCGCGGGCGAGACCTCCGCGTCGCGGAGGTAGGCGCGGGTGTCGCAGATCACCGGCAGACCGCCCACGATGTTGAGGTTGGGTCCGTAGATGTTGGCGATCAACGGGGTCGCGGCGTCGAAGTGCACACACTTGGTGGTCAGGAACTCACGGGCGGTGGTGTGGTCGTCGTTCGGGGTGAAGTGCCGGTTCTTGTTGAATCCGTCCACGTCCATCCCGGCGATCCGGTCGTAGCCGATCGCCACGGGACTGAACGCGGCCACGTCCACCCGCTCACCGAAGGCACGGAACAACGATTCGAGGTAGTCGCGAGCGACCGCGGCGTGGTGCTCGTCGTGGACGTCCAGACCGTGGGCGGCCAGGGTTCGCGCGACGCCGCGGCAGACCGCAACACCGTGGCCCTCGGCCACCAACTTCACGAGCTCGTCGACGAGTTCGTCGCCGACCGCGTGCAACCGGCCGTCCACGTACTCCGTACGGTAGGCCGACACGTCGACGATCGTGTCCTGCGGCAGGATCTTCACTGGGATCTCCCGATTCACGAGTGCGGGTTACGAGGCGGCGTCGGGTTACGACGCGGCGTCGGCGTCGGCCGTGTGCAGGGCGAGCATGCGGCGGGCGCGCAGCACGAACGGCGGGGCGAGCACGCGGTCCTTCTCGACCGCGAAGCCGTAGGGCGTGCTGTCGTAGTCCGCCACCACGCGCCGGTATTCGGCGAGTTCGTCGGCGCCGACCGCGAAGGTCGCGGCGATCACGTCCACCTGGCGGGGGTGGATCGCCGCCTTGCCGGTGAATCCGATGCTTCGGGCGGCCCGGCACTGGGCCTCGACCAGGTCCGGGTCGTGCAGTTCGAAGGAGTTGGTGTCGATGGCGGGCACCCGGTACCGGGACGCCGCGGCACACAACCGGGCCCGGGCGTGGTCGAGGTAAACCTCGCTCGGGGCGTACAACTCGGCGGTCAGATCGGCCTGTCCGAAGCACAGCCCGTCGCTGACCTCGGCGATCTCCAGGGCGTTCTCCACCGCGTCGACGGTCTCGATGAAGCTGCACACACTGGGCGGGCGCGAGGTGTGCGAGAGCAGCGAGCGATACACCGCCACGTCGCCCGCCCCGGCGATCTTCGGGATGAAGACCACGTCGACCGGGACGCCGCCGATCATCGCGTCGGCGTCGAGCAGGAACCGCATGTCCGCCAGGCCGTCGTACGTGGCGATGGTGTTCACCCGCAGTCCGAGGGCGGGCAGTTCGGCCCGGGTCAGGTCGGCGCCGGCCAGGGCCTCGCGCGCCTCGACCTTGCGGGCCGGGTGGATGGAGTCCTCCAGGTCCAACACCAGCATGTCCGCGCGCATCCGGCCGGGTTCGGCCACCGACGCCACGCGCAGTGCGGGGGTGTAGAGCAGGCTCGCGTGCGCTCTCATCGCGCGCTCTCCCTTCCGAACAGCAGATTCATCTTCCGCAGCGAGAACTCCTCGTAGCGGATCGGTTCGTACCGGGCGGGCCGGTCCTTGACGAACGCGGGGAAGCAGTCGATGACGGTGTCGTCGTTGGCCAGCTTGAAGAACGCGATCGACTGCCTGCGGCGTACGTCCAGCCGGACCCGGTGCGGCGTGGAGACGTACTCGTCGTTGGACCAACGGGCCATCAGGTCACCGATGTTGACGATGAACGTGTCCTGCTCGCGCACGTCCACGTCCAGCCACTCGCCTGCGCGGTCGCGGATCTGCAGGCCCGGGCCGTCCTGGGTGAGCAGGGTGATCAGCGTGCCGTCGGTGTGCTGCCCCATGCCCTGGTCATTGACGAACTCCGGGGCGATGCCCGGGTACAGGTGCGAGCGGAGCGAGTCGTTCGAGGTGTCGGTGCGGATCGCGAAGAAGTCGCGGGGCAGGTCCAGGGCCAGCGCGAGGAGTTCGGCGATCCGGTCGGACACACTCTCGCAGGCCGCGAAGTACCGCTTCAGCGCGCCGCGCAGCGCCGTGCCGTCCGGGTCGGTGGGGAACGGCAGTTCCTCGTCGTCGTCCAGGATCAGTCGGCCGACGCTGAACTTCTCCACGTAGTCCGACGGCATGCCGGCCCGGCCCGTGTAGGCGTAGGCGTTCTCGGACAACAGCGCGCTGTATCCGTAGGGGCTGTAGTCGTTGTCGCCGCGCACCGTGCTGGTGCGCATCGCGAACTCGTGTTTGGTCTCGAGTGGGAGCCCGAAGAAGCGCAGCGAGGCGGCGTAGGCGTCGGTGAACACGTCGGTGGCGATGCCGTGGCCGCGCACGATGAAGAAACCTGTGCCCTTGCAGGCCCGGGAGATCTCCTCGGCGACGGCGCGTTCGGCGTCGGCGTCCGTGCGAGCTGCCGTCAGGTCGACGACCGGGATCATCGGTCTTCCTTCCGTCGGGGGACGAGGATGGTCCGGTCGAAGGCGATCACGGTCACGCCGTCCTGGTTCAGGCCCGTGGTGTGCACGGTGACGATCCCCTCGTCGGGGCGGGTTTTCGACTCGCGTTTGGCGAGGATGCGGGTCCGGGCGTAGAGGGTGTCGCCGACGAACACGGGGGCGGACAACCGCACCTTGTCCCAGCCGAGGTTGGCCACGCCCTTGGCGCTGATCGTGGCCACGGTCATCCCGTTGACGATGCCGAAGGTGACCAGGCTGGAGACCACGATGCGGCCGAAGCCGGTCTGTTCGGCGTATACGGCGTCGATGTGCAGCGGGTGCTGGTTGAGGCAGAGCAGCGAACTCCACACGTTGTCGGTCATGGTGATCGTGCGGCCGGGTCGGTGTTCGACGACCTCGTCGGGGACGAAGTCCTCGTATTCCAGGCCGCCGTCCTCCCGGTAGGTCCCTGGGGCGACGGTGTGGAAGGCGTTCGTCCTCATCGCGATCCTCCTCGTCCGCTCTCGGCGCCGCCGGTGTCGAGGGCCGCTGTCCCGCCCGTGTCGACGACGGCTCCCCCGCCCGCCTCCGCGTCCACGCCGGCGCGGCGCAGCGCGGAGCGGCCCGCGCGCAGGGCCGCGTCCGTGGCCCCGCCGGCGAGGCCGACACCCCAGAACGCGGCGCTCGCCGTGCCGAGTTCCACGAAGCAGACGGTCGAGTCCTTCGCGTCGGCGACCAGCACCCGGGTGAACTCGACGCCGTACGCGGCGGTCAGTTCCTCGATCACCTCGTGCTCGTCGGCCGCGCCCCGGGAGACGGCACTCGGCTCGGCGCAGTAGGTCTCCCGGAACAGCCGCCAGATGTCCTGCGGGTCCAGTTCGCGCCCCGTGGCATCGGTGACGTCCTGCACGACGCCGGCGAAGTCGCGACGCAGTCCGACCGGCAGGTCCAGCCCCCAGCCGGCCTTGAGGACGTAGGCGATACCGCCCTTGCCCGACTGGCTGTTCACCCGGATGATCGCCTCGTAGTCGCGGCCGACGTCCCGGGGGTCGATCGGCAGATACGGGACCTGCCACGGCGCGTTCGTCGGGTCCCCACCGGCCCGCGCGGCCAGTGCCGCCAGGCCCTTGGCGATGGCGTCCTGGTGGGTGCCGGAGAAGGCGGTGTAGACGAGGTCGCCGGCGTACGGGTGTCGCGGGTGCACCGGCAGGCGGTTGCAGTCCTCGACGATCTCGCGGACCGCGTCGATGTCGGAGAGTTCCAGTTCCGGATCCACGCCACGGCCGAAGAGGTTGAGCGCGAGGGTCACCAGGCACACGTTGCCGGTGCGCTCGCCGTTGCCGAACAGCGTGCCCTCGACCCGGTCCGCCCCGGCCATCAGGGCCAGTTCGGCGGAGGCGACGGCGGTACCCCGGTCGTTGTGCGGATGCACGGACAACACGATCGAGTCGCGGCGGTCCAGGTTGCGGTGCATCCACTCGATCTGGTCGGCGAAGACGTTGGGCGAGTGGGTCTCCACGGTGGTCGGGAGGTTGAGCACGAGCGGCCGGTCCGGACACGCGTCGACGACGGCGGCGACCCGGTCGGCGATCTCCAGGGCGAAGTCCGGCTCGGTGACGTTGAACGTCTCGGGCGAGTACTCGAAGCGGATGTCCGCGCCGGTCTCCCGCTCGGCGAGCCGTACCAGGTCCTCCGCGCCGGTGACGGCCATCCGCAACACCTCGGCGCGCGACATGCCGAACACCACGTCGCGCCACAGGCACGCGGTCGCGTGGCACAAATGCACCACCGCACGTTCCGCGCCGCGAATGGCGTCGAAGGTGCGCTCGACGAGTTCGGTTCTGGCCGGGGTGAAAACCGATACGGTGACGTCGTCCGGAATTCCGTTCTTGATCACCAGTTCGCGAACGAAGTCGAAATCGTCGACGCTCGCCGCCGGATATCCGATCTCGATGTCCTTGAAACCGAGCCCGACCAGCAGGTCGAACATGCGCTTCTTCCGGCGCAGGTCCATGGGCTCGGCCAGGGCCTGGTTCCCGTCCCTGAGGTCGACCGAAGCCCACACCGGCGCACGGTCGAGCACCCGGTCCGGCCATGCCCTCGCCCCACCGTCCCGGCCCGTCGGCAACACCGGGTCGTCCCGCGTGTAGCGGTGAAACGGCATCGACGAGGGACGCTGCGGAAAACCGGGGATCCGTCTCGGCGCAGAAAATGGTGAGCCCGTTCCACTCACTCCCACGATGAATTCCTCTCGCAGTTGGCGGCGCCCCGAACGTAGCCGGCGGCGGGCCCCGCGGAAATCAGAGGAACCTCTAGAGCGAACCCTGGAATCGGATCAATGGCGCGCATTCGGGCGGGTCCGACAGATTTCCAGGTTGACGTCCCCGGTTTGCCCCCGGATAGGATTTCGGCGCACCGATCGACCCTGCCCGGCACCGCTCGGCGGTCCGCGAGACCGCGTCGGTTCGCACGCCCGCACTCGTCGCCTCATGCGAAACGGCAACCTCATGGCCAACTCGACCGGTTCCGACCACCGCACGCCCGGGACGGCTCACGCACCGCCGCGTCCCGGCCGCGTACTGACGGTGGTCAGCCTGGGCTACGGGATGATGGTCATCGACATCAGCATCGTGAACGTGGCGATCCCGGCGATCCGCACCGACCTGCACGCGAGCCTGGCCACGATGCAACTCGTGGTCGACGCGTACGTGATCGTGCTGGCCAGTCTGGTGCTGGCCGGCGCCGCGGCGGTCGGGCGCTACGGGTCGGTGTCCGTGTTCCGTGTGGGCACGGCGGTGTTCGGGGTGGCCTCGGTGTTGTGCGGACTGGCCCCGAACGGCGCGGTGTTGGTGGCGATGCGGGCCGGCCAGGGACTGGGCGCGGTGTTGCTCGTGCCCGCGTCGCTGGTGATGCTCAGCGATACCTACAAGGAGGCGAACGAACGCGCCAAGGCGGTCGCCGTCTGGGCGATGGTGGCCGGAAGTCCGGTCGCGTTCGGTCCCGTTCTGGGCGGGGCGCTGGTCGGCGCGATCGGCTGGCGGAGCATCTTCCTGGTCAACGCGCCGATCGTGGTGATCACGCTGTGGCTCGCGGCCCGCCACATGCCCGGGCGTGAGAAGGGGCCGGACGCAGCGCCCGCGGCCAGGGAACCCCAGGATTTGCTCGGGCAGTTGCTCGCCATCGTCGTACTGGGCGGCGTCGCGTTGGCGCTGACCGAGGGGCACGAACTGGGTTGGACCCATCCGCTGCCCGTGACGGCGGCCGGCATCGCGCTGGTCGGGCTCGTCGCCTTCGTGCTGTGGCAACGGGCGTGTACGTTCCCGATGATTCCGGGCGATCTGTTCCGGGCCCCGGGGTTCCGCGAATTCGTGCTGGTGGGTCTGCTGCTGTTCGTCGGCTACTACGGACTGGTCTTCGCGATCAGCGTGTTCCTCCAGCAGGTGCACGGCTACGGGCCGGTCGCCACCGGACTGTGCTTCCTGCCCTCCGCATTGCCGATCACCTTCATGCCCCTGGTCGCCGGGCGGGTCAACGCCCGACTGGGTGCCTTCCGGGTGCTGGCCATCGCGACCGTATCGACCACAATCGGCGGCGTGTTGCTGATCCTTCTCGGCGGCGAGACCCCGATCGGCGTCGGTGTCGGGCTCACCTTCATCGGACTCGGCTTCGGTCTGGCGACCGTGCCGCAGATCACCCTGGTGATGGCGACCGCCCCGGAGCACCGCACGGCGATCGCCAGTGGACTGCTCTCGGCGGCGCGCAGTTCGGGAACCATGATCGGCGTCGCGCTGATCGGAGGTCTCCAGTCCGGCGACACGATCGCCGCGCCCGCCACCGCGGCCGTGGTGGTCTACCTGCTGATGGCGGTGGCCACGGCCGTCGGCGGGCGGCGACTGCCCGCACACACCGGCTAGCCGAAACCGCGTCCTTCCCGCCTCTCGGGCCGCCGATTCATCCGACTCGTCACCCATCGGAGCACTCATGCCTGAGCATCAGACGGATCACGACCTCGCGGCCCGGGTCACCGCGCTTCGGGCGCACGACCCCGAATTCGCCCGCGCGATCCCCTCGCCGAGCGTCGCCGACGCCATCGCCGGGTGCGACGGCAGCCTCGTGGGCACCATCGCCGCCGCGATGCGCGGATACGCGGACCGACCGGCGCTGGCCCGACGCGCCGAACGGCTCGTCCACGATCCCGACACCGGCCGCGCCACGCTGGAATTGCTGCCGGAATTCGAGATGTTCGGCTATGCCGAGGTGTGGCGGCGGGTGGTGGCGCTCGCCGGCGCGTGGGCCGAGAGTGTCGAAGGCGGCCTACGCATGGGTGACTTCGTCGCGGTGGTCGGGTTCACCGGCGTCGACCATGCCACGATCGACCTGGCCTGCATGTACCTGGGCGCGGTCGCGGTCCCACTGCCGACCGGCTCCCCCGCCGTGCGGCTGGCGCCGATCGTCGCGGAGACGGCGCCCCGGATCCTCGCGGCCGATCTGGACGCGATCGACGTGGCGGTCGAAACCGTACTGCGATCCGCGTCCGTCGAGCGCCTGGTGGTCTTCGACCACGATGCCCGCGTGGACGCGCATCGGGAAGCGCTGCGCGCCGCCGCGGACAAGCTGACCGGGCGCGCCGCGGTGGTCTCGCTCGCCGACGAACTGCGGCGCGGGGAAACGCTGCCCACGGTGCCGGCCCGGGACGACGGCGATCCGGATCGACTGGTCGGCCTGATCTACACGTCCGGCAGCACCGGCACGCCCAAGGGCGCGATCTACACCGCGTCGATGATCACCCGGATGTGGCAGAACGGGCGCGGCGGCATGACCAACGCCGGGGCGAGCCCCGACACCCCGCTGCCGACGATCGTGCTGCACTACATGCCGATGAGCCACGTCAACGGCCGGGCCTGGCTGATCTCCGGACTGTCCTCGGGCGGCATCGGGTTCTTCGCCGCGCGCGGCGACATGTCCACCCTGTTCGACGACATCCGGCTGTCCCGGCCCACCGTGCTGAGTCTGGTGCCGAGGATCTGCGACATGGTGCATCAGCGCTACCTGCTCGAAGTCGACCGCGTCTCGCGCGCCGTGACCGAAACGGGCGCCGACACCGACGCGTCGAGCGCCGAGGCGACCGCGCGCGACCGGATCCGGGACGGCATGCTCGGCGGCCGGATCATCAGTGCCCTGTGCGGCAGCGCGCCGCTGTCGGCCGCGATGCACACGTTCATGGCCCGGGTGCTCGGCACCCGGATCGTGGACTGCTACGGCTCGACGGAGACCACCCGGGCGGTGGTCGTCGACGGGCGCGTACGGCGGCCACCGGTGCTCGACTACCGACTGGTGGACGTCCCGGAACTGGGCTACTTCGGCACGGACAAGCCCCACCCGCGCGGCGAACTGCGGCTCAAGTCGGTGGGGATGGTGCCCGGCTATTTTCGGCAACCCGAGGTCGACGCCCGGGCGTTCGACGCGGACGGCTACTACCGCACGGGCGACGTGTTCGCCGAACTCGCCCCGGATCACCTGGTCTACGTCGACCGCACGAACAACGTGGTCAAGTTGTCCCAGGGCGAGTTCGTGGCGATCTCCCGGCTGGAGGCGCTGTACGCGAGCAGCCCGCACATCGCGCAGATCCACGTCTACGGCAGCCCGGAACAGGCGTTCCTGCTCGCCGTGGTGGTCCCCGCCCACAGCTCGGAGCCGGCGGACGACGACACGACCCGGGCGAGGATCCTCGACGCGATGCGCGAACTGGCCCGCGACGCGGGGTTGGCGGCGTACGAAATCCCGCACGACGTGATCCTGGAACCCGAGCCGTTCACGGTGGCCAACGGGCTGCTGTCGGGGATCGGCAAGCCGTTGCGCCCCGCCCTCGTCGCCCGCTACGGCGCCCGCCTGGAGCGGTTGTACGCGGACATCGCGGCGGGTCGGGCCGGTCGGTTCGCCGCACTGCGGGCCGCCGGGCCGCACGCGGCGCCCCTGGACGCGGTCCTCGCCGCGGTACAGGTCACCCTCGGGCATCCCGCGTCGGCATTGCGCCCGGACGCCGGATTCGCCGAGCTGGGCGGCGACTCGCTGTCCGCACACACCTTCGCGACCGTGCTGGAGCAGATCTTCGACGTGGAGGTCCCGGTTCAGCTCGTCCTCGGCCCCACCGCGACCCTGGCCCGCATCGCGGACCATCTCGGCGCGGCCCGGGAATCGCACCCGGTCCGGCCCACCTTCGCCTCGATCCACGGCCGCGATGCCGTCGAGGTGCGCGCGAGCGAGCTGACCCCCGAGCGGTTCATGGACGCGGGACTGATCCGCCGCCCCGCGAGCCGGCCGTCCGCGGCGCCGGCCGCGAACGTCCTGCTCACCGGCGCGACCGGCTATCTGGGCGCGTTCTTGGCCGTGGAGTGGCTACGGCGGATGGCCGACACCGGCGGCCGGCTGATCTGTCCGACCCGCGCGGACGACGACGCGGCGGCCCGGGAGCGGGTGGTGCGCTGCCTGCGTGCCGCGTCGGCGGATCGGCCCGGCTGGTTCGACGAGGTCGCCGCCCCGCATCTGGAGGTGCCGGCCGCCGACGTGTCCGCGCCGCGCCTCGGCCTGGACACGTCGACCTGGCGGCGGCTGGCCGCCGAGACGGATCGCATCGTGCACGCCGCGGCCCTGGTCAACCACGTGCTGCCGTACGGCCGGTTGTTCGGCCCGAACGTGGTCGGCACGGCCGAGTTGATCGAACTCGCGCTCACCGGCCCGGCGAAGCCGTTCACGTTCGTGTCCACCATCGCCGCCGCGCTGGAGCCCGACGGATCGGTGCTCGACGAGAGCGTCGACGTACGCACCGCGGCACCGGTGCGCCGGCTGGACGGCTCCGACGCGAACGGATACGCCACCGGCAAGTGGGCCGGCGAGGGGCTGCTGCGCACCGCCCATGAGCGAACGGGCCTGCCGGTGACGGTATTTCGGCCGGACATGATCCTGGCCCACCGCCGGCTGCCGGGTGTGGTCAACCTGCCCGACCGGTTCACCCGGCTGATCCTCAGCGTGGTGGCGACCGGCATGGCGCCGCTCTCCTTCCACCACCTCGACGCGGACGGGCGACGCCGCCGAGCGCACTACAGCGGTCTGCCCGTCGACTTCACCGCGACGGCGATCGCCGCGCTCGGCGCCGACGCCACGGACGGCTACCGCACCTACCACGCGGTCAACGCCAACGACGACGGCGTCTCCCTGGACCAGATGGTGGACTGGCTGATCACCGCCGGACACCCGATCCGCCGGTTCGCCGACTACGAGCAGTGGCGCATGCGGTTCGAGGCGGCCCTGCGCGGACTGCCCGAGGAGCAGCGCCGGGGTTCACTGCTCCCGCTGCTCCCGGCCTATGCTCGACCGAGCGAACCGCGACCGGCGGGCGCCGTCCCCAACGCCCGCTTCACCGCCGCGCTGGCCGCCGTCGGCGGCGAGCCCGTCCCGTCGATCACGCCGGACTACCTCGCCAAGTGTGTCGCCGACCTGCGCGGCCTCGGTCTCCTGTGAGGTGGGCCGGCGACCGGTTCAGCCGCCGGGCAGGAGTACCACCCGTCTGCCGTGCAACCGGCCTTGCTCCATCCGCCGGTGCACCTCGGCGGCGGCGCTCAGCGGCTGTCGTTCGAGCGTGCGGGCCCGCAGTCGGCCGTTCGCCAGGAGGCGGTTGATGGTGCCCGCCGCCTCGGCGAGTTCGCCGGACGTGGCATGCGAGATGACGAAGCCGGCGATCGAACAGTCCTTCATGTAGAGGCGGCGCACCGGCAACACCGGATCGGTGCCGGTCGCCGCCAGGAGCACGATCCGGCCGCGCGGGGCGAGCAGTTCGACCGCCTCGGTGAGATCGTTGCGGCCGGAGCAGTCCAGGTGCGCGTCGACCCCGTCGGGGCAGGCGGCGGCGATCAGGTCGACGAGTTTCGGGTCCCGGTAGTCGAAGGCCGCGTCGGCGCCGAGGGCCCGGCAGTGGTCGAGGTCCGCGGCGGCGGCTGTGGCGATCACCCGGGCCCCGGCCTCGACGGCCAGCGTCACCACGGCGCTGCCGACGTTCCCGGCCGCGCCGAGTACCAGGACCGTGTCGCCGGCGGTGACCCGGCCGTGGGTGAACAGGGCCAGATACGCGGTGGCGGCGGGATGTACCACCGCGACCGCCGTCGTCGGATCAACGCCCGCCGGGAGGTGGTAGAGCCGGTCGGCGGCCACCACCGCCTGTTCGGCCGCCGCGCCCGGCCGACCGCCGTGGCCGAGGCTGTTGGCCCACACCAGGTCGCCGACGGCGAAGCCCGGCGCGCCCGGCCCGGTCGCGGCCACGGTGCCGACCAGGTCGCGGCTGATCACCAGCGGAAACCCGACGGGCGTGCGGAAGACCCCGGAACGAAGCAGGATGTCGACCGGGTTCACGGTGGTGCCGAGGACGTCCACCAGGACATCGGTCGGTCCCGGTGTGGGCGCCGGGAGGTCGCCGTATCGGATGTTCTCCGCCGGTCCCAGCGAGTCGATGAAGGCTGCGCGCATGTGCTCGAATTCTCCGGTCCGGTCGGGGTGGTTCGGGCTCGCCTGGTGGTCGGGCTCGCGCGATGTGCGGGCTCGCCCGGTGGTATTCGGGGCTCGCCCGGTGTTCCTGCTCGCCTGGTGTCCGCCGGCGCGCCGTTCCATGCCGAGGCGCCGGCTGCGGGACGTGTGCCGTGGTCGCCTGCGCGCCGACGGCGCCGGTGACTTCCGCGAGGCCGCCTCGGGAGCGAACACGTGGAAGCACCGGTGCCGGGGGCACGGCGAATCGGCCGTACGTCAGGCAATGCTCAGCTTGTGCTCGGCAAGTTCGGTGACCGCGTGCGCGACCGACGCGAGGGTGGCATGGCGGTGCCAGCCCGCGAATGATCGTCCGGCGAAGTCCCGGATCCCCACCCGCTCGGCACGCGGCATGCCGAGGCTCTCCACCCGCCGACTGAGCCGGATCAGGCGCAACAACGAGGCGTGGTCGGCGTTGGTCAGATCGGTCAGCCACAGTTCCGCCGGCCACTGTCCGCCGATACCGCCGACACCGAGCAACAGGAAGTCCCCGATCCCGCTGCGGGAACGACGGGTTGCGTCGGGGACGGCCGGCAGTCGGACCCGGACGGTGGCGACGAGTTCGGCGGCCTCGTCGGTGCCCGACGGAATGAGGAACATACGCTTCCGGCCCACCTTGACGAGCCGCGCGATCCGACTTGCCTGGAGGGGTTCGTCGCCCCACCCGGGTAAAGCCGGGTCGGCGGGGAGCAGCCAGGTGTCCTCGGCGATTTTGGATATGTGCGACACGCCCGCCGCACTCAGCTTCGACACGACTCCGATGCCGTCCAGCCGCTCCGCATTCAACACCACCGGACAATCCGGTATTCGGTGCCGCATGGCGGTTTCCAGATATGCCCGGACCATCGAATCCTCCGGCGTGTCGTAGCCCGTCTCGGGCCCGGACGAATCCCGTTCGCCCCGGCCGCGCGACCGCGTCGGGGGCAGGTGCAGCCGCCAGTTGACCGGGCTCGCCGTGGTGGCGGACACCGCCCACACGCCGACCACCTGCTGTGCGGTCACCGCCTGGCCCCGCTCCCAGGAAAAGGTCCTGGCGACCCCGACGGAGTGGGTGCCCGACTTCGGGATGATCATCGGCTGCAACACGCAGGCATGGGGTGAGGTGTGCCGGGCGAGATAACGCCCGAGCGCCTCCCGCATCGGTTCCCAGTCCCAGGTGGAGTCGTTGATGAAGTGATGCAGTCCCTGGTCGTTCACCTGCTTGCCGAGAAAGGCGGCGATATTCCGTACCGACTTCCGCCCGGGAGCGCCGAGCAGCCCACGGAGATACATCACGCCTTTACGTCGTTGATCCGCCCTCGGCAAGGAGGCGAAAACAATCGGGGAAAGCTCGGCGACCAAACGATCGAGGGTCACCTTTCTGGCCGCCTCGGAATCCGCGCCACCGTCGGCGAATTTTGGCAGACACGCATGATTGGGGCTGCCGTTGGCGAGCGCCATTACCACTCCTGTTGTTGAACGAACGGTTCACTTCCGAAAGAAATCGGCAACGAAAAACGGCAGCCTGAAAAAGAACGACAAGGCATGGCTGTGACACGCCGCGTGGGAGCGTCGTCGTTGGGGGCGATATCCGGTGCGAAAGGCGAGAGCGAGGGGCGGAGGTGGGGTGGGATTCACGGAATACGGGGCGACGCGGCCGACCGCGATCCCGGCGCACGTGGACCCGCCGGCGCGCGTCGGGGCGCCGGGCACCCGGCCGCCACGGCGGACTGCACGTCAGGCGGCACGGGATCGTCGGGCGGTACGACCGTCGGTACCGCCGGCGGCGCACAGGGGTCGGGGGCGGTGCGCGGACTCGGCCCGGGGGGAGCGGCTAGCGCGTCCGAATTCTTCCGGCGATCATGGCTCGACAACCAATACGGGTCGTTGGGGGAAATAAACCGACGGGTTTCTCGGCCCCGCCGCCACGATCGGGCCCGACAACCTTTCCGAGTCGTGGAGCCGTCCGCTCGTATTCATTGATCCCCCTTCATCCGGCCGACCGATCAAGGGCCGCACCGGGACTCACGACAAAGCCGTGGTGCCGCGGACCCGCATCCGCCGCACCCGACCTGCTGCCGTTTTCAGGTCAATGCGGTTCGAATTTAATCGCACAGTAGTTCGCCGGCAAGGTCGGGGCGCGGTCAGACTGGTCATCACCGGGTCAGGCCGGTCAGCGTTGCGGTCGGATGCGCGCCGATAGTGCACGGCCTGTAATTTTCCCGAAACACGCGAGCCGAGAAGGGATACCGGGATACCGGGAATATTGTCGCGCGGAAGATATCGGGTATCGGGTGGGTGCCGGGCCGGTCGGCGGGGGACACCGACCGGCTCGGGTCCGCTCAGTCCCCGGGGTCCGCGCGCAGGGACCGCTCGACCAGGTCGGCGGCGGCGCCGGTGTAGCCGGCCGGGTCGCAGAGCCGGGTCAGCTCGGCGGCGTCGAGATGCTCGGCCACCTCGGGCATGCCCGCGAGGTGGTCGGCGAGCGGGCGGCCCCGTCGATCGGCCGCCTCGACGGCGCGGGTGAGCAGCGCCGCGGCGGCGGGCTTGCCCAGGTGCGCCGCCAGCACGCCGGCGACCCGTTCGGCGACGATCGCGCCGCCGGTGAGGGCGAGATTGGCGCGCATGCGCTCGGGCCGCACGACCAGGCCCTCGGCCAACTCCACGGCGGTGTGCGCGGCGCCGCCGGTCAGCCGCAGGCACTCGCGCAGCGGTTGCCACTCGGCATGCCACGCGCCGCCCGAGCGTTCGTCCTCGGCAAGCATGCACTGGGCCAACACGGCGGCCTGCCCCGGCACTTGCAGCGCGGCGCTGCGAATCAGCGTGGCCAGTACCGGATTACGCTTCTGCGGCATGGCCGAGGAAGCGCCCCGCCCGGGCACGTGCGGCTCGACCACCTCTCCGACCTCGGTCCGGGTCGACGACTGCACGTCGACCGCGAACTTGCCCAGGGCACCGGCGGTATGCGCCCAGGCCGCGCCGACGTCGGCGATCGGCGTCCGCAGCGCATGCCACGGCAACGCCTGTGCGCGCAGCCCGGTTTCCGCGGCGAACGCCGCCACCAGCCGCTCCGGGTCGGCGCCCGCCTCGACATACCCGGCCAGGGTGCCGGCCGCGCCGCCGAGCGAGACCGGCAGCCCGTTCGACACGGCGGCCACCCGCCGATCGGCGTCCAGGACCAGCCGCCGCCAGCCCGCGGCCTTGAGCCCGAACGTGGTCGGCACCGCGTGCAGCGCGAGGGTTCGCCCGGCCACCGGCGTATCGCGGTGACGCCGAGCGAGGGCGCCCAACGCCGCGGCCACCCGGGCCAGATCCGCGCGCAGCAGCGCCGCCGCGCGCCGCACCACCAGCATCGCGGCGGTGTCGAAGATGTCCTGGCTGGTGGAACCCAGGTGCACGTGGCGCGCGGCGTGCGGATCGATCGCGGACACCACCCGGGTCAGCGCCCGGACCAGGGCGACCACCGGATTGGCGCTCTCGCGCGCGTCCACCGCCAGGGCCCGCAGGTCGAACCGGTCGGCGTGCGCGGCGGACGTGATCACCGCGGCTGCCGAGGCCGGCACCAGACCGAGCGCGGCCTGCGCCCGGGCCAGCGCGGCCTCGGCGTCCAGCATCGCCTGCAACCACGCCGCGTCGCCGACCGCCGCCTCCACCGGCGTGCCCGCGCGCACCGGCGACAACAACCCGGCGTCCACGAGCGGGAGTCGCTCGCCCGCGGCGTCGGTCATACCACGACCTCGATGTGCTCGCCCTCGGTCGCCGCGTCGATCTCGCGCCGGCTCGGGCCCAACGCGAGCACCGCGCGCGCGATCGCGTCCGCGTCGGCGATGGTCACCGAGTCCACGCCGGGTCGGATCCCGGCCGCGGTGACCCAGTGCACCGCCTCGGTGGGCACGCCGTACGCGAAGCGCCTGGGGTGCGCCCGGCCGTGCGCGTCGATCACCCGGTACGGCCGCTCCGTCACCGCCAGCCCGCCGGTCTCGTAGTCGTACTCGTCCTCGCCCGAACTCGGGATGCGGAAGGTCGTACACGCCTCGGTGTGCAGCAGATGGCGCAGCAGCGGATCCGCCGTGCGCCGCAGGTCGGGTTCCGGCAGCCGCGCCTCGATCAGGATCTGCGCCCGCACCGTGGGCCCGGGGACCGTGGTGGAGTCGGCGATGAAGGAGGGGGTGCGGGTGTCGATCCGGATCCGGGTGTCCGGGCCGGTCAATTCGAGCACGCCGGCCTCGATCAACGCGATCATCTGCTCGATCCGTCGTGGTGGCGGGCCGATCGACAGGAACGCGTTCAGGGGGGTGTACCAGCGCTCCAACTCGTCGCGGTGCGACGCCCCGTCCAGGCCGCCCTGGTCGACCGCCAGGCGGACCTCGTTGCGCAGGTCGCGCAGTACGTCGAGGGCGGCCTTGAACGGGCCGTTGACGTTGCCCTGGCGGGCCTGGCGCACATCCTCGGTGAGATGTTCCAGGAGCCACTTGCGGAACGCATCCCGGTCCGCGAACTCCCGTCCCCGGAGCGGATCGGCGATGCTGTCCCAGCTCCAGCGATCCGCGAGCGTGATGCCGCGGTCGGTCAGGACGGTGTCGCGCTCGGCCGGCCCGGCGCTCAGATACCGCTCGGCGAACTCGGCGCATTCCTCGCCCCGCCCGCTCCGCCGGAGCAGCGTCTCGTAGTAGACCGTCTCCACCTCGCGGGCGATCAGCGGCCACAGGTCCTGCTTGAAGGAGATCGGCGCGCCCTGCCGGGACCGCGCGCGCAGCCCGGCCACGTAGTCCGGGGTCAGCAGGCGCGGGAAGTAGCGGCCGTGCGCGCCCTTCTCGTTCTCGCCGCGTGCCTGGTAGGGCAGGCCGCGCCGGGAACTGGCGTACAGGATCGGTTCGTTGCCGCTCGGCCGGTACACCGTGCGCTCGTCGATCCGCTCGAACCGGCCGCCGCGGCCCAGGGTGAACAGCGCGAGGTAGTCGAAGAAGCACAGGCCCAGACCGCGCAGCAGTACGGGCCGGCCGGGTGCGACGGCGTCGAGGTCGGCGTCGGCCGGGTTGGTCGGGGTCAGGTAGGTCAGGTGGTTGATCCGCGCCAGGCTGGCCGTGCGCTCCTCCCGGGGCGTGGGCCGCGCCGCGACGTGTCCCTGGGCGAGCACGACCGCGTCCAGGTGGTTCAGCCGGGTCCCGTTGGCCAGCCGCACGCCCTGCGGCCCGCCGGTGAATCCGTGGGTGTCGGCCATCGCCACGGCGCGCGAGCGGTGCTCGCGGATCTCCACGTGCGCGGGCGCGCCGTCCCGGATGCGCCGGAAGCAGTCCGCGAAGTACCAGCCGCACAGGGTCCGCGTGGGGTAGTCGTTCGGCCCGAGCCGGCCCGCCTCGGCGAGCGTGGCCGGGTCGTATCGATCCGCCTCGACGCCCCCGGCCGCGTGCCGCAGCGCGAGGTCGGCGGCCCATTCGTACAGGCTCGGGCCGGGCTCGATCGGTCCGTCGATCCGCGACGCGGCGTCGGAGAAGACGGTGGTCTGCGAGGCGACCGTGTTGGTCAGCAGATGCCGCGACTGCTCGATCCGCCAGACCGCGCCGGCGCCGGGCGCGGCCGGGTCGACGACGTGCACGACCAGGCTCTCGTGAGTCGGCCGGGCACGTTCGTTCGCGCACACTCGCTCCAGCACGGACAACCCGCGAGGACCGGTGCCGATGATGGCGATCTCGTGTGGCGTGGTGTTCACGGATGCACCCCTTCCGCGCCTCGGGCCGACGCGGTCGCGCGGTGTTGCCCGGCGTCGAGCACGTCGGCGATCAACGTGCCCAGGATGCGGACGCCGTCGCGGGTGAGCACCGACTCGGCGTGGAACTGCACGCCCGCGAAGTGCGGTCCGCGCAGCGCGTGTACCTCGTTGGCGCCGTCCTCGCGGCAGATCTCCACCGGGCCGACGTCGGGCAGATATGCCTGGTCGAACGCGCTGCGGGCCACGAAGCTGTTGTAGAACCCGACCCGTTCGGGGCGGCCGAACAGTTCGATGCTCTTCTGGACGCCCTGATGCGGCGTCGCGCGGCGGCGCAGATCCAGGCCGAGTTGATGGCTGAGCACCTGGTGGCTCAGGCACACCGCGAGGAACGGGAGTCGCTCGGCGAGCAGTTGCTTGATGCCGTCGTGCAGGCGCTCGATTCGCGGATCGCCGTGGTCGAGCGGATCGCCGGGTCCCGGGCCCATCACCACGAGGTCGTGCTCGGTGAACGAGTACGGCTCGTCGTAGCTGCGTACGCTCACCCGCAGTCCGAGCGAGCGCAGTTGGTGCGCGATCATCGCGGTGAACGCGTCCTCGGCGTCGATCACCAGGATGTGCCTGCCGGCCAGGTTCGGGAACTCCCCCGCGTCGCTCCCGGGTCCGTCCAGCCAGAAGCGGGCCAGGTCGGTGTTGCGCTCGCGCAACGCGGCCCGTATCCGCGCGTGTCCGCCCAGCGAACGGGCCGGCGCCGGCGCCGAACGCGGCGCGCCCAGCAGGCCGTTGGCCTTGACCCACGTCTCCGCCACTTCGGCGGCCGGCTGCGAATCGCGGACCAGGGTGGCACCGACCGCGATGGCCATCCGCCCGGAGGCGTCGATGTCGGCGGTGCGGATCAGGATCGACGAGTCCAGCGTGTGTCGTCCGGCGCCGTCCCGGCCGAACAGCGCGATCACCCCGGAGTAGTAGCCGCGGCCCTCTGGTTCGTACCGGGCGATCACCCGGGCGGCGCTCTCCACCGGACTGCCGGTGACGGTCGGCGCGAACAGCGTGGTGCGCAACGCCTCGCGGACGTCGCGGTCGGTGCGCCCCTCGATGAGGTATTCGGTGTGTGCGAGCCGGGCCATCTCCTTGAGGAACGGCCCCACCACCCGCACGCCTTGGTCGCAGACCCGGGACATCATCTTGAGTTCCTCGTCCACGACCATGTACAGCTCGTAGGTCTCCTTGCGGTCGCGCAGGAAGCCCATGACGCCGGCCGGCGTGGGCCCGGAGGTGGGATACCGGTAGGTGCCGCTGATCGGGTTCATCACCGCGACGCCCTGACGCAGGCTCAGATGCAGTTCCGGGCTGGCGCCGACCAGGGTGCGGGTGCCGGTGTGCACCAGGAACGTCCAGTAGGCGCCGGATTCGTGCGCGAGCAGGCGGCGCAGGAAGGCGGCGGCGGTGGCCGGGGTGTAGTCGGTGATGTCGGCGAGGAAGCGGCGCTTGAGCACGAAGTTCGCGCCCTCGCCGGCGCTGATCTCATCCCTCAGCACGTCGGCGACGAGCGCGGCGTAGGCGTCGTCGTCGATGTCGAAGTGCCCGTCCGTCCAGTCGATCTCCGCGTCCGGCAGTCGGTCGAGCACGTCGGCGCGGGCGAGCGTGGCCTGCTCCCGGACGGTCATCGTCACCAGCGGTGCGCCGTCGTCGGGCGCCGGCAGGCCGCGTTCGGCGAGTTGGCGATACGGCAGCAGCGCCAATACGTCCGGGCCGGCCGGTCCGTAGGGCGAGTCGGGGATGGGGATGTCGGCGACGCGGTCCACCACACCGATGTCCCCGGTGAGGATCTCCACCCGGTCGCCGGCGGTGACCGTGGGGCGGTACAGCAGCGCGAACGGCGGCGGGTCGGCGGCCAGGACCCGTTCCAGGAGGGCCCGGGCCGCGTCCTCGGCCGGGGGCGTAGGGCTCATCTCGCGGCCCCGATCCTCGTCGCCTCGACCCCGGCGGGCGGCGCGCCCGCCACGACCGGGACGAGCGGGCCGTCGTCGGTGCGCAGCCCTCGCGTGGTGGCGACCACCGCGCACTGGAGGGCGGCGTATTCCAGGGCGAGGGCGTGGTCGGCCGCGGAGAAGTCGGCGACCGCGTCGGCGACCAGGAAGGTGCGGATGTCGTTGGTGAACGCGTCCACGGCGGTCATCAACACGCCGACGTGCGCGTAGATCCCACAGACCACGAGCTGATCGCGGCCGCACGCGCGCATGCGCTCCAGCAGGTCGGAGCGGAAGAACGCGCTGTAGCGCCACTTGGTGAGCAGCCAGTCGCCCGGACGCGGGGCCAACTCGTCGACGACCGCCCGGTCCTCGGCGGACACCCGCATGCCCGGACCCCAGAAGTCCAGCAGCAGGCCGCGCTGTTCGGCGGTCATGGAGCCCGGCTGGGCGGTGAACGCGACGGGCATCCCGAGGTGGGCGCAGCGTTCTCGCAACAGCACGATGTTGTCGATCAGTTCGCGGCGCTGGGCGGCGGCGAACGGGCGCACGAAGTAGCGCTGCATGTCGTGCACGAGCAGGACCGCACGGTCCGGATCCACCGTCCACCGGGCGGTGTTGGCCGGCAGATCGCTCTCGCCGGGCAGCGGATATGGGGCAATGTCCGGGATACCGGGCATGATCGCTTTCCTTTCAGGCGCCGAGCGTGGCGCCACCGTCGACCGTCAGCTCGTGCAGCGTGATGTGCCCGGCCTGGTCGGACAGCAGGAAGAGCACCGCGGCGGCGATGTCCTCGGGCCGGGCGAGCTTGCCCAGCGGGATGCCGACGCGGAACGCGTCGGGGTCGCCCTCCAACGTGTGCGTACGCCCGCTGTCGTCGTGCCACATCGACCACAACATCGGCGTGTCGGTCGACCCGGGCGCGACCACGTTGCAGCGGATGCCGTACCGGGCCACCTCCAGGCCGAGCGACTTGGTGAACATCGTGGCCGCGGCCTTGGAGGCGGCGTAGCCGGCCATCTTCGCGCGCGGCGTACTGCCCCCGTTCGAGGACACCGTGACCAACGCCCCCGCACCGCGCGGCGCCATCCGGTCGACCACGGCGCGGGACATGTGGAACACCCCGCCGACGTTGACCGCGAACATGTCCGCCCAGTCGCGGTCGGACATCTCGCGGACCGGGCCGAGCCGCAATACGCCGGCCGCGTTGACCAGGAAGCGCACCGGGCCCAGCTGCGCCTCGACCGCCGCCACCGTGGCCTCGACCTCGTCCGCGACAGTGACGTCGGCGGGGAAGGCGGTCACGGGCAGCCCTTCGGCGACCAGCTCCGCGACGTACTTGCGCAGCCGGTCCGCGTCCCGGTCCACCGCCGCCACCGTCGTGCCGCGCTCGGCGAGCGCGCGCACCACCGTGCCGCCGATCCCCCCGGCGGCGCCGGTGACCACCGCGACCTCGTTCGTCATGTCGATTGCCCTCCTGTCGCTTGATGTGCCGAGCCCGACCCGGCCTCGGCCGCCGTCCACGCGTCGGGCGCGACCTCGGCGTCCCAGGCGGCCAGGACGAGCAGTGCCTGCTCGACCGTCAGGCGCGGATCGCAGAAGCTGGTGTAGACCTCGCCCGCCCGGTCGGCCTCCCACGTGTCGAACACACACTCCGTGACCTGGTCCGGGGTGGTCTCCAGGTGCACGCCGCCCGGGTGTTCGCCGGCCTCGGCGAGCACCGCGCGAAACGCGGCGACCTCGCGGCGGAGCGTGCGCACGTAGCGCGTCTTGTAACCGCGTTCGGTCACCACGGTGTTGCCGTGCATCGGGTCGTTCAGCCACACCACCGGATGACCGGCCGCGCGCACCGCGCGGACCAGGGCGGGCAGCCGGTCGGCAATGGTGTCCGCGCCCATTCGGATGATCAGGGTGAGTCGGCCCGGCAGGCGGTCCGGGTCCAACCGCGAGCACAGTTCGATCAGTTCGACCGGGTCGATGTCCGGGCCGACCTTGACCGCGACCGGGTTGACCACCTTCGCGAGCAGCGCCACGTGCGCGCCGTCGACCTGGCGGGTGCGTTCGCCGATCCACGGCCAGTGCGTCGAGGTCAGCAGCAGATCACCGGACTCGGTCCGCCGCACCAGGGGCAGTTCGTAGTCCAGGACCAGCGCCTCGTGGCTGGTCCACACCGGCACCCTCGGGTGGGCGGCCCGGTGCCGGTCCAGGTGTCCCATGATCTCGGACGCGGCCAGATAGCCGGTGACCAGGCGCAGCGGATCGGGCTGCCGCTCCTGCGCCACCGGCTTCGGGCCGTTGACCAAGTGACCGCGGTAGACCGGAAGTTCGATGCCACCGACATACTCGGTCGGGCGGGATCGGGGCTTGGCGAACTGGCCCGCGATGCGCCCGACGCGCACGACCGGGCGGCGGCCGAGCCGTTCCATCGCACCGGCGAGCAGGTCGAGGACGGCGATCCGGCGGGCGACATCGGCCTCGCCGCACTCCCCGGGATCCTCGGCGCAGTCGCCGGCCTGGATCACCTCCGCCGCGCCGGCGCTCACCTGCGCGAGGCCGCGGCGCAGCGTACGCACGTCGGTTTCGCCGACCAGGCCGGGGCGTCCCGCCAGCGTTTGTCGAACACTGTGGATCTGGGCGTCGTCCTCCCAGTCCGGCTGTTGCGCGGCCGATTGCCGCAGAATCGGCAGCAGGTCACTGGTCAATGCCGGCTCCAGCGATTGAATGCCCACCCGGACGGCCGCGGTTATTCGGCGCGGCCGTCCGGTCTCGGAATTTACTTGGACGGTGATCCGAAACGACTGAAGAGAACACGCCCCCACCCTCGCTCTTTTGTCCGAACGCGCCAAGGGCGGGGGTTCCGGTTCGTCAGGTCGGTGCGAGTCTGTCAGCTGGCCGGACATCTGACAGATTCGCGGAAATCGGCTTGGCCGGGCATTTACCGTCTGCGAGGGTGCCGGTACGGGCCGAAATCCCGGATCGAAAACAGGGCGTGAATACGCACCGGGAAATGAATTCGGACCCGGTGTCGGGACCGGCCGGCGCCGCGGTGCGCCTACCGCCGTGCGAACGCGCCGCGGGCCGGCCGGGGCCGCCCGGGATCGTTCAGCTCGTGCCCGAGGGGTTGGAGATCACGTACCGCCAACAGCCGTCCGCGCCCCGCCGGGCGACATCGGTCGCGGTGCCCTCGATGTGCACGTGAACACCGTCCGGGCCCACCCCGTCGTGCACGTAGTCGTTGATCACCAGGGCGATGTCGCCGACCACGTAGACATTGCGCAGCGAGACGGCGATCGGGATGCGATGGCGCAGCACCGTCGGCAGCGCGGCCCGCCGCTGCGCGCCCGCCGTGGTGACTCCCGGCTCGCGCACATGCATGCCCTCCGGTTCGAAAAGCTCCTGGAGCAGTTCGAGGTTCCGGTCGTTGAAGGCGCCCACGAAAGTGTGCAGGAGCTCGGCCGGCTCGGCGGGAAGGCGTACGTCGTTTCGAATGGCAGACATGGTTCGAGTACAGCATCAGGCGGCGGAGTCGGACAGAACCGAGGGGCATGTCTGTCACCTCGGGTTTTCCGGCCCCGGCAATACCCCGACGGACCTGACAGATCCCGAAATCATATCTGGGCCGATCTTTTGTCGACCCGGCATGATGTCGGCGATATCTGCCCACGCAGAGACGATATCGGCTCACCGGGAGCGTACCCCTTGACCAACATCACCATCATCTTCCATTCGCGCAGCGGCAACATTTACCAGCTCGTCGAAAAGGCCGCGCAGACGGCTCGGGCCGCGGGCGCCGAGGTGCGCGTGCGCAAGGTGGCCGAGTTGCCCGATCCGATGATCCTGGACAAGCAGGCGTATCAGGATCTGGCGACCGCCACGGCGGAGATTCCGGAGGCGGGCCTGGACGACCTGGTGTGGGCCGACGCGATCATGATCGGCACGCCGGTCCACTACGGACTGCCCGCGCCGCAGATCCTGAACTTCTTCGACCACACCGGACCGGTCGCCATTCCGGGCAAGTTGATGAACAAGGCGGTTTCCGCGTTTGCTTCGGGGTCGATGCCGCACGCGGGCCAGCAGGCGACGATCCTGGCGCTGCACAACGCGTTCTGCCACTGGGGGTCGGTGATCGTCTCCAACGGTTCGGCCGCGGCGGTGCTGCACCAGCCCGGAAACGGCGCGCCGTACGGCACCGGCACCATCTCGCGGCACGAGGCGAACAGCGTCACCGACGACAACCTCGGCGCGATCGAGTACCAGACGCTGCGCACCCTCCAGGTCGCGGGCGCGCTCAAGCGCGGACTCGAACCGGAGCCGGGGATCACCCTGGTGAGCGAGGAACGGCTGCGGAAATTCGGCCTCGACATCTGAGGCGAGCACGATCCGGCGATGGGCACCGTCCGGCGACACGAACGAACCGAGGAACCCCGCATGACATTTCGCGACACCGCGTGGCCGGAGGGTACGCCCTGCTGGGTGGAGGTCCGGGTCTTTGATCCCAAACACACGAGCGAGTTCTACGGAGCCCTGTTCGGATGGGAATTCCTGGACCGGGGCGAGGAGTACGACCACTATCTGACGGCGAGTCTGGCCGGTCGCACGGTCGCCGACATCGGTCCCCGGTTCGAGGAGCCGGCGGGCGCGCCGTCGGCGTGGCTCGTCTGCATCGCGGTCGAGAGCGCCGACGCGGTGGCGGAGCGGATCGTCCGGGCGGGCGGGACGCTGACGGTGGAGCCGACCGACGTCGGCACGCACGGCAGGTTCGCAGTGGCGGCCGACCCGGGCGGAGCGGTGTTCGGGATCTGGCAGGCGGACGAGTACTTCGGCGCCGAGGTCGCGGACGTACCCGGCGCGGCGGTGTGGCATCGGTGCCTGACCCGGGATCACGCGGCGGCGCAGGCGTTCTATGTCGAGGTCTTCGGCTACACGGTCACGCCCGAGCCGGGCGGGCCGGGCAGTTCGGGCGGCGGCCCGGACGCTGCGAACGGCGTCGTGTTGCGGCTCGACGGCCGCCCCGTGGCCGGCCTCGCCGAGGCGGGCGCGGGGGCGGCGTCGCACTGGCTGGTCACGTTCGGGGTCGCCGAGTTGGCGACCGCGGTGACGAAGGTGACCGCGTCGGGTGGTTCCGTCGTGACCGGTCCGTACGACACGCCGCGCGGCCCGAGCGTCCTGGTCGCCGACGAGCAGGGCACCCCGTTCGAGGTGGTCGCGGTGGGCGCGGCGACCTGACGGGGGGCGGCACCCGGAAATCGTCCCGAAGTCCGTTTCGTGCGGGCTTCGGGACGATGTCGTGTCCGGGGTTCGACGGCGCTCCCAACCGCTGTGTCCACACGCGGGTACGAAGCGTGAACAAGGCGCGGGAGTAAGGGAGTTGCCCACATCCGGGGGCGCCTGCCGTGGCATGCTGCGCGTCATGGTGGGTGACGCGCTGTCGGGGCGGTTGGTGTCGGATCGTCTGTGGGAGTTGGTGGTTCCGTTGTTGCCCGGGTTCGGGGTGCGGCGGCAGGGGGGTGGTCGGGCGCCGGTGGAGGAGCGCGCGGTGTTCACGGCGGTGGTGTTCGTGCTGACCAGTGGGTGTGCGTGGCGGCAGTTGCCGGCGTGTTTCGGGGTGGCGTCGCCGACGGCTCATCGTCGGTTCATGGTGTGGACGAACGCGGGGGTGTGGCCGCGGCTGCACCGGGCGGTACTCGACCACCCGGACTCCCGCGACGAGATCGAATGGGGCGAGGCGATCGCCCTGGCCGCCACCGCTCGCCGCACACGAGACACGTGAGCGCAGCCGTCGCACACGTGACCACGCGCCGACGCGACGAGGGGCCCGCGCGCCGACGTGCTCGCCCGGGCCCCGCACCATGTTCGGATCCGCGTTCCTAGGCCCTGTCCGGCGGATCTTGGCGGGTCCGCGCCGCCCGGCACCGCACCTCGCCGCACCGGAGAAACAGCCGAATGGAACCACCATGCGGCTGCTCCTCCGGCACGCCGAGGCACGGCACCGGACGACGCGGCCTGATCCACCAAGATCCGCCGGACAGGACCTAGTCGAACGCGATCTGCACCGTGCCGTCGGTGATCACCTTGACCGGCAGCCGGTCCAGCTTGATACCGAACCACTTGTCGTACGCGGTCAACAGCTCCTGCTCGTCGGTGATCGTCACGCTCTCCCGTCGATCACCCTCGACCCGGCTGAACCGGTCCTCCTTGAGGGTGACCCGGCCGGTCTCGGTCGGCAGCGAGCAGAACAGGTTCTGCAGGAACGGCGAGTCCGGCGCGGTGCGATACCACCACAGCGTGGGCGCGAAGTCGGACAGTTCGCACGGCACGTCGTAGACCCGGTACAGCGCCGTGTCGTTCGCCACGACGTCGATGCCGCCGTCGTCGGCCCGCTCGATCCGGAACGCGCCGTTCGGGTCCTCCTGGACCGCGTCGGTGTCCAGGGACAGCGGATACCTGCTGTTGCGACCGAAGCCGACGTCGACGAGCCACTCCCCGCCGTCGATCCGGACCTTGAGCGCGAGATGGCACAGCGGGGCGGTGAGATTGCCCTTGATCCACACCCGGCCCGGCATTATCGAAACCTCGTAACCGAGGCTTTGCAACAGGAAGGAAAGTGCCGGATTGACCTCGTAACAACCGCCGCCCCGACGCTCGTGGACGACCTTCGCGACCACCCTTTCATCCATCAGGATGTCCTCGCCGAGGTGATAGCTCAAATTCTCGAAGGGAACCGCGAACAGGTGCCTCCGGTTCAACTCGCGCAGCGACTCCAGGTCGGCCCGCTCCGGCCGTTCCGCGGCGATGCGATCCAGGTATGCGGATACCATGGCGTCGTCGATCACGTCAGCGATCCCCTTTCTGATTCCGAGTGGTCCGCGAATCGCGGGAAGAGTTCGGCCGCATTGCCCAACTGGATGCGGGTCAGCTCGTCCGGCGAGAACGCGCCGTGGTCGACGATGAAACGGCCGTTCTCCGCGCTGAACGATTCCGGCATGAACGGGAAGTCGGAGCCGACCAGGATCCGATCCGGCCGGGCGAACGAGCGCACCGAGGCGAACGCGTGCGGATCGCCGATCATGGCGGTGTCCGAGTAGAGCTTTTGCAGGTACCCGATCGGATCCTCCGGCAGCCGCTCGGCGAGGTCGGAGACGATCAGCGGCCCGAGCGCGAGGCGGCCGGCGAAGTACGCCATGCCACCGCCGCCGTGGGACAGGATCAGCCGCAGCCCGGGGTGCCGCTCCAGCGTGCGGTTGTACAGGAGCTGAGCGGTCAGCCGGACCGTCTCGAACGGGAACTCGCAGAGCGAGGCCGGGAGTCCGAAGGCAGGCTGGCCGGTGGACGGGGGTACCGTCGGGTGCACGAACATCGGCACCCGGCGGCGCGCCGCCTCGGCCAGGAACTCGTCGAGCGACGGGTCGCCGAGGTAGACCCCGTTGTAGTTGGTGATCAGCCCCACGCCGTCGAGGCCGAGCACGTCCTGGCAGTACTCCAACTCGGCCAGCGCCGCGTCCACGTGCGGCAGCGGCAACACCGCGAAGGCGCCAAGCCGACCCGGGTGCCGGGACACCAGCTCTGCCATGAACTCGTTGATCCACCGGGCCAGATGGGCCCCGGTGTCCGCGTCCACCGCCGGCACCCCCGGCCAGATGTTGACCACGGCCGCCCGGATTCCCTGCCGGTCCATCATGTCCAGGCTGGTTTCGATTTTCCACGCCGGTTTGTCGACGCCGGGCAACGTCGATGCGAACCCGAGTCTCCGCAGTTCCTCGACATAGAATTCGGGAACGATGTGGTGATGTACGTCGATGGCGTTCGACCAAGGCGTGCCCACGGCCACGGAAGCGCTTGTCCGCATGAATTTCCTTCGTCCAGACGGTCCGGCACAGCAATACTCGACCCTAGTTTCGGCGTCGGGGAGTGTCGATGTGCCGGCGGTGAGTCTGTCACCTTCTGCGGACCGGTCGGTTTCCGCGCCGCCGACCGAGATGACAGTTCCCGATGCATTGTCTGGAAATCCCGCGACACCGCTGCCAATCTTTCCGGGCAGAGCAGCCGCACCGGGCGTCGATCGGGTCGTCGGCCCGGATTGCTGTTCCGCGCCGACACGAGATGGGTGAATATGACTACGCACGCAGTCGGAGCACCGGGTGGGGACGCGGTCGGGATCCTCGGTACCGGCTCCTACCTCCCCGGCGACGTGGTGACCAATACCGACGTCGGCACGCCGGCCGGAGTAACCGACGAGTGGATCACCCGCAAGACCGGGATCCGCGAGCGCCGTTGGGCCAAGGCCGACGAAGCCACCTCGGACCTGGCGGCGATGGCCGCGCGCGCCGCCCTCGGCAACGCCGGCGTCCGGGCCGAACAGGTCTCGCTCGTGATCGTGGCGACGTCCACGCCGGACTCGCCGCAACCCCCGACCGCCGCCGCCGTCGCGGCCGAACTCGATGTCCCTCCGGGCACCCCGGCGTTCGACCTGAACGCCGTGTGCAGTGGCTTCGTCTTCGCGCTCACCACCGCGGAGCGGATGATCCGGGGCACCGGCGGCCACGCCGTGGTGATCGGCGCCGACATCTACTCGCGCACCCTCGATCCGAGCGACCACCGCACCTCGGTGTTGTTCGGCGACGGCGCGGGCGCGGTGGTGCTCGGCCCCGGTGCCGGTCGCGGGGTCCTGGCCACCCGACTGGCCACCTATCCGGCGGAGCGCCAGTTGATCCGGGTGCCCGCCGGCGGCTCCCGGATCCCGGCCTCGCCGGCGTCCCTCGATCAGGGACTGCACTACTTCCGGATGGACGGGCGGGCGGTCCGCGACTTCGTGGCCGAGCAGGTCGGCCCGCTGATCCGCGCCTTCCTGGCGGAGCACGCGCCGAACCCCGCGCGGCCGCCGCACTTCGTGCCGCACCAGGCCAACGGCCGGATGATCGAGGCCCTCGCCGACGACCTCGGCTTCCCGATCGAGCGCACGCACACCACCGTCGAACGTTTCGGAAATACCGGCGCGGCGTCCATACCCATTTCCCTGGATGCCGCCGCCGACCGCTTCGAAGCCGGCGATTCGGTACTGCTCGCCGGTTTCGGCGGGGGCATGGCCGTCGGTCTGGCACTCGTCGAATGGGACGGGCCACGCGGCGCGGATCGACGGACATCCGAAGACACCTGACGAATCCGACCACCGTTTCGTTGTACCGGGTGGCCGGTGCCCGGGATGATTTCATCCATGAGTGAAAGCAGCGTTACCACCCCCCTGTTCGAGGTCGATTTCGAAACGCGGGTGGAGAAATCACCGGCGGCCGTCTACGCCGTGCTCAGCGACCTGCCGCGCTGCCGCGAGTGGAGCGAGGAGTGCACCGGCGGGGAATGGGTCGAGGGCGCGCCGGGCGCGGTCGGATCGGTCTTCCGCGGCGAGAACTTCCGTCGTACGGACGTGGTTTCGTGGGCTCCCGTGGTCCGCGGCGTCTGGCACACGCACGCCGAGGTGGTGGCCGCCGAACCCGGGCGCCGCTTCCGCTGGGCGATGCGGACCAACGACGGACGGGCCCAGGACAGCGTCTGGGGATTCGACATCGCCCCGGCCCCGGGCGGATCCACCCTCGTGCACACCTTCCGGATGGGTACCGCCACGGAGGGAATTCGGGGCATCACCGCCGAGATGACCGAGGACGAGAAGAAGAGATTCTTCGCCGAATGGGGAGCAAAGCTCGAAAAGGACATGGCGGCCACCGTGGCGCGGCTCAAAAAGGTCATCGAGGCCGACTGAGCGCACCTCGGCCGGCCGGCGCCGATATGACACAGCTGAATCGAGAATGACACATGCTTCTGCAGCGCATAGGTAATCGCGGCATACGCCTGGGCACGCTGTTCGACCGGGCCGCCGCCAAATACCCGTCGAACGTCCTGATGCTCGACCACGACCTGGACATCGCCCCGGAACGCGGCCGCAGCATGACCATCGCGGACGCCGCCGAACTGGTGAGCGACCTCGGCACCCGGTTGTGGCGCGCGCGGGTGCGGCCCGGCGACCACGTGGTGGTGTACAAGAGCAACGCGTTCGACATCACCCTGCTGGCCGTCGCGGCCGCGCGGATCGGTGCCGTGCCGGTGCTGCTGTCCCCGTACCTGGACGGCGAGACGGTGACCGCGCTGCTCGACCGGGTCGAGCGGCCGGTGCTGATCACCGACGCCGCCAAGCTCGAATCCGCGCTCCCCGACGCGGTGTTCACCCACGCCGACCGGGTCCTGCTGGCCGCGGGCGAACACCCGCGCGCGACGAGCCTGGCCGAGCCCGCCGCGGCCCCGCACGTCCCGGCGCTGTGGATGCCGCCGGAGCACCCGACGCTGGTGACGCACACCTCGGGCACCACCGGGATCCCGAAGCTGGCCGTGCACACCGGCTACAGCCTGGAGGCCCGCTACCGGCCGCAGGCATTGGCGACGACGTTGATGCGCAGGCGCGAAACGGTGGCCATGCACGTCTCGTTCGTGCACTCCCGGCTGTTCACCGCGCTGGCCATCTCGCTGCTTCGCGGCTTCCCGGTGGCGGTGTTGGCGAACCCGGACCCGGAACACGCCGCGACGTTGTTCGCGCGCTGGCGGCCGGCCGTACTGGAGGCGCACCCGAACACCTACCTCAGTTGGGAACGGCTCGCGGACGACCCGCGCGCGCCGCTGTCCAACGTCAAGTTCTTCAGCAGCACCTTCGACGCGCTGCACCCGCGCACGGTGCGCACCCTGATCGGCGCGTCCCGCCGCCGCGCGCCGAAGTTCGGACAGATCTACGGACAGAGCGAGGTCGGCCCCAGCGTGGCGCGCTCCTACGGGCGCAACCGCTCGGCGGAAGCCGACGGACGGTGTGTGGGCATCCCCTTCCCCGGGATGACCGGAGTCCGGGTGATCAGCCGCGACGGCAATCCGCCCTCGCCGACCTCACCCGGGTTCATCGAGATCAGCAGCGACGGTCGCATCCACACCTACCTGGGCGAGCAGGAGCGGTTCCACAAGCAGGCCGATCGGGAGTGGTGGCGGATGGGCGACCTCGGCTACCGCACCCGGTGGGGCTGTCTGCACCTGATGGATCGGGAGGTGGACGAGATCCCCGGCTTCGGCAGCACGCTGGACGTGGAGGACCGACTGTTCACCCGGCTCGACGAGTTGGCCGAGGTGGTCATCGTGCCCATGCCGGAGGGCCCGCCCCGACCGGTGGTGTGCACCAAGGACGACCGGCCGCTGGACCACGCCGCCTGGCGCGCCGCGGTGGCCGATCTGCCGCGGATGGCCGAGCCGACGCAGTGGCGCAAAGCCGACCTGCCGCAGACGGCCACCACCAAGATCAAGCGCCTGGAGCTGATCCGACTGCTCGACGGCACCTCCGGCGGGTCGCAGATGGGGGAACCGGCGTGAGTACGATCGCCGTCGCCGGCGGCGGCATCGGCGGCCTCGCCTCGGCGCTCGCCCTCGCCGCCCGCGGCCACGACATCGTGGTGTGCGAACGCAACGCCCAATTCACCGAGTTGGGCGCCGGCATCCAGCTCGCCCCCAACGGTATGCACGCGCTCGACCGCCTCGGCCTGGCCGAGGCGGTCGGCCGGATCGCCGTCCCCGTGGGCGAACTGCGCTTCATGGACGGGGTCACCGGGGAACACGTGGTGGCCATGCCGCTGGACCGGCACTACCGCGACCGCTTCCGCAACGCCTATGTGGTGGTGCACCGGGGGGAGTTGTACCGGCTGCTGCTCGACGCCTGCCGAAGCCACGCGCGGATCGACCTGCGGGCCGCGCACGCGGTGGTCGGCTACGCGCACGAGCCGGACACGGTGCGGGTGTTGCTCGCCGACGGGGCGAGCCTGGGCGCCGACGCGCTGGTCGGCGCCGACGGGCTGCACTCCGCGGTCCGCGCGCAGTTGGTCGGCGACGGCGCGCCGCGCAACTCCGGCATCACCGTGTACCGCTCGATCGTGCCGATGGAGCGGGTGCCGACGCACCTGCGCCACATGTCGGTGACGTGGTGGGCCGGACCCGGGCGGCACTTCGTGCACTACCCGATCGCCGGCGGGCGCTTTCTCAACCTGGCGCCCAGCGCGGAGAACGCGCCCGCCGAGACCTTCTCGGGGGTGTCGGTGCCGGCGTCCGAGGTGCTCGGCGAGTTCGGTGCGCTCTGCGAGAGCGCCCGGCGGTTGCTCGAACTGGGCGCCGACTGGAAGGCGTGGGTGCTGGTCGACCGGGAACCGGTGGACGGTTGGACGGACGGACGGGTCGCCCTGCTCGGCGACGCGGCCCACCCGATGCTCCACTACGCGGCCCAGGGCGCCTGTATGGCCCTCGAGGACGCCGTGGTCCTGGGTGAGCTGTTGGACTGCCCGGCAGGGTGGTTCGCGGCCCGGCTGGGCCGGTACAACGCCGTCCGCCGGGAGCGCACCGCACGGGTGCATCGGCTGGCCCGGGACAGCATCGCGCTGTGGCACGCCGCGGACGCGGCGGCGGAGGCCCGCAACAAGGCGCTGTCCGCGATGTCGCCGGGCGAGCTGTACGACTTCGTCGCGTGGCTGCACGGCACACGGGAGTTCGCCGGCTCGCCGTCCGTCACCCCGGCGATCCCGGACCCCGAGGAGAGCTCCGCCTACACCCTCGGAGGTCGGCTGGACCCGACCGAAACGCCGACGTCGAGGACACCACCCCGGTCGTCCGAAAACGCGGCCGTCGGCTCACCCGCGTCGTCCGCGCGAAGTGCCGGTACCTACACCCTCGGCGGCTGGCTCGCACCGGCCGAGGACCCGCAACCGGTAACGCCGGCCCGGTCGCACCGAAGCCGGGCCGCCGGCTCACCCGCGTCCCCGCGAAGCGCGGCGGGCACCACGGAGTCGCCGAAGTCCTCGTGATCCACGTGTTCATGTGCTGCCGGTGAGGCATGCATGTAATGCCTGTGACCCCGCCGCGGCCGCGGCCGTGCCCGGCGCCGGCGGGCCCGGGGAGCCGCCGAGCGCACGGGTCAGGCCGAGACGCGCTTTTGTGCGGGATACACGTAGGGCGCCTTGTTCCGTCGTTGCGCCAACTGCGCGCGCCCCGCGCCGGCGGCCAGGTGTCGCTTGGGTCCGACGGCCCATGGCGGATCCGTTTCCGCCCCGGACGCGTCGAACAGCGCGGCGGCCTTCGCCGACAACCGTCTACAGGCCGCCTCGTCGCCCAACTGGGCGTGCGCGCGCGCCTCGTGCGAGGCCAGCAACGAGCGCAGCACGGTCGGCGCCGAGGCGTCGGCCCCGGCGTCGGCGAGCCGGATCAGCCGCAGCGCGTCCAGGCCGTTGCCGCCGCGCATGAGGTGATAGCTCAGACAGGACAGGATGTACGCGCCCAGGTTCGGGTCGCCCGCGAGGCTGGACGCACGCAGACCGGCGAGCAGATATTGCTGGCCCTGCGCCCGCTTGCCGTGATCCGCGGCCAACCAGCCCGCGAGTTGCGCCAGTTCGGCGATGGCCCCGTACAGCCGCCTGGCGGTCGGTGCGTCGAAGGACGCGTTTGTGGTCAGGTGTCGGGCCCACCGCAGCTCGTGCACCACCCAGTTCAGCACGAGGGCGCAGTTCTGCGCGTCGCCGAGGCGGCGCAGCCGGGCGATCCGGCCGAAGAGCATGTCGATCATCTCGGGGTCCAGCTCGGCGCCCTCCGTCCGGGCGGAAGCCGGTCTGCTCTCGGCGGTCAGCCAGTCCACGGCGAGCAGGACCAGGCCCGCGCCGGGCACCAGGAAGGGCGCCTGCAGTTGTTCCTCGTCGTCCTGCTCGACGAGCGGACGGAGGATGCGGTCGACGTGCTCCTCGGACCACGGCGGGCTCAGTCGGAGGTCGCTGTCGTTTCCCGTCGATTCCGCCTCGGGAAAACGCTGCGGCCAGATATGGCGGATTTCGACCACGCGGCCGAGACTCTCCGATAAAATCGTCGCCACGAAGCCGGGTACCCGCCCCCGCGGATATGCTCCCTTGATCCAACCGTACGGCGCCTTGAGGCTGACGGTGCCATCCCCGTACCGTCGATTGATTTCTCGGGCCAAACGCTCCGGAGTCCACTGCAGGATTTCCAGAGATATTGCGAGTCGAGAATCTTTCCCCATCGGTGCATCTCCCCCTTGAAACGCTCCTTTGAGTGTGCGGCCGGATGCCGCCATGATATGGATCAAGATTGTCACACCTGTGGCATCAAAACGCCACAGCGCGCTTCCGCGTCTTATATGGTTCAGCCGGCCGACCGGCGGCCGACGGGGGGCCGCGCCCCCTGCGGAGAGTCGCGAAGATCGGCTCGGCGGGCCAACGCCGCAGGCGCCCGGATCCGTCGAGGCGGGCTGCCCGGGTGGGGCCGCCGCCCACCGCCTCGGGTCCCGTCGATACCCCTGACCTGCATGGGAGTCGGCTCCTCGGGGGCCGGTGCGCGGCGGGCCGGAGCGCTCGACCGGGGTGGACGGCGCGGTTCGCGAACGTCACCCAGCGGGGCCGGCGTGGGGGTGTCGAGGGGGCCGCCGGCTCATTCTCGCTCTGAGATGAACGGCCGGATCCCGCCGGTCCGGATCCGGGTGCCCCGGTTGGGCCGGCGACCGGAACGACCGCCTCGCACCGCGTGATTCCCTCGCGTGAGTGCGGGTGGTCGAGTACCGCCCGGTGCAGCCGCGGCCACACCCCCGCGTTCGTCCACACCATGAACCGACGATGAGCCGTCGGCGACGCCACCCCGAAACACGCCGGCAACTGCCGCCACGCACACCCACTGGTCAGCACGAACACCACCGCCGTGAACACCGCGCGCTCCTCCACCGGCGCCCGACCACCCCCCTGCCGCCGCACCCCGAACCCGGGCAACAACGGAACCACCAACTCCCACAGACGATCCGACACCAACCGCCCCGACAGCGCATCACCCACCACCACGGGGCGGGCGCACCACCGGACAGGTGACCCCATATGAGACACAAGCCCGCCGCCGCGGACGCAACTCGGCCCGTTCGGAGGTGCTTTGGGATCCGGGGGTGATTTTCGGAGACGATGTCACATATAGGTAGATGACGGCACCATCCATTTCGGATGGTGCCGTCATCTCCCGTCTACGGGCCTGCTCCCGTGGCTACTTGCTGCCCCAGGAACCGATCCGCATAACTTCCTTCACGAGCACGTCACGAAAGGTCGGAACACCCTTTGTGGTGAACACAGCGGTGACCGTTCGGACATGCTCGTTCTCGGTCACCTCGCGCAGGAGGGAATGCGCCAGGTCGATGCGCGAGGTATACAGACCCGGCGTCTCCGGCGCGGCGAAGTGGTAATCGGTGAGCGTGTCCGTGTTGTAGAGCGCCGACGGCCGGATGATCGTCCAGTCCAGATCGGTCGCGCGCACGATCTGCTCCATGCGAAGCATGTCCGCGTAGAGCGTGCGACCGATCCTGGTCAGCGTCGGATAGATCATCCGCCGATAGAGGAAGGACTCCTGGAGCGGCTTTTCCCCGGCCGACGAAGGAGAGCTGACCGCAAGCAGTCGAGAACTCACACAGGCCAACCGCTTGACGCCGTGCGCGGACATCGCGTCGGTGATATTGGTGAGCCCCCGGGAAAGCACCGTGACGGGCTCTCGCCCATAGGGTATTCCCAGGATGGAAATGATCGCGTCCTGCCCGATCACCGCCTGCTCGACCGCGTCCTTGTCGAATACGTCCGCGCCGACCGTCCGCAAAAGCGGGTCGCTCAGCGGAAAACTGTCGGGCCGGCGGACGACGGCGGTCAGCTCGTGACCATCGGCGATCGCCAGTTCGGAGAGGCGTCGTCCGGTCGAACTATTCGCTCCGAATACAGCGATCTTCATAGGCTTTTCTCCATCTCGGCAGGGTGGGCGCGGCTCCGACTTTTGTGGATTTCCGGCGGACGCCGGCGGACTACGGCTTGGTGGCGGTGAACAGACCGAACGGCGGGTTCGCCACGAAGTCCGCCCAGTAGCCCTTCGTCGACACGCCCGCGACGTGTCCCGGGGCCAGATTCGGCCGGCGCCGGATGTCGACCAGACCGGCTCGGGCCATGGCCTCCTCGGTGATACCCGCGGGCCAGAAGAATCCGTCGAAGCCGACCGGCGGTTCGACATCCATCTGAATGTGGATGACCTGGAGGTCCCCGTGCTTTTCCTTCGGGGTGATGGACAGGCCGTAACGCGGGTAGACCGACATCTTCTCGATGTCGATGTCCGGGTTGGAGCACAGCGCCACCATGGTGCCGCCGGACTTGAGGTTCCGGGTGCAGCGCAGAACCATCTCGTAGTACTCCTCGACGTCCTTGGCGTGCACGAACGCCCAGATCGGCGCGACGACGTCGAACTCGCCGAGCACGGGCAGCTGCGCGGCGTCCCAGACGTCGAACGTGATGCCCAGCGGGTCCTTCTCCTCGACCTCCCGGGCACAGTCGATCATGCTCTTCTCGATGTCCACACCGACTACGTGCTCGGCGCCCAGACGCTTGAACAGGCGCGAGTAGTAGCCGGTGCCGCAGGCGACGTCCAGCACCGACTTCCCGGTCAGATCGGGAAGGCCCCCGAGCAGTGTCTCCCGTTCGACGAAGGCGTAAGGAAGGTTCTTCACGCTGTCGTACTGGGTGCTCGAGGCCTGGTACTGCTCGCTGATCCTGTCGAGGTGGACGGTCTTCTGCATCATCCTTGACCTTTCTTGGGAACAGCACGGTTCTTGGGCACAGCACGGTGAACCGACCGAAGTCGGACCCCCGACCTCCATGGCGCGGAGGACATCAGGAGAAGATCTTCTGGACCTTCCGGGACACCCATTCGCTCACCGTCACGGTGTCGAAACGATCCACCGCGGACGATTCGGAGAACGGCTGCATGGGCTCGATCGAGGCGTCGTAATTGGGCAGGTAGAAATACGGCATGGTCAGCCGGGAAGTGGTGTCCCCAGGCTCCGGATTGACCACCCGGTGCATCGTCGACACCCAGCGGCCACCGGTCCACAGGGCCATCAGGTCGCCGAGGTTCACCACGAAACTCCCGGGAATGGCGGAGACATCGCGCCATTCGGTGCCCTGGAGCACCTGGAGTCCCTTGCGGTCGTCCTCCATGTGCAGGACGGTGACGCTGCCGAAGTCGGTGTGCGGACCCCGGCGCAACTGTCCCGGCAACGGCGGCTCGATTTGCGGCGGGTAATAGTTGACCGCGACCGACGAACCGTGGTGGTCGTGCTTGTCCTCGAAGAAGTCCTCGTCCAATTCCAGGGCCAGGGCCATCAGTCGCATGAGATCCGCACACAGATCCCCGACCACCCGCATGTATTCCTGCCAGGTGGACCGGAAGTCCGGCGGATTCTTCGGCCAGATGTTCTTGTGGGTCCAACTCGCCCACTCGTCGCCGAGTTGCCCGCGTTCCTGGTCGCTCAACTCGCCGGTGACATGCGCGGCGAAGGTCTCGCACAGGTCCGGCGGGGTCTGTAGATCCAGGCTGCGGGCGAGGGTGCCGCCGGCGCGGCGATATCCGGAGACCCCGGGGCGATTCGCGATGAGGTCCTTCTCCTCCTCCGGGAGTTTGAAGAAGGAATTGGTTCGGTCGAACATGCGGTCGATGAGTTCCCGGGGCACCCCGTGACCCACGATGATGAAGAACCCGGAACTCGAACACGCATTGCCGATCGCCTTGGCGATGGCTGCCCGCCCGCGAGCCGTGTCCCTGGACGATAGGTCGATGACCGGCACGAAACCGTCGGCCACGGTGACGGTCGACTCGTCACTACCCACGGGATACTTCCTCTCCGACTCTGTGACTCTCCGCCTCTGTGAGTCTTTGACTTCGATGACTCCGACGCGGTGAATCCTTGACGTTTCCATGATGTTTCGCCGACTTTCCCGAACACTCGGCCGCGATCGGCGCCACGCTTTGACACTAGGCGGGGTCGCCGGTGCCGGCCATGTCCGGCAGCAAAATCTGTCAACTCATCCGGACCCGGCCGAATTTCGCGCTCGATTTCGCGAAAAGCCAACGACAGATGGCCGATCCGCGCGATGAACAACCCCCGCGAGGGAGGCGGTTCATCGGCGGATCGGCCGCTGGAAGGAATGGGCCCCTCCTATGCGCTACGCGTCGGTAGCGAACAACTTCTGTATTTTTCGTGACATCCACTGCCCGGCCGTCACCGTGTCGTATCGGTCGATGGCGCGCGTCTCCCGGAAGGGACGCATCGGCTCGATCGGCGCGTCGTGGTTGGGCATGTAGAAGAACGGGATGGTCAGTCGGGACGAGGTGTCCCCGCGCGCGGGGTTGACCACCCGGTGCATCGTCGACACCCACCGCCCGCCGGTCCACAGGGCCATCAAGTCGCCGATGTTGACGACGAACGTGCCCGGGATCGCCGGGACGTCACGCCACCTCGTCCCGCCCTGGAGCACCTGGAGGCCGCCGCGTTCGTCCTCCTGGTAGAGCACGGTCAGCCCGCCGAAGTCCGTGTGCGGACCCCGGCGCAGCTGACCCGGCAGCGGCGGTTCCAGTTGCGGCGGGTAGTAGTTGACCGTGACCGACGAGCCGTGGTGGTCGAACTTGTCCTCGAAGAAGTCCTCGGCCAACCCGAGGGCCAGGGCGAACAGCCGCATGAGGTCCGCGGACAGCTCCCCTATCACCGCCATGTACTCCTGCCAGACCGGCTTGAAGTCGGCGGGTTCCTCGGGCCAGATGTTGGCCAGCGTCCAGGTCGCCCACTGATCGCCGAGCCGACGACGCTCCTCGTCGCCCAACTCGCCCGTGGTGTGCGCGGAGAAGGCTTCGCACAGGTCCGGAGGCGACGTTCGACCGATGCTGCGCGCGGTCGTGCCGCCCATCCGGCGGAAGCCGGATACGCCGGGGCGATTGGCCACCAGGTTCTTCTTCTCGTCCGGCAACGTGAAGAAGCCGTTGGTCGCCGTGTACATGCGGTCGACGAGATTCGCCGGGACACGGTGGTTGACGATGATGAAGAACCCGGAATCCTCGCACGCTCCGCCGATGGCGTCGGCGATCGCGGCGCGCCCCCGGGCGCTGTCCCTCGAAGACAAGTCGATGAGCGGCACGTAGCCGTCCACCACGGTGACCGGTGACCGATCACAGTCCATGACCAATCTCCTTCCCAGCCGCTGCTCTCTCGGTATTCCTCAGGAACCCACTTCGACGCTCGGGACCGCCGTCTCCGGTTGCGGGCTCGGCGCCGTCTGCCTGCCGCGGGAGATCAACCCGACGGCGAGCGCGCCGACGGCGAGCACACCGAAGGCCACCCAGAGCGCCACCGAATATCCGTGCACGATCCCGGACTTCACCGCGGCCTTACCGTTTCCGTGGTCGTCCAGGTAGGACGAGGTGACACTGGTCTGAATCGAGTTGAACAGGGCCGTACCGAGCGCGGCGCCCACCTGCTGGACCGCGTTGTACGCCGCGGACGCGATTCCCGCCTCGTGCCAACCGACGTCGACCATGGCCAGGTTCGTGGCCACCGCGAGCAGGCAGCCGAGGCCGATCCCGGTGAGGATCTGCGCGGGAACCAGGTACGCCATGAACACGTGCGAGCTGTCCGCTTCGAGCTGGGTGAGGATCAACAACCCGGCCGCGGCGGAGAGCAGGCTGAAGACGATCAGGAATCGCGGGGCGACCCGATTGTGCAGCTTCGCGGCGATCAGCATGGAGCCGATGATCGTGCTGACCGCGTTCACGAGCAGCGACATGCCGGTCTTCACCGGCGAATACCCGAGAATCGTCTGCGAGTAGTAGCTCATGAACAGGTAGAAGCCGTAGATCGAAATGAACATCACCCACACCGACACGAAGGCCGCGCCGCGCACCTTGTGCAGGACGATGTGCAGGGGCATCAGCGGGTTCTTCGACTTCGTCTGCACGCCCACGAACAGGGCCAACAGCACGATGCCGCCGAACAGCAGGAGCAGGACCAGCGGGTCGTCCCAGCCGCGCGGCTCGGCCTGGGTGAACGCGTAGACCATCGCAACCAGACCGCTGGTGCTCAGCAGTACGCCGGGCACATCGATCGTGCGCAGGCTGCCGCTGGGTTCGTCGCGCAGGATCAGCGGGACGCCGGCCAGCGCGATCAGGCACATCGGGATGTTGATGTAGAGGCACCAGCGCCAGTCGGCGTATTCGGTGAGCAGACCGCCGGCCACCACGCCGAGGGCGGCGCCGCCCGCGCCGACCGCGGCGAACACGCCGAAGGCCTTGCCGCGCTCGACCGCGTCGGTGAACGTCAGGGTCAACAGCGAGAGCGCCGCCGGGGCGAGCAGTGCGGCGAACAGCCCCTGGGCGGCGCGTGCCCCGACCAGGGTGCCCACGTTCTCGGCGAGGCCGCCGACGGTGGAGGCGACCGCGAAGCCGAGCAGGCCGATCGCGAACGACCTGCGGTGGCCGAGTACGCCACACACACGTCCGCCGACGAGCAGTAAGCCGCCGAAGGCCAGCGCGTACGCCGTGATCACCCAGTGTCGGTTGGCGTCCGACATGCCCAGGTCCTGCTGTGCCGAAGGAAGCGCGATGTTCACGATCGTCGCGTCCAAAACGATCATCAACGTGGCCAGGCTGATTACCGGGAGGGTCCACCATCGCTTGTTCGACTGCGCTGGGGACTCGAAGGCTTCCTGCTGAATGTCCGTCACAACCAACTCGCACTTCGGTCTAGGTACTCGAACATTGGTCTAGTAGTCGACGAGCGTACTACAGCCCGACGCGCGGTAACGCTCCGAATCCGCGCGCCCGACAGCCCGCGCGGAGCCGTCCGAAGGCACCAACTGCCTTTTAAATCAAGGTGGTTCACCACCAGCGCCAAATTTCGAATCGACCAGGCGGCGGCGCGGGTCACCCCTTCGTGGGGGAGCCGGTTCGTCCTCGCCGGTGGCGGGCCGTCACCATGGAGAGGCGGTGCGCGGTCGGACCCGACCGGCACCACACCCGGGCCCGCGCCCGCGCGAATCGGGGCTTCGGCTTCCGTTTCCCGGGGCCTCGACCCCGGAATGCACGACAGCGGAGCGGAAGCAGGCACGACCCGCAGTGATACGTTGTGCGCACCTTTATCGAGGCGGCCACGTGAATATGGAGGTGAAGGTCATCGTAGATAAAGAGCAGAATTCGGGTAGCCACGCCGGCCGGAGCGTAGGCAATGTCTGGCTGCGCCCCTCACGCGGAAACAAAAGCGGTGAGCCACCACTCACCCGGGCCCGCATCATTCAGGCGGCCGTCGCCCTGTTGGACGAAGAGGGAATGGAACGGCTGACGATGCGTCGGCTGGCCGAAAAGCTTCAGGTGGGCGCGACCACGCTCTACTGGCACGTGGCGACGAAGGACGACGTCATCGACCTGGCCGTGGACGCGATCTTCGGCGAGGCACCGGTCCCGACCGGGCACACCGCGAGCCCCCGGGACGATATCGCGGCACTGATCAACGATTGGCGCCAGGCGATGTTGCGCCACCCGTGGGCAGCCACGGTGCCCTCGCGGCAGCGCCCGCTGATAGGCCCGAATTTCCTGACCTGGATGGAATTCCTGCAATCGGCACTGCTCCGTGCCGGGCTGGCCGAGAATCGACTGAACCCGGCGACCTGGGCACTCTATAACCATGTGATGGGCGCGACCGCCACCCAATCCAGCCTCCAGCTTTCACCGGAGGAGACCCGGATCGGCCAGGAATACCTGGAAAGCCAACGCGACTGCTATCCGACCGTCGCCGCCCACAACTACATCGCCGACACCGACTGGGACCACAGTTTCGCCGTCGGCCTCGAATTCCTGCTCGACGGAATGGCAACCCACGTCGACTCCTGACCGCGACCGGCCGGCCCGTCCCCCCGGCCGCCCGCGCCGCACCAGAGCCCCCCACTCGAACGGCACCCCTCGCCCCGCCCCTGGGCATACGACACGTGCGGACCGAGACAAGTCTCGATCCGCACGTGTCATGTACAACCTGTGGGCAATGAAGTTCGCCGATGTTCCTCGGTGTCCGAGGGGGGACTTGAACCCCCAAGCCCTTTCGGGCACTAGCACCTCAAGCTAGCGCGTCTGCCAATTCCGCCACCCGGACGAGTGGTGCGCGGGGGTTGCGCCCCGCGTGCATGGCAAGGATAGCAAGGTTCGGGAGAGCTTTGCGACACGGTTACCTGTTGGTTGGTTTGGCCGGATCCGATGGGTGGTTTGTGTCGATCGGGTCGTGGGGTGTGGGTGTGGGTGTGGGCGCGGCGGGTGAACATTCCTGGGAAGCGTGCACAGCGCTGCCGTCGGGTGGGTCTCCGGCGGTGTCGGTGGGCGGTATCCATCCCGGGAGGGGAACCCCATGCAGCTCGGCAGGCCGATGGCGACGGGTGAGGTCGTGGAGCGGACACGACGGGACAAGGGGGTCGTCGGCGCGGCGGCGACCGGGTCCGGGGACGGGCGGGAGCGCGGCGAACGCACCCTCTCGGCGCCGCCGGCCGAGGTGCCGTCGGCGGCCGGCGGGCGATGATCGGCCGGCGGCGGCTGCCCGAGGAGCGGCCGGGCGTCGCGCCCGTGGGGTACAAGGTCGCCGGGCTGCTGCTGTCGGTGGACGGTGATCGGGCCGCTTTCGCCGGGGTGTCGATCGGGCGGAGCCGGGCGTACGAGGTCGACGCCGAGGCGCACTGCGCGTACGGACGGCGGCACGCCCCACCGGCGCCGCGCTGCGACTGCGGGTTCTACAGCCTCGCGGACCGGGCGGAGGCGCGCGCCCTGATGTGCGTCACCGAGTATCGGCACGCGGCGCTGCTGCGGGTGGACGTGCTCGGCCGCTACATCCGGTACGAGCGCGGCTTCCGGTCCGGCCGGCAACGGGTCACCTCGGTGTGGGTGGGCGCGTGCCGGTGCGGCAATCCGGCCGAACTCCTCGTCGACGCCGGTACCGGGGTGGTGGGCCGACGCGGCTTGGTCGGCAGCTGTACCGCGTGCGCGGTCGGGCGGGTGGGTATGTCGTTCGGCTCGTACGCGCGCCTGGCCGACGTGCCGGTGGCCGCCGACGCGAGCCCCTATGTACCGCGCGGCGGAGACGACCTCGTCCCGCAGCTGGTCGCCGAGGTCACCCTGCTCCAGGCCCGACTCGACCGCTGCCAGGAACAACTCGGCCGGCTGCTCGGGGCGGATCCCGAGTGACCGGGCCCGAGGAGGCGCCCGACCCCGGCCTGCGCGCGCTGCTCGTGGGCTGGGCGCTGTTCCTCGGCACGGTGGTCCTGGTCGTGGTCGACTGCACCGTCGTGCTCGCCGGCTACTGGAACGCCACGAACGACTGCATGGAGCGTTGGGGCTGCCGGGAGCCGACCGTCGGTCCGGCCGACGGCTCGCTGGTGGCGTTCGGCACGAGTCTGCTCGCGCTGCTTATGGCCGCCCTGTCGATGGCGCTGCCGGGATGGACGCCGCGCGCGGTGCGGCGGTGGCTGGGCCTGGTGACCGTGGCCGGCCAGGTGATCGGGATCGTGGTCGTGGTCGACGCCACGGGCTGATCGGGAAGCAACCACCCGGCCCGTCTGTTCTCGCTCGTGTGACCGAGACGGTGAACGCGACGAGGACATCGGCTGGGGCGGCTCCCCGGCCCGCGGGCGGGGCTTCGGCCGGGACGGACCGCGCGGCGGTGGACGTCGTGGTGATCGGCGCCGGACAGGCCGGTCTCGCCGCGGCCTACCATCTGCGTCGGTCGGGGCTGTCGTTCGTGGTGCTCGACGCCGACGAGGGGCCGGGCGGGGCGTGGCGGCACCGCTGGCCGACCCTGCGGATGGAGGCCGTACACGGCATCCACGAGCTGCCGGGGATGGCGGTGCCGGACATCGACCCGACCCGGCCCGCGTTCCAGGCGCTGCCGGAGTATTTCGCGGCGTACGAGGCGGCTTTCGAACTCGCGGTCGTACGGCCGGTGGTGGTGCGCGCGGTGCGGTCGGGGGCGGGCGGCGAGGCGGCGGCCGGGGGCGGTGAAACGGCGTCCGCCGGCGTGGCCCGTGGCTCCCTCGACGTCGGCGCCTCCCCCGCCGAGGTGCTGACGGTCGAGACCGATCACGGCGTCTGGACGGCGCGGGCCCTGATCAACGCCACCGGGACCTGGCGGCATCCGTTCATCCCCTACTACCCGGGAGCCGGCGAGTTCCGGGGCCGGCAACTGCACATGGCCGACTATCGCGGCCCGACCGAGTTCGCCGGGCAGCATGTGGTCGTGGTCGGCGGCGGCACGTCGGCGATCCACGCGCTCGCCGAGATCGCCGAGGTCGGCACCACCACGTGGGTGACCCGACGGCCGCCGGTGTTCCGCGAGGGCGACTTCGACGCCGAGGTCGGCCGGGCCGTGGTGGCCCGGGTGGAGGAGCGGGTCCGGGCGGGGCTGCCGCCGGAGAGCGTGGTGAGCGTCACCGGGCTGCCGCCGACCGCCGCCGTGCGGGCCGCGCGCGAGCACGGGGTGCTGACCCGACTGCCGATCTTCGACCACGTCACCCCACTCGGCGTGGCCTGGGCCGACGGCACCGAGATCCGCGCCGACGCGATCGTGTGGGCGACCGGATTCCGGGCGGTACTGCGGCACTTGGCGCCGCTGGACCTGCGCGAGCCGGGCGGCGGCATCCGGATGGAGAGCACCCACACCGCGCGCGACCCGCGCATCCACCTTGTGGGGTACGGTCCTTCGGCGAGCACGATCGGCGCCAACCGGGCCGGCCGGGCCGCCGTACACGACCTGAAGGCACTGCTCTCCACCGAGAGCAAAGCTCACATCGCGGCCTGACCCGGAGCCGGTCCGCGAGCCCGGGGCACGTGCCGGCACAGGTGCCCGTACACGTATCACCGTACGTGTCGAAGCTCCCGTCGACGTCACCCTCCGCACACACAAAGGATCTTGCACCGGCGACGCCGATGCGGCATAACAATGATCACGCAACCGGTGGGAGACCAGGTGCCGCAGGATGTGCTGTTCTCGATACCGTTCGAGGCCCCGATCAGTCCGTACCTGGACCACGCCCGAAGCCGCCACCTCGACTGGGTCCGCGAACGCGGGCTGATCCGCACCGAGGACGGCATGCGCGAATACATCGCGTGGGATCTGCCGGAAGCGGTCGGCCGCACCTACCCGTACGCGTCCGCCGACGATCAGTTCCTGTTGATGAACTGGTTCGCGCTGGCCTTCCTGTTCGACGACGACTGCGACACCGGCCCCGGCACCGAGGCATATTCGCGCACCGACGCCAAGTCGAGCCCGGACGGCGCCGCCGCCCTGCGCCCCCGCTCCCCCGAACGCCCGGACCGCGTCGCGGAGATCGCCCGCGAGCTGATCACCATCCCGTTCCGCGAACCCGGCACCCCACCCGACCTGGTCTCCCCGATCACGCTGGCCTGGTCCGAGGTGTGGGCGTCGATGTCCGAGGGCACCTCGGTGACCTGGCAGAACCGATTCGCGGCGAATTGGGCCAGATTCCTGGCCGCGCACGCGTCCGAGATGCGGATGAGCGAGTCCCGCGCGGTGCCCGACCTCGACTCCTACCGGGTGATGCGCCGCAACACCGCCGGCATCCCGCACTCGCTCGACGCGATCGAGCGCAGCCGCCGCTTCGAGGTGCCCGCGCAGATCCAGGCACATCCGCTGATGCGCCGGCTGCGCGAGGCGGCGACCGACACCATCGCGTACATCAACGACATCCAGTCGCCGGGCCGTCGGGGCCGCCGGGTCGCCTCGCACAACCTCGTCGCGGTGCTGCGCGATCGGCTCGACTGCTCGTACGACGTCGCGCTACGCGAGGCGACCCGGATGACCTACGAACAACTCGACACGTTCATGACGCTCCAGGCGTACATGCCGCAGATCTGCGGCGAACTCGGCCTGGGCACCGCCGATCGCATCGCGGTGGAGATGAGCGTCGAGGGCATGCGCAACTGGATCCGCGGCTACTACGACTGGGGCCTGCACTCGGGCCCGTACACCGTGCCGGACGTCGTAGCGGACGAGCCGATGCACGGCCGTGCCGAGGAGTCCGCCGACCCGACAACCGCTCCGCTCCGTAGTCGAACCGCCTGACGCTCCGTCACCAGCCGTCACCGCCGGGCCGGTTGCCCGCACCACCCGCCCGGGTCACTGCGCCGGTCCCGGATCCGCGCTCGCCGCCCGGGCCATCCACCCCTGCGTCTCGATCGAGAAGACGTTCTCGCACCGCTCCACGAACCGGCCCTCCTCGGCCGGATCCAGCGGCATCCGGGCGAGACGATCGTCGCGCAACCGCCGCAACTGCTCGGCCGTGCGGGCGAACGAGATCAGGTTCTCCTGATACCGCATGCCGTACCCGTACAACATCACCGACGCCGACACGGTGGTCACCACGGGCACCCACGCCCCCGCCCCGGCGCCGCCGCTCGTGCCCGCCACCACCGCGAGGGCCATGCCGGTGATCGCCAACACGAACTCGGCGAACTGGATCCGGACCAGCCCGCGCCGCATGCGGATCACCTGCGTGCCGTAGTAGCCGTCCGCCTGGTCGTCGATCCGCTCCCGCACGTAGCTGTCCACGTCGTGCACGGGCGGCGGCAGCGGGTACGCCCCCGGCACCGGCTGCGGTAGCAGCGCGAGCAGTTCGGCGGCGGCGTCCTCGAGGACTGCGCGCCGCGCGGTCAGCGTCGTCCGGCGCTCGGCCTCGGTGCCCGCGTAGGGCCGGCTCGCCGTCAGATACAGGTAAACCTCGCTTTTGAGCGCCTCGCTGACCGACCTCGTCCGGGTCCACGCCTCGATCCGCTCCGGTTGCAGGCGCAGCGACGTCACCAGCGGCACCAGCCCCACACACAGCGCGCCGATCAGCGACAACACCGTGCCGAGGTCACCGGACGCCTGGGTGCCGGCCGTCACCAGGACCGCGCCCGTCACACCCAGGATCAACCGGACCAGGCGCCAGCGCCGCACCGAGTTCTTGGCCGTCGAAGCCGCGAGCGACCACCGTCGTTGTGCGCGCCAGGTCTGTTCGAGCACCGGATCCGTACCACCGGTCACGCGGGCCTCCAGGGCGGGTTCGGTGCCTCCGCACGCCCGGCCAGCTGCATCGCGCGGCCGTGCGTACGCTTCAACTCCTTTTCGCCGGACGTGGATAGCGGTGCCAGCTCGATCGCCTCGACCGCCACACCGGTGCCGGCCCGGTCGGTGACGAACAGCAGCAGCAGGCGAGGGAAGCACGCCCGCAACTCGCGCACCAGCGCCACGTCCGGCAGGTGCCGGATGACCACCACGATCGGCCCGGTCTCCAGTGCGTGCGCGTCGAGCACGTCGCGGAACCCGGACTCACCGGCCAACTCGGGGTCGTCGTAACCGTCGTAGCCCAGATACCCGGCCACCGCGTCCCGGATCGCGGCGACCAGGTCCGCCGCCATCCGCGCCCCGGCAGGCACCGTGACCTCCAGGTGCGGCCACGGACGCGGGCGACCGCTGGCGCGGAGCAGGTAGGCCCGCAAGGTACCGTCCCGGGTCGCCGCCAGCACCGCGACCCGTCCGTCCGCGCAGGCCCCCAACTCGCCCAACTGCGCGGCGGCGAGCGCCGGAACCCGCGCGTACACCACACTCAACTCGGCCACCGTGTACGCGGGATCCGACCGCAGCACGGGCAACACCTCGCCCAACGCCCGTACCAGCGGGTCCGGTCGCGGCGGCGGAACCGGGACACGCTCGGTCAGCAGCGCCTCGCTCAGCCGCTCGCGCAGTACCTCGCGGTCCAGCGGGCCGCACACCTCCAACACGTCTGCCGCGGCCCGCAGTCGGTCTTCGTAGGCACCGTCCAGGGCGGAGGTGACCGCGTATCGCGTGGGCGAGGAACGGTCGAGGTGCCACAGCATGATCTGGTCGAGGTCGGCGCGCAACTTGGCGGGCAGGCGACCTCCGGTGATCTCGTCGTCGGCCCAGTCGCACATGTCCACCTCACCGAGGTGGATCGCCTTGAGCGCACTCGTGGGCAGGTCCGCGCGCCGTACATCCGGCAACTTCAGTGCGATGAACCGGTATCGGGCATCGACCCGCCGCCGGCCGTCCGCGATGCCGGCCTCGTAGCCGACGTTGGCCGACTCCATCGCGTGTCGCGACAGCAGCAGCACGGTGGCCTGACTGCGGTGCAACTCCAGGGCGATCTCCTGCTGCCAGACGTCGCCGCTGCGCAGGAAGTCCTTGTCGTACACGGCCTCGAAGCCCTCGGCCGCCAACTGCGCGACCAGCGCCTCACGCGCGTCCAGGCAGCGGCAGCAGACCGCGTCGGGCTTGGCACGGGTGCTGTGGCTGACGAAGATCCGGGGCCGCGGCGGCGACGCGCCGTGCGGATCGGGAAAGTGCCGGATGGTCACGGGCCGCTCGCATACAGCTCGTCGGGGCCGAGCAGGCGGAACCAGCGGTATTCGTACGGGTTCAGGGTGAGCATCGTGGGCGATCCCGTACGGATGCCCAGAGTTCGCGGCGTCTCCGCGTCCAGGAGGTCCACCAGGGTGCCCTGCGGCGTGCCGGGCGTGGTCAGCGCGACGGCACGGCGCGTGTCGCCGAGGTTGGCCGCGCACAGCACGAACTCGTCCTCGTGACGGCGCAGGAGCACGACGACGTCCTCGTACAGGGAGGGCAATCGCGTCGCCGTGCCGCGGGCGAGCGCCGGCTCGTGGCGGTGCACGCGCAACATCGCGGCCAGCCGGGCGTTCGTCGGGCCGGGCGGCAGCGTGGCGACGGCGCGAAGTCCGGGCCGGGCGAGCAGGATCGACGCGCACGCCCAGGTGAGCGGCGCGGCGTCCTCGGTCAGGGCGGACAGGGACACGCTTCGGCCCAACGGGCCTTCGTAGGGCGCGATGGAGCGCATGCGGACGTGCTCCTCCGAGGGGTCCAGGACCAACGACGCCTGAGCGACCCGTAGCGCCCGACCGCCCTGTGGCGGTGGGCTCCTGGTCATCGCAGGCGGGTATCCGTCGTTCTCGTTCCACCTGGTGGGATCGTGCGGCAGGTCGTGGTCGAGCACGAGGATCCGCCTCGGGTACTCGTCTACCGGAGCGCGGAAGATGCCCAGCAGTTCGCTCGCCCTCGCCACCGGCGGCTCACCCCGCTCCACCTCACTCCACCAGTACCGCGACTGCACGATTCGGATACCGACGGCGCCCGCACGCATCAGTGCGCGGCAATACCGCAGCACATTCGCCGCGTCGATCTCTCCCCGGACGCGCGCCACATGCTCGGTGGGCACGTCCACCAGCACCCGCAGTCCCGCCGCGCCTGCCGCGCGCATCCACGCCCACGCCTCGGCGTCGGGCACGCCATCGGCGGCGGCGGTCGGCTCGGCCCGGAACGGCAGACACACACAACCGATCCCGTAGCCACGGATCCGGGCGAAGTCGGCGCCTCCCGGGCCGAGGGGCATCGTCGCGATGAGGGTGTCCGCCGCCCGATCGGTCTCCGGCTCGTCCCTGCGCCGTGGGGTGACCAGGACGGATCGGCCGTCCCCGGTGCGGAGTTCGACCGGACCGCCCCGGCCGACGATGGTGAACGTCGAATAATCCCCCGGCGATACGCTCATCGGTCGGAACGGCAGCGGCACTTCGTCGGGCGGGTCGTTCGGCAGGTCTCCGTCCCACCGCAACAATCGTCCATCGCAGTCCACCGCCAGCGACGTGTCGCCGACGATCGCGAGCGAGGTGAGGTCGGCCCGAAGGGCTTCGCCTTCGACAGTCTGGGCAGGCCCGGAACCGGGCACGCGCACGAGCCGCGGGCCGGTCTGGGCCAAGACCAACGCGCGGCCCGGCGCGCCGCGGGAGATCGCGGTGATCGGCCGTGGCTCGAAGCGCGAGTCGAGCCTGGTCCGTGCTCCCGTGGAGAGGTGAACGATCTCCACCTCACCGCCGGCGGATGCGATCAGGACATCCTCGTGCCCGTACGCGGCCTGGATCCGGGTGCCGGCCTCGGCGGTCCGGGACAGCTGCATCATCCGGTCGGAGCGTGCTCCGACCGGGGTTGCCCAGACCCCGCGCTCGCTCACGACGATCACCCGAAAGCCCACGATCGCCACCTCCCGGATGCCGCCCGCAAGCAGTCGACGAGGCTCGGCAAGCAAAGTCTGCTCCACCACGATCACCTCGGCGCCCGCCCTGAGCAGCACGATTCCCGAAGTGCCGTCCAGGTCGGACAACTCGGCGCTCTCCTCCAGCCGCTCGGTCGACCACGGCTCACCACGGAAGGAGCGCAGCAGCTCCGTCCCGCCCTCCGTCGGCCGCAGTGCCGCCCGCAGGTTCCTGTCCGCCAGCGCCGCCGTGGCCCCGAATACCGTCTGGGTACGCAACAGCCGCCGCTCGGTCGGGGGCTTGGGCCCGGCCCGACCCGCCGCCAGGTCCGCGAATACCACGATCGGCACGTGCTTCGACTCACTCGCCCCCAACTCCACCGCGTATCCGCCGGAATCCCGCTCCCCGGGCGGGGCCAGTTCCACCCGCACCCGTTGCCCACCAGGTACTTCGAGCACCCGATCACCGGCCTTCGGCGGTCGACTCAGCGTGAGCCCGTCGTCCTCGAACCGCACCCCCAGCCGCACCCCTCGGCGCACCGCCGCACCGAAACTCGCCGGCGTGCCCGCACTCGTCGGCGGCTCGACGTGCAACCGCGCCGCCGCCGAGTCGACCAACGTCCGGGCGAGTGCGCTGGTTGCGAAGACCCCCGGCAGCCTCGGCAGGAAGTGCACGAGCCAGCGGGCGAGGTCGTCGCCCGTCGTGCCGTCCGGGATCAGTGCGAACCGAAAGGCGGTCAGGTCCGGTTCGACGTCCCGGGGTTCGGCGCCCATCGCCTCCGCCACCGCCAACCTGGTGTACCGCCGCACCAGTTCGGGGGCCTGCTGCTGCATGTGCTCCGTGAGCCGAAGCACGCGCGCCCATCGCCGGCGGTCGAGCGCCAGCCGGGTCCGCAGCACGGCCGCGACGTCCGGTGCCAGGACCAGAGCGTTCGCGTCGGCCGACTCGACGAGCGGGGAGAACCACAGATCCGCCTCCAGGCTCGCCGTGCTGTTCGGGACGAACTCGATCCGGGCACGTCGTACGAACGCCGGTGCGGCATGGGACGCCAGACACAACACCTGGGCCAGCAGCGGCAACGCCGGTTGACGCTCGGCCACGGTGCGCAGCAACTCCGCGGCATCCAAAAGCCCGTCGACGGCGTCCGCCCACTCGTCCCGCGCCGGATCGGGCCGGTCCCAGCCCGCCGTCACCGCCGCACCTCCCCCCGCACCCGACGGGTCTCCCGTCGGGCCACGCGAATCGAGGTTCGCCGGTCCAGCGGCACCAGCGACACCCGCTGCCGCAACGACCACGGATGTGCCCGCGCCGGGTACGGCGTCACACAGACCACCGGGCAACCGGCCCGGCGCACCGCGTCGATCCAGTCCCCCCACTCGCCGGGGCCCGCCGCCGCGTCCCCGCTGAACGGCAACCGGCGCAACCCCAGGTCCGAGATCAGCACCACGGGCGTACCCGCCGCCGGCGGCCGGTACGCCGCCCGTTCGCGCCGCCCGACCCACCGCACCCCCCGCGCGGGTGTGCCCCAAAAGCGCAGCACCTCGACCCGGTCCCGGCCGACCACGCCGCCGGCCAACTCGCGCAACCAGCGCTGATCGGCCCGGAACGGCGTCATGGACTCGCCCGCGTCCAGGAGGAGCTGCACACCCAGACGGGTGGTCGGCCGGGCCCGCCGGGGAAGTTCACGCAGGAAGGATCGAGCCGCCACACGCCGGACGAGGGCCCGCTCATCCACGGAACGACCGACCACATCCGTCGAGCCGACCGCGAACATCACACCCGGCGCCCAACGGCCCACCCACGGCGGCTCCGGAGAGCCGGCGCGATCGTCCGTGCCCGCTTCGAGCAGGCGATCCACCTCGCCGGCCTGCTCCTCTACCGGCGCTTCCGACGACTCGGCCGGTTCTTCGGTCGCCTCGCTCGACGCCTGGGGGCCGCGCAACACCAACAGCGAGCAACCGGCGTCGGGCAACACCGGCATCGCGACGACCTCCCCCGGAGCCGGCGGCTCGGCCGGCTCGTCGGCCGGCAGCGCCTCGTCGAGGCCGGCCGGCGACTCCGGCGCGTCCGCGTCGCCGGCGATGCCGAGCATGCGGGCGATCTCGGCCGCCGTGTCCGCGTCGCTCACGTCGAGCGCGACGATCGCCCGGACCAGGTCGCCCAGATGGATCCGCCCCCGTGCGGTACTCACCCGCGCAGCCTCGCACTCCCTCGGCCCTTGTCCAGGGCGACCTCCAGGACCAGGTCCCAGGTGCGGCTCCCGGGCTCGACGCCGAGTTCGTGGCAGGCGCGGAGGGTGTCCAGGAACTCGGCGGTGCTGGGCCCCGCGGCCCACTCGGACTCGGCGGCGACCTTCAGCAGGTGCTCCGCCACCCGATCCGCCGTCGACTCGTCGTAGCCGGCGCCGAGATGGCCGCGGGCCACCTTCAACAGGTGCTCCTTGTCCGGAGCTTCCAGCGACAGCACGATGCAGCGGCGGACGAAGGGCGCGGGCAACTCCCGTTCGTTGTTGCTGGTGATCACCACCAGCGGCTCGACACCCGGAAGTGCGGTCACCTCCTCGCCGTCCGGTCCGGGGAAGCTCAGCGTGTCGAGCGGTACGAGCAGGCTGTTCGGCAGGTCGGGATCGGCCTTGTCGATCTCGTCGATCAGCACCACGGACCCGGGCGCGGACCCGGTGTCCCGGCCGGCCCCGGGCATCGTCGCCGGCTTCCCGTCCCGCGCCGGCGGGGTCCGGTACGGATCGAACGCCTTCCACAACACCCCGGACGCGCAGTAGGCGCCGATCGTGGGCGCGACCTCGCGGGTCTGTGCGTCGTTGAGCCGGCGCAGCGCGTCGAAGCGCCAGAACAGGTCCTCGGGTTCGGTCCGCGCGGTGATCACCTCGGTGTGGCACAACCGGCCGAGATGCCGGGCGACGATCGGCGCCAGCGTGGACTTGCCGGACCCGGGCGGCCCGAAGACCAGGAGCGGTCGCCGGGTCGCGAGCGCGACGTTCACGGCGAGCACGATCCGCTCGTCGTCGAACACGTATACCCCGTCGTCCGGTACGGCGCCGGCGCCCGCGAACTCCGGGCCGGGCGCGGGAGGAAGCTCGCGAGAGGGGTCGAACGCCATGGCTGTGGGCACCTGTCCAGTGTGCCGCCCGGCCCCGCGCCCGGGTGGGGATTCCGGCACAAGCGGGCCCGTCCGGGCCCGATTCGATCCGGGATCGGTCACCGGTTCGCCCCCATCCGGTGCCGGGCCGGTCGCCGGTCTGACAGGATCCGATGCCGTGCGGAAATCTCCGATCCACCTCGACCCGGACACCGCGGGTGTGCTGCGGCGCGACCGGGTCGCGATCGTGGCCGGATTCGTCGTCTACGCAGCCGTGCTGGTCTGGCGGGTCGGCGCGCAGGCGGTGCTGCCCGCGCTGCTGGTCTTCGCTTTGCTCGCCGCCGCGCTCGTGGTCTGCGACATCCGGTTGCTCCGGCTGCCCGACGCGCTCACCCTGCCCGGATACCCGCTGCTCGCCGCGCTGTTGCTGATCCCCTTCGACGGGGACGCGTACGGGCGGGCGCTGATCGCGATGGCGGCCTGCTACCTCGTGCATCTCGCGCTCGCCCTGGCCGGTGTGGGGGTGGGCCTGGGCGACGCCAAGGCGGCGGGCCTGGTCGGGCTGGTGGTCGGCTGGTCGTCCTGGGCGGCGCTGATCCAGGCGCTGGTGCTCGCGTACGTGGCCGTCGGCCTGTTCGCGATCGTCCTGGCGGTCACCCGGCGGGCCGGGCGCGGCAGTTCGGTGCCGTTCGGGCCGTTCCTGCTCGGCGCGGCACTGGTCGTCGTACTGGTACACGGTGCATGACGGACCGTCACGAGACGTGTTCGTCCGGCTCGACGCGCCGCCGGCCGGGGGGCTGGTGCCCGCCCGGCCGGATGTGGCTCAGTCGTCCAGCAGGTCGCGCAGCAACTCCACGGTGAGCGGCTCCGGTTCGGCGCCGAGTCCGGCCAGCAGGCCGTCCAGGCGGTCCACGTAGTAGTCCAGCTCCGCGCGGTCGCCCGTTATGTGCGTCGCCCGGAACATGGTCCGGTAGAGCATCTGCGACTCCGGGCACACCACCAGGCCGACCGAGCAGGCCCGCTTGGCGGCCTGCGGGTCGTGGTTGTCCAGGTGGTACTCGGCCAGCCGGGCCGCCACGTCGACGATCTCGGCGATCATCTGCTGGCGGAACGGCTCGGCCCACACGTAGCGGCGCGGGCCCACCCCGTCGAACGGCGCGTCGCGCACTATGTCCAACGCCCGTGCGTAGTCCATCGCCACCTCGTGGCTCCCGTACAGACCGGGCGCGACCAACTCGCGGAAGCGAAACCAGTCGCAGGCGAAACCGGGCCCGAACGCGTAGCCCTCGCCGCCGGCCGCGGCGGGCAGGTGGCTCGTGCCGTCCTGGCTCGTGCCCACCCAGCGCCGCAGTTGGCTGATCGCCGAGTTGCGCGCGGTCGCGGTGACGCCCAGCGGCCAGACGGCGGCATCGAGTTCGGTCAGCGGGCGACCGGGGTGCAGGGCGATCCACGCGGCGAGTTCGGTCAGTCGGGCGCGGCGGCCGTGCTCGACCTCCTCGCCGACACCGATCAGATCGACCTGACCCAGTATCCGGATCTCCGGGTAGGTCGGCGCGAAGCCCTCGGCCGCCTGACCGATCGCGGCCGGTGCCTCGGCCGGCAACGCGGCCACCGGCGGGGCCACATCCCACGCCGAGCCGACCTCGGGCGCGTCCGCCACGGCCGGTTCGGCCTCCGGCGCGACCACCAGGAACGTCCCGGAGTCCTCGGCGGTCGGGGCCTCCCGCACCTGCCCGGGTGCGCCCCAGTACTCGGCGGACGGCATCTCGACGCCACCGACCACGTCGGCGGCGCCGACCGCGCCGGTCGCCGCGACCGCCGAACCCGGCGCCGCCGAACCGGAGTCCGCCGACCCGAACGCGGCCGGACCCGCGATCTCCGGGCCCGGTTCGCCCGGTGCCGGGGCGATCCGCTCGCGTCCCCGGCCCTGCATCAGGTCGACCTCGTCGTCCGGGCCCAACACGTGGACCCCGGGGGCGGCGAGCACGTCCGCCCGCACGCCTCCGTGTCCGTTGGCGGCGTGCGCCGCGTAGGTCTCGTAGGTACCCTCCGGGGCGTCGGCGACGTCCCACGACGGGGTTTGCTCACCGGTGCTGGTCCGAGCGTCGATCGGCACTGCCGTTCCCTCGTCCGGGGCCTCTGCGGCCGCCACCGGTTCGGCCGACTGCCCGACTTCCCCGGTGGATGCGTGGGGGTGGTTCTCGGGATCGTCCACCCCTTCGAGTCCTGTGTCGCCGTGCCCGTCGTCCCCCGACGAGAACCCCGCAGGCGGGCTCGCGGGACCCGGTACGGAGCCCGTCTCGGGCGCGGCGGGCGCGCCGAAGACCGGCTCACCGAGCGTCGAGTCCGCGAGGTCCGGTGTCCCGAACCCCGGCGCCTGGGTCGCATGGGCCACGAACTCGGCCGAATCCGAGGCCGGTTCCTCGTGGCCCGGGGCGACGACGACCGCCTCGTCGGCGGTCGGCTCGGCATGGGCCGACCCGGCACGGACCGATCCGTCGGCGATCGGCTCCTCGAAGGATGGCGGCACCGAGGCTTGTCCGCCATATGCCGGATGCGGATACGGCGGTTCCGCATAGGGCGGTTCGGTATACGACTGTTGCGCGTATGCGGCGTCCGCGGCTACCGCATGTCCCGGTTTCCCGGCCGGCGCCACATCCGGGCCGGTCACGGGCGCTTCGTACTCCCGGGTCGGCGCCGGGGGCGGCCCGGACGAGCCGTTCGCCGGCTGGAACAGTTCGGGCTCGGCGGCCCGTTCGGCCTCCGCGGTCGCGTGCGCGGTGTCGCCGGATCCGGGTCCGGTGTCCTCGTGCTGGTCGTCGGGCAACCACGGCAGCGGCAACGAGCCGGTGTCCTCCGGCGATCCGCCGCCACGCTCGATCCGTTCCGGCGGGGCCAGCGGCATGCCCGCGACGGGGAATACGGCGGCCCCCCACGAGTCGGTGTCGGAAGCCGACCCCGACCCGCCGCGACCGGCGCGGCGCGTGGTCGGCGCGGGCCGTCCGGGTGCGCCGAACACACGCTCGTCGGGCTCGGGATCGGTGGGGTCGGGCTGGTAGTACCCGGGCGAGACCTCGAACTCGGCCGCCACGTCGGCCACAGTCGCCCCGCCGACGCGGGCCGGTCGCTCCATCCCGCCGACCGCGGACCACGCGGCGGAGGACATGCTCCCGCCGCCGGCACCGACGCCCACCTCGACCGACTCCGGTTCACGCTCCGGCCGTTGGCCGGGGATCAACACCTCGTCGGCGGGCACGCCGTCCAGGTCCTTGGACACGGTGAACATGCTCACCAACGCCTGGTACTGCGGGTCCTCCAGGCGCTGGACGTGCACGTCGGTGTTGATCCGACTGGGCGTCACCACGCCCGGCACGGTGGGCAGTCGGGTCACCCCGAGCCCGCTGAGCCACGGCTCCGAGTGCACCGGCGCGATGATCGCGGCGGCGGCGCGCGGGTAGGTGTTGGTCAGCCGCTGGATGTGCGGGACGTGCGCCTCGGTCAGCGGCTCCAGGGACAGTACGATCTCCGGCGGCCAGGTGTCGGGCAGGATGCCCTTGGTCCGGGCCTGCCGGGGCGAGGTCAGCTTGGCGTCGTCGAGCAGGCCGACCACCTCGTCCGACCAGGTCGCCAGCCGGCTCAGCGCCTCGTCGAGCGAGTAGGCGTACCGGAGTTGTTGGCGCCCCTCGCGTTCCACGTCACGCAGTTCGCGACCGAAGCCGACCACCGTCACACACAGGTCGTCGCTCCACACGTTGGACAACAGCTCGACGGCGAGCGCGCGCAGCACCGCGAGGTTGTCCTCCCCGGAGCCGTCCGTCAGGCCGACCACGCCGAGCGATTCCAGATCGACCAACAGCTGGCGTCCGTCGTCGGTTTCGCCGAGCACCGCGAGGGCCGGATAGGGCGCCGGTACGTTGGCCGCCGCGCTGGTGTGCAGCAACTCGGCGTCGGCCGGGCAGGTCCAGTGCATGTGGTCGCCGTGTACCGCCTCGAACGGATACAGCGGCGGGGACGGCGCGGCCAGGTGCAGTTCGAGCTGCCGGTCGGTGAGTTGCACCGAGTCGATCAGGGGCAGTGTGCGGCCGGTGTCCGACATCCGGGCACACAGCGTGCGCAGTGTGCGGTCGAACAGGTCCAGCGCGTCGGGCGTTTCGGTTGCCCGCAGCTGCTGTTCCAGGTCGGCGGCGGCCGGTGCAGGCATCGCGATCCGGCGCCCGTCCCGACGCACCGACTGCTGTAGTCGACGGCGTACCAGCAGCGCGCCGAGCACCCCCGCGGCGCCGACCGCGCCCAGGGCGAGCGCGCCCACCGGTACCGAACTCTCGTCCCCACCCGGGCTCGGCGCCTCGGCCCGGCTGCCGGTGGGGTTGGTGTTGTCCGATTTCTTCGGCGTCTCGGTCGACGCCGCACCGGGCGCGCCCGCACCGTCGGGGGCGTTCGGAACCGCGATCGGGTCCTGCTTGGCGATCTGCGGCGGGGTCTCGACGAACGGCTTCTGCGGCTCGGCGGGCGGTTGTTGGGCGGGGGGCTGCTGCCGGGGCGGCTGCTCCGCCGGCGGTTGCTGCTGGGGTGGTTGTTGCTGCGGGGGCTGCTGTTGCGGCGGCTGTTGTTGCTGCTGCGCCGGGTCCGCGCCGCCTCCGCCCGGGATGGACAACGTCCACCCGGGCTGGATCGAGTTCGGGTCGGTCAGCGCCGCGCCGCCCGACTGCGGCTGGTCCCTGTTGGCGGCGAAGATCTCGGGATAGCGGTCGCCGTCGCCCAGGAGTTCCTCGGCGATGTCCGACAACGTGTCGCCCGGCTTGACGGTGACCGTCTTCGGCAGCGCCTTGTGCTCCTCCCCCGGCAACTCCGGCGCGTGCGCGGCCTTGACCTCGGCGGGCGGCCCGGCATTGGCGGGCAGCGCGAGCACCCAGCCCTCCTCGACGTAGTCCGCCGAGTCGAACCGCTGCCCGTTCGCCATCGTCTTGCCGTCGTTGAGCCTGGCGATCTCGTTCCAGCGTTTGCCGTCGCCCAATCGCTCCTCGGCGATCGTCCACAACGAGTCGCCGCGTTGCACGGTGTGCGTAGGTCCTGCGGTCGGCCCGGGATCCTGTACCCGGACCGGAATTTCCTGCTCCACGGCTCGAGTGGGCGCACTTGACACGTGTTCCGGCAGCTGCGGCGCGGCGTGCGCCTCGCCGGCGGCCAGCGCAGTACCGGCGGGGAGCATCAGCATGATGCCGCCGATCAGCGCGCCCGCCGCCTTCTGGCTCCAGCCCAGGCCGCGAATGCGCGGCGCGGACAACCCGCGGAGCTGGGCGGGGATTTCCACGATCACCGAGATGGCGAAACACAGCCAGGCGCCCCAGAAGACGAGGGCGAGTGCCGCGAGGAAGCCGCGTCCGTCGTCGGGTTGGGTGAGGATCTTGCCGATCTCGTCGAGTGCGGGCAGCCGGTGGGGCAACACGTCGGTGGTGGCCACGACGAGCGAGGCGGGCAGGCCGACGAGCAACGCGAGCAGCACCACGAGGCTGAGCAGGCCGCGTATCAGGTCGAACAGGAATCTTCCGGGTCCGCGACGCCTGCCCCGGTCGGCACGATTTCGTGCGTGTGCCCCGGTGCCCGGACCGGCGCCGGGACGAGGGCCTTGGGTAACGGTCACGGTGCGTCCTCCGGGTTTCGGATCCCATGGACGAGCCCGGCACGGGCATGGCCTTTGACGGTGACGGTGGAGACGCCGAAGAAGGCGGCCACCTTGGTCTTGTATTCGATGGTCACGTAGACGTCGATCTGGCGACCGTCCTTGGTGACCACGGCGTTTCCGCTCTTCACCATGGTGTGAGCGTCGAGATAGTTCTTTGCCGCCTGCTTTGCGTTGTTTTCCGGGACCACGATCGCCGTCCCCGGGATGGCCTTGGTCGGATCGATCGCCTGCCCGGCGGCCCGCGCCGCCTCCTGGGCGAACGCGTCGGCCTTGGAGTCGGCGCGCAACTTGCCGCCGCCGTCGATGACCAGGCCGACGAGCAGGATGATCACCGCCATCATGATCGCGAGCATGATGGCGAGGCTGCCGCGGTCACCGGGGTCGGGGTCGACGTCGGCGCCGCGAACACGCGTGCGGGCCACGGATGTCATCCGTTCCTCCCCCGGTAGGTATCCAGCACCGAGGTGAAGGTGCCGTGCAGGGTCTTCGAACCCGGGATGCCGGGGAAGGCCACATCGGACAACGACACGGTGCACGTGACCGAGACGGTGACGATCCCGGGCGTACCGGGCTCGGTGGTGAAGCCCGGCAGCTTGACCTCGGTGTGTGGCGTGCAGTGAAGCCCGTCCTGGGCAAGCGAACTCTTCACGGCCGCCCTGGCGTTTGCGTCCGCCCTGCCCGGATCCCGGGCGATCGACGCCTCCCGGGCCCCCGCCTTCGCCGCCGCGTCCACACCGTTGCCGGCCACGGAGGTTCGGCCGAACGCGATGATCAGACACAGGAACGCGATCAACACGGGCGTGAGTATCGCTGCCTCCAGAGCGAACGACCCCTCGTCCGCCCGCGGGCTCCCCCTGTACACCCTCGCCCCCCACATGTTCATCAGCCCGAACTCGTCCACCGCTCGACGACACCGTCCGCGTGCTGCGTGATGGTCAGACTCCCGAGGCCGGGCACAATCGACAACGACGTACCCCGAACGGTCACCCGGATCCGCCCCTCGCCGGTTCGCTCCGGAATCACCTTCGGATCCTTGAGCATTCCCCCGCCGAGGTCCTTGACCACATCTCGGCCGCGCTGTTCCGCCTTCCCGCGGTCCCCCTTCGTCGCACGCCCCACCTCGACGCCCTCCTGGGCCGCCTGCAACGCCACTTCACGGGCGTACCACCACAGGCAGACCTGGATCACCGACAACAGCACGAGAATGAACACCGGGAAGATGATCGCCATCGAAATGGACATGCTGCCGCGATCCGACCCGCCTGCCTGGCGCAGGCGGCGTCGGATCGCGGCGATGGGTCGGCTTCGTCGCACGTCGGTCACGGAGGGTTGGGCCGTGCTACTGGTCGTTCTGCGGAGCCGGCGGCACGTACTTGTCGTCGGATTTCTTCAGGCCGTCCTGGTACTTCTTGTACATCGTGTAGATCACCGCCGCGATGCTGACCGCGGCCACCATCAACACCGCGACGATGATCGCCGTCTCGATGCTGACCGCGCCGTGGTCGCGCTCCTTGCGCAGTCGCCGATAGCGGTCCACCAGGCCGCCGGTGACCACCAACACGAAGGCGACCGGAGCCGGGGCGACTCTGTGCACGGCGGTCTCGACACGATCGAGCACCGCTGGGGACGAGGAACCGGTTGACATTGCCTGTACTCCTTCCGGAGAACGGCTCGGAATCCGAAGGTCGTTCATACCGAGAACATCCGGGAAATTGCCGGGAATCCGAGCAGGATTCCCATGATCACCACGAGCATCGTCCCCGGAACGGTGAGCCGTTCCGAGTCCGCGTTCGCCTTTTCGTGTTCGTTCGCGAGCAGTTCCACGCGCAGCGACTGGGACCGGGCGCGCAACGTGCCGTACACGGCGGCGCCTTCGGTCCCGGCCATCTCGATGATGTCGGCCACGTCGGCCAGTTCGGGCAGGTCCAGGTCCTTGGCCAGGTCGCGCAGTCCGTCCCAGGGGTCGGCGCTGCCCACGCGGGCCCGCGCCAACGCGTCCTGGATCCGGGCGAAGGCCCAACCGTCCCCCACGGCCGCGGCCCGTTCCAACGCCTCCGCCGGGCCCGCGTCGCCCGCCCGGCCCAGCGCCACCAGGTCCAGGTAGGCGGCAGCCGCGTGTTGGAACTCGATCCGGGCGGACTTGGCCTGGTCGCGCAGCGCATAGTCGGGGATGAACCACATCCCCGCCGCCACCGCCAGGGACAGGAACAGCGGTACGTAGAACGCGATGCCGATTCCGGCCGCGGTCAGCACTGCCGAGAGCATCGCGGGCAACAGCAGTCCGAGCAGGGCCAACAGCGCCTTGGTGCGCACGAATTGTGCGACGGTCTCGCCGACCAGGTCGAGTTCGCGGTGCGGCACCCTGAAGCCCGGGACGTGCCGGACCATGGCGACCAGTCGGTCGTCGTACTTGCTGCCCGTCTGCTCCGTGCGCCGCTTCGGCATCCCGGACAGGCGGTGCAGCGCGTTGCCCAGGTCCGGCGGCGCGGGCCACAACTCGCGAACCAGCACCGCCACTCCGGCGCCGAGCACACACCCGCTGACGATCACCATCGGTGGGATCACGACCACTCACCCCGCAATACGGGCGCGGTGTGCACACCCTGCTCCTGCTGCACGTCCACCGCCCTGGCCGCCTTGACCACGCTGCGCGGATCCGCCACCAGGAAGCGGGGCTTGACCCGATCGGCCGCCAGCGAACGCATCCAGACCAGGGTGCCGACGTAGGCGATCGCCATCAGTAGCAGGACCATCTGCCCGAGCGCTGTGCCGTACGGCGCGGCGTAGTCGCGGTTGATCACCACGACCAGGGAGGTGACCCCCAGGGTGATGTAGGTGATCCAGCGCACGGCCATCCGGGCGCCGGCCCGGTCCGCCTCGATCGCCCGGCGCTGGCGCACCTCTTCGCGCACGGTCGTGGCGAGGTCCTTGAGCGCCATCGCCAGGCCCGGCCCGCGGTCCGAGGAGCGCAGGATCAGCGCCGCCGCGATCTTGTCCGCCGTGGCGTCGCCCAGATCGGCCGCGAACGCCCGCAGCGCCTCCTCGGGGCGCCACCGGGACTGCAATCGGCTGACCAGATCGCCGACTTCCTCGACGATCGGCTCCGGGCAGGTGGCCCGCGAGGTGAGGATCGCGTTCTCCAGCCCGGCGCCCAGTTCGATCAGGTCGGCGATCCGTCGGGTCCACTCGGCGAGTGCGTCCAGGCGCTTGATCACGCTGTGGTCGCTCCTGGTGGGCGCGAGCAGCCAGGGCAACCCGGAGAACGCGGCGATCACCAGGAGCCCGGCGCCCAGGAATCCGGTGAACAGCCAGACCAGCGCGGCCACCACGACACCGACGGACAGCCGGATCCGGCGGGCGGTGCGCTGGCGGGCCGTCACCGGTCCGGACCGCATCCGGCGGATCGCCGACTCCATGCGGCCCGGCGGCTTGGGGGTCGGGTCGTCGTAGGTGCCGACGAGCCCGACGATCAATCCGATCACACCGCCGACCAGCAGGCATCCGCACACCGCGACCAACAACGCGTCACCCATACGATCACCCGGCCTGGTGCAGCTTGAGCCGCAACGGGCGCCAGCCGTGCGGTTCGTCCAGCAGATGCGGACTGAACCCGGCCCGGATCAGATCCGGCATGTCCGAGGGGTACATCCGGGCCGTGGCGCGCGGATCGTCGGCGGTCGGCGCGAAGATCGTGTTCACGGCCGGGCGGCGGTGTTCGCCCATCCCGGTCACCTCCAGGACGTGCGAGACGAAACGATGCCGTTTGCCGCCGATGGCCGTCTCGTCGATCATCCGCACGAAGACGACGTAGTCGACGGCGTTGGAGGCCAGCCGGTAGGCCAGTTCGGGACTCATGTGCGCGCCGTACTCCAGGCAGAGTTCGGCGATCCGGTCGAAGATCATGTCCGGCTCGCGCACGTGCAGCGTGCACATGGAGCCGCCTTCGCCGTTGGTCATCACGCGCAACATCGGCACGATCTCGCTGGAGCGCACCTCGCCGACGATCATCCGCGACAACGACATGCGCAGCGCGGAGGGGATCAGTTCGCCGATGGTCAACTCGCCCGCCGACTTGCCGTCGATGCCGCGTTCGCCGTTGCCCTCGCGGGCCTCGATCGCCACCACTTGGCGCAGGTGGCCCAACTCGTGCAGGAACAACTCCAGTTCGGTTTCGAAGGTGCCGATCCGCTCGTCCCGGGGAATCTCGTGGGACAACGCACGCAGCAGCGAGGTCTTGCCGACGCCCTGGGTGCCGCAGATGATCAGGTTCTTCTTCGCCCGGACCAGCGAGCCGAGGAAGGCCGCCAACGTGCGGTCCAGGGTGCCGAGTCCGATCAGCTCGGCGAGGCGCACGTCACGCACCCGGTGCCGGCGGATGGTCACGTAGGTGTGCGGGGTGACCTCGGTGATCGCCTGGAGCCGGGAGCCGTCCGGTAGACGCAGCGCCAGGGTGGGCTGCGCGGTGGACAGGGTGCGCTCGCCGCTGCCGTGCCGGCGGGCCAGGTCGCGCAACAACTCGCGGAGTTCGTCGTCGGAGGCGGTCAGCGGGGGCACCTGGACGCGGGGGCGGTCCGCGTAGTCGACCCAGACCGTGTCGTAGCCGTTGACGAGGATGTTCTCCACGGCCGGGTCGGTCAGGTACGGCTCCAACGGCCCGGCACGGAACAACCAGTCCCACACCGCGCGCGCCATCGCCCGGTCCTCGGCGGGCGTGGTGGAGATGCCGCGCTCGCGGGCGGTGATGTCGGCCCACTCGGCGACCACCTGGGCGACGATCGCGCGACCGCGCTGCTCCCGGTCGCCGGTGGTCATGCCGGGCGCAGACTTGTCGAACTCGTGCAGCTGTTCGGCCGCCCGGTCCTTCAGTATCCGCACCACGGCCGGGTCCACGACCGGTTCTCCGGACGGGTTGCGGGGCGGCTTCGGGGCGGCGGTGAGCGGGGCGTGCGGGCCGGTGCCGGTGGGGGCGGGCGCGGCGGACGGGCGGCGGCTGACCGTGCCGACGCCGTTGGCGCTCACGCTCGCGGTCGGCGGCACGGTGAACATGCCGTCGCGCGAACCGGCCGGGCGGGCGGCGCCGTTGACGTGGCCGTTCACCCCTGGCACGGCGTGCGGTGGGGCCGGCACCGCGGTCGGCGCGGACATCGCGGTCGGCGGAAGGGGTGTGCCGTTGGCGGGGGTCGGCGGCGGGACGTGGCCCACGGCGGGCGTGAGCGCGCCCGCGCCGGCCGACCAGGTGTGCTCCGGGCCGCTCGCGGGATCGGCGCCGGCCCGCTGGAAGCCCTCCGGCCAGGTGCGCAGCGGGGGCGGCGCGTAGAACACGTCCTCCGTCTCGGGGCGCCCCGGGACGACGTGTATCTGCGGGTGGCCGCCGGTCTCGGCGGGGGGTGGGGGTTCCGGTTTGTTGTGCGGATCCGGGTGCAGGGGGCGGGCGTTATCGAACATGACCGGCCTCCTCGCCGGCCGGGCGGTGCGCCGGTTCGGCCTCGGCGGGTGCCTCGGGGTGGGCCTCGGGACGCGACTCGGGGCGAGGCTCGGTGTCGGATCGGCGGATGTACGCCGCCGCCTGGGCCCAGCCGTCGCTCGGCGCCGGCGCCTCGGGACCGGCGGGCAACTGCCCGCCGGACGTGGGGCGTGGAGCAAGGCGCATGCGTCGCTGTGCGGCCAAGTTGATCGCCGCGTCCGCGGTGGTCCGCGCGGCCCGCATGTACCTCGAACGCAGGAAACGTTTGCCGGTGTCGCCCTCGCCGTCGGACAACACCCGCGCGCGTTCCGGGTCGAACGGCACCAGGCCGAGTACGGGCGCCTCGAGGTGTTTGCCGATCTCCTGCCGGGAGTAGCGTCCCTGTTCGATCACCACGAGGGCGATCGAGTCGGATCCGGTCCCGTGCGTGTCGAGGTCGTTGCGCAGCGCGGTCAGTCGGGGCTGGGCCTGGGCGAGCGAGGGCAATGTGCCGCGGACGACCGGCAGTACCAGGTCGGCGCGGCGCGCGACGATCGCCGACGCGCCCGTGGTGCCGCGCCGGCCGAGGTCGACGATCACGTCGTGCGGAATCTGCTGGTTGCCCAGCCCGGCGGCGAGTTGCGAGATGGGATCCCACGTGTAGGCGAGTCCCGAGGCCTGGGTGGGGTCGACCAGGCCCGGCAGCAGCAGGCGTTCGCGGCGGCCGTCGGACAGGTCGACGAGTTGCCGGAAGAAGGCGTCGACGAGATTTCCCTGACGGTGTGCCACGCCCAGTTGGTGCAGGCCGTATTCGGCCGAAACCCGACCCTGGAGCGCGCCCGCGAGGATCGAACCCCCGTCCGGATCGGCCTCGATCAGGATCACCCGGCGGCCGGCGGGCAGCGGCCAGGTGAGCAGGAGTGCGAGCGCGGTCGAGGTGGCACCGGGCGCGCCCGTGCCGCCGGTGACCGCGACGACGGTCATGGGGTGCCTCCGGCCTTGCCCGGCGCGGGGTTGGGCGCCGCGTCCGCGTTCCCGGTGTTGAGCACCACGATGGAGAACCGACCGTCGACCACCTGCAGGGCGAGCGTGGGGCCGTCCTTGGCGGGCACGGCCACGTCCAGGACGGCCTTGCCGGAACCGGAGTTCGGGTCGGCGGCACTGGCTCGGATCACGGTGGCCGCGATGGTGACGGGCTGCGCCGGCACGGCGTTGGCCCCGGCGGGCGCGGCAACCGAGGTCACGACCAGGATCCGGGTGCCCGGGGTGACCCGCTGGACCGGCATCCTGGTGGCGTCCACGGCAATCGGGACCAGCGTCTCGCCGGGTTGGATCGCGATCTTCTCGGTGACCTGATCCGAGGTCAGCAGCGAGCCCGCGCGCAGCTCGACGGCGGCGCGTTTGCCCACGATGACGCCCTTGGAGCCGGATCCGATCGGGCGCAGCCCGGGCGCGTCGTTGATCTCCACGACCCGCAGGTCCTCGGCGGCGATCGTCTGGCCGTAGGGCACCGTGCGGGCCACGGCGAGCACCGGCACCCGTTTGTCGCCCATCTGATAGAACGCCGCCGAGCCCAGTCCGCCCGCCGCGATCAGCGCGACCGAGAGCGCGATGAGCGCGGGCCGCCGGCGTCTGGCGCCGAGGCTGCGCGTGGGCGTGACCGGCATCGCGCCGGCGGTCGCGCCCGGTGTCGCGACGCCGTTGCCCGATGGCCGTTCCGTAGCTGCCTTCACCACCGGCTCCGCCCCCTTGCTCTGCCGGGTCCACCCAGGTTCCGCGCGGACCGTGATCCACTTCGGAGCTACCGCTCGTATCTTCCACCACACACACTGTCAGGTGAATGGTGAACGGCTCGAAAACCGCCGCCGAAGTTGATCATTCGATGCATTCCGCGACTTCGACGCACCCCGTCAACCAGCACGATCGCGGACGCCATGTGACGAACCCGACCCCACCCAAGATCACGGGCAAGCATCTCGTTCCGGACACCGAACGGGCCCCACGATGGTCCCGAAACGAGCCCCGCCGCAAGCACTTTCGGGCAATTGTTGGCCGGCCGGGTTCGGACCGCACCGCGCGCGCCCGAACGTGATATCGCGCGGCCGAGCCGACGCCGCGCACGGTACTCGATCCGATGTGCGAGGAACTCTCGCGCGCCGTGGGCCGATCCGGCAAAACGGCGGATGTGTCGTCATGTCGATGCGTTGACGATCGGGTGGCATGGCGGCGAAGTCCGGACCATTCGGCGGAGTTCAGACGCGTCGGCGGATGGCCCGTACCGGCAGGTGCCCGGGGCGCGGGAGCGCGCTCGTCCGTGGCCGGGACGGCTTGCCGGGCACCGGCTCCAGATGCCATCGCGCGCACACCACCGCCACGGTGGTCACGATCTGGGCCAGGAACAGGTGTTCGCCGACGCACCGGTGCACGCCCGCGCCGAAGGGCATGTACACGCCGCGCGCACGCCCTCGGAAGCCGGGCTCCGCCCAGCGGTCCGGATCGAAGCGCTCGGGGTCGGGGAACAACTCCGGGTCCCGGTGCAGCGCGTGATGGCTGTACAACACGTCGCCACCACTCGGGATGTGATGCCCCATCACGTCGACATCGCGATTGGCCCGACGCACCACCAGCCAGGGCGCGTACAGCCGAAGCGTCTCGTCGATAACACTCCTTGTATATACGAGGGCGCCCAGGTTCTCCGCGGTCGGCGGCCCGCCGGCCAGTACCTCGTGCAACTCGGCGTGCAGCCGCTTGCGGACGTCCTCGTTGCGGCCGATCTCGTGAAAGGCCCACGAGAGGGTGGCGTTGGTGTTGTCGTTGCCGGCGATCAGCATCGACACCACCTCGTCCCGCACCACCTCCGGCGACATGCCCATCCCGACGAACTCGCCGAGCAGCCCCTCCCCCGAACCCGCGTCCACCGCCGCGGCGATCGTGTCGCGCAACCGGGCGCCGGTCTCGGCGAAACGCCGGTTGCCGGGAGTGGGCAACCGGCGCGCCCACTCGGGCAGCACCGTGCGGGTGAACACCTCCTGGATGAACATCGGCAACGAGCGCCGCAGTTCGGCAACGGCGGCGTCCGCGGCCGGGTCCTCACCGAAGATCAGCCGACCGAGCGTGGCCAGGCCGAGTTCGCTCATCTCCCGATCGAGCGCGAGTGTGGATCCGGGCAACCACTGCGCGCTCGCGTCCTCGGCTTGCCGCCGGATCACATCCACGTACCCGCCGATCCGGGACCGCTGGAACGCGGGCTGCACGGTACGCCGCCGGGCCCGATGCAGCGGCCCGTCGGAAGCGGCCAGCCCGTCACCGATGTGCAGCCGGGCCTGCTTGAAGAAGCCGTCCCGCTCGACGGTGTCCGCGTGTTCGACCAGCACGCAGCGCACGAGCGCGGGATCGTTGAGGACGTACAACTCCTTCGGCCCGACCCGGATCCGCACGATGGGCCCGTGCGCCCGCAGCGAGGACACGAAGTCCCAGCGCCCGCGCAACAACGCCGGGGTATGTCCGAGCAACGGCACTGCGCCCGGGGCGATCGGAACCACGCGGCAACTCCTCGACGGGGATGGGGACGAGACGACGCGGTCCCCGAAGCGGCCGGGGCCCGCAGCCGGCATCCGCGCCGCGCGCCGGTTCGGGAGTGGACCCGGGCCGGTGCGCCGACGTGTTTTGCGGCGGGCTCGAGCGTATTCGCCGCTTGCCGCCACCGCTTCACGGCCTCGCGTCCGGCTCGCGCGCCGTGCGCGGGAGCACTGCCGTTTCGGGCCCACGTCGGCCCGTGGCCGGCTTCGGGTCCACGCGCGCGTTGCGCTCCAGGTCCGACTTCCTGGCCACGTACGGCTTCCCCGGCGTGACCACCGTGGGCCGGCCCGTGGCCGCACGCGGCCCGGGCACCGTGTGCGTCGCGGTCCGGTCCGCGGTCGGGTCGACCACCGAGGTCACCGAGGCGGGTACCGACTTCGGCTCCCCGGCGCCCGAGGCGGACGCGATGCCGACCCAGGACCCCACCGCGATCCCGACGGTGGCGAACACGGCGGCGACCGGCCCCACCAGACGCATCGCCTGCCCGGGCGGCCGGCTTTGACGATTCGTCATGTGCGTACCCCTTCACTGGACAGTCGGACATTCGGACCTTCCACAAGAGAAATACGCCCGCCGACCGAGCCACGTTGCACCGCCGACCCACGCCGCCCACGTGCGGAACATCTCCGAACCGCCGTGCAACCCGGGGCCGTCGGCGCGCGTATCCCCTGTGACAGGCCCCTCGATATGCAGGCAAACGCACGCCCCGGCACCGGCCGGGCGCTCTCGGGCCATGCCCGCGGGGGACCCGGTGAGGAGGAGATCACGGTGCGCGATTCCCGCGACCACCCCCTGGCAACTCCGCTGCCGACCGCGTGAGGGAGGCAGCCCGTGAACGGGAGTTCCGCGAGTACGCCGAGGCCCGCCAGGCCCAGCTGCGTCGATCCGCGTACCTGCTGTGCGGCGACTGGTACGAAGCGCAGGACCTCACCCAGACCACACTGATGAAGATGTACACGGCGTGGGGCAGACTGAACCGCGACGGCAATGTGGACGCGTACGCCCGCGTGGTGCTCACCCGCACGTACATCGACCAGCACCGCAAGGGCCGTTGGCGCGAGGAGCCGGTGGACGAACTCCCGCAGCGGCCGAGCGAGGAGTCCTCGTCGCCGGATCTGCGGATGACCCTGCAGGCGGCGCTGCTCCGGCTGCCGCCTCGCTATCGGGCCGTGCTCGTGCTGCGCTTCTGGGAGGACTGGAGCATCGAACAGACGGCGGAGGCCCTGCGGATCAGTACCGGCACGGTCAAGAGCCAGAGCGCGCGCGGGCTGAACCGGCTGCGCGAACTCGTCGGCGAGCAGATGTGGGAGCTGTCCGAACGGTGAGGCCGACCATGAACGATCGCGACCTGTTCGCGCTGATGCTCGATCAGCCCGAGCCCGATTTCCCGAGCGTGGTGGACGCGGCCGTGGCGGGTGGCAAGCGGATCCGCCGGCGCCGCCGCGTGGCGGCCCTCGGCGCCGGGGTGGGCGTACTGGTGATCGCCGGCACGGGGCTGTTCCTGACGCCCTCGCAGCAGGCAACCGTGCGGCCGGGGACCGACGTTCGGCCCGCGGCGACGACGGGGGCCACGGAGACGGCCCGGCCGAACCCCGCCGTGGACGCGCCGGCCTCCGCCCAACCCGCGTCCGCGGCACCGGAGTCCGCCGGCGACCGGCCGACGGCCCAGGCGGAGACGCGACAGGAGCGGACCCCGCCGGAGACGCAGCCGCGGAGCGGCGGGCGCACGACACCGCCGACCACCACGCTCGAAGACGAGCGCAAGGCCAAGTGCTTGGCCGTCAAGGGGGTCAAATGCTAGTGAATAGCCGGAAATTGAGGGATTGTCACCTATCGATGCGGATCGCCATCCACCGAATGCGGATTGTCATCTGCTGATCACGTCGTAGCCCCCCACACCCGCGCTCGGCCCCTAATCTGATCCCGGATCATTCGTCCGGAGTGAGGAGAGGGCCGGCGTGAACAGCACGGACCCGTGGACCGTGGATCGCATCGCGCATGCGCTCCCGCACCCCGAAGCCCGCCACGAATTCCTGCGTCTGGTGAATCTGACGCCGATCGGCGATCTGCCGGGCCTGCTGGCCCGCTACGTACAGGCGGCGGAGGAACTGATCGCCGGCCTGCCGCACGCACGCGCCCTCGCGGCGCAGGTTCGGGCCACGGGCCTGGACCCGGACCTCGACGAGGTGGACGAGGAAATCGTCCGCAAGTGGATCTCCCGCGGCCGAGCGCAAAGCAGTGCCGCGTGACGTGGCGCCCGAGGATCGGCATCGAGCACCAAGAGGTCATCGACCGCTTCCCCGAAACCACGCTCAACCACTGGGGAATGCTGCTGTACAAACTGGTCTGCGACCCGTACACGGCCACCGTCCGCTACGGCGAGGACGACCGAATCGTCCGCACCGCAGCGGCGGGGCCCCTGATCGTGGTGGTACTGCTCAACGAAGGGACGACAACCGTCACCGTGCTGCAGGTCGTGCACCTGGGTTGACCTTGTGGTGCTTCCCGCCACCCGGTACGCAGTAGTGGTCGGCCACTTCACCCATCACGCCGTCGTGTCGCTGCCGGTGAACCTTCGGCTCACCGGTGCGACCGACGTGGTTGCCGCGCTTGGCCTGCTTGACCTCGGGGTCGAGGACGCGACACACCTTGCGCACCTGCGGATGCTGACCGGGAATCGCATACGCGGAGGCCACGCCCGCGAAGGCGAGGCCGAAACATGCCACAACCATGATCGCTGTCTTACGGATCCTGCTCATTCGGCAGAAGATAGCGGAGCCGGCCCCGGCACACTAACCACGTTCCCAAACCATTTCCCGCAACCCAGGCCCCAAAGCCCCCACCCCCACACATCCACCCCCACCGGCCACCCTCCCTCACCCACCCCATCCGAAGGCCCCAAACCCCCAATCCCGCAGAACCGAGCCAACCAACGCCACCCACCCGAAAGCCACAAACCACATCGGGGCAACCAACGCCACCCAGCCAAAGCCGCAGACCACATCGGGGCACCCGACGGCACCCGGCCAAAGCCGCAGACCACGTCGGGGCGACCGACGGCACCTGGCCGGAAGCCGCAAGACCACCAAGCCCCCGGAACCGGGGCGACCAACGGCACCCAGCCGAAAGCCCCAGACCCCATCGGGGCAACCAACGCCACCCAGCCGGGAGCCGCGGACCCCCAAGCCCCCAGAACCGGGGGCGGCCAACGGCACGTCAGGCGGGCGAGCGGGCGAGCGGGCGAGCGGGCGAGCGGGCGAGCGGGCGAGCGGGCGAGCGGGCGAGCGGGCGAGCGGGCGAGCGGGCGAGCGGGCGAGCGGGCG
>NZ_JBHZAE010000001.1:1209709-1273147 GCF_042754105.1 Embleya sp. NPDC059237 | reverse complement strand
CGAGCGGATCTCAGGGCCACGGGGTCCCCGTGTCAAGAGCCCCACGTCTCTCAACCATCCGATCCCCGCATCCCGTATCTGACACCTCGACCTCGCATCTCGCCCCCCGCGCCACGCGCCCCGCGCTCCGCCGCATCACCCACACGGCCCCACCCCAGCACGCCCCGCCACCGCAGCACCCAAACGCCACCCCGCAACCCCAACACCCGCACTCACAAGGGCGATCCCACCGCGTCGCCCCCACCCCGGCCCTCCCTCCCACCACATCCACCATCCAGTCGGGTGGTTGACCGCCCACCCCTCCGCCTAAGCTGCCGCCCGCTCCGCCGTCGGCAGCCCACGGAGGGACCCCACATGCCCCGAACCCGCACCCGCGCCAAGTTCCGCGGCTGGGCCATAGCCCCGTTGGCCGCCGTCCCGGCCATCGCGCTGCACGACCTCTTCGACTCCGTCGGCATCAACGGTGTCGACGCCTGGCTGGCCACCTCCGCCGCCCTGGCCCTCCTGTGCGCGACCGTCCACCTCGCCACATCAACCCTGAACCAACGCCCCGACCCCCCGGACGACCGCGACTTCGAACTCCAGATCGCCGACCTCTGCCGCCGCGACGGCCTCCTCGCCGTACAGGTAGCCCCCGACGCCAACGTCAAGGCCTACTTCCCCAACGGCAGCCTCGTCCTCATCCGCTGCGCCCCCATCACCCACGAGGCCCGCCCCCTGGACCTCCACGCCTTCATCGGCACGGCCCACCACAACCACCGGGCCGACATCCCGGTCTTCATCACCCGCCACGGATTCACCACCGAGGCCCGCCGATTCGCCCATCACCACGGCATCGTCCTACTCGACCAGTCCCGCCTATACCAATGGCAACAGGGCCACGGCCTGACCACTCTGGTCACCACAACCCCATAACGCCACCCACCAACTCCCCACGAACACCCCGGCCACCAGCCCGAATCCCCCAGAAGCCGCCCCCACCCAACAACCCCGGCCCCACCCCCACCAAGTGGCCGAATCCCGCTACCCGCAGTGATCTCCCGAAGACGCTTACGACCCACCCGATCAAGTGCAATGATGCTTCGGCAGATCAATAGCGCACCGAACTCCGAAGATCGCACCTGCTGCGGGGGTGGCAGTTTTGGCCCGATCCACCAACACCCAACTCCCGGCAACCCTGCTGGCAGCCCTGGCCACTCTCACCCTCCTGACCACGGCCTGCTCCTCGGATAAAAAGGCGAAAGAGCCCAAAATCGGTCAAGCGGCACCCAAAACGGCAGCTGCTCCGCTCCCGACACCGTCTCAGAGCACTGCAGCGGCAGGCCCGCCGATCAGCGAGGCCGATGCGACAAGCACTTCGCAGGCCTACTTCGATGCCAGCAAAAAGGCCCGAGCAGCACGCGATATTCATTCAATCTCGGAAATCGAGGCGGGAGCCCTGCTCGAGGTATCCACCGCCCGCCTCGAGCGCATTTTGAAGTACGGCGACAATATCGGCAACGACGAGGATTTGGCCGCGAATAGCAATATACACGTCGCCTCACCCCAAGGGGCTCCCGGCGGTGACGACCGGTGGCTTATGTCCCTGGGTCGCCAAACCATCGGAAAGCAATCCCGTGGATCCCTCGGAGTCCTGCGCCAGGACAAAGGGGTCGGCCCCTGGAAAATGTCATTTCTTGCATTCACAGAGGTTGGCAAGGATTTCCCTATCGTCACGCAAATAGCGACGGTCGACAACAAAGAAAGCGCAGCATCCGCGAACATCTACTACGGGCAGGAGATCTGCCAAGATTTCGCCAACTATTTGGATGGAGGTTCAACCACGACTAACTGGGGACCTAGGGCAAAAGCAGTCATCCAAGAAGACCGTAACAACAAACGGGACACAGAAGGACTGGCGAAGGGCGGATCGGTCACCTTCAAGACCGAGATCCGTGACAGTGAAAAATCGCCGGCCTGGAAGACCTCAGACGGCGGCAAATTGGTCATGTGCACCACACGATCATCCTCAAATCTCACGGCGGGTTCATCCCCGATATCCGTCACCAATAGCCAGAGCTTTCAGAACCTGAACGGCCGCACCACCAAATGGAAGACACTAAACGTAGTCAATGTCGGCATGACCGTATTCAAGATCCCGGCAACTCCGGATTCTCCGATCGACATCGTTGCGGACTCTGTTCGGGCACTCTCAAGCGACGGTACGCCCGCCTGATATCCATCCCCACCGCCATGTGAAGATGCCCGCCAGGGAGGACTCATGAATAGATCGAAAGTTCTACGAAGTGTCGCCTTGGCCTGCACAGCCGGCTCCATTGGCGCCTTCTTCCTTCTTCCACCGGCTTCTGCAGGTGTGACGAATTGCGGCGACCTCATCATCTGCATCGAAGTACCCGGCCCGGGAGGAAGCAGCGGCGGGACCGGTGGCGGCGGAGGTGCGGGAGGTGGCAGCGCGACAGGCGGCAGCGGGGGTACCGAACCCGGCTTCACCCAAGGCAACGGAGAACACACTGCCGTTGGGGCCACGGCTGCCGGTGGCAGCGGAGGCCCCGCTCCCCAGCTCCCTGCACCTACGGACGCTCAAGTTGCGACCCTCGCCATGGCCCAGCTCGAGCTTCGCAAGCCCAAGGTCTTCATGACCCCGGAACCCGGAAAGATGGGTCTCGTAGGCCTCCCGGTTTGGCTATGGATCGACGCATCCGATCCGCACCGATGGTCACCCGACGGAATCTCCAAGACGGTAACCGAACGAGGTGTAACCGTTACGGCCATCGCTCGATCCAAGTACGTTCTGTGGTCCATGGGCGATGGGTCCACCGTGGAGTGCCCGACTCCGGGCACAAAGTACGACCCATCCTCCCCGAGTACTTCCTCACCCGACTGCGGCTACGTGTATAAAACTACATCCGCAAAGCAGCCGGAAAGTCGTTTTACAGTCACCGCCACCGTCCACTGGGAAGCAAGTTACGTAGGGGCCGATGGCATACCTATTTCGCTCCCGGCCATGGAGGGGCAAACCGAAACAACCGCTCGCGTGGGTGAACTTCAAGTCATCAACTAGCGGCTTGAGATTCATATGCGGGCACGCGAGGACGTCGCACGATGGTTCGGGCCGACGAGGCACGGAAGGTTCCCCAGGGAAGGTCCATCTCGCCACTGACCGGATGACATGAGCACTCGAATGCCTCTGCGCTCACGCCTTTTCAACGCAGCGCCGATGTGGCTCAGGTGACGGTCCAGCCTGTGGTTTTGGCTAGTGTGGTGGCTTGGGTTGGGGTGATTTGGGCGCTCTGGAAGTCGACTGTTCGGGGGTCCAATGAGGATAGGTTGCTGCCTCTTAGGTCGGCGTTTTTGAGGGTTGCGCCGTGCCAAGTTGCGCCGGATAGGTCGCAGGCTGTTATCACGGCCTTTTGCAGGCGGGCTGCGGTCAGGTCGGCCTCGCGCATGCGGACGCCGGTGAAGGTTGCCCGGGTCAGGTCGGCTCCCGGCAGGCCGACGAACGACCAGTCTCCGCCCGTTACTTCGAACACCGTGTAGGTGCACTGGCGGAACACACTGCCGACCAGTTTGCAGTCGACGAACCTGGTGTCGAAGAACGTGCAGCCGTTGAATGTGCAGTTCGTGAATGCCGCTCCCGTGTGCCGCGACGCGTTGAATCGCACGCCCGCGAACGTGCACTCGTCGAACACCGCGCCCTCGTTGACGACCTCGGTCCAGTCCGTGTCCAGGAACGAACAGCGCGTGTATTGAGCGGTGTCCGTCAGCTCCCTCCCGTACCAGTCCTCGTCGCGGATCACGAGTGCTTCGTCGGGGATGGGCATCTCTCCATCGAACACGCCGCCCCCGACATCCGCCCGCCTCGCCGTCGCGGGCCCGCTCAGTCCGGTGAGGCGATGCCCGCGACCATCCCCTGCGCGAGTGCTCGGGCGGCGGGGCCCGTGGCCTGCCCGGCCTGTCCGGTGACCAGGGTGTAGAGGGCGCCGGCGAAGAGCGTGATCAGCGTGGCGACGTCCGCGCGCGACGTGTGCAGGCCGAGGGCGCGGTGCTGGGCCAGGGTGAAGTCCACGGCCTCCGTCTGCATGTGGTCCAGCGTCCGCTGGAGTTCGGGGCGGCGGGTGGCCTCGAGGGTCAGTTCGTACACGGCCAGATAGCGCGCCCGGTGCATCGTGGCCGAGAACTCCAGCGACACCGCGATCAGGTCGACCAGGCCGCCCCGGTCGATCGGGCCGGCCACCATCTCGTGCGCGGCGGTCATGTCGGCGCGATGCAGTTCCAGGACACGCTCCGCCGCGGCGCCCAGCAGGACGTCGCGGCTGCGGAAGTAGTTCGACGTGGTGCCCGCCGGCAGCCCCGCCGCCTCGTCCACCGCGCGGTGGCTGAAGCCGTGTACGCCGGCCCGGGCCAGAACCTCGATCGCGCCGTCCGCGATGGCGCGCCGACGGGCGCTGTTGGGGGGTGGTGCCATGCAGGGAGATTATCAAGGCTGTGATAGTACTATTCGAGTAGTGGAATCCCGGGGTCTCCGGTCGAACCCCACCGCACCCACACACGAGGGGGCACCATGCGAATACTGGTCATCGGCGCGGGCATCGGCGGACTCGCGGCGGCGCGCGCCCTGCGTACGGACGGACACGACGTCACGGTCCACGAACGAGCGTCGGCACTGCGCACCTCCGGCTCGGCGCTCACCCTCTGGAGCAACGGCACCGGCATCCTCGCCGACCTCGGCATCCCCACCGAAGGTCTCGGCGCACCCATCGATCTGCTCGAACAACGCGACTACGACGGACGCGTCCTGATGCGGATCGACGTCTCGCTCGCCGCCACCCACTACGGCCACCCGCACCTCGCCATGCCCCGCCGCGACCTGATCCGCCGCCTGGCCGAAGCCCTGCCCACGCCCCGAACCGAAACCGGAACCCGAACCGGAACCGGAGCCGGAACCGGAGCCGGAGAAGGAACCGGAGCCGGAGAAGGAACCCGACCCCGAACCGGAACCAACAGCGCAAACGCAACGACGACCCCCACGATCTCCTTCGCCAATCCCTGCACCGCGATCACCCAAACCCCCGACCACGCCCAGGCGACCTTCGCCGACGGCAGCACCGCGGCCGCCGACCTGATCATCGGCGCCGACGGCGCCCGCTCGGTCGTTCGCCGGCACGTATGGGGCTCCGACCCCACCACCCCGACCGGCTGGGTCACCTGGCAGGGACTCACCCCGGTCGACATCGACGTGGTCCACGAGCGCCGCGGCCTGATGATCGTCGGCCCCGAGGGCATGTGCGGCCTGATGCCCGCCGGCAACGGCCTGCTCCAGTGGTGGTTCGACGTCCGCCGCGACCCGTCCGAACCGCCGCCGACGTCGCCGATCGCCGCGCTGCGCAAACGTTTCGGGCACTGGGCCGCGCCGGTCCCCCACGTGCTGGCGGCGGTCACGGACGCGGACATCGAGTACTTCGCCCACCGCCGGCACAAGGTCCCGCGCACCTGGAGCCTCGGCCGGGCCACCCTCCTCGGCGACGCCGCGCACACGATGCCGCCGACCGTCGCGCAGGGCGGCAACCAGGCCCTGGAGGACGCCTGGGCCCTGGCCCGCGCCCTGCGGCGCACCGCCGACATCCCCGAGGCCCTTGCCGACTACCGGAGTTCCCGTGCCCGCCGCGCCTCCCTGACCGCCCGCCGCGCCGGCTCGGAGACGACGAACAAGTACCTGCCGACCCTGTCCCGCCTGACCCCCGACGCCCTGATCAGCCGCTACCACACCCGCTGGCTACGGCAGATCAGCACCTACCTGTCGGACGGCCCGACCGCGCCCGACGCCGTATCCGCACCCGCATCGGCATCCGCTTAGCGCATGCGCAACGCCGCGGCAACGAACGCCCCGCCCGCTACCCCCCGTCCACCACCACGAACCGAAAGCCCAACGCATCCAGAAAGGCCCGCAGCAGCTCGTCCGGCGTCCCCTCCGCCCGCAACGCGGAGTCCAACGCCGCCTCGTCCGGGGTGAGTCCGGCCTCGCGCGCCCAACCCACGGCACGCGGCAACACCCGCTCCGGCGGCGGCCCGAGCTCCGGATCCAACGCGTACGACCTGGCCGCACGCGGCGCCAACGCGCAGTGCCATACGTCGCCCCCACCCGGACTCTGCGCGTCGATCATCGCGAAGTGGCCGGACACCACGTCGGCCGTCAACACCGGCGCGTCCGTATCCGCCATCAACGTCGGCCCCGGATCCAACCCCGACGCCAACAGCAGAACCTGCCAGTCGCCGTCGCGAGCCGACCACCGCGGTTCACCGCCGGCCTGCTGAACGGCCGGCAATTCCAATAGGGGCCACGCCGATCGGGCGACGACATATACACCGAAGTTACCCATCACCCCCAGCATAGGACGCACCGACGACCCATCGCCGCGATTCGTCCCGGGCGACCGGTTGCCCGCCGCCCATCGAGCCTGTACCCCCGCCGATCCCCCATGAGAACGTGGCCCAATGGACATTGCCACGCACCTCGACATGCTGCGCGCCGACGGCGAGGCGCTCGCCCGTTCGGCCGAACGGGCCGGCCTCGACGCGGAAGTGCCGTCCTGCCCCGACTGGCGGGTACGTGATCTCCTCGAACACCTGGGCGGCGTGCACCGATGGGCCGCGTACATCGTGGAATCCGGCAGCGTCGAACGGCCGAGCCGGGAGGACACGACCGAGCTGTTCCGCGCCCCCACCGACCGGGACCTCTTCGAGTGGTACCGAAGCACCCACGCCGACCTGGTGAAGACACTCGGCACGGCGGCCCCCGACGCCCCGGGGTGGACCTTCTTCGAGGCGCCGTCCACGGTCGGCTTCTGGACCCGACGCCAGGCGCACGAGACGGCCGTTCATCGCGTCGACGCGGAACTCGCGGCCGGTCTGCCCTCCGCCGTGCCCGCGGACTTCGCCGCCGACGGAATCGACGAACTGCTGTGCGGGTTCCTCGCCCACGCCCGGAACAAGGCGGTCACCGACCCGCCGCTGAGCATCGCGATCACCCCGGACGACACCTCGGCCGCCTGGACCATGCGGCTCGGCACCGCCGATCGACGCGTCGTACGCGCCGCCGAACCCGCCGACCTCACGGTCTCCGGCCCGGCCGAAAGGCTGTACCTGCTGCTGTGGAACCGGGTCGATTCCACCGGCTGCCGCCTCGACGGCGACCTCGAAGTCCTCACCCGCTGGCGCGAATCGACGAAAGTCTGAGTCCGAACAAGAGGGTGGGCCTCCGCGGGGCTAGCCTGCCCGCGGAGGCCCGCTGTGCCGCCCTATCGGGCACGCCGGCACGTTTAAGGACCGGGGTCGTCTTGAAAGTCGTCGCGTTCTACCTTTGAACTACCAGGCCACGAGCGGCCCGGGCTGGAGTCGAACCAGCAACCGACGACCGGAGCCCCGTCCGGTCGATCCGGCGATGGGCGGCGATGCTGAGTCTGGAGCAATAGTCTGAGATTGATCGCGGGCTGCCTCTGCCGACTTGGGCCACCCCGGCTCGTGGTGCCGGGGGAAGGATTCGAACCTCCACCGTTACCCGCGTTCGTCACGACAAGCTTCAGTTTCAGCTTGCGCTCCTCGCGCACCCCCGACCCTCCGGTCGGGGGATTCTCGAAGCCTACTCGCCCTGGCCGTTGCCGAGCAGGTAGGCGAAGACGGCGTCGCCGATCCGACGGTCCGTCACTTCCGCGCCGTTGGCTTCCTCACGCGCGAACTTGACCGCCCGCTGCAGTTTTTCGACCCGCTCGACGAGTTCGTTCACGCGCCGGGCGGGCAGCGCGCCCGAGAACTTGACGGTGGTCCAGTAGCCGGCGGCGATGTCCTCGAAGTACATCTCGACCTGGGCCGGGTGGTGTTCCGTCGCCTCGGCCTTGACGTGGTTGCGCGGGACCTTCTTGGTCCGCACGGTACGCACCGGCTCGGTGCGCCAGGAGTCCGTGGAGGGGTCGAGCGTCCACGTCTCGGCGGCGTCCAGGATCGGCAGCTTGCGCACGAAGGTGTGCACGTCGACCAGTTGCTTCTCCAGGAAGAGCAGGTACGACACCGGGACGTCGCGCAGCAACGGCGTGCCGTCCACGACCACGTCGGCGCGCGCCTCGCAGTTGGCCCAGTCCTTGGTCGCGGTAACGTCGAAGAGCCGGGTCAGCGTGCCGGTGACGGAACGCAGCACTTCCTCGCCCTTGACCTGCACCCGGGTCGACTCGGGCGGCAGTTGCTCGCCCTCCTCGTCCTTGGGTTGGTAGGTGCGCGAGATACCCGACAACAACGCGCCCTTCTGGACCCGCTGGTGGGCATCCGTCAATTCCTGGAAGGACTTGGTCTTGACGCCCTTCTCCACCGCGATGATCTGGTTCAATTTCGCCACGCCGCGACGCTAGCAGGGGAACACGGCTGCGGCACAAAGGTTTTCGGGTGGATGCGCCGGGGCGGGCGAATCGCATCGGGCCCGGACCGTCAACGCGCGATCACGGCGGCGAGGTTGTCGTCGCCGACGATCCGGTAGGTGGCGTTGAGTTGCCACGGACCGACGAGCCCCTTGATCCGCTCCGCCCGGCGCTGCTCGCTCGCCCCGATGCGGGCCACCCATCCGGGGATCTCCTCGGGCGTCGCGTCGATCATCGCAACGGTCAACAACTGCTGCGGGTCGGCCAGGTCGATCGCGCTGAGCACCCGTCGGGGGTCGCCCTCGAACCGCTCGTCCGGGAGCCACGCGTCGCGGAAGGTCGCGTAGTCCACACCGTCGTTGAGCCGCCGCACCATCGCACCGATGAGCATCGCCGCATTCCCCCTCGTTTCCGTGTTTCCGTGCTTTCGTCGTCGCGCCCGAGCACCTCTTACAGTGTAAGAAGCGGCGCGATCACAGCTTGTCTTACAGCGTAAAAATGGTCAAGGTCCGGCCCCCGGCCCATCCGCCGAACCGGTGGCATCACGTGTGGGACGGCCGCCGCGCGGCCACCTGTCACACAGAGCGAACCCGTCCCGATTCCCCGACTCCCCGATTCCCCCACTCCCCGATCCCCCGACCCCGGAGGCCGACATGAGCGATCTCGACGCGTACGGCGGCGCGCCCAACGACCCGGGCGTGCTCGTGGTCACCACCAACGACGTACCTGGCTACCGCGTGCAACGGGTGATCGGCGAGGTCTTCGGCCTCACCGTGCGCTCACGCAACATCGGCAGCCAGCTCGGCGCGGGCCTCAAATCGATGGTGGGCGGCGAACTGCGCGGCCTCACCAAAACCCTGGTACAGAGCCGAACCGAAGCGGCCGAGCGCCTGGTCGAACAGGCCCGCGGTCGCGGCGCCAACGCGATTCTCGCCATGCGATACGACGTCACCGACGCGGGCAACGGCACGGAAATCTGCGCATACGGCACAGCCGTGGTCCTGGTCCAGGACTAGCCCGACCGCCCCACCCACCCACCCCGCGCAAAACGCCCGTTCCCCGGAAACGCCTACTCGATCCCCGCCAACAGAGCCCTGATCGCCGATTCGAAACGCTCGTCGTGGTCGGCCCGCGTACCCAATCCCGCCGCCAACGCCTCGGCCAAACAGGGCAGTTCCGCCGCATCCACCGCCGGGTCGTCCCGGGGCTCCCCGCCCTCGGGATCCAACTCGGCCAACGTATGCCCGATCACGAACGTGGTGACCGCGTTGAGCAGTTGGAACGCCCGCAGCGGCGCCAACCCCTCCCCGACCAGCGCCGCCGCGGCCCGCTCCACGGCGGCCAACGCCTCCGGAGTCGCGACCGGACGCGTCGCGACGAGCGGAACGACCGCCGGGTGGCGCAGCAGTTCGGCGCGGAACGCGTGGGCGAACTCGCCCAGCCACACCGCCCGCGGGCCACGCGGTCGAGGCGCCACACTGGCCACGATCCGCTCGACCAGGCCGTCCAGCACGGCGTCCTTGTTCGGCACGTAGTAGTACAGCGTCATCGCCTCGACCCCCAGCTCCGCACCGAGTCGCCGCATCGACAACTTGGCGATGCCGTCACGATCGGCGAGTGCGAGCGCCGCGTCCAAGACCTGCGCGCGGGAGAGCCGGCCCATCGGTCAGGCCAGCCCGAGCAGGTCGGCATGCCGGTCGACGGCATACGCGAAGAACGGATCGGCGGGATCGGCACTCCCGGCGAGTTGTCCGAACAGCTCGAAGCTCACGATCCCGAACACGCCGGCCCAGGCGAACATCGCCCGCGCCAACGTCGCCGGCGAGACCTCCAGACCACCCGCCGCCACCACGGCCTCGAACTGCTTCGCCAACGGCCCGGGCAGATCCGCCTCCCCGGAGGGCCGGGCAGGATCCTGTCCGGAGTCGCGGAGGATCCCGAGAAGCGCGAACGGCACCCGCGAGAAGGGGGCCAGAGTGTCGTCCGGCGCCTGATAGCCGGGGACCGGCGAACCATAGATGAGCGCATACTCGTGCGGATGCTCCCGAGCCCACGCCCGCACCGCGCCGCATAGCCCACGCCAGGCGGCACGCGGATGCGCGGCCGGCCCCGCCGCCTCGACGGCACGCTCGACCCGCTCGCCCACCGCATCGTAGGCGTCCACGATCAGCGCGGTCAGCAACTCGTCCCGGCTCGGGAAGTATCGATACAGCGCCGACGAAGCCATCCCCAGCTCACGGGCCACCGCACGCAACGACAACCGCTGGGCACCCTCGGCGGCGAGGTGTCGTCGCGCGACATCCTTGATCTCGTGAGTGAGTTCGGCCCGGGCACGATCACGCGCGGTGCGGGAAGCTGCGGTCATACGGCCAGTCTGCCAGACACCAGAGCACTGCACCCAAACAAGAGCACCGCTCTCGCCATACGGCCCACACCCCGCAGCCACCCGCACTCGCACGAACCCCCGCCGCCGACGGTCGAGGGTGCGCCCCTTGTGCGCCCCGGTTTTGCTTCGTTGCGACTGCGTGCGGGGGCACGGCTGACCGGCCAACCGGTCCGATATGTCGACCATGGTCGGTCGATAGCCCTAATCTTCAGGTGCGTGGTGGACCACCCAAGAAGGCTCGGCCGGGGAGGCACACATGAGCGAACGTGGGGGGCGGGTCATCCGGGTTCCGTCCGAGCGTGGCCAGTTGCTGCTCGTGGAGGGTGGAAGAGCCGGGCGCGGGCGGCGGTCGGACAGCGGTGGGAACCTGGTCGCGATGTCGGCGCTGACACCGCATCAGCTCTTCCCGGACGCCGCCGCGGACGTGATCCAGCTGCCCGACGCCGTGCAACCGCACGCGGTACGCGCCTATCTCCAGGCTGCCGGCGCCGTGGACGGGCCGGTGATCGTGTACCTGACCGGTCGTCTCCTGATCGACCGGCGGCGGCGCGAACTGCACCTGGGGCTGCGTGATTCCACGCCCAACTCGGTGCGCTACGACGGGCTTCCGTGGTCCTGGGTGGTCGAGCTGCTCGGCCCGCGGCCGACCGAGAACACCCTCGTGATCTGTGATCTGACGGCCGGACGGGAAGCCTGGGAGGCGATCCGCGAACGGTCCCACGAACTGTGCACGGGCATTCCGCTGTGGGGCGTGGTGAACCCTCCCGACGTCAAGGGTCCGCCGAATCCGTTCACCCGCACCCTCGTTGCCGCGCTCGGGCAGGGCTTCGCCGAACTGCCCGACCCCGTACCGGCCGAGGAGATCCATCCGCTCCTGGCCGAGCGGGCCCGACTGGCTCCGGACACCGTCGAGTTCGCGCCCTCCGCCGGGTCGCTCGCACTGGCCAACTGCTCACCCGAGGCCCGTCCGCCCACCCTGCGTACAGCCGTTCGCCGACTGAAGGCGGTCTCCCCGCGCGGCGGCGGCGCCGGCGCGGCCGGAACGGGAGTCTCGGCGTTGTCCGCGGTGCCGCCCAACGGGATGACTCCGGCGCAACGTTCCGGCCTGCGCGGCTCGGGCGTGGTCGGCGGCGGCGCAGTCGGCGACGCTGTGGTCGAGCCCACCCATCGCGAGCCGGCGGGAACGGCGTCGGCCGCCCCCGCCCGGCAGCGCGAGGAACCGGGCGTCGGCCGCCGGACGTTGGGTCTGGTCCGCTCGGCACTGTCCTCCGGGCCGGACGACGAGCCCGAGGTCCCGGGTACCAGCCTGCGCGACGCACTCCGCGCCGGCGCCGCCCGACCCGGCAGCCCACCCCTGCGCGGTCCCGCCGGCAAGGACGGTACGCCGACGCCGAACGCCCGCACCGGCGGCGCCCCGTCCGGCCGACCCCAACCCGGCCCACCGGCCAACGCCGCCCTCCTGGACCGCGAACCGGAGTTCCCGGGCCCGGCGACCGGCGTCGGCCCGCCCGACATCGGCCCGCAGGGCGCCACCCCGCACGCCGCCGGCACCGGCCCGTCGGGCGGCCTGATGCGCCGTGCGACCACGGCCGGCACGACGTCGTCCCGCTCGGCAACCGGTGCCAAGCCGCAACAGCGCGGGGCCGGCCCCGCGCCGCACCCGCGGTCCGAGGCGCCGCCCCCGCCGCTCCCGCCTCGGATAACCGTGCGGATCCAGACCGACGCGGGCGCCCTGACGCCGACTCCCGCGCGCCGCCCGCCGACCACGAGTCCCACGCAGCTGCCCCCGGCGCTGGCCCCGCACCGCGGAATCGGGCCCCATCGACCGATGTCGATGCCGGTACGCGGGCGAGCCGTCGGCCCCATCCCCGCCCGCCGCGCACTGGCACAAGGGGCCACGGCGTCCGGGGCGTTGATCCGCCCGGCGGACATCCTGCCCACGTACTGGAACGAGTTGGCCGCCATCCGGCACGCGGCGGACACCGGGCGCGGCATGGAGGCGTGGCAGAAGGCCGCCGAACTCGGCATGCACATGGAGAAGTTGGTCGGCCCCACGCACCCGGGCACGCTGGACGCGCAGGCGATGTTGGCGTTCGTCAGCGCCGGTCTGGGCCGGGTCGCGGACGCGATCCTGATCTACTGCCAGGTCGCCGAGCGCGGCGCCGAGGCGGTCGGCCCGCAACACCCGAGTACGATCGCCGCCGCCGACAACGCGCTCAAGGTGTGGCTGCGGGTGACCGATGCCCGGGAGGCGGTCCGCCTGGGGCCCGCCGTGGTGGCGATGCGCGAACTCGTCCCCGGCCCGGCCGAACGCGGCCTGCACAGTGCGCGGGCGCACCTGGACCGGATGCGCTTCATCGTCGACCCGACCTCGGCGGAGCCCCGTCCCCACCCCGAACCGCGCCCCGAGGCCCCAGCCGACCCGCGCCCCGAGGCCTGCCCCGAGCCCAATCCGGATCCGAATCCGGATCGCCGGCCGAGCACGGTCCGGGGCGCACCGGTCCGCCGCAGGCACGCAAAGACCTGAACGCGGCCGGGGACGCCCCGCCGCAGACCGGCACCGCCCGCCGCCCACCACCGCTCAGCCCGGCGGCGCGCCCGCCTCCCCGCCCTCACCCGCGCCATCCGCCGGCCACACCGACCCCGGCCCCTCGGGGTCACCCCCCATCGCCCATCCCCCCGCCGGCCCGAGCCGGAACGGCCCATCGAGCCCGTCCACCCCCTCCCCCAGCACGATCACGCCGTGCCCACCCCGTCCGCAGCACCCACCGCGCCCACCCGAACCCGAGCCCCCGCCCTCGCCCGACGCGTCCGGGCCGTCCAGGCCGATCCGTCGGGCCTCGGCGTACCAGTGCCCGATCGAGCGGGCGAAGTCCGGATCACGCTCGGCCCGTAACGCCAACGCGCCGGCGAGCGCGTGCGCGCGGGTGTACGCCCGCAGCCCTCCCGGTGTCTCGTGCCCGAGCAGCGTCAGCTCCAGCTCGCCCGTGGGCACCGGCGCCGACCGATGCGGCACGTCCTGAGCCTCCGACGCGCCCGACGCGCCCGGCCCGCCAGACCCCAAGGCCGCCGCATCCGACGCCCGCGACTGCGGTATCCCCTCGGATCCGGCCATCGGCGAGCCCCCTGTACCGCCGGGCCGGTCCGTGTCCGGCAGCGGCATGCGGACAAGTTCGACGAGGCGTGTCCAGGCCAGTCGACCGGCGTCGCCGCCGGCCCCTGCGGCAAGCCCGCTGAGCAGGTCCACCGAGATCGATTCCACGCGATACCCCTTGCATTGGGCGATAACGGTGGCTCCACCGTAGAGCGCGACCGCGAGCCGCGGGCCGGAACCGTGTGCGCAAGTATTTCCCAATAGATCACCCAAGTTCGGCAATATCATCCAGCTTTGTCCCTACGCCGCGCCGCACGCGCACCACACTCCGCAAGCGCCGCCTCTCGCGTGCCACCGACACCCCCCGCAAATCCGACCTTGGGGTCACCTCCATCCCACTCCGCCCCACCACCCCGGCGCGTCCGCCCAGGTACAGCCGCCCTCACCACCCCGAAATCGAAACCCGTTCCATTTCTTGCCGATCGCTCTGGTAGCGCGCTACCGGCCGGTACTAAGGTCACTCCACGCGTTGGCCCAGGGGGGCGTCCCTTCCCCCTGGCCCGACGTCCGCGCACGGCCGTGTTCCCGCACCCCAGTACCTCGATAGACCCACGCTCGTCGAGGAGGCCGCATGTCATCCAGCACGTCCCCGTCGGATGCGCCCGCCGACAGAGATCCCGAACCCCCGCCCCCGGCACCCCCCGCCCGGTTGCCCGCGATCGTGCACGGCCTGTGGTATCGGCAGTTGCACCGCTACCCGGCCAACGGGCCACGGATCCTCTACCTGTCCATCGTGGTCGTCGCGTCGGTGATCCTGTATTACGAGCTCTACATCCAGTACGCGGTCTCCACGCTGCTGATGCACGAGTACGGCATGACCTTCATGTACGCGACGATGATCTCGGTCGTCGGCAACGCGGTCGGCGCATTCGCCTCGCTGCTCGCGGGACTCGCCGACCGGTGGGGGCGGGCCAACCTGGTTGTGTACGGCCTGCTGCTCACCGGCGTGCTCGTCCTGTTCGCGCTGCCCAACGCGCAGAGCAAGGGCTGGTTCATGTTCTTCATGGCCCTGGTGAACGTGGTCGAGGGCATGGCCCTGGTCGCCACGCCCGCGCTGATCCGCGACTTCTCGCCGCAGGTCGGCCGGGCCGGCGCGATGGGCTTCTGGACGCTGGGGCCGATCATCGGCAGCCTCGTGGTCACCACGGTCAGCAGCAACACGCTGGACTCCAGCAGTTGGCAGACCGAGTTCCGGTACGCCGGCATCACCGGCCTGGTCGTGTTCGTGGTCGCGCTGTTCGGCCTGCGCGAGTTGTCCCCGGCGCTGCGCGACCAACTCATGGTCTCGCTGCGGGACAAGGCGCTGATCGAGGCCAGGGCGCGCGGCCTGGACGTCGAGGCCGCGCAGAAGAACCACTGGCGGCAGATGATGCGCCTGGACATCCTCGCGCCGGCGCTCGGGATCAGCCTGCACCTGATGTTCTACTACACGGTCGTCGGCAACCTGGTGGTCTACTACTCGACCGTCTACGGGTACTCCGAGCAGCGGACCAACGCCCTCGCCAACTGGTACTGGGGGGCGAACGCGATCGCGCTCGTCGTGGTGGGCGTCGCGTCCGACCTGACCCGGGTGCGCAAGCCGTTCATGATCGTGGGCGGCGTGGGCACGGTGGTGTTCACGTACCTGTTCGCCCTGACCACCGACCATCCGGACACCGGCTACTACACGTTCGCCTGGCTCCTGGTCGGCATCGGCGCGAGCAGCGGGATGGCCTGGGCGCCGTGGATGGCCGGGTACACGGAGACGGTCGAGAAGCACAACCCGGCGGCGACCGCGACGGGGCTGGCGGTGTGGGGCTGGATCATCCGCATCGTGGTGTCGGTGTCCGCGGTGTTCACGCCGGTCATCGTCACCTCCGCGACGCCGTTGGTCAACCACGGCGAGGAGGTGGTCGCGGCGCAGGCGGACGCGGGGGCGGCGCTGGAGTTGGTACAGAAGGACCCGGCGCTGTTCATCCAGATGTCCAAATACCCCAACCGCGCGGCGATCCCGATCGAGCTGCAGGTCAAGGCGTTGCAGCTGGCCGGGGGCGACCTCGCCAAGCTGAATCTGGTCGAGCAGAAGCAGCAGTCGCTCGCCGTGCTGATCGACCACGGCGAGGAGGTGCGGAAGGCCAAGGACCGGACGAGCGACGAGTGGATGCGCTGGTGGTGGCTGACCCTGGCGTGCCAGGCGCTGTTCGTCCCGAGCGTGTTCGTGATGGCCGGGCGCTGGAGTCCGCGCAAGGCGCGGGAGGACGAGGCGGCGCACGCACGGCGGGTGGAGGAGGAATTGGCCGCGCTGGCCGCCGACGGCGCGCCGGGGGCCCCGGGGGTGGCGCAGCAGCGGGCCTGATCCGCCGAGAACCGGAAATGCCGAGGGCCGGCACGTCGCACTCGAAGTGCGGCGGCCGGCCCTCGGTCGTGCCGATCAGTGAAGATCAGAGGCGGTTGATGTTCTCCGCCTGGAGACCCTTCTGGCCCTGCACGACGTCGAATTCGACGGCTTCGCCCTCGATGAGCTCACGGTAGCCGTTGCCCTGGATCGCGGAGAAGTGAGCGAAGACGTCGTCGCCGCCACCGTCCTGCGCGATGAAGCCGAAGCCCTTTTCCGAGTTGAACCACTTCACGGTTCCGGTAGCCATATTTTTCTCCCTACATGTGGGCCGATGAACGAATCCACACTTCGTGAATCCGGGCGTCGCCGCGTTTTTCGCCCTCATTTCGGAAGCTACCGAAATGCAAAATGCGCCCGTAGTGAACAGCTCTACAGGCGCACTCAGAAGATGATGCGAACCACAACTGCAACAGGCTTCAGACTAACACAGAACGAGACCGAGATCGAGTCCCACCACAACCCGCCCACCCACGACCACTCCAAGCCACACCTTGCCCACCCCCACACCAGCTTGTGATCACCCCCAACAACACAGCCCGCACAAAGCCCGAAACCGGACCGCGACGGGCACGGCCCGCGGGACCGGACCGGGACGGACGCGAAGCGCGGGACCGGGGCGGGACGGGCACGAAGCGCGGGACCGGACCGAGACGGGCACGGCACGCGAGACCGGACCGAGACGGGCGCGAAGCGCGAGACCGGACCGAGACGGGCACGGCACGCGAGACCGGACCGGGACGGGCACGAAGCACGAGACCGGACCGAGACGGGCACGGCACGCGGCGCGGGAGGCGGGTCGCAGCGGGCCGAAGCGCGGGACGGTGCCAATGCCGATCCGACGGGAGTCGGTGCGTGACAGGGCCCGCAGGGGACGGGACCGGCGGAACGGGGCCGAAGGAACAGCAGCGCGCCACGGCAGCGGCCGGGCGGGGCGCGTGGTGGGGGTGACAGGGAGTCGAAGCCCGGGGAGCAGGCCGATCACGGCCGGCGCGATGCGGCAGGGACAAGCCGGCGTGGGCAAGCCGTGGGACGGCGGGCACGGCCAAGCCGGCGTGGGCACGGCAGGGCGGGTGGGGGCGCGGCGCGCGCAGGCGCAGACGGGAGCGCGGCACGCGCGGGCGCGGACGGGAGCGCGGCACGCGCAGGCGCGGCCGGGTGGGCGGGGGCGCCACACCGCGCGGGCCGAGCCGGCAGCCCCCGCCATCCCGCTCGATCGTGCCGATCCGCCCCGCGCTCCCACCCTCGTCTCGCCCCGACGTCCCGCACTGGTTGGGGTGCGTGGGGGTGGGCGGGCTCGTACGGGAGGTCGATGGCGCGGGCAAGATGGGCGCATGGCGAAGATAAGCAAAGGTGGGAACACTCCGGTACCGACCGCCGAGTTGCGTGCGGTCCTGACCTGGCGCGCGGCGGGAGCCCCCGACGTGGACGCCTCGGCGCTGCTCCTGAACGCCGCCGGCAAGGTGCGCACGGAAGCCGATTTCGTCTTCTACAACCAGCCCTCCGACGCCACCGGCGCGGTCCGGCACGAGGGGAAGCAGCCGACCGCCGGCGGCGTCGTCACGGACACCATCCGGGTCGACCTCGCGGCGATCCCGGCGGACGTCGAGCGCGTGGTGATCGGCGCGTCGGCCGACGGCGGCAGCTTCGGCCAGGTGCCCGGGCTCGCGTTGCACGTGGTGACCGCGCAGGGCGGGCCGATCGCCGAGTTCGACATCGACGAGGCGTCCACCGAGACGGCGTTCCTGTTCGGCGAGTTCTACCTGCGCAAGGGCGCCTGGAAGTTCCGCGCCGTGGGCCAGGGGTACGCGTCCGGGCTGTCCGGCCTTGCCACCGACTTCGGCATCGAGGTCGCCGCCGACGACGCGGCCGGCCCACAGAGCGCCCCGCCCGCCCCCAGCGCCCCCGCCCCGACCGCGTTCGCCCCACCCGCCGCCGCGCCCGGCTCCCCCGTACCCCCGCCGCCCACCTCTCCCCCGCCCGCCGCCCCCGCGATCAGCCTCAAGAAGCGGACCCTGATCGACATGGAGAAGCGGCTGGCCGACGAGGGCCACCCGCAACTGCTCAACCTGACCAAGCAGGCCGCGGTGAGCCTGGAAAAGCGCGGACTCGGCGAACACACCGCGCGCGTCGCGCTCTGCCTGGACATCTCCTACTCGATGCAGTCGCTGTTCAAGAAGGGCAAGGTCCAGGCGCTCGCCGAGCGCGTGCTCTCGCTCGGTCTGCGCTTCGACGACAACGCGGCCGTGGACGTGTTCCTCTTCGGCTCCCGGGGACACGTGGCCGGGCAGCTCGGGCTCGGCCAGTACAACGGCTGGGCCGAGCGGATCCGGCGCAGCCCCGGCCTGGAGGGCTCGACCGACTACGCCGGCGCGATGCGGCTGGTCCGCGAGCACTACTTCGGCAGCAGCGCGCCCCGGTACCAACCGCTGGCCAACGACCTGCCCGTATACGTCATGTTCATCACCGACGGCCAGACCACCTCGCGCGAGGCGACGCGCGAGCAGATCACCTACTCCAGCTTCGAGCCGATCTTCTGGCAGTTCATGGGACTGGGCCGGCCGGGCGGCTTCTCGTTCCTGGAGGAGCTGGACGACCTGACCGGCCGCTACGTCGACAACGCCGACTTCTTCTCGGTCCAGGACCCGGCCAACGTCCCCGACGGGCAGCTCTACGAGCTGATGACCAACGAGTATCCGACCTGGCTGAGCCGCGCCAGGGCGCAGGGCCTGCTCATCTGACCGGCTCCTCCGAGGCCGCGACCGGGCGAGGCGACCCACCCCCCGCGGCTCCCCGCACCCACCGTGCGGGGAGCGCGGAGAGCAGATGCAGCGCGGCCTCCATCGGCCCCTTGCGCAGCGTGTGCCGCCAGGCCCAGCACAGCAGCATCGTGACCACGAAGAAGCCGATCAGCCGCCGCCAGGTCTCCCCGGACGCGAGCGGGAGCCAGCGGTCGATCACGATCAGGTGGGCGGTGTACACGGTGAGCGCCATCGAGCCGACCGCGATCAGCGGGTCGAGCACGATCCGGCCGAGCCAGGGGCGGCAGGCGAGCAGGGCGAGGCCGAGCAGTGCGAGAGCGACGCCGATCGCGCCGACGATCTCGAACGGCGTACCGGTGTGGCCCTCGGCGACGGTGAGCCACGCGGGATCGGACACCGGTACCGAGCCGACCCGGCCGTGGATCACGTCCGACACGCCCTCCGGCTCGGCGATCCGCGCCAGCCGATCGCCGGTGAACAGTCGGACCACGAGCCAGGATCCGCCGTAGCCGAGCACGGCCAGCGCGGCCCCGATCCCGACCAGCGCGCGCTGTACCCGCGCTTCGCCCAGCCGCAGCCGCCCGACCGCCATCCCGGCGAGCACGAACGGCATCCAGGTGATCGCCGGATAGCTGCCGGTCAGGAACAACGTCTCGAACATGTGGCCCGGCCCCTGCCGCCAATCGGCGAACCCGGGCGCGACATAACGAACATCGCCGGTGTCCCCGGCCAGGCGCAGCACGAACGAGGCGATCGGCCCGAGCAGCGCCCACCCCGCGGCGACCCACACGAGGGTGCGCGTGCTCAGCCACAGCGCGGGCCAGGCGAGCATGAAGTAGAGGCCGTAGAAGGCCAGGATGACCAGGACACCGGTGTCCAGGTCGGCCAGCCAAATCCCGAGCGGGAGCAGCAGCACGGCCCGGATCAGCACCCGGGTGACCACGGCGGCGTTGCCCCGATCCCAGCCGCGCAGCGGCGCCCGGCCGCTCATCAGCACCAGCGAGACGCCGGCCAGGAACGCGAACAGCGCGGAGGCGCGGCCGGTGACGCCCTGGATCAGCGTGTCCACGCCCCCGTCGTAGGGGTCGGGCCCGACGTGCGAGGCGAACATGCCCAGGACCGCGAGCGCGCGGGCAACATCCACACCGACTATCCGGTCCGCTCTCCGCGCGGCCCGCCACTCCCCCGTCTTCGCCCACATGCGCCCACCCTAGGCTTCCGGTCCGACCCACGCGTGGGTACGCGGCGCCGAGCCGACGCCATCACCCGTCCCCGCGGATCGCCCCGCCTACTCGGCCCCGTCCGAGGCCGGCGGCGCCACCGTCGCCGACGGCTCCCCGCCCCGGCGCCGCACCGCGACCATGCCCAGCGCCAACAGGACGCAGCCGACGAACACGCTGACCACCACCGGTGTGGACAGGCCGTGTCGGACCGAGGCCCCGGCGGCGCACTGGACCAGCGTCATCGGCAACATGCCGAGCGCCGTCCCGATCGTGAAGTGGCTCGTGCTGATCCGGGTGGCCGCCGCGCCGTAGCTGACCACGGAGGAGGGCAGGACCGGGATCATCCGCAGGACCGTGATCGGCACCAGCCCGTTGCGGGAGAGTTTGCGATCGAGGACGGCCAGCGCCTCGCGCTTGTGCAGCCAGCCGCCGATCCGTTCCCGGCCGAGCCGGCGGCCGAGGTACAGGCTGATCAGCGCGCCGAGCGTGGCCCCGACCAGGGTGACCACCGTGCCGCCGATCGCGCCGAACAGGGCACCCGCCACCGGGGCGAACAACGACTTGGGCACCAGCGCGGTGACGCCCACCGCGCAGACGAGGACGAACACCGCCACCGAGGCCGGCAGCGGCCACTGCGTCCACGCGCCGTGGTCGAGGAAGTCCCGGAGCGAGTCGAGCAAGCCCCGCACGGTGTCCAACCTGCGTCCGCCCCTCGTGCCCATGGTGTGAATTCGCCGACCGCGCCGGCCGCGCCGAATGCGCCGGAACCCGACGGATCGGGCGACCCACCGCGCATCCCCGGCGGCTGCGCCGAGGCGCGCCGATGCCCCCCGGCGCGCATTCGGCCCATTGTACGGAGCCTTCGTGACCCCCGGGTGAACCGCGGCAGGCGCTGGAGTCCGCGGCCTCCCCCGTGCTAAAAACCTACTGACCACTAGGTTTTTGGAGGACTCATGACCGAGACCACCGCGCGCACGCGCTTCCGGGCCGCGACCTGCCCCTACGAGGACGCGTCGTTGTCGATCGAGGAGCGGGTGGAGGACCTGCTCGGCCGGATGACGGTCGCCGAGAAGGCCGGTCTGATGTTCCAGACCATCGCGGTCACGGGCCCCGAGGGCACGCTGCTCGACGATCCGGACACGCTGCCGTTCGAGTTCACCGTCCGGCAGATGATCGCCGACAAGGGGATGAACCACTTCAACCTGATGGGCGGCGGTCGTCCCGAGCACATCGCGCAGTGGCACAACCGGATCCAGGAACTGGCGCTGGAGACCCGGCTGGGCATCCCGATCACGCTGTCCACGGACCCCCGGCACCACTTCACCGACAACCCCGGCACCGCCGCGTACGCCGAGGGTTTCTCCCAGTACCCCGAGACGCTGGGCCTGGCCGCGATCGGCGACGCGGACCTGGTCCGCGAGTTCGCCGACCTGATGCGGCGCGAATACCTCGCGGTCGGCATCCGGCTCGCGCTGCACCCGCAGATCGACCTGGCCACCGAGCCGCGCTGGTCGCGGATCAACGGCACCTTCGGCGAGGACGCCGAACTGACCGGCAAGCTCGTCGCCGCCTACATCCGGGGCGCGCAGGGCGAAAGGCCGAACACCGCGTCGGTGGCCTGCATGACCAAACACTTCCCCGGCGGCGGCCCGCAACTCGACGGCGAGGACCCGCACTTCGCGTACGGGCGCGAGCAGGTCTACCCGGGTGACCACTTCGACTACCACTTGGCGCCGTTCAAGGAGGCGCTGGCGGCCGGCACGTCGCAGATGATGCCGTACTACGGGATGCCGATCGGGACCGAGCACGAGGAGGTCGCGTTCGGCTTCAACCGGGGCATCATCACCGGCCTGCTCCGGGAACGACTCGGCTTCGACGGCATCGTGTGCACCGACTGGGGCCTGATCTCCGACGCGAACATCATGGGCCAGGCCATGCCCGCCCGGGCCTGGGGCGTGGAGGAGTTGTCCGTCCCCGACCGGGTGCTGCGCGTCCTGGAGGCGGGCTGCGACCAGTTCGGCGGCGAGCACGTCCCCGAGCAGATCGTCGCGTTGGTCGAGGCGGGCCGGCTCACCGAGGAGCGGCTCGACGTGTCGGCGCGGCGCCTGCTGCGGGAGAAGTTCGTGCTCGGCCTGTTCGACCACCCCTTCGTCGACCCGGCCGGCGCCGCCGCGTCCGTCGGCGCGCCCGCCGGCATCGCCGCCGGGCTGCGCGCGCAGAGCAGGTCGGTCACCGTACTGAAGAACGACGCGCCCGAGGGCGACACCCGACGCGGCGAGTCGCTCCTGCCGTTGGCCGAGGGTTCGCGCGTGTACGTCCGGGGCCTGGACGCCGAAGTGGCGGCCGGCTACGGCACGGTCGTGGCCACGCCCGCAGAGGCCGACGTGGCGATCGTCCGGGTCAAGACCCCGTTCGAGCCGCGCGAGGGCGGTTTCGAACAGTTCTTCCACGCGGGTTCGCTGGAGTTCGACGCGGTCGAGCTGGCCGCGATCCTGGAGCTGTGCGCGACGGTACCGACGATCGTGGACGTGTATCTGGAGCGCCCGGCGGTGCTCCCGGAGATCGCCGAGGCCGCCGCCGCGCTGGTGGCGAACTACGGCTGCGCCGACGGCCCGCTGCTCGACGCGCTGTTCGCTCGGGTACGGCCCGAGGGCAAGCTGCCGTTCGAACTGCCGCGCTCGATGGCCGACGTACGCGCGCAGCGCTCGGACGTACCCCGAGACGGTAAGGACCCGGTCTTCGCCTTCGGGCACGGCCTGCGCTACTGACCCGTCCGCGCCGAGCCGTGCCGGCGCCCGTGGGGGCCGGCCGACGCACCCCGTCGGCCGACCCTACCCACCCGATCGACCCGTACCGGAAACGCCCGACACGCACCGGTTCACCATTGCCGCCCGCGCCTGCTTAGGGTGCTGCCATGGGTAGCGAGCGGCGGGAGTGTGTGGCGCTCTCCCTGCACGCGACCGCCCGGGCACTGCGGCGGTACCGGCTTCGCGCCGTGGCGGTGACGGTCGTGGGTCTGGCGTGCACCGGGGCATGGTTCGCGATCCTGTCCGCCGGCGACGACGGTGGCGACGGCGCGGCCCTCGGCGGCTGGGGCATGGTCCCGCTCGTGGTCGGCGCGACGGCCCTGGTGATCGGAATCGGCGCGCTCGTCCTGGCCCGGCGCATGCGACGCACACTGGCCCGGCATCCCTGGGTCACCTGCTCCTGCCGGTTCCGCGATCCCGCCGACGGGGACGGCGCGTGGGGACCGCCGCTGGTGATCGGCGACCGCACCGGCGACGGCACGCAATACGCGCTGACCGTGGTGTCCATGTCGCACCGCTGGTGGCACCTGCACAAGTGCGACGGCGGTGACGTGTGGTTCGCGGGCGACCCCGCGCACGGGGGTGTGGTCTCCCCGCCGGGTGGCGAACTCCTGCTCTGGACCCGGCCGAGCCGACTCGGCCGCAGCAGCCGACCCGCACGCCGGGCGAACCCGGCGGGAGCCTGAGCCAACCCCCCGCTATCCGACCCCCCGCCCACCGCCGACCGGCCGCGTCACTTCACCACCCGCAGGCTGATCGGATAACGCATCACATCGCCACCCGCCGCCCGCGCCCCGCCGATGATCGCGCAGACCGCGATCGCCGAGTACATGGCGCCGATCAGCACGCCGCCCGCGTCGCCGAGCAGGGCCAGGAGCGGGGCGAGCACGAACGAGAGCAGACAGGTCAGTTGGAAGTTGAGCGCCGCGCTCGCGTTGTCCCGCACGAACGGCGACTCCTTGCCCACACTCCGGCGGATCAGGAACGGACCCAGTACCGGAGCGCAGAACCCGCTCCAGTGCGCCGCCGCGCTCCACCCCCGTTCACGCCCCGGCTGCATGCGCGCGAACGGTCCCGCCGGCCGGTTGAGCCACCACGGCGGCGGCCCGGGCATCGGGTGCGGCACGAGCGGCGGTGGAGCCGGCATCGGCATCAGCAGGTCCTCCAGCAGGCTCTCCAGGTCCGCCCGGGTCTTCCCGGCCAGCGCGGAGGCCACCCGCTCCTCGAACTCGTCGGCGGTCAACCGGCCTTCGCCGAACGCGAACTTCAAGTGCTCGATCGTGCGCTCACGATCCGCGTCGCCCACCCGCATGTGCGGAGGCATGCCGTACCAATGGGGTGGGTGAGGACCGGAATTCGGGTGCATGCGCGGCTCCTCTCGCTGTGCACACGGCTCCGTACAGCATGCGCCGTGAACGGAGCGTGGTCCATCAGGGATAACCCTTGGCCCGACCCCGAGACAACAGCCGCAAGGATGACCCGGATCCGCCCCACGGCGGCCGTCCCGCAGCCGGCGGCGGGCCCGTCCGGGCCGGTTTCCGACCCTCTTCGGCGGCGAGGGAACCGTTCCGCGAGCCGCTCCGTCACAGGGCCATGCGAATCCACGACGGTTCCACGCGCGGGGCCGCGGCCCTGCCGATATTCGTGCTGGCGGCGGGACTCGTCGTCGGCGGCTGCACCTCTTCCGGCGGCTCCGAGCCGGACCCGCAGCGCACGACCGCCTCGAACACCGAGTCGGTACGGCTGACCGCGTTCGACTCGTGTGACGCGCTGGTCGACGACTTCCGCGCGGCGGCGCTGCGGAACATGGACGAGAACACCCGGTCGGTGCCCGTCGACAGGAAGCCGGACGCCGGCGCTCCGCTCGCCGCGCCCAAGGCGGCGGAGGGCATGTCGGCGGATCTGGCCGCGCCCGCCGCGCCCACGACGCCGGAGCACTCGACCACGAACACCCAGGAGGTCGGCGTCGACGAGCCCGACCTGGTCAAGAGCGACGGGCGCCGGGTGCTGACCGTGGCCGACGGGCGGTTGACCGTGGTCGACACCGCCACCCACAAAGTCACCGGGTCGCTGGCCGTGCCGGGGGCGCGCGCGACCGAGCTGTTGTTGTCCGGCGACCGGGCCCTGCTGATCCTGGACGCCGGCGCGAACCTGCCGAAGAGCAAAGGCGGTTCGGGCAAGATGGCGCCGATCCCCGGCGATCCGGGGCTGCCGGGGACGAACATGCGGGCGCGCTTCGTCCTGGTCGACCTCACCGGTGCGCCACGGAGCCTGGGCGACCTGACCGTGGACGGCGCCTACGCCGACGCGCGCCAGGTCGGCAGCACCGCGCGCATCGTGGTTCGCTCCCGTCCGCGCCTGAACATGTCGACGTACCGGACCTCGGACAAGGACAAGGCCGTCGACCGGATCCGCCGCTCGACCGTCGGGGACTGGCTGCCGCAGTTCACCCTCGCCGCGAACGGCCGCACCGAATCCGGCAACCTGGTCGGCTGCGACCGGGTCAGCCGCCCGGCGAGCCGAGCGGGCGAGCCGGGACACACCGGCGCCGCGACGCTGAGCGTGTTGTCCTTCGACCTGACCCGCGACCTGGGCAAGGGCGACCCGGTGACGGTGGCCGCCGACGTGAACAACGTGTACGCCTCGGAGTCCAACCTGTACCTGGCGACCACCGCCTCCCGGCGCGCCGTCTCGAACGACGCGAAGGTGATCGGTGGCCGCCCGCCGACCACGACCACCGCGATCAACCAGCTCGACATCTCCGGCAAGGGCACCCCGAAGCTGGTGGCCACCGGCGTGGTCTCCGGCACGATGGTCAACCAGTACGCGATGTCCGAACTCGGCGGCAACCTGCGGGTGGCGACGACCCTGAGCCCGGGCGACCCGACGATCGCGCAGAGCGGCCCCGGCAACATCCCGCCCGGCGGCACCACCCGAAGCACCACCGCACCGGGCGGTTCGATGCCGGGCGCGCCGGGCACCGCCAAGCCCGGCACCGTCGCGCCGAGCGCCGCCCAGGGCAGCGCAGCCCCGGCCGGCTCGGTGCCCGGCAGCGCCCCCGACGGCTCGTCCGGGTCCGCCATCGCGCCGAGCGACGGCACCGACACCCGACCGACCCCGCCGAGCATGCCGAGCGCCCGGCCGCCGACCGCGCAGCCCCCGATCGCCCCGCGTTCGAGCAGCGAATCGGCGATCACCGTGCTGGCCCGCAACGGCGACAAGCTGACCCAGATCGGCCGGGTGGGCGGACTCGGCCGCACCGAGCGGATCATGGGCGTGCGTTTCGCCGGACCGATCGCCTACGTGGTGACCTTCCGGCAGACCGACCCGCTGTACACGATCGACCTGAGCGACCCGCGCAATCCCCGCACCGTCGGCGAACTGAAGATCAACGGCTACTCGGCCTACCTGCACCCGATCGCCGACGGCCGGCTGATCGGCGTCGGCCAGGACGCCACCGACGGCGGCATGCGCCTGGGCACCCAGGTGTCCCTGTTCGACGTACGCACCCTGGCCGATCCGACCCGGGTCGCGCAGTACACGATCCCCAGCGGCAGCTCGCAGGCGGAGCAGGACGCGCACGCGTTCCTGTACTGGCCCAAGGACGGCACCGTGGTGGTGCCGGTGACCGGTGCCTACTCGATGCCCGACCGGACGCAGATCGCCCCCGGCGAGAAGTATCCGGGCACGCGCAGCTCCTACGCGCTGGTGTTGCGCGTCGACGGCACCCGGATCGTCGAGGTGGGCCGGGTCACCCACCCCGACTCCAGGATCCTGCGCTCGCTGGTGGTGGGCGACGAGTTGTGGACCGTCTCGGCCGCGGGCATCTCCGTCGACCGGCTCGCCGACGTGCGCCAAGTGGCCTGGATCCCGATCGGCTGAGCGCCGCCGGGCGTCCCCGAAACGCCTCGTCGGAGGCGGTCTGGTATACCCGGAGCAGCTGATCTGACAGACCATCAGAAACGATTGGAGCACCCATGGCGGTCACCGTCTTCACCGACCTCCAACAGATCAAGGACGCGGTGGGCAAACACCTGGGCCACAGCGACTGGCTGGAGATCACCCAGGAGCGGATCAACCTGTTCGCCGACGCGACCGGGGACCACCAGTGGATCCACGTCGACGTGGAGAAGGCGAAGGAGGGTCCGTTCGGCGCGCCGATCGCACACGGCTACCTGACCCTGGCGCTGTCCAATCTGTTCCTGCCGCAGATCCTGGAGGTGCGCAACATCTCGATGGGAGTGAACTACGGCATGGAGAAGGTGCGTTTCCCGGCCCCGGTCCCGGTCGGCTCGCGAGTCCGCGGCGGCGCGGAGATCGTGGCGGTCGCGGACATCGCCGGGGGCGTCCAGGTGGTCAACCGCATCACCGTCGAGATCGAGGGATCGACCAAGCCCGCCTGCGTGATCGACTCGGTCACCCGCTACCTGCTCTGACCGACGCCGCGACACCGACCGCGGTCGGTGTCCCCGAACGCCGGACGGGCGCGCGTGCGCGACCCGTCCGGCCGTTCCGCTGCCGTGCTCGGCGACGTGTGCCCCGTCGCCGAGCACGGAAGTGGAAGCACGGCCGCCGCGCGGCCACACCGGCGGTTACGCCTCCGGCTCGATCAGCACGCAGCGGGTGCGGCTGTAGATCGTCGGCATACATTTGTTGCAGTGCACGCACAACGACCGGGTCTTCGGCTCGGCCGCGATGCGGTTGACCAGGTCCGGCTCGCGCAGCACCGCGCGGCCCATCGCCACGAACTCGAAGCCCTCGGCCATCGCCAGGTCCATCGTGTCCCGGTTGGTGATGCCGCCGAGCAGGATCAGCGGCAGCTTCAACTCGGCCCGGAACTGCCGGGCGGAGGCCAGCAGATAGGCCTCCTCGTAGGGGTACGACCGCAGGATGCGCTTGCCGATCAGCTTGACCCCCGTACGTTGCGGCTGCGGGAAGGTCGCGGCGAACTCCGGCACCGGGGCGTCGCCGCGGAAGAGGTACATCGGATTGAGCAGCGAACTGCCCGCCGTCAGCTCCAGCGCATCCAGCGAGCCGTCCTCCTCCAACCAGCGCGCCGTCTGGATGCTCTCGTCCAGCCAGATCCCGCCCGGGACGCCGTCCTCCATGTTGAGCTTGGCGGTCACCGCGATCCGGTCGCCCACCGCATCGCGCACCGCGCGACACACCCCGCGCGCGACCTTGGCCCGATTGGCGAGCGAGCCGCCGTACGCGTCCTTGCGATGGTTGAGCTTGGGGCTGAGGAAGGCGCTGGCGAAGTAGTTGTGGCCCAGGTGGATCTCCACCGCGTCGAACCCGGCCTCGATCGCGAACAGCGCGGCCTCGGCGTGCGCGCGGGTGATTCGGGCGATGTCCTGCTCACCGGCGGCCAGCGTGGTGCGCATGCCCAGCGGGTTGAACATCCGACCCGCGGACAGGGCCGGCCGGCCGTTGGAGGCGGCGTTGGCCACCGGGCCGGCGTGGCCGATCTGGGCGGAGACCGCCGCGCCCTCGGCGTGCACCGCGTCGGTGAGCCGGCGCAGCCCCGGCACCGCCTCGGGGCGCATCCAGATCTGGTGCCGGTCGGTGCGGCCCTCGGGGGCGACCGCGCAGTAGGCGACGGTGGTCATCCCGATGCCGCCGGCGGCGGGACGGCGGTGGTACTCGATCAGGTCGTCGGTGACCAGGGCGTCCGGGGTGGCGCCCTCGAATGTGGCGGCCTTGACGATCCGGTTGCGCAGCGTGAGCGGGCCGAGCTTGGCGGGGGCGAAGACGTCGGGTATCACGGGGCACCTCGTTCGGGAGGGGACGGATCGGCCGGGCGCGGGGCGTCCAGACCGGCGGTGACGAAGGCGGCGACGGTCGCGGCGGCGGGCGGGGGGACGAACACGTCGGCCACGGGTTGGCCGTAGAGCTGGAGCAGCAGGTCGAAGGCGAGCCGCCAGCGGTCCGCGATCTCCCGCTCGCCCAGGTCCGGCCGGGCACCGGCCAGCAGTTCGCGCCAGGGCCGGTGCCGGAACCACGGGTCGTCCCAGGGCAGTTCCCGCCCGGACAGCACGGTCCGGGCGAGCAGTTGCAGCAACATCGGCCCGCTCGGCTCGCGGGCCAGCCGGTCGAACGGTTCGACGATCACCGTGACCACCTCGGCGACGGTGGGCGTCCACCCGGCCGCCCGGTCCCGGTCCAGCGCGGCCAGCGGTTCGGCCCACAGCGGGCCCAGGCGCTGTTGCAGCAGCGCGACCACCAGGTCCCGCTTGGAGCCGAAGTGGTAGTGCACGGCGGCCGGATTCATCCCCGCGGCGGCGTTGACCGCCCGCACGGAGACCCTGTCGTAGCCCTGGGCGAGGAAGAGCCGTTCGGCCTCGTCGAGCAGCCGGGCCCGGGATTGTGCGGTCACGGCAGGCACCAAATCACGAACCGCCGGCATTTTCAATCACTGATTGAATCAATGATGGAACGGCGGGATGGAACGGCGGCCCTACCGCCGAAGCAGGTTCGGGGGTCAGTGCTGCGGCACCACCAGGACCGGGCACCGCGCGTGTTCGATCGTGGTCGTCGCGACGTGGCCGACCCAGTGCCGCAGCGGGCCGCGCCGGCGCCGGACGCCGACCACCGCCAGCGCGCTGCCGACCGACGCCTCGACGAGCGTGGCCGCGGCGTCCGCCATGACCGATTCCGCGCGCACCTCGACGTCGGGGAACCGCTCGCGCGCCGCCGCCAACGCCTGCTCGAGGGCCGTCGCGTGCACCTCGGCGACCGCGCGCATGTCCGCCTCGCTCGGCCCGGCCAGGCCCGCGTATCCGGGCCAACTCCACGCGTGCACCGCGTGCACCGGCAGCCCGCGATCCCGGGCCGCCTCGAACGCGGCCGACACCGCCCGGCCGTCGCCGTCGCCCTGGACGCCGAGCAGTACATCCGCCCCGCCCGCCCCGGCCCCGTCGGCCGCCGCCCGGTGCTCGCCGCGCACGATCAGCAGCGGACACTCGGTACGCGCCGCCAGATGCCGCGACACCGAGCCGAGCAGGAGCCCGACGAACCCGCCGCGCCCACGCGATCCGGCGACCAGCAACATCGCCCCCTCGGCCGCCGCGAGCAGCGCGTCGCCCGGCAGGCCGTAGCCCACCCGGGCGTCGACGGCCAGGTTCGGACAACGGCGCAGCGCCGCCGCCGCGGCATCGCGGACCAGCTCCTCGGCGGCGCGCCGGGTGTCCTCGTTCGGCTCCACCGGCTCGAACCCGGGCGTGGCCATCGGCACCCGGATCGCGTGCACCACCCGCAACAGCGCGCCCGCGCGGGCGGCCTCCTCCGCGGCCCGGGCCAGCGCCCGATCGCCGTGCTCCGAACCGTCGATGCCCACGACCACCAGGGGTGCCCCGACCGCGCCCGTGTCCGCCATGCCGCCCTCCTCCGTCCATCACCCGAGGTCCTGCCGCCACCCGAAGTCGCCTCCACCCAAGCCCGCCGCCACCCCGGGGTCCCGCCGCCGAAACGGCGAAGACCGGCCCGGCGGAGCTGCCGCCGGGCCGGTTCGGGTGACCGCCGCGATCAGAAGTTCAGATTGCTCAGCAGGTTCGCGACGCTCTTGCCGCTGCTGTGAATGCTCGGCGCGATCGAGGTGCTCGCCAGATAGAACCCGAGCAGCGCGCACACGATCGCGTGCGGGATTCGCATGCCGCCCTTGCGGATGAAGATGAAGACGATGACGCCCAGCAGGAGGACGGTGGAGATGGACAAGGCCATGGGGGTGACTCCTCGGGAGGCGCGCTCGGGAGCGCAGGGGACGGAACGGCCGCGCCGATTTCGGGACAGCGCGAAGAGTTGCCGGTGGGAACGGCGGAACGTGCGTGCATGTGTCACCGGGACAAAAACTAACAGAAAGTGTCGACAAAGGTGCAAAACGTCACACTTCTGCGCATCGAGTCGCGGCGAGACATGGCGAGTCGCGCACTGTGACGACGTGTTCCCGGTGTGTCCCCGGCCTGTCCCGGCGTGTCGCGGCCCCTGCGAACCGCCCCCGAATCGCCCCCGAACACGGCCGGGCCGGCCCGACACGAGGTCGGACCGGCCCGGAGTGTGACCGTGGGAGCTGCGCCGATCAGGTCGGCGGCACCTCGATGTCGGTCTCCAGTCGGCGGTGCTCGCGCAGCCCCTGGGTGATCGGGTGTTCGTCGCCGAGCTTGCGTCGACACGCGCGCTCCGTGCGGGTGAACCAGTCGAGGGACTCCTCCCTGCGACCGATCTCACGCAGGCTGTGCACCCGGTTGCAGGCCGCCACCAGGGTGTGCGGGTGCTCCGAGCCCAGCAGCTCCTCGTACCGCTCGTAGGTGACCCGGTCGAGTTCGGCGCACTCGTCGACCTCGCCCGCCCGATAGAGGTTGTTCGCGTGGTTCACCGCGGCCGCGAGGGTGAACGGGTGCTTCTCGCCCAGCGCTTCGCGCAGACCCTCGATACACCTGCGCCCCAGCGCCAGCGCCTCTTCGAGCCGGTCGACCGCCCGCAGGTAGCTCGACAGGTTGCTGCCGCATCCGAAGGTGAACGGGTGTTGCCCGCCGAACTGCTCCCGATAGCCCTGATAGGTGTCCTGGGCCAGTTCGAGGGCCTGCTCGTTGTTGCCCATCGCGCGGTGGTCGGCCGCGAGGTTGAGCGCGCAAGCCAGCATGTCGGGGTGCGTCGGGCTCAGGAAGGCGCGGTACTTCTCCAACGTGTCGCTGTCCAGCGACCTGGCGTAGCGGGCGTCCCCCGTCTGCCGGATCGTCACCGCGAGGTTCTTGGAGGTGCGCAGCGCGTCCCGGACCCGACCGTTGGCCTCCTCGAGGGCCAGCGTGCGCTGCAGCACCGCCCGCGAGCCCGCGTAGTCGCCCAGCTCACGGAGGTCCTGGCCGACCTGGTTGGCCAGGAAGCACGTCCGCGGGTGCTCCTCGCCCTGGATCCGCCGACGCCAGTCGTAGGCGGTCTGGTGCACCTCGCGCGCCTCCTCCAGGCGACCGGTCAGCCGCAGCGAGACGCCGAGGTTGTTCGCCGCGAGCAGGGCGTCGTTGGTGTCCTCGCCGAATACCTCGCTGAATCGCCGGTAGTTCTCCCGGTCCGATTCGAGCGCGGTCTCGAAACGTCCGAGTGAACGCAGGTCGCCGCCGTAGCCGCGCCCGGTGATCAGGGTGTGCGGGTGGTCCGGTCCCAGTGCCGCGCGCTGCGCCTCCAGGGTGGCCCGGTCCAGGTCGTACGCCTTGCGGTACTTGCCCTGGGACCGGTACACGTTCGCCAGTTGGGTGCACATCCGCAGCGTCAGCGGATCGTGCCGACTGAATCGTGCGCGCCAGCGGTCCAGCGCGACCTCGGCGATGTACTGGGCGAACTCCCAGTCGTCGGAGCGCCAGGCGAAGCGCACCTGCTCGACGATCCAGCGGCGCACGCCCTCGGAGTCGCTCTCCAGGGCGCGCGAGGGCACGAGGTGCTTGTACAGCTCCTCGTACGCCTCCTGGTTCGCCGGGTCGTCCACGTCGCCGGGGGCGTTCGCGGCCAGGATCTCCAGGGTTCGGGCGCGCCGCGCGGCGTTGTCCTCGGGCGGCATCTGGTCCCGCAGCACGGCCTGGACCAGGCGGTGCACCTGGATGGTGTCCGCGCCCCGGTCCACCCGGGCCAGCGCGTATCGACCGAGTTGCTGGAAGATCCGGGACAACAACAGCGTGTCGCCGAGCGAGCTGTCCACCCGGATCAGTTCCTGGAGCACCTCGCGCGAGCGCAGCAGGCGCATCGAGATGGAGTCGGGCGACAGGTAGGCGCACAGCTCCAACAGGCGCACCGCGGCCGGCTGCCGTTCCTTCAGCTCGTCCAGGGAGACGGTCCACGTCGCGGCGGCGGTGGTCGGGTAATCCGGCGGCTGACCCTCCTCCAGGATCGCGGTGACCCGCGTGTTCACCCGCTCCAGGTAGTCCTCGACCGGCATCGCCGACTCGGCCAGCCAGGCACCCGCCTGTTCGACCGCAAGCGGCAGGTCGCCCAGCGCGGTGGCGACCTTCTGCGCGTCGGCCTCGGTCAGCGCCGGCACCCGGCGCTGGAGCAGCGCGACGCTCTCGTCGCGGCGGAACACCGGTACTTCGAGCGGGCGGGCGCTGCGCGCCCACAGGTCGTTGCGCGAGGTGACCAGGACGTGGCCGTTGACGCTGCCCTGCGGCATCAGGTGGGCCAGCGAGGCGGGCTCGTCGGCGTTGTCGTAGATCACCAGCCAGCGGTCGTAGGGCTCGCCCTGTTGCAGGCTCTGGAGCACCGTTGCCGCCGCGTCGCCCACGTTCTCCCCGGTGGACAGGTCGAGCCGGACGCCCAGTCGGGCGAGTTGCGCGGCAACGCCCTGTGCCTGCTCGGCGGACACCCACCAGATGATGTCGTAGTCGGCGGCGAAGCGGTGCGCGTACTCCAGCGCGACCTGGGTCTTGCCGACGCCGCCCAGGCCGTGCAGGGCCTGGGGCAACACCGCGGTGGCACCCTTGGCCAACTGGTCGCGCAGGCGTTCGAGGATGTCGTCGCGTCCGGTGAAGGCCGAGTGCCGGGGCAGCAGTTGGGACACCCTGGGCTTGGTGCCGGGGAAGCGGGGGCCCTCCGCTGGCGGCGCCTCCGAGGGGGTGCGGCCGAACGCGGCCAGCAGCGCGGTGCGCGCGTGCTCCTCGGACAGCGCGGACAGCGAGACCGTGTCGCCCACGCCCGGGTCGAGGTCGAGCCCGTCGTCCACCCGCAGCGTCACCACACCCACGCGATCCGCCGAGGCGAGCCGGCGCAGCGCGGTGCGCATCGCGGTCCAGGCCCGGCTGGGCAGCGAGTCGGGCGAGGACAGCACCACGACGCTGTCCACGTCCTCCAACCGCTCCAGCGGCGTGTCGCAACCACCGGTGCCGACCACCTGGGTGCCGGCGGCGATCAGTTGGGCGCGCACCCAGTCGACCCACATGCGGTCGCGGGCGCTGTAGAGGATGCGCACGGTGACCGGGGCGGTGTACCGGATGCGCTCGAAGCGGCGCAGTTCGCGGCGGCGCTCGCCCTCCTCGACGGGGTCGAGTCGGGTGATCGCGCCTTCGGTGAGCACACCGGTCAGCCGCTCGTACGCGGCGAGCAGACTGCCCTCCTGGAGCGGCCGGTCGCCCAGGGTGGCCAGGGTCTCCTCGTAGGCGTAGAACGCCTTGTACGGGATCTCCACCTCGCCCCAGTACTTGGTGCGCTCCGCCTCGGAGTATTCCGCGAGGAATTCGGCGAAGCGCTCGCGCGCGTGGTCGCGGCCGGCTTCGAGCTTGTCCTTCTCGTCGTCCTCGACGCGCATCGGCACGGGCAGGATGCGCAGCGGGCGCTCGGCCTGCCGGGCGATCGAGCGGGCCACGTTGACGCCGCCGTCGATGGCCTGCTCGTTGAGGGTGAAGCCGTCCACCACGGTGTCGGGCAGCAGGGTGGTACAGATGCCGGCGATGTCGTTGAGGCCGGTGCGGCTGTCGATCAGGGCGTAGTCGTAGGACGCGCGCATGTCCTCGCGCAGCGCGTCCAGGAAGCCGATGCCGTGCGGACTCTCGCAGAAGTCGGCCCAGTTGAAGCCGGCGAGGGTCGCCGCGTATTCGTGGTTCTGCCGGCCCGGGCCGAGGAAGCGGATCAGCCCGCCGTCGGGGAAGTCGCGGTCGACCTTGACCGCGCAGCCGTCCACCCGGCTCTCCGCGATCCGGCTCGCCTCGATCATCGCGTCGGTGCTGGCCTCGGAGCCGACCACCTTGGCGAAGGCGCGGATCATGTCGAGCACGCCGCGCGTGTCCTCGAGCCGCTTGTCGATCAGGTACGGGTGGAAGTAGCGGTGCAGGCCGGGGGATTCCAGGTCCCAGTCCACCACGAGCACACGCTTGCCTCGCGAGGCCAGGATCCAGGCCACGTTGGCCAGCGCCATCGTGCGGCCGGTGCCGCCCTTGTACGAGTAGAACGTGACGACGGTTCCCGGTGGGCCCGCTGGGTTGTCGCTCATCGCTTCAGTGCTCCTCAACGTCGCCACCGGGTCCCCACAACAGTGGGCGGCGAGGGTTGTGTCGGGCCGTGATCCAGCGGGGTCGGGCGGCCGCGTCCAAGCCGGCGCGAGCGCGGGCGGGCAGCCCCCGGAAGGTGGTGGCGAACGGCGCGGAGGCCCCGAACGCGGTGCGCGCGGGAGGCGGGCTCGGGCTGGGTTCGACGCGCACGGTCGGGAACAACTCTCGCGCCTCGGCGGCCGGCAGCGGGCGCAGCGGGGCACGTTCGGCCGCGACCAGCACGCGCGCCAGCTCGGCGACCAGATGTCGATAGTCGGCCGAGTGCCCCTCCAGGCGCATCAGGTCGAACAACCCCTGGCGGGCGTAGATGGGGCCGTAGTCGTTCTCGGCGCCGAAGTCGGGGCTCGGTTGCCCGTCGAGCGGGGCGTCGGTGGCCCGCCAGCGCACGGTGACCACCGCGTTCACCTGTCGGCCGGTGTGCGCCCGGTGTCCGCGCACGCGTTCGGCCAGTACGGCCCATTCGCGCATGGCGCGCGGATCGGCGAGATAGTCGGGCGACGCCAGCACGACGGCGGCGGGAACCGAACAGGCCAACGCCTCGGGCGTGGCGCCCACACCGGAACCGGTACACGAGGGCAGCACACCGCGCGCACCGCCGCCCCGGGAGAGCCGGGCGGCGACCGCCTGTTCGAGATCGGCGTGGAAACGCTCGACATAGGCCCGCTCATCGCCGCACGACCGACTCGTGAAGAAGACTGGTGTCATCTCGACCCCTGATGTCGGCACTTCGTCGCGACGCGCGTGGGCTTGCCCTCCCCCGCGGTCACTCGTTGTTCCCAGGCTACCCGAGTCCATCACGCGACGTTACTCCTCGTTACATCAGGTAATCTCATGTTCATCTTTCGTTTCGTGTCGTTCCGCCCACGTCCACGACCCGCTCGCGGGTACCGCGCCGGCCCCGGTCGCCGTTGCGCGCGACCCAGGCCCGATACCCCGAACGCACCCGTTCGGCCGCACGGCGCGCCGCCTCGGCCGGTACGTCCTCGCGCCACCACGACTGCACCGTGCCCGCCATGGCATCCACCACACGTGCGCCGTCCGGCGTCAGTTCACCGCACTCGCGCAACGTCGCGATCGCCTCGGTGACGTGCTCGCGGTGTACGGCGAACTCGGCCTGTGCCCGATCCTGCTCCTCTCCCGTGACGGCGTGCCGGCGAACCCGCCAGAAATCCGCGATCCCCAGATGCGCGTAGGCGCCCTGCAAGAGCGCGCCCACCGGTCGGGGGTCCAACCGCCAGGGCGCCCGGTAGCGGGCGGTCGAACGTGTCGAGAGATTCGTGATGTCCTGTATCGCGCCGAGCTTGTTGTGCTGGAACTCGTGGACGAGCGTGACGGCCAGGGTGGTCGGGCCCACCTCGGGGGTGAGCGCGAGACCCCCGAACGCGTACCGCGACGACGAACTGAGGCTGACGCCGGGCTCGCCCACCACCGGAACCAGCGTGGACAACGCCGCCGGCAGGCTGGCCGCGTAGGCCCGGTGAGAGTGTGCCAGCTGATCCCAGGCGGAGGCGAAATTCCGTTGCAGCAAGGATACTTGGCGAGCCGTCAGACGTGCGCTCGGCTGCCAGCGATGCACGTCGCGATAGGGGTCGACGTCCTCGATCGCAAGCGTCGCGCTCAGCCCGGCGGCGGTGGCGGAGCACCTGCGGTTGGCCTGTCGGCGCGAGACCAGCCGGCTGCCGACCGACCACTGGCGCCCGGTCAGCGCGATCCGACCCGCGTCCGCCGCCACCCGCACCCGCCCCAGCGTGGGCAGATACACCCAGCCGCCGACCGCGCTCAGCTCGACCCGGCCGGGCGGACCGTGTTCGGGATCCCCGCGCAGTGCCGCCGCCGCCGCGATCGAACCCAGGTGGCCCAGGAGTTCGTCGAGATCGGGGGCGGCCGGGTCGAGATCGGGCCGGCCCAGGCGCAGCAGGCCGCGCATCGCCCACGCGCCGGTATACGGGTGCATCAGCACGGTGCGCGCCGCGTCCGGCGCGGTGCGCTGGACGTGTGCGAGCAGGTCGTGGGCGTCGATGAGGTGCGCGGTGCGCGCGCTCGGCAGACGCTCGCGGGCGGTGGCGACCACCGCGTACACCTGGAGCAGGCGGCGGCTCTCCTGTGCCCGGGCGAGCGCGGACACGGCCGCGAAGTCGCCCTGTCCGGCGGCGAGTCGATCGAAGGCCGAACCGGTGAGCCGATGTGTCCCGATCATCCGCGACTCCTCGAATCGGCCACCAGGGCACGGACATCGGCGCGTACGCGGGCGCCGACATGGTCGATCAGCGCGCGCAGGTCGGCGCAGTACACGGACGGATTGTCGAAGCCGTTGTCCGGGCGATAGCGGTGCGCCCGCAGGCCGCCCCCGCAGGTGCGCACCACCGGACAGCGCCGGCACGTCGCGCTCAACCCGGCCACGCCGACCGCCGCGCGGGCGTACGCGGGGGCGGCCAGCACGGTCGCCGGGTCGTGCCGGAACACGTCCAGCCCGGTGGCCGCCGCGCCGTCGTAGGCGGACTTGAGCGAGTCCTCGCGTTCGAACGTGCCGTCGGTCTCCACCACCACCGAGCCCGGCGGGCCCAGGCCCAGGACCTCGCTCTGTACGTCCCGACCCAGGGTCAGATCCACCAGGTCCTCCAGGATCCGCACCCGCGTCTCCCGCACCGACGCCCCGTACCAGCGGTCGAAGACCGCGATCAGCCAGTCCGCGTACGGGGTTTCGCCCTCGCGTGCGCCCGGCGGCGGGAACTCCCAGGTGGCGTGCGGCAGCAGCAGGTCGAGCATCGGCGGGGCGTGCGAGAGCAGTTCCTCGTAGGTGGCCACCGGGTCGTTGCCCAGGTCGATCGTGCACAACAGGCCGCCGTACAAGGGCCGGTAGCGCGGTCGACGCAACAGCGCGATGCCCCGGACCGCCTCGGCGTGGCTGCCGCGTCCGTCCGCGTGGCGACGGTGCCGGTCGTGCGCGAGCGCGTCGCCGTCCAGCGAGACGCCGACCCGGATCCGGTGCGCGAGCAGCACCTCGGCGAAGCGTTCGTCGAGGCGAACTCCGTTGGTCTGCATGGTGATCCGCAACTCGGCCACACCCGCGAGCGCGGCGCGCAGCTCGCGTGCGATCCGGTCGATCCGGTCCGGTCCCGCGAGCAGCGGTTCGCCGCCGTGCAGCACGATGTCGAGCACCCGCAGGCCGGCCCGCTCGGCGTGTGCGCGCAACCAGGCGCCGAGCGCGCCGACGGTCGCGTCGGTCGGCACGCGGGGGCGCTCGCGCCAACTCTGGTCCCGGAGTTCGTACACATAACAGTGATCGCACGCGAGATCACATCGTGCCGCGATCTTGACCACGAATTGCCGAAACGGAATCGCTTCGTGCATCGGACCTCCCACGGTCAGGCCCGAACGGTGCCGCTCCCGTCCGCCCGGGGACCCCCGGTACGGTCGTTTCCGCCCCGGGGATCGAACTCCGCCTCGACGAGAACCGGATCCACCACGCTCGTGAACCCCGCGACCACCGCCTCCGAGGGCTCCTCGGACTCGTGGACCAGTCGGCGCAGCGCCGAGGCCAGCACCGATGCCGGCAGGTGATCCAGGTCGTCGAGACAGAGCCCGTCGAGGTCGGGCAGCGCCGACTCCACGTCACCGCGCTCTCGTTGCATCCGCAGGACCCCCGTTTCCCCCGCGTCGCCGGATGCCGGGTTCGTCTCGCCCGTCCGGCCCGGTAGCGTTCGGGCGTGCCGTCCGAGTGAAACCGTACATTCGAGTGCGGAACGTATCGCCACGATTACACAAGCCTTCCTATACTAGCCGGGCCGGGTCGATCTGCGCGATGCTCTGTGTGGGCAGAGTCGTACACGCGAACGACCGGCATGGGGGCGGCACTTGCCAGACCCGCGGCGCGGTCGCGGGTGTCGCTGGGCCGTCCTTTTGTACGGTGCACGATCCGGGGGTCGCTTGGTGGACTACGACTTCTTCACGAGTCACGTCGCCGACCGTGATCCCAAATGGGCTGCCCGCTTCCACGACGACGTCGAGGCGGAACTGCGGCGCGGGATGGACCGGGTGCGGGCGGCGATCCGGCTGCAGCCGACCTTCGGTCCGATCCAGATGCCCGACGGCGATCCGCCCGCCCAGGCGCGCGCGATGGTCGCGCTGTGTTCCGACGACTACTTCGAGGACTTGGACTGCGGGCGCGACTGGGCGGTGTTCACCGACCGGTTGCGTCGACACGAGTCGATCGTGGGCGTGTCGGCGCCGAACCTGATCGCCGTACCGTGGACCACGATCGAACAACCCGTGCCGCCCGCGGTCGGCCCGATCGAGTGGCCGGTCGGGATCCCCGCGCCCGGTCGCGGGCCGAGCGTGTTCGACATGTTGCGGCTCGGCGGCATCCGCGATCTCGGCTACGTCCGCGCGGTTCGCACCGTAGCCGATCGGGTGGCCGCGGCGCTGCGCCATCGCGTGGCGCCGCTGAACGCGGCCGAGGCGGACGAGGTGGAGCCGATGTTCGGCAGCCACGACGGCTCCTCGCGCACGATGCCCGAGGTGCCACGCCGGTTGCCGATCCTGGAGCCGGTCCCCCCGGCCCGCACCGACCTGGTGATCAGCTACGTCGGCAACGACCTGGCCTGGGCCGACTGGGTCAGCGAGGTGCTCACGTTCGAGGACTACCGGGTCTCGCTGAGCCGCTGGGACTGGAGCGCCGGCGAGAGCTTCGGCAAGGCGATGGCCCGCGCGCGCGGGATGGGCGAGCACGTGCTCGCGCTGTTCTCCGAGCACTACTTCGAGGCGCGCCGGTTGGCGATGGACGAGTGGGAGGAGGCGCTGGGCGACGGGGACGCGGGCGGTCGGCTGCTGCCCATAGTCATCGGTCACACCCAGGTGCCGTCGATGTTCCGCGGCGTGCCGCCGGTCGACCTGACCGAGGCGGACGCGGTCGGCCAACGCGATCTGCTCGTGGCCGCGGTGCACCGGTTCGCACCGCTGCCCGCGCGGAATACGGGGTTCTCCTGACCGTGTCGGACCCGATATCCCCGCCGCCGCGCCCGCCCAGGCCGGACCGGCCGCCCACGAACGCGCCTGTGCCTGGGCCGGCGCCTGTACCCGGGCCCGCGCCCGGGTCCGCGAAAGTGCCGCCGCCGGCGAACCCGCCGCCCGTGATCGCCCCGGCATCCGCGCCCGGCCCGCCGCCCGTGATCACCCCGCCGCCGCCCAGGGCCGCGCCTCCGCCCCCGCCGCGCTCGCCCACCGACAATCCGCCGGTGTGGCGCGTCCCGGGCACCAGAGGGCGGTTCTACGGTCGCGACAACACCCTCGCGGACCTGCGCGCGCTGATGCAGATCGAACATCGGGTGGTGCTGCGTCCCCAGGACGACCTGCCCGGCCTGGGCACCACGCACCTGGCCCGCGAGTACGCCTACCGGCACCGCCACCTGTACGACGTGGTGTGGTGGTTCGACTGCGCCGCCCGTCCGGCCGAGAGCGGCGTCGCCTTCCTGCACCGCGTGCTCGAACAGCTGGCCGACCTCGGCGGGCGAGTCGGCCAGACCGTCGGCCCGGGGCACGAACTGCGCTCGCGCGAGGACTGGTTGCTGATCTTCGACGAGGTGGACCGGCCCGGTCTGATCGGCGAGATGATCCCGACCGGGCCCGGCCACGTGCTGATCACCAGTACCGATCCGCTGGCCCGGCACCTGGGCAGCACGGTCGATCTGCCGCCGCTGGACCGGCAGTCGTCCGTCCTGATGCTCCTCGACGCACACCGGGGCTTCGAGCTGGAACTGGTCACCGCCGAGGCGATCGCCGCGTTCGTCGGCGACCGACCCGCCGCGATCGCCCGGATCGCGGAGCTGTTCGCGACGGGGCTGGTGTCCCCGGAGGTGACCCTCGAACTGCTGCGCTTCGGCAACATGGCCAAGCTGTCCCGGACCATCCCGCAGAACCAGGTCGTCTACCTCGCCGACCTGTTCCTCGCGGTGCGCGGGCTGCGCGCGCCGGACACCTGGTCGATCTGGCTGGATCTGTCCGAGGACTACCTCGAACACCAGTTGCTGCACCGACACATGACCGACGCGCGCTCGATGCTGCTGCACATGTTGCGGACTTTGGTCAACGGCCCGGAACCGATCCACTCGCTGCAGTGCCTGTGCCGTGCGCTGCACGACGTGCTGCCCAACACCCAGGGCGTGGAGGAGGTCTGCCGGGCGATCGACAACCTGCCCGGGTGAGCGGCCGACACGACGGGTACATCCGGCGACGGGGCCGAATCCGGCCGGCGGGTGCGCCATGCTGATGCGTATGGCGAATGACGGGGAGTACGGGGGCGAGACGGTGCGTTACTTCATCAGTCACGCCGGTTCGGACACGGATTGGGCGAAGTGGGTCGCGGGGCAGCTGGTCCAAGCCGGTCTGGACGTCGAACTCGACGCCTGGGACTGGGCCACCGGCGAGAACCTGACCACGCTGGTCAGCCGCGCGCTGGACAACGCCGGGCACATGATCGCGCTGTTCTCCCCGGCCTACTTCGTCCCGGAGCGCTGGACCACGGTCGAGTGGACCGCGATGTCCGACGCGCTGCGCGGCAGCGGTCGGCGGCTGATCCCGCTGGTGGTGCACGAGGTCCCGCGCGAGCAGATCCCGTCCGTGCTGCGGCCGTTGTTGCGCCGGACGTTGTACGGCAAGTCCGAGGCGGACGCGCAGACGGAGCTGATGGCGGCGATCACCGGGCCGACCCGGCCGACGGAGCCACCGCCGTTCCCGGGGCCGCGGGGGGACGGGGCGAGGGCGGGTGGATCGGGGTCGGATGGGACGGCGCCGGCGGACCGGGCGGACTCGGCCGGCGCGGGGCCCGCGCCGGTCGTCCGCACGGTGCCCGCGCCGCGCCTGCCCGCCGCGCCGGTGATCCGCCGCACCGTCACCGCCGGGCACACCCGGGCGCTGACCGACGCGATCATGGCGGTGCCCCGGATCGCTCGGCCCGACCTGTGGAACCTGTGGCTGGATCTGGCCGAGGACTACTTCGAACGCCCGTTGCCCCGCGAGCAGATCGCCGCGCCGCGGATCATGCTGCTGCGGCTGATCCACGACCTGTCCACGCTCGCCGAGCCCGAACCGGCCCGCGCGCTGGACGCGTTGGTCCGCGCGCTCGGCGACGTACAGCCGACCGGCCCGGAGATCGAGCGGGTCCGCGAACTCCTGGCCGAGCTGACCGCGCCGAGCGACACGACGGACCCGGCTCGGGACCGAATCTAGGGCGTGTCTTCAATCTCCCGTCGGCCCCGTCCCGGTCGTCAGGAGCCGCCGTACGCGGCGCGCCGACGCCGTTCGTAGGCGCGCCGCCAGCCGGCCCGCCACAGCAGCGCCGTCCCCGGCGGGATCCAGCGCAGCACCCGCCGCCGCTCGGCGCCGGTGGCGTGGTGCAGGTGGAAGGCCACGAAGGCCGGGAGGTCGCGGCCCCAGACCCGCACGGTCCGGGTCGGCATCCGCCCGTCGGGCGTGCCGCGTACGTGCCGCCGCATCAGCGGGAACAGCTCGTGCTCCTCGGCCAGGCTGTGCCGGGCGACCAGTTCGCACAGTCGCCCGATCGCGGGCGAACGATCCCGCAGCGGCACGCTCCGGTCGGCGACCAGGCGCATCGCCTCCTCCAGGGTCGAGTGGTCGACCTGGAAGGCGGTCACGGTGCGGGCGGCCCGGGGCGAACCGGCGCGGACCGACGGGTACAGGACGATGTGTTCCTCGCGATGGTGCGCGCGCAGGAAGCGCAGCACCAGCGCGAGATGTTCCTCGACCGCGCGCACGCGCAGGATGTCGACCGGATCGAGGTGTCGGGTCACCTCGGTCAGCCGGGCCAACTCCTCGCGCAGGCCGCGATGCGCGACGTAGCCGGGAGTCAGGTCGAGAGTGGGGGTGGGCGTGGAGGTGGGAGTGACGGGCCGAACTGTGGACGTGGACACGGGGGCCGCCTCGGGAGGCACGGGATGGGGGAACCCCACACCGTAAGGGCACGCGGCACGTATTCCGCACCGATGCAAGGAGATTTCCGGCCATTCCCGAATGGCGCCCGTTTCCGGTCCGATAGCGGCCGAGCCGATACCGAACCGGAACGCCGGATGTCGTTTTTCTTGCGCCTCTCGTTTTGCTACTTCTTCACGTTGGGGATCGTCCAGTCGATCGGCTTGTGCCCCATGGCCTCGAGCGCGGCGTCGATCTGCGAGAACGGCTTGCTGCCGTGGAAGAGCTTCGCGGACAGCGGCGAGGGGTGCGCGCCCTGCACTATGGCGTGCTTGGCGGTGTCGATCAGCGAGATCTTCTTCTTCGCGTGCCCGCCCCACAGCACGAACACCACCGGCTCGTCCCGGTCGTTGACCGCCTTGATCACCGCGTCGGTGAACTTCTCCCAGCCCTTGCCCTTGTGCGAGGCGGCCTCGTGCGCCCGCACGGTGAGCACCGTGTTGAGCAGCAGCACACCCTGCCGTGCCCACGGCATCAGGTAGCCGTTGTCGGGGATCGGCAGGCCGATGTCGGCGTTCATCTCCTTGTAGATGTTGCGCAGCGACGGCGGGATGCGTACCTCGGGCCGGACCGAGAAGGACATGCCGTGCGCCTGGTTGTCGTCGTGGTACGGGTCCTGCCCGACCACCAGCACCCGCACGTCCTGGTACGGCGTCGCCTCCAGCGCCGCGAACACCTCGTCCTCCGGCGGGAAGATCTGGTGTTCCTTGCGTTCCGCGTCCACGTACGCGGTCAGCTCGGCGTAGTAGGGCTTCGCCAGCTCCTCCGCAAGCACGGGCTGCCAGGACTCGGGCAACGTCTGCACAGCAAGAACCTCCACACGACGGCGTTCGATACGCCCATGGATCAACGAGGACCCCAACGTAGCCGCTCGCGCGGACACCTCGGCCCGCCCCGAGGGGTTCGGGGCGGGCCGAGGTGATCGAAGCGGTCCGAAGTGTTACGCGTCGACCGTCTCGTCCGGCTTCGCCTCCGGCTCCGGTGCCTCGGGCGCCTTCGGCTCCGGCTTGTAGCAGAGCTTCAGCAACAGCGCGGCGTTCGCCACCCCGACGCCGGCGGCGAACAGCGCCGGACGCAGGCCGGATCGCCGGCGGCCGACCAGGGCGTCGATCGAGTACTTGCCGTTGCCGAGCGCGGCCAGCGCGACCGCGGCGCCGCCGACCACGGCGGTGTACTCCCAGCCGCCCTTGAACACGAAAAAGCCCTTGCCCTTGTGGTCGGTCGCGGCGGCGACGCTCATCAGCCCCACCGTGGCCGCCGACGGCAGCGGGTTGGCCACGCCGAGCACGATGCCGACGCCGGCCGCCATCTCGGTCCCGGCCGCGAGGCGCGCATGCACCTCGGCGGGCTGGAGACCGAGCGACTCGAACCAGCCGGTGGTGCCGGCGAGGCCGCCGGGGCCGGCGACCTTGTTGTAGCCGTGCGCGAACAACATCGGGCCGAGCGTGGCCCGAAGCACCAACGCCGCCACGTCCCGACCCTCGGCCGCCACCGGGGCCTTCTTCTTCCTGCCGAACATCGCCCACCTCATCAGCTGACACATCGTCACATCTCAGTAGGCAACCTACCTGTCGCGAAACGCGCACCGAAACGGGGTCGGCGCCCTCGGCCCCGTTCGCGAATGGGCCACGTTCCCACCAGCCATCCTCAAACGCCGGACGGGCTGATGGGGTCGGCCACGTCCACAGGCAAGCCCATCTCGGCTCACCGTCCTCAAACGCCGGACGGGCTGGTGTGCTCACCCTCGACCGCAACCAACCCATGCTCGGCTCACCGTCCTCAAACGCCGGACGGGCTGAAGCACTCGGCCGCATCCGTAAAAAACCAAGTCACCCCCCCCCGCAGCCGAACCCCCGAACGCCACCAAAACCAGCCCGTCCGGCGTTTGAGGACGCCAAGCGGGCACGGGCCCACGCACGACCGGGGCCAGACCCCAATCAGCCCGTCCGGCGTTTGAGGACGGCAAGCGGGCACCTGGCCCATCCGCGACCGGGCCAAGCGCACCGGCCAGGGGCCGGGCTCGACCCGAGGCGACGGCTCAGCCGGAGGCGACCGGCGCGACCGTGGCGGCCTCGCCGTCCGTGGGCCTCGGCACCACCACGGGCGTGCCGTCGCCCGGCGCCCGCAGGATGTCCGCGTCCACGTCGTACAACGCCCGCACCAGCGCCGCGTCCACCACCTCCCGAGGCGGCCCCGACGCAATCACCCGCCCCGCCCGCATCGCGACCAGCACATCCGCGTAGCGCGCCGCCGACGCCAGATCGTGCAGCACCATCACCACCGTGCGCCCACCCGCGGCCACCCGCCGAACCAGCCCCAACACCTCGACCGCGTGCCCGAGATCGAGCGCCGAGGTCGGCTCGTCGAGCAACATCACCGGCGCCTCCTGCGCGATCACCATCGCGACCCAACAGCGCTGCCGCTGCCCGCCGGAGAGCCGATCGAGCCGCCGATCGGCCAACGAGAGCACGCCGGTGGCGGTCAACGCCTCCCGGCAAACCCGCTCGTCCTCGCGCGACCACTGGCGGAACAGACCCTGGTGCGGATGCCGCCCATACCGCACCAGGCCGGACACCGTGACCGCCTCCGGCGCCTGCGGATTCTGCGGCAACAGGCCCACGCGGTGCGCGGCCTGACGCGGCTTCAGCCCCCAGATGTCCGCGCCGCCGACCGCGACCCGACCCGACTCCGGCCGGTGCAGGCGCGCGATCGAGCGCAGCAGCGTCGATTTCCCGCAGCCGTTCGGCCCGACGATCGCGACCACCGTGCCCGAGGCGACGGAAAGGTCGACGCCCGACACCGCACGATGGCCCGGGTATCCGGCATGCAGATCTTCCACGAGCAGTTCCATGGGCGGACCTCCCGGCCGTACACAGCATATGTAAGGCGAGGCTAACCTAATCGAACCGGCTCGCGGCACCGGTGCCCCCCGGTCAGCGGTTGGTCAACTCCGGGAACCACCGGGCGCCGACCCGTCCGGCGCGGTCCGCGAACAGCAGCGCGTCCGTCCCGTGCCAAGCGAGCGCGGCCACCGGCGCCGAGACGTGCCGGCGCGCGAGCGGGGTGGCCGCCTTGCGCGCCGACCCCGCCCGTACATCCCACACCACAAGCATCCCGTCACCCCCCGACGTGGCCAACAGACCGCCACCGGCCGGCCGCCACCGCGGCGCGCACGCCCGAGGTTGCGCGGGCAGCCGACGCGGGCGCGGGCGTACCCGGCCGCCTCGGGCGGCGAGATCCCATACGGTCAGCCCGGCCCGGTCCTCGACCGCGAGCCGGCCGCCGCCCGCGTCGAGGGCGAGCCCGACGGCGGGCAGGTCGCCGACCGAATCCAGGTCCTCGTGCGTGCCGCCGGCCCCGCGCACCTGCACCCCCGGCACGTCGCCCGCCGCACACAACCAGGCCCCGCCCGGCGTACCGGCCAACAGCCGCACCGGGATCGGCCACGTCCACACATTCGTGCGACCGCGCGGTCCGTACATGTGCACCTCGCCGCCGAGCGCGACCGCGAGCCCGCCCCCGTCGACCCAGACCACGTCGTCCACCCGCACCCGCCCGTCCACGGCGCGCCACGACTCGGTCCCGGTGCCGGGCGCGTACACCCGTACGACGCCGCCGAAGGACACCGCGCAACGACCGTCCGCGGACCACGCGCAGCGGGCGGGCAGGCCCGGCGTCCGCAACACCAGGGCGCCGTCGGTGACCCGCCACAGGGCGTAGCCGGTGGGCCCGGCGAGGGCGACCACGGAGCCGTCCGGCGAGAATTCGGCCCGGTACACCCCGCCCGGCACCACGATCCGGGCCAGGAATCGCCCAGTCGCCGCGTCGAGGAGACGCACCCCGCCGGCGACCCCCGCGACCACACACAACCCTCCCGCGATCGCGACGTCGGACGGTACGTCGTCGATCCCGTGCTCCCAGCCAAGCCCCGTACGTGTCGCCATGACGGTCATCGCGGCCCCCTTGTTCGCGGGCCGATCCTCGCGCGCTCGTGTTTCGTCCAGGAAAACTCTCACGCGGGAAACTCCCGTCCCGAAGCCGGTTTCCCCGTGTTCGCCGCGTCTGCTAGTAAGACGACCGGACCTGTTCACCGATGGATCGGATCACACCGTTGAGGACCCTCGCAGACATGGCGCCGATCACAACGGACATGGCGGGCGCCAGTGGGAACGAGCCCACCATCTTCGTCGCGGGCTTGGTCCTCGTCGCAGCCGGCGCCCTGTTGGCACTCGCGGGCCGCCGCCGATTCGCAGACGACGGAGAAGAGATGGAGGACGAGTACGACGAGGAGCCAATCAAGGACCTCCCAATATCAACCACACCCACCGAAACAACCACCAACGCGGCACAATCGAAGGAAAGTTCCCCCACCACAAAGAATCCCGAACCCAAAACGCCCCCGAACACCCCCGAACCAAAGCCGAGTTCCACACCCCCGAAGCCCACACCCAAGCCCGCCACCAAAACCACGCCGGCAATCACGCAAACCTCGGCAGTTTCGGACCCCGCACCCAAAACAACCCCGGCACACAAAGCCACAACGGCCGACACCACCACGAAGCAAGGCCCGAAGCCCGAGCCCACACCCGACGAAAGCACCACACCCGAACCGGCAGCGCCACCGGCATCGGCACCGGCACCCACCGCCAACACTCCCTCAACCCCCGACCCCGAACCGCAGCCCCATCCCAAGTCCGCCGCCGAACGCAAGCCCGATCCCGACACCGGCCCCGCAGCCTCCGCAGCCCCCAAGCCGCCCCCGGCGCCGACAACAAACACCGACCCCGACCCCGAACCGGCACCGGACTCCACCCCCGAGGCGGGCGGCGTTCGCAATGCCGACGAACTCTGACGGCGACGCCCCGCCGGTTGGTGTTTCGGCGCGCCGTCGTCGGTCAGGTGTCGTTTTCTTCGGCGAGGTGCCGGTGGATCAGCCTCAGCAGTCAAACACCGACCAGCAGATGTCGTTGCGCAATCGCTGATCGTCGAGTACGAGCTCGCGAATCGCCTCCGGGAGCCGATCGCGCTGCCACTGGCACTCGAGTCGTCCCGCGGCCTCACTCTCGTCTTCTGGCGCGGCAGCGCGTGCGGCCTTGATCGCATATGCAGCCGCTCCGAGTTCGTGCGCGGCGACGTGCGCAACGACTGCGGCCTGACCGGCGGCGTAAGCGGCATGCCGTGCTGCGCCACGCAGGTCTCGAGCGGCGCCCATTGCATGGCCGCCCGCCGCGCGGGCCTGCATCATCTTGACCTCGCCACGCACCCAGGCGCGGGCATGCTCGATCGCCTGGCGCGGTCGTGGGTCCTGAGGCCGAGCCGACTCGAAGAGGTCAAGGACGTGCTCCGCGCAGGCTGCCGCCCACAGGGCGAGGAGATGGTGATCCGAATCGGTGAGGGTCCCACCACGGCGGATCGTCACGAAGCGAGGGTCTCCGACCTTCGGGAGGATCATGGTGGGCCTCCTTCCTGGCGGCATCCGCCCCACACCCGAGCATGCGCATCCGCGACCGTGCACCCGGAGCGAAGCCTGCAAACCCGCTGGTCGATCCGCAAGCTCGGCTACCGATTCCCGGCCGGACGAGACGAGTTCCCACTCGCCGACCACCTCGCCCACGGCCGCGCGGGCGGCGACGAGAGCCTATGGGGAGAGTTGTCGACCGCTCGTGGGTGGCCGCGCGAGGTCGTGTGGATCCGCGTGAGGGCATCCTCGGTGACCAGCCGGCCCGGACGCCCCCGGCTCCGCCCGCAGCATCCGCCCACCGGGCTCCTCGCAGCGCTCGCCGCCACGGCGCCCTGGAACAAGCCATCACGTCGGTGCCCCCCACCGCGCCCCCACCCCGACCCGGCTCACCGCACCCACCGGCCCCGTCGACTCACCCGCGCGCAACGCCGCCCGTGCGCGCGACGCCGCCCGTGTGTGCGGTCTCGCCCGTTGTGTCGTCCGGTTCGCGGCGGGGCCATTCGCGGCCCTCCGTGCTCTCGACCGCGCGGTTGAAGCGGGTCAGGACCTCGAACAGTTCGCGGCGTTCGCCCTCGTCCCAGGATGCCAATACACGTTCCAGGCCCCGGCAATGGCCGGTGCGTTCCGCCGCCAGGTGTTCGGTGCCCGCCTCGGTGATGCGCAGTTTGCGGGCCAGGCCGCCGTCCGGGTCCGCGATGCGCTCGGCGTCGCCTGCCCGCAGGAGTGCGGCCACCTGACGGTTCACCGTCGAGGTGTCGAGCCGAAACGCTTCTGCCAGCGCGCCGATCGTCATCGGTCCCTCGACCTCCAGGCGAGTCAGCAGCAGGTAGGCCGACCGCTCCATGCCGTCGCCCCGCCGCTTGCCCATGACGTGGTGCCGAGCGATCAGCATCAGCTCCCGCTCGATGCCTTCCAACACATCCACTCCCGCCTTCACACCCGATGCGCCGTGTACGACCCTAGCGCCGGGCCCAGGCAATGTGCACGATACACATCATGTGTATCGTGCACATTCATTGACCGCGGCAATCATTCCGCCGCTGCCGGCACCCCAGCCCCACACACGCCCTACGCACGCACGCCCTACGCCACAAGTCCCAGGAGGCAGTCAGTGACCGGTTCGAGCGGCATACCGAAGCCGAGCCCGGCGGGTGCGGGCGCAGGCGCAGGTGCAGGCGCCGATGCAGGCGTCCTCCCCCATCCGCCCGCCGCCGTGGATCGCGCCGGCCGGGTCGTGGCCGTACTCGCCTTCTGCGGCGTCGTCGTCGCGCTGATGCAGACCCTCGTCGTCCCGCTGCTGCCGAACCTGCCCCGGATGCTCGACACCTCGCCCGCCGACGCCTCCTGGGTGGTCACCGCCACTCTGCTGTCGGGGGCGGTCTGCACACCCGTGATGGGGCGCCTCGGCGACATGTTCGGCAAACGCCGGATCCTGGTCGTCAGCCTCGGCCTGATGGTCGCCGGCTCGGTGTTGTGCGCGTTGTCCGACTCGCTGCTCCCGATGGTGGGCGGTCGGCTCCTCCAGGGCGCGTCGTTCGGCGTGATCCCGCTCGGTATCAGCATCATGCGCGACGAACTCCCGCCCGCGAAGCTGGGTTCCTCGATCGCGCTGATGAGCGCGACGCTCGGCATCGGCGGCGCGATCGGACTGCCGGTGGCCGCGTTGATCGCGCAGAACGCCGACTGGCACATGATGTTCTGGGCGGCCGGCGCGATCGGCGCGCTGGACATCGTCCTCGTACTGCTCCTGGTGCCCGAGTCGCCGATCCGGCTGCCGGGACGATTCGACTTCGCCGGCGCGGGTGGCCTGTCCATCGGACTCGTCGCCCTGCTGCTCGCCATCACCAAGGGCGCCGACTGGGGCTGGGGCAGCGCCGTCACGCTCGGTCTGCTCGGCCTCGCGGTCGTGGTTTTGCTCGGCTGGGGATGGCTCGAACTACGCACCGCGCAGCCGCTTGTCGACCTGCGCGTCTCGGCCCGCCCTCAGGTGCTCTTCACCAACCTTGCCTCGATCGTGGTCGGTTTCGCGATGTTCGCCCAGTCGCTGGTGTTCCCGCAGGTGCTGATGAATCCCGAGAGCACCGGCTACGGGCTGGGCAAGAGCATGGTGGTCGCGGGTCTGTGCATGGCGCCGTCCGGGATCGTGATGATGCTCATCTCGCCGCTGTCCGCCCGGCTTTCGGCCGCCCATGGGCCGAAGGTCTCGCTCCTGGTGGGCACCCTGGTGATCGCGATCGGCTACGCGTGCTCGGTGTTCATGCTCGACGCGATCTGGAAGATCGTCGCGATGGCGGTGCTGTCGGCGGTCGGTGTGGCCCTGGCCTACGCGGCGATGCCCTCGCTGATCATGCAGGCCGTGCCGATCGGCGAGACCGGGTCGGCGACGGGTCTGAACACGTTGATGCGCTCGATCGGGACGTCGACGTCCAGCGCGGTGATCGGCGTCGTGGTCGCGAACCTGACGATGCGTTCGGGTGGGCGGGAGTTCCCCTCCCGCGCCGCGTTCACGACCTCGCTGTGGTTGGGCTGCGGAGCGGCGGTCCTGGGCCTGTGTGTCGCGTTGTTCATCCCCGGACGCAAACCGGTCGAAGCCGCGCAGATCCCGGCGCGAAAGCGCACGGAGGACACCGAGGCCGTGCCGACGGCCACCTGACGGCACATCAATTCCCGTGTCGCGCATGGTCAAACCCGCTCGGGTGACGGATGCTCGTAAGTCTTACCCAGGCGCCGACCACCCCTCCGGGAGATCGTCACCCCTACTCCGCCACTCGACAGGGAGCCCCAATGAGCCTTCCCACCTTCCGCGGATCGCGTACAGCCGTACCCGATTCGAGCTCCGGGAGCACGTGGACCACCACGTCCGAATGGCGACGGCAACCGCTGCCGGTGACCCTCCCCGAGGACTGGCCGGTCCTGGCCGGCGGCCTCGTGGTGGTCGCCGCGCACCCGGAGGACGCGGTGCTCGGGGTGGGCGGATTCATCTCGCGGGCGGTGGCGGGCGGCGCGCCGGTCCGGGTGGTCAGCGTGACCGACGGCGACGCGTCCCATCCGGGCAGCCGCTTACCCGGATCGGTACTGGCCGCCCGACGCATCCGGGAATCCGACCGGGCGTTCGCCACACTGGTCGGCAATCCCGGTGGGGTAGCCCCGGTGGAGGTGATCCGACTGCGCATCCCGGACCGCACGGTCGGCAGCCACGAACGCGACCTGGCGGAGCGGCTGATCCCGCTCGTCGCGGGCTTCGCGCTGTGCGCCACGAACTGGCGCGAGGACGGCTTCGCGGATCACGAGAGCACCGGCCGCGCGGCCGACGCGGCGTGCCGGGAAACCGGCGTCGGGCTGGTCGAGTTCCCGCTGCGGATGTGGCAGTGGGCCCGGCCGGACGACGCCCGGGTGCCGTGGAGCCGGGCACTGCGGGTCGACCTGACCGAGGTGCAACAGGCCCGCAAGGAAAGGGCGTTGTCGTGCCTGGCCTCCCAGATAGCCCCACTGGTCCCGGGCCGCGACGACCGAATCCCCCTGCCCCCGGAAAAACTGGCCTACTTCCGCCGCCCCTTCGAGGTCCTGTTCCGCTGACGCGGCTGGACAGGCCGTACGCACGCCGCCCTCCGGGATAGTCGACCACGCGACCGGCGGGCCCGGAGGACACGGCGGCCACGAGGACACGGCGGACCCGGGCGGCCATGGAGGGCCCGGGCAGACGTGGCAGCCCCATACGATCACGGCGGGCCGCGGCGGTCGCAGCCGCCAGGCGAACCCAGGCGGTCGGAGGATCCGGACGTCCACGGGCGACAGGGCAAACCAAGGCGGCCACGAGAACCAAACGGTCACGGTGATCCGGGTGGTCACGACGGCCATGCGGGCCCGAGCGATCGTCGCGGCCACGGGCACGGCGTGCCTGGTGATCACGACGGGCCCAGGCGGTCGCAGCGGGCCAAGCAGTCGGGTGGTCGCGGCGGTCACGGTTGCCTCAGGCGTCGCGACCGGGCCGCGCTCGTCGTGTCGCGTCGCGCCGCACTCCGCTGCCCATCCGCGTGCGGACGTCCCGCTCTGCGGCAGCACCCGCCCGGCCGCTCGGGCCCGGCTGCGGTACCCGTGCGGCGAGCCCGGCCCGCCCCGCCGGCCCGCACGGTCCCGGGCGGCGCGGGCGACCTCGGCACGCCACTGCGGCCACGGGAGGCGCGATCGGCCGTGCCCGCACGGCGCACCGTACACGGCCCGCGCACCACGCACGCGCCCCGCCGACTCGCACCCGCCGTCCCCATCCGAGCCGGCAGGCGTCAGGCATCAGGCATCAACGTCAGCCCGGGATCATCAACCGTTCACGCAACGAAGCCAGCGTGCGGGCCAGAAGGCGGGACACGTGCATCTGCGAGATGCCGATCCGCTCGCCGATCTGCGCCTGCGTCAGGTTGCCGTAGAACCGCATGACCAGGATCGCCCGCTCACGCTGCGGCAACTCGGCCAGCAGCGGGCGCAGCGCCTCGCGGTACTCGACCAGGTCGAGCGCATGGTCCTCGGAGCCGAGCCGGTCGCCGACCGTCTCCTGCCCGTCCGCGTCCCCGTAGGCGGTCTCGTCCAGCGAGGTCGCGGTGTACACGGTGCAGGCGTCCAACCCCTCCAGCACCTCCTCCTCGGTGATGCACAACCGCTCGGCCAGCTCGCGCGGCGTGGGCGTACGCCCGTGCATCGCGGTCAGCTCGTCGGTGGCCCGCAGCAGCTCGGTACGCAGCTCGCGCAGCCGCCGCGGCACCCGCACCGACCAGGAGGTGTCCCGGAAGAAACGCTTGATCTCGCCGATGATGGTCGGCATCGCGTAGGCCATGAAGCTGCTGCCACGATCCGCCTCGTAGCGGTCGATCGCCTTGATCAGGCCGATCGTGCCCACCTGGACGATGTCTTCGACCGGCTCACCGCGTCGCCGGTAGCGCCCGGCCGCGTGCCGCACCATCGGCAGGTTCAGCTCGACGAGCAGTCCGCGCAGGTACGAGTGGTCCACGGTGCCCGGCTCCAGCGTGGCGAGCCGGGCGAGCATCAGATCGCCGGCCGCCCGGGCCATCGGCGTGGGCAGCCGGGTGACCAGGTGCGGGTGGGCCAACAGGTCGTCGAGATCTACGGTCGGCGCCGGCGGGGGTGCCGCGACGCGGGGTTCCGCGGTCGTGTCGAGGGTGCTCAGGCGCACGGCCATGCAGGGTCTCCCAATCCGGATGGATGGACACCGATAACCCCGAGCGACATCGAGTCTGTGACCTGAAGCACAGGAAGATCAAGAGCCCTCCGGGGGTACGTCCTGAGGTCAGGATCGCGACATGCGGGCTCACCTCGGCAAACGACGGACCGGCGAAACGGAAAAAACGCACGAAAGCAGCCCATACGGCGCAGTGAAAGCGAACATTCGATAATCAAACGTCTGCCAAACGTGTCCGTAAAACGCCACGAACCACCACCCGAATGCTCGGGTGGTGGTTCGTGTGGTTCGGGCCGTTCGAGAAAACGATCGGGTCGGTCCGGGTTTCGATCGACTCCGACCCGCGCCGAAGCGCGAGTGGGACCGGGTCGGCCCCGCCGGGCTCAAGCCGAGGCCCGGCCCGCCCGACCCGGCTCAGCCCAGTTCGAGCAGCAGGTCCCCCGCCTCGACCGAGGACACCTGTCCGATCGCGAGCCGGGCCACCGTGCCCGCGCTCTGCGCCGTGATCGACGCCTCCATCTTCATCGCTTCGATGGTCGCCACCGTGCCGCCGGCCTCGACCTCGTCGCCCACGGCCACCTGGAGGGTGACCACGCCGCTGAACGGCGCGGCCACGTGCTTCGGGTTCTCCGGGTTGGCCCGCTCGCTCTCCGGACGCGCCGGCTTGACCGAGCGGTCGCGCACCGAGAGCACCCGGGGCTGGCCGTTCATCCGGCAGTACACGGTGCGGAAGCCGCGCTCGTCGGCCTCGCCGACCGCCTCGACCGCGAGGTAGAGCGACACCCCCGTGGCCAACTTGATGGCCAGTTCCTCGCCCTGGACCAGGCCGTACAGGAACGGCACGGTCGGCACCGCGGAGACGTCGCCGTACAACCGCTCGGCCTCGTCGTAGTCCCGGGCCGGCCCGGGGAACAGCAGCCGGTTGAGCGTCTCGCGCAGCCGGTCGCCGTCCAGCGCGGCGTCCTGCTCCGGGGTCAGCTCCACCGTGCGGGTCGAGCTTGCCGTGCGGCCCGCGAGGGCACGGGTGCGGAACGGCTCCGGCCAGCCGCCGGGCGGGGTGCCCAGCTCGCCCTGGAGGAAGCCGATCACCGAGTCGGGCACGTCGAACGCGCCCGGGTCGGCCTCGAACTTGGCCGGGTCCGCGCCCACCGCGCTCAGGTGCAGGGCCAGGTCGCCGACCACCTTGCTGGACGGGGTGACCTTGACGATGTTGCCGAGGATCCGGTTCGAGGCCGCGTAGGCGTCCTCGATGTCCTCGAACTTGTGGCCCAGGCCCAGCGCGATCGCCTGCTGACGCAGGTTGGACAGCTGGCCACCGGGGATCTCGTGCCGGTACACCCGCCCGGTCGGCGCGGGCAGCCCCGACTCGAACGGCGCGTAAGCCTCGCGCACCGCGGCCCAGTAGGGCTCCAGGGCGCACAGCGCGTCCAGGGACAGGCCGGTGGCCCGCTCGGTGTAGTCGGTCGCGGCCACGATCGCGGACAGCGGCGGCTGGCTGGTGGTACCGGCCAGCGCGGCCGCGGCGCCGTCGATCGCGTCCACACCGGCCTCGACCGCGGCCAGGTAGGTGGCGAGCTGCCCGCCTGCGGTGTCGTGCGTGTGCAGGTGTACCGGCAGGTCGAAGCGCTCGCGCAGCGCGCCGATCAGGGTCCGGGCGGCGGGCGCGCGGAGCAGGCCGGCCATGTCCTTGACGCACAGCACGTGTACGCCGGCCTCGACCAGCTGCTCGGCGAGCCGCAGGTAGTAGTCCAGCGTGTACAGCTTCTCGCCCGGGTTGGACAGGTCGCTCGTGTAGCAGAGCGTGCCCTCGGCGATCGCGTGCGTGCCCAGGATGGCCTCGATCGCCGGTCGCATCGCCTCGACGTCGTTGAGCGCGTCGAAGATGCGGAAGATGTCGATGCCGGTGCGGGCCGCCTCCTCGACGAACTTCACGCACACCTTGTCCGGGTACGGCGTGTAGCCGACCGTGTTGCGTCCGCGCAGCAACATCTGGATGTTGAGGTTGGGCATGCCCTCGCGCAGCGCCGCGAGCCGCTGCCACGGGTCCTCCTTGAGGAAGCGCAGCGCGACGTCGTAGGTCGCCCCACCCCACGCCTCGACGCTCAGCAACTCCGGCGTCAGGCGCGCCACATAGGGCGCCGCGGCGGCGAGGTCGTAGGTGCGGACCCGGGTCGCGAGCAGCGACTGGTGCGCGTCGCGGAAGGTGGTGTCGGTGACCGCGAGCGCGCTCTGCTCGCGCAGCGCCCGAGCGAAACCGGCCGCGCCCAGCTCCAGGAGCCGGTCCCGGCTGCCCGAGGGCAGCTCGCCGGCGGGCAGTTCGGGGAACTTGGTGTGCGGCACCGCGATGCTCGGCGTCGGACCGTACGGGCGGTTGACCGTGACGTCGGCCAGGTAGGCGAGCAGGCGGGTGCCGCGGTCGGCGCCGGGGCGCGAGCGCACCAGCTCGGGGTGCTCGTCGATGAACGAGGTGGTGATCCGTCCGTCGCGGAAGGCCGGGTCGTCCAACACGGCCTGCAGGAACGGGATGTTCGTGGCCACGCCGCGGATGCGGAACTCGGCCACCGCGCGCCGGGCCCGGTTGACCGCGTCGCCGAAGGTCCGGCCCCGGCAGGTCAGCTTGACCAGCATCGAGTCGAAGTAGGGCAACACTTCGGCGCCGGTGTAGGTGCCGCCGTCGAGCCGCACGCCCGCGCCGCCCGGCGAGCGGTAGGCGGACACCGTGCCGGTGTCGGGGCGGAAGTCGGCCGAGGGGTCCTCGGTGGTGATCCGGCACTGCAACGCGGCGCCCTGGATCCGGATCTCGCTCTGCACCAGGCCGAGGTCGGTCAGGCTCGCGCCGGCGGCGACGCGCAGCTGGGCCTGGACCAGGTCGATGCCGGTGATCTCCTCGGTGACCGTGTGCTCGACCTGGATGCGCGGGTTCATCTCGATGAACACGTAGCGACCGCGCTCGTCGAGCAGGAACTCCACGGTGCCCGCGTTGCGGTAGCCCACGGCCTCGGCGAAGCGCACCGCGTCGGCGCAGATCCGGTCGCGCAGTTCGGGGTCGAGGTTGGGCGCGGGGGCGATCTCGACAACCTTCTGGTGCCGTCGCTGCATCGAGCAGTCGCGCTCGTACAGGTGCACCACGCCGCCGTCGGCGCCGGCCAGGATCTGTACCTCGATGTGGCGCGGGCGGATGACGGCCTCTTCGAGGAAGACCGTCGGGTCGCCGAACGCGGTCTGCGCCTCGCGCATCGCGGTCTCGATCGAGGAGCGCAGGTCCTCGCGCCGGTCCACCTTGCGCAGCCCGCGCCCGCCACCGCCGGCGGCGGCCTTGACGAAGATCGGGAAGCCGATCTCGTCGGCCGCGGCCACCAACGCGTCCACGTCGTCCTGCGGCGGCGCGGTGTGCAGGGTGGGCAGCCCGGCGCCCTTGGCCGCCTCCAGCGCGCGCACCTTGTTGCCCGCGAGCGAGAGCACCGCGGCCGAGGGGCCGACGAAGGTGATCCCGTTGGCCTCGCACGCCTCGGCGAGCAGCGGGTTCTCGGACAGGAAGCCGTAGCCGGGGTAGATCGCGTCGGCGCCGCACGCGATCGCTGCGCCGACGATGGTGTCCACGTCGAGGTAGGCGCGCAGCGGGTGTCCGCGCTCGCCGATCTCGTAGCTCTCGTCCGCCTTCTGCCGATGCAGGGAGTGACGGTCCTCGTACGCGTAGACGGCGACCGTGGTGATGTCGAGCTCGGTGGCGGCGCGCAGGGCGCGTACGGCGATTTCGCCGCGGTTGGCCACCAACAGCTTACGGATCACGAGCTGCGTACCTCCTTGCCCGGGGTGTCCGGGTGCGGGGGAAATCGGACGGGTACCTCGAGACGACGAAGTGCCGGGCCCTGGGTGGAGTCTCGGCAACGGGTCGAACCCTGCGTGACTTTAGGACACGTGTGCAGGTGCCCCGCAGGCCCGGTCCACATGCCGGGCACGGCGGGCGGACCGGGATTCCGTGTCCCACCTGGGGATATCGGGTTCATCGGGGCGGGTGTGACCTTGCTCGCAGCCCGCATCGCGAGACATTTCGACCCGAACGGCGGGGGCGGGCGGGCGTGTCGGCGTGGGCCCGGTCGCGGCTCGGTCGCGGCCCGATCGCACCGTCGGCCGGGACATGGCGGATCAAATGTCGGATCATGCGGGAGGCCGGGGACAACCCGGGAGTCGAGCCGGGGACGACCCGGGAAACGGGAACGGGGAACGCCGTGAGGGTTCGGATGGGCGTGGCGGTCGTGGTCGCGGCCGTCGTGCTGCCGCTGGCCGGGTGCGACGACGGCGACGGGGGCGGTACGAAGGCGGCCGGGGACAAGGGCGCGAGTCCGGCCGCGAGCGGCGGCACCGGTGCGAGCGGCGACCTGCGGGCGGTGGACGCGTGCTCGATCCTGACCGCCGACCAGGTCTCGCAGGCGCTGGCGCTGCCGGGCCTGAAGGCCGCGCAGAATCCGCTGGGCTGCGACTACGCGGCGGCCGACGGCACCCCGGTGGTCAGCACGATCGCCACGCGCTCCAAGGCGGGCGGGGTGGACAAGGCGCTGGAGGCATACCTGGGCACGCTGGGCGACGCGCGCACCGAGAAGGTGGCGGGGGTGGGCGACGCGGCGGTCTACGTGCAGCCCGACACCATCGGCGGCGTACTGGTCGTCGCGGCCCGGCGAGGCGACGAGACGGCGGTGTTCTCGCTGAACGCGGGCGGCGGCGACCCGCCGCCGAGCAAGGAGCAGTTGGTGTCGCTGGCGAGGCTGGCGGTGGCGAAGATGTGAGGGAAGGGGCTGGGGGAGCCGACCCGCCGACCGTTGCGCTGTGATCACGATCGTGCGCGTACAGTTACCCATCGTTCGATGGTACGGGTTGCGGGCGGTCCGGGGAACGACGGCGAATCGTCATATCGTGTACGGATATTGACCCTCCGTCATCTTCGCGCCGGCTTCGCGGGCCGGTGGGTTCGCCCGGGCCCTCATACCCCGTGCGGAGGGACCAATGTCACGACTGATTCCGGCGTCGACGAGCACATGATGGGCAGGGGAGTTGTATGACCCTGGCGCGATGAGGGATGGGCCGGGCAGACGGCGCCGATGGGTACTTACCTTTCACGCTCTTCATGCCCTTCACGCCCTTCACGCCTTTCGTGTCCCTCGTACCCTCCGCACCCTCCGTACCCTTCGATCCGGGAGCGACGACGTGAGTGATCTGCTGACCACCCCCGGCCCGCGGCTGGACCGCTTCGAGCGCGACGCCGTGCCGTTCCTGGAGCCGCTCTACCCGGCCGCGTTGCGGATGACCCGCAATGCCTCCGATGCCGAGGACCTGGTCCAGGAGACGTTCACCAAGGCGTACGCGTCCTTCCATCAGTTCCGCGACGGCACCAATCTCAAGGCTTGGCTGTATCGGATCCTCACCAACACCTTCATCACCTCCTACCGCAGAAAGCAGCGGCAGCCGGTGGTGTCGACCACGCAGGAGATCGAGGACTGGCAGCTGTACCGGGCCGCCTCGCACGAGTCGACGGGGTTGCGTTCGGCGGAGCTGGAGGCGCTGGACCACCTGCCGGACTCGGACGTGGTGGCCGCGTTGCGGGCGCTGCCCGAGGAGTTCCGGGTGACGGTGTACCTCGCGGACGTCGAGGGCTTTCCGTACAAGGAGATCGCCGCGTTCACGAAGGTGCCGCTGGGCACGGTGATGTCGCGCCTGCACCGGGGGCGGCGGCGGTTGCGCGAGGCGTTGGCGGACTACGCGCGCGAGCGTGGGTTCGTCGTCGCGGCGTAGTCCGCCCCTGTGGGCCCGGTCCGTGCCGATGTGGCTACAGGTGGCCGGTGTGGCTACAGGTGCTTGAGGATCTCCGGCAGCAGGTCGTGGTACGTGTTGCCCTTGGCGGCCCGGCCGATCGCGGTGGCCTGCCAGCCGTCGGCCACGCGGGCCAGCTTGACCATGATCTGCGCGTCGTGGCCGCCGTGTTCGGACAGTTCGTAGCGCACGATCTCGCTGTCGTCGTGCTCGTCGACGAGCCGGCAGTAGGCGTTGGCGACTCGCGAGAAGGCGTGGCTGGAGTCGGCGCTGACCGTGAAGACCAGTGCCGTCACGCGCGGCGACAGCGCGGCGAGGTCGACGATGATCGACTCGTCGTCGCCGTCGCCCGCGCCGGTGGTGTTGTCGCCGGTGTGCGTGACGGCGCCGTCCTTGGAGACCAACTGCCGCGGCCACACCGTGTCGACGAGGTGGTGGTCGGCGTCGAACAGCAGGCAGGACGCGTCGAGGTCGACGCCGGTGAGCGCCTGCAGACCCGGGCGCAGCCCCTTGTGCTTGACCGCGTCCCAGCCCAGCCCCATCCGGACCCGCGCGGCCGAACCGGCCTCGCCCTTGCCGATGGTGACGCTCTCCCCCTGTGCGAGAACGACCGTCATCGCAAACTCCCCTCTACGGTGGTTCCCCGATTGCGCCGGCCCGTCCCGAGACGGGCCGCGTCTGGCTGGAGAGCATCCTAGGGCGAGTGGATCAGTCCGGCGGCGCGAGTGTGTCGTTCGCTCCGAGTCGAGGGATATCCGGTATGGGTCGGCCAAGGGTCGGTCAGGCCGTGCTGCCCGGTCGGGGCGTGCTGGACGTGGTGCCGCGGTCGGGGATCTCGATCACCTCGGCGGCGGGCGGCGCGGTCACCTTCACCGGGACGTCGAAGTCGCCGTAGCTGATCGAGCCGCTGCTCTTGTTGCCCTTGCCACCCTTGGACACGATCAGCACCGGGTAGGGCTTGCCGCCCTGGGCCTCGATGTAGACCTTGCCGTCGTCGCGTCCGGGCGGGCCGGTGAGCGGGATCATCCGCCGGTTGTTGATCGTCTCGATGGGCAGCTTGACGCCGTCCTCGGGGAAATCCTTGAGCGCCGCGCCCGGGTCGGCCACGGTGGTGATGTTGCGCACTCCGCGCAGCTTCTCGCTGTTGGCGTCGCCCTTGAGCCACTTCCCGGCGAGCAGCTTGGCGGCGAGTTCGCCGTCCACCGTGCCGACCAGCGAGCGGTACGCCTGTTCGTCGCCCCGGACGTACATGGCGTCGCCGATCCGACGCACCTCCAGGCGTACGTCGTTCTGCTCGATGGTGCCCTGGAAGTCCTCGCTGCCGCGGTCCACCTTGAGGTCCAGCTTGATCGCCTTGCCGTCGGAGACGATGTCCGCGACGACGTGCACGGTCTTGATGTTGGCGGCCGACTGCTTGGCGCGGCGCGCGAGTTCGCCGACGTCCAGGTCCTCGTTGCGCACGGTCTCGTCGAGCCCGGACGAGGCGCTGTCGGTGACCGGCGCGGTCGGCGTGCTCTTCTCGATGGTGGACAGGGGACTCGACTCGCTGCCACAAGCACTCAACGCCGCGAGCGATATGCACACCGCCACCACGGCCCCGACCCGGAGTCTCCCCACACGATTGCGACGCACACCCACTCCTAGCTCCACCGAACGAACCCCACCCGACAACCTTGCCCCTCTGACGCCCCACTCCGCGTTCAGGTTCCCCACCCGCCACGCTAGGGCCCGCGCCGGAACCTGTCGTGGGGGAACCCCTTGCGTCCACACGACACCGACACCGACACCGACGCCGTCTCCGACTCGGGGGGGTGGTCACCGGGGGAACACCCGGCGTGGCACGGGCCGATCACGGTGAGCGGCCGGTGTCCCGAGGGTGTCCGGGTGTCCCGTCCCGGCAAAGGTCACCCAGCAGGCGTCGCGACGTGTGGGCCGGAGGGGCGGCGCGGTCGCCGCGACCGGGGGTCACGCGATACCTCGCGGGTCGCGGATCGGGCCGTGGTCCTCGTCGTGGTCCCTGGTCAGCGCGGCCAGGAGTTCGGGGTCCGAGTAGACCTCGGCGGTGTGTCGCCACGCGGTGAGCAGTTGGGCAGCCGAGGCGTTGTTGCCGAGGGAGTCGGCGGCACGCATCGTGTCGACCAGTTCGACGGCGAAGGCGTGGACGTCGGATTCCGGCAGGAGACGCACCCAGGGGAAGGCATCCGGCAACACATCGAGAAGCAAGGCCGTGCTTCCCGGTTCCCGGCGCGCAAGCGCGGTCAGTATCCGCGTGGCCGCCGACACCACACTCTGGTCCTGCTCGACCCGGGTCGCCGTGGTGAGGACCAGATCCTCGCCATCTCTCCGGTGTAGGAGCAGCCGCGGCGATTCGTCGAGCAGGGCAAGCGTCTGCTTGTTCTTGTTCACCAGTTCGGAGAAGTTCACCGCAGCGTTTTCGGGAGCCACGACTTTGAAACTACTTTGAAAGTCGGCGCTCGTCGTCACCCGAAAGCGTGGATCGGCGCGGGTGACGTACGAACGTGGCGATGCGGGACTCCGAGGTGGGGCTTCCCGACGAGGCGGGTCTGTTGCCCGGCGGAGGAGCGGCCGGGGGTAAGGGGTCGGGTCGAGTCGAGTCCGCCGGATTGCCTGCCCAAGGGGGTCGGGTGTTTCCGGCGGGCGTTGCGCCTTGGCGTGCGGGTGACCGGTGCGGGGCGGGTCGGAGTCGGTGGTGGGCCGCCGCCGGCGTGCGGGGCTCCGAGACCCCGAGCTTCGGGCGAGACAAGCGCATTGCTCGGCGGAAAAGCGGCCGGCAGCGGCGGGCAGGTGAGGAGTCGGGGTCGAGTCCGCCGGGTTGCTTTTTCGAGGGGTCGGGCACTTCCGGCGAGCGTCACGCTTATGGTTGCGGGTGCCGGTCCGGGGCGGCCCGGAGTCGTGGGGTCGGCCGCCGCCGGAGTGCGGGGCTCCAAGACCCCGGGCTTCCGGCGAGACAAGCGCATTGCTCGGCGGAAAAGCGGCCGGCAGCGGCGGGCAGGGTGAGGGGCCGAGTCGAGTCCGCCGGGGAGCCTTCACGAGGGGGTTGGGGTGGTGTTTTCGTGGTGCGCTGGGCGTGTGGGTGACGGACGGTTCACGAACCCGGACGGCGCGGGGTGCCCCAATCTCGGCGCGAGAGAAAACCCCAGGTCAGCAGGAAAAGCAGTTGCTTGGAGGGCCTCGGGATCCGGTTACGGCCTCCACTGGGCACTTTCGGTTTCCTCAACGGCCTCTGCGAGGTCGCAGCATACGAAGCTGACTGCGACTGCACAGTTTCGGTCTCCACACCGGCATTGAGGGCGTCGGAGCACACGAAACCGGCACTCGACGCCCGACTTCGCCCGCCGAGCACGCGAAACCGCAGGTCACCGAAACCTCGAAGCCCACAACCACCCACCGAGATCCGGTTCCGAACCCCCAACCCTCCCGCAAACGCCCCTCGAAACCCCCCGACCCACTCGGGAAGGCTCCTCGACGGACCAACTCGACCCCTCACCCTGCCCGCCGCTGCCGGCCGCTTTTCCGCCGAGCAATGCGCTTGTCTCGCCGGAAGCCCGGGGTCTTGGAGCCCCGCACGCCGGCGGCGGCCGACCCGTCGACTCCGACCCGCCCCGCACCGGCACCCCCAACCACAAGCGCAACGCCCACCGGAAGTGCCCGACCCCTCGAAAAAGCAACCCGGCAAACCCGATCCGACCCCTCACCCTGCCCGCCGCTGCCGGCCGCTTTTCCGCCGACCAATGCACCTGTCTCGTCGGGCCCCCGGGGTCTTGGAGCCCCGCACGCCGGCGGCGGCCGACCCGTCGACTCCGACCCGCCCCGCACCGGCACCCCCAACCACAAGCGCAACGCCCACCG